>NZ_JAVFVV010000003.1 GCF_030929505.1 Mesorhizobium sp. LHD-90 | reverse complement strand
CCAAATGAGCGATGATCCGCTCATCAGCCTGCCAGCCATGGCGCGCTGATCGTCCCGGCCCAACGCCGGAGAGCGCGGCGACCAACGCCGTCAGCTACACCACTCCCAGGGACACGATCGGCAGTGGAACGGGATAGAGCCCAAAGTCGCCGGCGGGCGCGGAAGCTGCGCCATATTATCAAGTCTGTGAGGCAAGGTTTTTGCGCCCGCTTCCCGGACTACCTCCCGAAAGGGAGCATTCTCTCAACAATGGCCAGGGCCGAAGGGCAGCGTGGTAACGGGGAAGGTTTTGACGGTGCCGCCTGATTTCATCTCGCTCCAAAAGGTTCCAGCAGGCGTGGGCTGCGATGTCGGCGCTCAGGCGGTACAGCCGCCGAGTGCATCTCACCTCCGCGCCTGCAATCCCCGCGACAATGTGCACAGCAGGCATGCAAATTTGAACATTGCCGAATCGGCGGGCATTTCGTATTTATTGGGTGTCGGCCATCTCCTCCTCCCAGATGTGGTGCCGACGCTGAAAGCGGCGAACCTCCTCCCTCGCCGCAATCAAATCGAGCCCGCTGCCACCTCCTCCCGGCAGCGGGCTTTTTTCTTGGTCCGGTGCCGCAGCATGCCCGCCGCACCCCGACGGGTGAGGGACGCATCGCTCGCCGTCAAGGCTGCGCCCCTCCCCTCGCCTGGGCATGCGCCCCGTGTTATGAGCGGGCCTCCGAAACGGGAAGATGCGGATGCGGCGATTGCTCTTGACCACGCTCACCCTGGTGCTGCTGGCCGGCTGCCAAAATTCCGGCACGCGCGGCATCGATCCGGCGGAATGCGACCCCCGCGCCACCGACAGCGGCAGGTGCGTGCCCGGAGAACTCCCGCCCGAGGAGTGAGCGGCTTCGGTCAGGAGCCGGCCTGCTCAGGCGAAAAGCGTTCCTTCCGCCACCTTGACGGCCTGGCCGCCGATGCGCGCCGCTTCGATCTCGCCCTGCGCCGTATCGATCTCCAGCCTGATGCGCGAGGGCCGGCCCATTTCGATTCCCTGCTCGATCCAGTACTGCGACGAGCCGTCGACCGGCCTGTCGAAACGCACGATGGCGCCAGCAAAGGCCGCTGCCGCGGAGCCCGTCGCCGGATCCTCGTAGGACGGGTTGCCCGGCACGAACATGCGCGCATGGAAGGCGGTGTCGTGGTGGATCGTCTCGCGGCAGTAGACATAGGCCGACGCCACCGCGCTGCCGCTCTTCGCCGGCGAAATCTCCATCCAGGCGGCGTTGTCGAAACGCACCTTGGCGGCGATGTCCAGGCCTGAAACCGGCACCGCCACGTAAGGAACGCCGGCGGTCCAGCAGGAAACCCTGTGATTTTCGAAGCCGATCTCGTGCGGTCCGAGACCGAGCGCTGAGGCAACAATGGCGGGATCGACCGAAAACGGCACCGGTTCCGGCAGTTTTGCGAGCGCGAATTCGGCAAAGGCCACGCCGTCGACATGACCGACGGCGCAGCGCACCGGCCCGATGTTTTCCTCCAGCACGAAGATCGACGGCGCGGCGCTGCCCGACAGGTCGGCAAGGGCGATCGCCGTGCCGACCGTTGGATGGCCCGCGAAAGGCAATTCGTAGTTCGGCGTGAAGATGCGCACCCGCGCCTTGTGGCGGGAATCTTCCGGCGGCAGCACGAAGGTCGATTCCGACAGGTTGAATTCGCGGGCGATGCGCTGCATGCCATCCGTATCCAACCCGTCGCAGTCGAGCACCACGGCCAGAGGATTGCCGGTCAGCGCCTCGCTGGTGAACACGTCGTAGACCACGTAACGGCGGCGTTTCATCGTGCAACTCTCCGGTCACCCCAACATGAGCGAAATTTAACTTGAAAGTGCTCCGCCTCTACATGACCTGTCGAGGTGAAGGGATTTTTCGGATCGGAATCAGCGCCATGGCCGGGGGTAGCCGTCCGCGGAGCATCTAGAGGGCTGCAATCGGACGTAATACGCCGGCAGCTTGCCTCGCGACGTGGATATTTCCTTTGGCCATAACGATGTTTACGATCACGCATGAAAAGGGTCCCTGATGGACCAGATTGTCAATCGGCCACGCGCCGGCAACTCGTCATCCATCGATGTGCTCGACCTCGGCGGGCGCGGCGGTTTTCGCTGGGGGCGGTTGGCGCGGCGTGCGCTGGTCGCGCTGGCGGTCCTGGCCGCGCTGTCCGGCGTCGCCTACTGGTGGACCGGCCCGTCGCGGGCTCCGGTCTCCTTCACCACCGTGCCGGCAACGCGGGACGACCTGGTCGTCGAGGTTTCCGCCACCGGCACGCTGCAGCCGCTGATTCAGGTGGATATTTCCAGCGAGCTTTCCGGCGTGGTGCGCTCCGTCGCGGTCAACGAGAACGACACGGTGAAAAAAGGTGATGTGCTGGCCGATCTCGACACGGTGCGCATCGCTGCCAACGTCGATCGCGCCGAGGCGTCCTTGAAGGTTGCTGAGGCGCAAGTCGGCCAGGCCGAGACGACGCTGACGGAAGCCGAGCAGACGCTGACCCGCGCCCAGCAACTGTCCAACCGCGGCATGGTCGCCCAGCAGGCGCTGGACACCGCGCTCGCCGCCCGCGACCGGGCCTCGGCGGCCGTCGCCGTCGCCAAGGCCAACATCGCCATCGCCCAGGCGGAGTTGAAGCTCCAGGAAGCCGACCTCCAGAAAAGCAGGATATACGCGCCAATCGACGGCATCGTGCTTACCCGTTCGGTCGATCCCGGCCAGACCGTCGCCTCGTCGCTGCAGGCGCCTGTGCTTTTCGTCATCGCAGCCGATCTGAAGAAGATGGAGTTGAAGGCGGCGATCGACGAGGCCGACATCGGCGCGGTGAAACCCAGCCAGCAGTCGCGCTTCACCGTCGACGCCTTTCCCGACCGCCCCTTCGACGCCGAGATCCGCGACATCTCCTTCGCTTCGGTGACGACCGAGGGCGTGGTCACCTATGACGCCCGCCTCGATGTGGAAAACGACGAACTGCTGCTGCGTCCCGGCATGACCGCAACCGTCGCCGTGGTGACCCGCGAGGCCAAGAACGTGCTGACCGTGCCCAGCGCTGCCTTCCGCTACAGCCCGCCGCAGCAGGCGAGCGAAAGTGGCTGGAGCCTGCAAAGACTGTTCATGCCGCGCATGGGCCGGCCGCGCGCCAACCGGCCGCAGGTGCGCGAGGCGGACGGCCTGCGCACGCTTTATGTGCTGCGCGACGGCCAGCCGGAGGCGGTGCGTGTCAAGACCGGCTCGACCGACGGTGAGAACACCGAAATCCTGTCAGGCCTGTCGGCGGGCGACCAGGTGATCACCGGCGCCCGCGAGGCGCGGCGCTGATGGCCGCCGACGCAACGCTCATCCGCTTCGACAAGGTCTGGAAGACCTATGGCAAGGGCGAAGCAAAGGTGCATGCGCTGGCCGGCGTGTCGTTTTCCATTGCCCGCGGCGAGTTCGTGGCGATCATGGGTCCGTCCGGGTCGGGAAAATCGACGGCGATGAACATCGTCGGCTGCCTCGATACGCCGACCGGCGGCCGCTACGATTTCCTCGGCACCGATGCCGGCGCGCTCGACCGGGGAAGGCGCGCAACGCTGCGCAACCGCCATATCGGCTTCGTTTTCCAGGGCTACAACCTCCTCGCCCGCACCACGGCGGCCGAGAATGTGGAACTGCCGCTGATCTATCGCGGCGTGCCGGCATCCGAGCGGCGGAAACTGGCGATGCGAGCGCTGGCGGAAGTGGGCCTCGAAGGCCGCGAGCACCACACGCCGGCTGAACTCTCCGGCGGACAGCAGCAGCGCGTGGCGATCGCCCGCGCCATCGTCACGCGGCCGACGCTGCTGGTCGCCGACGAGCCGACCGGCAATCTCGATACCGCTCGCAGCCATGAGATCATGGACCTCTTGACGCGGCTCAGCGAGGAATTCGGGCTGACCATCGTCATGGTCACGCACGAGCAGGATGTGGCCGGCTACGCGCACCGGATCATCGGTTTCCTCGATGGCCATGTCGCCTCGGACCGGCTCAAGGCGGAGGCCGCCTGATGTTGCTCGAAACCGTCCGTCTCGCCCTGCGTTCGGTGCGCCGCAACGTGCTGCGCTCCTTCCTGACTCTGCTCGGCATCGTCATCGGCGTCGCCGCCGTCATCGCCATGGTCACCATCGGCAGCGGCACAACCGAGAAGGTGAAGTCCGACATATCGCGGCTGGGCAGCAACCTGCTCGTGGTCCGCGCCGCCCGGCCCGACCGCTCCGGCTCGACATCGTTCACGCCGCGAAAACTCGACGAGAAGGACATGGCCGGCCTGGTCAAAGGGCTGGCGACGGCGCGCGCCGTCTCGGCCGAGGCGCAGAGCACAGTACGTGTCGTTTTCGGGGCGCAGAACGTGTCGGCCAGCGTCAGCGGTACCGACACCGACTATTTCATCGCCCGCGACTGGGACGTGGCGCTGGGCCGTGTCTTCACGGAGTCGGAAGTGCGCGGCGGCACCAATGTCTGCGTGATCGGCCAGACGGTGCGCGGCCTCTTCTTCGGCGCAGGAGATCCGGACGGCCAGTCGATCCGCGTCGCCAAGACGAGTTGCCGCGTCATCGGCGTGCTGGAGAGCAAGGGCACCTCCGGTTTCGGCCAGGACCAGGACAATGTGGTGCTGATGCCGCTGCTCTCCTTCCAGCGCCGTATCGCCGGCGACCGCGACATCGATACGATCTACGTGTCCGCGACAGAGGGCGTGCCTACATCGGGCGTGCAAGAGGAGATCGAGACGATCTTGCGCGAGACCCGCCGCATCGCGCCGGGCGCCGACGACAATTTCGACGTACGCGACATGACTCAGATCGCCGACGCGATGGCCAGCGCCACAGCCACCATGACCGGCATGCTTGGCGCGGTTGCCGGCGTCAGCCTGCTGGTCGGCGGTATCGGCATCATGAACATCATGCTGGTGTCGGTCACCGAGCGCACGCGCGAGATCGGCATCAGGCTCGCCATCGGCGCGCATGAGCGCCACATCCTGATCCAGTTCCTGGTGGAGGCGACTGTGCTGTCGCTGCTCGGCGGGCTGATCGGCATCGCTATCGGCCTTGCATTGGCCGGAGCCGCGTCACTGGCACTGTCGATTCCCTTCGCGCCGAGCCTCGCCGTCATCCTGCTTGCCGTCGGCTTCTCGGCGCTGATCGGCATGGTGTTCGGCTTCTTCCCGGCGCTGCGCGGCGCGCGCCTCGACCCGATCGTGGCGCTCAGGCACGAATGAGGCTTACTTGCCGCCGAAATGCCAGTCGATGAAGGCCTTCATGTAAGGCATTGCGCCCGGCGGAATGTCGTCACGGCCACGGATGATCACTGCTTCTTCGATTTCGGACTGTGCCTGTGCCTTCACGTATTCGGCGACGCGCGCCGCGACGCGGTCGGCCGTTTCACCGAGATGATAGCGCCGGAACGCGACAGACGCGCCGTCCTGGGAGAAAAGCAGGTAGTCTGCTTCGTGCTGAACGGCGGAAATGTCGAGGCCGGTCTCCTCGCGCACCTCGCGCACCATGTTGCCTTCGGCGTCGACCAGGCCGTCGGCATCGACGTCCGTCGGCTCGAAGGAACCGGCGGCGAAATAGACGCGGCCGGGATTTGCAGTATGTGCGGCCATGCGGATGGCCACCAGCGCCCCGTCGCTGCAAACCAGGGCGGCGTGGGCGAAGGCGTGCTCAGCCCCAGTCGGACGGTGGTCCCGCCAGTAGAGCAGAGTCGCATAATGCACCGCATGGCAACGCCCCGCCAAAACCCCGCCGGTATAGGTGAGTTCGGAGAGCAGCACGGTGCGACCGTCGAAAAGCGCCGGATTGGCGGAAACCTCGCGCCGCCAGTTGGCTTCGATCGCCTCCGCGTTCTCGATCTCCCAGGGATGCTGCCCGGGATCGAGCCGCACCTCGATCCGGGAAACCGGCACCAGCCGGCCACGGGGGAGGTCGAATGTCATGGGCGCGTCCATCATGCCATGTCCAGCGTCACGGCCACGGGACAATGGTCGGACGCCTTGGGCCTGTCCCAGCCGATACGCGGGAACCGCTCCACCTCCTGGCCCGGCGGAAAGATCGTACGCCACGGCTGGCCGCCGCGGACGATGTCCGGCACGGCGGTGGCGTTGCGCTTCGCCAGCCATGGCGACAGCAGCAGGTAGTCGAGCTGGCACAGATGCCGTTCCTGCGGCCCGCGCGTGTGATAGAGGGTCCAGCGTTCAAGCTCGGGCCGACGCTCGACGATGTTTTCGGCAAAACCGTCGGCAAGCAGGACGTCGAGCGCCGAGCCGGTTTCGTTCACCACGGTGAAATCGAAGCCGGGCTCAGCCTCGCCGCCGATGACGATGCGCTGGCGATAGTCGTTCAGATCGCCGCAGATAACCCAGCGCTTGGACGCGGCGTGGTCCTTGCCGAAGCGGGTTTCGATGATGTGCCGGACGGCAAGCGCCTCGGCCCGGCGCACCGGCATGGTCGCGTCGCGCCCCGGAATGCCGTCGCGCGGGCCGCCCATCGATTTGAAATGCACGGCATAGACGGTGAGCGGCTGTCCGCCGATGCGCAGGTCGATCTCCAGGCAGTCGCGGCGGAAGATGCGCTCATGCGGCTCGATGCCGAGCGCCGCGAGTTCGGGCGTGTGCAGGCCGAGTTCGCCGAAGGTGAGAGGCGCGTGGCTGTTCATGCGGACGAACTCGATCGGCTGGCCGTCACGGGTATGGTCGCGGGTCATCACCGCCACGTCGATGCCGCGCGAATCGTTGCCGGCAGTGGTGAATTTCTGGCGGTAGCCCTGCCCCACCATCTTGAACAGATAACCGTATTCGAAGGCCTTCAGCGCCTCGATATTGTCGACTTCCTGCAAGCAGAGGATGTCGGCGCGCGTGGCCGCGATGGCAAGCGCCGTCAACTGACGCGTGTCGTCGGTGTGGGCGACGGTGCGCGCCTGCTCCAGCAGCCTGTATTCGGCCTCGTCGCGAATGTGGAACAGCGCCAGCGTGCGGTCCTGCTGCAACTGGTTGCGGTAGCCGGAGAAATCGAACCTGTTCATCAGGTTTTCGACGTTGAAGGTGGCAAGGCGAAGCGACATGGTCCGCTTGTGCCCGCTAGCAGGAGCGAAGACAAGCCCGGCGCACGACCGCCAAGGGAACCGGCGCCGTTCATGCAGCGTTCATCGGAAAAATCCTACGATGTCACGGTGGACATGCAGGGGTGGCGGGCAGCTCGCTTTTTTGGAGATCGGAGATGATTACCGCATTCTCTACCCTTGCGCGCGCGGGCGTGATTGCGCTCGGCGTGCTCACCGGCGTTACGGGCGGCGCGTCCTCGGCGCCGATCGGGCCGGTCGTTCCGCAGTCGCCGGCCGCAAGCACGGGGCTTGCCGTCGTGCCGGTCGTCGAAGGCGAGTTCCGAGGAGGAACGAACCCAATCTATCGCAATTGGCGTGGCGGCGGCCGCCAGTGGCGCGGCAACCGCGAGTGGCGCGGCGGCCGCCATTGGCGTGGCGACGATGGATGGCGCGGAGGAAATCGCCATTGGCGTGGCGATCGCGAATGGCGACGCGACCGGTACTGGCGGGGCGATCGTGGATGGCGGCGTGATCGCCGCTGGGCGCGCCGGAACTATTGGCGCGACAATTACCGCTACGGTTCCGGCATCTATCTGGGCTTTGGCGTTCCCTATTACGGCGCGCCCTACTACGGCTACGCCGATCCGGGCTACTATGCCGCTCCGAGGTATTATCGCGCGCCGGTGAGGGCCAACTCGCATACCCAGTGGTGCTACGCCCGCTATCGCAGCTACCGCGCCTACGACAATACCTTTCAGCCCTATTACGGCCCGAGGCGGGAGTGCATTTCGCCGTTCATCTGACGGCATGCTGATCGAGATTGGCCGGGCCGACGCAGTTTCCCCTTTCTGCGCCGGCCCGTTGCGTTGACCACCGACACCCCCGCTGGCCAGTCGGTCAACGCTAGTCCGGGCATCAATCGAGCGAGACACCCAGTGCGGTTACACTGCGCCAGCGGACGGTCGCCTTGCGGGCCCTTTCTTCGCCGGACATCAGAAGGTCGAAATGCGATGGGATCGCAGAGGTGTCGCCGAAGACCAGGCGAGCTCCGCTTTCCGAAACGTTGCGTACGACGCATTCGAATGCGCCGTAGCCCTTGTTGAAGGTCAGCCGCGCGCCCTTGAACACGCGCCGGCGATCTTCCTGTCTCCGGTCGGCGAAAACCTCGCCGTCGATGCCAATGGACTTCTCGACAATAGGTGTCACGGCACAACCTCCTCGACTGCTGGAGGTTGAGCAAGAACCGCGCCACACTCGCAATGTACTGAAATGAGACACTTCAAAAAGAAGCGGCCCCGGTCGGATGACCTGGGCCGCTTCGTTCGACGGAGCTGGAATGCTCAGTTCTTGGCCTTGTCGACCAGCTTGTTCTTGGAAATCCACGGCATCATGCCGCGCAGCTTCTCGCCGACCTGCTCGATCTGGTGAGAATCGTTCATGCGGCGGATGCCCTTAAAGCGAGCGAGACCTGAGCGGTATTCCTGCATCCACTCGCTGGTGAACTTGCCGGTCTGGATGTCCTTGAGTACACGCTTCATCTCGGCCTTGGTCTCGGCGGTGATGATGCGCGGGCCCGACACATACTCGCCCCACTCGGCGGTGTTGGAGATCGAATAATTCATGTTGGCGATGCCGCCCTCATAGATCAGGTCGACGATCAGCTTCACTTCGTGCAGGCACTCGAAATAGGCCATTTCGGGTGCGTAGCCGGCTTCCACCAGCGTCTCGAAGCCGGCGCGGATCAGTTCGACCAGGCCGCCGCACAGCACCACCTGCTCGCCGAACAGGTCGGTCTCGCACTCTTCCTTGAAGTTGGTCTCGATGATGCCGGAGCGGCCGCCGCCGACGCCGCAGGCATAGCTGAGGCCGAGGTCGAGCGCGTTGCCGGAAGCGTCCTGGTGGACCGCGACCAGGCACGGCACGCCGCCGCCCTTCTGGTATTCGCCGCGCACGGTGTGGCCCGGCCCCTTCGGCGCGACCATCAGCACGTCGACCGAGGCCTTCGGCTCGATCAGGCCGAAATGCACGTTGAGGCCGTGGGCGAAGGCGATCGCCGCGCCGTCGCGGATGTTCGGCGCGATCTCGCCCTTGTAGATGTCGGCCTGAAGTTCGTCGGGCGTCGCCATCATCATCAGGTCGGCCCACTTGGCAGCGTCGGCCACCGACATGACCTTCAGGCCGTCGGCCTCCACCTTCTTGG
This sequence comes from Mesorhizobium sp. LHD-90, assembly GCF_030929505.1. Classification (GTDB taxonomy): domain Bacteria; phylum Pseudomonadota; class Alphaproteobacteria; order Rhizobiales; family Rhizobiaceae; genus Kumtagia. The sequence goes on along the minus strand of NZ_JAVFVV010000003.1, from coordinate 381,533 downwards.
CAGTCGCCGAGCCGGCCTTGAGGCCGATCGCGATGTCCTTGACGCCGGAGTCCTTCAGGTTGAGCGCATGCGCCCGGCCCTGGCTGCCATAGCCGATGATGGCGACCTTCTTGCCTTTGATGAGATTGAGATCGGCGTCGCGATCGTAATAGACACGCATGTCGTTTCCTTCCCGTTGAAGATGATGGCCGCCTTCAGCGGCCGGCCTGTGCTCCGTAGAGAGCGAGAAACTGCCGCGTCGCCTCGCTCGCATCGCGAGCGATCTCGGCGGCAGTCAATTTCAGCCGGTCGCCGAGCAGCAGCCGGATCTGAACGTCGCGGGCAACCAGCCCGAAAAAGCTGCGAAACGCCGTCTCGGCGTCATCGAAGGCAAGCAGGCCGGCGTCGCGCCCGGCCTCCAGCACCGGCTTCAGCCGTGCGGCCAGCGCGAAACGGCCGTTCTCCAGCACAATCGCGCCGAGATTGGTCTTTGCCGTGCCGGCATGGCCGACAGCGACGCGGTTCAGCGCGATCGAAGTCTTTGAGGAGATCACCGTCAGCCAGTCGGAGGCGAAACGCTCGAGGCTGTTGGTGAGCGAAAACAGCGCGATCGGCTCGCCGCCAAGCGGCTGGACGCGGACATGCGAGGCCTGCCAACGCACCGTCGCCGTCAGCAATCCGTCACGATCGCCGAACCATTTATAGAGCGTTTCCTTGGAGCACGAGGCGCGCCGCGCCACTGCGGTCATGGTCAGCGCATCGCCCTCCTCGACCAGCAGCGCGAGTGCTGCATCGAGGACCGCCTTCTGGCGGTCGGTCGGCGCTTCGCTGCTCTGGGTCTCTGGGGCGATGTGCAACACGCGTCTTTCCGCTTGTGCCGGTCGGTCGACAGGAACCGTACCGTACGTTACGGTTCCCTATGCTGCGAAATCCGCGCGAAAGCAAGTGCCACGCTGCGAAAAATCCGCCCTGGCCATTGAGTGGAAATCTCCCTTCCGGGAGGTGGGAAACGGGGCGCAGGGCCGAGCCTCTCAAAATATAAAACGTGGCGCGAACCCTGCGCCCCGCCGGCGTTCTTGCCCGATCGCTGATACCGCTCACTCGATCCGGAGCGTGTCGTCGCGATCTGGGGCCCGGGTCTCGAGGCTCTCGCCAAGCCGCGCACCGTTACGCGGCCACCCCGGCGCCGACGCCCTCCCTGATACCCGGTGCGCACCAGGTTCCCGCGAGAGCGATGAGCACATTATGTGGGAGCCTGAAGCAGGAGGGATAAGTCGCGCCGTTTTTTTATCGGGAAGCGCCCGCGTCGAAGACGCACTACGTGCGATTTCAATGCGTTAACGAGAAAAAGGCTGGTGTCGGTAAAGAAAAAAGGTGGCGGGGCGAATATTTTATCCCCTTTTTGCACCAGCACGTACGCTCCGCTCGTCGCTGCGCGACCCCGGAAAACACCATCTTCACCTCACCCCTACCTGAATCTCAACAGGTATCGGCGCTTTGCGAGTTGCGTGCCGATCTATGGCGATTGTGTCAGGCAAGACCGCCAGGCTGGCGGTTGGCGAATTTTGATCTCTATCGTCAAGTGCCGGAATCAAAAACGGTGCGCGCCTTGCGGACGTTGTCGTGGTTGAGTTCCGCCCACTGGATCAGCCGCTGCAGCGGTTCGAACATCGAACGGCCGAGATCGGTAAGGCTGTATTCGACGCTAGGCGGCTTGGTCGGAAACACTTCGCGATGCACATAGCCGTCGCGCTGCAGATCGTGCAGCGTCTGTGTCAGCATGCGTTGCGAAATGTCCGGCACCAGCCTGCGCAACTCGCCGAAGCGATAGGGCTGTTCGGCCAGCGCCATCATCAGCAGCGAGTTCCATCGCCCGCTCAGGGTGTGGATGACGTCGCGCACCGGGCAGTTGGCCAGCCCCGCACCGCCGCTTTCGGCCCTATAAATCTCCAGCTTGGTGCGCAGATTGGCCTGCCTTGCGTCCATCGATGGTTCCCTGCCTGTGCCTACCTCCCGAAAAACTGCCTTCTTTACAGTCTTCGGTCAAACCATAATTTAGTGCTGATCTCAAAAAGAGACCATCAATCAGGACTGCACGATGACCGACACGATCTTCATCACCGGCGCCTCCGGCCATCTCGGCAGGGCCGTCATCCATCACCTGCTGGAACGCGGCGTCGCGCCGTCGAAAATCATCGCCGGCACCCGCGATCCGGACAAGATCGCCGACCTGGCCGCCAGGGGCGTTGTCGTCCGCGCCGCGGATTTCGACGACAAGCCCGGCCTGGTCAAGGCGTTTGCAGGAGCGCACACCATCCTGATCGTCTCGACCGATGCGCTGGACGGCGCCGGCACCCGCCAGCGGCAGCACAGCACCGCCGTGGAGGCCGCCGTCGAAGCCGGCGCAAAACGCCTCGCCTACACCTCCCTGCCGGTGCCGGAAACCTCGAAGGTCAGCTTCGCGCCCGACCATCTGAACACAGAGAAGGCGGTGAAGGCGACCGGCCTCCCCTATCTCCTCTTCCGCGACAACTGGTACCAGGAGAACCTGTTCAGGGCGCTCCCGCACGCTTTTGCAGGCGGCCAGTGGTACACGTCGGCCGGCGCGGGCCGCACCGCCTATGTCGCGCGCGACGACATCGCCGCGGCGATCGCCGGCGCGATTGTGAATTGGCCGACGCAGAGCACCACCTACACGCTGACCGGCACCGAAGCGCTGACCAACGAGCAGATCGCAAAACTGGCGAGCGCCGCCGTCGGCAAGCCGCTTCAGGTCGTCGACCTGACGGACGAGCAACTGGCCGGCGGCATGAAGGCGGCTGGCTTGCCCGAGGCGATCATCCCTACACTGGTATCCTTCGACACGGCCACGCGCGCCGGCGACCTTGCGCTGGTCACCGGCGATGTCGAAGCGCTCTCCGGCCGCAAATCGAAGCCGTTGAAGGTTTTTCTTGAGGAGAACAAGGCGGTCCTCGGCGCCTGACCGGCGGCTGGTTCAAACCCGCACCCGTTCCACCAGAAAATCGAGGAAGGCGCGCACCCGCGACGGCAGGTGCCCGCCCTGCCCTACGAAGATGGCGTGGATCGGGTCGGTGTCGCCCGGATTGAACTCTTCCAGCACAGGCACGAGCCGGCCGGCCTCGATGTCCTGCCGGAGATGGAATTCTCCGAGCCGGGCGATGCCCAACCCGGCCAGCGCCAGCGCGCGCATCGCCTCGCCGTCGCTCACCAGCGCGTTGCCCAGCGGCGGCACATAGATCACCTCGCCCGCTTCGTCGCGAAACGGCCAGCCTTCGATCAGCCGCGTGAAACAGAAGCCTAGCCGGTTGTGCTTCGCAAGATCGGCCGGCGTTGGCGGTTCACCGTGGCGCTCCAGATAGGCCGGCGACGCCACCACGACACTCCGCGATTCGCCCAGCTTGCGGGCGAGCAGCCGCGATTCGCGCAGCGGCCCGACCCTTATCGCCACGTCGGCCCGCTCTTCCAAAAGATCGACGACCGCGTCGGTCAGCGCCACGTCGATGCTGACACCCGGATGGCGGGCCAGAAAATCCGGCACCAGCGGCAGCAGATAGTGCAGCCCGAAGGCGATGTTGGAGTTCACCCGCAGCCGGCCGCGCGGCGAGGCGCCGGAGGCCGCCTCGCGCTCCGCCGTGTCCATCTCGCTCAGGATGCGCGCCGCCCGGTCGTGGAAGGCGACGCCTTCCGGCGTCAGTTGCAGCTTGCGCGTCGAGCGGTTGATCAGCCGCACGCCGAGCCGTCGTTCCAGCCGCGCCACCAGCTTGCTGACCGCCGAAGGCGTCATGCGGAAATCGCGCGCCGCGGCGGAGAATCCGCCCAGTTCCACCACGCGCGAAAACACTTCCATCTCGCCGGAGCGGTTGACGTCGAGGCGCGCCATGGTGAATTCAACTCACAAGTGATGTTCCGTTCGGCAGGCTAGTTCATCGAACTTCCGATGTCCACTTTCAGGCGCGACACAGCTTCTCGGAAAGGCCAAATCGTGCCCTTTGCCCTTTATGCCCTCACCGCCGGTGCCTTTGGCATCGGCGTCACCGAATTTGTCATCATGGGCCTGCTGCTCGAAGTCGGCGCCGATCTCGGCGTGTCGATCTCGGCGGCGGGCCTGCTGATCTCCGGCTACGCGCTGGGCGTCGTCGTCGGCGCGCCGCTGCTCGGCGCCATCGCCGGCCGCTGGTCGCGAAAGACACTGCTGATGGGCCTGATGGTGGTCTTCACCCTCGGCAATCTCGCCTGCGCGCTGGCGCCGGACTATTGGACGCTGATGGCGGCGCGCGTGCTCACCGCCTTCGCGCACGCCTCCTTCTTCGGCGTCGGCTCGGTGGTCGCCACCGGCCTGGTCGCGCCGAACCGCAAGGCGTCGGCCATCGCCATCATGTTCACCGGCCTGACCGTCGCCAACATTCTGGGCGTTCCGTTCGGCACCTGGCTCGGCCAGGCCTATGGCTGGCGCTCCACCTTCTGGGCGGTCACTCTGGTCGGCATCGTCGCCTTCGCCGTCATCGCGCTGCTGGTGCCGCGCGACGAGCCGGGGCCGCGCCAGGCATCGTCGGAAAACGCGCTTGCCGTGCTCGCCCGCCGGTCCGTCCTGCTCGGGCTGCTGACCACGGTGCTCTCCTGGGTCGGCGTCTTCGCCGCCTTCACCTACATCGCGCCGATCCTGACGCAGGTAACCGGCTTTTCGGAAAGCGCGGTCTCGCCGATCCTGTTGGTGTTCGGCGCCGGGCTGGTCGCCGGCAATTTGCTCGGCGGAAGACTGGCCGACCGCTGGCTGGTGCCGGCCATGCTCGGCAGTCTCGCAGCGCTGGCGGTCGTCCTGTTCGCCATGACGTTCGCCATCCATCAGCCGGCCGCCGCGGTCGTCGCCGTCGGCCTGTTCGGCGCGGCCGCCTTCGCCACCGTGCCACCGCTGCAGATGTGGCTGCTGGAAAAGGCCGACGGCACCGGCCAAGGTCTTGCGTCCAGCTTCAACATCGCCGCCTTCAACCTCGGCAACGCCATCGGCGCGTGGCTGGGCGGCGCGGTCATTGACCACGGACCGGGCCTCGGCGCAGTCCCCTGGGTCGCCGGCATCGTGCCGGTCGCCGCCCTCGGCGTCGCGCTATTTACCGCCCGGCTAGACAGACGCAGCACCAGCATCGACGTATCTCCCGCGCTGCCCTGCCCGGCAGAATGAATTCACCAACCCTTTCAGGAGCCATCACCATGGAATACCGCAATCTCGGCGCCTCCGGTCTCAAAGTGCCGGTGCTCAGCTTCGGAGCCGGCACCTTCGGCGGCTCCGGCCCGCTCTTCAGCCACTGGGGCACGACCGACGTCGAGGAAGCCCGCCGCCTTGTCGACATCTGCCTCGAGGCCGGCGTCACCCTGTTCGATACCGCCGACGTCTATTCGAACGGCGCATCGGAAGAAGTGCTCGGCGAGGCGATCAAGGGCCGGCGCGACGCCGTGCTGATCTCGACCAAGGCCGGCCTGCCGACGGGCGACGGGCCGAACGACTGGGGTTCCTCGCGCTCGCGGCTGATCGCTTCCGTCGAGGCCGCGCTGAAGCGGCTCGGCACCGACTACATCGACATTTTCCAGTTGCACGCCTTCGACGCCTCGACACCGGTCGAGGAAGTCGTCTCGACGCTCGACCGTCTCGTGGCTGACGGCAAGCTGCGTTACATCGGCGTCTCGAATTTTTCCGGCTGGCAGATCATGAAGTCGCTCGCCGCCGCCGAAAAACACGGCTGGACCCGTTATGTCGCCAACCAGGTCTACTATTCGCTGGTCGGCCGCGATTACGAATGGGACCTGATGCCACTTGGAAAGGACCAGGGACTCGGCGCGCTGGTCTGGAGCCCGCTCGGCTGGGGCCGCCTGACCGGCAAGCTCGGCCGCGGAAAATCGCTTCCGCAAGGCAGCCGGCTGCACGAGACGGCCGGTTTCGGCCCGCCGGTAGATGACGAGCTGCTGTATCGCGTCGTCGATGCTTTGGAACAGGTCGCGACTGAGGCCGGCAAGACTGTTCCGCAGGTGGCGATCAACTGGCTGATCCAGCGGCCGACAGTCTCATCAGTCATCATCGGCGCGCGCAACGAGGAGCAGCTCCACCAGAATCTCGGCGCGGTCGGCTGGTCGCTGACGAAGGAGCAGATCGAAAAGCTCGACGCGGCCAGCGCCGTCACCGCGCCCTACCCGCATTTTCCCTATCGGCGGCAGGAAGGTTTTGCCCGCCTGAACCCGCCGCTTGCCGGATGACGTCCTGAAAAGAAGCAGATTGGTCCGCGACGGAATCGGTCAGCGTGGCGCGGCGCGAAACAGGCGCCGCGCCTCAGACCGCGACCTGCGTGCCGATCTCGACCACCCGGCCGGTGGGGATCTGAAAATATTCGGTGGCGTCGGATGCGGTGCGGGCCAGCCCGATGAACAGCTTGTCCTGCCAGCCCGGCATGCCGGAATTCGGTGACGGCTTGAGCGAACGCCGCGACAGGAAGAACGAGGTCGTCATGATGTCGAACTTCCACCCGTGCTTGCGACAGATTGCCAGCGCCTTGGGAACGTTCGGCCGCTCCATGTAGCCGAAGGTCAGGGTGATGCGCATGAACAGTTCGTTGACCGTCTCCAGGCTGACCCGCTCGTCATCGGGCACGAATGGCTGCGGCGCCGTCACCACGGTGAGGATGACGTTCTGCTGGTGCAGCACCTTGTAGTGTTTCAGGCTGTGCATCATCGCCGTCGGCGCGCTCTGCGGGTCGCTGGTCAGGAAGACGGCCGTGCCGGGCACCAGATGCGGCGGTTTCTTGGCGATGTTGGCGGACAGGAAATCGAGCGGAATCTCGTTCTTGCGTGTCTTCTCGAACAGTTGGCGCGAGCCGCGCACCCAGGTGGTCATGACCAGCACCACGGCGATCGCCACCACCAGCGACGCCCAGCCGCCGTCGAAAACCTTCACGATGTTGGACGCGAAGAAGCCGACATCGATGATGGCGAAGACGACGGTCAGCCCGACCGCCCAGGCGAGTGGCCATTTCCAGATGCGCGTCATCACCACATAGAGCAGGATCGTGGTCATCAGCATGTTGCCGGTGACGGAGATGCCATAGGCGGAAGCGAGTTCGCTCGATTCGCCGAAGCCAACCACCAGCGTCATCACCACCAGCGCCAGCAGCAGGTTGACGCGCGGCAAGTAGATCTGGCCGGATTGCGTCTTCGACGTATGCTGGATCTGGAAACGCGGCAGAAGATTGAGTTGCACTGCCTGGCGTGTCAGCGAAAAGGCGCCGGAGATGACAGCCTGGCTGGCGATCACCGTGGCTGCGGTGGCCAGAACGACCATCGGCACCAGCGTCCACCCCTGGTTCATCTCGAAGAACGGATGGCCTATCCTGTCTCCGTGCGCGAGCACGAAGGCGCCCTGCCCGAAATAGTTGAGCAGCAGGCAGGGAAAGACGATAGCCAGCCAGGCGAGCACGATCGGCCGCCGGCCGAAATGGCCGAGGTCGGCGTAGAGCGCCTCGGCGCCGGTCACTGCGAGGAAGATCGCGCCGATGGTGACGAAGGCGACATCCGGCGAGCGGATGAGGAACAGGACGCCCTCGACTGGATTGAGCGCCCACAGGATTTCCGGATCGTGGATGATGTACATCAGGCCGGACAGGCCGATCGCCAGAAACCAGACGGCAGTGATCGGCCCGAACACTGTCGCCACGCGCCCGGTGCCGAAGCGCTGCACCGAAAACAGCACGGCCAGGATGAACAGCGTCAGCGGCACGACGAACGGATCGAAGGCCGGCGTGACGACTTTCATGCCCTCCACCGCCGACAGCACCGAGATCGCCGGCGTGATCACCGCGTCGCCGTAGAACAGGCCTGCGCCGAGGATGCCGACGATCAGGATGAAATTCGAGCGGTTGGTGAAGCTTGAGCGTGCCAGCGCCATCAGCGACAGCGTGCCGCCCTCGCCGCGATTGTCGGCCTTGAGCACGAAGCTGATGTATTTGACGGTGACGATGATGGTCAGCGCCCAGACGATCAGCGACAGCACACCGAAGACGTTGTCGCGCACCGGCAGGCCATCGCCCGCCGAGGCCATCAACGCCTCGCGGAATGCGTAGATCGGGCTTGTGCCGATGTCGCCATAGACGACACCGAGCGCTCCCAGCATGAGCACCCGCGTATCAAGCGAGTGCTCGCTGGCGACCGGAGATGACTTCACGTCCTCCGCTGAGCCTTCCATGGCCATCTATTCGGCGTCTCCGGCGAAAACGGGCGGTGCTCTACGCCTGCTGCACTGCAATAGCAACTGCCGGAAAGAGATAGCGCACAATTAGCCTTTGCCGATAGGCCAATCCTACCAGCCGCAAGCGGCGAGGAAACGCCTGACCGTCTCGCGCATGCCGAACTCCAGCGCATCCGCAGTGATGGCATGGCCGATGGAGGCTTCGGCAGCCCGCGGGATGCGCTTCACCAGCGCCGGGAGGTTGGCAACGGTGAGGTCGTGGCCGACGTTGACGTCGAGCCCCGCGCCAAACGCCGCATCCGCGGCTTTTCCCAGTCTTTCCAGCTCCTTGGCAGCTTTTTCGGAATCGGAATGGCAACTTCCGTAGGGGCCAGTGTAGAATTCGACGCGATCGGCGCCGAGGCTGCGCGCGATGTCCATGCCGGCCGGATCGGGATTGGCGAACAGCGACACACGCATGCCCTTGCGTTTCAGCCGCTGCACGATCGGCCGCAGGAAATCCGCCTGTTCCGCGAAATCCCAGCCGTGGTCGGACGTCGCCTGCGACGGATCGTCCGGGACCAGCGTCACCTGCTCGGGCTCGGTCTGCTCGACCAGGGCGAGGAAGCCCTCGTCGGGATAGCCTTCTATGTTGAACTCGGCCTTCGGAAACTCGTCGTCGATCAGCGCGCGAATTTCCGGCAGGTCGGTGAAGCGGACATGCCTCTGGTCGGGCCGGGGATGCACCGTCAGCCCGTGCGCGCCGGCGGAAAGCGCGATGCGGCCGAGCCCCGTCACACTGGGCCAGGGCAGGTCGCGGCGGTTGCGCAGCATGGCGATGGCGTTGAGGTTCACGGAAAGTCTGATGGGCATGGTCTCGTTCTCGCACGGGGTCGTCGGCACGACCCCTACAGCCCGAAAGGCTGGAACGGAAAGCGGATTTTTGTGTTCAGGACAATCAGGAGTGATGAGGGAGAGCCCGCCATGAACATGCTCGAATCCGTTCCGGCTGTCCGCCGCATCGACACCGGCCGCCGCGACCTGCACGCCTTCGACATCGTCGGCCACGTAACGGCGGCCGACGTGGAAAACCTGTTCGGCTTGCTGGAGGCCGCCTGCGCCATCGACCCGCGTATCGACGTGCTGCTGCGCGTTGTCGATAATGAAGGCGTCGACTGGCGGGAGGTCTCGCCCGACACGATGAAGCAGGGCAAGGCGCTCGCCTCGGAACATGTCAGGCGCTGTGCGCTGGTGGGCGACCGCGCCGCGCTTGCGGCCACTCACGGCGTTTTCCTCAACGCCAGGCCTGTCGAATTCAGAGAATTTGCACCCGAGGACGAAGATGGCGCCTGGGACTGGCTCGAGGGCGAATGACGCTCACCGCACCACCGTCAGCCGCTCCGCCGCGCGGGTGATCGCGGTGTAGAGCCAGCGTTCGCGCGTGTCCTTGAAGGCCCAGCTTTCGTCGAACAGCACGACGTCGTTCCACTGCGAGCCCTGCGCCTTGTGCACGGTCAGCGCATAGCCGTAGTCGAAATCGTCGAACCGCTTCTTCTGCTGCCACGGGATTTCGGCGTCCGGATCCTCGAACGCCGCCTTCAGCAACTTGATCTTGGCGACGCCGCGGTCCGGATCGTCCTCTTCGGGTGAGACCAGAAGGTTGATCCCCGGCTTCACGGTCTCGCGCGCCGAGGTCATCACCTTCCACAGCGAGCCGTTGAGCAGGCCCTTGTTCGGATCGTTGCGCAGGCAGACCAGCTTGTCGCCGGCCTGCGGATAATCGGCGGTAAACCCCTTCAGCTCGCGCAATCGCTTGTTGTAGCGTTTTCGCGTCCGGTTGGTGCCGACCAGCACCTGGTCGGCCTTCATGACGAGGTCCTGTGTCACCTCCTCGCGGCCGATCACCTGCGCGGTGCCGTAGTTGCCCTTCATGAACTCCCTACCCTCGCGCACGTCGAGCGCAAGGCGGATGATCGGATTGTCTCGCGCCTGCCGGTGGATCTCCGTGAGCAGGAAGTCGGGCTCGTGCTCGGTGAAAAAGCCGCCGCCCGAGATCGGCGGCAACTGGCCGGGATCGCCCAGCACCAGGATCGGCGTGCCGAAACTCATCAGGTCGCGGCCAAGCTGCTCGTCGACCATCGAGCATTCGTCGACGACGACCAACTTGGCGCGCATGATCGGGCTCTGCCGGTTGAGCGAGAAGGTCGGCGACATCGACGTCTTGCCCGTCGCCTCGTCGGCCACCGCCTCCTCGCCGCGCGGACGGTAGATCAGCGAGTGGATGGTACGGGCGTTGGTTGCGCCCTTGGAGCGCAGCACCTGTGCCGCCTTGCCGGTGAAGGCGGCGAACTGCACCTGCCCGTCGACGTGTTCGGCGAAATAGCGGGCAAGTGTCGTCTTGCCGGTGCCGGCATAACCAAACAGGCGGAAAATCTGCGGCCGGCCGGACTTCAACCAGCGCGCCACAGCCTGAAGCGCCTCGTCCTGCTGCGGAGAAAATTCCATTGGCCTGAAAGAGAGGATTCGAAAGCACTTCGCAAGGCCAGATTGGCAAGCCAAGCCCGGAATGAGAACATACAAAGAACAGACACACGGCGCAAGCATCGCAAGCCGGCACTTCCCAAACTCCGATCCCGAAATCCGTCGCCCCGAGATGGTCTTGAGCCGCGCCGGAAAGGCGCTAGTCTGTGCTTGGATAGGGGAATTTCCGGTTTGGCCCGGAGCAAGACGATGGCGCTTACGCCGGAACTCGTGGCGCTGTGCGAGCGCGTCGTGGCCGATCCGGGGCCTGAGGCCGGCTTCATCGAACTGACCGACCAGGAAATCGGCGATACGGCCGCAAGGCTCGACTCCGAATGCGGCGGCCGGCCGCTCTGGATCTTCGCCTACGGCTCGCTGATCTGGAAGCCGGTGTTCGACCCGGTCGAGGCACGCCGCGCCACCGCTTACGGCTGGCACCGCTCCTTCTGCATGGACATGCGGCGATGGCGGGGTTCCAGCGAGCAACCGGGACTGATGATGGCGATCATGCGCGGCGGCACATGCCACGGTGTCGCCTATCGCCTGCCGGAGGAGAGCCGCAGGCAGGTGCTTCATGACATGATCTGGCGCGAAACCAGCTATCCCGAGGATCTCGCCTCGATCCGCTGGCTCGAGGCGGAATCCGATCAGGGCAAAGTCAGGGCGCTCAGCTTCTGGGCCGGCCCGAAAGGCAGTTTTATCCTTGGCCGGCTACCGCCCCAAGAAGCCGCCCGGCGCATCGCACGCGCCTGCGGCCATATCGGCTCCAACGCCGCCTATCTCTACAACACCGTGCTGAAGCTCGGCGAATTCGGCATCCGCGACCGCAATCTGTGGCGGCTGCAGGAACTGGTGGCCGCCGAGATCGCGGAAATGGCCAGGCTACGCCAAGCTGCGGAATGAAACCGCTCATGCCGCCTGCGGCTCGCCGAACTCCTCGCGGCGCGTCGGCACGATCAGCAGCGAGAGCGCCGCGGCGGCGATCGCGGTCATGCCGGCGATCTGGAAGGCGAGGTCGTAATTGCCCTGCAGCTCGCGCATGAAGCCGCCGAAGAACGCGGCGGCGGCAGCACCAACCTGGTGGCCTGCCATGATCCAGCCGAACACCATCGGCCCGCTGCGGTCGCCGAATGCCTGGTTGGAAAGCTTCAGCGTCGGCGGCACGGTGGCGATCCAGTCGAGCCCGTAAAACACCGCAAACACCGCCAGTGCCCATGGCGAGAAGCCGGACAGCGGCAGGTAGATCAGCGCCAGGCCGCGAATGCCGTAGTAGATGCCCAGCAGCTTTCGCGCGTCGAAACGGTCGGTGAGCCAGCCGGAAAAGGTCGTGCCAATCAGGTCGAAGATGCCCATCATGGCGAGCAGCCCCGCCGCCTGCACCTCCGCAATGCCCATGTCGCTGCAGAAGGCGATCAGATGCGTGCCGACGAGGCCGTTTGTGGTGAAGCCGCAGATGAAGAAGGTGGCGAACAGATACCAAAAGACGCGCGTGCCCGCCGCCTTGCGCAGCGTCGACAGTGTATGCACCAGGAAGTTGCTCGTGGCCGCGGCGGCTTCGGGCTCCGGCCCTTCCGCGCCGTAGCGGGTCAGGCCGATCGAGGACGGCCGCTCCGGCACCAGCAGCCATACCAGCGGTATCAGCGCGGCAGTGGCGATAGCCACGGTGATCGCCACCGGCTGCCAGCCGCCCCATTGCGACAGCGCCGCCAGCACCGGCAGGAAAACCAGCAGGCCGGTCGCGGCACTTGCCGACATCAGCCCCATCATCAGGCCGCGATTGGTCTTGAACCAGCGGTTGACGATTGTGGCGCCGAGCACGGTGGCGACGGCGCCCGAGCCGACGCCGGACAGCACGCCCCAGGTCGCCACGAGGTGCCAAGGCTCGGTCATCAGCAGGCTGAGCGCCGTCGAGCCGGACATGATCAGCAGCGCCGCAAGCAGCGTCCGCCGCAGGCCGATGCGATCCATGAGTGCGGCCGCGAAGGGGCCCGCAAGGCCGTAGATGAAGATGCCGACGGCGGCGGCGAATGAGATGACGTCGCGCCGCCAGCCGAACGCATCCTCCAGCGGCACCATCATCACCGACATGGACGAGCGCAGGCCGGCCGCGATCAGCAGGCAGAGGAAGATGACGCCGACCACCACAAAAGCGTAGCGCTGGCCGAAGGGACGCGAATTTGCTATTGCCATGTGACTCACCGGTACGTATCTTGCTGCTTGATACGTACCGTTCAGTAACATTGTCAAGCGACCTGAAGCGATGGACGACGAAAAAATCCCGGAAACGCCCTCGGCATCCGACGGCGGCCGCCACAGCCCGCGCGCGGCGGACCGGATTTTGGATACGGCGCGCCGGCTCTTCTATCTGGAAGGCATCCGCGCCATCGGCGTCGACGAGATTGTCAGGCAGGCCGGCGTCACCAAGCCCAGCCTCTATCGTAGTTTCGCTTCAAAAGACGATCTCGCCGCGTCCTATCTGAAAGTCTACGATCAGGAATTCTGGAAACGTTTTGACGCTTCGGTCGCGGCCCATCCAGGCGACCCGCACCGGCAGATTCTTGCGTTCCTGTCGGGCGTCGGCGAACGTGCCGTGATGGAAGGCTATCGCGGCTGTGGCATGACCAATGCGGCGGTCGAATATCCGGAGCCCAACCACCCGGCCCGCGCCGTCGGCGAAGCAAACAAGCGGGAACTGCGCCGCCGCCTGCGCGAGATGGCGTCCGGCATGGGCACGGACGACCCCGACACTCTCGGCGACGGGCTGCTGCTGCTTATCGAGGGCGCCTATATCAGCGGGCAGTTGTTCGGGCCGGGCGGCCCGGCGGCTTCGGTGGCGCGGAATGCTGACCTGCTGATTGAAGCGAGTGTCGAGCCTTCCAGCCCTTCCCGTTGATTGGGTGCGTCCTTCGAGGCTCGCCCGCCAAAGATGTATGCTTGAATTTCAGCGCTTCGCGGGCTCGCACCTCAGGATGAGGAAGGTTTGCGCCTGCGACGCCCACCTTGGACGCCGGAGCCATAGCGTTCCGTAGAGACGGCGACGTCCCGGCGAACCAATCTCGGCGATTGGCTTGCAGGCACGACCTTCCTCATCCAGAGGTGCGAGCCCGCACGACGTTGAAATAAAAGACAAAACTTTTCACGAGCGAGCCTCGAAGGACGCACCCTGCTCCGGATCGTTCTCCAGCAGGATCGGCTTTCCGTGCGGCGTCGCATGCGCGGCGCGCTCCCACGCAGCCGCCAGCGTCTCGATATCCTCGGCGAGCGCCACGCCCTTCTTCGCCAGCAGCTTTTCCAGCGCCGCCAGCCAGTGGTCATAGTAGTCATGGCCGTCCAGCGCGGCATCGGCGCGATGCACCTCGGCGGAAAGCGTCTCGGCCCACTCGCCCCAGGAAAACAATCCACGCTCGTGCAGCGCCACGACGAGCGCAAAAGCTTCCGCTTGCCAGGGTTCGGCAAAGACAGGCTCGTCCATCCCCGGCGGCAGGGTGCCGGCCTCACGCCGGTTCAAGGTAGCTCTCCCACGCGTCGATCGAGACGGTCAGCGTCGGATCGGCGCCCTCGCCCCAGATTTCGCCGGCGTCGAACACCACCGTATAGACATGCTGCGGCTGCTCGCCCCCGCCATGCGCGTTGCTGTCGGGGAAGACAAAACCCTCGCGCACTGCCTCCACCACGCCCGGCTTGCCGCGCGCATAACGCGGCAGGCGCGTATGGCCTGCTGGATGGAAATTTTTCGTCCGCACCCGGTCGCCCGCCTTGAATCGCGGCGCACCTTTCACCGGCCGGTCGCATGGCGCGCCCTTCGCCAGCACCGCCGCGACATTCTCCGCCTTCAGAACGCGCTTCGGCGTTGCCGCCGGCGATAGCACCTCGCCTTTCGCCAGTTCTTCATCCGTGACGAACTGGTGGCGCACCAGCAGGCGCTCCAGCGCCTTGATCCAGATTTCGTAATAGCTGGACGCATAATAGTCCGCCGGATGCAGCGATTCCCGCATGTGCCGGCTTTCGTCAATCGTCCAGGCACCCATCGCACCCGCCGAGATGGTGACGCCCAACGCCCGCTTCTCCCATTCGCCATGGAAATACGGCTCGTCCTGTTCCGGAGCGACCGGGCCGAACCCCATCTGCCCGCCGAGATCCTGCGGCCCGTTCATGCCGCCGGCTCCAGCGCCAGCCCGGTGCCGATCATCGAATCGCGCGTCACCAGTTCAGAAAGCCGTTCCTCGTCCCAGCCCTCGGTGCCGGGCGGCCGCATCGGCACGACGAGATAGCGCAGTTCGGCAGTCGAATCCCAGACGCGGATTTTCGTGTCGCTAGGCAGGGTTAGGCCGAATTCCTCCAGCACACCGCGCGGATCGATGACGGCGCGGCTGCGGTAAGGCGGCGCCTTGTACCAGACCGGCGGCAGGCCGAGCACCGACCACGGATAACAGGAGCACAGCGTGCAGACGACGAGGTTGTGCGTGTCGGCCGTGTTGAACACCGCCTGCATGTGCTCGCCCTGCCGGCCGCTATAGCCGAGCGAGGCGATCGCCGCCGTCGCGTCGCGCCTGAGCCACTCGGCGAAACTGGGATCGCTCCATGCCTTCGCCACGACCTTGGCGCCGTTGCGCGGCCCGACCTTCGTCTCGTAGGTCTCGACGATGGCGTCGATCGCTGCCGGATCGACCAACCCCTTTCTGACAAGAATTGTCTCCAGGGCCCGCACCCGCGCAGCCATGGGGTCAAGGTCGTTGTCGTGGTGGTGATCGTGGGACATGCGCAAAGTCTAGAACCGCCCCGGCGTACAGGCAAGCGGCCGCCAGCACCCAAGAATTGCACCACCCGCGTGCAACTCGCTATCGTCGCATTATGCGGGTGCTGATTCTGGGCGGAAGCGGACTGATCGGAACGGCTGTCGTGACAGCACTCGCCGGTCGCGGGCATGCGCTGATCGCCCTCGCCCGTGACATCGCGGCGGCGTCGCGACGAATCGGCCATGTCGAATGGCTGTCAGTTGACCTCGCAACCCTGTCCCAACCGACGGACTGGCAGAAACACCTCGACGGCATCGACTGCGTGGTGAATTGCGCCGGTGCCTTGCAGGACGGCGGCCGCGACGATCTCGCGGCGCTGCAGACCGCAACGCTCGCCCTCTACACTGCGGCCGCACGGCCCAAGCCTCGCCTCATCGTCCAGGTATCGGCACGTACCGAAGGCGCCAGCAATACGACCCGCTTCATACGGACCAAGCGGCATGCCGACACGGCGCTGAAAGAATGCGGCCTGCCCTTTGTCATCCTGCGGCCCGCCATCGTCATCGGCCGCAACGCCTATGGTGGCTCCGCGCTGCTGCGGGCGCTGGCCGCCTTTCCCATCGTCTCGCCGTTGGCGAACGCCGATACGCCGATGCAGTTCGTCGCGCTCGACGACGTGGGAACGGCTGTTGTCGACGCGGTCGAGGGCCGTATTCCGCCAGACGGCGACCTCGACCTCGCCGCGCCCCAGACACTGACGCTCGCGCAGGCGGTCGCCCTGCATCGCCGCTGGCTTGGCCTGCCGCCAGCGGCCACGATTGCGGTCCCGTTTTTCGCCGCCCGCCTTTTATCACAGATAGCCGACGGGCTTGGCCATCTCGGCTGGCGCTCGCCGCTGCGCAGCACGGCCATGACCGTCGCCTCCGGCGGCGTTGCCGACCATGTTCCACCGAGCGGCCGCTCCTTCAAGCCACTTGCCGAAATCCTCGCGACCCCAGCCGGAGCACAGGACCTCTGGTTCGCGAGGCTTTATCTGCTGAAAGCCCCTGTCTTCGCCAGTCTAAGCTTGTTCTGGCTACTCTCCGGCCTGATCGCGCTGTTTCGGTTCGACGCAAGCGCGCAGCATCTCATCTCGGCTGGAGCGTCCACTGCCGCCGCCGGCGCACTTACCCTGGCAACCAGCCTCGCCGACATCGTGCTCGGCATTGGCGTGGCCATCCGCCGATACGCCGCCGCTGCATTGAAAGGGATGCTGCTGCTGTCGGCCATCTACCTGCTTTCGGCGACAGTGCTGACACCCGGCCTCTGGACCGATCCGCTCGGGCCGTTGGTGAAGGTGCTGCCGTCGCTCGCGCTCACGCTAGTCGCCCTGGCGATCCTGGACGAGCGTTGACATGGAAGATCTGCTGCGCCTCGTTCATGTGCTCGGCGCGGCGGTGTTGTTCGGCACGGGCGCCGGCATCGCCTTCTTCATGGTGATGGTCCACCGCACTCGCGATCCGAAAACCATCGCCCATGTCGCCGGCACGGTAGTCGTCGCCGACACCGTCTTTACTGCGACGGCGGTCATTCTTCAGCCGATCACCGGCGCATGGCTGGCACTTCGGATTGGCTGGCCGCTTTCCGAAGGCTGGATCGTGCTGTCGCTGGCGCTTTATGTCGTCACCGGCCTGTTCTGGCTGCCGGTGGTCGTAATCCAGATCAGGCTGCGTGACCTTGCCCGCCGAGCCGGGCGCGACGACAGCCCGTTGCCCGCCGAATATTTCCGGCTCTACCGCATCTGGTTCGCCTTCGGTTTTCCAGCTTTCTTCGCGGTGATCGGCATCTTCTGGCTGATGCTGACGAAACCCGCGATGAAACTGTTCTGAGCCTATTTCAACATCGGCCACAGCGTCGCCGCCAGCAGCAGCCCCATGGCGATGTTGAACCATTTCAGCCGCTCCGGATCCGCAAGGAACCCACGCAGCGCCATGCCGAACCCCGCCCAGGTCGAGACACTCGGAAAGTTGACCGCGGCGAAGGCAAAACCGATCACCAGCACCGAGAAGAAGGGCTGCGCCGGATTGGTGTAGAGCGACATCGCGCCGACCGCCATCGCCCAGGCCTTCGGGTTGACCCACTGGAAGGCGGCCGCCTCCAGGAACGTCATCGGCTTGGCCTTGCCGTTCACGCCGCCCAGCGTGCGCGACATGGCGATCTTCCAGGCGAGGTAGAGCAGATAGGCGCCGCCGGCGACCTTCAGCACCAATTCGAGCGCCGGAAACGCCTTCAGCACGGCGCCGAGCCCGAAACCCACAGCCAGGAGCAACACCAGAAAACCGATGGCGATGCCGGTCATGTGGGGGATGGTGCGGACAAAGCCGAAATTCACGCCCGACGCCAGCAGCATGAGATTGTTCGGCCCCGGCGTGATCGACGTCACGAACGCGTAGAGGAGCAAGGCGAGAAAGACTTCGGTCGACATGATGCTTCCTGACGATCTTTTATGTCAGCATCATTGACCTATCCTGCCAGACAAGTCACGCGGACAATTGCGTTGGTGACAAGCTTGCGCCGACCGGCTGTGCTCGGTGCATGCCGAAAACCCGCGCACTCATTCGAGCGTTCGGGAAAGCTCGTTCGCATAGTCGCAGGCGGAGAAATCCGGATCGATCGCGCAGGATTTTTCATAAAGCGCCCGCGCCTTCGCCCTGTCGGGCGTGACGCCCTCGCCGATCTGGTACGACTGTCCGTGCATCGTGCAGCCCCAGGCATCGTCGGGATCGTCCGCACGAAGCTGAAATTCACGCCCGATGCCAGCAGCATGAGATTGTTCGACCCCGGCAAGATCGAGGTGACGAGGCATAGGTCAACAAGGCCAGAAATGCGTCGCCAGACGTCCATCATCCCTCGAAATATTTCCATTGTCGTGTCTTTTCGGGGGATCCGAAAAAACCAACTCCGCCCGACAGGCTGGTCCAAGACAGTAGTCCTGTTCGGATCGGCGAGGCCAACACCAACCCTGCGGCCAGATTGAGATGCCTTGGCCCTCACGATCGAAGCCTTGCCAGCGAACAGTTCCTGGTTCATGTCTTTCTGACATTGCGCAAAATGGCGATTCACCGCGCAACACTGGGAATGAAAAATGTCCGCCGTTGCCAAGCTCGAACCAAGCAGCCGCGCCCGCGAGCTCATCCGACATGTTGTCGCGAGCATCGACGCATCCGACCGCTATTCGTTACCGTTCCCACACATCTTCTTCCGTGATTTCTTCCCAAGCGATTTCTACGCCGAGCTGATCAAGTCGATTCCAACCGGGGGCTACTATCGGATCACCAGCGCCCGCATGGCGCTTCGCCTCTACGGCGACAATCTCGCCAAGATCGACGGGGACGTGCGCGACCTATGGGCAGACGTGTCGGAAACGCTGACCTCCCCTGAGGTCGAGGACGCGATCCGGCGCCAGTTGCGCGAGGGCCTGGAGATCCGTGCGCGCGGCGACAAGATGAACAGCGTCGAAGACCTTAAAATGGTGGCGAGACCGGTCCTCTACAGCGACAAGGACGGCTATCAGATCAAGCCGCATCCCGACACGCGCAGGAAGGTGGTGACGATGCAGCTCTACTGCCCCGCCGACGACAGCCAGCGCGAACTCGGAACTACGCTGTACCAGGCATCACTGAAAGGCATGCTGAACGTCGGTTCCTATGGTCTCGAGCCAGTCAAGACGCTGCCGTTCCTCCCCAATGTCGGCTATGCCTTCGTGGTTCTGAAGGCCTCTCACTCACTGATGAAGATGAGCTGGCACGGCCGCCCGAAAATCAAGACACCTATCAATCAGCCGCGCGTCTCGCTGCTCAACACCTTCTACGTCAACGAAGAGGTCGAGTTCTGATTGCCGGACGGTTCTCGCCTTCGACCTTGCTTCTATCGGGCGCAGAAATCCGCCGGCCTCACATCCCCTGCGGACCGCGGTTCATTGCCGCCACGCCGGTGCGACACACCTCGACCAGTCCCAGCGGCTTCATGATGGCGATGAACTGCTCGATCTTGGCGACTGCGCCGGTGATCTCGAAGATGAAGTGTTCCGTGTTGGCGTCGATCACCTTGGCGCGGAAGGCTTCGGCCAGCCGCAGCGTCTCGACGCGCTCGTCGCCGGTGCCCGCCACCTTGATCAGCGCCAGTTCGCGCGCCAGCGGCTTGTCCTGGCCGAGTTCGCCGGCCCTGACCGACAGGTCGACCACCCGATGCACCGGCACGATGCGTTCGAGCTGGTGCTTGATCTGCTCCAGCACATGCGGCGTGCCGCGCGTCACTATGGTGATGCGCGACAGGTGCTTTTCATGCTCGGTCTCGGAGACCGTCAGGCTTTCGATGTTGTAGCCGCGCCCGGAGAACAGGCCGATGACCCGGGCGAGCACCCCCGGCTCGTTGTCGACCAGAACCGACAGCGTATGCGTTTCGGGCCGCTCGGTCTCTCGGGCGATGAAGTAGGCGGAGCCGGTGGGCTGAAGCTGGGCGTTCATGATGGATTTTTTGCTTTCGCGGACGGACTGAACTTTTTTCGCGGAATGAAATGGGCCGCTGGCAGCGGCCCCTGTGGATCGGGTTAAACCAGTTCCCTGCCCTTGGCGTCGATGGCGTTCGCCACCGCCTCGTCGGTCGCCTCGTCCGGCAAGAGCATCTCGTTATGCGCCTTCCCGGACGGGATCATCGGGAAGCAGTTGGCGAGTGTCGCCACGCGGCAGTCGAACAGCACCGGCTTCTTGACGTCGATCATCTCCTTGATCGCGTCGTCGAGGTCGCCGGGCTTCTCGCAACGAATGCCGTGCGCGCCATAGGCCTGCGCCATCAGCACGAAATCCGGCATCGCCTCCGTATAGGAATGCGACAGCCGGTTGCCGTGCAAAAGCTGCTGCCACTGCCTTACCATGCCCATATACTGGTTGTTGAGAATGAAGATTTTTATCGGCGCCTCGTACTGAACCGCGCAGCTCATCTCCTGCATCGTCATCTGCACCGAAGCGTCGCCGGCGATGTCGATGACCAGCGAGTCCGGATGGGCGATCTGCACGCCGAGCGCCGCCGGCAGGCCGTAGCCCATCGTGCCCAGCCCGCCGGAGGTCATCCAGCGGTTCGGCTTGTCGAAATGGAAATGCTGCGCCGCCCACATCTGGTGCTGGCCGACTTCCGTGGTGATGTAGACGTCCTTGTCGCGCGTCAGCTCGAACAGCCGTTGGATGGCGTATTGCGGCATGATCACGTCGTCATTGTTCTTGAAGGCGAGCGAATCCCGCGCCCGCCAGCGGGCGATCTGCTCCCACCAGGGATAGAGCGCCTTCTTGTCGGCTTTCGCGGTCGCCCGCCACAGCCGGACCAGATCTTCCAGCACGCGGCCGCAATCGCCGATGATCGGCACGTCGACACGCACGTTCTTGTTGATCGAGGACGGGTCGATGTCGATATGGATCTTCTTGGAGTTCGGCGAGAAAGCGCTGATGCGGCCTGTGATGCGGTCGTCGAAGCGCGCGCCGATGCACAGCATCACGTCGCAGTCGTGCATCGCCAGATTGGCCTCGTAGGTGCCGTGCATGCCGAGCATGCCCAGCCAGTTCTTGCCGCTGGCCGGATAGGCGCCGAGCCCCATCAGCGTCGAGGTGATCGGAAAGCCGGTCAGATCGACCAGTTCGCGCAAGAGGTGGCTCGCCTCGGGACCGGCATTGACCACGCCGCCGCCGGTATAGATGACCGGCTTCTTCGCTGAAGCCAGCAGCGCCACCGCCTCCTTGATCTTGTCGAGGTCGCCCTGGACCTTTGGATGGTAGCTGGTGCGCGGCGCCGTCTGCGGCGGCGTGTAGATGCCCTTGGCAAACTGCACGTCCTTCGGCACGTCGACCACGACCGGCCCAGGCCGGCCCGTGGTGGCGACGTGGAAGGCTTCGTGGATAATCGCCGACAGCTCGTTGACGTCCTTGACCAGCCAGTTGTGTTTTGTGCAGGGCCGGGTGATACCGACCGTATCGCATTCCTGAAAAGCGTCGGAGCCGATCAGCGAGGTCGGCACCTGGCCGGTGATGCAGACCAGCGGGATCGAATCCATCAGCGCGTCCTGCAGCGGCGTCACCGCATTGGTGGCGCCCGGACCGGAGGTCACCAGCATGACGCCGGCCTTGCCGGTCGAGCGGGCATAGCCCTCGGCCGCATGCCCCGCCCCCTGCTCGTGGCGCACGAGGATGTGCTCGATCTCCTCCTGCTGGAAAAGCTCGTCATAGATCGGCAGGACCGCGCCGCCGGGATAGCCGAAGAGGTGCTTGACGCCATTGTCCTTGAGCGCCTGTACGACCATCTCCGCGCCCGTCATCTCGCGTGTGCCGCTGTCGTTCTTTGCCGTACTCGTCATCTCAATTGTTCCGTCGGTTCTTCGCCGTTTGGCGTATGCTGGTCGGTTTAGTCGTGTTGCGGGCAATAAAAAAGGCCCCCGGGAGGGAGCCTGCTTGTTGCGCATGGGAGGACGTCGCCCGGCGGTCACACCGCCTTGCCCATGCGCCTTCCTACGAGAATGAGGGTCGTCTTCATGGGCGCGGACAATAGTGCGAGGTCGCGGCAACTGTCAACAGGTTCGCACACGCGTTGTTCCCGCTGGCAAAACCGCTATGTCAGCCCTTGTTGACCTGCTGTTTGGCAAATCCCGCAAGCGACGCGTAGCCGCGAACGATGGCTTCGCGCTCGCTGTGGCTTGCGACTTTCTCGATGTCGTCGAAGCCGTCCGGTGCACGCGCCTCGACGACGTCGATCACGCCCTCGGGCCCACCCTTTCGGTTGGCGAGCACGATCCCCTCGGTCGCGGGGCGCCGCTCGGCATCATAGGCGGCAAGCGCTTCCGCCATACCGGCCCCGGAGGTGAGATGCGTGGTCAAGCTGCGCGCGTCCAGTATAGCCTGGCTGGCGCCATTAGAGCCGACCGGATACATCGGGTGGGCGGCGTCACCGAGCAGCGTCACACGGTCGAACGACCAGCGTGCGACTGGATCGCGATCGCAGTTCGGGTACTCGTAGAATGTCTCGCTGGTTTCGATCAACGCAGCCGGCTCGACGAAATCCAGGTGAAACCTGTCGCGCACGAATGGCAGCACCTCGTTGAGCAGGCCGGCGCGGTTCCAATCCTCAGGGCGCAAAGGCGGCTCACCATACGCGCCGGTACGCGCCATAACGGCCCAATTGGTCAGCCGCATGTCCGGTCGCTCGGGAACCGCTTTGATGGGATAGTAGACGAACTTGGCGAAATTGCCGCCCGCGATCGCCATCGTCCTGCCGTCCTTCCAGACCGGCCATTCCGTGGTGCCGCGCCACAGCATGATGCCGCTCCAGATCGGTGGTCCCTCGCCGGGATAGAGGACGGCGCGGACGGCGGAGTGGATGCCGTCGGCGCCGATCAGCAGGTCACCCCATGCCATCGACCTGGTTCGATCACCGCCGCACTCGACGTGAACGCCGACACCGCCCCCGGTCTGCTCAAAACCCACAACCCGGCAGTCCGTATGAATGGCATGCGGGCCCAATCGCTCGATCACGTTTCGGTGGAGCAGCCCAAGCAGTTTCCCGCGATGGATACTGAACTGCGGAACCTCGTAGCCGGCATCAAGGCCGCGCAGTTCTTGCCACACGATCTGTCCGAAACGGTTGCTCAAGATCAGCTCGCGCGTCCGGATGCCCTCGGCATCGAGATCGCGCATCAGCCCCAGCGACGACAGCTCGCGCACCGCATGCGGCAGCATGTTGATGCCGACGCCCAATTCGCGCATCTGGGGCGCCCGCTCGAAAAGCTCCACCTCGATGCCGGCCTGGTGAAGAAAAAGTGCAGTCGTCAACCCGCCGATGCCGGCGCCCGCAATCAGCGCTTTCATGATCCATACCTACCCCGGAATGGGCCGAAAGTTCAACGCTTGGGTGCCGGTCTGCAAGATTGCTATCGACTAGCCAGGTGGCGGGTACTGCCCGCGGTCGTCAAGCGGCCCGCTATCGACGCTGAAACTTTTGCGCTGCGGCGTTCGTTGCTTCGGCCGCCGGGAAGAAACCCTACCCCGCCACCGTTCATACGTTTGCTGCGGGCCGCTTCCCCCGGCCCGGGTCTCCATCGATTCTTAGCGCAAAGTCTGGGAGGGCATCATGGCTAACATCACGCTTGGCTCTGGCAACCAGAGCTTTCAATTCGAGGCCGGATCGGGCGACAACACCATCGTCGACTTCCGTTCCCGCTATTTCAACGCCGACCTGAGCGGCGCCAACGAGGTTCCGCCGCGCGACACCACCGCCACAGGCACGGCCGAGGCGGTGCTCAATTTTGCGCAGACGAAACTCGACATCGACGTCAGCGTCACCGGCCTCAGCACAAACGCCAGCAGCGGCCACATCCACCAGGAAGTCGCCGGCAAGAACGGCGGCATCGTCTTCAATCTCACGCCGCCGTCGGCACAGACTTTCGACATTTCCCGGAGCTGGGCCATTCCGATCACCGAGGTGGACGACCTCTTGAACGCCGGCCTCTACGTCAACATCCACACCGACAAGTTCAGCGGCGGCGAGATCCGCGGCCAGCTCGAAGTCAATGCGGGCGACACCGGCAACGACAGGATCGACCTGACCGGCTTCAACGTCGGCACTTTTGACGCGCTGCTGCATGTGCTTTCGGACACGGCGGAGGGCGCGGACATCACGATCCGCAAGAACGGCGTCGCCGACGTGCTCACCCTCGGCGGCATCGAGGTGGCTGACCTGCAGGAAGCCTTCTTCGTCTTCGCCGGCAACGTCAACGAGACCATCAACGGCACGGCGGGCATAGACGACCTGTTCGGCGCGGGCGGCACCGATGTCATCAACGGTCTCGCCGGCAACGACCATCTGCTCGGCGAGACCGGCAACGACACGCTGGTGGGCGGCGCCGGCGCCGACCATCTGCATGGCGGCAGCGGTGTCGACACCGCGAGCTATGCCGGCTCGAACGCCGCCGTCAACGTCAACATGTGGACAGAAACCTATACGGGCGGCCACGCCGCCGGCGACGAACTGTTCTCGATCGAGAATCTCACCGGCTCGTCCCACAACGACATTCTCGTCGCCAACGACGTGAACAACGTCTTGAACGGCGCCGCCGGCGCAGACTCCATGAAGGGCCTTGCCGGCAACGACACCTATTTCGTCGACAATGCCGGAGATGTCATTCTGGAAGATGCGGGCGACCTCGCCGACCTCGTCGCCACCAATACGAGCTACGTGCTCACAGCCGGCGCCGAGGTCGAGACGCTGCGCACCACCTCGATGGGCGGGACCGGCGCGATCAACCTCACCGGCAACACCTTCTCCCAGACCATCGTCGGCAATGCCGGCATCAACGTGCTGAAGGGCGGCGGCGGCCTCGACACTCTGTCGGGTCTCGGCGGCAACGACGTCTATCTGGTCTACAACGCCACCGACATCATTCAGGAGAGTTCCACGCAAGGCGCCGTCGACAGGATCGCGGCCGCCACCTCCTACGTGCTCAAGGCCGGCGTCCATGTTGAGCAGATGACGACCACCTCGGCCGCCGGCACCGGCGCCATCAGTCTCACCGGCAACGAGATCGCCCAGATGATGACCGGCAATGCCGGCGCCAACCGCTTGGAGGGCAAGGGCGGCGCCGACCAGTATCGCGGCCTCGGCGGGGCCGACACATTCGTCTTCGCCACGAAGCTCGGCGGCGGCAATGTCGACAAGATTTTGGATTTCAGCGTGCCCGACGACCGCATGCTGCTTTCGGACGCCATTTTCACGGCGCTGAACACCGGCACATTGGCCTCGGCAGCCTTCCGGGCGAATACTACCGGATTGGCGGGCGACGCTAGCGATCGCATCATCTACGAGACCGACACCGGCAGGATCTTTTACGACGCGGACGGGACAGGCGCCACGGCCGGCGTCCATTTCGTGACGATCACCGCCGGGCTGGCGCTCACCAACGCGGATTTCTCCGTGGCGTAGTATTGTGATCGCCAGTTGCCGCTTGCCCGAGGCACTGACGCAGTCGGTTTTTGCGGCCCACTTGATATTTCGACGTGGCCCGGCACCTCAGGGTGCCGGCCGCGCTTCCGCAAGGCCGGCTTCCTGTCCGGCCTGGCGGAGCCGCCGCTCGTTGCGGGTTCCGCGGCACCGGGGGGTCTAAGGCAACTCAGCGTCGCCCCAGGGTTGCGCCGGCGCAGGCGGTTGAAAACGTGAAGTTGACGCAATAACGACCAATGTTGTTTTGAGTTTATAAACGGCTTGATCGTTTAACCGGTATCTTGGGAGCACAGGAAGATGTCCGGTCTTACATCGCGCCATACCGGTCGACGAATGCAGCGGCAGCAGGTCGACCGAAGCGAACGACGCCGCTCATTGGGCCCGCGGTTGGACCCTGACGCGCTGTCTGCTCTAAGGTCTGTTGAGATTCCAGGTTAGGGCGAGCCGAAAATGGCGGATTTCGAGAACCGGAACGGAGTGTACGTTCTGCTACATGAGTACCGGAAGCGCAGAAAACCGCCATTTGCAGACCGCCATGACCTGAACATAAACAGACCGTAGCCGGTCCGGAGCACTGACATGCGCGCCCTGCCTCCCGACGGTCCCGTCGCAAATGGCACCAACGATCCCGTAACCGCCAACGTCGCTTCCGGCGTCCAGCGCATCGACGGCTTGCTCGGACCGAGGAGATGGTCCGACGGCTCCGTCAGCTACAGCGACCCCGACGCGGTATCCGACTATGGCGCCGGCCATCCCGAGCCCTTCGCCAACTTTTCCCAGCTCAGCGCGCAACAGATGGTGGCGGTGCACTTCGCGTTGAACACCGGGATCCAAACGCAACCGAGCGGCGCGGTCGGCTTTTCCGTCGAAGGTTTCACTGGCCTCAACGTGAGCTACGCGGGAACAGGCGTCGGGGCCGCGACTTTGCGCTACGCCAACACGAGCAACCCGAGCACTGCATATGCCTACTTTCCGAACACGGCCAATTACGGCGGCGACGCCTTCTTCGGCCCAGCGGGCGACCTGCCGACGGCGGGCAACTACGACTGGCATACGATCATTCACGAGACCGGACACGCGCTTGGTCTGAAGCACGGCCACGAGACCGGCGACTTCGGCGCGCTGCCGGCCAATCGGGACTCGCTTGAATACACCGTGATGACCTACCGCACCTTCATCGGCGACGACACCAGAGGCTACAACTACGAGACGTGGAGCGCACCGCAAACCTTCATGATGGACGACATCGCGGCCCTGCAGCACATGTACGGGGCCGACTACAGCACCAACAGCGGCGACACCGTCTATTCCTGGGACGCGACGACAGGCGAAACCTACGTCGATGGGAACCTTGCCATCGACCCGGGCGCAAACCGCATTTTTCAGACCATTTGGGACGGCGGCGGCAACGACGCCTACGATCTCTCCAACTATGCGACCGACCTTTTCGTCAGCCTGACCCCGGGCGGCTATTCGACGTTCTCCAGCGACCAACGCGCCTATCTCGGCGGCGGTCCCAACGGCGGCTTCGCGCGCGGCAACGTGTTCAACGCCTTCATGTACAAGAACAACCCGGCATCCCTGATCGAAAACGTCATTGGCGGCTCCGGTGCCGACAACATCAACGGCAACCGCGCGGCCAACCGCCTGGATGGCGGCGCGAACGCCGACACGATGACGGGCCGTCTCGGCGACGACACCTATCTTGTCGACAATTGGGCCGATGCGGTCGTCGAAGCCATCGACGAGGGCATCGACGTGGTGCTGGCATCTGCCTCCTGGGTCCTGTCGGCCGGCGCCGAGATAGAATTCCTGGAAACCGCGTCGCAAACCGACGCGACAGCGATCGACCTCACGGGCAATGCCTTCTCCCAGACCATCGTCGGCAATGCCGGCATTAATGTGCTGAAGGGCGGCGGCGGCCTGGACACGCTGTCGGGCCTGGACGGTAACGACATCTATCTGGTCTACAAGGCCACCGACGTCATTCAGGAGAGCTCCACGC
The DNA here is from genome assembly GCF_030929505.1 of Mesorhizobium sp. LHD-90. Classification (GTDB taxonomy): domain Bacteria; phylum Pseudomonadota; class Alphaproteobacteria; order Rhizobiales; family Rhizobiaceae; genus Kumtagia. The sequence continues at coordinate 354,058 of NZ_JAVFVV010000003.1, read as the reverse complement.
AAGGCGCCGACCGCATCGGCGCCGGCACCTCCTATGTCCTCGCCGCCGACGTCCATGTCGAGCATATGGCCACGACCTCGGTCGCCGGGACGCGCCCCATCAATCTCACTGGCAACGAGATCGGCCAAAGGATGAATGGCAATGCCGGCGCCAACCGGCTGGAGGGCAAGGGTGGCAACGACACGCTGAAGGGACTTGGCGGCGCGGATACTTTCGTCTTCGCCAGCAAGCTTGGCGACGGCAATGTCGACACGATCCTCGATTTCAGCGTGCCCGACGACCGCATGCTGCTTTCGGACGCAATCTTCGCCGCCCTAAACACAGGCACATTGGCCTCCGCCGCGTTCCGGACCAACACCACCGGGCTGTCGAGCGACGCCAGCGACCGCATCATCTACGAGACCGACACCGGCAGGATCTTTTACGACGCGGACGGGACCGCCGCTGCGGTCGGCGTCCACTTCGTCACCATCACAGCCGGGCTGGCGCTCACCAACGCGGATTTTTCGGTGGCGTGAGCCCCGCCCAAGCCACTGGCACAATACATAAGACCGGCCCCGACTTTGGTCGGGCGTGACGGCGGGCAAAGCCTTCGCTCATACTGCAAAAGGTTCGCCGCGAGGAGGCACGCGGGCCGCGAGGTCTTTCCTGGGAGGTTTTTCATGCTCGACAAGGCGCCGAACCAAAAACTGTCGGACCTGCTGCAAAAGTTCGGCGGCGCGCTCGCCGCCGGCGACATCGATGGCGCGGTCGACTGTTTCCAGGAGGATTGCTACTGGCGCGACCTCGTCACGTTCACCTGGAATATCAAGACGATGGAGGGTCGCGACCAGATTCGCGACATGCTGAAAAGCCGGCTTGCCGGAACGAAACCCTCCAACTGGCAGATCGCCGAGGGCGAGGACGCCGCCGAAAACGACGGCCTGCTGGAAGGCTGGATCAGCTTCGAGACCGAGGTGGCACGCGGCTTCGGCCAGATCAGGGTTCGCGACGGAAAAATCTGGACCTTGCTTACCACCATGGTCGAGTTGAAGGGTTTCGAGGAGCCCGCCGGCTTCGCCCGGCCGATGGGTGCAAAACACGGCGCCGGAAGAAACCGCCCGACCTGGAAGGAGGAGCGCGAAAAGGAGCAGGCCGAGCTCGGCTTCAGCAAGCAGCCCTACTGCCTGATCATAGGCGGCGGCCAGGGCGGCATCGCGCTCGGCGCGCGGCTGCGCCAGCTCGGTGTGCCTACCATCATCGTCGAGAAAAACGAGCGCCCGGGCGACAGTTGGCGCAAGCGCTACAAGTCGCTCTGCCTGCACGACCCGGTCTGGTACGATCACCTGCCCTATATCGACTTCCCGAAGAACTGGCCGGTGTTCTCGCCGAAGGACAAGATCGGCGACTGGCTGGAAATGTACACGAAGGTCATGGAGCTCAACTATTGGGGCTCGACCGAGGCCAAGAGCGCTTCTTACGACGACAAGAAGAAGGAATGGACGGTCACCGTCACGCGCGACGGCAAGGACATCGTGCTCAAACCCAAGCAGCTCGTGCTCGCTACCGGCATGTCGGCAAAACCCAACATGCCGAAGATCAAGGGCATGGAGAATTTCAAAGGCGACCAGCACCACTCGTCGAAACATCCAGGCCCGGACGCCTATGCCGGCAAGAAGGCGGTGGTCATCGGCTCCAACAACTCCGCCCACGACATCTGCGCGGCCCTTTGGGAAGCCGGCATCGACGTCACCATGGTGCAGCGCTCGTCGACCCATATCGTGCGGTCCGACACGCTGATGGACGTCGGCCTGAGTGCGCTCTATTCGGAAAAGGCGGTGCAGTCGGGCATGACCACGGCCAAGGCCGACCTGATCTTCGCCTCCCTGCCCTACAAGATCCTGCACGAGTTCCAGATCCCGCTCTATGCCGAGATGAAAAAGCGCGACGCCGCCTTCTACGAGGGACTGGAAAAGGCCGGCTTCATGCTCGATTGGGGCGACGACAACTCCGGCCTGTTCATGAAATATCTTCGCCGCGGCTCGGGTTATTACATCGACATCGGCGCCTCGCAGTTGATCATCGACGGCGAGATAAAGCTCGCCCGCGGCGACGTGAAGGAGATCAGGGAGCATTCCGTCCTGCTCGAGGATGGCACCGAGCTGCCCGCCGACCTGATCGTCTACGCCACCGGCTACGGCTCGATGAATGGCTGGGCGGCCGATCTCATCTCAAGGGAAGTGGCCGACAAGGTCGGCAAATGCTGGGGCCTCGGCTCGAGCACCACCAAGGACCCCGGCCCGTGGGAAGGCGAGCAGCGCAACATGTGGAAGCCGACGCAGCAGGAGGCGCTGTGGTTCCACGGCGGCAATCTGCACCAGTCGCGCCACTATTCGCAGTTCCTTTCGCTGCAGCTCAAGGCCCGGATGGAGGGCATTCCGACGCCTGTCTACGCGCTGCAACAGGTGCATCACAAGGGATAGCGCAGCGCCCGTCCTCAGCTCTCGGCGATGCCGCGCACCTGCGACGGCTTCTCGCCGAACCGCTGGCGGAAACGGCGGTTAAAATAGGACACCTCGTTGAAACCGACGGCATAGGCGATGTCGACGACCTTCAACTGGTCCTTGCCCTTGTCGGCCAGCATCTTTCGTGCTGCCTGCAGTCTCAATTCCGTCACCCGGTCGGCGAAGCCGGTACCGGTTTCCTGCAACAGGTCGTTCACGTAACGCGGCGTAAGGCCGAGCTTGCGGGCGACGTGGGCGGTGGAAAACGACGGATCCGTGAAATGCTTGCGGATCAGCACGACGATCTCCTCGATGCGCGCCGCACGCAGTCCGCGCAGCTTCGCCAGTTCTGCCGAGTCGCCATTGGCGCCGAGCACGAGCGCGACGAGATCGATCAGCGTGGTCGCGACATGGTCGAACAGCGCCGGATCCGGCTCGCCCTGGGTCAGGTGCGGCAAGATGCCGACATAGCGCCTGAGATGTAAAGCCGCTTTGGGTGCGGCGTCGAGCGGCCGCGCTACCAGGTCATAGGCATTGGTCACGCGCTCCAGCAGCATCCTGGACGGGATGTCGAGCATGACGAAATCGTAGCCGCCGGGCTGCCGCACGGACCCCGCTTCGCTCTCCGCCACCAGGATGGGGCTTTCTGGCCGATGCACCGTTTCCCGGCCCGCCTGCGCCTGGATCAGGGGAGACCCGTTGTTGCTGAAGGCCAGGCAGAAATTCGAGCGGACTGCGGCGGCGACCTGCTGCTTGCTGCGCATCAGCGTGTCGATGGCGGCGGTGGTGGCACCGACATTGATGCCGCAAAAATGCTGGGCCTCCGCCGTGGCGAAAAACGGCTTGTCCTCGATGCGCCTGAGGTCGAAATCGCAATAGGCGGCTACATACATGTCGTGCCACGTGTTGAAACGCGCCCGGTCATCGAGCCCGGCTGGCATGTCTTGTGTGGAGAGGATGAGCTTTTGCGTCACGTCCAACGCCCCTCACGACGGCCAGACCGCGGGCGCGAGGATATCGCCGCCATCGGAGAGACGGAAACGCGGAGACCGGGTTGCGCGTTCTGGGGCCGCAAACTCAGGCTCTTTCACTGACGAGGCCGTCGCCGTCGGCGTGGCCTCGCGCATCCGAGGGCTTTTCGCCAAAACGCTGGCGGAAGCGACGATTGAAATAGGATACCTCGTTGAAACCCACCGCATAGGCGATATCGATCACCTTGAGCCGGTCTTTGCCTTTGTCGGCGAGCATTTTCCGCGCCGTCTGAAGTCTCAGTTCGGTCACCCGCTCGGCGAAGCCAATGCCGGTTTCCTGCAGCAGGTCGTTCACGTAGCGCGGCGTCAGTCCGAGTTTGCGCGCGACATGGGCGGTGGAAAACGCCGGGTCTGCGAAATGCTTGCGGATCAGCGCGAACACATCCTCGAGGCGAGCGGCGCGCAAGCCACGCATTTTCGCCAGATCCGCCGAGTCGCCATTGGCGCCGAGCACGAGCGCGACGAGATCGATCAGCGTGGCCGCTATATGGTCGAGCAGCAAGCGATCCGGCTCGCCCTGCGTCAGTTGCGGAAGAATGCCGATATAGCGCTTGAGATGTGCCGCCACCTGCGGTGCGGCGTCGAGCTGGCGCGCGACCATGTCGTACGCATTGGCGACACGTCCGATCAGCAGTTGCGGCGGGATGTCGAGGAGGAGAAAATTGAAGCCGCCTAGCTGGCGGATGTCGCCCGCCTCGCCTTCCGTCACCAGCACCGGGCTGTCGATCCGATGCACTGTTTCCCGCCCGAGCTGCACCTGGACGATCGGAAACGCGTTTCGGCTGAATGCCAGGCAGAAATTCGAGCGCAGTGAGGCCCCGGCGACGTGCTGCTTGTTGCGCAGGACTCGATCGACGGCGGCATCCGTGCTGGCGACACCTATCCCGCCGATCGCCTGGAATTCCGTATTGGCGGCAAAGGGCTTGTCTTCGACGCGCCTCAGATCGAACTCGCAATAGGCCGCCACATACATGTCGTGCCAGGTGTTGAAGCGCCCGCGATCGTCGAGGCGGTCCGGCATCCCCTGGGTTGACAGAACCAGCTTGTCCATTGCGCCCGAACATCGCCCCCTTGGCCGCGCGCGAAAAAGATGCCGAGAGCCTATCCGCAAGATCAAGTGAAAGGAATAGCGCGCGGCAGCGGCGTTGCGGAGCAAACCGAAATCGATGCGAACAGCCTGGCCGCGTGTTTCGGTTGCAGGAAACTGTGTCGGCCACAGTTTCGATACGAAATCGCGCGGGCGCCGAAATCGAGTCGAAACAAGGCGAAGGCATATGGGCGCCCAACGAACTCGCCGGTGCGGATGACCACATCGCCGCGCCAGAACATGGCGAGCCGCGCCGGCGGACTTATGCTCGGCGCGAGAGAGGGAAGAGGAGGAAGTCCAGGCCGGCGCGCACCGCCGCCGGCGTCTACGGCCGAACGGCCGGTTCTTCTAATGTCTCGACTGCGTCATCAAGCTTCAGACCACAACCCATCCACGTCGAAACCGCGAACGGTGCATCCGCCTGCATCTCTTGAGGAGATCGCCGGGGAGGCAACCGGTTCGCATCCATTGAATGGGAGCCCGCGCCTGATCGGCGCGGCGCGGCCGGCAACCTCAAGGAACTCCAATGCCTGTAACCAGCGTCTTCACCCACGCAGCCACCAAATTCGAATTCCAGGCCAACACCTTCGAGGGAGGCGACCAGCTCCTTCCCGATGTCACCGGCCTCGCCAATGGCGGCTTCGCCGTCGCCTACCACAGCGGCACAGCCGCCACCGGCTCGCTCCAGGTGGATTTCTACGACGCCGCGCATGAAGTCGTAGGAACGTTCCGCACGCCCTATGTGGGCCCCACCACAGTGGTGGGGCAGCCGCAGGTCGTTCAGTTGGAAAACGGCAATGTGGTCGTCGCCTGGGGGGACTCCGGCGAAGGTTTCAGGGCGCGTATCTACACCGAGAGCGGAGTTGAGGTCAGCCTGGAACTCGCTTTGAGTTTCGGCGGAAGCGCCGAAAACCTTCAGATCTCCGCGCTCAACGGCGGCGGGTTCGTTGCCACGTACGGCATCAACGATCACATCTACCAGGCCCGCTTCAGCGAGAACGGCCTCAATCTCGACGGCGGTTTCTTCCAGGTCGACACCGGTCTTGTCAGTGCGCATGACGCCACCGTCACCGCGCTGAGCGGCGGCGGCTATGTCGTTACCTATACCGACACCGCTCCCGCCGACCAGACGATCCGCGCCCGCATCTACGATGCCGACGGGTCAACCCTGGTGAACGACTTCGTCGTCGCCACCGCCGGCGACAACACCGACTCGCAGGTGGTCGGCCTCGGCAACAACCGCTGGGCCGTCGTCTACAAGGACACCGGCTGGCAGGGCGGCGACGCCGGCAATTCCGGCATCACCTTGCAGATCTTCGACAACAACGGCCTCAATGTTACGCCCGATCTCTACCAGCACGTCAACACGCCGTCTGCCTATGTGGAAAGCGATCCGCATATCACAGTGCTGGAGAACGGCTTCATCGTCGTCACTTGGACCAGGGAACTGAGCGCCAGCGATCACGACATTCTGGCGCGCGTCTACACCCCGGAGGGCCACGCGGTAACCGACGAATTCACGATCACCGTCTCGGGGAACCTCGACGTGAAATCCGCTGTCTCCGGCCTGCTGTCCGGACAATTTGTCACCGCCTGGCAGGACAACACCAGTGACGGCGACGGGGGCCAGATCAGCGCAGCGATCAACGAGGTCGTCCGTGTCACCACCGGCGACGCCCTCGACAACGTCTATCTCGGTGATGCCTTACGCGACAACATTGCCGGTCTCGACGGGAAGGACTTTCTGCACGGTCTGGGCGGCGACGACGCCATCAGTGGCGGCGACGGCAACGACATGCTCTATGGCCAGGACGGCAACGACAGGCTCTACGGCGGCGCCGACGACGACCAGCTTTTCGGAGGGGCCGGCGACGACTACCTTGCCGGCGAGGCGGGGCTCAACAGTCTGGCAGGCGGCGAAGGCAACGACACCTATCTTGTCGAAACTGCGAACGACACCGTCTCCGAACTGAACTCCGGCGGCGACAAGGATCGCATTCTCGTGCTGGACAGCTACACGCTCGCGGACGGCGCCAACATCGAAATTCTGGCGGCGAACGTACCGGGCGGCGTCGATGATCTGACGCTCACCGGCAACGGCGACGACACCCATATCATCGGCAACCACGGCGACAACAAGATCGAAGGCAAGGGCGGCGTCGACACGCTCGAGGGCTTGAAGGGTAACGACGTCTACATCGTCGACAACGCCGCCGACGTGATCATCGAGACGGCTGGCAACGGCACGGCCGACCGTGTCATGGCGCGCGTCGACTACACCCTCGCCAAGGACGTCGATATCGAGCTGTTAACCACCACCAGTTCCTCCGGCAATTCCGCGATCAACCTCACCGGCAACGCACTCGCGCAGGAGATTGCCGGCAATGCCGGCAAGAACACGCTGAAGGACGGCGGCGGCGCCGGGGACATGCTGAAGGGGTTGGCCGGCGACGACGTCTACCTCGTCTACAGCGCCGCCACGCAGATCGTGGAAGGCTCCAGCCAGGGCGCGGCCGACAAGGTGATGGTCAATGTCGACTACGCGCTCGGCATCGGCGTCTATGTCGAGCAGCTTTCCACCACCAACAGCAACGGCAACGCGGCGATCGACCTCACCGGCAACAACCTGTCCCAGCAGATCACCGGCAATGCCGGCGAAAACATCCTGAAAGATGGCGGCGGCGCCGGAGACATGCTGAAGGGGCTGGCCGGCGACGACATCTACCTCGTCTACAGCGCCGACACCCAGATCATCGAAGGCGCCGCCCAGGGCGCGCTCGACAAGGTGAGCGTCAATGTCGACTACACGCTCGGCGCCGGCGTGCATGTCGAGCGGCTGGCCACCACCAGCGCCGCCGGCAAGGCGGCGATCGACCTCGCCGGCAACGAGATCGCCCAGAAGATCGTCGGCAATGCCGGCGCCAACATCATCAACGGCAAGGGCGGCAGCGACACACTGCAGGGGCTGGGCGGCAAGGACACCTTTGTGTTCTCATCGACGCTGGGCGCCGGCAATGTCGACACCGTCGCCGACTTCAACGCCGCCGATGACACGATCAGGCTGGAAAACGCCATCTTCACCAAGCTGGCTGCTGCCGGCGCGCTGGCGGCCGGCAACTTCCGCGCAAACGCCTCCGGTGTGGCCGTCGACGCCAACGACTACGTCGTCTATGAGACCGACACCGGAAAGCTCTTCTACGACGCAGACGGCAACGGCGCCGGCAAGGCCATCCAGTTCGCCGTGCTGACCGACCATCCTTCGATCACCGCGGCCGACTTCGTGGTGATCTGACCGGGACTAGGGGGCCGGCATCCGCGCCGGCCCCGGTTTCCCTCTGTGCGCGAAGACCTTCACCCGTCGTGCGTCCGCACCACCCGCTCCAGCAGCGGCACGTAATCGCGAAGACTTTTGGTCCGCATGCCGGCGATCTTGCCGCCTTCGTCCCAAAGCCGCACCCGCACCGCCTCGTCATGGAACGGGTTCTTGCGAAATTCGGCGACCTCGTCTGGGCTCATCGGCCCGCCTTGCAGCGACAGCGTGTGAACCGAAGCCTCGGACAGCTTTCCGAAATAGCTCGGGTCGGTGGCGCAGAGATAGCGCTTGGCGGCGACATGCAGGCGCACGCATTCGACGATCACCGGCGGGAAGAACGGCTCCAGCAGCGCACCGCCCGCCTCGTCATGATGCTTGTCCTCGATGTCGTCCGGCGAATAGGTGCCGAACTCGCTGGTGAAATGGCCGATGTCGTGCAGCAGCGCGGCCGCCACCAACTCGTCTGGTGCGCCTTCTTGTTCGGCCAGCCAGGCGCCCTGCAGCATGTGCTCGGACATCGTCACCGGCTCGCCGAGATAGGCGTCGTCGCCGCGCCGCTCGAAAATGTCGGCGATGACCTCGATGATGGTTTCGGTCGTCGGCGCGATCTTGCTCATTCGGCGGCTTCCTTGAAATTTTTCTGGAGGGCGGCGAGCGTCGACAGCAGCCCGTCCCGGTCGGCATAGCAGCCCTGGAGCCAGCGCTTGCCGGTCCCGGAAAACGCCTTGCGGGCATGCAGCACGCGCGTATTGTCGACGATGAATGCCTGTCCGGGCTCCAGCTTGAACGTCACTTCGAAGGACGGATCCTCGATCATCTCGGCGAAGCGGCGATAGGCGCGGTAATAGGCTTCCATGTCGTCGAACGGCACGTCGGTGACCGGCGCCAGCGAGCGGTTGTTGAAACGCACGGCGATGAGTTCGCCGTCCGGGCCGAGTTCGATCATCGGCCGCTTCGAGCGCAGGCGCACGCCTGCCGAACCCGCATATTCGAACCGCGCGGCCCTCGACGAGAGCAGCCGGAACCCTTCCGGATATTCGTCCTGCAAGGCGGCCGCGACGGCGAATCCGTCTACCACGCTGGATTCGCCGCCCTCCACCGTATTCTCGATGCAGGCCAGGATTTGCAGCGTCGGCACCGGATCGCGGTACGGATTGTCGGTATGCGCCTGCAGCCCCAGATTGGTGTAGGCGAGGTTGTTGGGATTGACCTCCGCCCGCACCTCGAACCAGCGGCCGTAGTTGGTCTCGCGCACATAGCCGAACAGGTCGACGATGCTGATCAACGCCCCGGACTCGGCCGGCAGCCCGTCCATCACTGCGAAACCGTAACGGTGCACCGCAGCAAGCCAGTCGCGCAGCGCCGCGCCTTGCGCCGAGGCGGCGGCGAAATGTGCGCGCGGGACGGCGTGCTGTATTGTGGCGCGGGTCCAGCGCTCGATGCCGCCATCGGTCCATCCCGCTTGTGCCGGCGCGCCGCGGTCATAGGCATGGAGCGCAAGCCAGCCGGACGGGAAGCGCACGGCTTTTCCTTCTGGCAGGAACTGCACGGAGAGGTCGCCACCGGCGACCGCCGCCTCGCCGATGCGGGTATCGGCTGGAATGTCCAGGACGGTGATCAGCCGCTGGCCGTTGCCGGAACTTCTGGTCTTGTCGTCCAGAGCATTGTCGCGCAGCCAGCCGGCATGGAATCGCGCCGTCGAGCCGTTGGCCCAGGCGAGTGTCAGGAACCGCCCCTCTTCCCCGACCACGACTTCCGTCAGCATGATGGCTGGCCTCCCGCTTGCTCTGCTTTGCAGGATGCTGAACCTTCCCATATAAGACAAATTATCGTTTTCGCTCGATAAGGCCAAAAATTTTTATGGCTCGTCATGATCGCAGAAATCCGGTAACCGGCGCATGACGGCGCCCGGCCCTCGCAACGACAGCAAGCGATCCGGCAATGGCGGTGTCGTCGCCATGCCGCATCTGGACTGGCTGCGCAGCTTCGAGGCCGCCGCCCGCCTGTCGAACTTCACTGCCGCCGCCGCCGAACTCGGCCTCACCCAGGCGGCGATCAGCCAGCACATCCGCGCGCTGGAAGGCAAGGTCGGCCGAAAGCTGTTCAACCGCCTGGCGCGCGGCGTCGAACTCACGCCCGACGGCGCCGCCTATCTGCCGCATATCCAGTCGGCCTTCGCCACCATCGCCAACAGCACCCACGAATTGTTCGAACCGGCCGCGACCCATAGCGTGCCGCTGCGCTCGCCGGTCTCGTTCGCCACGCTGATGATCGCGCCGCTGCTGCCCCGTCTGTCGCGCGACCTGCCGCTCATCGAACTCGGCATCGAGACCATCCACCGTCCGGGGGACTATGGCGAGGAAAGCGAGATGCTCGACATCCGCTTTGGTCATGGCGACTTCGCCGGCCGGCGCGCCGACCGGTTGACCGACGAGACGCTGGTGCCGATGGGGGCGGCAAGCCTCGCCGGCGTGCCGGACTGGCATCGCCTCCCTCGGCTCTCGGTGGTCGGCGGACGTGGCATGTGGCGGGAATGGTTCTCCGCCGCCGGCATCGCCCAGCCGCCCTCCCCGGCTCACAAGTTCGATACCTTCGTCACCGCCATGCAGGCGGCACGTGAAGGCGCGGGCGTGCTGCTCGGCTCACGGCCGCTGGCGGACGCAGCCCTTCGCGAGGGCTCGCTCGTCATGCTTTCCGATTTCCAATTGGGCAGCGGCGCCGGCCACTTCCTCACCGCGCCGTCCGGCCGCCGGCTGGAAAAGCCCGAGGCCGATCTTCGCGCCTGGCTGGTGGCCGCCTTCGCCGAAGCATCGGGTATCGCCTGATAGAAACGCCGGCATTCGGCACATAAAGTTTTAGCGATCGCGTTAAGCCTTCCTAGACCATCGCGCCACACGCCGCTTTAACCCGAACCCGATAGCGTTGACTTTCGATCAGGAACCGGAGCGACCGCCGGAATGTTTGTCGAGCGGGACCAGTCCGCCGGGGAAGGCACAGTGCAGGAACGGCGCGACGCTGCGCAGAACGACAAGCGCATTCTCGGCCATGTCGTGCAATGCGACGGCGCGCGCGCCACCATCTCCGCCTATGCCGACGACGAGGAAGGCGCCGTCACCGGCATGTGGACGGTCGGCAAGATGATCTCCATCAATCTCGGCTCCATCCGAACGGTCGGCCTGGTCTACGCCATCGGCAAGTCGGACCGCTCCTGGTCGCCGGGCGAGCGGAATCCTATCGAGGTCAGCGTCGAACTCATCGGCGAAGTGCGCGACAGCGCGCCACCGGCGGCTCCCGTCTTCGATCGCGGCGTCACCCAGTATCCGCATATCGGGGCGATCGCCCACCGCATCCGCTCGCGTGACCTGCAGGCGGTCTACGATCTCGCCGGCCGGCGCGGCATCACGATCGGGGCCCTGTCTCAGGACGAGACGATCGATGCCTGCATCGCCATCGACGACACGCTGGCACGGCATTTCGCGGTGGTCGGCACCACCGGCGTCGGCAAGTCCACCGCCGTCTCCCTGCTTCTGCGCAAGGCGATCGAGGCGCGGCCGGACCTGCGCGTGCTCATCCTCGACCCACACAACGAATTCGCCAGCGCCCTGCCGGAACACAGCTATCGCATCGACACCAACAGCCTCGAACTACCCTTCTGGCTGTTCCGGCTGGAGGAACTCACCGAGGTGCTGTTCCGCGGCCGCGATGTCGTGCCCGAGGAACTGGACGCCTTGCGCGATCTGATCCCGCTCGCCAAGGCCAACTACCGCAGCGCCAACAGTGGCAATCTGGTCCGCCGCGGCCAGGACTCCATGACCGCCGACCTGCCGGTGCCCTACCGCATGGCCGACCTGATCCGACTGATCGACGAGCGCATGGGCCTGCTGGACAGCAAGAACGACCGTCCGGCGCTGAAGGCGCTGCGCACGCGTATCGAATCGGCGATCAACGACCCGCGCTACCGCTTCATGTTCGCCTCGCGGCTGATCGAGGATTCGATCCACGAGACCATCGGCAAGATTTTCCGCGTGCCGCATGGCGGCCGCCCGGTCACCTGCTTCGAGATGGCGGGCCTGCCTTCGGAGGTCGTCAACTCCGTCTGCTCGGTGCTGGCGCGGCTAGCCTTCGACCTGGCGCTGTGGAGCGATGGCAAGCTGCGACTGCTGTTCATGTGCGAGGAAGCGCATCGCTACATGCCGGCCGACCCGCGCCTCGGCTTCGCGCCGACCCGCCACGCGCTGTCGCGCATCGCCAAGGAAGGCCGCAAATATGGCTGCTTCCTCGGTGTTGTCACCCAGCGGCCGGGCGAACTCGATCCGACCATCCTGTCGCAATGCTCGACCGTCTTCGCCATGCGCCTCGCCAACGAGCAGGATCAGGCGATCATCCGTTCGGCCATCGCCGACTCCTCGGCCTCGACCCTGTCGTTCCTGTCCTCCATGGGACAGCGCGAAGCGATCGCCTTCGGCGATGGCATCGCCACCACCATGCGCTTCAAGTTCGAACGGCTGGCGGCTGACCGCATCCCCGGCGCGGGAAAACACCACGCGGCAGATGTCGTTTCGGGAATGGGCGGCGAACCCGATATCGCCGAGATCGTCGACCGGCTCCGCAACCAGCAACGGCCTGCCGGCGGGTCATTCACCGCCGCCGAACCGGTCGCAGCCACGCTTCAGCCCGGTGATCCCGGCTACCACAGGCCCGCTGCCTTGGAGCAACCCGCCCCGCTGCCGCCTCCCGCAGCACCGCTGCCGCGCCGCGAGGAACCGCGCGGCGACTTCCGCTCAAGCAGCGGCGGTTTTGGCCTGCGGCGGTAGACCCCACCTGATCTCAAAAAGGCTGTTTTTCGCCGTCGACGATTGGCGAGATTGCGACGACGGCCGGTTCGCCTCTTGGCACGGCAATGACGGCGCCAAACCGTCGTGACCGGCATACGCCGTCGCTCCGCACAGCGCAGAGGCGACCTTTGTCTGGTTCCGCATTCAGGCGCTTACGCGGTTTCGACCCTGCTTCTTCGCCTGGTAGAGCTGCTGGTCGGCACGGCGGAAAAAGTCCTCGGCGCTCTCCTTGCGGTCCCAGACCGCCAGACCGACGCTCGATGTGATCCGCAACCGGACGTTACCGGACAGGATCGGCATCGTGGCGATGCCCTTGCGGATGCGCTCGGCCAGACGCGTCAGCATCTCGACGTCCATGTTCGGCGCCACCACCGCGAATTCCTCGCCGCCGAGGCGCGCCACCACGTCGTGGTAGCGGGTCATCTCCTTGAGGCAACCGGCAACGGCGCGCAGCACCTCGTCGCCGACGTCGTGCCCATGGGTGTCGTTGACCTGCTTGAAATGGTCGAGGTCGAAGATCATCAGCCCGACCGGCTTTTCGATCTTGTCGAACTCCTCCAGATATTCCTTCAGCGCCTCGTCGAAATAGCGCCGGTTCTGCATGCCGGTCAGCGCGTCGGTCAGCGCCGCCTGCTCCAGCGTCACCGAACGGTCGCTGAGCGATTTGGTCATGGCCCGCAGCATGCCTTCTTCCTTCACCTGCGTGCGGATCAGCGGGTAGATGAAGAACACGCCGAAGAACAGCGCGGTGGCGATCAGCACGCCGGTGGCGAACAAAAGATGCGCCAGATAGGTGAAATGCGCGCCGGCGTCTTCCGGGTTGGTCAGTACGCGGGGGCTATCCTGCAGTACGTCATAGGCATGCAGAACCACCACGCCGGCACCAAGAATGACGGCGATGAAAACAATGAAAGCCGATTCGGATTTATGGAACCGCATTGCCTCTCCGCACCCACGGCGGACTTATCGCAGCTTCGACCTTACGGAGCGTTAACAACGGCAACCAACGCGTGAAACCCGTCTTAATCGTCCGGTAACCAAGCCTCCGTCGGGGAGCCTGATGAAATACTGTCGATTCCACCGCTAATTGATTGAATCCTTTTCCATTCCGGTCCGAATTGATTGCGAAACCACGTCGTCTGGCGCTTGGCGTATTGGCGGGTTGCAATCTTTGCGCGCAGGATCGCCTCGCGCTCGTCCAGGTCTCCGGCGATCGCCGCGGCAAGCTCGCGCACCCCGATCGCCTTCATCGCGGGCAGCGCCGGATCGAGGTTGAACCGAAGCAGATCCTGCACCTCTTCCCGGGCGCCGAGGTCGAGCATCCGGTCGAACCGTTCCTCGATTCGCCGGACCAGTTCCGCCCGCTCGGGCTCGATCACGAACAGCCGCGCGCTGCCCTGGTCGACCAGCGGCCGCCCCGCAACCGCTTGCCACTCGCGGATCGATTTCCCCGAACTTTCCAGCACCTCCAGCGCCCGCACGATCCGCTGCCCGTCCGACGGCTGCAGGAGCGCCGCGGTCGCCGGGTCCTCGCGCGTCAGCAGCCGGTGAAGCTTGTGCGGCCCCCGCTCCATCAATTCGTAGCGCCAGCGGTCGCGGACGCTAGCCGGTATCTCCGGCATCTCCGAAAGGCCCTGCAGCAGCGCCCGGAAATAGAGCCCGGTGCCGCCGACGAAGACTGGCCTGCGCCCGGCGAGAGCCCCTTCGTCGATCAGCCGCATCACGTCGCGCAGCCAGGCGCCGGTCGAATAGGGCGTCGAGGGATGGACGTGACCGTAGAGATGATGCGGCACGCGCGCCATGTCGCTGACGGTGGGGCGTGCCGTCAGCAGGTTGAGCACCGAATAACCCTGCATGGAATCGGTGTTGACGATCGCCCCGCCGATGCGCTCGGCAACCTCGAGCGCCAGCGCCGACTTGCCGCTGGCGGTCGGCCCGGCTATCAGGACCGCAGCTTTCAGCCGTCCCCGGCCCGCATCCCGAACGGAATCTTCCATGTCGCTCGTCGCCACGCTGATCTCGCATCCGGCCGAACGCGCCCTGACGCCTGCGCTGCTGGATATGGCATCGCGCGCCCTGATGGCAACCGGTTCGCGATGGCTGGCCGCCGGCATTGCTTGCGACCTCGCTTTGCCCGACGGTTTCGATGCAAACGTAGACCCCGGCCTGACCGCCGACCTCGCTTCGCGACGCATCGACCTCGTCGTCCAGCCGGCCGCCGGCCGCCGCAAGAGACTGCTGCTGGCGGACATGGACTCCACCATGATCGACCAGGAATGCATCGACGAACTGGCCGACGAGGTCGGGCTCAAGGACCACGTCGCCGCCATCACCGCGCGGTCGATGAACGGCGAGATCGCCTTCGAACCGGCGTTGCGCGAGCGCGTCGCGCTGCTCGCGGGCTTGGACGCCGGCGTCATCGACCGCATCGTCGCCAACCGGCTGACGCTGGCCTCCGGCGGCCGCGAGCTCGTCGCCACCATGCGCAGCCACGGCGCCTGGACGGCGCTGGTGTCCGGCGGCTTCACCGCATTCACCGCGCGCATCGCGCAAAAGCTCGGCTTCGACGAAAACCGCGCCAACATTTTGCTGGAGGCCAACGGAAGGCTCTCTGGCAAGGTCGCCGAGCCGATCCTCGGCCGTGAGGCCAAGGCCGCCGCGCTCGTCGAGATCGCCGCGCATCTCGGCATCTCCACGGCGGATTCGATCGCCGTCGGCGACGGCGCCAACGATCTCGACATGCTGGCGCTGGCAGGCGCCGGGGTGGCGCTGCACGCCAAGCCGGCGGTGGCCGAGCAGGCGCGCATCCGCATCGATCATGGCGATCTCACCGCCCTGCTCTACATCCAGGGCTACGCCGAAGCGGATTTTTCGCAATGAGCTTGTTCGCGACGGAGCGGCTCATCCTGCGCAACTGGCGGGAAAGCGACCGTGACCTGTTCCACCGCATCAATTCCGACGACACGGTGATGGAATTCTTCCCGTTCCGCCGAGACCGCGCGGAAAGCGACGCCATGATGGACCGCATGCGCGCCGAGATCGACCGCGACGGTTTTGGCTGGACGGCGGCGGAAATCGCTACGACCGGCGAATGCATCGGCTTCGTCGGTCTGCATGCCGCCGAGATCGAGCCGGTGGTTCCGCCCGGTTCCTTCGAGATCGGCTGGCGGCTTGCGCCGGAATATTGGGGAAAGGGTTATGTCACCGAGGCGGCCGCGCGCCTCATCGACCACGGCTTCGACGAACTCGGCCTAGCCGAGATTGTCTCCTTCGCGGTTTGGGACAACGAACGCTCGATCTCAGTCATGCGCCGTCTCGGCATGACGAAAACCGGCGAGTTCGACCATCCGCGGGTGCCCGACACGCATCCGAATCTCAAGCGGCATCGTCTGTACCGCATTTCACAGGAAGAACGGCGACAGCCACCGGTACTGAGTTAGTAAACCCCCTCCATTTTCCAGCTTCCCCAAGAGTAAAACCTCCACCAGTCGTTCATAAAACGATCCCGATCGGCGCAACCGGGTGGAAATCTGAACTCGCCGAAGTTCGAGTCAAAAAAATGAAGCCCGCCGTCAAGGTGGATGCCAATCGTGTGCCCGCTCCTACCATTTTTCGGAGCAAAGTTAACCAAAAATATCTCTACATTATTATCGGCATTATTTTCCGCTTTAGCCTTGCGCCGAACGGCCTTGATTACTTCGCTCCCACTCGCAGTGTCGTCTATCAGTTGGGGATCGTTGCTACAGCTATATATATTAAGGCTGCTGTACTTGGCGAGTTTTTGATTATCTGTCGCCACCTGCTTTACGGCCGTCCCAAACTGATTAGGTCTCCATTGTTTAAGATCGGATTGCATATCCCGAATAGTGCTATCCACCTTCTTCATCATACGTTTCTTTTCTGCTTTATCCAGCGTGAGTGGATGCACCGCAGGCTGATTTTTGCGGATCCCAAAGTTCGCTTTACCCATCAGGATTCGCCGTGCCCAATGAACCGTGAAGGAATAGCAAACACCAGAGTTACTTTCGGGCAAGAACATTGCCTGGGCAAATCCGTAAAGCAGGTATTGCGGATAGTCCTTTCTCAGCTGCTGATTGACCGCCGGGTCTTCTTTCATTCCCAATTTGGCGTCTTCGATTGTGGCATTGAGTTTGGCCAGCTTGGCCTGGTCGTTGGCGTAAGAGGTGCGCAGCGTCTTCAAGCCGCTGATGGCGTTGTCGATGTCGTTTTTGTTTACCTGGCCAGCCACTTTGTTTACATGGTCGGCCACTTTGTTTACATGGGCGGCCGCAAACAATTCGCGGATGGGTGTTCCAAAATATTCGTCATTGGTGATAGAATCCCGCCAAATTGTGCGTATCACACCCTGTAATTTGCCGGGTTCGTCCACAGAAAATCGCGCCGTAGAGGGGCTGTAGCTAAGCTTACTTCCGGGCGGCTTATTGGCTAGTTGCGCGAGCGTAGCGAGATTAAACGCGAGATTTCCAGGATCGCCAGGAGACGGCATCCAACTCTCCCAACATAGATCAGAAATTTAGTCGGTGCTGCGGCAGCGCGAAACGATGCGACGGTGTCGGAACTTTGTCAACGAAGCCCGCGAGGCCGATTGCCGATTCTCATGTTGGCGACCGGCCGCTGATTTATCCAGCGGACACGCTTGGCCGTACGGGCAGCGACCGATCACCTCAAGAACTGGCAATGGCAGTCGCCGGTGCAACGGACCTGAAGTCGTTGGGCTCCCTGAGATCAATCCATCCGCAGTGTGACGAAACGCAGCTCGCCGGTCTTCGACGACAGCATCAGCAGCGCGTTCTTGCGGCCCTGCTCCTTCAGCGCGCCGATGCGGTCCATCGCGTCCTTGGGCGACGACACCGATTCCTGGGCGATCTCGGTGATCACCTCGCCGGCGAGGATGCCGCGCTCGGCGGCCAACGACTTCGGATCGACCTCGGTGATCACCACGCCCGAAACGTCGCTGGCGATCTCGAACTTCTTGCGCGCATCATCGGTGAGTTCGCCGACCGTCATGCCGAGCACGGTGGCGGTCGTCACCGCCTCCTCCTGCTGCTCCTCGTCGTCCTCCTCCGCCGAGGCCTGCTTCTCGCCGTCCTCCAGCCGGCCGAGCGTGACCTTCACCGTCTGCTCCACGCCCTTGCGCACGATGATCACGT
The DNA here is from genome assembly GCF_030929505.1 of Mesorhizobium sp. LHD-90. Lineage (GTDB taxonomy): Bacteria > Pseudomonadota > Alphaproteobacteria > Rhizobiales > Rhizobiaceae > Kumtagia. Next base: position 336,138 of record NZ_JAVFVV010000003.1, on the reverse strand, counting down.
CCACCGCCTTGCCGACCGGGCTTTCGGCGACGACCCGCGGCAGGTCGCGCATGTCGTCCACGTCCTTGCCGTCGAACTTGATGATCACGTCGCCGGCCTGGATGGTTCCGTTGTCCACCGGTCCGCCCTTGATAACGCCGGCCACCAGCGCGCCCTTGGCGACCTTCATGCCAAGGCTTTCGGCGATCTCGTCGGTGACCGGCTGGATGCGCACGCCGAGCCAGCCGCGTCGCGTCTCGCCGAATTGCCGCAACTGGTCGACCACGCCGATCGCCAGTTCGGACGGGATCGAAAAGCCGATGCCGATCGACCCGCCGGAGGGCGAGATGATCGCGGTGTTGATGCCCACCACCTCGCCTTCCATGTTGAACAGCGGCCCGCCGGAATTGCCGCGGTTGATCGCCGCGTCGGTCTGGATGAAATCGTCGTAGGGGCCGGCATTGATGTCGCGGTTGCGGGCCGAAACGATGCCGACGGTCACCGTGCCGCCCAGCCCGAACGGGTTGCCGATCGCCATCACCCAGTCGCCGATGCGGATCCTGTTGGAATCTCCGAATTTCACCGCCGTCAGCTTCTTCAGCTTCGGATCGACCTTCAGCACGGCGATGTCTGTCTTGGTGTCGGTGCCGATCAGTTCGGCCTTAAGCTTCGACCCGTCGGAAAAATTCACCTCGATCTCGTCCGCGTCGGCGATCACGTGGTTGTTGGTGACAACGATGCCCTGCTCGGCGTCGACGACGAAGCCGGAACCCAGCGACTGCACCTTCTGTGCGCCCCCGCCCTGGCTGCCCTCGCCCTGCCGGTTCTTGAAGAAGTCGTCGAAGAAATCCTGGAACGGCGAGCCTTCGGGAAGCTGCGGCATCGGCACCGCGTTCGGCGCCTCCGTGCCCTTGACGTTCTGCGAGGTCGAAATGTTGACCACCGCGCCGAGCAGCCGCTCAGCCAGGTCGGCCACCGAAGCCGGGCCGTGCGACGGCTGGAGCTGAACCTGGGGAGGAGCGATCGGGGCCGGCTGCAGTTGCGCCGGAACCTGCTCCTGCGCCAACGCCAGTGGCGCAAAGGAAGGCACGGCGAGCGCTCCCGCTAGCACGGCTGCGGTCGTCGCGACCAGTCTCTTGCGGATGGCCGAACGGACGGACGTTGCGCTCATATGGTCGTTCTCCGGAGGTGGGCCTGCTTGGCGGCAACGCGGAATCTGCCAGCCGCCCGGCAGGGGTTTGCGCAAGAAATAGGGCGTGTTTGCGGCCTTGCCTATCGGCAAAATAACAAAGTTGTGTGAGAGCGCCACAATATAGATCTGTCGAGCTTCACGTCAGGGCGAGCCGAAAATGGCGGATTTCAGGGTCGCGGAGCGACGAACGGAACGCATGTGCATGCCTGAATACCGGAAGCGCGGAAGGCCGCCATTGGCAGGCTGAGTATCGGGCCTTAGCCGCGCACCAGCCAGACGATGGCGACGCCGGCGGCGATGGCCACCAGGCCGGCGCCGCGCAAGGCGGTTTCGGACATCGACAGGACTTCCGTCGCCAGCCGCTTGGCGAGCGTCGGAAAGCCGCCATAGACGAGACCCTCGACGACGAGGACCAGGCCCATGGCGGCCAGGAAGTCGTTCACCGGTCCAGCCCTACTGCGCCGTTCCGGTCGTCGGAGCCTCGCTCGGCGCGGGCTGCGCTGGCGCCGGTGCAGGCTGCACCGGCGTCCCGTCCGCGCTGTTGAAATAGCGGAAGAACTCCGAATCCGGCGTCAGCAGCATGGTCGTGCCCTCGCTGTTGAGGCTGGTCCCATAGGCGCTCATCGAGCGGTAGAACTCGAAGAAGGCCGGGTCGCGCTGGAAGGCGCCGGCGAAAATCGCGTTTCGCTGCGCCTCGCCCTCACCGCGCAGAATCTCCGATTCCTTGCGGGCCTCCGCCACGATCTCGACAACCTCACGGTCGGCGCGGGCGCGGATGCGCTGCGCCGCCTCGTTACCGCGGGCGCGCAGCCGCTCGGCCTCGGCCAGGCGCTCCGCCTTCATGCGGTCGTAGGTCTGCTGCGAGACTTCCTGGGTCAGGTCGGTGCGGCGGATCCGCACGTCCTCGATCTCCAGGCCGAGCGAGGCCGCGTCCGGCCGCAACTGGTCGCGCACCTCGCGCATCATCGAGGCCCGCTCCTCCGAAAGCGCCGCCTCGAAGCCGCGCAAGCCGTAGACGCGGCGCAGCGCCGCGTCGAGGCGGGTGCGCAGCCGCTGTTCCGCCAACGGCACGCTGCCCGAGACCGCCGAGCGGAATACCCGCGCATCGTTGATGCGGTAGGCAATGAAGGCGTCCACCTCGTAGAAGCGGCCGCCCGACACCTGGACGCGGATGTCGTCGAGGTCGAAACGCATGACGCGGTCTTCGATGATCTGGACGTTATCGGCCTCCATGAAGGCGAACGGCGCCTTGAAATAGATGCCGGGCTCGGTCTTCACGTCGACGATCTCGCCGAAGCGGAGCACGATCGCCTGTTGCCGCTCGTTGACCACGAAGATCGACGAATAGACGAGGAAAAGCACGACGATGGCGACGACGCCGATGGCTGCTAGGCGGTTCGACATCAATTGCTTCCTCCCGTGGCCGGGGCACGTTTCTGCAGTTCGGTCAGCGGCAGGTAGGGCACGACGCCCTGGCCGCTGCCCGGCTCCACGATCACCTTGTTGGCATCCCGGAGCACCCGCTCCATGGTCTCGAGATAGAGGCGCTTGCGGGTCACGTCGGGGGCCTTGGCATATTCGTCGTGGACCGAGATGAAGCGCTGCGCCTCGCCCTCGGCTTCCTGCACGACGCGGTTCTTGTAGGCGGCGGCCTCTTCGCGGATCTGCGCCGCGTCGCCGCGCGCCGCGCCGAGTTTCTGGTTGGAATACTGGTTCGCCTGCTCGACGAAACGGTCTTCGTCCTGCTCGGCGCGCTGCACTTCCTCGAACGCGTCGGCCACCTCGCGCGGCGGCGCGGCGTCCTCGATCGAGATCGCGTTGACCGTCAGGCCGGCGCCATACTCGTCCATGGTCTGCTGGATGTTGGTGCGCACCGCGTCGGCGATGCCCTGGCGGTCGTCGCGGAAGATGTCCTGCGCCGGCCGCCGGCCGACGGCCTCGCGCATGGCGCTTTCGGCGACCTGCCGCAGCATCTCGTCGGGGTCGGCCACGTTGAAGAGATAGGCTCTCGGATCGGCGACCTGATAGGCCACGGAAAAGCGCACGTCGACGATGTTCTGGTCGCCCGAAAGCATCAGCCCGGTCGTCGAAGTGCCGCGGCCTTCCGGAATGTTGATGAGCTGCTCGGCGGTCTTGGCCTTCTCGACCGTTTCGACCGGCCACCAGTGGAAGTGCAGGCCAGGCTCAGACAGTTCCGCCTTCGGCTTGCCGAAGCGCAGCTCGACAGCCAGTTCGTCGGGTTGAACGGTGTAGATCGCCTGGAAGAACCAGAAGGCCACGAGTACGGCGCCGATGACGGCGAACAGCAGCGGATTGGCGCCGCCGCCGCCGGGCAGCACGTTCTTCAGCCGGTCCTGGCCACGCCGTATGATGTCCTCTAGATCGGGCGGCGAGCCTTGCGGTCCGCTCGGGCCGCGCGGCCCCTGGCCCCATGGGCCGCCGCCACCTCCCCCACTGCCGCCGCCGCCCCACGGGCCGCCGCCGCCGCTCTGATTCTTCCAGGGCATCGAATTCCTTTCGCTTCGCGCGCCGCTCGCTAGGGCATTTCGGGATTTGGGTCAGGCTGTGCCGAAAATGGCGATCTCGGGAACCGGAGCGGAGCGCACATTAGGGTACGCCGACGCCGGAAGCGCGGAAATCAACATTTGCAGGCCAGCATCACCCAAAATCCCGATATGCCCGTGACCGGCGGTCGTATGCAGTCGTTGGTCCTTGTATAGGGTTGCCTCGTCGCGCTTTCAACGCGGGCCGGGCGCCCCGCGACCAATCCGATGACAAATTCCCGGAAAGCGTTGCCGATCCTCCCGAAAATCCTGCCGTCGCACGCTTTTGCCACGCCGCGACGGCATTCGACAATGCGGCATAGCACCGGTCCCCACAGCGTGCCGGCTAGCGGGCCGCCGGGACGCCGTTATCGTTGGCCGGTTTGCCACGGCGTTCGTAGACGGCGTAACGTGTTGCATGGCTGTCCTTCTCGCCGGCGGGCACATCCTCGGAAGAGATTTCCAGCCACGCCACCGGATCTACCTTCGGGAACACCGTATCGCCGTCAATCGTGGCGAACACATGCGTAAGCTTGAGGCAGTCGGCTTTTTCCATGGCCTGCCGGTAGATCTCACCGCCGCCGACGATGCAGATTTCCTCCGCGCCGGCCATGCAACGCCCCTTGGCGGTGGCCAGCGTCAGCGCGTCCTTCAGCGAGGTGACAACCTCGGCGCCTTCGGCCTGATAGGTCTGATCACGGCTGATCACAATGTTGAGACGGCCGGGCAGCGGACGTTTCGGAAAGCTCTCCCAGGTCTTGCGGCCCATCACGATCGGATTGCCCATCGTACCCGCCTTGAAGCGCTTCATGTCGCTCGACAGCCGCCAAGGCAGCCCGCCCTCGCGGCCGATCACACCGTTTTCGGCAACGGCGGCATAGATCGCGATCCGCATCAGTTCGCCGCGCCCGCGGGCTGCAGGATCAGGATGTCGAGGTCGCGCTGCGGATAATAGTCCGTGGCTTCGAGTTCGAACCGTGTCGGCCCGGTCTTCTTCAGCCCCGAGGCGCAGAAGCTGACGAGGTTCTTCGGGTCTCCCTTGTCGACGATGAGGTGGAATTTTCCGATCGTGCCCAGCGCCCAGTTGCCGCCGGTGGTCAGCACATATTGCAGCCGGTTTTCCGACAGCGCCGGAAAACCGTCCCGCCCGGCTTTCGCCTTGGCGACGGCGTTCTCGAAACTTTTGTCGATGCAGTAGCGCTGCTTGTACTCCGCATACGGATCTTGAAACCCGTCGCCGCTGTAAAAATTCAAGCCGACCGAGGCGCCGACGCTCGGCCTGTAGCGGTGCGCCACGGCGACCGGCTTGCCTGCCGGAAATTTTGTGCGCCACCAGTAGGTGGATTTCAGGGTCCAGATCGGCGTGCGCACATTCTTCCAGCCCGAGCCGTCGTCGTAGGAATCGACCAAAATCATGCCGCGGTCGATCCAGTCGGCCGCCACGTCCTCCGGCAGCTTTTCCAGTGCCGCGAAAACAGGCTTGGCGAACGGGTTCACCGGCACGCCCTGCGCCTGCAGCAGTCCGGTCAAGTCGATGCCGACGGCTTCTGCCCGCTGCTCCAGTTCGACCGTCACCGGCGCGCCGTCGACCGTCACCGTAAAGCCGAGGAAATTGTCGGACGCGTCGTCCGGCAGTTGCGGCATCTCATGGGGATTGGCCTCGACGTCCGGCATCGGAAAAGCGACGATCGTCTCGAAATCCTTGTCGCTCTGGTTGCGGAAGACATAGTCGACCTTCACCTCGTCCATCGAGATGAACAGCTTTTCGCTTTCCATGGCGATGTCGTCGGTGCGGCCCAGAATGATGCCGCCGGCGCCGAGCCCGGCGATCGAATCGTTGGCGGCCGCCGGCGCAATAGCCGCCGTCAGCCCGGCCGCCGCGCAGAGGACCCGGACGAGTCGGGACATCTTTCTCCTCCTGACAAAGGAACCGGAGCGACGCTTGTCGCGCAGGACGCGGCCCACTCGCCGCGCCCGGAGACGGCTCTCACACTGCGATCGGCGCCCTGATGCTGGCGTCGGCGACATAATTCTCGAGCGCAAAATCCTCGAAGCGGAAGGCGAAAAGATCCTTGACCGCCGGATTGATCCGCATCGTCGGCAGTTTTTTCGGCGTCCGCTTCAACTGCTCGCGCGCCTGCTCGAAATGGTTGGAATAAAGATGCGCGTCGCCCAGCGTATGGACGAAATCGCCGGCTTTGAGCCCGGTCACCTGCGCCACCATCATGGTCAGCAGCGCGTAGGAGGCGATGTTGAACGGCACTCCAAGGAAGATGTCGGCGGAGCGCTGATAAAGCTGGCACGACAGCTTTCCGTCGGAGACGTAGAACTGGAACAGGCAGTGGCACGGCGGCAGCGCCATCTGGTCCACTTCCTCCGGATTCCAGGCCGAGACGATCAGCCGCCGTGAGTGAGGATTCTTCCGTATCTCAATGAGAAGATTCGCGATCTGGTCGATCGAGCCGCCACTGCGCGTCGGCCAGGAGCGCCACTGCGCGCCATAGACCGGGCCGAGGTCGCCGTTCTCGTCGGCCCATTCGTCCCAGATCGTCACACCATGGTCGGTGAGATATTTGGTGTTGGTGTCGCCGGCCAGGAACCACAGCAACTCGTGGATGATCGACTTCAGGTGCAGCTTCTTGGTGGTGGTCACCGGAAAGCCCTGGCCGAGGTCGAAACGCATCTGGTAGCCGAACACGCCGCGCGTGCCGGTGCCGGTCCGGTCGGGCCGGTCGATGCCGTTCTTCAGCACATGGTCGAGAAGGTCGAGATACTGGCGCATCGGCTCTTGATAGGTTTCCGGCGGGCAAAACCATAACACGCTTCGCCCGCTCCGGCAGCACCGCCTGCCCGAAACTCACATATTGTAAATCGATGTCCGGCCGGCAAGCGCCGGTCCAGAACTGCCCGCGTCGGTTCTACAGCGAGCCGAGCTTGCCCAGTTCCTTCGCCACAAGGTAGTAGAAGGTGACGCGGCTCTTGGTGTTGTCGGCCGCCATCGCCTTGGCGGTGCTGGCGATCGCCGCGTCGGCCTTGGCCCCGTCGCTGACGCCGAGTTTCTTGCCGACCCAGTTGGCTTTGACGCGGTCGAGTTCCTTGGGATCGGTGGCCGACACCAGCGAGGAATCCCGGTTGCGCAGCGCGATGCCAAGATGCTTGACGATCTTGTCGACGACCTCGGCGCTGGCGCCGGAATCGTATTTTTTTACGTCTGCAAGGTAGTCGGCCATCTCAAATCCCTCCGGCTGTGCGTGCCGTCCAAGAGCCGAATCGCACCGGCTGGACATCGGACGCGTTTCCACAACCCAAGCTTTGTGGACGCTCCCGCATGAGTCAAGGCCGAATGGCCGTCCACAGAAGCTTTTGGCCACGCGCGCCGGGGCTTTCAATTCGCGCGCACGCCCCCTATATTCGTTTCGTCAGCTTGCTGACTATGGCGATAAACAGGCGATGCAATAAGCCGTTCGGACCCGGGGGCGGTACCCGGCGCCTCCACCAAAAGCCGTCGAAAAGGACGGTTTCTGATGGGGGCGAAATAGGATCGACGAAGGTGTAAAGATCGTTCTTTTGCCCGGCATTGTACCGCCGTTATCGGGCTAAACTTATAGTTGCCAACGACAACTATGCTGAGGCACGTCTCGCTGCTTAATGCGGCGCGATAGTCTCGAATCAAGTCCTGTGGGTTAGCACCTTCAGGCGGGGTCCGGAGGCACCTGGCAACAGAAGCCTCCACTTTCCTTCTCGCGACAGTGCTTTCCGTTTGATACAATCGCGTCATGCGCACGAAACTTGAAGACGCACTGGCAACATTGCGCGCCGCTGAGAAGCAATTGCGCGCAAAAGGCATTGAGCATGCCGGTGTTTTTGGCTCGATTGCACGGAATGAAGCCCGGCCCCAAAGCGACATCGATATCCTGGTAGACCTCGATCCGGCGCTTCCGATCACGATCTACGACTATGTCGGCATTCAGGAAGAGGTCGCGCGGCTGTTCAGCCAGTCCGTGGATGTCATTGACAGTGCTGCACTAAAACCCCGCATGCGTACTGCGGTCACCCGTGATCTCGTCTATGCTTTCTGAGCGGGAACACAACGCCCTCCTTGATATTCTCGATAACATCGGCCACGCTGAAGCCTTTCTTGCTGATGCCACCAAGGACGAGTTGGCAACAGACACCTTGCGGTTCTATGCGGTCACGCGGGCTCTGGAGATTATATCCGAGGCGTCTCGCCGTTTGCCCGCGACACTCAAGGACCGTCATCCGGACGCTCCCTGGCAGCGGATCGCAGCCGCGGGGAACATCTATCGGCATGGTTATGATATCGTTTCGGTTGCCGTTGTTTGGCAAACGGTCAAGGACTCTCTGCCTGCCCTGCGGGCAATCATCGAAGTCGAGATTCGGTGCCAAAGCAAATAGCGCCCTCATCCGTAGCCCGATTTCATTCCTGCTCCATCCATAGTTAGCTCAATGTCTACCAACACCTTTTTCATCCTCACCGGCGGGCCCGGCTCGGGCAAGACAACGCTCATCGACGCGCTGCGCGCCGAGGGTTTCGCCGGCTCTGAAGAGGCCGGCCGCGGCATCATCCGCGACCAGGTGGCGATCGGCGGCAGCGCGCTCCACTGGGCGGACCAAAAACTCTTCGCGGAACTGATGCTCGCCTGGGAGATGCGCTCCTGGAACCAGGCGTTGGGCGCCTCCGGCCCGGTGTTCTTCGATCGCGGCGTGCCCGAGTGCATCGGTTATCTCGGCCTCTGCGGCCTGCCGGTCCCCGACCATTTCCGCCGCGCCGCGGAGCATTTCCGCTATAACAAAACGGCTTTTCTGCTGCCGCCCTGGCCGGAAATCTACCGCAACGACGCCGAACGAAAGCAGGATTTCGACGAGGCGATACGCACCTGCGAAGCGGTCGCCCGCTCTTATGCCGACTGCGGTTACGACCTGGTCGAGGTGCCGCGCGCGAGCGTCGCCGAGCGCGTCGCCTTCATAAGGTCGAGGGCGCTCGCGGCTACCGAGTTATAGGAAGGGCCTTGCCCTGTCCGTCGGCGCGGACGGTCTTGGATAACGGCCTTTGTAGAATTCCAACACGTCGAAAGGCCCCCGGCCGCCCGCCATCGCGTCCGGCCGCTGTCAGCCGCTTTTGCGCCACCACGATCCGTGCGCAAGCTCCACTTCGCGCTGCGCCAAGGCAAGCGCCTCCGTCAGCCCTAACCTGTCCAGCGGGATGCAGTAGGCCGGCTTGGCCCGTTCGAACCGCCAGCTCTCAAGAAGTCCGCCGGCGTCGACCGTGTCGAAGCCGAACTGGTCCTGCAGCCCTGCGACCACCTCTTTGGCCTGCGCATCGTCGCCCGCGATGGGCAAGGCCCGCCGGCCCGATCCTGCCGGCATCGACACCGTCTCCGGATTCGCCAGGTCGGCGGCAAGGATGGCGTTGAAGGCTTTGACGACAAGCGCGCCGGGGAAATGCGCGGCGACCATGCCGCTCGTGGTCGCCCGGCGTTCTTCCAGCTCGGCAAATCTGCCGTCCCGATTGGGATAGTAGTTGTTGGTATCGATCAGGATCTTTCCCGCCAGCGGGACCGGATCGAGCGAAAACACTTTTGCGAACGGAATGGTGACGACAACCACTTCGCCGAAGGCGATGGCCTCCTCGCGGGTTCCCGCCGCGCAGCCGATCGCGGCGGCGATTTCGGCCAGCGTCTCTGCGGTGCGCGAGTTGCTGAGCATCACCTCATGGCCGCTGCCCGTCGCCAGCCCGGCAAGCGCCTGCCCGATATTTCCGGCGCCGACAATTCCGATCTTCATCGCACCGCTCCTCCCTTGGCGCCTCGGCGCAGGACGCCGAGGCCAGCAACCCGCTCGCTTGCGGACCGGGACGTCTATTCCGCCGGCACTTCCGCTGCGGCGGGCCGGCGCCCCAGCGTGAGCTGCGTCAGCGCAAACGCGATCACCGCGCAGGCGGTAATACCGGTCACCATCGGCATCGGCAGGCCGTTGGCGAAAAATCCCGTCACCGTCATGGCCGCGACGCCGGTGATCATGTGCAGCGTGCCCATCAGCGCCGACGCCGTTCCGGCGATCTCGCCATGCTCTTCCATCGCCAGCACCGACGTGGTCGGGATGACGAGGCCGAGGAATCCATAGCCGAAGAACAGGGCGACCGCCATGAAGGCAAGCGATTCCACGCCCGATGCCATGACGGCATACATGGCGACCATCACCGCCGCGTAGCCGAACACGGCGATCCGCACGACGCGGCGCAGGCCGTATTTCTGCGCCAGCCAGCCGCTGAGCTGGGAGACCGCGAAGAAGGACACCGCATTCACCGAGAAGAACAGGCTGTAGGCCGAGGGCGACATGCCGTAGTGGTCGATGATGACGAAGGACGAGTTGGCGAGATAGACGAAGAAACTGGCGATGCCGAAGCCGCCGATCAGCACCAGGCCGAGGAAGGTGCGGTCCGTCGACAGCTTCTTGTAGCCGGCCCAGGCGGCGCCAAACGAACTGCCGCCGCGCATCTCGGCCGGGCGTGTCTCTTCGAGGCCGACGACCATCAGGGCGTAGGCGAGCACCGCCGCGATGGTCACCGCCCAGAACACCGCGCGCCAGCCGAAGGCGTCGATGATGAAGCTGCCTGTGAGCGGCGCCAGAATCGGCGATACGCTGAACACCAGCATCAGCAGCGACATCAGCTTGGCCGCTTCCGGGCCGGTGTGCAGGTCGCGCACCACGGCGCGTGGCACCACCATGCCGGTGCTGGACGCCAGCCCCTGCAGCAGGCGGAAGAAGATCAGCCAGCCAACATTGGGGGCGAGTGCGGCCCCAACGCTCGCCAGGGCGAACGCAACGAGGCCGCCATAAAGGATCGGCTTGCGGCCATAGATGTCCGCCAGCGGCCCGACCACAAGCGGCCCGATGGCGAAGGACAGGAACACGACCACGAGGCTCATCTGCACGGCCATGTCGCTCGCGCCGAGATCGGCGCCGATCGTCGGCAGGGCCGGCAGGTACATGTCGATGGCGAAGGGTCCTATGGCCGAGACGAGCCCAAGCACGATCGCGTAGCGAAGGTAATTCGTTTGCATGACGGATGTCTCTTTTGCTGCGGCCCACGCCGGCATGGCGCCCACCGGGGTGCGGCGGCATCCTTCCTCGAAAGTCTACCGCAGCGCACAATGTCGATATTTTTGGACGCTCTTGTCCAAATTGTCAATCAGGTGTACATAAATTTTCGATGCCACCTGCCACCGCTCCTGACACCATCGCGCCGCCCGGCCATATCGAGACCGGCCCGCGCGGCCATATCGAAAAGCGCCTGTCGATCATCGACGCGGCGGCCTGCGTGTTTTGCCGGGAAGGATATGGGGGCACCAACATCGACATGATCGCCGCCCAGGCCAATGTCTCGCGGCAGACCGTCTACAACCACCATGGCGACAAGGAAAAACTGTTTCGCGCCGTGGTGCGCGAGGTGACGGAGCGCATCAACGCCGGGCTTTTCGACACACTCGCCACCTTTCCGGACAGGCCCACCGACCTCGAGGCAGACCTCGCCGCCTTCGCGGTGCGGCTCACCCGCAACTGCATCTGCAACCGTGACGGCAAGTTCCTGCGCAAGCTGATCCAGTCCGAGGGCGAGCGTTATCCCGAACTGTTCGCGGACTGGCGCGTCAACGGCCCGGCAAAAGTCTGGTCGGCGCTGGCCGCCCGCTTCGCCCGCCTCGCGCTGTCCGGCCATCTCGACCTCGACGACCCCGACCTCGCCGCCCGCCAGTTTTTGGCGCTTATCAATGCGGACCTGCAGACTGCCATGCTGCTCGGCGACGACATCGGCGACGAGTTTCTGGAGAGTTCGGCCAGGCAGGCCGTGCGCACCTTTCTGCGCGCCTATGGGAAACGGGCGTAATCCGCACGTTGGCGATTGGCGGAAACGCCCAACACATCGTCATCCTATGGCAAGCGGGAGCGGAGCGAACTGCGCGACCATAGGACCCATGCCGTAACGGTGACGAGGCGCTCCGGCGGTGTAGAAGGATAAGTGCGCAACGGAAACAGCTCCGCCTCACCTGAATCTCCGCCCTATATTCCGTTTACGGCGGCTTGAACCTTCATTAGAGGTAAGGCTGACGATTCACTCGGAACCCGCTGCGCGATGGCCGAAGACCATATCCGTTACGACATCCTTGCCCAGGAGGCATTGCGCGGCGTCATGCGCAAGGTTCTGGCCGAGGTTGCGCGCACCGGCCTGCCGGGCAGCCATCATTTCTTCATCACCTTCCTGACCGGCGCGCCCGGCGTGCGCATCTCGTCGCGCCTGCGCGAGCGCTATCCTGAGCAGATGACCATCGTCATCCAGTTCCAGTACTGGGATCTGAAGGTCACCGAGACCGGCTTCGAGATCGGCCTGTCCTTCTCCGACGTGCCGGAAAAGCTTGAAATCCCCTTCTCGGCCGTGCGCGGCTTCTACGATCCCTCGGTCAATTTCGAGCTTGAATTCGACGTCAAGACGGAAGCCGCCGCTCCCGCCGCGCCGGAGCCGCTGCGCCCGGTCGCCGTGGAAAAGACACCGGCGCCCAAGAAGGCCGAGCCGAAGGAGAAGGAAAAGCCCGCTCCCGCGAAACCGGCTGCCGCCGAGTCCGCCGAGGAGGGTAAGGGCGCCGACGTGGTCTCGCTCGACGCCTTTCGCAAGAAGTAGTTTTCTCCCGCACGAAACCATGGGCGAGATCGTCAACCTCCGCATCGCCAAAAAACGCCGGCAGCGTGACGAGCAGGTCCGCATCGCCGAGGAAAACCGCGCCCGCCACGGCCGCACCAAGGGCGACAAGCAGCGTGACCGCGACCAGGCCGACCGCCTCGGCGCGCATCTCGACGGCCACCGTCTCGGACCGGGCGACCGTTCGGACGAATGAGTCTCGTCCGCAAACGCTCGGTCTCGATCCGCGGCCACCGCACCAGCTATTCGCTGGAGCAGCCTTTCTTCGACGAACTTTTGAGCATCGCCGCCGCACGCGGCCTGCCGCTCGCCACGCTGATCGCCGAGATCGACGAGAGCCGCCCGCGCGACGCCAATCTCTCCTCCGCCATCCGGATTTTTGTGCTGGACCGGGTGAAGGATCGAGCGCAGTCGGGTTGAGCGGACGCTTCTGCCTTGCCGCGCTTCGGGCGCATCGGCGTGAAGCCATTTGCCGATGGCGCGACCTCAAAAACAGCCAAAAGGACAACTCAAACCCCGTTTTCGAGCCCCTCCGCGAAGCCGATCGCGCGATTCGTATTCGACTCGACACCCAAATGCTTGAAATTTCTGATTCTTCCGGACTTCACACACCTCCGCCGAGCCGACGGAGATCGCCCGGATCACAATCGTACGCCCTCACCCGCCGGTCAGCGACCGGATCACTTCTCCCAATGTTGACGGGGGTTTAGGTCTGGCGTCGGGCGGATAGTCGCCCATCTCCCGTCCATTGCCGGCCTGCGGCAATGGCACTGCGTCGGCTTCCGGCTGGACCGGCCTTTGCACCGCTTGTTCGGCGGCGCGGCGGCTTGCCTCTTCCGCCTGGCGGGCATCTTCCGCCGCCCGCCGGCGCACCACGTCCTCGGTCTGGCGGCGCGCTTCCTCGGCTTGCGCCGCCGCCTGCCGCTCCTGCTCAGCCTTCAGGCTGGCGTCCTGTTCGGCTTTTCGGCGCGCTTCATCCTCGAGCCTTTGCCGCTCCTGTTCGGCCCGAACCCGTGCCGCCTCCTCGGCCTGCCGCTGCGCTTCTTCCGCCGCTTTTCGCCGCGCCTCCTCTTCCGCCTTGCGGCGAGCCTCTTCATCGGCCTTGCGGCGGGCTTCCTCTTCCGCCTTGCGGTGCGCTTCGGCGGCAAGGCGGTTGCGCTCGGCCTGCAAAGCCGCGTAGTAGCGGACTTCGCGCCTAAGCCTTTGTTTTTCCAGAAGGACCGCCTGCATGGCCTCGACCCGCGCCTGCTCGCGTTCCAGCGCCCGCTGTGTCAGGAACTGCGCCAGGGGGCCGCTGTCGAAGTCGATGGTCACGTTACCCGCCGGCCCCTCGGCCACAAAACCCAGCGACGGATCCGAGCCCGTCAGCGCCTGTTCGCCGGCTGCATAGGTCAGCGTGCCGGTCGCCGAAACGTCGCCGGTATTCAAATCCGCCCGCACCTCGGCGGAAAGCCGGGCCAGCGCATTTTCGAGGCTCACCGGCGGCGCGCGCACGATCCCGTTGGCGACGGTGAAGGCGACGTCCGCATTGCCGGCGGCGAAGCTGCCGCTTCCCACGATCTCCGGTGCAAAACTCGCGGTTTTGGCCGCATCGATGTCACGGCCGATCGCGTCGGCGCGCGCCAGCAACTCCGGAAACGCATCTTCGTTGACCCCCGAAATCGACAATCCGCGGATCGCCGCCGTGCCCGAGCCCGACAGCGACGCCGCGATCGCCGCGACGGATTTTCCGCTTCCCGAGGCGGTCGCCGAAAAATCGCCCGTCCCCGTCAGCCCGTTGACGGCCGCCTCGGAGGACAGATCCATGCCGGTGAGCTGCATCTGTCCGGACGCCAGCCCTAATCCGCCATTGTTCTTCAACTCAAACCGGCCGGAGAGCTTGCCACCGTCAAAGGTCGCCTTGAGATTGTCGATGCGAAATCCATCGGCGCCGAGTCCCAGCGACAGCGTCGCATCGTAGGCGCTGGCCGTGCCGGCGCTCAGCGTCGCCGCCGAAACGTCGATCGCACCAGTGAAAGGCAGGATCGCCTTGTCGCGGAATTGCGCGGACGGCCAGCCCCCTTCTGCGCTCTTCAGTGCCTCGTCCCCCACCATCAGCGCCAGGAATGGATCAAGATGCAGTTCGTCGAGCACCAGGGCGCCGCTGAAGTTCGGCGTCTCCTCCTTGAGGCTGACGTTGAGATCGCCGGCAACCGCCGATTCGTTGATCACCGCGTCCATGCCGCTCAACACCAGCAGGCCGGACCCGAGATCGGCCTGCGCCGAAAACTCCGCCGCCATGCCCAGCCCCATGCCCGGCAGGGAGACGCCGGCGGTCATCAGCCACGGCTCGATGTCGGCCGCTTCCACGCTGGCCTTGCCCTTGGCGGAGAACCCGTCCTGATCGACATTGGCCGGGCCGGCAAATGTGGCGAGGAAGCGGTCGCCCTTGAGCTCCAGCGTGGTCTCCATCGCCGTTTCGGCCACGCCCTTGGCCGAGGCCGTCAACTCGCCGGCGCCGGTCATGCCGAGCGACAGGGTACGCAGACCGAGCAACGCCAGCAGCGCGGTCGCGTCCTCGTTGCGGGCTGACAGGGTCAGCGCCATTTTCGCCTTGCCCAAGGCTGCCGGATCGCCGTTGCCCGAAAGGCTGGCGGACAGCGCCGAGCCGCCGGCGTTGCCTTGCAGGCTGAGCGCCATGCCGCTGCTGCCGTCGCCGTTCGTGGCGGCGCTGCCGACGAGGTCGAAGCGCGCATCGGCGAGCAGCGAGGGATAGGCGGCGATGCGCCGCTGCAACTGCCCCAGCAGATAGTTGTCCGGAAAGTTTTCCGCCGCCAGTTTCGCCAGGGGAGCCAGGTCCACGGCGACGATGGAAGCGTCGATGTCGCCGGTCGCATTGTCGGGCAAACCCTTGATCGTGCCGGTCGCGCTGATCGACGCGCCCGCCAGCCCGCCGATCGACAGCCGGTCGATCTCGACCTGCCCCTGCCGCAGCCGGAACGCCGTGTCGACCGTCTCGGCCGACAGACCGGCGACGGTCACCGGCCCGGCCCGCACGTCGAGATCGAGGTCGGATTCAGCGAAGCGGTTGCGGCCGGCATCGCTGACGAACAGCGAGGCGAAGGCGGCCAGGCCGTCGACGTCGAGCCCGCCGCCGTCCAGCCGGACAAGGATGGAGGGCCGAACGTCCGGCGGTTGCCGGCTGTCGATCTCGCCCTTGAAGCGCGCGCCGCCAAGCACCAGTTCGAGGTCGCGAAAAACCTGCCGGCGCTCGGTCACGTCGACCTTGGCGCTGAAACCCGCTGCCGGCAATTTGCGGATGGCATCGTCGATATCCTTCGCGACCCAGGCGGCGAAGCCGGAGGGCTGCGCGACCGCCAGAAGCAGATTGCCGTTGAAGCCGAAGACGCCATCCGTCTTCAGAAATCCGTCGGCTTCCAGCGTCGTGCGGCCCGGCAGCGTCGCCCCGGCGGATCTTATGGCCCAGCCACCCGGCTGAGGTTCGGCCGCCAGCCGAACGTCTCGGATCGTCGTGTCGCCGACCACCACGGCCGGCAGGTTGACTTCGATCGAGCCGGGAATGGCCGGGCGCGGCAGGCCAAGCATCGCCGCCTCGAACGCCTTCATGCGCTGCTCCAGCGACAGGCTGGCGGCGCCCCCGGTTCCGCCCAGCGCCTCGTCGAAACGCATCTGCGCGCCGCTCGCCTTGACCGAAAAACGCGGCTCGGCGCCGAAGTCCAGGCTGGCGGTGCCGTCGGCGGTGTAGGGCTGGTCGAGCGGGCCGGTCTCGAAACGGAAGGCGGCGATGTCGAGTTTCCGGCTGTCCAGGGTGAACTGGCCGTCGAGGCGATAGCCTGGGGGAGCCGGCTGTTTCTGGGTTTCGGCCTGCGGGGTGGTTTCGGCCCCGGCCTCCCTTGCCACCGTCTCGGCCGCCCGGAACGATCCGGAATAGACCAGCCCTTCCGGCCTGAGATGGACCTCGCCATCCGTGTCCACGGAGAGAGGATGAGCGGTCGGGGCCGCCTTGACGCGCAGCCGCATCCGGCCATTCTCGTCGAGGGTCCCGGTGGTGGCCGACAGCCCCGTCTCCACGCCGTCGAACTTGAATTTGCCTTCGAACCGCCATGGGCCGGCCAGCGACTTCGCCGCCATTTGGGCATCGAGCGCGGTCAGGAAATGGGTGCGGCCGCTCAGGCGGTGGCGGATCTGGACCTCGCCGTCAGTCACCGTCAGCTTTTCCAGCGCGATTTTCGACGCCGGTATAGGGCTCGAAGGGCGCACCGCCCAGTCGATCGTGCCGTCCTCGGCGATGTCGAGGATGCCTCTGGGCTTCACCATGCGCATGTCGAAGATCAGGAACTCGCCACGCAGAAACGGCGCGAGCTCGGCGTCCATTGAAAAGGTTTCGACGGTCATTGCTGGCTCGCCATGCGCACCGCCGCCGACGGCTACGTTGGAAAACGTCACGGACGGAAACGGCAGCAGTCTCGCGTCGGCGTCGCCCTGGACGACGACCTTGCGGCCAAGAATCGCGCTCGCCTCGCGCTCGAAATCGGCGCGATAGCTGGTCCAGTCGATGAAATAGGGCGCGACTAGCGCCACGGTCAGCACCAGAACGAAAAGCCCACCGACAGAGATGAACAGCCGCGCCAGAATCAAGCCCTTTCATTCATGGAAGCGGGACCGCACTCTAGAGCAATATCCACCCGGATTGAACCGTTCAGCGGGCCGTACGCATCGTTCTGCCTCAGTCGTCTGTCGATAAAGTGGCGCCGTGCGGCGTGCCGAGTGTGATGCGGCAGCCTTGCCGCAACGGCACTGGTGCATTCGGCTCGCCGGCGTGCCATAAGTCGTCCGCCGAAACTCCAGGCACGGCGGCGAACGGGCCGTCCCACCCACCCCTCATCGGCAAAGCGAGCACGGCGCAAGGCCGCAGCGGATGCAACCTTGCGGGCGCCTTGGTATTTTGGAATGTCGTCCTGTAGGATCGGACGAAAGCTTTCGAGGTAACGATGACGAACACCCTGGACATCTATATCGGCTGGGATTCCCGCGAACCCATAGCCTACGACGTGGCGAAGAAGACGATTCTGGAGCACGCCTCGATCCCGGTCCGCGTCATGCCGATCGTGCTGAACGAGCTGGTGCAAAAGGGCGCCTATACGCGCGAGGTCGACCCGCTCGCCTCCACCGAATTCACCTATTCGCGTTTCTTCACGCCGTGGCTTGCCGGCTACAAGGGCTGGGCGCTGTTCTGCGACTGCGATTTCCTGTTCTTCGGCGACGTGGCGGGCCTGCTCAAATATCAGGACGAGAGCAAGGCCGTCGCCTGCGTCAAGCACGACTATACGCCAAAGGCGACGGTCAAAATGGACGGCAAGGTGCAGACCACCTATCCGCGCAAGAACTGGTCGTCCTTCATGCTGTTCAACTGCGAGCACCCCTCGACCCGGCAACTGACGCCCGAACTCATCAACCGCGAGAGCGGCGCCTATCTGCACCGCATGCAGTGGGCCGCCGACGACGAGATCGGCGAGATTCCGGTCGAGTGGAACTGGCTGGAAGGCTGGAACGACAAGCCCGCGACCGGCCGGCCGCAGGCCGTGCATTTCACCAACGGCGGCCCGTGGTTCAAGAACTGGCAGGACGTCGACTACGGCGACGAATGGCGCACTGTGGCCCGTGAGATCGATCCGGACTTCAAGCCGATCTAAGAAAATCCGGGGACAGTTTACTTAATTCCGGGTCGCGCCGCCGAAATGCGAGCGCCCTTCGTTCGGGAATTAAGTAAACTGTCCCCGGATTTTCTCGCCTGTAGCCCTCAGAAAATCTTCCCTGGATTCAAAATCCCATTCGGGTCCAGCGTCGCCTTGATCGCCCGCATCACCTCGACGCTGTGGCCGACCTCGTGCTCAAGAAAACCCATCTTGCCCTGGCCGATGCCATGCTCGCCGGTGCAGGTGCCGTCCATGCCGATCGCCCGCATGTTCAGCCGCGCGACGAATTTTTCCATCTGCTCGATCTCGCTTGGGCTCGCAGGGTCGATCAGCAGCACGACGTGAAAGTTGCCGTCGCCGACATGGCCGACGATCGGCGCGATCAGCCCCATCGCGTCTATGTCGGCCTGGGTCTCGGCGATGCATTCGGCCAGGCGCGAGATCGGCACGCAGGTATCCGTCGACAGGCTCTTCGCGCCCGGCCTCAGCGTCAGCGCCGACCAGTAGGCGTCGTGCCGCGCCTTCCACAGCTTAGCCCGCTCCTCGGCCACCTTGGTCCACTGGAACGGCCCGCCGCCGTAATCGGCGGCGATCTCGCCGAACATTTCCGCCTGCTCGGCGACGCCGCTGTCGCTGCCATGGAACTCGACGAACAGGCAGGGCGATTCCGGATAGTCGAGCTTCGAATAGATCTTCATCGCCCGCATCTGCACCTCGTTGACCAGTTCGATGCGCGCCACCGGAATGCCCATCTGGATGGTGGCGATCACCGCCTCGCAGGCCTTTTCGATGCTTGGAAACGGGCAGACCCCGCCCGAAATCGCCTGCGGAATGCCGAAAAGTTTCAGCGTCAGCGAGGTGATGATCCCGAGCGTACCTTCCGAACCGACCATCAGCCGCGTCAAATCGTAGCCGGCCGAGCTTTTCTTTGCCCGCCGGCCGGTGCTGATAACACTGCCGTCGGCCAGAACCGCCGTCAGCGCCAGCACGTTCTCGCGCATGGTGCCATAGCGCACGGCGTTGGTGCCGGAGGCGCGGGTCGCCGCCATGCCGCCCAGGCTGGCGTTGGCGCCCGGATCGATCGGAAAGAACAGGCCGGTGTCACGCAGATGGGCGTTCAGCGCCTCGCGCGTCACGCCGGGCTCGACGATGCAGTCGAGGTCTTCCGCATGCACG
Source organism: Mesorhizobium sp. LHD-90 (assembly GCF_030929505.1). Classification (GTDB taxonomy): domain Bacteria; phylum Pseudomonadota; class Alphaproteobacteria; order Rhizobiales; family Rhizobiaceae; genus Kumtagia. The sequence goes on along the minus strand of NZ_JAVFVV010000003.1, from coordinate 316,839 downwards.
GCAAGAATCCGGTTCATGCGCGACGTGTCGAGCGAGATGCCGCCGCCGGGCGCGTTGACGTGGCCTTCCAGCGACGTGCCGGTGCCGTAGGCGATCACCGGCACGCGATGCCCGGCGCAGAGTTTGACAACCTCTTGCACTTCCTCGCTGCTTTCCGGAAACACCACCCCGTCCGGCGCCTGATTCGGAATGTAGGTGGTCGTGTGGGCATGCTGTTCGCGGATCGACTTGCCAGTCTGGAAGCGCTCGCCAAAACGCTGCTTGAGCACGCCAAGCACGATGCCGACGCCCTCCTCGTTGCGCGGAACCTGCCGCAGGTCGCTCAAAGCCATGTTTTCCTCCGCGAATGGGCGATCGACGGCTTCCGCCGAACTTTATGTTCGCCTAAGCCCAGAGCCAGCATCTTGTCCAGCTTTTGAGAGAGCCGTTGCCCATGTCCCTGCCCGTTCCCTTCGTCTCCGACATCATGGACATCCAGGAGGAGTGGATCGACTACAACGGCCATCTCAACATGGCCTATTACAATGTGTTGTTCGACCGCGCCTCGGACGAGGCTTTCGAACTGATGGGGCTCGGCCCGGCCTATGCGAAGGAGCGGAAACTCACCGTCTACACAGCGGAAGTCCACATCTGCTACGTGCAGGAGTTGCATCTCGGCGACCGGGTGCGGGTCAGTTTCCAGTTGCTCGACCACGACGAGAAGCGCTTCACCGCCTACCAGGAGATCCGCCACGTCGACGGCTGGCTGGCCGCCACGTCGGAATCGCTGTCGCTGCACATCGACATGGCCGGCCCGAAGGTCGCGCCCTACCCCGCCGACATCGCCGAAAAGGTCGACGCCATGCGCGCCGCGCATGCCGCATTGCCCAGGCCGGAGCGCGCCGGGCGTTCCATCGGCATCCGGCGCAAATCTTCCTGACGCTGCGTCAGACCGCCATTTACCCTTCCTTAACCATAAACGGAGGCGATTTCTTAAGGTTACCGTTTATGCACAATTTGAACGATCCGGCCGGTTGATCCGGCACGCTCCGGCGCGAAGACTCCCAGGCATCGAATCGGGTCGCTTGGGGCGGACTTGCGACTCGCCGGAGATGAGAATGAAGCTCGATATCGCCACCATGTCGGCGCGCCTTGCGTCCGACGCGAAGCTGACCGACTACGACTTCTGGCGGGCGATCAAGATGATCGACGACGAACTCTACCAGATCGAAAGGCGCGGCAAGCCGATACCCATGCAGATGATCTACGCGCGCCATGTGCTGAAGGTCGCGCGATCCAATCGGCTGCGGCCCGGCAGGTAGGCGGAAGCGCTGCAAGCCGCCATTTGCAGGCCAGCCTCACCTGAATATCGATACATCCTAAGCCAGCTTCTCCTTGAAGAACGCAATCGTCCTTCCCCAGGCGAGTTCCGCCGCGTCCTTGTTGTAGCGCGCCTCCGACGTATCGTTGTTGAAGGCGTGCTGCGCGCCGTCATAGACATAGACGGTGAACTCCTTGCCGGCCGCCGTCAGCGCCGCCTTGTAGGCATCGATGCCGGCATTGATGCGTTCGTCCTGCCCGGCATAGTGCAGCAGCAGCGCCGCCTTGACGTTGGCGATCGCGGCGGCATCCTTGGGCTGCGCGCCGTAATAGGCGACGCCGGCGACAAGGTCCGGCGAAGCGATGGCAAGATTGTTCACCGTGCCGCCGCCCCAGCAGAAGCCGACCGCGCCGACTTTTCCGTTCGACCAGTCCTGGCCCTTCAGCCAGGTCACCGTCGCCACGCCGTTCGCCGCCGTCTTGGCCGGATCGAGCTGCGAGAACATTTCACGCGCCTTCTCCTCGTCGGGGGGCGTGCCGCCAAGCGGCGACAGGAAATCCACGGCGAGCGCGTCGAAACCTTCCAGCGCGACACGCCGCGCAACGTCCTTGGTATGGGCGTTGAGGCCCCTGTTCTCGTGGATGACGATCACCGAACCGAGCTTGTTGGTCTGGTCGGCCGGCCGCACCAGATAACCCTTCATCTCCCCGTCGGCGCCAGGCCAGGAAACATCCTCGGCCTTCAGCCGCGGATCGTCCTCGGCGACGATTGCAGCCTGGGCCGAGTTCGCCGCCAGCATCGGCACGATGACAGCAGCAGCAGCACCAGAGCCTGCCAGCTTGGAAAGCCTTTCCATGAAGCCACGCCGGTCGAGCGTCAGATGCGTGTATTCGTCATAGGCGTCGATCATCGCCTGGGTGATGACAGGCTTGTCCATGGCTCGCTCCCGTGGAGATTGTAAGGTTCGGGAAGATAGGCGCTGGCCTGATCGCGTCCAGTCAAGGCTTCGTGAAACTTTTCCGCGCCGCCGGTCAGCCGAGCGTTTTGCTGAAGGCGTCGGTGAAAATCACCTGGCCTTGCGGGCCGGACGCCTCGCCGAGGACCACGTCCATGAAGGCGCCGGTGACGCGGACCAGCGCAAAGCCCCCCATATAGGCCGCCTTCGGCTTGAAGAGGTCGAGCCCGTCGCGCCGGTAAATCATCGGCGTCTCGTGCTGGTGGCCATGGAAGATGCCGGCGACGTTGTAGCCTTCCAGCACGCCGAGCATGGCGCGGCGATCCGCGTCGCTCCACCAGTGCGGCGCGCCGCTGCCTTCGTCGTCGAAAGTGGTCTTGTCGGGGTCCCAGCGCTCCAGCGAGAACGGGTCCCAGCCATAGTGCTGGAAGATCACCACCGGCCTTCCGTCGCCGGCATGGGTGGCGAGATCGTTCTTCAGCCACGGCAGCGCGCTGACCGCACCCTTGTTCGTATCACCGGCAAAACGATGCGCCTGTACGAGATGCAGCCGGCCCCAGTTCCACGAATAGCAGTCGGAATGGACGTCATAATTGCCTGCCGGCACCGGCGGCTTGAAGAACACGCCCGGCCGGTGGTTCAGCTCGACATAGTCGCGCAGCTCGCGCCGGTACCAGTGGATGTCGGGCGGCAGGCCGTCCTGGTCGAGGTCGTGATTGCCGAGGCCGAGATACACAGGGAAATGAACCCTGTCAGGACCGGCACCCTCATGGTAGCGGTGGCCGAACTGCAGGAGTTGCGGCCCCTCGTGCGGCAAGGCGGTCTGCCCGCCGCCGTCGTCGGTCATGTCGCCGCCGATCACCAGCCCGCGCGGCTTGCCGATCCGGGTCCCGGCGCTTTTGAGGCCGCTCGCCGCGCCATTCACCGTTTCCGGCCAATGCCGGTGCTCCAGCCCGTTCAGCGCCGTGATGTGTTTCAAGAGGTTGGCGTCCGTCTTGCCTTCCTCGGCGCAGTTGGGGCTCAGCCCCTCCCCCATCCGGCACGCATGGATGTCGTTGGAAAACAGGAAGGTCACGTCGGTTTCGCCGGCCACAGCGCCAGTCTGTGCGAGCGCCCGCGACGCGGCAAGCGTGCCAAGGGCGGCGAAGGCGCCCCCGATCAGTGCCCGCCGCGACAGCGGGACGGACCCGAACGAAGCCTCGATCAAGGTTTTGTTTACCATGGTGCATCGTCAACCCGTGATCCGGCCGACAATACCGCAGCACGAAAGTTGATCAACTGCGGCAACCCGTTGCTGCAGGGTGACACTCGGCCATCTCTTTGGAAAAAGGGCCGATTTCCGATTGAACCGAAACGACTCTTCTTTATGCTTCGCGGCCATCGGAAGGTTTGAGGGGTCGATTGCCGATGATTCTGTCAAGACGAGAAGTCATGCTGGGCGGGATGGCCGCCGTGGCTACCGGTTTTGCCGGTGCCGAGGCGCATGCCCAGGCTTCCTCCTATTTCGCCGGCACGCTCACCGACAATGGCATCACCTTCCGCGCCACCAATTTCAAGAAGATCAACAAGAAGTGGCATCGCCAGGTCGTAAAATTCAAGTCGAGCGAGCCGCAAGGCACCATCGTCGTCGATACACGCAACCACTTCCTCTACGTGATCATGGAGAACAAGACGGCGATCCGCTACGGCGTCGGCGTCGGCAAGGAAGGTTTCCAGTGGTTCGGCCGCTCCACCATCGACCGCAAGGCGCTGTGGCCGAAATGGACCCCGCCGCCGGAAATGCGCAAGCGCCATCCTGAACTGCCGGCCTTCGTCGAAGGCGGTTCGCCGAAGAATCCGCTCGGTCCCCGCGCCATGTATCTGCACCGCGACGGCGCCGACACCGGCTACCGTTTCCACGGCACCATCGCTCCCTGGAGCATCGGCACGGACGCCTCCTCCGGCTGCATCCGCATGTTCAACGAGGATGCGATCGACCTCTACCAGCGCTGCCCGATCGGCACCGCCGTGCAGGTGCTGCCGCACCTCGCCGAACAGGCGCAGCGGTCCATCGCCAAACCCGAAGAACTGGAAGCCGAGTAGGATCGCCGCCGATGATCGTCCGTTATGAGGCCATGCGGCGGCTTGTCGCCGCCGGCCTGCTTGTCACGCTTGCTGCCTGCACTACCGCGAAACTGGAAACGCCGGAGGCCCCGGGCGTCAACCCCAACGAGGTCGGCAACACCAACGACCCGGCCGCCGGCTTCGCCAATGCAGGGCCCGGCAGCGAGGAGGATTTCATCCTCAATGTCGGCCGCCGCACCTTTTTCACCTCCGGCTCGGCCGAACTCGACTCGGTCGCCCGCGCCACGCTCGACAAGCAGGCCGCGTTCATGCAGCAGAATCCGCGCTGGCTGATGAAGCTGCAGGGTTTCGCCGACGATCCGGGCTCGGAATCCGCCCAGGAGGCGTTGTCGCAGAAGCGCGCCGACGCGGTGTTGAATTACCTCGCCTCCAAGGGCGTCGACCGCAAGCGCATGTGGGCCAAGGGCTACGGCAAGGAACGCCTCGTGCGCGCCTGCACCGACACCGCCTGCCGGGTGCAGAACCGCCGCGTCGTCTCCAATCTACGTAACGAATACGACGCCCCGTAAGGCCGGGCTGACCGACTGCCGCGGACCGCGGGATTGAACCGGCGCGAGCCGCGCCGCCAAAGCCAAGGAAAAACTTCCTTGGCTTTTCGCTATCCCCTCTTGCTTTCGGTACAAAACGGAAACCTCGCCTAGCCTTTCCGCCCCGAATCACTACATTCGGGGTCTATGGCCGGCCAGCCCGACGACATCCCGTTCTTCGACGACGACGCACCCCGTGCGCCGGGCAGCGAAGCCGTGCGTTCGAGCCAGGGCGGCATCGCGGCGCGCGCCATGGCGGCGCGACAGGGCCACAACAGCGCGCCCGCCTATCTCACCGGCCTGAACCCGGAGCAGCGGCTGGCGGTGGAGACCACCGAGGGCCCGGTGCTGGTGCTGGCCGGCGCAGGCACCGGCAAGACCCGCGTGCTCACCACCCGCATCGCCCATATCCTTGCCACCGGCCGCGCCTGGCCAAGCCAGATCCTCGCCGTCACCTTCACCAACAAGGCGGCGCGCGAGATGAAACAGCGCGTCGGCATCCTTGTCGGCGAGCAAGTCGAGGGCATGCCGTGGCTCGGCACCTTTCACTCGATCGGCGTAAAAATGCTGCGCCGCCACGCCGAACTCGCCGGCCTGCGCTCCGACTTCACCATTCTGGATACCGACGACCAGATCCGGCTGATCAAACAGCTCATCCAGGCCGAAGGGCTGGACGACAAGCGCTGGCCGGCGCGCCAGTTCGCCCAGATGATCGACGGCTGGAAGAACAAGGGGCTCGGACCCTCCGAGATCGCGGAAGGCGACGCCCGCGCCTTCGCCAACGGAAAAGGCCGCGAACTCTACAAGGCCTATCAGGACCGGCTGGCGACGCTCAATGCCTGCGATTTCGGCGATCTGCTCTGCCACCCGATCCGCATCTTCCGAAAGCACCACGACGTGCTGGCGGAATACCACCGCCGGTTCAAATACATTTTGGTCGACGAGTATCAGGATACGAACACGGCGCAGTACATGTGGCTGCGGCTCCTGGCGCAGCGGCCAACGAGTTCGCGCCCCACCTCCCCCTCGAGGGGGGAGGTCGCGCCGCGCAGCGGCACGGGTGGGGGTGACTTCGACCAACACCCCACCCCGGACCTACGGTCCGACCCTCCCCCTCCAGGGGAGGGTAAGGCCTCCGTAAACATCTGCTGCGTCGGCGACGACGATCAGTCCATCTACGGCTGGCGCGGCGCCGAGGTCGACAACATCCTGCGCTTCGACAAGGATTTTCCGGGCGCCACCGTCATTAGGCTGGAGCGCAATTACCGCTCCACCGCCCACATATTGGGTGCCGCCTCCCACCTCATCGCCCACAACGAGGGCCGGCTGGGCAAAACCCTGTTCACCGACCGCGACGACCCCGAAGAGGGCAAGGTCAACGTCCACGCCGCCTGGGACTCCGAGGAGGAAGCCCGCGCCGTCGGCGAGACCATCGAGCAGTACCAGCGCCAGGGCCACCTCTTGAACGACATGGCGATCCTGGTGCGCGCCTCCTTCCAGATGCGCGAGTTCGAGGACCGTTTCGTCACGCTCGGCCTCAACTACCGCGTCATCGGCGGCCCGCGTTTCTACGAGCGCCAGGAAATCCGCGACGCCATGGCGTATCTCCGCGTCGTCGCCCAGCCCGCCGACGACCTCGCCTTCGAGCGCATCGTCAACGTGCCGAAGCGCGGCCTGGGCGAGGCGGCGATCCGCCAGGTCCACGACACCGCCCGCGCGCTGGGCATCCCGATGCTCGCCGCCGCCGAAAAGCTCGCGGAAAGCGACGAGATGAAGCCAAAACCGCGCGCAGCACTCCGCCAGATCGCCGCGAATTTTTCCCGCTGGCAGGAGCTTCTGGAGACCAGCCCGCACACCGAGCTTGCGGAAACCATTCTGGAAGAATCCGGCTACACCGAGATGTGGAAGAACGACCGCTCGGCCGAAGCGCCGGGTCGGCTTGAAAATTTGAAGGAGCTCATCCGCTCCATGGAGGAATACGAGTCGCTGCGCTCTTTTTTGGAGCATGTCGCGCTGGTCATGGATTCTGAGCAGAACGCCGAGCTCGACGCCGTCTCGATCATGACGCTGCATTCGGCCAAGGGTCTGGAGTTCGAGACGGTCTTCCTGCCCGGCTGGGAGGAAGGCCTGTTCCCGCACCAGCGCGCGCTCGACGAGGGCGGCCGCTCCGGCCTGGAGGAAGAGCGCCGCCTCGCCTATGTCGGCGTCACCCGCGCCAAAAAGAACCTGCACATCTGGTTCGTGTCGAACCGGCGCATCCACGGCCTGTGGCAGTCGACCATCCCCTCGCGTTTCCTCGACGAATTGCCCGAGGCGCATGTCGAGGTGCAGGAGGCGGGCAATTCCTACGGCGGCTATGGCAACGCCTATGGCGGCCGCGCCGGCGGTTTTTCCGAACCCGGCCGCCGCAACCCCTACGGCGCCTCGCGCTTCGACAGCATCGGCTCGCCGTCGGGCGGCGCTGCCGCGCGCGGCGACCAGAGGGCCGATGCCGGCCGCGCCTTCTCCAACACCTACGCCACCCCCGGCTGGCAGCGCGCCCAGCAGAACCGCACCGAGGCCACCGACCGCAACTGGGGCACCCGCTCCGGCCACCAGGTCGAGCGCATCGGCTATGGCGAAACCGATTCCGGCTACGGCGCCGGGCGGGGCTCGGTAAAAGGCAAAACCATCGACGGCGAACTCGTCGCCAAATCCGTCGCCGACAAGCCCTCCCCCTTCACCGTCGGCGACCGCGTCTTCCACCAGAAATTCGGCAACGGTAATATTGCTGCCATCGAGGGCAACAAGCTGACCATCGATTTCGATCGAGCCGGGCAGAAGAAGGTGCTGGATGGGTTTGTGACGGGGGTGTGAGGTCTAAAAATAACAATAGATACCGGAATTTCTTAAGTTTAGACTCCCAGAATTCCCAAGAGGATGGATATGAAGACCATTGGGACTGTCAATACTGAAATAGCTGGAATAGACGATTACATCGAATATTTATCAGATTCATCTTTGAGAGACTATGATATAGTGGTTTTTGATCCGACATTTCCCCCACTATCACGGATATATTTCAATGGTGGGGGATCTTGTATTGATATCGATAGCACAAATAAACTAAAAGCCGCAATTTCGCATTGGCGGGGCGAAATCAGAAACGCCTTGCAATCCGGAAAGAACGTTTTTGTTTTACTCGCAAGCTCAAGTGACGATCAATGCGCCACAGGATACACAACACCAAGAAAAGATCAGAGAAATTATAACACCTCATCTATAAACAATTACAACTCCATTCCAGTCAAGATTGAAGTATCAAATACCAGAGGTCGCCGTATAAAGGTATCCCAGAGCGAATACAAAGGCTTGTATGAATCCATAAAGGAAACTGTAGAATACAAAGCGATTATAAAATCTCAATTAACAAAAAAGTTATTTTTAACAAACGATAACACCGAGGCTGTTGGAGGAATTATGGCGTTCCAGGAATATACTGGGCATTTGATTCTACTACCTTACTTCAACATGTCTGATATGATCGAGGAACGGAACGGTGAAGACGTTTGGACGGCGGGTGCGTTAAAAATTGGCAGGGCCTTCACAGGGCAGATAGTCGAAATCGATAAACTGTTAAGGTCCGATGTAGCCGGCACACCAAAGCCAAGCTGGATTGAAAACATCCCCGTGCCGGAAATTGTGACTGAAATTGACCACAGTATCTCAATTATTGATAAAGAAATAGAGGACCTCAATAATTCCAGGATAAATAAGGAAAGTGAAAAACTGTCATTTTTGAGATACCAAGCGTTACTCTACGAGAATGGAAAGGTACTGGAAGAATCAATTGAGATTGCCCTTAATATTCTTGGATATCAAGTCGAAAATTTTCGAAATGACGACCTGGAGATTGATCATATATTGATAGGTCCAAGTGGTCTGAGAATGATTGGTGAGTCCGAGGGCAAGGATAATTCGGCTGTTGACATTACCAAGTTTAGGCAGCTTGAAACGAATATCAACGAGGACTTTGCGCGAGAAGACATTGAAACTCCCGCCAAGGGAATTCTGTTCGGAAACGCATATCGGCTAACGGAGCCAAGTATGCGGGCAAGTGACTTTACAAGCAAATGCCTTACCAATTCTCGGCGACTCGGTACCGCTCTTGTAAGGACACGAGATTTGTACAATGCAGTCGTGTATGCTCTCAATAATCCGACAGACAGTGAGTTTAAGGAAAAGTGTCGGCAGGCAATTGAGTTGACGGTTGGAGATATAGTCGTTTTTCCTTTACCTGCCTCCCTCACCGACAGCCTAACCGAAGAGATCGATAAGGGAATAAATTCCTCTTCAGAGACTAAAGGATAAAGCCCTCAGTTCAACTTCGCGTAGGCACCTCCGGGGGCAGTTTACTTTCTTTCCGCAGAAAATAGCGGCAGTTCAGAACAACGCGCAAGCGGAAAAAGTAAACAGGCCCCTGCACTCACCCCTCCACATACTTATGCAAAATCGAATTGATCAGCGTCTGATACGGCATGCCCTCCTCCGCCGCGCGCGCCTTCAGCCGGGCAGGTCGCGCTCGGAGATCGAAATGCGCTGGGCGCGCTCAGCCGGCCTCCAGCCGTTGGCGGACAGTGCGCAGCCGCTCGCTCAGGTCCTGTTCGCTCAGCAGGCCGCGGCTGAGCAGGATATGGGCGAGCGAGAGAAGCTGCTGTTCCGGTCCCGGGATTTGCCGGTAAAGCGTCTCGCCGAGCCGGTCCTCGATATGCCGCCGTTCGAGCGAGGGCAACGCCTCGCCGACGGAGAGGCATTCCAGGGTGGCGTAGAGGCTCACTTTCCAGGGTGGGTCCGCGTCGGTCACGCCGTAGCGGGGCGCGATATTGGCCCAGGCGTGGTCCTCGGCGTGCAGGGTTTCCAGCAGCTTGATGGGTGTGTCGCCGACGGTGGCGGTCATGGGCGCGCCTCGGTTTCGTGCGGGACGGGGCGTCGGGCCTTGTGCACCGGGCGAGTGTCGTCGGCGGTGCGGCCGGCCCGGGGCAGGGCGACGCCGATCATCGTGTCGCGGGTAACGATTTCGGCGAGTTGTTCCTCGCTCCAGCCCTCGGTGCCGCCGGGACGCGCTGGCAGTACCATGAAGCGGCATTTCTGGTTGGAGTCCTCGACGCGGATCTCGACCTCGGGCGACATGAGCAGGCCGAATTCGGCGAGCACCTGACGCGGCCAGCGGATCAGGCGGCGGCGGTAGTTGGGCGAGCGGTACCAGTAGGGCGAGTGTCCCAGCAGCGGGCGCGGGTAGCAGGAGCAGAGCGTGCACACGATAACGTGGTGCAAGGTCGGGGTATCCTCCAGCACGCGCAGGTTCATGTAGTCGCTGGGCGTGCCGGAGCCGGTGGGCTCGGTCCAGTCGATGCCGATTTCCTTGCAGGCCTCGACGGCATCGTTCAGGACGCGGGCCTTGTATGCCGGGTCGGTCCAGGCCTTGGCGACGAGGCGCGAGCCGGCGGCGGGGCCGATCTGTTCGGCCCATTCGGTGAATTTGCGATGGTCCTCGGCGGTGAACAGGCCTTTCTCGATGGCGAGTTCACGGACGGCGATTTCCAGCACCTCGAAATCGGTGATTTCCTCGACCATGGGTGCGGCCGGGTGTTCGTGGTCATGCTCGTGATCGTGGTCGTGCGAATGCGACACGGTGGGCCCTCCTCCTGGAAGATCTCGTCTTAATTGTTTGCCGGTTCGAGCCAGCCGTCGGGCAACTCGGTCTGCAGCGTGTCGGCCGCGAACGGGTATTCCGGCCAGAGATCTTTCTGGCGGAAGCGGACGATATAATATTGCTCGCGCCGCGCGTCGTCGCGGTTCCAGGCCTCGTCTTCCGGCGTCAGATCCTCGTAGGTGCGTGCGGCGATGGTGCCGGTGACGCTGCGGACGTACATTTGCGTGCGTGTGTAGAAGAGGTTGGGCAGTTCGCGCACGCGGACGCGGTCGCCGACGTTGAAGCGCGCCGGCACGCCGGCGGATTTATCGCTGCTCATTGCGTGCCTTGACCTCCGCGACCTTTTCCAGAAGCTCGGTGAGTGTGACGTGGTTCTTGTCGACCAGCATCCGGGCGGCGGACCAGATCCAGCGGCCGTAATACGGAAAACCGTAATAGAGCGAGGCGCCGAGGTCGTTATTGCCGCGGCGGCGGCGTTCCTCGGAGTTCCAGATGCCGCGCCAGCCCAGGACCTCACAGGTGACGTAGGTGTTGAGTTCCCAGAGCTCCTCCTCCTTTTCCTCGTAGCGCACGGGGGAGTCGGCCTGGCCGCCGACATCGTGGGGCGGGACCATGTAGGCGGTGAATTCACCGTTGGCGATTTCGTACGGCCAGTCGTTTTGCTGGTGGTGGACCGGGCTGAATTGGGCGCTCGTGGAATAATATTTACTTAGCTCGTCTCTCGTGGGCATCGCTTTGCACCCTCATTTTCTTGCCAGCGCGTCGAGGCGATCTCTCTGAGGAAAACTTTGTCACTCCATCAAGCGGATAGAGATACAACCTACGGTCGTTGCCTGTAAAGTGATGATAACGGCGAGGTTACAGTTGCATTTCACCACAGTTGCCCTTCACTCGATCATCGGGGCTGTGGCTGGTCACGGCCTATGGCATAGGCGTTGCTCGGCGTCGTGCTCGCGAAGTCCGGCTATCTCGCGGAGGAAAACAGGAACGGTGGGGATATCGGGCGGCGTGACGGATACGCAAAACCCTTTTCCGTCACGCCGCCAGCCGGACCGGCCCTTTTGGCGAAGTGGGCGCGGTGCCTCGGGTTCGGGGAGGGCGAAACCGAGAAACGTCCGCGCAAAAACTTCGCCGTCCGGTCCGGCTGGTTCGAAACTCAGCGCAGGGCGTGTTGCTTGAACGTGCGGCGGCTGGCCGGCCCGGGGCCGCGCATATAATGAAGCTCCGGCCGGTAACGCGGGACGAAAAAGTCGCGGATTGCTTCCGCCAGTCTTACAACGATTGCCAATGGTTCCATGATCGTACCCTCCCCTGCCCCATCGCCGGTAGATGGGCCGGCAACGGCCAGGTGATGATGGAAGGATACGGCGGGCGCGCCCGCCGCGCTGTGGGGATTCGCACACCGCCCTAAAAATTTGCGGCGCGGCGCTTTCGCCGCTATTCGGGGTCCCGAACCGCTTTCGAGGGCGAGGCAAGGCAAAACCCATCGGGCGTGGGAGGATTTTTCATGACAGCCGTTCCGGCCTTTCTGTCGAGATTGTGCGAGGCCGACCGCGCCGCGCTGTCCGAGCGCTGGACGACGGCGAGCTTTCTGCACAGCGAATTCATCGTCGCCCATGGCGACCTGAGCCGCGACGTGTTCTTCCTGCTCGAAGGGCGGGCGCGCGTCACTCTCTATTCGGAGGACGGCAAGGAGATCGCCTATCGCGATCTCGCAGCCGGCGACATTTTCGGCGAGCTCGCCTGCATCGACGGCAAGGAGCGCTCCGCCAGCGTCGTGGCGCGCGAGCCGACCCATGTCGCCCACCTGCCGCCCGCCACGTTCCGCAAACTGGTGGAAAACCATCCGCGGCTTGCCTGGACGCTGCTCGAGCATCTGTCGACGCTGCTCAGGCGCATGACCGACCGCGTCTACGAGTTCAGCACGCTGGTGGTGCGCGAGCGGCTGATCCTGGAGCTGCTCCGCCGCGCCGAGGAGGCGGGGCCGCTGCACGGAAAGGTATCGATCAGCCCGGCGCCGACCCATTTCGAGCTGGCGGCGCAGATCAGCACGCATCGCGAGGCGGTGTCGCGCGAGATGAGCGACCTGGCCAAGCGCGGGCTGATCGAGAAGCGCGGCAACAGCCTTGTGCTGCACGACCTTGCCGCTTTGGAGGCGCTGGCGGGGCAAGCATGACCAGCGGCAGTGGCGCTTCGTTCGCAGCCGCTCTTGCCCGAGGCCCTACCTGATCCGCCAGCTCTGGGTGCGCTTGAGCACGACCCGCGAGAACAGCGCATGCAGGATGCGCACGCCGGCATTGGTGTAGAAAATCATCATGCCCATGGCGGCCGCCGGCGCGACGTCGCCGGCGTCGTCCATGTTGAGCACGGCCACCGACGCGAGCTGCGTGTGGGTGGAATAGAGAAACACAACCGCCGACACTGTCGTCATGGCGTTGACGAACAGGTAGATCGAGATGTCGAGGATCGCCGGCAGGCAGACAGGCACGGTCACCCGGAAGAACAGTTTGTGGAACGGCTGCTTCAGCGACGCGGCGACGGGCTCGAACTCTCGGTCGATCTGCTTCAGCGCCGTCAGCGCGGTCAGGTGCGCCACCGTGTAGAAATGCGTGACGGTGCAGACGACGAGGATCGCCATGGTGCCGTAGATGCCGTTGAGCGGATTGGCGGGATTGTTGAAGAAGAAGATGTAGGCCAGCCCCAGCACCATGCCCGGCACCGCCATCGGCAGCATGGCGAGGAAATGGAACGCCGCGCGCCCTGCCCCGAACCCGTCGGTCTTCTCGACCATGTAGGCGCCGGTGAACACCACCACCGTGCCGAAGACGGCGGTCAGCAGCGCCAGCCGGATCGAGTTCCAGTAGGAGGCCCAGCCGCCGCCATCCATCCTGTCGAAGGCGAAATTGTTGAGGCCGAGGCTCATATCGTAGGGCCAGAGTTTCACCAGCGCCGCAAGCTGGCAGACCCCGATGATGGTGAGGATGAACAGGGCGACCAGCGCGCACCACGCGAAGCAGAGCGCGTCGAAACGCGGATTCTTTTTCGGCTGGTAGGGCACGGCGCGCGCCGAAAGCAGCGCCACCTGGCGCTTCTGCATCAGCCGGTCGACGGCGAACGCCACCACCGCCGGCACCAGCAGGATCACCGACACCACCGCGCCCATCTCGAAATTCTGCTGGCCGATCACCTGCTTGTAGATGTCGACGGCGAGCATGTTGTATTGGCCGCCAATGACTTTGGGCAGGCCGAAATCGGTGATCACCAGCGTGAACACCACGAAGGCAGCGGAGATGATGCCGTAGCGCGCGCCGGGCACGGTGACGGTCCAGAAGGTGCGCCAGCGGCTGGCCCTGAGCGAGGCCGCCGCCTCGTAGTGGCGGGCGTCGGAGATGGACAGCGCCGTCGAAATGATCAGGAAGGCGTGCGGCAGGGTGAAAAACACCGAGCCGACGACGATGCCGATCGGCCCGTAGATCGAGTGCCCCATCAGCAGGCCCTTCAGCATGCCCTGGTTGCCGAAAAGGTAGACGAGCGCGATGCCGGGCAGCAGCGACGGCACCAGGATCGGCAGCGCGGTGACCAGCCGGAAAAAACCTTTGAACGGCATCAGGCTGCGGCTGAGCGCATAGGCGAGCCCGAAGGCGACCGCGGTGGTGATCACCGTACTGAGGCTCGCCATCAGCACGGAATTCCAGATCGAGCGCGACAGCGCCGGCGTGCCGAAATACGCCGCGAAATTGTCGAGGCCGTAAGCCTGCATCGGGCGCAGCGTCACGCGGCGAAAAGTGTTGGAATCGAATTCCTGCCAGGTGATGCCGCCGCCCGGCTGCGACCCGACCAGCCAGCGCGTCTGCTCGCTGGTGCCGCGCAGCCGGTACTTGACCGGGCTGCGGAAGCTGAAATCCTTGAAGAAGCTGGTTGCCGCCAGACGGCTGTCGGAGCCGGCGGCGAGATCGGCGGCCGGTACCGCGCCGGTGGCGGCGTTCAGCGCCTGTGCAGTCGCCGGCGCGTTCCAGTTGGCCCCGGTCTCGTCGCTGACCTGGAATTCGAACTGCGAAAGGTCGAAGCAGTAGATCGACACCGACTTCGACAGCATGACGTAGAGCGGCGCCGCCAGCGAGAACAGCAGGTAGAGCGAGATCACGACCATAAGGCCGCGCTTGACGAGGTCGTCGCGGTCGAGCGATTGCCGCAGCGTCTTTCCCGGCGGCAGGACGGCTGCGGCGGAGGCCGCCATGTCAGGCGCTCCGCGCGAAGACGAGCAGGCGCTCGGCCGGGATCTCGACGCGCATCTGGCCACCAGCCGCGATGCCCAGTCGGCGCACGGCGTTGATGGAAAAATCGGCGATCAGCGGGGTTTCGCCGAACCGTTCTGCGGCGAGCCGAACCCGCCAGAAGGCGCCGAGATATTCCATGCCAACCACATTTGCCTCGAGCAGGTTTTCCGGCGTGCCGACCGCCTCGCCATCGCTCGCCTTTGCCGCGTGCGGAATGATGTCGACCGGCCGGATCACCGCCGTGACCTCGGCTCCCGCAGCGAGGCGGTTTTCGGCGCAGCGCAGGCCGCCCGCGCCGAAGGCGACACGTTTGGCATCGACGAGCTTCGTTGCGATCTTGTTGGTTTCGCCGATGAAATCGGCGACGAACAGCGATTTCGGGTGCCGGTAGATTTCCGTCGGCGTGCCGACCTGCTCGATCACGCCGTGGTTCATCACCACGATGCGATCGGCCATCGACAGGGCCTCTTCCTGGTCGTGGGTCACCATGATGGTGGTGACGCCAAGCCGGCGCTGCAATTCCTTGATCTCGTGGCGCAGATGCACCCGCACCTTGGCGTCGAGCGCCGAAAGCGGCTCGTCGAGCAGGAGCAGGCCCGGCGAGATCGCCATGGCGCGGGCGAGCGCGATGCGTTGCTGCTGGCCGCCGGAAAGCTGCGCCGGATATTTTTTGGCCTGGCTGGCGAGCCCAACCAGCGCCAGCAATTCCTGAACCCGCGCCTCGACCTCGGCGCGTGGCCGCCCGGTGTTCTCCAGTCCGAAGGCGATGTTCTTCTCGATCGTCAGGTTGGGAAACAGCGCATAGGACTGGAAGACGATGCCGTAGTCGCGCTTCGACGGCGGCAGCACCGAGATGTCGCGGCCCGCCTGCACGACCATGCCGCGCGTCTGCAGGTCGAGCCCGGCAATGGCGCGCAGCAGCGTGGTCTTGCCGCAGCCGGACGGACCGAGGAAACAGACGAACTCCCCTTCCTTGACGTCCAGCGAGACGTCCTTCAACGCGAGGAAGTCGCCAAAGCTCTTCCACACACCGGAGATCCGGAGATAGGCCGGCGCGTCGCGGTTCGGCTCGGAAGGTCTTACCGGCACCCGCACCTGGTTCTCCGCCGCGATCGGCTCATGTCTCAAATCCGTGCTCCATGCCTGCTGCGGAGCGCAAAAACTCCAGATATGCGTCGCATGCGGGGCGCCGCTCGGCGCGGCGCCCGACCGTCGCCAAAAGGCTCAGGTTTTCGGCTCGGACTTGCTGTCGTAGCGCTTCTGCCACTCTTCGAGGATTTTGGCGCGGTTGTTGGCCGCCCACTCGAAGTCGTTCTTGATCATCCTGGTGGGAATATCGGCCGGCAGGTGTTCCACCGGCTTGGCGATTCCCGGATAGGCCAGCACGGCATAGCCGGCATTGTACATCTCGTTGGCCTCCTTGGTCACCGACCAGTCGACGAGCTTCTTGGCCGCCTCGAGGTTCGCCGTGCCGGCGATGATGGCGGTCGCCTCCGCCTCCCAGCCCGAACCCTCTTCCGGAAAGATGATGTCGATCGGCGCGCCCGATGATTTTGCCTTGGCACCGGGGAATTCGAAGGAAACGCCGATCACCGTTTCGCCGGCGGCCGCCATCTTGCAAGGCTTGGAACCGGAATGGGTATAGGCCGCGATGTTTTCGTGCAGGCCGTCCATGAATTTCCAGGCGTCTTCCTCGCCAAAGGTCTGGATCCATGCCGAGACGTCGAGGAAGCCGGTGCCCGAGGAGTTCGGATTCGGCATGACGACATGGCCCTTGTATTCCGGCTTGGTGAGGTCCTTCCAGCTCTTCGGCGGGGTCAGGCCGAGTTTCTCGGCCTCGACGGTGTTGTAGCAGAGCGCAGCGACATAGGCGTCCATGCCGACCCAGCTCGGCGGGGTGTCGCTGTCGACGAATTTCGGATCGAGTTTTTCGACGCCGGCCGGTGCATAGGCTTCCAGCATGCCTTCGCCCTTGAGCAGCAGCAGCGAGGTCGCCGCGATGCCCCACACCACGTCGGCCTGGGGGTTGTTCTTTTCGGCCAGCAGTTTTGCGGTCATAACGCCGGTGGAATCGCGGACCCAGTTGATCTTGATGTCCGGATTGGCGGCCTCGAAGGTCTGCTTGTAGCGATCGAGGTCGACGGCCTCGACCGAGGTGTAGACGGTGAGCTGCGTTTCGGCCAGCACGGCGGACGACGACAGAAGCAGCACGGCAAGGCTGGATGCGGTGGATTTCGTGAACGTCATGGCTTTTCCCCTGGTTCTGCGGCGGCAGTTTTTGTTGGGAGAGTTCTTTGGCCCTGCGCACGCGCGCCGGTCCTCTCCGCTTGTCCGAAAGGCAGCGGCGATGACACTGCGACTGCCCGCTCCGCCATTGGCCGCCACTTCCTTCAGGATAGTGCAAACCGGCGTTCAATAAGGGAAATCTATTTATCTTATGTTTTGAAAAGTTCTGACGATGAACCGGCTAATCGAACACGGCCAGAGTGACGACGCCGGCGGCAACGATCATCGCCGAGATGAGCCGGCCCAGCCACGGCCGCTCGCCGAAGAACACCACGCCGATCAGGGCCGCGATGACCACGCTGGATTCGCGGGTCGCCGAGACCGCGCCGATCGGCGCGAAGGTCTTGACCCAGAGCACGGTGGCGTAGGCGGCGACCGAAAACACGCCGCCGACCATGCCGATCCCGAAGACTTTCCAGTCGAAGGCGACCGCCTTGCGCCGCCGCTGCCACAGGATCGCGAACATCACCGGCGATTCCAGCAGGAACAGCCAACCGATGTAACCCAGCGGGGCCTCCGACAGCCGCACGCCGATACCGTCGGCGATGGAGTAGCCGGCAATCGTGAGCCCGAGCAGCGACGCCACCCCGACGGCGCGGCGGTCGGCATGCGCCGCGCCGCGCTGGATCGCCAGGAAGAAGATGCCGAGCGACACCGCGAACAGTCCGGTCCAGCCGAGCGGCGTGAGGTTCTCGCCAATGATCAGGAAAGTGCCGACCGCCACCAGCGCCGGCGCCAGACCGCGCGAGATCGGATAGACCTGACTGAGGTCGCCCAGCCTGTAGGCCTGGAACAGCAGCACGTAATAGGCGTAGTGGATCAGCGTGGAGGCGGCGATCGACGGCCAGCTCGCCATTGCCGGCGGCGCGCTTACCAAGATCAGCACAAGCCCCCCGACGGCATGCATCGCCGCCACCGCCGCGATCGTCAGCGCGCGGTCGGACGCCGCCTTGACCAGCGCGTTCCAACTGGCGTGCAGCACGGCGGCGGAAAGCACGAGGGTGAGTGCGAATGCGGACATTTCTGTTCCTGCCCGCCGTCAGCCAGGCCGACGGCGGGTTCGGCGATACCGGAAGTCGATCGTCGATTTCGTTCGCCAGCTAAACGCTACGTGGCCGCCAGGCATTGTGCCACGGCGGAGGTTTTCTTGCCCGCCCGAGACTGGCTCGAAATGGATCAGGGCGGAGCGAAAACGGTGATTTGCGGGCTCGCGAAGCGACGAGCGGAGCGTACATCAAGTACGTGAGCACCGGAGCACAGCAAAGCGCCGTTTGCAGCCCGCCCTCATCCATTTCGTGCAAGTCTCAACCCCAAGGTAAGGAGAAGGTCTTCACATTGGTAAAACTCTTCATCGCCTCGATGACGCCTTCCTTGAAGCCGTTGCCGGAATCCTTGATGCCGCCGAAGGGACTCATCTCGATGCGGTAGCCCGGCACTTCCCAGATGTTGACCGTGCCGACCTTCAGCCCGGCGATGAACTTCTGCATGCGCCGGAAATCGTTGGTGCACACACCCGACGACAGGCCGAAGGCCGTCGAGTTCGACAGCATGATCAGCGCCTCGTCGTCGTCGGGCGCGCGCACGATCGGCACGATCGGCCCGAACGTCTCCTGCATCACCAACTCGGAGGAATGCGGCACGCGGTCGACCACGATCGGCGGCAGCAGCGCGCCCTGCCGGCCGGGATGGTAGAGGATTTCCGCCCCCGCCTCCGCTGCCATCTCGACGCGCCGCTCGAACAGCGCGGCGGCCTTCTCATGGATCACCGTGCCGAGATCGGTCGAGCGGTCCATCGGGTCGCCGAAGCGCAGCTTCTTGGCGCGCTCCAGCACGAGCGGCACGAAGCGGTCGGCCACTTTTTCCTGGACGAGAATGCGCTTCACCGCCGTGCAGCGCTGCCCCGAATTTTTCGTCGCCCCGGCCACGGCAAGGTCGGCGGCTTTCGCCAGGTCGTCGTCTGAGAGGTCGTTCAGCACGATCAGCGGGTCGTTGCCGCCGAGTTCCAGCACCTGCCTTTTGTAGCCCGCCTTCGAGGCGATCATTTTTCCGACCGACACGCCGCCGGTAAAAGTGATCAGGTCGATGTTGTCGTTCAAGATCATCTCGTCGCCGATCTCGGCCGGCCAGCCGGTTACGACCGACAGCATTTCCGGCGGCAGCCCGGCTTCGTAAAGGATGTCGGCCAGAACCAGCGCGGTCATAGGCGTCAATTCGGTCGGCTTGACCACCACGCAATTGTTGGTGGCGATCGCCGGCGCCACCTTGTGCGCCACCATGTTCAGCGGATGGTTGAACGGGGTGATCGCCGAGATCGCCCGCAGCGGCTCGCGGATCGTGAAAATCTTGCGCGCCTTGCCATGCGGGGTGAGATCGCAGGAAAAGATCTCGCCGTCGTCGTGGATCGTCATCTGCCCCGTCAGTGTGAACACGTCGAAGGCGCGCCCGACCTCGTAGAGCGAGTCGGTCTTGGAGATGCCGAGTTCCAGCGTGATCAGGTCGGAAATCTCCTCCTTACGAGCGGCCAGCGTCTCGGCGGTCTTCAGCAGGATTTTCTGGCGCTCGTAGCGCGTCAGTTTCGGCGTGTATTCCGCCGCGATCCGGAACGCCTCGCGGGCGTGATGCGCCTGCCCCGCCGGCACCGTGCCGATCACCACATCGGTAAAGGGATAACGCACCTCGACGAGCGCATCCGCATCGACCTTGCGGCCGGCAATGCGCATCGGCTCGTGGCGGACCTGGAAAGATGTTTGTGCCTTGGTCATGGGTGTATCCATTGTATTTATCGGTCGTGCGTCCTTCGAGGCTCGCCCGCCAATATTTTCGCTTTCCTCCCCGGCGCGCTGCGGGCTCGCACCTCAGGATGAGGGAGGTTGGCGCTGACCTCTCCGGCGAAGCTGCAACCAAGGGTCCTCATCCTGAGGTGCGAGCCCGCACGACGTAGGAGGTTCTGTTCAAACATCGACGGGCGAGCCTCGAAGGACGCACATCTTCAGCCCCGCGCCGCCGCCATCGTTGCGTAGTAGAAAGCATCGAAATTGCGCAGCGCCGGCGCCTCGGGCAGATCGGCGAGTTGGCGGTTGACGATGAACGGCACCGCCTGCTCGGTCAGCCCGCCATGCGAGCGCAGCGGCTCGTCGAGCGCCGCGAGATCGTGGCGGTGCTCGCTGGTGCCGATCGTCTTGTTCTCGGACGAGACGATGACGATGTCGCCGATCCTGTCCGCCGGCAGTTCGAAACGCACGCAGGCGGTCTCGCGATCGAGCACGACATCCAGCCCTTCGATCGCTGCCAGCCGCTTCATGATCGCCTCACGGTCCGCATCTGCCGGAAGGTAAGCCGTGGCGAACGAACCGAGCGCGCCGTGATGGACGACATAGGGATCGGTGATCGGCAGGATGACCCGCGCCGCTTCCATGCCCAGCCATTCGTCCAAAAGATCCTGCACGTAGATGACGTCCGGCGTGCCGTCGGCCTTGTGCTTGGGCTTCATGCCGTGGTCGGCGGTCACGACGATCGCCGCGCCCAGCGCGTCGAGTTGGGCGAGATAGCGATCGAACATGGCGTAGAAATCGTTGGCCTGCTTCACGCCCGGCGCGTATTTGTGCTGCACATAGTCGGTCGTGGTCAGGTACATCACGTCCGGCCGGAACTCCTTCAACAGCTTGACCCCGGCGGCGAAGACGAACTCCGAAAGCTCGGCGGAATAGACTTCCGGCACCGGCCGGCCCAGCCAGGCCGAGGCATTGTCGATGCCGTTTTCGGCCTTCGTCGCCTTGTCGGATTTTTCCGAGGAGAAGCAGACCGCTCGCCCATCCTCGAAGGACAGGCCATGGCCGAGCAGCGCCCGCAGCTTATCCTTGGCGGTTACAACCGCGACCTTGGCGCCAGCGTCGAAGAAGGCCTTGAAGATCGTCGGCGCGCGCAAGAAGCGCGGGTCGTTCATCATCACTTCCTGGCCGGTTTCCGGCTCATAGAGGTAATTGCCGCAGATGCCGTGGATGGAGGGCGGCCGGCCGGTGGCGATCGACAGATTGTTCGGATTGGTGAAGGACGGGATCACGCTATGCGCGGTGCGCACCGTGGCCTTCGCCTTGATCTTTTCCAGCGCCGGCATCAGGCCGGCGGCAATCGCCTCGTCGAGATAGGCAGGCTCGCAGCCGTCGAGGCAGATGGCGATGGCCGGCACGCTCGGCCAGGCATAGTCCCGGCCGTTGACGGTGACCGCGACGCGCGAAAACTGGTTCATGGCAATATCCTTTTCGAGCAGGCTCACGCGGCGAGTTTGGCGCGTTCGGCAATGGCGAGTGCCGGCGGCGCGGCGCTGTCCACGCCCATTTCGGTCAGGGATTCGCCCGCCGCCGCCACCACGCGGCGCATGACATGCTCGTCCATCCGGCCGATGCAGCCGACGCGGAAACTGTCCACCGCCGTCAGTTTGCCGGGATAGATGATGAAACCCTTGTCCTTCATCAGCCCATAGAAGCGGTCGAATGCAAAATTATGATGGGCGGGGTTGAAGAAGGTGACGATGATCGGCGACAGCCAGTCGTCGGAAAGCAGCGTCTCGAAGCCCAGTGAGCGCATGCCCGCGACCAGCACGTCACGGTTGCGGCGGTATCGCGCGCCGCGACCGGCGATGCCACCTTCCGCGGCATGTAGCCTCAGCGCTTCGAGGAAAGCCGCCACAACATGCGTCGGCGGTGTGAAGCGCCACTGGCCGGTCGTTTCCATATAGGCCCATTGCGCATGGACATCGAGGCTGAGCGAATGGCTGCGGCCCTTGGCGGCCTCCAGTTCGCTCTTGCGGGCGACGACGAAGCCGAAACCCGGCACGCCCTCGACACACTTGTTGGCCGACGACGCAAGCGCGTCGTAGCGAATGTTCCGCACGTCCAGGTCGACGGCGCCGAAGGCACTCATCGAGTCGATCAGCAGCCGCCGGCCCTTCGTCGCCACCACGTCGGCGATCTCGGCGACAGGGTTGAGGATGCCGGAGCTCGTCTCGCAATGGATGACGACGACATGGGTGATCGCCGGATCGGCGTCGAGCGCCGCCCCGACCTCTCCGCCGCGCGGCGGCAGGTAGTCTCCCTTATCGATCACCGTATGGGCGCGGCCGAGATAGGCGAGCGTCTGCGCGGCGCGCTGGCCGTAGGCGCCGTTGGCCAGCACCAGCACCTTGCCGTCGCGCGGCACGAACGAGCCGAGCATCGCCTCCACGGCAAAGGTGCCGCTGCCCTGCATCGGCACGCAGTCGAACTCGCCGCTCGTATCGCCAGCCAATGCAATCAGTTGACGCCGCAATTCGGCGGTCATTTCGCGAAAATCGCCATCCCACGAGCCCCAGTCTCGCAGCATCGCCTGCTTCACCGAATAGGCGGTCGTGAGCGGGCCAGGCGTCAGCAGATAGGGCTCTCCCATGGCGGGCGCCGAAAACGGTTCGGTGGTGTCGGGCATCTCGTCCTCCATCGCGAAAGCGACGCGCACATCTCCCACTTGCCGACATATCTGTAAAATCGTTATTTTGTATCCATCTATAAGTTTTTCTGAAAATGTGCTTTTGGTCCGGCGATCTGGACACGTTCCGGCTCCGGCCGCAAGCCGCAGTGAGGATCCGGAGAGGACATCCGATGCGCTACGTGCAATTGCGGGCCTTTCATTACGTCGCCATCTCCGGCGGTTTTTCACGCGCGGCGGAAGAACTTCTGCTGACGCAGCCGGCGATCTCCGACCAGGTGCGCAAGCTGGAGGAAGAGTACGATGTGCTGCTGTTCAACCGGCAACGCAAGCAGGTGGTGCTCACGCCGGCCGGCGAAAAGCTTCTCGTCATCACCCGCCGCCTGTTCGACAACGAGCAGCAGGCGCTTGAGCTTCTGTCGGAATCCCGCGCCCTGCGCGCCGGCACCTTGCGCATCGTCGCCGATGCCGCCCACCATCTCCTGCAAATCCTCCGCGAGTTCCGCCGCCGCTATCCCGGCGTAAGAATCTCCGTCCGGTCCGGCAATACCGAGACGGTGATGCAGAGCCTCTACGGCTACGAGGCCGACATCGGCGTGCTTGGCGAAATCCCGGCGGCCCGCGATTTCGAGGTCGTCACCCTGAACTCGACGCCAATCGTCGCCTTCGCGGTAGCCGATCATCCTGCCGCGAAAGCCAAGTCGTTGACTTTCAAGCAACTGGCGGACCTGCCGCTGGTCATGCGCGAACGTGGCTCGAAGACGCGCCGCAAGCTGGAGGACGGCGCCGCCGAGGCCGGCGTGGAGCTGCGCCCGACCATCGAGGCGGAAGGCCGCGAGGCGGTGCGCGAGATCGTCGCCTCCGGAGCCGGGGTCGGTTTCGTCTCCGCCGCCGAATTCGGCCAGGATTCCAGGCTGGTGAAAATTCCGATCGACGCACCCGGCCTGCTGATGGACGAAGCGCTGATCTGCCTCACCGAACGCAGCGGCGGCAAGCTCGTGCGCGCCTTTCTGGAAATCGCCCGGTCGGCGGCCAGCCACTAACCTACTCAATTCCCGGCAAAAAAGTGCCGGCCAAAAGGCCGGCACAGATGTCACGCAGGAGAGATCGATCGGCGGTCAGCCGCCATAGGTGTAGACGACCAAAGTCCCATCGGGCATGACCTGGCTTGCCACGACATTGTCGGGCATCACCCTCTGCTCGGTCAGCCTTGTGCTGACGACGGTGTTCGCTACCAGAGCGGCGCGGAGGTCGCTCATCGGCTTCGCATTCTGGCTCATCGCTGCGTCGAACGCCTGCTTGTCGGCGCTCGCCCAGTCGTCGACCCGCACCACCGTCACCGACGACACCGCGGAGATCGTCTGGATCTGGCCGGCAGTGGTCGTACCCGCCGCCATCACCGGCGTCAGTGTTTGCAGGTCGCCGATGCTGGCGGTGGTCATGGTATCGGTATCGCTCTCGGCATTGAACTGCTGCGAGCCCGGGTTGATCTGCGTCTGGCCGGTGGAATCGGGGTCCTTGGCCTGTGCCGGGCTCTCGGCGAAGGCGGGAGCGGAAAAGGCGGCGAGCGCCGCCACGGAGGCGGCATAAAAGAGGCTGCGTTTCATCGTGAATCTCCTCAGATAGTCCCTCGCGGCGTCAACCCGTGGGGATGGAGATGGTTCCCGACAAACCCCGGCTCGCCGCACCGGCCCACGCGGCGAACCCCATGCGCTTGAAACGAAAGCCGCGGCTAACCGAGCTTCGCTTCCCAGCGGTCCAGAAACGCCTCGATCGGCATTGCCTGCATGTCGGGAATAGCCTCGAACAACGTCCCGACCGGCCAGTCCCACCAGGCCAGTTTCTCGATGCGCCGGCAGGTGGCGTCCGTGAAACGCCGCCGCAGCACCCGCGCCGGTATGCCGGCGACGATCGTGAACGGCTCGACGTCGTGCGTCACCACCGCATTGGCGCCGACCACCGCGCCGTTGCCGATCGATACGCCCGGCATGACGACGGCGCCGTGGCCGATCCACACGTCGTGGCCGATCGTCACCTGCTTGCCCTGCCGGCGTTTGCGAAACTCCTCGTCGACGCCGAGGTAGCGAAAATATTCGTTCGGCCGGTAGCTCAGCTTGTGCTGGGTGATGCGCTCGACCGGATGTTCCAGTGCGTTGATGCGCGTATTGGCGGCGATCGAGCAGAATTTTCCGATCGAGGTGTAGATCGCCTCGGCGTGGCGCTCGAAATAGGAAAAGTCGCCGACGCTGACCTCGCGCAGGACCACCCGCTCGCCGATCGCCGCATACCGACCGAGCCGGCAGGATTTCAGCTCTGCGGTCGGGTGAATGCGCGGCTCGGAATCCTTGAAGCGGAGGTCCGGATCGATATCCATGGGCGCGCTTTACTTGGCCCGGAAATCGGCGGCAAGCCCCAGTGGTGTGTTGAGATTCAGGTCAGGCTGAGCCGAAAATGGTGGCTTCCGAGAACCGGAGCGGAGCGTACTTTTGGGTACGTGCGCACCGGAAGCGCAGAAAGCCGCCGTTTGCAGGCCAGCCTCACCTGAATCTCGACACACCCTACTGCGGCTTGCCGTTCGTCCACACCACTTCCCGGCCGTAGAGCGGCACGGTCGAGATCGCCATTTTCGCCGAGCCGTCCTGCACCTGCCGCGAATGCGAGAGATAGATCAGCGTGTCGTTGGCCTTGTCGTAGATGCGGTTCACCACCTGCTTCTTCCAGATCAGGCTGATGCCCTGCTTGAACACCTCCTCGCCCCCCTCGCCGAGTTCGATGTCGCGAATGGCGATCGGCCCGGTCTGGCGGCAGGAGATGGCGGAATCCGACGGATCCTCGAACCAGTTGCCCTTCTGCAGCCGGTCGACCACACCGCGATCGAAATAGGAGACGTGGCAGATCACGCCGTCGACCTTCGGGTCCTTGATCGCCTCGACGATGATGTCGTTGCCGAGCCAGTCGACCCCGACCTCGCCGACCTGCTGGGCCCGGGCCAGTTCGGAAGACGCGGAGATGACGGCGGTGGAGATCAGGATTGCGAGCAGGCGCATGGAGGCCCTCCGTTGGACGACTGATGCAGACGTGGGAGCGCCCGCCCGCCAAAACAAGCCTGTCCTTGCCACAGCGTCAACATGGCCTCTTTCGCGACATCGCGGTGAAGGCTATTTTCGGCATATGGCTCCGTCGCCCTTCCAGGGTCTCGGGCGCAACCAACCTCCGGCAGATGAAAAACCCCATGATGCGCAGCATTCTCATCGGCATTCTGGTCCTGATGGCGGCGGGCGTCGGCTGGCTTACCTTCGACTGGCACCGCGCGCGCAACAGCGGCGAGGCATTCGGCGCGCCCTTCACCCTGGTCGACCAGAAGGGGGGAGAGATCACCGAGACCGCCTTCCGCGGCCATCCCTCGGCGGTCTTCTTCGGCTTCACCCATTGCCCGGAAGTCTGCCCGACGACCTTGGCCGAGATGGATGGATGGCTGAAAAAACTCGGCGAGGAAGGCCGCGACGTACGCGCCTATTTCGTCTCGGTCGATCCGGAGCGCGACACGCCCGAGATCATGAACACCTACGTCGGCAACGTCTCCGAGCGCATCACCGGCATCACCGGCGATCCCGAAAAGGTCGCGGCCATGGTGAAGGCCTTCAGCATCTATGCGCGCAAAGTGCCGCTGGACGGCGGCGACTACACGATGGACCACACCGCCACGGTGCTGCTACTCGACCGCAACGGCGGCTTCTTCGGCACCATCGCCTATGGCGAGGATTCGCAGACGGCCGTGACGAAGCTCAAGCGCCTGATCGCCGAAGGCTGATTTCGGCGCGATGGGGCAGACGAGGTTTTTCTTCACCGCCGCCAAGGCCGACGCCGAACGGCTGTTTCCCGCGTTCGAGGCCGAGTTCGAGGAGGACGGCCTGCCGCTTGCAAGGGTCGAGCTCGACGAAACCGCGGGCATCGACGAGATCTCGCTTTATGTCGACGGTGACCCGGGGGACACCGAAACCCGGATCAAGAAAATCCTGCGGGCGCTTGACGCTCCCCAGGATCTGTCGCGAGAAAACCTGCCCGACGTCGACTGGGTGGCGCGCTCGCTCGAAGGCCTGAAGCCGGTGCGCGCCGGCCGCTTCTTCGTCCATGGCGGACACGACCGGCATCGCCGCCGCATCGGCGATATCTCCATCGAGATCGAGGCAGGGCTCGCCTTCGGCACCGGCCACCACGGCACCACCGCCGGCTGCCTGGAGACGATCGAGAAGGTGGTGCGGCGCGAGCATCCGAGAAGCGCGCTCGACCTCGGCGCCGGCAGCGCTGTGCTCGCCATCGCCATCGCAAAAATGGCGCATATTCCGGTGCTGGCCACCGACATCGATCCCGTCGCAACCAAGGTCGCGGCCGAGAACGTCCGCCTGAACGGCGTTCCGGCGCTGGTGCGCACCGCCACAGCGCCGGGTTTCCATCATCCGGTTTTTAGCCTGGCCGGCCCGTTCGACCTGATCGTCGCCAACATACTGGCGCGGCCGCTGATGCAGCTCGCGCCGCAGATGGCGAGGCATGTCACGCCAGGCGGATCGCTGATCCTGTCGGGCATATTGGAGCGCCAGCGCGACGCGGTGCTGGCCGCTTATTCGGCGCAGCATTTCCGGCATGTCCGAACCCTGCCCCGCGAGGGCTGGGTGACGCTGCATCTCAAGCGCTGAGCCCCGCCGCCGGCCCTGGCCGCGGCGGCTTCGCTCGGCCAGCCCGTTACAGGTAATAGGCCCCGGCGCGCTTCTTGAGATCTGCCCGGCTGTAGCCGTGGGAGCGCAGGGTTTCGTCGTCAAGGCCAAGCAGCGCCGCGGCGACATAACGTTCCGCCTGCTTCTCGCGGGCCTGCATGTAGGCATCGAGGGCGGATCTGAAAAAGCCGGTTCTCGTGGTCATCGACGTTCTCCTTGTTCAGGATTCGCAGTCATGTCCTCCACATGAGAAAGGTAAGTTCTGCTGACCTTTTCCTGAAGTGCCAATTCGGCATGGATGCCATCTACAATTGCATACGCCGCCGCTGGACCAGCGCGCCCGAATTGCCACGGCGCATGCCTGCGGATACGGTCGCGCATTCGAATCCGCCGAGGAAACGACAGCCATGTTTCAGACCTTCGATGAAGTAAGCGATCCGACGCTGGGCGCGGGCCGCGTGGCGCAATTGCGCGAATGGCTCGCCGCCAAAAACCTCGACGGTTTCATGGTGCCGCGCTCCGACGAGCACCAGGGCGAATACGTCGCCGAGCGCTCGGAGCGGCTGAAATGGCTGACCGGCTTCACCGGCTCGGCCGGCGTCGTCATCGTGCTCTCCAGCCGCGCCGTGCTGTTCGTCGACGGCCGCTACACGCTCCAGGCTCGCCAGCAGGTCGATCCGGCGGTGTTTTCCATCGAAAGCCTGATCGCCAACCCGCCTCCCGACTGGCTGAAGGAGAATGCCGGCAAAGGTCTGCGCCTCGGCTTCGACCCATGGCTGCACACCATCTCCGAGGTGAAGGCGCTGCGCACGGCGCTTGAGGCCAAGGGTGGCGAGCTGATCGCCGTCGACAAGAATCCGATCGACGAATTGTGGAAGGACCAGCCGGACGCGCCGCTTCAGCCGGTGGAAATCCATCCCAACGCCCTTGCCGGCGAACTCGCCAGGGACAAGCTGGCGCGCCTTGCATCGGACATCGCCGCCGAAGGCGCCACCCACGCGGTGCTCACCGATCCCTCGTCGCTGGCCTGGACCTTCAACATCCGCGGCAACGACGTTCCGCACACGCCGCTGGCGCTCGGTTTCGCCATCCTCGCCGCTGACGGCGCGCACCGCATCTTCATCGACAAGCGAAAACTGTCGATCGAACCGAGGGCCTATCTGACGCAGCTCGCCGACATCAGGCCGCCCTCTGCCCTGGAGCCCGACCTTATCGCGCTGGCAAAAGCCGGCGCCCGCGTCGCGCTCGACCCGGTACTGGCGGCCGAGCAGCTTCGGCTCCTCGTCACCGCCAATGGCGGCACTGTGGTCGAGGCGGCCGACCCAGCGCGCATCCCGCGCGCCACCAAGAATGCGGCCGAACTCGCCGGCTCCCGCGCCGCGCACTGCCGCGACGGCGCGGCGATCGTAAAGATGCTGGCCTGGCTCGACCGCCAACAGCCGGGCACGATCGACGAGATCAGGACGGTCGAGCAACTGGAAGGTCTCCGCCGCGCTGTCGGCGAGGAGACGCAGATGCCGCTGCGCGACGTCTCCTTCTCCACCATTTCCGGCTCCGGCCCGAACGGCGCCATCATGCATTACCGCGTCTCGCGCGCCACCAATCGCGTACTCGCCGACGGCGAGCTGTTCCTGGTCGATTCGGGCGGCCAGTATCAGGACGGCACAACCGACATCACCCGCACGGTGCCGGTCGGTACGCCGACGGCGGAGATGAAGGAACGCTACACGCTGGTGCTGAAGGGGATGATCCGCATCTCCACGCTGCGCTTTCCGGCCGGCACACGCGGCTGCGACATCGACGCCTTCGCGCGCGTCGCGCTCTGGCAGCATGGGCTGGATTTCGCCCACGGCACAGGCCACGGCGTCGGCTCCTATCTCTCCGTTCACGAGGGACCGCAGCGCATCGCCAAGACAGGAACACAGAAGCTGCTGGCCGGCATGATCCTTTCCAACGAGCCTGGCTACTACAAGGAAGGCCACTACGGCATCCGCCTGGAAAACCTCATCGTCGTAACGCCGGAGGCGGCACTCCCCGGCGGCGACATCGCCATGCACGCGTTCGAGACGCTGACGCTGGCGCCCTTCGACCGGCGCATGCTGCAGCCGGAACTGCTCAACAAGGACGAGTTGCAGTGGCTGGACGCCTATCATGCCCGCGTGCTGGCAGAGATCGGCCCGATGCTCGACGGCGAAAACCTTGCCTGGCTGGAGAAAGCGGCAGCGGCGCTGCCGCACGACCACAAGGGGTGACGCAGCCGAAATAGATCCGGTTTCCTGGGGCATATGCGCGTTCAGTGGTAGTCCGACGGAAGGTCCATCCGCTTGCTTACTCACTCGCACGCCTGCGGGTCAGGACCTACCCACCTGCGGCCGGCGGCGATCCTTCATCGGCTTCGGCGATCCATGCATTCAGCAACGTGTAGGCGACCGCAAGCACGGTGGGGCCGATGAAAATGCCGAGAACGCCAAAGGCGATCAGGCCGCCCACGACGCCGGCGAGTATCAGCAGGAGCGGCAGGTCGGCGCCTCGTCGAATCAGGATCGGCCGTATGAACTGGTCGATGGTGGTGGCGACAAGCGTAAAGACGAGCAATACCGTGCCCGAAACGGCGTCGTTGGAATAATATAGCCACACGACGGTGGGAACCAGCACGAGGGCCGGTCCGAGCTGAATAAGGCAGAGGACGAACATCAGCGCGGTGAGCAGGGCGGCAAACGGCACGCCGACCACGGCGAGCCCGACGCCCCCGATGACACTTTGCGCCAGCGCGGTGACCACGACCCCTAGCGCCACGCTGCGGATGGCCTGGCCGGCCAGGTACACGGCTTTCTCGCCACGATCGCCAGCCAGCCGCCGGCCGAACCGCAGCAGTTGGGCGGCCGCTCGTTCGCCGCCGGTATACATCACGGCGGCAATGACGGCCGTCAGCAGGAACTGGACGAACATCCCGCCGACGTTCCCGGCTGCGGCGGCGACCCATTGCGTCAACGCGCCCGCATAGGGCATCAGGCGCGATGCCAGGTCGGCCACGCCGGATTGCCTGATCCTCTCCCATGCCTGCGCGATACTGTCTCCGATCAGCGGGAGCTGCCTTACCCAAGCCGGCACCTCCGGTATCCGCAGGGAAAGCGCTTTCCGGACCAGGTCGCCTATGACATCGATATTGGCGACGACAGTGCCGACCGCGAGCCAGAGCGGTATGATCAGCACCAGCAGAATCCCTACCGTCATGACAAGAACGGCAATTGCACGACGATTGCCGCAGCGGCGCTGCACCCACAGCATCACCGGCCAGGTGGCCAGCACCAGGGTCGTGGCCCACAGGATTGCCGGAAGGAAGGGCTGCAGTATCCAGAAGCTGGCGAGCAGCAGGCCGCCTATGAAGAGCACCAACAGCGTGGCGCGGCCGATATCCTGATTGTATGGCAGCATATGCTCGCACCCCTCAGCGTCGAGCTTGACCTTGATCCCCTATTGACTTGCGCTGCCTCGGTCCTGTCAAGCGCGACGCTTGCAGGCAACTCAGAGCCCGTCTCGAAACACGTCAGGGCGAGGCGAAAATGCGGGTTTCGAGAACCGGAGCGCAGCGTACGTGCAGGTACGTGAGCACCGGAAGCGCAGAAAATCGCATTTGCAGTCCGCCCTCACGTGTTTCGAGATGGGCTCTAAGCCCGGTCAGGCCCGCCGCCCGCCACGATCCGATAGTGGTCGACATTCTTCGGGCGCTCGACCAGGAAACGGTCGTCCTCGGGATAATACCGCGCGACTTCCGGATCGTCGCCGGCGAATGCCTTGATGGCATCGAGCGATGTCCACCAACTCAGCGTCGTCACTTCGCTGGTGCCGTCGCCGCGGGCGCGCAGGACCATCTGAAAGCCGAGGTTTCCGGGCGTCGATTTGTAATCCTCCAGCCCGGTCGCCTTGATGTAGTCGACATAGACCTGCTCGTCAGCGGTACGGATGACGCCGGTCCATTTGCGCAAGATCTTGGTTTCTCCGCTCATCGCTACCTCCTCCTATCCAATCACCTGCCGCAGCAAGATCAGCGTCGCAGCGCCGGCAAGGAACAGCGCCAGCATGCCGTAGCGCAGCGACACGACGGCCGTGACCACCAGCGCGATGAACTCGGCTGGTCCCGCCGTCAGCAGCGCCGGCGCCACCAGCGTGGTCAGCACCGCCGCCGGCACGGCGTTGAGCGCCGCCTCGACGCGCGGATGCACTGTCTCGAACCGCGACAACACCAAATGGCCGCCGATCCGCGTCAGGTAGGTCAGCGCCGCGCCCCACAGGGTGATCCACAGGATGGTGCTCATTTCAACGCATCCTTGCCGTTGCCGGGCACGAACAACGCGCCGAGGACGATGCCCGCCACCGCCCCCACCGAGACGTGCCAGGGCGAGCCGATGGTCTTGTAGGCGATCACCGAGACCACGCCGCTGACCAGCACCACCGGCAGCCACAGCGGCCGCTTGCGAAAACTCATGACCAGGCCGAGGAAATAGATCGGCAGCAGGAAATCGATGCCCAGCGCATGCGTGTCGGGGATCAGCTTGCCGAACATGGCGCCGAGCCCGCTCTCGATCACCCAGCAGACATAGATCGCCAGGCCCATGCCCATGTACCAGGCGAAGCCGACCTTCCCGCCGCTTTCGGCCTTGCGTTCAGCCTCGGCGAATTGCGGGTCGGTCAGCACGAAATAGCCGACCGCCTGCTGCCAGAGCGGCCAATGTGCCAGCCGCCGGCCGATCGAAGCGGAGTAGAGCACGTGGCGGAAATTGACCGCGAAGATCGACGCCACTACAAGCCACGGCGCGATGTTCTGGCCGAACAGTTCGATGCCGACCATCTGGCTGGCGCCGCCATAGATCAGCGCGCTCATCAGCACCGCTTCTGTAACGGTGAATCCGTTGTCCACCGCCAGCGCGCCGAACAGGATGGCAAACGGCGCCGAGGCGACGACCACCGGCAGGCCGAGCCGCACGCCCTGCCAGAAACTGCTTTCGGATGATCGCAATGCGATGGATTCGGTGGTCATGACACTCCCCGGAAACCGGGATAGCTATGTCAGCCCCCCTGCCCTGTCACACGAATTCGCTTGAGCCAAACGATCAGCGACGGTGAACCATGGTTCTGTTGACAGTGATTGCCCTTCTCTTGCGACTTGCTGCACGACCGACGCATTGGTGGGCGAAAACGGCGACGCGCGATATCTCTCCCCTTGCGGGAGAGAGTGAGGAATGCTTCCGCGAAGCGGATGATAAGCCCTTGAATGGGCTTATCAAATGACGAACGCCCGAAGGGCCGTTTCAACATCTTAGCTGGAGCAGGGCGAAGCCCGTCAGCGAAAGCTAAGTGTTAGAAATCGTAAGTGAGGGGCAATCGTCTTGTCGAATCTTAAGCGCCCTGTGATCGCGAGGGTGCCTGTGAATGCATGACCTTCTCCCGACCACACTTCCCGACGATACCGAAACAATGCCAGACCACCGGTACGGTGTCAAGGATTTTTTTCCTACACCTTCAACAATCGAACGAGACAAACGCCAAACTGCACATCGTCGCGTGGAAAGGCCGTTTCGGTGGCGTTGACCCCGTCTTTTTCGCCCGTTTTTGAAGCCCGAAACGCCGATCGGCCGCTACTGTCAGGACAACCCTTTGATCGGAAACGATATTGCCAACTTCATCGAAGACATCCCGAGTATTTTGAACGCCGTCCGATTTCTACGGTCTCTACAACCTTGAGATGAAATCGGCGCGTGCTATTTTCAAGCCTGCGCCACCCGCTCGAACCACTGGTCCTCGTCGATCACCTCGATGCCGAGGTCGGTCGCTTGCTTGAGCTTCGACCCCGCCCCTGGCCCCGCCACGACGAGATCGGTCTTCGCCGACACCGAACCGGCGACCTTTGCGCCGAGCCGCTCGGCCATCGCCTTCGCCTCGCCGCGCGACATCTTTTGCAGCGATCCGGTGAACACGACGGTCTTGCCCGCCACCGGGCTGCCGGCCGAGACGCTGACCACATAGGGTTTCGGGCGGACCTGGGCGAGCAATGCCTCGAGCACCGCGTCGTTGCGTTCGTTGCCGAAGAAATCGATGAGCGCCCCGATGACGGTATCGCCGATGCCGTTGATCGACGGGAAGACGGTGTGCGGGTCTTCGGCGGCAGCGGTCTCCTTGCCGACGCGGACAAATTCCTCGACCGTCGAAAACGTCTTGGCCAGCAGCGCGGCCGTGGTCTCGCCGATATGGCGGATGCCGAGCGCGAAGATGAAACGGTCGAGCTCCGGCTCGCGCCGCGCGTCGATCGCAGCAAACAGCTTGTCGAGTCCCTCGTAGGTGCGCTCCTCGGCCGACAGCACCTTCTTGCGCGCCGTGCCCTTGGCGGCCTCGCGCGCCTGCGCCTGCGCCTCGCGCTTTTCGAACAGCGCCCGCTGCACATCGGCGCGGCGGTCCTTCAGCGCAAAAATGTCGGCGGCGGTCTTGGTCAGCCCGGCATTGAAGAAAAGGTCGATGTTTTCCGTGCCGAGTCCCTCTATGTCCATCGCGCCGCGAGACACGAAATGGCGCAGCGCCTCCACCGCCTGCGCCGGGCAGATCAGCTCGCCGGTGCAGCGCCGGCGCGAATCCTCCTTGCCGGTCTTCTCGTTGATTTCGCGCGTCGCCGGCGATCCGCAGACCGGGCAGGTGTGCGGGAATTGATAGGGCACAGCATCGGCCGGCCGCTTTTCCAGTTCGACCCGCACGATCTGCGGAATGACGTCCCCCGCCCGCTGGATGACCACTGTGTCGCCGATGCGGATATCGATGGGCTCCTCGCCGCGGATCGGCAGCCCGTTGCTATCGATCCCGGCAATGTAGTCCTCGTTGTGGAGCGTGACGTTGACGACGGTGACGCCGCCGACAGTCACCGGGTCGAGCCGGCCCACCGGGGCCAGCGTGCCCGTGCGGCCCACCTGGATGTCGATCTGGCGCAGCACGGTGGTTGCCTGTTCCGCCGGGAACTTGTGCGCGACCGCCCAGCGCGGCTCGCCGGTGACAAAACCCCAGCGGCGCTGCAGTTCGAGCTGGTCGACCTTGTAGACGACGCCATCGATGTCGTAGCCGAGCGACGAGCGCTGCGCCTCGATGAGCTTGTAGTGCGCGATCAACTCCTCGACCGATTTGGCGCGGATCATCAGCGGGCTGATCTGAAAACCCCAGTTGGCGAATTTTCGAACCGACTCGTACTGCGTCGGCGCCGGGTCCTCGGTGGTGTAGCCCCAGGCATAGGCGAAGAATTTCAGGTTGCGGCTGGCGGTGACCGACGCATCCTTCTGGCGCAGCGAACCCGCCGCCGTGTTGCGCGGATTGACGTAGTCCTGGCCGCCGGCCGCCGCCGACCTTTCCTTCAGCGCCGCGAACTCCGCATAGGTCATGTAGACCTCGCCGCGGATCTCGATCGTCTCCGGCCAGCCCGCGCCCTGCAACCTATGCGGGATATCGGCGATGGTCTTCAGGTTAGCGGTGATGTCCTCGCCGACGGCACCGTCGCCGCGCGTTGCGCCCTGGACGAAAACGCCCTTCTCGTAGCGCAGCGAGGCCGACAGCCCGTCGATCTTCGGCTCGGCGGTAAAGGCGATGTCAAAATCCTTGTCGCGCTCGAAGAAGCGCTTCGCGCGTTCGAGAAAATCGACAACGTCCTGATCCGTATAGGCTTTTGCCAGGCTGAGCATCGGCACGGCGTGCCGCACCTTGGCGAATCCCTCCGCCGGCGGCGCACCGACCGAACCTGTCGGGCTGTCCGGCCGCACCAGGTCAGGGAAAAGCTGCTCGATCGCCGCATTGCGCCTTCTCAGCGCATCATAGTCCGCATCCGAAATGACCGGCGCGTCTTCCTGATGATACCGTCGGTCATGCTCGGCGATCTCCGCCGCCAGCCGGGCAAGCTCCTCGGCGGCTTGCTCCTGCGTCAGATCTTCAACGGGGATTTGAGTGGCGGCCATGGGGACAGTCTGCTTTTTTGAGGACGCGAACGCCGCAAAGTCTTCGGCAAAATCCCAAAAAAAGTAAACCGCTGCCGGCGCTTCAACTGACAGGCGATGTGGCGCTGAGCAGCCGCTCGGCCGCCGCCCGCGCCTCGTCGGTGATCGTCTCACCGGCGAGCATGCGAGCTATTTCCTCCTGCCGCGAGGCACGGTCGATTTCCGCCACGGTCGTTGCGACCCGCTCGGCGCCCGACTTGGAGATCAGAAAATGCGTCTCGGCGCGCGCCGCCACCTGCGGCGCGTGCGTCACCGTCAGCACCTGCACCTTTCGCGCCAGCCGGGAGAGCCGCTGGCCGATCGCATCGGCCACTGCGCCGCCGACACCCGAATCGATCTCGTCGAACACCAGCGTCGGCGCCGATCCGCGGTCGGCCAGCGCCACTTTCAGCGCCAGCAGGAAACGCGACAGTTCGCCGCCCGACGCCACCTTCATCATTGGTCCGGGCCGCGTGCCGGGATTGGTGCGCACCCAGAATTCGACCTGGTCGATACCTTCCTCAGCGCGGTTTTCCGCCTCGCTCGCCATCTGCACGATGAAGGCGGCGCGCTCCAGTTTCAGCGCCGGTAGTTCCGCCATGACGGCAGCCTCCAGGCCGGCGGCCGCCGATTTTCGCAGTTCGGAAAGATGCGCCGCATCCTTGTCGTAGGCGTCCCGCGCCGCCGCGGCCTGCCCTTCCAGCCCGTACAGCCGCTCCTCGCCGGCGTCCAGATCGGCGAGGTCGGCCACCATGGCGTCGCGCAGTTGCGCCAGGTCGTCGACCTGCACATTGTGCTTGCGCGCCAACGCCCGCAGCGCGAACAGCCGCTCCTCGGCGCGCTCCAGCCGCTCCGGATCGTACTCGGTAGCTCGCAGCGCGGCGTCCACGCCGGACTGCGCGGCGTCGAGCGAGATCAGCGCTTCGTCCAGTGACTTCACCACGTCGTCGAGCAGTTGCGGCGCCTCCTGCGCCTTGCGCTGCAGCCGCCGCAGCAGGCTGGCAAGCTGCGGCAGCGGCGAGTTGGCGCCCGACAGCACATCCTGCGCATCTTTGATCTCCGAGGCGATCTTTTCCACCCGCATCATCGAGGCGCGCATCTCGGCGAGGTCGCTCTCCTCGCCAGGCTGCGGATCGATCTTGGCCAGTTCGGCGACCGATGCGCGCAGGAAATCGGCTTCCCGCGCCGCTGCCTCGACCTTGGCGCGATGGCGCGCCAGTTCCTGCTCGGCGTCGCGCCAGCGCCGCCAGGCGAGAGCCACCGCCCGTGCCTCGCCGACATGGCCGCCGAAAGAATCGAGCAGGTCGCGATGCGCGCCGGCGTCCACCAGCGCCCGCTCGTCGTGCTGCCCGTGGATTTCCACCAGCGCCCGGCCGATGTCGCGCATCAGCGTCACGCTGGAGGGCTGGTCGTTGACGAAGACGCGGGTGCGGCCGTCGGCGGTCTGCACCCGCCGCAAGATAACATCGCCGTCGTCGTCCAGCGCATTCTCCGTGAGAATCGTCCGGGCTGGATGGTTGCGCGGCACGTCGAACACGGCGACCACCTGGCCTTGCGCAGCGCCATGGCGCACCAGCGAGGCATCGCCTCGCGCGCCGAGGGTCAGCGACAGCGCGTCCAACAAGATCGACTTGCCCGCCCCGGTCTCGCCTGTCAGCACCGAGAGGCCGGACGCGAAATCGATGTCCAGCCGGTCGATCAGGACGATATCGCGGATCGAAAGACGCGCCAGCATCACAACCCTTGAAGCTGAAGAATCGCTATCACAGCGCGGGGCAGAATGCGCAAAGACCCGCCAGCGGCCAATAGCATGATTTCGGAGTTGCACGCGACCGGCGCGAGGGATTCACTGCGGCCGACATGCGCGTCGAGAACCGGCGCATCCAAAAACGCCGGTTCGCCCGCGGCAAAAATCAGGCGCCGCCGGTAATCAGCGCACCGGCCTTCGAAATCCACGAACCCTGGTTCTCGCGCGGCTCGACACCGCCCGATTGCAGAAGCTTGTAGGAATCCTTGTACCATTGGCTGTCGGGGTAATTCTGGCCGAGAACCGCCGCGGCCGTCTGCGCCTCGGAGACCAGGCCCATCGCCATATAGGCTTCGGTCAGGCGCGCGAGCGCCTCCTCGACGTGACGGGTGTTCGAATAGTTTTCCACCACGTAGCGGAAGCGCTTGATCGCAGCGATGTATTCGCGCCGCTCCAGATAGTAGCGGCCGGTCTGCATCTCCTTGCCGGCGAGCTGGTCGCGCGCAAAGCGTATTTTTGTACGCGCGTCGTCAACATATTCCGACTCCGGCCAGCGCTGTACCAGTTCTTCCATCGCCTCGATGGTGCGGCGCGCTTCCTTCTGGTCCTGCGTCACGTCGCGGATCTGGCGGAAATAGCTGAGGCCGATGATGTATTGGGCATAGGCCGCATCCGGCGTGCTGGGATAGAGCGTGACGTAGCGCTTCGCGGAATTGATCGCCTCTTCGTATTTGCCCTGACGATAGTTGGCGAAGGCCCCCATCACCATCGATTTGCGCGCATACTCCGAATACGGATGCTGGCGGTCGATGGCGTTGAACTTGCGGCTGGCCTCGGTCATGCGGCCCGCGTCCATATTGGCCAGCGCCTGGTTGTAGAGCACGTCCGCCGGCTCGGTCTGCTCCACATAAGTGGAGAGGTCGATGTCGTCGTCCGACTGGCAGGCGGACAAGACAAGTGGAACGCCAATCACGGCGGCGGCCAATACAGCCCGCTTGATCCGCTTGTGGGCTAAAGCAGTTGGAATAAACGACATAAGTGCGATTCGCCCCTCTTGGCGTCGATGCAAGCGAAGGCGAGCAGCCTTAAACCAGAACGGCTCGCCACGGCAACGCTATCGGGTCGCAATGGTGCTTTTTTGTGGCCTTGACCGGATTTCCCGCCTGCAAGCTGCCGTACCCGTGGGGAAAGAGACTGTCGAAAAATGGTTAACAAACCGTCTGGGTTTGCCAGCCACCAACCAAAACACCACTGTTCGGCGCCCGTTGGCGCCGAAACGCGACGCTATTGGCTCACGAGCTTGCAACAGCCGCGACAGTCGAACGCGTCAAAGCACCCAAGGCGCGTAGACCGGCGCGTTGACCGCGATCATCTCGGCACCGCGGCCGCGCGAGCGGCGATTGGTCTCGACGATCTCGAACGCCGTCGGATCGGACAGCAGATGGCGCAGCGCTGCTGCGTTCAGCCTGTGGCCGCCGCGGAAGGAGCGGAAGCAGCCGATGAAGCGCGCGCCGGCCAGCGCCAGGTCGCCCATGGCGTCGAGCGTCTTGTGGCGCACGAACTCGTCGGCGTAGCGCAGGCCTTCCATGTTGATAACATGGTTGTCGTCACCGATGACGATCGAATTCTCCAGCGAGGAGCCGAGTGCGTAGCCGGCGGCCCACAGCTTCTCGACGTCGCGCATGAAGCCGAAGGTGCGCGCCCGCGAAAGCTCGCTGCGGAACGAGGCCGGATCGATGTCGGAGGCAAAAGCCTGCCGGCCGATGACCGGGCTGTCGAAATCGATCTCGACTTCGAAGCGCGTGCCGCGATACGGCCGGAACTCCGCCCAGGAGGCGCCGCTGTCGATGCGCACCGGCTTGACCACGCGGATGTAGCGGCGCTTGACGTCCAGCGTCTCGATGCCCACCTGGTCGATGGCGTCGACGAACATCGACGCGCTGCCGTCCATGACAGGCACTTCGTTGCCGTCGATCTCGATCGTGACATTGTCGATGCCGAGACCGGCGAGAGCGGCCATCACATGCTCGACCGTGGCGACGTGGAAGCCGCTCGGCTCGCCCAGCATGGTGCACAGAGAGGTCGGGCCGACCTCTGAAACCAGCGCCGGCAACTGACGCCCGGCGCCATGCTCGCCCGCATAGACGAACACCACCCCCGTGTCGGGTTCGGCCGGATTGAAACGGATCGTGACTGGCTTGCCGCTATGAACGCCGATGCCGGACAGTGTCGCGCACGATTTTACTGTGGTCTGGTAGTCGTGCAAATGTATCCCCATAAGCCCTTCGTGCCCGAGACCGCGGCTCCATCCCATCCCCGCGGCGATCGATCCTCGGCAGAAGCAGCCCCGGCAAGGCCAGTCCAATTCCTGCCACTTTTCGACCGTGAAGATAGTCTCGCGCCACCGCCCTCACAAATCACGGTTTCTTACTCTGTGTTACCGCCGCAGGGCTTGCGGGCTGTCGTGCAACCCTTTGCTTTCCTTAAGTAAAAAAGAAAATGCGGGCCGACGGTTCTCCGCCGGCCCGCATTCGATTGTTAACACACGTTTACGCCTCAATTGGCCTGCCGGCGAAGGAACGCCGGAATCTCCAATTGATCGTCGTCGTGAGTCGCGCGGGCCTGCGGCGCCACCCGGCCATGCTCGTCGAGTTGACCGCGACGCGGCGCATAGAGCTGCGGGTCCTGGCTGTTGAGGCGGCGGGCTTCCGGCGCCGGCTGGCGCAGCCGGGGCTCGCGCGGCTGGGCCGGCTCGAGCTTGGCGGGCTCTTCCTCGCGACGGGTCAGCCCGACCGTCAGCCGCTTCAGTAGGCCCATCGGGCCGCGGTCTTCCTGGTCGACCGGCCGCGCCTTGGCCTCGGCCTCTGCCTTCACCATCGGCGGAAAGTCCTCGACGCGCGGCATGCGCGGCGCGGCGGCCACCGGGGCCGGCTGCGCGACTGGCGCGGGCTGCGGAGCGGCGCGCTCGACCGGCTGCATAGCCACGGGCTGCATCGGCGCCGGCGCGGCATCCTCGACCACCTGGTACTGAGGCGCTTGTTGCTGGGCCGCTACCGGGCGCTGTACAGCGGCCGGATCGGGAGCCTGGAACAACTTGCTTTGCGGCCGGAAGTCGTCGGCCGGCGCCGTCTGCGGACGGGCGGCCGCGGCAGCGGCATTCTGTTCGGCAAGTCGGATCGCATCGGCGACGGGATCGGCGGTGCGCCCCTCGATACGCGGCGCCTCGGCGGCCGGACGCGGCGCCGGCTTCGGCGCCTGGCGGATGTTGATCGGCACGGCCGCGATCTGCTCCGCCGACTTGTCGATGCCGGTCGCAACCACCGACACGCGGATGACGCCTTCCAGTTCCTCGTCGAAGGTCGCACCGAGGATGATGTTGGCATCCTGGTCGACTTCCTCGCGGATGCGGGTCGCCGCCTCGTCGACTTCGAACAGCGTCAGGTCGCGGCCGCCGGTGATCGAGATCAGCAGGCCCTTGGCGCCACGCATCGAGGTCTCGTCGAGCAGCGGATTGGAGATCGCGGCTTCCGCCGCCGCCATCGCCCTGCCCTCGCCGGAAGCCTCGCCGGTGCCCATCATCGCCTTGCCCATCTCGCGCATCACCGAGCGCACGTCGGCGAAGTCGAGATTGATCAGACCTTCCTTGACCATCAGGTCGGTGATGCAGGCCACGCCCGAATAGAGCACCTGGTCGGCCATTGCGAAGGCGTCCGCGAAGGTGGTCTTGTCGTTGGCCAGCCGGAACAGGTTCTGGTTCGGGATGACGATGAGCGTGTCGACGCTCTTCTGCAACTCCTCGATACCAAAATCCGCCGTCTTCATGCGGCGCTGGCCCTCGAAGTGGAACGGCTTGGTGACGACGCCGACCGTCAGGATGCCCTTTTCGCGGGCCGCACGGGCAACGACAGGCGCCGCACCCGTGCCGGTGCCGCCGCCCATGCCGGCGGTGACGAAGCACATATGGGTGTTCGACAGATGATCGATGATCTCGTCGATGCATTCCTCGGCGGCGGCGCGGCCGACTTCCGGCTGCGACCCCGCGCCGAGGCCCTCGGTGACATGCGCGCCGAGCTGGATCAGCCGCTCGGATTTCGACATGGTCAGCGCCTGCGCGTCGGTGTTCGCCACCACGAATTCGACGCCGCGAAGACCCGCCGTGATCATGTTGTTGACGGCATTGCCGCCACCGCCACCGACGCCGAAAACGGTGATCCGCGGCTTCAGTTCGGTGATGTCCGGTCTCTGGAGATTGATGGGCATGTCCTCGTCCTTTGCCTTCCTGCCGCGTCGCCGCCGCGGCTGATTTATGGGGCTCGCCCCGCCGAAGTTAAAAACTGTCTCTCAACCACTGACTCATGCGCTGGAGCCGGCCGCCCGTCCCGCTCATGCGCAGTTTGGCACTCGTACTGATCCTGCCATTCTCGAAGCTTGCGACCTGGGGATAGATCAGCAAGCCGACAGCCGTCGCGAAGGCCGGCCCCTTGGCCGCCTCCGGCAGGCTGGAAACCCCCAGCGGCCGCCCGATACGGACGTTGCGGCCGAGAATGCGCCGCGCCGCGTCCGGCAACCCAGCAAGCTGGCTGGCGCCGCCGGTCAGCAC
The DNA here is from genome assembly GCF_030929505.1 of Mesorhizobium sp. LHD-90. Lineage (GTDB taxonomy): Bacteria > Pseudomonadota > Alphaproteobacteria > Rhizobiales > Rhizobiaceae > Kumtagia. The sequence goes on along the minus strand of NZ_JAVFVV010000003.1, from coordinate 275,162 downwards.
CACGCGCTTGCCGACGACATTGCCGAAGCCGGATTTGTTCAGCCGGTCGCGCAGCATTTCGAGCGTCTCTTCCACGCGGGCGCGGATGATTCGTGTCATCACCGAGCGCGGCACCTGCAGCGGCACCTCGCCGTCGTCGCTGCCGATCGGCTGCACCGACACCACGTCGCGGTCGTCGGCGCTGCCGGGCAACACCGATCCGTGCATCACCTTCAGCCGCTCGGCGTCGTCGAATCGCGTCGACAGGCCCTTCGCCATGTCGAGCGTCACATGCGTGCCGCCGATGGCGAGCGCATCGGCATGCGCGAACTTGCCGTCCGCGAAAACCGAGATCGTCGTCGTGCCGCCACCCATGTCGATGCAGGCCGCGCCCATTTCCAGCTCGTCATCCACCAGCGCAGCAAGGCCGCTGGCATAGGGCGTGGCGATCATGCGCTCGACCGAGAGATGCGAGCGGTTGATGCAGAGTTCCAGGTTGCGCTGCGGAGCAGCGTCGCCGGTCAGGACATGCATGTCGACGCCGAGCGAGTCGCCGACCATGCCGCGCGGGTCGCGAACGCCGCGCTCGGCATCCAGCGAGAAGGCCACGGGAAGCGCATGCACCACCTGCCGCTCGGTCTTCAGGGACTGCTTCGCACCGGCAGCCAGCACACGCTTGATATCGCCCTCGTCGACTTCATGGCCGCCGAGATTGATGGTCGCCGAATAGGTATGGCTCTTCAACCGCCCGGAGGTGAGGTTGACCAGCAGCGAATCGACGGTCAGCCCGGCCATGCGCTCGGCCGCGTCGACGGCCAGCCGGATCGCCTGCTCGGCGCGGTCGAGGTCGACCACCACGCCCGACTTCACGCCCTGCGACTTCTGGTGGCCGATGCCGATGACCTTGGCCTTGTGGGTGCGGCCGCGCAGTTGCTGGCTTGGCTCGCAGGGTTTGAGCTGCGCGATGACACAGCAGATCTTGCTCGATCCCACATCGAGAACCGTGACGATGCCCGCCTTGTGCTGGGTGACGTCCTTTTGTCCGCCAAGCCAGTTCATGTACGCTTCTCCGGCTTGGGCTTCTTCGGTTTGCCGCTGCTATCCAGCGCCGCCTGGCGCGCCTCGGCAGCCTCGGGCGTCAGTTGCAGCACCATGCGGTCCGGGAACCGCATGTCGATCGCCGCGACCTGGCGATTGAACAGCCCCTTCTCGCGATCCGCGCGCAGCAGTTGCACGATCGCCTCGTCGGCCCCGGTTTCCGGCAATTTGACGGTGATGCCGTTGTCCAGGCGCAGGTTCCAGCGCCGGTCGGCGACCAGGATATAGCCCTTCACCCGCGAGGCCAGATCCGGATATTTCGCCATTTCCGCGACAAATCCCGCTGCCTGCTCCGCCGCGCCCGCTCCGACGACCAGCGGCAGGTCGGCATGCCTCCCGCCCGCATAAGGCACGATCACATTGCCTTTGCGGCCGATGATCGAAAGCTGGCTGCCATGCTGCCAGATCGCGAAAGGCTCGCGCTCGGTGATGCGGATCTCCAGCGTCTCGGGATAGACCTTGCGGACCGAGGCGACCTCGATCCACGGCAACGAGGCGACCCGTTCGCGCGCCGCATCGACGTCGAAGCCGATCAGCGAGGTCCAGCCGGTCAGGTCCAGTCTTTCGAGAATGTCGATTTCGGAGGTCTCGCGATGGCCGACAACACGAACCTGGTCGACCGCGAAGCCGGTGCGCGCAGTGACCGCCTGCGCCAGTTCCGGCATCCGCCCTCCGACATAGGTTCCGTAGAGGCCAGTCGCAGCAAACAGCAGGGCGGTCGCGTAGGCGGCGGCAAAACGCGGCGGCACGAAATCGCCGGTTCCAAGGCGCGCGAACAATCGCGCCGGACGCCTTGCCCAGCGCGGCAGCAGGAACCCGTCCGCCAGCCGCGAGGCGCCGGCCACCGGCGATCCGGCCGCGACTCTGCTTTGCCCCGCCCTCAGCGCGAACACGACGCGTCCTCCACCATCCAACTCAGCAATTCTCCGAAGGAATGCCCCGCCTCGGCGGCGATTTCCGGAACAAGCGATGTCGGCGTCATGCCCGGCTGCGTATTGATTTCCAGCCACACGACCTCGCCATTTTCTGAATGGCGATCGTCGTAGCGGAAGTCAGATCGGGAGACCCCGCGACAGCCGATTGCTTGATGAGCCTTGAGGGACAGTGTCTGTATCTTTTGGTAAATATTTAATGAAATTTTAGCCGGACAGATATGTTTTGATCCTCCGGGCACGTATTTCGAATCGTAGTCGTAGAAGGAATGGCCGGTCGGCACGATCTCGCAGACACCCAGCGCCACATCCCCCATCACCGCGCAGGTCAGCTCGCGCCCGTGCACGTAGCGCTCGACCATGACCTGGCTGCCATATTTCCATTCCGGCGAAGAAATGATCTGCGGCGGATGGGACTGCCCCTCCTTGACGATAACGACGCCGAAGCTCGACCCCTCGTTCACCGGCTTCACCACATAGGGCACAGGCATCGGATGCTGGTTCTGGATCGAGTAGCGATCCATGATCCGTGATTCCGCGACCGGAATGCCGGCCGCCCTGGCGACCTTCTTCGCCTGCTCCTTGTGCATGGCGAGCGCCGAGGCAAGCACGCCCGAATGCGTGTAGGGAATGCCGAGATATTCGAGGACACCCTGGATCGTGCCGTCCTCACCATACGGCCCATGCAGAGCATTGAACGCAACGTCGGGCTTCAGCTCGGAAAGAGCGGCGCCCACGTTGTGATCGACGTCGACACGGGTCACCTTGTACCCGACTTCCTCGAGCGCATCGGCGCAGGCATTGCCCGACGACAGGGACACGGGCCGCTCCGAGGAGAAACCTCCATACAGCACAGCGACGTGCTTTTTCGTCATGCCTCGACATCCCCTTGCGGGCCGCATTTCACCGCCGCCTCCCGGGTTGAGTCCGAGTCCTCCGGTGACCACCCCTCACCAGCGACGCGCCGCACGACTCAAATCAGGAAACGCTCTCGACCCAAAGAATCAGAGCATGGATTCCGTGGCAAGCCCTTGATTTTGCCTAAACGTATTTTCGTGCCCGGGAGCCGGCTTTCGCGCGTCCGCTATGGCATTTTGGACTCAGTGTTGCGGCTTGATGGAGTTGGACCGGCCGTACATCGGATCGGGATGAAATCAGCTATGGTCGTTGAGGCCGAGCACATGGACGCGAAGCTGCCTCCGGCCTTTCCAAGGCGGCTCCCATCGGCGACATTGCACCACCCTCGTCTGCGCGCGCGTCAGAAGCTGCCAGCCACAGAGCCGAGCACGATGACCGCGACGAGCGCCAGCAAGGCGCCAACGATGGCGACCATGACGATGTGGAGATAGCTCTGCCGCGGCGTCACCCCGCAGACCGAGAGGAGGGTAACCACTGCGCCGCTGTGCGGCAGGCTGTCGAGCGTTCCCGCGCTCATCACCGCCACGCGATGCAGCAGTGCCGAATCGATACCGAGTTCGCTCGCCCGTTGAAGAAACGTCGCGCCGAGGGAGTCGAGGGCAATCGTGAGGCCGCCGGAGGCCGAACCGGTCAGCGCGGCCAGAATGTTGGTGGCTATGGCCAGCGAGACAAGCGGGCCGCCCTCGATAGACAACACCCATTCGCGCACCAGGGCGAAGGCCGGTAGCGCCGCCACCACGGCGCCGAAGCCGACCAGGCTCGCCACGCTGAAGATCGGCAGCACCGAGGCATTGGCGCCGGCGTCCATGGTGTCGCGCAGCTTGGGCAGGCGGCGCAGGTTGATCAGGATGGTCGCGAGGATGGCGACGACGAGCGCCACCGCCACCGACCAGACGCCACTCACGGCGGCGAATGTGACACCGCCCCACCGCGCCTCGGCGAGGAAACCGAAATCGAGCCGCGGCAGGATCACGAAAGACATCAGCAGGTTGACGGCGACCACCAGCACAAGCGGCAGCGCAGCGAGGATGATGGACGGCCGGTCGGCGCTCAGATGCCCACGTTCGATTTCCGCCGGATCGAACTCGCGCGAGGTGGCCGCCCGCTCGCGCAGCACAGGGTCGGCAAGCACTTCGCGCATATCCTGCATAATGTCGTCGAACCCTTCGCCCGCACGGCGCGCGGCCGCCTCGGCACGGGCAAGCCACCACAGGCCGAAGCCGAGCATGATCGCCGAGGCGATGATGCCGAGGCCCGGCGCCGCGAAGGGCGTGGTACCGAAGAACGGCATGGGGATAGCGTTCTGGATCGCAGGCGTGCCGGGCAGCGCCATCATGGTGAAGGTAAAGGTGCCGAGTGCGATGGCCGGCGGCATCAGCCGGCGTGGAATGTCAGCGACGCGGAACAGCGCCTCGGCCATCGGCGCCAGCACGAACAACGCGACAAACAGGCTCACCCCGCCATAGGTGACGATGGCACCGGCCAGCACCACCGCGAGGATGGCGCGCTTGGCGCCGAGTTTCTCGGTCATGAACTCGGCAATGGCAGTCACCGAGCCACTGTCCTCCATCAGCTTGCCGAACAGTGCGCCGAGCAGGAACAGCGGGAAGAACTGGCCGATGAAGCTCGCGGCGCTGCCCATGAAGGTTTGCGTCCAGTTGGCAAGCAGCGGCTCGCCTGACAGCAGGGCGGCGATCAGCGCCGAGACCGGAGCCAGCAGCAGCACGCTCCAGCCACGATAGGCGAACCAGATCAGCAGGCCAAGGCCGACGAGGATGCCGAGGAGGCCCATGGCTCACACCCCCTCGAGCAGGATGTCGAGATCGACCGAGGAGCGCTTGCCGATATTGTCGGCGTCAGCTTCGAGGAAAGCGTCGGCGGCTTTTCGTCCCTCGTCCCGCAGCATGCTCAGGAACTCCCATTCGGCATTCAGCTTCGAGGAGTAGCCGAGAGTTCCCATGACGGAGTTCGGGACCAGATGGATGCGCATCTTCGCCCACCGCGCGCCTTCGCTGTTGCCGGGGTCGGCGACCTGGCGCAGCAGGGCGATCATGCGCAACTCCTTGAGCAGCGCCGAGTTGAACGACACCTCGTTGAGCCGGTTCAGGATCTCGGCGGCGGTGCGCGGCGTGCCGGGGCGCTCGACAGGGTTGATCGGCACCAGGATGGTGTCGTCCGAATCGAGTTCGCGCACAAGCGGCGTCATCGTCGGATTGCCGGCGTAGCCGCCATCCCAATAACTCTCGCCGTCTATCTCCACCGCTTGAAACAGGGTCGGCAGGCAGGCAGAAGCCAGCAATACGTCCGGCGTGATTTCCGCGTTGCGAAACACCCTGCCGCGACCAGTGCGCACATTGGTGGCGGTGACAAAAACCTTGATCGGCGAAGCCTTGAGACGGTCGAAGTCGATCGCCTTCTCGATCACGCCGCGCAGGGGATTGATCCCGCCCGGATTGAGATCGTAGGGAGAATAGAGCCGGGACATGAGGTCCATGGCAATGAACATGGGCGAAGTGTCGAGTGTCCAACGCCCAAGCAGCACGTCGATCGGGCTGCGCTGGAACGGGCTGAAGCGGGCGGCCTCGGCGACATGGCGCCAATAGGCATCGAGCGCGGCGCGCGCGCCCTCGGCCCCTCCCGCGGCATAGCCGTCGGCCAATACGGCCGCGTTCATCGCACCGGCCGAGGTGCCGGAGACGCCATCGATGCGCAGCCAGTCTTCTTCCAGAAGGCGGTCCAGTACGCCCCAGGTGAAGGCTCCGTGCGATCCACCGCCTTGCAGCGCGAGATCGATGAGCACCGGCTCGCGCCGTGCGTCCATGTTCGTTTCAGGGTTCCGGGAGGGCTTTCCCGACGGCTGGCCGGCACTGGTCGCAGGCATTCGACGTGGCATGAAGCAGCGTTTCCATCAGGGCAACGGCACCGTATCGTCACCGATGCTGCACTGCAGCATCCGAGAAAGAAACCATCGCGCTTTTCCAACCGCCTAATCGCGTTGGCGGAAGAACAACAGTCCCTACAGCAACTGCCCCAAAAACTCGTGCACCTTGCGTCCCGGCGTGAACTGGCCGAGCCGCTTGATCTCCCATTCAAGTCGGATGCCGGAGTTCTCCAGCACACGCGCCCGCACGGTTTCGCCGAGATATTCGAGGTCGTAGCCCGTGGCGGTGCCGGTGTTGATCATGAAGTTGCAATGCATCGGCGACATCTGCGCGCCGCCGATCATCAGGCCCCGGCACCCAGCGGCATCGATTTCCTTCCAGGCCGACGTGCCGGGCGGGTTCTTGAAGGTCGAGCCGCCCGTCTTCTCGCGGATCGGCTGCACCGTTTCACGATGATGCTGCACCGCGTCCATCGCCGCCTTGATGGCGCTGCGATCCTCGGGATAGCCCTCGAACACCGCCGACGTGAAAATGAGTTCCTTCGACACGGAAGAGTGGCGGTAGGCGTAGCCCATGTCGGCGTTGGACAGAACGTGCAGATTGCCCTTTCGGTCGAGCGCGCGCACCTCGACGACACGCTCGCGCGTCTCGACGCCGTTGGCGCCGGCATTCATCCGCAGCGCCCCACCGACAGCGCCCGGAATGCCGTGGTAGAAGTGGAAGCCGCCGATGCCGGCCTCCAGCGCTATGGCTGCCAGCCGCTTGTCCGGCGTCACAGCTCCCGCCCGTATGCGGTTGTCGCCGATGACCTCGGCCTCGCCGAAACCCTTCGCGGACAGGCGAATGACAAAGCCACGGAGCCCGCCGTCCCGCACCAGCAGATTTGAGCCGATGCCGACCACCGCGAGCCGCACGTCGTCAGGCACCGCCCTCAGGAACGCTGCGAGATCCTCCTCGTCGACCGGCTGGAACAGCGCGTCGGCTGTGCCACCCGCGCGAAACCAGGTGATCTTCTCCATCTCGGCGTCAGGCGTGATGCGGCCGCGCAGGCCGGCGAGCCGGTCGCCCAACGAGTTGAGAAGGGCCTCGCCGCTCTTCATGCGGCCTCGCCGCCGAGTTCCTTCGGCAGGGCATAGGCCCATTGGGTGATGTTGCCGGCGCCGAGGAAGACGACGAGGTCGCCATCCCTGGCGAGGTCGCGCACTGCTGGCGCGATCGCCGCGGGTCCATCGACGTAGCGTGCATCGCGGTGACCGCCCGAACGGATGCGCTGCACCAGCGTTTCCGACGTGACGCCCTCGATCGGCTCCTCGCCGGCCGGATAGACCGGCGCTACTAGGATCGTGTCGGCGTCGTTGAAGCAGGCGGAGAACTCGTCGAACAGGTCGCGCAAGCGGGTGAAGCGATGCGGCTGGGCGATCGCGATCACCCTGCCGCGGGTGGCGTCGCGCGCCGCCCTCAGCACCGCCTTGATCTCCACCGGATGGTGTCCGTAGTCGTCGAAAATGCGCACGCCGTTCCAGGTGCCGGTCGGCGTGAAGCGCCGCTTGACGCCGCCGAAACCGGACAGGCCTTTTCGGATCGCCTCGCCGGAAATGCCAAGCTCATGCGCCACAGCGATCGCCGCGGTCGCGTTCGACACGTTGTGCCTACCGGGCATCGGCAGGCTGAGGCCCTCGATCCTAGTTTCCGCGCCGCTCTTGCGGTTGCGGATGATCACGTCGAAGCTGGATGCGCCGCCGTTCATGCCATGGCTGAGGAAGCGCACGTCGGCCTGCGCGTTCTCGCCATAGGTGATGACACGGCGATCCTCGATGTGGCTGACCAGCGCCTGCACTTCCGGATGGTCGGTGCACATCACGCCGAACCCGTAAAACGGCACATTTTCCACAAACTGCCGGAACGCGTCCCGCACCCTGTCGAAGCTGCCGTAATGGTCGAGATGCTCGGGATCGATGTTGGTGACCACCGCGATCTCGGCCGGCAGCTTCAGGAACGTGCCGTCGCTCTCGTCGGCCTCCACCACCATCCAGTCGCCGGCGCCCATGCGCGCATTGGTGCCGTAGGCGTTGATGATGCCGCCATTGATGACGGTCGGATCGAGCCCGCCGGCGTCGAGCAGCGCCGCCACCATCGAGGTGGTCGTCGTCTTTCCGTGCGTGCCGCCGATCGCCACCGCCTGGCGGAAGCGCATGAGTTCCGCCAGCATCTCTGCGCGCCGCACGATCGGCAGCAGCCTTTCGCGCGCCGCGACCAGTTCCGGGTTGTTCTTCTTGATCGCCGTCGACACCACCACCACCTCGGCGTCGCCGAGGTTTTCGGCGCGATGGCCGACAAAACACTCGATGCCCTTCTCGCGCAGCCGCTGCACATTGGCACCGTCGGCCTGGTCGGAACCCTGCACGCGATAGCCGAGATTGCGCAGCACCTCGGCGATGCCGCTCATGCCGATGCCGCCGATGCCGATGAAATGCACCAGTCCGATGGTCTGCGGCATCTTCATGCGCGGGCACTCTCCCTGAATTCGTCTATCGTCCTGCCCTCGGCAATAGCCTCTGTCAGGTCCGCGAGCAACCGCGCCGCGTTGGGCTTGCCGGCCGATTTCGCCGCGGCCGCCATCTTTTCCAGCCGCGCCGGGTCGGACATCAGTCCGCCGAGAAGCTCGGCTATCCGCTCCGGCGACAGCGTCGATTGCGGATGTACCTCAGCCCCGCCGGCCGCTGAAAGCGCCGCCGCGTTCGCCGCCTGGTCATGGTCGAGCGCATGCGGATAGGGCACGAACAGCGCCGGCCGGCCGATCGCCGCGATCTCCGACACGGTCGAGGCGCCGGAGCGCGACATTACCAGATGCGCCGCGGCGATGCGCGCCGCCATGTCCGTGAAAAAGGGCGAGATTTCCGCCGGAACGCCAAGATCCGCATAGGTTTTCTTGACGTCTTCGGCATCCTCGGCGCGCGCCTGCTGCGTCACCCTCAGCCGCGCCCTGAGGTCCGCCGGGAGCTTCGCGACTGCTGCGGGGATAGCGTCGGAAAAGAACTGCGCGCCCTGGCTGCCGCCGAACACCAGGAAATGGAACGGCTCGCCCGTCCGCGAGGCGGCATAGGCGATCTTCGCCGCCTCCAGCACAGCCGGCCGCACTGGATTGCCCGTCTCGACGATCTTTGCCGCAACGCCACTCTCGCCGCTCTTCAGGAAGCCACCGGCGATGGCCTTGACCCGCACGGCAAGCGCCTTGTTGGCGCGGCCCATCACGGCGTTCTGCTCGTGGATCAGCGTCGGCACGTTGCGCCGCGTCGCGGCGTAGAGCGGCGGTATGGTCGGATAGCCGCCGAAGCCGACCACCGCCGCTGGCTTGATGCGGTGGATGAGGTCGGAGGATTGCCGCACGCCGCGCCAGATCGCCCAGAAGGCTGCGGCGAGCTTAATCGGATTGCGCGAACCGAAGGTCGCCGAGGCGATCGGATGGATGGCTGCCGCGGGAAAACTCCCGGCAAAGCGCCCTGCCCGGTCGTCGGTTGCCAGATGCACCGTCCAGCCACGCGCGATCAGCTCATGCGCCAGCGCCTCTGCAGGAAACAGGTGGCCACCCGTTCCTCCGGCCGCCAGCAGGATCGTCCCGTTAGCCATGTCGCTCCGCCGCTACTCCGCCGGAAGCGCATGGCGCGCCAGCATGGCGGCGCCGGGCTGCGTGCGCCGGGTCGGCTTCTTGCGGGTCAGCGCCAGCACCATGCCCATGGAGATGGCGATCGCAATCAGCGACGAGCCGCCATAGGAGATGAAGGGCAGCGTCATGCCCTTGGCCGGCATCATCTGCAGATTGACGCCCATATTGATGATCGACTGGAAGCCGAACACGCAGACCAGGCCGGACACCGCGTAGCGGGTGAAGTCGTCCTGCTCCCTAAGCGCCGTGCTAAGGCCCCGCAACACCACGAAAGCGAACAGCGCCATGATCAGAAAACACATGATCAGGCCGTATTCCTCGCCGGCCACGGCGAAGACGAAATCGGCATGGCTGTCCGGAATCATCTTCTTGTACAGGCCCTCGCCCGGCCCGACGCCCAGCCATTTGCCGTTGAGCAGCGCGTCATGCGCCATGTCCACCTGGTAGGAATCGCCCTCGCCGGTCAGGAAGCGGTCGATGCGGCCGGCGAAATGGTCGAAGGTCACATAGGCGCCGAACGCGCCCGCCACCGCCAGCGAGCCGATGGCGATGATCCAGAACCACGGCATGCCGGCCATGAAGAACATCACGCCCCAGGTGCTGATCGTCAGAATCGTCTGGCCGAGGTCCGGCTGGAGCACCAGCAGCGAAACGACGACACAAAGCAGCAGCATGGCGAGCACATTGCCGGGGATCGCCGGGTTGCGCGCCTTTTCCGCGAACAGCCAGGCGCAGACGATGACGAAGGCCGGTTTCAAGAATTCCGACGGCTGCACGGAGACGCCCAGGAACGACACCCAGCGATGCGCGCCCTTCACCTCGACGCCGATGAACAGCACCGCCACCATCAGCAGCAGAAAGACGCCGAGCATGATGATCGCCATGCGCCGCACCTGCCGGGGCGTGAGGAACGACACCGCCAGCATCGCGCCCAGCGCCGGGATCATGTAGATGATCTGCCTTGTCGCGAAGTGGAAACTGTCCAGTCCGATCCGCTCGGCCACCGCCGGGCTGGCGGCGAAGGACAGCACCACGCCCAGCCCCATCAACATTAGGAAGGCGGCGAGGAACCAGCGATCGATGGTCCTCCACCAGACGGCGACGGGGCTGCGGTCCAGGCGGCTGGTCGGCATCAGCGTGCCCCTCCGATGGGCGTGACGTTCTCGAGGGCTTCCACGGCGGTGCGGAAGGCATCGCCGCGCACCTCGAAATTGCGGAACTGGTCGAAGCTGGCGCAGGCCGGCGACAAGAGCACCACCGCCTCCCCGGCGCCGTCTGCTTCCGCGTCCTTGGCCGCATGCTCGACAGCCGCGGCCAGCGTTCCGGAAATCTCGTACGGCACGGTTTCGCCGAGCGTGGCGGAAAAGGCGGGCGCCGCCTCGCCGATCAGGTAGGCCTTGGCGATGCGCGGGAAATAGGAGCGCAGCGGCTCGATGCCGCCTTCCTTGGCCAGACCTCCGGCGATCCAGTAGATGCGCGGAAAGCTCGACAGCGCCGGCGCCGAAGCATCGGCGTTCGTCGCCTTGGAATCGTTGACGAAAAGCACCTTGCCCTTGCGCCCGACCTGCTCCATCCGGTGCGCCAGGCCCGGAAAGCTGTCCAATCCGGACTGGATCTCGCCGAGTTCCAGCCCGACCTTCAGGCAGGCAGCCACCGCGGCCAGCGCGTTCTGCGCATTGTGCTGCCCCCGCAGAGAGCCTATGCCTTCGAGGAAGGCGATGCGCTCGTAACGCCCGTCGCTCGCCTCCATCAGGTTTGTGCCGTCGGCGTAATAGCCGTCGGTCAGCGGCAGCCGTTTCGAAACCCGCACGACATGCTTGCCGGCCTTTTCCAGGCGATCCGCGATCTGCGCGCAAAAAATGTCGTCGACGCCGATGATCGCCGTCTCGCTGCCCGAAACCAGCCGCTCCTTGATCGAGGCGTAGTGCTGCATCGTGCCGTGGCGGTCGAGGTGGTCGGGCGTCAGGTTCAGCAGCACGCCCGCCGTCGGGTTGATCGAGGGGGCGAGGTCGATCTGGTAGGACGAGCATTCGACAATGTAGAACCGGTCGTCGGCGAGTTCGTCGAGCGTCATCACCGCGCGGCCGATATTGCCGCCCATCTGCGTGTCGCGGCCCGCCGATTTCAGGATGTGCGCGGTGAGCGCTGTCGTCGTCGACTTGCCGTTGGTGCCGGTGATGGCAATGAACGGCGCATTCGGCGCCCGGGCTATGCGCTCGCGTGCGAAAAGTTCTACGTCGCCGATGATCTCGACGCCGGCGCCGCGCGCCATCTCGATCGTCCAATGCGGCTTCGGATGCGTCAGCGGCACACCGGGCGACAGCACGAAGCTGGAAAACCCAGGCCACTCCGCCGCGCGCAGGTCGCCGGTCGGGATCGACTGCTCGGCAGCCTTGGCCACGCTGTCGGGATTGTCGTCCCAGGCGAGCACGTCCGCCCCGCCTTCCATCAAGGCGCGCGCCGTCGCGATCCCCGAGCCGCCGAGCCCGAAGAGCGCGACCTTCTTTCCCGAAAAGGAGCGCGCGGCGATCATGAGGTCACCTGAGCTTCAGGCTGGAAAGCCCGACCAGTGCCAGGATGACGGCGATGATCCAGAAGCGGATCACCACCTGGCTCTCCGTCCAGCCAAGCTTTTCGAAGTGATGGTGGATGGGCGCCATCAGGAATACCCGCTTGCCCGTCATCTTGAACACGCCGACCTGGATGATCACCGACAGCGCTTCCATGACGAAAAGGCCGCCGATGATGGCGAGCACGATCTCGTGCTTGGTGGCAACCGCGATGGTGCCGATGAGGCCGCCTAGCGCCAGCGAGCCGGTGTCTCCCATGAAGATAGCTGCAGGCGGGGCGTTGAACCACAGGAAACCCAGCCCGGCGCCGATCACCGCGCCCAGGATCACCGCCAGCTCGCCGGTGCCCGGCACGAAATGGATCTGCAGATAGTCGGCAAACACCGCGTTTCCCGACAGATAGGCGATCACCCCGAACGACGCCGCCGCGATCATGATCGGCACGATGGCGAGCCCATCGAGGCCGTCGGTGAGGTTCACCGCATTGCCGGCGCCGACGATGACGATGCAGCCCATCGGGATGAAGAACCAGCCGAGATTGAGCAGGAAATCCTTGATGAACGGAAAGGTCAGCGACGAGGAGAATGGCGCCACCCCGTTATGCATGATCGCCCAGGTGGCGACGGCCGCGATGGCGAATTCGATCGCCAGCCGCGCCTTGCCGGAAAAACCCAGATGCGACTGCTTCGTCACCTTCAGATAGTCGTCGTAGAAACCGATCGCGCCGAAGCCGAGCGTCACCAGCAGCACCACCCAGACATAGACGCTGGTGATGTTGGCCCACAGCAGCGTCGACCCGACGATGCCGGAGATGATCATCAATCCGCCCATGGTCGGCGTGCCGGCCTTCTTGAAATGCGTCTGCGGCCCGTCCGCGCGGATCGGCTGGCCCTTGCCTTGCCGGACCCGAAGCGAATCGATGATCGGCTGGCCGAAGATGAACACCAGCACCGCCGCCGTGATCAGCGCGCCGCCGGTCCGGAAGGTGATGTACCGGAACACGTTGAAGGCCGACACTTGATCGGCGAAATTGACCAGAAGCGTGAGCATTGTCCCCCTATCCCCGGAACCGCGGTCAGGTTGGTTTCTGGCCGCCGGCATGTGCCGGGAACCGGTTGAGGAGAGCATCGACGAGCTTGGAGAAGCCGATACCTTTGGACGATTTAACCATGACGACGTCGCCGGGACCCACCGCATCGAGCAGGATCGGCTTCAGGTCGTCTACGCTGGCGCGGTATTCCTTGCGCATGTCACCGGGCAGTGTGTCCGCCAGGTTCTTCATCTGCGGCCCGGCCATCAGCACGATGTCGGTGCTGGTCTCGGAAAGCACCCGGGCCAGCCCGGCATGCAGCTTGGCCGAATGGCTGCCGAGCTCCAGCATGTCGCCGAGCACGGCGATACGCCTGCCCTCCGCAGCCACCGGCGTGGCGTCGAGCAGTTCGATCGCCGCCTTCATCGATGCCGGATTGGCGTTGTAGCTCTCGTCGATCAGCGTGAAGGCGCCTGTCTCCGTGTCCAGTCTGTGCTGCCGTCCGCGTCCGTTCTCCGGCACGAGGTCGGCGAGAGCGGCGGCCACCTTTTCGAGGTCCGCGCCCACCAACCGGGCCGCGCCCAGCACGGCCAGCGTATTCTGCACGATATGCCGACCTGGTGCGCCGACGCGCACATCCAGCGTGGTGTCGCCGACCTTGACCGCGATCGTCGAATGGTCTGCTGCAAGCTCGCATTTCAGCAGCCGGAACTGCGCGCGGGCATTCTCGCCGAATCCGACGATGTGCTGCACGCCGGCATTGCGCGCCAGTTGCGCCAGGAGTTTCCAGCGGCTGTCGTCGCGGTTTAGCAGCGCGTATCCGTTCGGCTCCAGCCCCTCGAAAATCTCGGCCTTGGCGCGCGCGATCTCGTCGAGGCTGTTGAAATAACCGAGATGCGCCGCCGCGATCATCGTGACGATGGCGACATGCGGCCTCACCATTTTCACCAGCGGCCGGATCTCGTCCGGATGGTTCATGCCGATCTCGAAGACCGCGTAGTCGCTGTCGGCCGGCATGCGCGCCAGCGTCAGCGGTACGCCCCAGTGATTGTTGAAGGATTTGTCGGAAGCATGCACCTTGCCGACCGACGACAGCACGTGGCGTAGCGCCTCCTTGGTCGTGGTCTTGCCGACCGAACCGGTAACCGCAACGATCTTCGCCCTGCTGCGGGCCCGCGACGCGACGCCGAGCTTCTCCAGCCCGACCAGCACATCCGGCACGACGATCATCGGCGCAGTCAGCCGTCCCAGCGCCGGCAGCTTGCCTTCGGCTACCACCAGCAGCGCAGCACCCGCCTTCACGGCGGCGGTCGCGAAATCATGCCCGTCCATCACCTCGCCCTTGATGGCGAAGAACGCGTCGCCGGGCTTCAGCGTGCGGGTATCGATCGAGATGCCCCCTACGCCCGCCGGCATGGCGCCGACCGGACGGCCGTCCATTGCCGTGACCAACTCATCCGTGGTCCAAAGCAGGCTCATCCGGCGCGCTCCCGGAGGGCCTTCCGCACCTCCTCATGGTCGGAGAAGGGCAAGGTCTCGGCTCCGATGGTCTGGCCCTCTTCGTGCCCCTTGCCGGCCACGACCAGCGTGTCGCCCGCATTCAGCATGTCGATCGCTGCATGGATCGCCTCGCGGCGGTCGCCGATCTCGATCGCGCCCGGCGCAGCGGCAAGGATCGCCGCCCGGATTTCCGCCGGCACTTCCGAACGTGGATTGTCGTCGGTGACGATCGTCACGTCGGCCAGCCGTGTGGCGATCTCGCCCATGATCGGCCGTTTGCCGCGGTCGCGGTCGCCGCCGCAGCCGAACACCACGATCACCCGCCCTGTCGTGAACGGCCGAACAGCGGCAAGCACGTTCTCCAGCGCATCCGGCTTGTGCGCATAGTCGACATAGACCGGCGCGCCGTTGGCGTCGGTGCCGACGAGTTCCAGCCGGCCCGAAGCACCCTTCAGTTTCTCCAAGGCTTTCAAGGCCTTGCCGGCAGGTGTTCCAGTCGCGATCGCCAGTCCGGCCGAGACCAGCGCGTTGTAAATCTGGAAATCGCCGGCAAGCGGCAGATCGATCTCGAAGATCTCTCCGGCATGCTCGATCTCGGCGCGCTGGCGATAGCGCTCGTGCTCGACCCGCTTGAGCGCCAGGAAATCGCCATGACGTCCGACAGTCAGCACATTCATCCCGGCAGCCTTCGCCGCCTTGACCGCCGGCTCGGAATAGACGTCGTCGGCAAAGATCACTGCCGGCGCGCCCTTCGGCAACAACGTATCGAACAGCCGCAACTTGGCTTTCAGATAATCCTCGACCGTCGGATGGTAGTCCATATGGTCGCGGCCGAGATTGGTGAAGGCGCCGGCAGCGAGCCGTACCCCGTCCAGCCGCCGCTGGTCGAGCCCATGACTGGACGCTTCCATCGCCGCATGGGTGACGCCGGCTTCCGCCAGTTCTGCCAGCAACCGGTGCAGCGCCACGGGGTCGGGCGTCGTCAGCGAGCCGTATTCGTTGCGGCCGGGCGCGATCACGCCGGTCGTGCCGATACTGGCCGCCGCATGGCCGGCATGCTCCCAGATCTGGCGCGTGAACGACGCCACGGAGGTCTTGCCGCTGGTGCCGGTCACCGCAACCATGGTCTCGGGCTGCCTGCCGTGGAAGCGCGCCGCCAGCAGCGCCAGGGCAAGGCGCGGATCATCCACCCGGATCGCGGGTACGACCAGTGCTCCCAGCGACGCATCGTGTGCGGCGACCACCGCGACGGCTCCGCGCGCCTCGGCGTCGGCGGCGTAGACCGACCCGTCGGTCTTCGTGCCCGGCACGGCGACAAACACCGTGCCCGGTCTGACGACGCGCGAATCCGAGGTCACGCCGGTTACCTCCAGATCGGCGGGCAGACCCCGCGCGACCGGCAGGAAGGTGGCGATATCGGCGAGCTTCATGGGACGGTTTCGTTCTTCGGTCCGGTCGTCATAAACAAGCGGCGCGCCCTGTCCGCGCGCCTCGATCAAGAATCACTGGCTTGAGGCGAGCGTTGCCCCGCCTTCATGGCTGAAATCAGGCTTCACGCCAAGCATGGCGGCCGAACGGCGGATGATGTTTGCGACGATCGGCGCGGCGTTCAGGCCGGCGGTGGCACCCATGCCCGGCTTCTCCGGCTTCGGCTCGTCGATGATCGACAGCACGATATATTGCGGATCGTCCATCGGGAAGGACGCCACGAAAGCATTGAAGCGCACATTGCCCGCATAGCGGCCGTTGACCACCTTTTCCGCGGTGCCCGTCTTGCCGCCGACGCGGTAGCCGGGAACCTGTGCCCGCGCGCCCGAACCGCCCGAGCCCTTGGTGGCGTTGAGCTTGTAGAGATAGCGCATGCCCTCGACCGTGTAGTCCGTGACCACCTGCTCGCCTGCCTCCTGTGCTTCGCTCTCGCTGCGCGGCAGGAACGTCGGCGGCAGCAGCATGCCTGTCATCAGCGCCGCGCATCCCACCGCCGTCTGCAGCGGCGTGGTGGAAAAGCCATGGCCGAACGCGGCGGTGATCGAATGCACCTTCTTCCAGACCTTCGGCTCCGTCGGTTTCGCCACCTCGGGCAGTTCGGTCTTCATGCGGCTGAGCAGTCCCAGCCGCTTCAGGAAATCCCGGTGACCCTCGACGCCGACCACGTCGGCTTCGCGCGCCGAGCCGATGTTGGACGAATAGATGAACACCTCCGGCACGGAGAGCACCCTGCCCTTGCCGTGAAAATCGCGGATGGTCTGGCGGCCGATGGTGATCGGGCGGCTGGCGTCGAAGCGGCTCTGCATCGTCACCTTGCCGGAATCCAGCGCCATCGCCGTGGTAAAACTCTTCACGGTCGAGCCCATCTCGTAGACGCCGCCGGTCATCCGGTTCAGCCGGTCCTTGTCCAGCGCGTTGACCGGATTGTTCGGATCGAAGTCCGGAACCGACGCCATGGCCAGCACCTCGCCGGTCTTGACGTTGAGCACCACGGCCCCGGCGGCGATGGCGTGATAGCGCTGCATCGCCTGCGAGATCTCGTCGCGCACGATGTGCTGCACCCTGACATCGATCGACAGTTTCACAGGCTGCAGGTCGCCGGCCACCGCCAGCCCTGACGCCTGCAGGTCCGCAAGGCCGTTGTCGTCGATGTACTTTTCCATCCCGGCAATGCCCTGGTTGTCGATATTGGTCAGGCCGAGAATGTGCGAGGCTGTCGGGCCGCCCGGATAGAAGCGCCGCTTTTCGGTGCGGAAACCGATGCCCGGCAGGCCGAGCGCCATGATCTCCGACTGCTGGCGCGGCGTGAGCTGGCGTTTCAGCCAGACGAAACCGGCTCCGCCCTTCAGCTTGTGATAGGTCTGCTCGATCTCGAGGTCGGGCAGCACGGTCGACAGTTTTTCGATCACCTCGTCCGCATCGACGATGCGGCGCGGCTCGGCGAACAGCGACGCCGTCTTGATGTCGGTCGCCAGCACCTGGCCGTTGCGGTCGACGATATCCGGCCGCGAGGCGGTGACGCGCGACACCGGCGGCCCGCCGGCGTCCGGCTCCTGGAAACCGAGATAGACCAGCCGGCCGGCGATCGCCGTATAGATTCCGAAGAACACCGCCATGGTCATCACGACGCGCGTTTTCGTGCGTCCGCCAGTGGCCATGCGTGCGCCGTCGACCACGATCGAGGCGGTCGAGCTTGCCGCGGCAGCCGCTTTTCCGCGCCAGAATTTCATCATTGCCGCACCGCGCCTGTCCGGGTTTCGTCCGTTGCTTCGCCGCCCGCCACCAGATCGTGCGCCTGACCGATAATGTCCTGGATCTCCAGCGCCCGGACCGGGATCTCGTCGAGTTTCGCATATTGATGCGGGTCGACCGGCTGCAGCTTGAGATCGGCTTGGTAGATTTCGGTCAGTTTCTGCAGACGCGCCGGCTGGGTAAGCAGGCTCCAGTCGGCCTTGAGCAGCGCGATGGAATCCTCCTCGAGCCGGATCTGCTGCTCCAGCTTGCGCACGGAGACCCGCTCGTGTTCGGCCTCCTGCTTGGTCTTGTAGGTGAAGGCGGCTGCCGAGACCATAACCGCGATCAGCACCATGTCGCTTGTCCGGAACACATCTACCTCTCTGCGGTCATGCGAATGTCTGGAAGTTTCGGCAGGCCGAACAGGTCGCCGTCGCCCGTCCGCGCCGGCGCGTCGGTACGCACCGCGGCGCGCAGCTTCGCCGAACGCGCGCGCGGGTTGCGGTCCACTTCCGCCTCCGATGGCGCAACCACGCCACCCAGCTTGCGGAAGGTCGGGACGATCGCCTGCTTCTGCGGCAGGTGCCGCGAACCGGCCGGATCGGTCGAGCGGTCGGCGATGAAACGCTTGACGATGCGGTCCTCCAGCGAATGGAAGGTCACCACCACCAGCCGCCCGCCGGGCTTCAGCGCGCGCTCGGCGGAACACAGCGCCCGCGCCAGTTCGCCCAGCTCGTCATTCACGTGGATGCGCAACGCCTGGAACACCCGCGTCGCCGGATGGATTTTTTCGCGCGGTGGGAAGCCGACGAGGTCGGCGATCGCCTGCGCCAGCTCCGTGGTGCGCGAAAACGGCTTTTCGGCGCGCCGCTTCTCGATCATGCGGGCGATGCGGCCGGCATGCCGCTCCTCGCCGAGCAGGCCGAAGATGCGCGCCAGATCGCCGGCCTTGTAGCGGTTGACCACGTCTGCCGCCGAGACGCCCGCCTGCGCCATGCGCATGTCGAGCGGCCCGTCGGAGCGGAACGAGAATCCGCGCTCGGCCTGGTCGACCTGCATGGACGAGATGCCGATGTCCAGCACCACGCCATCGACTTGTTCCGCATGCTCGTCCAGCGACGAGAACGGCGCCTGCACCAGCCGCAGCCGCCCTTCCGACGCCGCCTCCAGCGCCCTGCCCTTGGCAATCGCGTCCGGATCGCGGTCGATGCCTATAACTGACGCGCCGCTGGCAAGGATGGCTTTGGTGTAGCCGCCGGCGCCGAACGTGCCGTCGACAATGACCTGCCCGGCTTCCGGGGACAGTGCGGCCATCACCTCGTCAAGGAGAACCGGAATGTGGCGGGCCGGTCCGCCAACCGCGAGGCCGTCCTCGCCGTGGCCCGCCATCATTCCGACGCCCTCGCACCAATACTCTCCCGGCCTTGCCTCAGGCTGGCGAGCCGCGCGCGAACGGCCTTGCCATGCGCCTCGAACCGCCCCGGCTCCCAGATCTGGAAGAACGCTCCGCGGCCGACGAAAACTGCTTCCGTGGTGATCCCCGTATGCTCGCGGACAAAATCGCTCATGGTGATGCGGCCGTCCTGGTCGAGTTTGAGAAACGTCCCCTCGCCATGCACGAAGAACGACATGTCGTCCCCCGCCCCCAGGAAAGGGTCCTCCTGCGCGATGCGCTGCTCGTAGCGGTCGAGCAGGTCGGGCCCGCCCACATCCATCGCCGGCGCGTCCAGCGCCCGCAGCGCGTAGAGGTCCGAATAGCCGCGCTTCTGCACCACCGCGCGGAAATGCGCCGGCACCGAGACGCGGCCCTTCGCATCGATCCTGTTGACGGCGTTCGACAGAAACCGGTCCATCATCCGATGCGGCGGCCGCATCCCTCCTGTCCCGCGCCCCGTGCGACGCGCTTTTCCCAGGCCCGTTCGGGACCCGGCCAGCGCGAACCAACGACCGGAAAACGCCAAGGCCGGTCGCCGAAATGTTCGACGCCGTCACCCGTCCCCGCACGCGCTGCTGAATATGGAAATGGGATAACATGGGCTGGTATGGGCGTCAACGGGACCGGGTCATCAGGATGGGCCGGCCAGGCGCCCGGCGGGAGCTTTTCCGGCCCACCATGCTTTATGGTCCATTAAGACTAACGAAGGGTTATTAACGCGCCCCCCGCGGCGGCGGCGGATACGCCGGGCCGCCTGTCGGACGGATAGCCCGCCGAGGTCCAGTTCCGGCCGACGGCGAAGGCAAACCATCCTTGCAGCGCCTTTTGCATGGCGATACTCAAGACCTCGCGCGGCAGGTACGGCTGTTGCTGCGGCGCATCACGTCTTCGACAATTGTCATAGCGAGGCGGGCACCACCATGACCGACACCCCTACCTCCCGCGCGGCGAGCCTGCAGCACCTGCGCCGGCAAAAACTCATGAAGGGCGAGCCGGTCGCGCTGCCGCTTACGCTCGCCTCCACCTATCACCTGCCCGGTGATCCGAAAGACTTCAATCAGTACGGCCGCTTCGACAACGCCACGTGGGAGGCGGCGGAGGAAATGCTGTCGCATCTGGAGGGCGCGCCCTGCCTGGCCTTCCCCTCCGGCATGGCGGCCATTTCGGCGGTCTTCTTCGGCCTCCTGAAGTCCGGCGACCGCATCCTGCTGCCGTCCGACGGCTATTACACCACGCGCGTTCTCAGCGAACGTTTCCTGTCGCGCTTCGGCGTTTCCTTCGACCTGGGGCCGACCGCCTCCTTCCTCGACGGCGGCTTCGACGGCTACCGGCTGGTTTTTGTGGAGACGCCGGCCAATCCCGGCCTCGAGCTCTGCGACATCGCCGCGGTGGCGAGGGCCGCGCACGCCGCTGGCGCGCTGGTGGTCGCCGACAACACCACCATGACGCCCTTTGGCCAGCGGCCGCTCGATCTCGGCGCCGACATTCTCGTCGCCGCCGACACCAAGGCGCCCAACGGCCATTCCGACACGCTGTTCGGCCACGTCGCCACCCGGGACACGGAAATCTTCGAATCGGTGCGTCGCTGGCGCGAACTGTCGGGCAGCATCCCCGGCCCGTTCGAGGCCTGGCTGCTGCATCGCGGCCTGGAGACGCTCGAACTGCGCTTCGACCGCATGTGTTCTTCCGCCGGTGTCCTGGCCGCAAGGCTGAAACGGCACAAGGCCGTCGAGGCGGTGCGCTATCCCGGCCTGCCCGACCATCCCTCTCACAACCTCGCCTCCACCCAGATGCTGCGCTTCGGCTCGCTGATCGGCCTGACGCTGAAAAGCGCCGAAACGGCGGAGGCCTTCATCGACGGCTGCGAATTGCTGCAGCCAGCCACCTCCTTCGGCAGCGTGCACAGCTCGGCCGAGCGCCGCGCCCGCTGGGGCGACGCGGTGGCGCCGGGTTTCATCCGCCTGTCGGTCGGCTGCGAGCCCACCGAGGATCTTTGGCAGGCGATCGACCGGTCGCTGTCGGCCACCGATAGGTGAAGCGATTGACATTTTCTCAATCTAAGATTGTATTTCCTTGGATCACTCGACCGTCGAACCGCATAAAATCCGCTGCGCGAAAATCGTCTCCGCCGTAAGCTCAAAACCTCCAAAAAGGCAGGCCGACCGGCCAAAAATAGGGCCCGCGTGAAGCGCGAAGCGCTATCTGTCGCTGCGTTCCAGCGCAAGCTGCTGAAATCACTGCATATTCCGGACTTCACGGGATCGCGCGAAACCCCGCCACCCAAGCAGCGGCGGCGGTCGTGGCGGTGGCAAGCGACTTGACTCTGTTGATCAGGCGCCTCGCCTAACCGCTTGAAAAGGCGGAAAAATGTCAGCCGGCCTGTAAGCCGGGTTCTGTATGGCCCGCGCGCCTTTCGGCGCGCGAACGTGGCGGCCATTCATCTTGGACGCGGATTGCTCCGCGCCTCACGCAACCTACCCGGATGGCCGGACCGGAAACAGTCCTGAGGGTCGCCCCTCGCGCCATCCCTATTCGGTTTTGCTCCCGGTGGGGTTTGCCGTGCCGCTCCCGTTGCCGGCAGCGCGGTGGGCTCTTACCCCACCCTTTCACCCTTACCCCGCCTATAGATCGGCCCGCTTGCGGCGGTCTGCCCGATAAAGATGGGCCGATTTATCGGCGGGGCGGTCTGCTTTCTGTTGCACTTTCCCTGGGGTCGCCCCCGCCGGTCGTTAACCGGCACCGTGTCTCCATGGAGCCCGGACTTTCCTCACCCGCCGCCTTTCGGCGCTTGCGGGTGCGGCCGCCCGGCCGGCTGACACGCCTTATAAAGGGGCTCGGGCGGCAAAATGCAACCCCAACCCCCTGCTTTTCCTCGCCATTTCGGCGGTAGCGCGCAGGCGCTGCCGTTGCGGCCCGATCAGTTCGACAGGAACCGCAGCACCTTGCCGCAATAGGCCCGCGACACCGGGTTCATGCGCGTGGCGCCATGCCCGGCATTATATTTCAGGATTGTGCCGCAGGTGGTGCCGCCGCCGAGCTGATGTGCCCCGGCCAGGTATTTCATGCCCCAGCGGATGTTGGTCTCGGGATTGTAAAGAGCCGACACCGACCCGCTGTAGCCCAGGCCGCGCGCCGTGGCCGGCATGATCTGCATCAGCCCGACCTCGCCGGAAGAACCTGTCGCGTTCGGCCGGTAGCTGCTTTCGACGCTGATCACCGCGTGGGCAAGCGAAACCGGCACGCCATATTCCGCGGCATAGCGGGCAATCACCGCATGATAGGGTCCGGATCCGTCAACCGCCTTCGACGCGAGCGCGTCCAACTTCACCGGATAACCCGAAGCTTTCGCCTCGACAGTGGTTTCCACCACGGTCGTGACCGTCGATTTCGCCTTCCCGCGGCTCGCTTTGGCCGTTCTGACGCTCCGCTTCGACGTCTTGACATCGAGCTTCGCCGTCTTGCGTTTCACCTTCGGCCTCTGGCCGACCTTCTCGGTCGCCTTGGCGTGCGCCTTTGCAGCCTTGCCTGTAGCAGCCGTCTTCTCCGTCCGTGCCTCGGCGTTACGGGTGGTGAACAGCGGCGTGCGCACGATGACGGGTTTTTCCGCCGAAGCCTTGGAAAGAGTGGCTGCCTTCGTCTTGGAGGCAAGTTTTCGCGCCGCCTTCGAGCGCGGCTTCGCCTTCTCCGTCGAGACCGCTTTCTGCGTGGAGAACAGCGGGGTACGCGGGATGGTGGGGGATTCGGCCGCACTGGCGGCAAAAGTGGTCAGGCCGGCGGCGAGAGCCACCGTCAACACGATCGTCTTGTTCATCAGGTCCTGTTTTATAAGTGCCGGCAAGGATGCGCGGTCGGTTCTGTCGTAGGCGCGTGGGAGCCGCGCCGGCGGGAGGCCCAGCCGTTTGATCGCCAATTTTGGGGTGAAAAGGGCACCGCCAATCACATTGTGTTACGAATTGTTACAGAGGCCTGGCACGGGACCGGCTGCTTCCGCAGCGTCAATCCTGCGATTGGGGGAGTGCGGCGAGCAGCCCGCGCAGCGTTTCCAGCGTTGCGCGGTCGGCGGCGCCGTCGACCTTTCCCGGGCGGAAATGGCGTTGGAACGCCGCGACCACCGTGGCGGTCGCGGCATCGTAGCGGCCGCTGACGTCGATGCCGTAGCCGTAGCCGGAAAGCGCGGATTGCAGCCGCTCCACCGCTTCGCCCACATCGCCCACGCACAGCACCGGCCCGCGGCGATGCCGCGCGGGGCGGACGTAGTGCCCCACCCCGGCACGGGCGAGCGCGCGCCATGGAAACTTTTCGCCGGGATCGATCTTTCGTCCCGGCGCCACGTCGGAATGGCCCAGCACCATCTCGGGCAGGATCCGATGCCGTGCGACGATGCCTTGGCACAGTGCGATCACAGAGGCGATCTGCCGCGGCGGGAAACTCCGATAACCGAGTTGATGTCCGGGATTGACGACCTCGATGCCGATCGACTGCGAATTGATGTCGGCTACGCCGCGCCAAGAACTCTTTCCGGCGTGCCAAGCCCGGTCGACTTCGCGTACCATCTGCACGATCCGCCCGTTCTCATGGACGAGGTAGTGCGAAGACACCTCGCTCTCGGGATTGCACAACCAGTCCTCGGCCTCCGGCCCGGTCGTCATGCCGGTATAATGCAGCACGACGATCTCCGGGGTGAGTCCGTCGCGTCGCTCTCCGAAATTCGGCGAAGGCCGGACGTCCGCCCCCGGCTGGTCCGCCGCGAAAACGCTCATAGGCTGCGCATGCCGCGTTCGATCATCTCGTAGGCCCCGTTGATGGCCGCGAGCCGTGTCGTCGCGATGGCGATGAATTCGGCAGGCAGGCCGCGCGCGATCAACCTGTCTGGATGGTTGTCGGCGACCAGTTTCCGGTAGCGCCGCTTGATCTCCTCGAAGGGGCGGCCGCGTTCGACCCCGAGCACGGCATAAGGGTCGGCGTCGTCGACATCGATGTGCCGCGCCAGGATCGTGCGATAGTGTTCATCGCTGATCTCGAATATCTCGGCGACCCGGCGCAGGTAGAGCCCTTCCCGCTCGTGCAGCAGCCCGTCAGCCTTGGCGATATGGAACAATCCGTCGAGTATGTCCTCCAGCATGCCGCAGTTCGGCCTGCCCGAGCCGCACAACCCAGCCATCTTTTCCGCGTAGGCCTCGAATCCGGCTACGGTGCCCTGCGCCAGATCGTAAAGCCGCGCCACGTTGCGGGCTTCGTCAGCCGGCACGGAGAAGATTTGCTGGAAGGCGCGAACTTCGTCCTGGGTGACGATGCCATCGGCCTTCGCCATCTTGGCGGAAAGCGCGATCATGGCGATCGAGAAGGCGACGCGGCGCCGCAGTTCGGGATCGCCCGAGAATACCGTGCGCACCGCCTCGGCAAGGTCGGCCGCACCGGCACCGACCGAGGCGCCGGCCCTGATGACGAATTCTCCGATGCGGGCCCAGATCGACATGCCGCTTCATAGCCAAGCCGCCACCACTTGGCGAGGCGCAATCGGCAGTAGGGCAAAGCGCTAACTCGCAGAGCTGTCAACGGAACGTTGCGACCGCGTTGTTAAGGCAGATGCCGGGAGCAGATCACCCTACTGCCCTACTGCCCTACTGCCCTACTGCCCTACTGCCCTACTGCCCTACTGCCCTACTGCCCTACTTGAAAGAGAAAGGCCCGGAAATCCGGGCCTTCCGACGTGGCTTGCTGCCGCCCCTACTGCGCGGGCGCCGGCTCGGTCGGAGCTGGCTTTGCCGGATCGCTGGCCGGCGGCGGCGAAGCTTCCGGCGTGGCGGGCTGCGTGCCCTGGTCGGCAGGAGGCGTCGTGCTCTGGGTCGTCGTATTGTCCGAGCTGTCGCTGCACGCGGCTGCGCCCAGCAGGGCGAGCGCCGACACGGAACCCAGGATGAACTTCTTCATGGCAGTCTTCCTCTCTCTTCGACGTTGCACTACGTCGCCTGAGAAATGCTGAAACGGCCCATACGTTTCTTCACGCTTGGCGACGGGCTGCAACATTTCGCGATGAACATACGGGAGGCGTCCCGCCCTGCCTTCTCCGGCGTTCGCTCGCCTGCTGATTGCAGTTCGCAAAAAGCGCGCTTGTGTTCGCGGCGCCGCGGTTCTAGAAAGGCCACCTTTCGTTACATTTCTTCCGCACGGTTTCGGTCAATGAGGGCCGATGCTTTGACAACACTTGGAGGGTAACAAGTTATGTGGATTAAACTAACGCGAAACGACCTCGAACCGGTTCTGGTCGATGTCGATCGTCTCACGCATGTCGGCCCGCGCACGGGCGGCGGATCGACGCTCTATTTCGCCGACGAAGCCGATAAGAAAGGCGATGCGAAACAGAAGGTGCTGGCGGTTCGCGATTCGGTTGCCGAAATCTACAATCTGATCAAGGCTGCCGACGGCGGCGTACCGATCCCGGCTTCCAAGTCGCGGACGGCAAAGTAAGCCCCTCCACACTGCCGACCGATCTTTTCGCCCGCGTGCTCCCAAGCGCGGGCGAAATTGTTTTTGAGCGCCGGCCGCACACGGGCAGCGCGGTGACCGCTCCAAAACTTTCCGCTATCACTCGGGCGCAACCCGGACGGAGCGGACCGTGAACGGCAAGTGGGATTTCTGGATCGATCGCGGCGGCACTTTTACCGACGTGATCGGCCGTGCGCCCGACGGCTCTCTGCATCCCGCAAAACTGCTTTCCGAAAATCCCGAGGCCTATCGCGACGCCGCCATCCAGGGCATCCGCGACCTTCTCGGCGTCGACCGCGACGCCGCCGTCCCGCCCGGCCTGATCGGCGAGATCAAGATGGGCACGACCGTCGCCACCAACGCGCTGCTGGAGCGCAAAGGCGACCGCGTCCTGCTGCTCATCACCAAAGGTTTTCGCGACGCCCTGCGCATCGCCTACCAGGCGCGGCCCGACATCTTCGCCAAGGAGATCATCCTCCCCGAGCAGCTCTATGAGCGTGTCGTCGAAGTGGACGAACGCGTGCGCGCCGACGGCTGCGTCGAAAGGCTCCTCGATCTCTCCAGCGTCATCCCGGCCATCGAACAGGGCAAGGCCGACGGAATCGATGCCGTGGCCATCGTCTTCATGCATGCCTGGAAATATCCGGAACACGAGCGCGCGGTGGCAAGACTCTGCCGCGGGGCCGGATTTTCCCAGGTCTCCGCCAGCCACGAGGTATCGCCGCTGGTGAAACTGGTCGGCCGCGGCGACACCACGGTTGTCGACGCGTATCTGTCGCCGATTCTGGCGAGGTATGTGCGGCGGGTGGCGGAGGAGTTGGGCGCTACGCCGAAGCTGCCAATCTCCCCCCAAGCGGGGGAGATGTCCGGCAGGACAGAGGGGCGCGCTGTCCTGCCAACATCTCAGCCTTTTTCGGAAGCAGATGGAGACGGTTCGCGCTCTACGTTGCCCCCCTCTGCCCTGCCGGGCATCTCCCCCGCTTGGGGGGAGATCCGCCAATCGTCATCCCCCCGCCTGATGTTCATGATGTCCTCCGGCGGCCTCACCGCCGCCGAAAAATTCCAGGGCAAGGACGCCATCCTTTCCGGCCCCGCGGGCGGCGTGGTCGGCATGGTGGAAACGGCGAAATCCGCCGGTTTCGAAAAAGTCATCGGCTTCGACATGGGCGGCACGTCAACCGACGTCGCCCACTACTACGGCGACTACGAGCGCGCCTTCGACACCGAGGTCGCCGGCGTGCGCATCCGCGCGCCGATGATGCGCATCCACACCGTGGCGGCCGGCGGCGGCTCCGTCCTGCACTTCGAGGCCGGCCGTTTTCGCGCCGGCCCGGATTCGGCCGGCGCCAATCCCGGTCCCTTGAGCTACCGGCGCGGCGGACCGCTTACCGTCACCGACGCCAACATCATGCTGGGCAAGCTGCAGCCGGATTTCTTCCCGGCGATCTTCGGCCCCGGCCAGGACCAGCCGCTCGACCGCGATGCGGTGCGGGAAAAATTCGCCGCACTCGCCGACGAGGTCGGCAACGGCCGCGCGCCCGAAGCCGTGGCGGAAGGCTTCGTCACCATCGCCGTCGAGAACATGGCCAACGCCATCAAGAAGATCTCCGTGCAGCGC
This sequence comes from Mesorhizobium sp. LHD-90, assembly GCF_030929505.1. Classification (GTDB taxonomy): domain Bacteria; phylum Pseudomonadota; class Alphaproteobacteria; order Rhizobiales; family Rhizobiaceae; genus Kumtagia. The sequence goes on along the minus strand of NZ_JAVFVV010000003.1, from coordinate 247,828 downwards.
GGCTACGACGTCACCGAGTACCTGCTCAACTGTTTTGGCGGCGCCGGCGGCCAGCACGCCTGCCTGGTCGCCGACGCGCTCGGAATGGAAGCGGTGCTCATCCACCCGTTCTCCGGCCTGCTTTCGGCCTATGGCATCGGGCTCGCCTCGGTCTTCGCCTCGCGCCAGCAGGGGCTTTTGAAGCCACTCGACGAAGCCTCGCACGAGGCGATCGACGTCTTGATCGAGACGCTGAAAGCCGGCGTGCTGGCCGAACTCGCCGACCAGGGCATCCAATCGCGGAACGCCGCCTGCCGCCCGGTGCTGCATATCCGCTACGACGGAACCGATACCGCTTTGCCCGTCCCCTTCCAGGCCGGTTCACTCGATCAGGCGAAAGCCGATTTCGAGCGCGCCCACAAGGCGCAGTTCGGCTTCGTCTACGAAGCGAAGCCGATGATCGTCGAGGCGGTCGCCGTCGAGGGCAGTGACAACCGCGGCACGGCCGGCGCCGAAGTGGAATCAACATTGCAGGAAACGGATGCAAATCCTTCCGAACGCAGGGCGATTTTCGTCGACAGCGGCTGGCAGGACGCAGGCATTTTCCGGCGCCAATCCCTGCGCCCCGGCAACCGTGTCGCCGGCCCGGCGCTGATCATCGAGCCTCACCAGACCATCGTCGTCGAGCCCGGATGGCGCGCCGAGATCACCGCGAAAAACCACGTATTGATGCGCCGTGTCGAGAAGAAACGCCGGCAGGCGGCGATCGGCACCGAGGCCGATCCGGTGATGCTGGAGGTCTTCAACAACCTGTTCATGTCGATCGCCGAGCAGATGGGCGTGACGCTGCAGAACACCGCCTATTCGGTCAACATCAAGGAGCGCCTGGATTTTTCCTGCGCCGTCTTCGATCACACCGGCGCACTGGTCGCCAACGCCCCTCACATGCCGGTGCATCTGGGCTCGATGGACCGATCGGTGGAAACCATCATTCGGCTCAACGAAGGCGACGTACATCCGGGCGACGTGTTCGCGCTCAACGCGCCCTACAATGGCGGCACGCATCTGCCGGACATCACGGTGGTCACGCCGGTGTTTGAGGAGAAGATTGGCCAATCGCCAAAAATCCTCTTCTGGGTCGCCGCGCGCGGCCATCATGCCGATGTCGGCGGCACGGCGCCCGGTTCGATGACGCCGCTCGCAACGACGGTCGACGAGGAAGGCGTGCTCTTCGACAATTTCCGCATCGTCGCTCAAGGAAGATTCCGCGAGGCCGAACTCCACCGCCTGCTCACCGACCACCCCTACCCCGCTCGCAACCCGCACCAGAACATCGCCGACCTCAAGGCACAGATCGCCGCCAACGAAAAGGGCGTCGCCGAACTACGCAAGATGGTCACGCATTTCGAGCTGGATGTCGTCGAGGCTTATATGGGCCATGTCCAGGACAACGCCGCCGAAAGCGTGCGCCGCGTGCTGGAGCGCCTGCCCGACACGTCCGAATACGAATATCCGACCGACACCGGCCAGGTGATCAAGGTGAAGATCACCGTCGACCGCCAAAAACGCGAGGCAACGGTCGACTTCAGCGGCACCTCGCCGGTGATGAAAAACAATTTCAACGCCCCCGAGCCGGTCGCACGCGCCGCCGTGCTCTACGCTTTTCGCGTGATGGTCGAAGACAGCATCCCGATGAATGCCGGCTGCTTGAGGCCGATCAACATAATCATCCCCGACGGCTGCATGCTGAAGCCGTCCTATCCGGCCGCGGTCGTCGCCGGCAATGTCGAGACCTCGCAGCATGTCACCAACGCGCTGTTCGGCGCCATGGGCGCGCTCGCCAACGCGCAGGGCACCATGAACAACCTCACCTTCGGCAACGACTGCTACCAGTATTACGAGACCATCTGTTCCGGCTCGCCGGCCGGCCGCATGAATGACGGGCGCGGTTTTTCCGGCACATCGGGCGTCCATACCCACATGACCAATTCGCGCCTCACCGACCCCGAAGTGCTGGAACTGCGTTTCCCGGTGCTGCTGGAAGATTTCCACATCCGCGAAGGCTCGGGCGGCAAGGGTCTTTGGAACGCCGGCGACGGCACAAAACGAACCATCCGCTTCCTGGAAAGCATGGAGTGCGCCATCCTCTCCTCGCACCGCAACCGCCCGCCGCGCGGGATCGATGGCGGCGGCGACGGCGAGGTCGGCAGCACTCAGGTCCGCCGGTTGGATGGCATGCTCGAAACCCTGAAGGCCTGCGACCAGACCGTATTGGAGCCCGGCGAGGCGGTGATTGTCACCACGCCGACATCGGGCGGGTTTGGCGCGCGATAAGCCGCGCACCTATTCCAGGTTGGTCTGGATCCACTTTGGCGACAGGTGGATGTCGAGCGTCTGCAGCCGCCCCGGACCGAGATTGACGAAGCGATGCGGTAGCGCGGCGGGGCCGAGCACGACGTCGCCCGCTTCCGCGTCGATCACCTGGTCGCCGACGAAGAACCGCGCGCGGCCCTGCTGGACCACGAAGACCTCGTCATAAGGATGAACATGCAGCATCGGGCCGGTGCCGGGCTCGTCGTTGCCGTAGGTCAGCACCGTGACCCCGGTGGGCAGCGTTTCGCCATTGACTGAACCGCGATAGGGACCGTCGGCCGCGCCGTCGAAGAGCCGCGCCTTCGCCGGCAAGCGGCCGTCCGGGACGACGGTTGAGGGGTCGAAATCACGTCGGGCCATAGGCGTCTCCAATCCGAGGCCGCAGAATGGTCGAGGCGCACGGTGGGTGCAAGCCGCCCACCGTCGCCTCCTGACAGCCGTCACATGCCCGTCATCCCGGCGTCACCCGTCCGTCACGCCGCCGCGCTACCGGCTTGCGGACCATTTCCACGGGATTCGCGCCGCTCATGACCGAAACCTCCGCCGCCCCGCTTCTGCGTGGAAATGCTCGCCTCAAGCAGGCGGTCTACCAGCACAAGGCTCTGTCGAAAGCCGGCTTTTCCGAGCGGCTGTTCACGCTTTTGTTCTCCGGCCTCGTCTACCCGCAGATCTGGGAAGACCCCACCGTCGACATTGAGGCCATGCAGCTCGCCGAGGGCCACCGCGTGATCACCATCGCTTCCGGCGGCTGCAACGTGCTTGCCTATCTCACCCGCTCGCCGGCGGCGATCGACGCCGTCGACCTGAATTCCGCGCATGTCGCGCTCAACCGTCTGAAACTCGCCGCGCTGAAACACCTGCCCGGCCAGCGCGATTTCTTCCGCTTCTTCGGCGAGGCGGGCAACCGCAGCAACAGTGAGGCCTACGACCGTTTCATCGCCCCCCATCTCGACGAGACCTCCCGGCGCTATTGGGAAAAGCGGCGATTGCTCGGCCGCCGCATCGGCGTGTTCGAGCGCGATTTCTACCGCACCGGCCTGCTCGGCTGGTTCATCGCCGCCGGTCATCTCGCCGCCCGCGCCCACGGCGTCGACCCGCGCAGGCTGACCGACGCCTGCAGTATTGAGGAGCAGCGCCGCTTCTTCGACGAGCAACTCGCCCCGGTCTTCAACAAGCCAGTCCTTCGCTGGGCGACGGCGCAGAAGGCCTCGCTGTTCGGGCTCGGCATCCCGCCGGCGCAATATGATTCGCTGGTCACCTCCGGCGACGGCACCATGGCGAGCGTCTTGCGCGCCCGGCTGGAAAAGCTCGCCTGTGACTTCCCGCTCTCCGACAATTATTTCGCCTGGCAGGCTTTTGCCCGCCGTTATCCGCGCGAAGGCGAGGCGGCGCTGCCCGCCTACCTCGCCCGCGAGAATTTTCCGAAAATCCGCGCCAATGCCGACCGCGTCACGGTCCATCACGCCAACATCGGCGAGATTCTCGGGCTCAAGCCGGCCATGTCGGTCGACCGCTACATCCTGCTCGACGCGCAGGACTGGATGACCGACGCCCAGCTCAACGCGCTCTGGAGCGAGATCACCCGCACTGCCGCGCCCGGCGCGCGCGTCATCTTCCGCACGGCGGCCGAACCCAGCCTGCTGCCCGGCCGCGTCTCCAACGTGCTGCTCGACCAGTGGCGCTACGCGGAAGAAGAATCGCGAAAATATTCGGCGCGCGACCGCTCGGCCATCTATGGCGGCTTCCACCTCTACTTGCTGAAAGACCGATGAGCGCAGCCTCGCATCACGCGGCGCTGATGGACCGCAACTACCGGTTCCAGCGCCACATCTACGATCTTACCCGCAAATATTACCTGCTCGGGCGCGACCAGATGATCGCCGGGCTCGACGTGCCGGACGGCGGCTCGGTCTTGGAACTCGGCTGCGGCACCGGCCGCAATCTGATCCTCGCCGGCCGCCGCTATCCGAAGGCAAGACTCTTCGGCCTCGACATTTCCGCAGCCATGCTCGAAACTGCCGCCGCCAATCTGGCCAGGGAAGGCATCGCCGGCCGCACCAGACTGGCGCGCGGCGACGCGACCTCCTTCGATCCGGCAAGACTGTTCGGCGAGGAAAAATTCGACCGCGTCTTCATTTCCTATGCGCTGTCGATGATCCCCGGCTGGGAAGGCGCCATCGCCGCCGCGCTCCGCGCCCTGTCGCCGGCGGGCTCGCTGCACATCGTCGATTTCGGCCAGCAACAACGCCTGCCGCGCTGGTTTCACGGCGCGCTGCACGCCTGGCTCGCCAAATACCACGTCACCCCGCGCGCCACGCTCGACGCAGAATTGCACCGGCAAGCCACAGAGCATGGCCGCCCCTTGCAGTTCGACCGGCTTTATCGCGATTACGCGTGGCTGGCGGTGGTGGGACCGATATGAAAGCGGCCGGCTTAGAGCCCGTCTCAAAACACGTCAGGGCGAGGCGAAAATGCGGATTTCGAGAACCGGAGCGCAGCGTACATGCAGGTACGTGAGCACCGGAAGCGCAGAAACTCGCATTTGCAGCCCGCCCTCATGTGTTTCGAGACGGGCTCTTGCTGCCCAGTTCCGGTCAGTCGTCCTTGATGTAAGAAGCAAGCCCATTGCCGAACGACCAGTCGTCGCGGTCGTTCGGCGACAAGACGACCTGGACATCCTCTTGCCGCAAGCCAGGATCGGCCCCGAGATTTCGCGCGATCGTTTTGTAAAGTGCCTGCTTGGCTTGGGTATCGCGCCATTTGCCGGCGGTGATGTGGACGAAGACGACGTTGTCGGTGCGGTGAACGCCGAGATAATCCGCATCGTAGACGAATTCATCGGGCTCATGCTGATGCACGAACTGAAAGCGGTCGGCCACCGGGACACCATAGGTTTCTACGAGGGCGCTATGCACACCGTCGAGGATGGCGCGGATGTAAGCCGGCGGTTTGCCGCGTAGAAGCGAGAGATGGACGAGAGGCATCGGTGCCTTCCTTTCTTACTGCAAAGCTTTCACCACCGCCGCCACCATCTTCTGCGGCCGGTATCCCAGCTTGTCCGGGGTCAGCCCCATACGCACCACCACCAGCTTTCGCGACGGGATGACCGTGACCGTCTGCCCGTCATGGCCGTTGATCCAGAAAGCGTCGTCCGGAATGCCCAGCGCCGCATCCTCGGCCCGCGTCCCGTCCGGCCCGCGCAGCCATAACTGTCCCCGCCCGTAGGCGCCCGACGAGGCAGGCGCGGGCTGCCGCATCCATGCTACAAAACCCTCGGGCAGGATCGCCTCCCCCTTCCACACGCCGTCCTGCAGCAAAAACTGGCCGAAGCGCGCCCAGTCGCGCGCCGTTGCGTAGAGATAGGACGAGCCGACAAACGTGCCCGCCGCATCCGTCTCCAGCACCGCGCTGTCCATGCCGAGCGGCCCGAACAGTTTTGCGCGCGGCCAGGCCAGCGCGGTATCGCCACCGCCAAGCGCATGCTGCCACACCCGCGAAAGCAGCAGCGTCGTACCGCTCGAATAGCTGAAGTCGCTGCCCACCGGATGCGCCAGCGGCTTTGCCGCCGCGAAACCCGCCATGTCCGGTTCGAGGAACAGCATGCGGGTGACGTCGGTCACGTCGCCGTAATCCTCGTTGAACTCCAGCCCGCTCGACATGCCCATCAGGTCTACGACGGAAATCTCCGCTCGCCCGTCGGCCTGCCAGTCGCCAAACAGCCGCCTGTCATCGACCGTCATCTTGCCGTCCTTGACCAGCGTGCCGATGATGGCCGCCGTCACCGTCTTGGTCATCGACCAGCCGAGCAGCGGCGTATCCGCCGAAAACCCATCCCCATAGCGCTCCACGACGATGCGGCCGTCCTTGACGACGACCACCGCCCGCATGCCGGGTCCGGTCATGGCCGGGTCGTCGAGGATCGCATCTATCTCCGCATCGGGCGCGGCTTCGACCGTATTGCCCTGCGGCCACAGTCCGGACGCGTCGGCGGCCCGCACGATAGGTTCCGTCGGCGCCTGCTCCAGCCGGTCGGCCGCAAAACCCTCCGGCAGGACGGTGCAGCCGAGCCCGTCGCGCGCGACCGCCCTGCGTGCGCCGAAGAAACCGAGCAGCCCGGCGCTCACCGTCTTATGGTCGCGGTCGACGGAGACGCGCATGATTTGCAGCAGCGGATGCCCCGGTGCCTGCACGTCGTCGGCCAGCACCTGCGCCGCGTCGCGCCCGGCGAGGAACACGTTGGAGCAGACGATCTTCGCGCTGTATCCGGCGCCGACGCGGATCAGTTCCGGCGGCGCGACATGGAGCCAGCCGATCAGCGTGCCGACGACAATTACCAGCAAAATGGCCAGTCCCTTGGCCAACCGCCTTGTACGCCGCATGCGCTGCCCTCTTTTGTCCTTCAAATTGCCTGAATTCACCGTGCAGTTCACGGTTGATGTCGCGGAAGGTCAACCGAATATCAACCATGTTCGGTCATGACAGTTAGCAGTTGATGACCGTCCGGACGCTGGAGGCCCGCATCTTGGGCGGCCGCCGAGCGCGACGAAGACCAGCCGGGGGGACCGGCGCGAAGGAGACCCATGCGCCGACTGGCGGCTCTTGCCCTAGCTTCGCTGCTCGCGGCCTGCAGCACGAGCGATCTCGGCCTGGAATCCGCCGCCTCGGCCCTGCCGCCGTCCGGCGCCAAGGCAAGCGCCAACGTATCGCTGCTCAACCCGCGCTTCGGCGACAACGATCCGCACGACTGGACGGCGCGCTCGCCCTTTTCCTACGCCGTGCACGGCACGGACGTTTCAAAATACCAGAGGTCGATCGACTGGCCGAAAGCCAGGGATGCCGGCATCTCCTTCGCCTTCATCAAGGCGACCGAGGGCGGCGACCGCGTCGACGACAAGTTTTCGGAGCACTGGCGCAACGCTCGGGCGGTCGGCATCCCGCGCGGCGCCTATCATTTCTACTATTTCTGCCGGCCCGCCGCCGAGCAGGCGCGCTGGTACATCGCCAACGTTCCGCGCGAGCGCGGCGCGCTGCCGCCCGTTCTCGACATGGAATGGAACCCGCAATCGCCCACCTGCAAGCTGCGGCCCGCCGCCGCCACGGTGCGCAGCGAGATGCGCATCTTCCTGCAGATGGTCGAAAAACACTACGGCAAGAAGCCGATCATCTACACCTCGATCGACTTCTTCGATGACAACCAATTGGCGAGCTTCACCGACTATCCCTACTGGCTGCGTTCCGTCGCCGACCATCCGAACGACCGCTACGGCGCGCACCCCTTCACCTTCTGGCAGTACACCGGCACCGGCGTCGTGCCCGGCATCAGGGGCAATGCCGACATCAACGTCTTCAACGGCAGCCACGCCGCGTGGCGCAAATGGGTGGCCGCGAACACGCATTAGTGTACAGATCAAGTTCGACTTGCCGCGCTGCCCGCTTTTCGCCATGAGATTTGTGCAGGGGACGCCGAGTTCTCCAATTTGATCAGGATGCGCCCGGAATGCGGATTTCCGTAACTGCCCTTCTTTTCGCTGCCCTCGCCGCGGCTACCACCGCCGAGGCGCAGACACAGGCTCCCGCTGCGGCCGAGCCCTTGCAGGCTGCGGCTCCCGAATGCGGCATCGACTTCGAGACCTGGCGCAAGGGCGTGACCGACGAGGCGCGCGCCGCCGGCGTCGGCGAAATGGGCCTGGCCGCGCTTGCCGCCGCAGATATCGACACCCGCGTGCTGGCGCGCGACCGCGCCCAGGGCGTTTTCGGCCAGACATTCATCGAATTCTCCTCGCGCATGATCTCCGACTACCGGCTGAAGCAGGGCGCGGCCAACTTGAAGAAATACGCCGACGCCTTCACCCGCGCCGAGCAGGAATACGGGGTCCCCGGCCCGGTCATCGCTGCCTTCTGGGCGCTGGAGACGGATTTCGGCGCTGTGCAGGGCGATTTCGATACGTTGAACGCGCTGGTCACGCTTGCCCATGACTGCCGCCGGCCGCAGCTTTTCCGGCCGCAAGTCGTGCCGCTGCTCACGCTGATCGACCGCGGCATCCTGCCCGCCGACGTCAAGGGCGCCTGGGCGGGCGAGATCGGCCAGACCCAGATCCTGCCGACCGACTATCTCTTGCGCGGCATCGACGGCGACGGCGACGGCAAGGTGGATCTGCGGACCAGCGCGCCCGACGTCATCATGACCACCGCCAACAAGATCCAGCATCGCGGCTGGAAGCGCGGCGAGCCGTGGCTGGTCGAAATCAGCGTGCCGGACGAGATGCCGTGGGACCAGACCGGCCGCACCAACAAGCTGCCGGTCGCGAAATGGACCGAATGGGGCGTCACCAACCGCGACGGCTCGCCGCTGCTCGACCACGGGCTCAACGCCGGCGTCGTGCTGCCGATGGGCCGCAAGGGGCCTGCCTTCCTCAGTTACGACAATTACGACATCTACCTCCAGTGGAACCAGTCGGCGACCTATACGCTGACCGCCGCCGTGCTCGCCACGCGCCTTGCCGGCGCCCCGCCCTACGACAAGCGCAGCCCCGAACCCGGCCTCAATGGCGAGGCGATGAAGCAGTTGCAGCAGAAACTCGCCGACAAGGGTTACGACGTCGGCGGCATCGACGGCATTCTGGGCGTCAACACCCGCGAGGCGGTGCGTCAGGAGCAGATGAAGGCCGGCCTGCCCGTCGACGGGTGGCCGACGCAGGCGCTGCTCGGCATGATATGAAGCCGCCGCCCTTCTGCTCGCCGGTAGTTTCGGTGCCTTGAGGTCGTCTCGCGGAGGGTCTTTGTGCGGCCCCGTCACCGGTCCCGCGACAGACAGATGGGACAATCGCAGGTAGATTCCCCGCGAACTGGTGCTATCCTGATTCTGTTCACAGCAGCACACAGCCGGAGAGATTCCATGATGCGGCTCGGCGAGAAGTATCAGCACCTTGTCCACGGCGCCGGTTGCGGCTGTCTGAATCCGGTCGTTCAGCAGGCGACACGCCGTCTGGAATCGTTTTCGCGGCGAAGCTTCCTCGCCGGTGTGGGAGCAGCAGCAATCGCCGGGACGATGCCGGGGGCCGCTTTTGCCCAGGCGCCGGGACCGGCCCCCAAAATACTCTTCAGCAAGGCCCGCCTGTTCGACGGCAAGTCCGATACGTTGCAGGACGGCGTTCAGATCCTGGTCGAAGGCAACAGGATCGCCTCGATCGACACGGCAAACAGCGCCCCGCCGTCCGACGCGACCGTCATCGACTGCGGCGACCGCGTCCTCATGCCGGGCCTGATCGATGCGCACTGGCACGCGGTGTTCGCCGCGGTTCCCTTGCCCCTTCTGATGGCGGGCGATCCCGGCATCATCTTTGCCGCATCGACCGCCGAGGCCGAGAATACCCTGATGCGCGGTTTCACCACCATTCGCGATCTGGGCGGTCCCGTCTTCTCGTTCAAGCAGGCGATCGACAGCGGCATCATACCCGGTCCGCGCATCTTTCCGTCAGGAGCGATGATCACGACCTCCGGAGGACACGGCGATCTACGGCTGCCAAACGAAATCCCGCGCAGTGAAGGCCGACTGAGCAAAGGCGAACTGCTTGGGGGCGCGGCGATCGTCGACGATGTCGGCAGCCTGCAGCTTCGCGTGCGCGAACAGCTTCTGCAAGGCGCCTCCCAGATCAAGATCATGGCTGGCGGAGGCGTCTCCTCTCCCCGCAGCCCTCTCGACATGACCGCGTTCAGCGAGGAGGAACTGCGCGTGGCGGTCAATGTGGCCCGGGATTGGAACACCTACGTCACCGTCCATGCCTACGCTCCAAACACCGTCCAGCGAACCCTGGCGGCCGGGGTGGCCTGCGTCGAGCATGCGCATCTGATGGACGAAGAGACCGCAAGGATGATCGCCGACAAGGGCGTCTGGCTCAGTATGCAGCCCTTCCTGACGATGGATGACGCCGCCTCGCAGACCGGGCCGGGCGCCGAAAGGGTCCAGCAGCTTTTCGCCGGCACGCCAAGGGTTTACGAATTCGCCAAGAAGTACGGCATCAAGACCGCGTGGGGCTCCGACGTCCTGTTCTCGCCTGAACTGACGCCGCGCCAGAACATCATGCTGACCCATCTCAGCAACTGGTACACGAACGCCGAAGCGCTACGCATGGCGACATCGGTCAATGCGGAATTGCTTGCGCTCTCCAATCTCCGCAATCCCTATCCCGGCAAGCTGGGGGTGATCGAACAGGGTGCATTCGCGGACCTGCTGGTCCTGAACGGCAACCCGCTCGACAACATCCGGCTGGTCGAGGACCCCGAAAAGAACCTGGCCGTCATCATGAAGGACGGCAGGGTCCACAAAAACACGCTGTGACGGCTGGCTAGCGCGCCCCCGGCGCAACCGCGCGGACAGGTCTGTTGCCCGGGTATCGGGCATCTGTCATGCCTGTGCGGACACCGCTCTGGCCTTCCGATAGGCGAATACCGTTCTGAGAGGTAAGGTGCATGCCTGCTGCGAGGCACGAGATCGTCCAGGCCGCCCAGATTCTGATCGCGGTCCTTCTCCTCGTCGCGGTGCTCTCGGTTGCAAGTTCCGTCTTTGCGCCATTTGCCTTCGCGCTCTTCGTCATCGCGCTTGTGTGGCCGATGCAGCGCCGGCTGCAAGCTACGCTCCCTCGCTACCTGGCGCTGGTCGTCAGCTTTCTCATCGTCGCGCTCGCCTTTCTGGCTTTCGTCTGGCTCATGGCCTGGGCGTTCGGCCAGGTCGGCCGGTTTATCATCGCGGATGCGGCGCGCCTTCAGCAGATCTATGAAGGCGCCCGCCTCTGGCTCGAAGACCGTGGCATCGCGGTTGCCGGGCTTTGGTCGGAGAATTTCAGCGTCGGTTGGATCTTGCGCAGGGTACAGGCCATAACCGGCCGCCTCAACAGCACTTTCAGCTTCTGGCTGATCGCCCTGGTCTATGTCCTGCTGGGCCTGCTCGAAGTGGAGGACTTCGAGCGCAGGATCAAGACATTGCGGAACCGGACTGCCGCTGCGGTGCTTCTTCAAGGCTGCCGGCAGACGGCTGCGAAGATACGCCGCTACATGGTGATCAGGACGGCGATGAGCGTGGTCACCGGACTTCTTGTCTGGATGTTTGCCCGTGCCATCGGACTACCCCTTGCCGAGGAATGGGGCTTCATTGCTTTCGCCCTCAACTACATCCCATTTTTGGGACCGCTTGTGGCCACAATGTTTCCGACACTGTTTGCCCTGATCCAGTTCGACACCTGGCAGTCGGTATTTGCGGTATTCGTGTGCCTCAATCTCATCCAGTTTGTCGTGGGCAGCTATGTCGAGCCGCGCGTCTCGGGCAGCACGCTGTCGATATCGCCCGCGCTGGTCCTGTTTTCCGTTTTCCTGTGGGGTTATCTCTGGGGGATTTTCGGCGCTTTCATCGGCGTACCGATCACCATCGCCGTCCTGACCTTCTGCGGACAGCACCCATCCAGCCGCTGGATCGCGGAGCTTTTTGGCTCGGTGCCGGAAAACCAGGATGCCACCGGAACTGCTTGAGCGGGCCGGCACCGGATCCGCATCCGGTTTGACGCAGGCCGTGCAGAAAGAACGCGCGGCCCGATTGGCCGCGGCGTCATTTCAGCGCGAACTGTTCAGGGCTCGGGTATTTCCCCCGGCCGATAATTGGGCAGCCGGCCGGCCGGCACTATCGCCAGAAGAGCAAGCCCAGCCATGATCAGGAAGCCGATCTTCAGCGCCAGCAGCCTGGCCTCCGTGTTAATGCGGATCGCCTCTGCCTTCTGTTCGGGTGTGGCGGTCGTGGCCGCGACTACGGCTTCAAGCCGTTCGTTGCTCACAAATGTGATGCTGTCGAGATTGACCTCTGATTGAATATCGATCGGCAAGGTCGGGTTCTCGGCAAGCTGGCGCATCACCGCCGAACTCAGCAGGCCCACGAGCAGCGCCCCGGCAACGGCCGTACCCACGGCGGCCGCGAGATTGTTCGTCGTGCCGCGCAGCGAACCGACGTCTCCGGCGAGTTCCTTGGGCGAGGCCGTGACCAGCACGTTGAACAGCAGCGTCACCAGCGATCCCTGGCCGATGCCGAACAGGATCAGGCCGAAGAGCACGGGGATCGAGCTCCAGTCGTTGCGCACCACGAAGGCCAGCCAGATCAGCGCCACGGCGCACAGCGCGAACCCGAAGCGCCCGATCTGCCGCGGCGTGAACCGCCCGTAGAAGCGCACGATCAGCATGGCCGCGAAAAAAACCGTCAGGTTGAACGGCAGCATGGCGACGGCGGTCGCCAGGGGCGAACGGCCCTGGACGATCTGGATATAGAGAGGCACCGAAAAATTGAGTGCCGCCTCCAGCGCCACGACGGAGAACATCGCGTAGACGGCCGCGCGTTCCTGGGGGGAATCCAGCACTTCCAGCGGCAACAGCGGCGTCTGGCCGGCTGCCTCGCGGCGTCGCGTCCACGACAGGAATCCCTGGCCGAGCACGATACCGGCAACGATCATGATCGGCGCCGGCGACAGGCCGAGCAGATTGAAAGGCGCCGTCGGCCGCGCCAACGCGAGTCCCCAGCCGTTCAGATTGTTGAAGCCGAAGCTGATGAGGATGATCGCGGATGCCGCGAGCAGCACGCCGACAAAGTCGATCCGCACGTCGGGACGTCCCTGATCGGGCTTGAGCCGGAAGCTCAGCAGCAGCACGAGTGCCGAGACGACGATCAGGATTCCGAAGACCGGCCGCCAGCCGATATAGGTGCCGAGCACGCCGCCGATCAGGAACGCCAGCACGCCGGCGCCCGCCCGGGCCGACCCCAGCGTGCCCAAGGCAGTCGCCTGCTGGGTTCCGTGGTAATTTTCGGCGATCAGCGCCACCAGCGCGGGAACGATGACGGCTCCCGCCGCCCCGGACAGCGCCTGCGCGGTGATCATCGCAGTGGCGTTCGGGCTGAAGGTCATGAGCACCTGCGCCAGGCCGAACACGATGACGGCCAGACGGAACACATGCAGCGCGCCGAACCGCTGGACGAGTTTTGCGCCCAGCATGACGAAACCCGCGACGATCATGGAATAGGCGACGATGCCGGTTGCAACCGTCGTCGGCGGCACGCCGAAACTGTTCACCATGCCGCCCAGCGCAACCGGCAGGGACGCCACGTTGAACGACATGATCGCCTGGCCGAATGCGATCGCGATCATCGGGATCCACGACGCTCGCTCTTCCACGTGGTTCTGGTGGGTGGTCGCGGCCATGGATAGTCTCCCTCAAATGTGATCGAACCAGGCTCGAACGGTCGGCCCCTATCCGCCCGGCGACGACATCAGCAGGTCGAGCCCCAGGCGCTGCGACAGGAACTGCGCCACCAATTGCCCTTTGACGCTGTTTCCCGCCTCGTCGAGCGGCGGCGCGAACGTGCCGAGACCGCCCTTGCCGGGCGAGACGGTGACAATTCCGCCGCCGATGCCGCTCTTGCCGGGAAGCCCGATCTCGTAGAGCCAGTCGCCGGACGTTTCATACAAGCCGGCGGTGAGCATCACCGCCAGCGCATAGTGACAGACGTCAGGTTTGACCACCTGCTCCCGCGTGACGGGATTGAAGCCGCCATGCGCCAGCGTCGCACCCATTATGGCAAGGTCTTTGGCGCTCACATTTAGCGAGCACTGCCGTGTATAGAGTTCCGTGGCCTCGGACGGGTCGCAATATATGCGGCCCACGCTTTCGAGCATCCAGGCGATGCTTCGATTGCGGAAATTCGTGGCCGTCGCAGAAGCATAGACCTCGTCGTTCAGCGCCAGTTGCCTGCCGGCGAAACGGGACAAGCCCTCAAGGATGAAACGCCACTTCGCCTCTTCATTCTCGCCTGGCACCAGGCTGGTCGTGGCGATGGCGCCGGCATTGACCATCGGGTTGGTGCGTCCATCGGAATTGCGCTCGACGCCGGTGAGGGAGTTGAACGCGTAGCCCGTCGCGTTCACGCCGAGCCGCTCGCGTGCACCCGTTGCGCCGATCACATCGCAGATCAGCGCGAAGATGAACGGCTTCGATACGCTCATGATGGTGAATTCGTGTTCCGCGTCGCCGACGGAAAAGATGCGGCCGTCCGCACCCGCCACACAGATGCCGAACAGGCTGCTCGGAACCCGGGCCAGAGCCGGATAGACTTGGGAGGTCTGCCCGAGTCCCACGGACCCGAACCGTTCGTGGGCTTCCGTCACCAGCCTTGCGACACGATCGGATGCAGGAAGGCTGCCGGTCGAGACATACGAGCTTTCGGGATCGAACAGGGGGTCCGGCAGATCCACGCGCTTCTCCTCTTCCTGGTATTGCCGCGGATGCGGCCCAGCCCTTGGAAGATTTCTACCCTTGGGTGCAGGCTAGTTCATCGAATCGATATCCGCAACGGGTACTCGACCGGAGAGCCGAGCCATCCTATCCTCGCTCGCCAGCACAGGAGCGACTCGATGCAGCACGGAGGTGGGATATGCCGATAGGGGACGGAAGAAGTGGCCTTTTGACCAACAAACTCGTGGCGATAGTTCTTATCATCCTCGGCTTCCTGCTGGCGGCATCGGGCTACAGGGCCGACTCGACTGGCTATATGGCCGCGGGCATCGTGCTCCTCGCGATAGGCATTGTGCTGCTGGTGCTCAAGGTGGTCCGGCGCAACCCGTGACAGGCGAGGCGATCGTTCATCGCCAACAAGACGCCGAGGCGGTGCTGATGCGTTTGCGCCGCCACTGGTGTTGATCGTGGTCAATCGCTTCTTCGCCGCACGCTTCTGTCTGGCCCGTTCAGTCCGATACGCTGTCGCGCACGCCCTGGAGCAACGTACATCGATCCGCGCAACTCGCGTCCGGGGGCGAAAGTCCTGAATACGGATCGGCCTTCAAAAACTCCGCCTTGACCCATTCCGCGAACTTGCCTTGTTCTATACCGTTCCGGCGCGTGCAGGCCGACGAACCAGTCTGGACAAAGGCCGATTGCCCACCATGGCAGGCGGCCGTGTAGTAGGGAGAAACACGGGTCCAGCCGCCTTCCGTCTCGTAGCTCACCACCGATTCGCCGAGATTGAATCGGCCGACGCCGCCGCATTCCATCGACGGGCAGGTCCTCCTCACGATCGTCTTGTCGACCACGACCATCCGGCTTTCGGCCGCCGCTGGCAGACACAGGCAGAGGGCCGCGGCACCGGCTGCCAATGCCGCCATTGTCCGAAGACGCGGGGAGGACGCCGCCGACGGCGAACCACCTCCCAGCCCGGCATCGACGTGACCGATCGCAATCATCGACAGATCAGCCATCGACGGGCCGGACCACCGCGCTTACCTGCGGAAGCTCTTCCATGCCGGCCAGCATGTCGGCGCATCGGTCGGCCGCACCGCTGATGATCCTCTTTGGACCGAGGAGCTTCGCCCAGCCGCCTTCCTTGATGAAATCGTCCCGCTCCCAGGTGGATTTCTCCTTCAGCACAGTGAGCTGCTGCGAGGCATCAGCGGAGGCGGCGAACCTGTCCACGCAGACAGTGGCAGCCAGTTCGGCGCGCGCATCCGTCGCGGCCTTCTTTGCCATGACGGCGGCATTGCCGCTCGTCGTCCAGCCTCCGGCGGTGAAGCCGAGTATCGTGGTGACGACCGCTGTGCCGACGACCGACCAGAACCATGTGGTCTTGCTCGGACGATAATTTTCCCAGCGCGCGGAAAGTGTATTCGATTCCTGCATGCGATGTTCCTTCCGTTCCCCTTTGACGAAAAGTGTCTATGCGTAACGAATGGAGAGTAACAGCTCGACCGGTCGCCGCCATCAAACCCTGCTCAACTCCGGATCAACTCATCGAGAGCAGGCGGACACGCGCGAATGTATGCGGAACGAATACAAGACTTGGGCTAGGCGCAGCCGTCATGCGGCCAAATCAAAGGCCCCGCTCCGCTGCGAGACGGACGGCCAAAAGCGGTAGACGGCGAAGAGGGACTCGGGACGGCTTAACACCTACTGCCCTACTGCCCTACTGCCCTACTGCCCGCCCTTGCGATGCAACCAGGACGAGATAAGTTCCTGGCGCTGACAGCGGTCAGCGGTATCTGAATGTTCCCCTCATTTCAGGATTTTCCCCATGGTCTCCATTCCCCAGCCTCGCACTGAAGAAGCAGACTTGAACCCGCGTTCCCCGCGCCGCCTTGCCAGCTCGCCGACGCCGCAATGGGCGAGCGTCTTCCAGCAATATCTCGGCAACTCTCCGGGCGGCTATGCCTATTGCATCGGGCTGAACGGCTCTCTCGTGGACCAAGGGGCATGGGGTTACGCGCGCATGCCGCAGGACACGTCCGACGGCCAGGGCCTCGACTTCACCGTCGACAGCCGCTGCAACCTTGCCAGCGTCTCCAAGACCGTCACCGCCACCGCGGTCTTCACGATGATCCAGAAAGGGTGGATCAGCAGCGTCAACGACTGTTTCTGGCCCTATATCCAGCCCCTCTACCCCGACCTTCAGCCTGCCGACGGCGTCGAGACGGTGACCATAGCCGAACTGCTGGTGATGATCTCGCGACTGCCGGAGAACGGTGCGCTCTACGCCTCGGACGGTGCGGTTGCCTTCGTCGAGCAATATCTGCAGTCGAACGCCGTCATCCCGGGCCAGCTCTACATCTACTCGAACACGAATTTCACCATCCTGCAGGTGATGATTTACAGCATCTGCCAGCAGCAGGGCGTGGGCAACTACCTCGGTTGGGTGCAGTCGGAGATCCTGACGCCCCTGGGTATCGATACGACGGTGTTCAGCCCGGTTCCCGACGACGAGCAGGCGGCGACACTTTGCTACGACCCGTCCGACCCGAACGGCTACGGTCAGTACTGGCCGCAGATGCAATGCGTCGGTCCCGGCGGCTGGATCTCTTCCGCGTCGGCGACGCTGACCTACCTGATGGGCCTCAGGAGCAACGCCGTCCTCAAGCCTAGATACGCCAACTTCATGATGCAGCGGATGCTCGGCTGGTATCCGGGAGCGACCTGCTACGGCCTGGCCTATCATCACAATGGCGGCCTCACGACCAGCAGCGGCGCGGGGCTGAGCACCGGCGTCATTCACTTCCCGAATGGCTACGACGCCGTCCTCCTGTCCAACAAACCGGTGGCGGACATCATCGGCGTGATGATCGACGCCTTCGACGCGTCCTGATCGGCAAGTCCCGATCCGCTTTCAGCCCTGCGCCGCGATCGAGCGGCCAGGGTTTTCCGCAGCATCCGTCAGGCCCTGTGCCGCAAGCGGTCCTGGCTCACCGAATCGCGCCTATGCAACGAGCCTGACGGATGTCCCTGCGGATCGCTCCTCCGGTCGCAGCCTACTCCGCCGCCATGGTCTCCATGCTGGCAAAACCCTGCGGCTTGTCGCCTTCCTCGAACGGCATCGTCACCTCGACGAACGTATCGGGATAAAACCCGTTGAAGCGGGTCCTCAACGACAGCGAGTAGGCGCCGATATGGCCGATCTCGATCCAGTCGCCGGTGTCGATCGTCTCCGGCAGCCAGAATGGCCGTGACAGAATGTCGACGGAATCGCAGGTCGCGCCGCACACCTTGAACGGCACGATGTTGTCTTCCTGGCCGTTGCGCGAGCGGATCGCCGGATCGGGGATGAAGCGCGCCGGCAGCGTCAGCTTGCCCGTCCAGCTATCCGACAGCGACGCCCAGATGCCGTCGTTGATGTAGAGCCGCCGGCCCTTCCTGAGCAGCACCCGCACGATCAGCGAAAAGGCGCGGGCGACGATGACACGGCCCGGCTCGGCCACAAGCGGCATCTCGTCGAAGTTCCAGGCGGCGATGTCGGCGCGCAGGCGCGACATCAATTGCCCCAGCGCAGGCATGGGCGGTTTCTTGGAGGCCGGGTCGATGCCGTATTCGGCCGGAAACCCGCCGCCGACGTCCAGCCCCGCCAGCGGAAAGCCGACGCGGTTGCGCACCCAGTCGGCGGAGGCCAGCGCCCGGTCGTAGGTATCCGGATCCTCGATCTGGCTGCCGACATGGAAGCAGAGGCCGACCTTGTAGCCGGTCTTTTGCAGCCGCTGCGCCAGCTCGACCGCATAGGCCGGCCCCGCGCCGAATTTTTTGGACAGCTCGTAGGCGGCCGATCCCTTCGTCTGGATGCGCACGAACACCGTGATCTGGCCGGGGTCGATGTCGAGCGCCCGCACCACCCGCGTCAGTTTGGCGATCTCGTCCTCATGATCGACCGCGATCACCCGGATGCCGTATTCCTCCAGCGCTAGCCTGATGTCCGACTGCGCCTTGACCGGATGCATGTAGAGCATCTCGGCGTCGGATGAGACTGCCCGCACCGCCGCGAACTCGCCGGGTGAGGCCACGTCGAAGGCGCTCACCCCTGCCTCCACCAGCGTCTTCAGGACCAGTTGCTCGCCATTGGTCTTCACCGCATACGCGGTCTTGCCGGGAAACATGCCCATGAACTGCCTTGCGTCGGCCTTCAGAACCTCCGGCCGGAAGCAGTAGACCGGATCGTCGGGCCTCAGCGCCAGCGCCGCTTCCCTGGCATTGTCGAATCTCTGCATTGCCGCTCCTCGAAGCCCGCCGCTAACCGATAGCCTGTTTTCGTGTCGCTTTGAACTTGCCTCGTCCGCCTGCAACGCAGCAGCCCATGCAACGCTCCTTCCTTCGACATGCCGCGCGCCTCTCGGGACAGTCGGCGCCCCTGGCGCACGGCAAGGCCGAACGAACTCTTTTGCCGCTTGCGGCAAGCTCGACAGGCCGAATTTGTCGGGTCTTGCCGGGTTTGAAGGCATTGCCGTGAAGCCCGGAACGGTCTTTCCACGCGATAATCCGGATAGAGTATTGAATTCCTTGACTCTTCCGGACTTCACGGGCGTCTCTGGGAGTATATCGGGAAACGGGTGGCGCGCCGACGCTGGCCGGTTTAAGCCGCGTCTCGAGGAGTCCCAAAATGCCAGCGAATCAAATACATAATGCGCCGGCTACAATGTCCGCCCGCAGTTGGGCGATGCTCGTCCTGCTCGGCGTCATCTGGGGCGGATCGTTCTTTTTCGCCCGCATCGCCGTATCGGAGCTTCACCCGCTTTCGCTTGTGCTTTTTCGGGTCGCAATCGCCGCCATCGCGCTCCAGATCTATCTCGCCGCCGCCGGCATTTCCTTCCGTAGCGCCCTGCCCTACGCCCCGGGCCTTGTCCTGCTAGCCGTCCTCAACAACGTCATCCCCTTCTCGCTGATCTTCGCCGGCCAGACGCAGCTCGGCGCCGGCCTCGCCTCGGTGCTCAACGCCACCACGCCGTTCTGGACCGCGCTGCTCGCAAGCCAGTTGACGGACGACGAAAAATTGAGCTGGAACAAGGTGTTGGGCATTCTGCTTGGCATCGCCGGCACGGCGATCATGATCGGCCCAGGCCTGGTCTCGGGCCTCGGCGCGCCGGCCTGGGCGAAGCTGGCGCTGATCGGCGCCTCGCTGTCCTATGCCCTTGCACTGATGGTCGCAAAACGCCTCAGGGGCATTCCGCCCGCCGTCGTCGCCACCGCCCAGCTCACCGCCTCAACCGCCGTGATGGTCCCTGTCGTGTTGACCGTAAACGGTTTTGCCGGCCTGTTTTCGCACAGCGTTCACGTCTGGGCCGCGGTGCTTGGCCTGGCGCTGCTCTCCACCGCCTTCGCCTATCTGCTTTATTTCCGCCTCGTCGCCGACGCCGGAGCCACCAACGCCTCGCTGGTCACCCTCATCGTGCCCGCCAGCGCCATCCTGCTCGGCGTGCTGTTCCTCGGCGAAAGACTGGAGCCGATCGAGATGCTGGGCATGGCTGTCATCGCTCTGGGCCTGGTCACCATAGACGGAAGGCTGTTTGACAGCGCTACCAGGGGTGGTCCCGTCAAACGCTCGCCATAATTTTATCGCGCCCGTTTGCAAAATCTTTTCAACGGCTAAGCATCGTCGGCTCGACGGGTTTTCCATAATTCTGCCGCAATGCAGCATGTTTTCCGCTTGTCTGCCGGCCGTTCTCCCCTAGACTCCCGCCCGTACTCTACTCATGGAGGCATCGCATGGGACTTGCACGGCCAATCAACGCATTGATGATTTGTGCTGCGTTCGCATTTATCGGCGCCCTGATAATGGGAGTTCTTCCTTGACCGCATGAGCTGGGGGGCATCGGTCTCCGGTGCCGCACAAACGAGAAAGGCCCGTCGTCACCGGCGGGCCTTTTCCTTTGTGGACAAGGACTTCGGGAGCATTTTTGCACTCCCCGTCGGCCCGTTCATGGGTCGACTTGACCGATTGGTCTAAGCAGCGGCAGCGCCGGGAGTTATTGCCTCTGGCGCGGCCGCCTGCGCCCGCAGGCCGATCATGTGGCAGATCGCGAAGGCGAGGTCCGCCCGGTTCATCGTGTAGAAATGGAATTCTTCCACGCCGCGCTCCATCAGGTCCATCACCTGCTCGGCGGCCACGGCGGACGCCACCAGCGCATGGGTCTGCGGGTCGTTGTCCAGCCCCTCGAACCGCTCCGCCAGCCAGGCCGGCACATGGGTGCCGGCCTTGGCGGAGAAATTCGCCACCTGCCGGAAGCTATGCACCGGCTGGATGCCCGGCACGATCGGAATATAGATGCCGGCCCGCCGCACTCGTTCGACATAGCGCTCATAAAGATCGTTATCGAAGAAGAACTGGGTGATGGCGCGGGTCGCGCCGTTGTCGACCTTGCGCTTCAGCATCTCGATATCGGTCGCGAAATCAGGGCTTTGCGGATGTTTTTCCGGATATGCGGCGACCGAGATGTCGAAATCCGCGATCGCCTTCAGGCCGGCGACCAGATCCGCGCCATTCTGGTAGCCGCCCGGGTGCGGACGGTAGACGTCGCCGACGCCGCTCGCCGGATCACCGCGCAACGCCACAAAGCGTTCGATGCCGATATCCTTGTATTCGCGGATGACCGCGTCGACCTCTTCCTTCGGCGCGCCGACACAGGTCAAATGCGCCGCCGCCGGAATGTCGGTCCCGGTGAGGATGCGTTTCACCGTTCGGGCCGTGCGCTCGCGCGTCGAGCCGCCGGCACCGTAGGTCACGGATACGAATTTTGGACCGAGGGGCGCGAGACGGGTCACCGTCTGCCACAACCGCTGCTCCATCTCGTCGGTCTTGGGCGGGAAAAACTCGAAGGAGACGCGCACGCGGCCCCCTGTGTCGGGGCGTCGCGAAAAACGGAACTGGCTCATCAGGCGGCCTCCCCTTGCAATGCTGCGTTTGGACTGTCGGCGATCAGCACGCGCCTGTCGCGGCCGAGCCA
This sequence comes from Mesorhizobium sp. LHD-90, assembly GCF_030929505.1. GTDB lineage: Bacteria > Pseudomonadota > Alphaproteobacteria > Rhizobiales > Rhizobiaceae > Kumtagia. Next base: position 226,205 of record NZ_JAVFVV010000003.1, on the reverse strand, counting down.
GAGTTTTACGGTGAGCGTGGCGCGGCCGGCGGAGCGCGGCTCGAACGCCTTCGTCGCCTCGACGTCGAGACCGGCTTCGGCGAACCACTCGGCGATCTGCTGATCGGAAAAACCCAGCCGCAGGTGCGCGTGCTCGTCGCGCAGGAACTCCAGCGTATGCGGCGCGAAATCGACAATGACCAGGCGCCCTGCCGGCCTCAGCAGCCGCGCCGCCTCGCGGATCGCGGCGCCCGGCTCGTCGAGATAGTGCAGCACCTGGTGCATGGTGACCAGGTCGAAACTGTCGCGCTCCACCGGCGGGGCAAAAATATCGCCCTGGCGCACCTGCGCATGCGACACCCCTCCCCGGTCGAGATTGGCGCGCGCCACCGCAAGCATCTCGCGCGAGAGGTCGATTCCAACGCCGCGGCGATAAAGCGGCGCGAACAGTTCGAGCAGCCGTCCTGTGCCGGTGCCGAGGTCGAGCATGGACTGGAACGGCCTTGTGCCGATCAGGGCCAGAAGGGCCGCCTCCACCGCTTGGTCGGGCGCGTGCAGGGTGCGCAGTTGATCCCAGGAGGCGGCATTGCGGCTGAAATAGGCGCTCGCCTTCTCCTGCCGCCGATGCTTGACCGCCTGCAGCCGTTCGAGGTCGCGGTCGACCAGCGCGTCGCGCTCATGTACGCGCGACACGATGCCGGCGACGAACTCGCGCACATCCTCGTCGTCGGAGATGCGGAAGAAGGCCCACGAGCCCTCCTGATAGCGCTCGACCAGCCCGGCCTCCATCAGCAGCTTGAGGTGGCGAGAGACGCGCGGCTGCGACTGGTTGAGGATTTCAGTGATGTCGGAGACGGTGAGGTCGCCGCGCGAGATCAGCGCCAGGATGCGCAGGCGACTGGATTCGGCCGCCGCCTTCAATATATCAACCATCAGGTCCAGGGTGATGCGCATCGCAAGCTTGCCAATCAGAAAGACATAAACATATCTTTATGTGAAGAATCGGAGAGTCGCAACCCTTATGTCGCTCGGGGACAAGAAAATGCCGCTTGCCGGTAATGCGGGCAGACCCATGTTCGAGATGCGCGGCGGCGAGGTTGCGCTGGCAGACGACCCGGCGCAGCGGACCGGCGATGCGCATCTCGTTTTCATCGGCTTGGTCCGTTCGCCCTGGGCTCGCCGCGACGACTGCCCGAAAAACATGCGCGAGGCGCGCGAGCGCGGGCAGCCGGCCAGCGTCGAGATCGCGACAGAGTTCCGCGACGGCTTGCGGGAGCTTTCCGCCGCGAGTCACATCGTCCTGCTCACCTGGCTGCATCACGCGCCGCGGAATCTGATTGTGCAAAAACCCCGCCATGCCGCTGAATCGAAAGGAGTCTTCGCCCTTCGTTCGCCGGCGCGACCGAACCCGGTCGGTATGCATGTGGCGCGGTTGCTCAACATCGACGAGGCCGCCGGCGTGCTTGTACTGGAAGGCATCGATGTACTCGACGGCACGCCGGTGATAGACGTCAAACCCTATTTCGCGACCACCGATGCCGTACCGGAGGCCAGCTACGAAAAGAGCCGGCCGGCGAGCGATTCGGACGGCGGCTGATGTCGACTCACCGCCAGCGCGCGATCGCCAAGGCGCTGACGGCGCTGCTGCCGCTGGCACCCTATGCCGATGCCGAGAAGATCAGGACGGACGCGGGCGCGAAACACCTGAAGACCTTGCCGCCGACCGTGGCCGTCTGGCTGGCGGCAGTGGCGCATGTCCGCCATGCGCATACGGACTACGAGGCGCTGCTCGAGGACGACTACGACCGCGACTCGGCCCGCTTTTTCGTCGTCGACCAGATCAACGCCGTGCTGACGCGCTGGCGCGCCACAAGGCTGCTCGATCCGGACGACGAGGACGTGTGAAAGGAGCCTGGACATTTGATGCCGCGGAGAGCGGTTGCATCCGGTGGCGCACGGAGCGCGGCGCTGGATAGCCTCGGGGCAAGTGAGGAGCAACAGCGAGCCTACGCTCGGCCCAAGAATGCAAGTTCACTCCTCTTGAAACCTTAGTCCGTCGACGATCAGCCCCAGCAGCCTTTTACCGCGCGCGTCCGAGCCGTCCTTGCTGAGGCTCGCGGAAATGGTGGCGGCGACTGCCATCAGCACATCCTCGGGGTCGATGCCGCGCCGCACCGTGCCCGCATCGGCGGCGGCGTCGAGCAGCGCCGACAACGCGCCGGCGGCCAGCACGCGCGATTGCGAAAACACTTCGGCGTCGGAATTGAGCGCCGACTTCATCGCGTCGGCAAAACCGTATTTGACGGCCATCAGCGCCGCATAATGCTCCAGCCAGGTCGTCAGCGCCTGCAGCGGCGGCAGCGTGCGCGCCAGCATCTCGGCTTCCGCCTTCAGCCGTGCCACCTCGTTGCGGTAGAGCCCGGCAAGCAGCGCGTCGCGGTTCGGAAAATGCCGGTAGAGCGTGCCGATGCCGACGCCGGCGCGTTCGGCCACAGCCGCAAGCGACAGGTCCCCGCGCTTCTCGGCGACCAGCGCCGAGGTCGCCTCCAGCAGTCTTTCGCGGTTTCGCGCCGCGTCGGCGCGCGGCGGCTTTCGCTTTTCAGGCGATGTCAAAAACTTCTCCGCGGACCCTTGGTAAAACGGAGGAGGCTCCGTATATTCTGAACCGGAGGTCACTCCGCATATCTAAGACCGCCCGCGCCCGCGGGCAAGCAGCCGCTATTTGCCCGAGTGGGCAGGAAGGCACATCATCATGGCAAGCAAGGTTTGGTTCATCACCGGATCGTCAAAAGGGTTTGGTCGCGTTTGGGCGGAAGCCGCACTGGCGCGCGGCGATTCTGTCGCAGCCACCGCTCGCGATCCCAAAACCCTCTCCGATCTGGTCGAGAAATACGGCTACCGCGTCGCCGCGCTGAAACTCGACGTCACCGACAAGGCAGCGGTCGAAACGACGATCGCCGAGGCCCACAAACGCTTCGGCCGCCTCGACATCGTCATCAACAATGCTGGCTATGGCCAGTTCGGCGCGATCGAGGAGATCAGCGAGACAGAAGCCCGCGACCAGATGGAGACCAATGTGTTTGGTGCGCTGTGGGTGACGCAGGCAGCACTTCCGATCATGCGTGCCCAGAAATCCGGCCACATCATCCAGATCTCGTCCATCGGCGGCGTCAACGCCTTCCCGAACATCGGCTGGTACAACGCCTCGAAATGGGCGCTGGAAGGTTTCAGCCAGGCGCTTGCCGTCGAGGTCGCGGATCTCGGCATCCATGTGACGCTAGTGGAGCCGGCGGGCTTCTCGACCGACTGGGGCGGCCCCTCGGCAAAACACTCGACGCCGATCGCCGTCTACGATCCGGCCCGCGCAAAGACCGCGCAGCGGCGCGCGACCGTCGTTCCCGGCGATCCGGACGCAACTGGCCCGGCCATGCTGGCATTGGTGGATGCAGAGGAACCGCCGGTGCGCGTCTTCTTCGGCGATGTCGGCCTGCCGATGATCCGCCAGGAATACGCCAACCGGCTTGCGCTCTGGGAGAAGTGGGATTTTATCGCCGACCTTGCCCAGGGCGAGAAGAAGAACCGCAAGGCGGCGTGATCCTGTCGCCCGCCGGTTAGGCGGGCTTATAAATCCACTGTTCCGGAACGCGGACGGAAACCTCCTCGTCCATCGTCAGCGTTCCGGGCTTCTCCACCCAGGCCACCAATCCGCGCAGGCGCTTCGCCGCCTTGGGAAACAGCAGCGAGCCCGCCTCCTCGTCCGCCATGCCGGCGCGCATCGCCACCTGCTTGCCGGCATAGCGGCACGGGCCGTTCTGCGCGTCGACCTTGACGGTGACGCCGCCCTTGAAGAACAGCAGCGTGCCGGACGGCAGCATGGAGAGATGCGGGATACCCTCGAGCGAAAGGTTGGCGCCGATCCATTCCGGCCTGATCTCGGTCAGCCCCATCCGTTCGGCCACCAGTGCCAGTTCGTCGGGCGCCACGATCGAAAGCTGCCGCTCGTTGCGCATCTCGGTGCCGCGTGGATACCACGGCTCGCGGCTGCCGGAGCGGCGCGTCGGGCCTGCGTGAAAATCGCCGGGAATGCCGTCGAACTCGAGCGGGAGCACGTCGACCGCCGCCGTCTCGAAATGATCGGTCGCCGCGACATAGAGCCCGGCGATGCGACCGGTCAGCTTCCTTGCAGGCACGATATCGAATTGCGCGTCGCGGGCCGGGACTGTTGGCAGGTCGAGCATGAAGTTTCCTTTCGCTCGAAAGCTTTGCCGACGGCCGCCCGCTGCGTCCAGCCAAAACGGCTGATCGGACGATGAGCGGAACGAATGCGACCGAAGCCCTGCCCCTTCAGTCCGCCAGGTTCACATCATCCTGAGCAGCGCGCCGCCGATCGAATAGCCCGCCCCGAAGGCGCACAGCAGGCCCCAGTCGCCCGCCGCCATGTCCTCATGGTTTTCCTTCAGCGCGATGACGGCGCCGGCGGCGGCGGTGTTGCCCAGCCGGTCGAGCACCATCGGCGCGCGGTCGCGGCCGACATCGTGGCCGAAAGACAGTTTCAGGATCATCGCGTTCATGCGCGCATTGGCCTGGTGCAGCCAGAAGCGTCTTATGTCGTCCGGCGTCAGCCCGTGCTCGGCCAAAAAGTCGACGATGAAGCGGTGGCCGGCGACGGTGACTTCCTTGAACACCTTGTTGCCGACCTGCTTGATCAGGTTGCCCTCGGTCGGAATGGCGGAGGTGTCCTCCAGTCCGTCGCGCAGCAGAAAACCGAAATTGGTGCGGATGTTGTTGGAAAACTGCGTCCAGCCGCGCGTGTCGATCACCTCGAAGCGGCCGGGCCGCGGCGCCTCGCCCATGCGCTCGACAATCATGGCGGTGGAGGCGTCACCGAAGATGAAATGCGTCTGGCGGTCGCGGAAATTCAAATGCCCGGTGATGATCTCGGGCGTGACCACCAGCACACGCCGCTGCGCCCCTGCCCGCACCAGATTGGCCGCGACATGCAGGCCGGCGGCCGCCGACGAGCAGCCGAGCCCCATGTCGAAGGCCGCGCCCGGCGCGCCGATCGCCTGCTGGATCTCGATGCCGATCGCCGGATAGGGTCGCTGGTGATGCGAGGCCGCGCAGATGACCATGTCGATGTCGGCGCCAGTCAGGCCGGCATGGTCCAGCGCCCGCAGGGCGGACCCGACTCCGAACTCGGCCATGACGGAGAGTTCGTCGTCGCCGCGCGGCGGAATGCGCGGCGCCATGCGTTCCGGGTCGAGGATGCCGTCCAGCGTGTGCACATGGCGGGTCTTGACGCCGGAGGCATAGGCGATGAAATCCTCGGCCGACTTCTGCAGCAGCGGCTCGGCCGTGCCTTCGCGCCACGCGTTCTCGGCGTCGACGTAAGTGTTGAAGCTTGCGACCAGCTCCTCGTTGGTGATTGAGGCCTCGGGGATCAAAACCCCGATCCCGCTGATCATGACACGATGCATGTTTGCAAAAACTTCCGTGACTGCGCGCAACCGGCTTCTACCCCGGCCCGGCTCGCCCGTCCCGGCGGCGTCATATTGCGCCGCACCCGTTTACGCCGATTTAAGCGCCGCGCAAAGCCCAGCCGTCAGGCCTTGCGCGCCACGATGAACAGCCGCGGAAACCGCAGCAGCACGCGTCCGTCGGCGCGCGGCGGATAGGCTTTTGCAATGCGCGCAAGATAGTCGGCGACAAATTTCGCCTGCTCGTCCGCGTCGAGCGGGTCGAGGAACGGTTTCAGGCCGGTCGAGCTTACCCAGTCGACGATGGCTTGCGCATCGGCCAGCGGATGGTTGTAGGCGATGTGCCAGACATCGACCTGCGCGGCATCAGGCGCGAACAGGTCGTAGTAGAAGGCAACGGGCGGCAATGGCGCGCGCGCCGCCTTGGCGAGCTTTGCCGAAAACGGCATGGCGGCCGCCGTCTCGCGCATCAGGCCATGCGACGGTTCGCCAATATTGTCGGGCATCTGCACCGCCAGCACGCCGCCCGGCGCCAGCCTGGAAAACAGCCGCACCAGCACCTCGGCATGGTTCGGCAGCCACTGGAACACCGCGTTGGCGAAGATCACGTCCGGCGGCGTCCCCGGCTCCCAGTCTTCGGCGCCGGCCAGCGAGAAGTCGAGCCTTGGCAAGCGCTTGCGCGCCGCCAAAATCATGGCGGGCGAAGAATCGATGCCGCTGACCTTCGCTTCCGGCCAGCGCGCCGCCAGCAATTCGGTCGAATTGCCTGGCCCGCAGCCGATGTCGACGACGTTTTTCGGCGTCTCCAGCGGTATCCGCGCCAGCAGGTCGCGCGCCGGCCGCGTCCGCTCGTCCTCGAACTGCAGGTATTTTTGCGCGGACCAGTCTTCTTTGTTCGTCTTTTGCATCTGCCAGCCGCGCCCGGGAGCTTTTTGAAAGGCTGTTCAATCGGCCTGTGACTACCGACCGTTGCTAGATCGATCGCGCCCTCGCCACAAGCGCCATCGTCGCCAAGCTGCGGAATTCCGCAGGGCCATCGATTTTTCTTTCTTCGCGCTCGGCAGGCGCCATCATGACGTGTCGGGGGTTTCCAGCGCGTAGACGGCGAGCGCGTTGGCATGCGCCAGAATCTCGTCGATCTCGCGAATGTTGCGCGGATGGGTGGCTGTCGGGTCGTAACGCGACAGCCGGCCGCCCGGCGGACGCCCGCGCCGCAGCGGCGAGACGCGCCGGAAGCGGACCGCGCCGCGATCTTGTCCGCCCTGCCCGCCCGCGCCGCCACTTGGCTTTTCCCGAGCAACGGCCGCGTCGCGCCGCGCCTTCCAGCGGGCAAACCGTTTGGCCTGGCCGGGCAGATCGTCGAGCGCGCGACCCAGCGCCTCCAGCCGCTGGCCAAGGCGGGCGGCATCGATCGGATCGTCAGGCGACGGCGGCTGTGGCAGGGGGCGGTATGGCGAGTCGTCAGCGAGCGATCTGATGCGCGGCAGGGCATGTGCCGGCACATAGCGGCGGCGAATGCGGAACGGATTTTTGAGCGGATCGAGCAGCGACAGGGTCAAGGCGCGCAGCACTGGGTTTGGACGTTTCTTCGGGCCCGTCGGCATGAAGGCGCGGGGCCCTCGCCGGATCGCGGGCTCTTTCGGTTTGCGCGGGCGAAACGGCGGCAGGGTCACCACGATCCCACGCGCCGCCGCGATGATGAGGCGCCGCGCCGCGGATTCGGCCGGACGCAACAGTCGCATGATGGCGCGGTGGAGATGGCGGGGAAGAGTGGGTGCGCCACCGGCCATCTCGGCCATGCCGACAAGCATGGCCAGCAGACGCTTCAGCGCCTCCCAGTTCTTGTCGATTGCCGGACTTCTCTCCATCTCCGCCGCCTCCTTTCCAGCACAGGCGACGAGGATTATCGCTTCGGTAGGAAGGAGGGGGATAAGTCCTGGGAAAATTATCCTGACGGATGCTGACATCGGCTTACGTTGGCGATCCTTCCAACACCCCTCATCCGACCCCCCCTTCAACTCGCTCGCTGCGCTCACGGCTCAGGGTCGGCCACCGCCCTGGGCCGTGAGCGCAGCGAGCGAGTTGAAGGGGGGGTCGGATGAGGGGTGCTGGACGGAGTGCCGTCAGCAATGGCCTGGCTTCATGCCTTGCCAGCCTGTGCCGCCATCCCATTGGTCGCCGGCTCTATTCCGGCGCCTTGTCGCGCGCCTCGCGCGCGATCGCCGAGACATCCCGGTAGATTTCGTCGAGCCGGTCGTCCAGCGCGTCGAGCTGCTCCGTGGTCAGGCCGAAAACCTCGTGGCAGGCGCCGCGGATTTTCTGGTCGGCCACGCCTTCGAGGATGAGGTCGAGCGCATCCACCCTGAACCGCGCCCGCTCCAGAACCTCCTTCGCCGCGATCAGTTTTGTGCGGATGTCGTCCAGCCGGTCGATGTTTTCCATGGCGATGTCTCCGGTTTGCAGGAGGCCACAAGATAAAGAACTTCAATATTGCAGCGAGGGTCAACTACCCGCGTCAGCCGCTTGTGCGTCATGCGGTGCGGAACGAGCGCCTCCGGCCCCAGCCGGCGGGCCTTGTCCTTCTCATATTCCTCGAAATTGCCCTCGAACCATTCCACATGCGCGTCGCCGCTGGACGGTGAAGCTATATTTCAGTTTTCCTCACCGATAAACGTCGCGCCGATTGCCGATCTGAACGACCAGGATTTCTACAGTGCTATCACTGATCCTTGCGAGGATTCTGAAGGCGCCGACACGATATTTCCATAGACCCGCCAGAGGTCCGGTCAAAGCCGCGCCGATCTCGCGCGGGTTTTCCCGTTGAGCGACATTGGTTTCGAGATAATTCAGGATGCGGACCTGGTCGGATCGCGATAGCTTCGAAAGCGCCTTCTCGGCATTCTTCTCGATCCGGATAAGCCAGGCCACGCCGGACCTGGCTCAGTCGGTCAGGCCAAGGCGCTCTCGCACCTCCTCCAGCGTGTAGAACTCGGTGTCGCCACTCTTCAAGCGCTCGAGCGCGAGAAAGCCGGCCTCAAGGTCCCCCACCTCCTCGATGATCGCCTCCAGAGCGACATCGTGTTTGCTGCGCCCCACCTTGCGAGCGACAGCGTCAAGGCGTTCCTCAAGTTCCACCGGCAGTTTGACAGTGAGCATGGCGGTCTCCATCGCCATACAATACCGGATCAATAGTGCTCGAACAACGCCCCTACCTCGTCAGCCGCTTATGCGTCATGCGGTGCGGCACGAGCGCTTCCGGTCCCAGGCGGCGGGCCTTGTCCTTCTCATATTCCTCGAAATTGCCCTCGAACCACTCGACATGCGCGTCGCCCTCGAAGGCCAGCATGTGGGTGGCCATGCGGTCCAGGAACATGCGGTCGTGGCTGATGATCACGGCGCAGCCGGCATAGGCCTCCAGCGCGTCTTCCAGCGCGCCCAGCGTCTCGGTGTCGAGGTCGTTGGTCGGCTCGTCGAGCAGCAGCACGTTGCCGCCATTCTTCAGCATTTTTGCCAGATGCACGCGGTTGCGCTGGCCGCCCGAGAGGTTGCCGACCTTCTGCTGCTGGTCGCCGCCGCGGAAGTTGAAGGACGAACAATAGGCGCGCGAATTGACCTCGTGCTTGCCGAGCTTGATCACCTCGGCACCGCCTGAGATTTCTTCCCACACGGTCTTGTTGGGGTCGAGCGCGTCGCGGCTTTGGTCGACATAGCCGAGTTTTACCGTCTCGCCGACGCGGATCGAACCGTCGTCCGGCTTTTCCTGGCCGGTGATCATCTTGAACAGCGTGGTCTTGCCGGCGCCGTTCGGGCCGATGACGCCGACGATGCCGCCGGGCGGCAGCTTGAACGACAGATCCTCGATCAGCAGTTCCTCGCCAAAACCCTTGTCGATGTCGGCGACCTCGATGACCACGTTGCCGAGCCGCTCGCCGGCCGGGATGACGATCTGCGTGTCGGACGGCTTGCGCTTGTCGGCCTGCTCGACCAGATCCTCATAGGCCTTGATGCGCGCCTTCGACTTGGTCTGGCGGGCTTTCGGCGAGGAGGCGATCCACTCGCGCTCGCGCCAGATCGCCTTCTGGCGGGCGTCGTCCTCGCGGCCTTCCTGGATGAGGCGCTTGGCCTTGGCGTCGAGATATTTGGTGTAATTGCCCTCGTAGGGGATGCCGCGGCCGCGGTCGAGCTCCAGAATCCAGCCGGTCACGTTGTCGAGGAAGTAGCGGTCGTGGGTGATGATCAGCACCGAGCCGGGATAATCGCGAAGATGCTTTTCCAGCCACTGCGTGGTCTCGGCGTCGAGATGGTTGGTCGGCTCGTCAAGCAGCAGCAAGTCGGGCTGCTCCAAGAGCAGCCGGCAGAGCGCGACGCGGCGGCGCTCGCCACCGGACAGGTTGGTGACCTCCGATTCGCCGGGCGGGCACTGCAGCGCCTCCATGGCCATCTCGACCTGCTGCTCGAGATCCCACAGGTTCTGCCGGTCCATCTCGTCCTGCAGGCGAGCGGATTCGTCGGCCGTCTCGTCGGAATAGTTCATCATCAGCTCGTTGTAGCGCTCGATGATGGCGGTCTTCTTCTTGACCCCCTCCATGACGTTCTCGAACACGGTCTTGTTGGGGTCGAGCTGCGGCTCCTGCGCGAGGTAGCCGACGGTGGCGCCTTCGGCGAGCCACGCTTCGCCCTGGAATTCCTTGTCGAGCCCGGCCATGATGCGCAGGATCGTCGATTTGCCCGAGCCGTTGGGACCCAGGATGCCGATCTTGGCGTCGGGGTAGAAGGAGAGATGGACGTTGTCGAGCACCTTCTTGGTGCCATAAGCCTTGGAGAGGCCCGACATGTGATAGATGAACTGGCGTGCCACGCGCGCGAAACCTTTCGGAACCTGTTTCGGGAGTTGGGCGCTATGTAGGCGAAGCCGGGTCAAACGGCAATCGTCAAGTGGCTGCGAATCTTGCGTCGGCAAGCCCGCGCGACAACGCCGCTGGCGGCGGCATCATCCCGAAACGCAGGGTTGATATGCAGCACGCATGTGTTGCACCCGCAACAAAGATGCGTTCACTCCAAATCTGACCAGGATCGGTCAACTGCCTGACGGGTAATGAAATTTCTTGATTCCGGCATATACGAAAAGTATAATAAACCATAGATTGTGGCAAGAGTCACAATTTTCCCTTGCATGAATGAAAAAGCTTACGTAAGGTAATAAAAAAGAAAAGTTGTTGACCAAATCTTTTGAGGCTCCCTCCCTCCTTACTGGAGCTTCGCCCGTCCCGAGACGTGGACGCTGGGGCAAGATGGTAAACAACAGATCCTTTGCTTTATAGAACAAGCAATGGAGCGGGAAACATTCGCAAAAGACATCCCCACGACGCGGACCCCTTGGATCGTTCGCGCGACGGGTAATGCGGGACTGTCAACGCCCTCGTGTCACGGGCGGGAGACCTGACACGTTGTCGTAGTCGTTTTGGCTGGGCTCATCTGGATGCGGTTTCGATACGGGCGGTGCGCAATACCGCGCCGGCGGCCGCTTTTGCCCTGCCCTTGCCGCGCGAGAACCGGCCAATTCCGGCCCGGGGACCGGGCGCGCCGCGCAATCCGGATCAACCGTAACCAGAACGGGAGTTTCGAACCATGGCCGTCACCACAAGCTTTGCATTCGGTTTCGTCGAAAGCATCGATCCTTTCTCCATCACGGGACGTTCTGACGCCACCAGCCTGTCCGACGGCGGCGTCGCCGTCGTCGGCGATCATATCGGGCACACCGACCTCACGACCTTCGAAGCTGACGGAGACATTGCGGGAAGCGCGTCCGTCATCACCGGCGTCGACTCGGCTGTGACCCAGCTCAGCAACGGTAACATCGTCGTGCTCTCGGACACCGGCACCGACATGTCGTTCCGCATCGTTACGACCACGGGTGCGACCGTGCGGGTCGACACCAGCATCGGAGAGTCCGGGCCCGACGTCCTGGATCCGGAAGTGGCGGCACTGACCGGCGGCGGGTTCGTCGTCGCCATCCAGGATTTCTTCGGCGGCACGGACAACGACGTGGACCTGCGGATCTACGACAACGACGGCAACCTGCTCTTGAACTTCGCGGCCGACGCCAGCGGCGCCAATGACCAGAACCCGAGCGTCGCCGGACTGGCCGACGGCGGCTTCGCCGTCGCCTGGCACCGGAACGTCGGCTCCAGCAACGAGATGTGGTATGCCGTCTACGAAGCCAATGGCACCGTGCGGAAAGCGCCGACGCAGCTCGACGCAATCGGCACCGTGAACCGCAACGCCAGCGTGGTTGCGCTCGACAATGGCGGCTTCGCCATTGCCTACGAGGATAATGGCTGGTCCACCACCGACATCGACATCACGCTCGCGCGCTTCGACGCCGCCGGCAATTTTGTCGACTGGCAAGACATCGCGCAGAACGCCTCGAACGACTTCGCGCCGTCGGCCACGGTGCTTTCGAACGGCATGATCGCGGTCGGCACGGTTAATGACCTGTTCGGGCACAACGACCCGGTCTGGACCCTCGTCGACCAGAACACCGGGGCAATCCTGACAGCCTCGAGCGTCGGCACCACCCACAACGATTTCGACGCTTCGATCGCCGCCATGAAGAACGGCCAGCTCGCGACATTCCACACCAACGCAACCGCGGGCGACGTGGTGGGGCAGATCCTCCAGACCCAGCGCTTCTCGACCAGCGACGCCGCAGGCGACACGATCCTGGTCGACAGCCTGCAGGATTTCGCCTCGGGCAACGCCGGCGACGACACGTTCCAGGGCGGCGGGCTGGATGCTTTCACCAACGACTCGATCGACGGCGGCGCTGACTTTGACCGCATCCTGGCCACCGCCGACATCAGCCTCGTCGACACGACCCTGAACTCGATCGAGGAGATCGAGATATTGTTCCCGAACACGGCGACCTCGGTGACGGTCCGCGCCGACCAGATCGGGGCGGGCCTCGCCGCCGACCTGGTCGTCGACTTCAGCCTCAATGGCAGCCCGGACAAGTTCCGCGTCGAAATGCTGACCGACACGAACGTCGACCTGTCGCAGTTGCAGTTGGTCAACTTCAACGCAGGCGTTGGCGAGGGCGACCGGCTGATCGTCCTCGGCGACAATGACGATGAGCAGATGCGCGGCACATCGGTGCGCGACGAATTGTTCGGCACCGGCGGCAACGATCTTCTCGACGGTGGCTTGGGCGGCGACCTCCTGTCGGGCGGCACCGGGTCGGACCGGGCAACCTATGCCAACGCGGCCGCAGGCGTCGTTGCCAGCCTCTTCGATTCGACGACCAACACCGGCGAGGCGGCCGGAGACACCTACAATTCGGTCGAAAACCTCACCGGCTCGGGTTTCGCCGACACGCTGACCGGCACCAATGGCGTCAACAGCATTCTTGGCGGCAATGACAACGACAAGATCTCCGGTCTCGGCGGCAGCGACAATCTGTTCGGCAACGACGGCAACGACATACTTGCCGGCGGCGCCGGCGCAGACAAGATGTCCGGCGGCGCGGGCAGCGATCGGGCAACCTACGAGACCGCGGCGGCCGGCTTGGTCGCCGACCTCTCCACCCCGGCGAGCAACACCGGCGACGCCCTCGGCGACACCTACAACTCGATCGAAAACCTCACCGGCTCGGCCTTCGACGATGCGCTGCTCGGCAACAACGGCACCAACAGCATTCTTGGCGGCGCCGGAGACGACTTCCTGGTCGGGCGGGGAGGCGACGACAACCTGTTCGGCAATGCCGGCAACGACGTGCTGATCGGCGGAACCGGCGCCGACGATCTCGCCGGCGGCGCCGACAGCGACCGCGCCTCCTACGAAACGGCGGCGGCCGCTGTCGTGGTCGCGCTGCTCAGCCCGGCGACCAACACCGGCGACGCGCTTGGCGACACCTTCACCTCGATCGAGAACCTGACCGGCTCGGACTTCGACGACAAGCTGAGCGGCACCAACAGCGCCAACAGCATCATCGGCGGCGACGGCGACGACCTCCTCATCGGTCTCGGCGGCGACGACAATCTGTTCGGCCAGGACGGCAACGACGTGCTGAACGGCGGCACAGGCGCCGACGATCTCTCCGGCGGCGCGGGCAGCGACCGGGCCACCTACGAGAACGCCGCGGCGGGCGTCACGGCCGCCCTGCTCAGCCCGGCGACCAACACCGGCGAGGCGGCGGGCGACACCTACAGTTCGGTCGAGAACCTCACCGGTTCGGCCTTCGCCGACAAGCTGACCGGCACCAACAGCGCCAACAGCATCGTCGGCGGCGCCGGCAACGACCTGATCACCGGCCTCGGCGGCGACGACAATCTGTTCGGGCAGGACGGCAACGACGTGATGATCGGCGGCACAGGCGCCGACGACCTTTCCGGCGGCGCCGGTTCGGACACGGCGTCCTACAGCACGGCGGCAGCGGGCGTGATCGCCAGCCTCACCACTCCGGCCAGCAACACCGGGGACGCCGCCGGCGACACCTATTCGTCGATCGAGAACCTCACCGGATCGGCCTTCGGCGACACGCTGACCGGCAACAGCGCCGTCAACGTCATCCTCGGCGGCAACGGCGCCGATACGCTGAACGGCCGGGCGGGCGACGACACGATGACGGGCGGCTCCGGCAACGATAACTTCCGGTTCGATACCGCGCTTGGCCTGACCAATGTCGACGACATCACCGACTTCAACTTCGTCAACGACACCATCCAGTTGGACAACGCCATCTTCAACGCCATCATCGGGGTCGGCTTGCTCTCTGCGGACCAGTTCGTGGCCAATCCCGACGGCGAGGCGACGACCGCGGCCCACCGCATCATCTACGAGACCGATACCGGCATCCTCAAATACGATTCCAACGGCAGTGCCCTCGGCGGCAGCACCGTATTCGCGACGCTGACGGCCGGTCTCGGCGTAACCAATGTGGATTTCTTCGTCGTCTAGGCGGAATACCCCTATCCGCCGCTATCATGCAGGAACGCCGGCAGCCCCGCTGCCGGCGTTCTTTTAGCGCCCCATCGCGCCTTATCTGCCTCATCGACGAAGCTCTCGACCCAAGCGCCAACCCCTCACCAGCAGAATGGAGCAGAAAAGGCGCGACCTGCTCTGAAACCCTGAACCGCAACGCCGTCGCCTTGGTGGCCGCGTATCGCATCATGGCGCCGATCTTCGGCTTCGCCGCCGATTGCCGACCCTCCGGCGATCGTCTATCGCTGTCCATAGCGTCGCATCCGAAGCTCCTGAACCGTTGGGCAAGCATGGCCGGCCGCCTTCGCAGGGAATTTTCCACGCCGACCGGCGCCGTGCTGGCGCAGACGGTGACCCTGGCGGACCGCCAGCCGATCGGCGTGGTCCAGATCAACCACGGAATGGCCGAGCATTCGGCGCGGTACGACCGTTTCGCCGACGCCCTCGCCGACGCGGGCTTTCATGTCTACGCCCACGATCATCGCGGCCATGGCGGCACCAAGGCTGCCGACGCCGTCCCGGGACGGTTCGCGACGAAAGACGGCGTCGAAAAGGTGCTGGCCGACATCGATGCCGTACACGATCAGATCGCCGCGGAACATCCGGGCCTGCCGCTGATCGTCTTCGGCCATTCGATGGGCGGCATCGTCGCGCTGAATTCCGTGCTGCGCCGCTCCGACCATCTGGCCGGCGCGGCGATCTGGAACGCCAATTTCTCGCCCGGCCTTTTGGGCCGGGCCGGCCAGGCTATGCTTGCCTGGGAACGATTCCGGCTGGGCTCCGACGTGCCGTCGCGCATGCTGCCGAAACTGACCTTTCAGGATTGGGCCAAGAAGATCCCCAATTGCCGCACATCGGCGGACTGGCTGTCGCGCGACCCAGCGGAGGTCGACAAATATGTCGCCGACCCGCTCTGCGGCTGGGACGCTTCGGTATCGCTCTGGCAGGACGTGTTCCAGATGGTCTTCGCCGGCGCCGACGACCGCAGCTTTGCGACCGTGCGGCGCGACCTGCCCATCAATCTCGTCGGCGGCGGCGCCGACCCCTCGACGGTCAACGGCAAGGCCGTCGAAGAGCTGGCCGCGCGCATGCGCAAAATGGGTTTTTCGAATCTGGTTTCAAAGATTTGGCCGCAGACCCGCCACGAAAGCTTGAACGACCTCAACCGCGACGAGATCACCGCGGATTTCATTGGCTGGGCGAAACGCGTGGCTGCCGAGCGCTCCGCCCGGCAACCGGCGTAACCTCAGGCGATGATGAAGTCCGCGCTCGTCAATGCCACCCCCGCCCCAACCGTCGCGAAATGGATGCGCAGGCCCAGCCCCGAACCGTCGGCATCATAGTAGAGCCGGCCGTTGTCGATGTCCTGGATGATAAGATCGTTGGCATCCTGGGCTTCGCCCGAGGCATTGGCGCGGAACTGGCCGGAGGAAATCGTGCCGGTCTGCGTGAAGGCCGAGAAGATCGCCTTCGACAGTTGGAAGCGGTCGTCGGCTGCAACGAAGCCGACGATCGTGTCGATATTACCTGCCCCCAGCGAGCTTGCGAAGACGAACGTGTCGAGGCCGCCCAGCCCACGCAAGGTGTCGGCCCCGCCCTTCCCCTCCAGGCGGTTGTTGCCGGCGTTGCCGATGATGGACTGGGCGAACTCGTTGCCAGTCAGGTTGATTGCGCCAAGCCCCAGCGTCGAGCTGGTCTGGATCGTCTCCACCTCCGCTCCGGCCGTCAGAGCATAGCTGACCGTCGTGGCCACGCGATCGATGCCGTTGCCTGCCGCCTCGAAGATCACGTCGCCTGAATTGTGCACCCGGTAGGTATCGTTGCCGCCGAGGCCGTTCATCGTGTCCGCCGCGCCGGGACCGCCGTCATGCAGGGTATTGCTGCCGGCATTGCCGATGATTTCCTGCTTGAGCGCATTGCCGGTGAGATCGATCGAAGCCGTGCCCGCCGTACCGTTGGTGCCCATGAGCTCGACGTGGACATTGGCGCCAAGCACGTAGTCGACCGCGGCAGCCAGCCGGTCCAACGTACCTTGCGTCGCGCTTTCGACGATCGTGTCTCCGGAATTGTAGACACGGTAGGTGTCGTTGCCGCCCAGCCCGCGCATGACATCCGTCGCGCCGCCCGCACCGCCGGAACTCAGCACGTTGTTTCCGGCGTTGCCATAGATCGTCTGGGCCCCCAGATTGCCGGTGAGATTGATCGACGACTTGGCGGTGCTGTTGGTGGTGGTCAACAGTTCGATGTCGTCGTCCGCCGCCAGCGCATAGCTGGCGCGGGCCGTCACCCGATCGGCCGCACCGTTTCCCACGGTCTCGACGATCACGTCGCCCTGCTGGTCGACGACGTAGACGTCGTCGCCCTTGCCCCCGGCCATGGTGTCGGCGCCCAGCCCGCCGTCCAGCCGGTCGTTACCGCTCAGTCCGTTCAGTGTATCATTGCCGCTGTAGCCGTAGAGCGTGTCGACCCCGCTCGTGCCGTCGAGCGTGCTGTCGCCGCCGCCTATGCTCAACAGGTTGACGCCGTCGCCGAAGACGCCCGTTGCCAGCAGATATGCGGTGCCGTCCAATTCCACGAAATCGATGTGCGAAGCGCCCGTCAGGCGCGAATCGGCATCGTCGGAGACGCTGTCGATGTGGGTGAGCGAGCCGTTTGCCTCGATGCGAAAATACGAGATAGTCCCGCCGAACCCGGTGGCGGCCGCCGCCAGGTAGGTTTCACCGCCGAACGAGAAGACTTTCAGGCCCCGCGCCCCGTTGAGCGGAATATCCGTCGAATGCGAGATGTTGAAAACATTGAGCAGAAGGCCGGCATCGGAGACCGAAAAGACGCTCAAGCCGTCGGACCCCTCGCCCGAGGCGATAAGGTAGTTGTTTCCGCCGACCGTGGCGGTCGCCAGTGCGAACACGCTCGCGATCTCGAGACCGACGGTGTTGAAGACCGTGTCGGTCGCCGCCAGCGAGCCGTCGGCACCCATTTCGAAGGCCGTGATGCCATGGTCGTCCCGCCCGCCGACAAAGACGAAGGTGTCGGTTGCGGTCGTCAGCGAGGTCGTGGCATAGGCGCCGTTCAAGGCGGTCGCGGCCGTATCCGGAACATTGGCCACGTTGCTCAGCGAACCGTTCGATTTCAGTTCGAAGACGCTGACGCCGTCATCGGTCCTGCCGGGCGCGATCAGAAACTGCTTGCCGCCCTTCTGGACGACGGTCATCTCTCCTTCGTTGTTGGCGAGTTCGAGCGTCGCGTCGTCCACGACGCTGCCTACGAAGGTCAGACTGCCGTCATTGGCGACCTTGAAAGTGTTGATGCCGTTCTCGAGCGCACCTGCTGCATAGAGATAGCGTGTCGAACCGAAGCTGGCCGTCGCGAAATTCGCGGCTCCGTCGAGTTTTGTCGCGCCGACATCGATCGTCGACGAGATGAAGGACAGGTTTCCTTTGGCATCCAGCTTGTTGATGGAGATGCCGTCATCATTGTAACCCGCGACGTAGACGAATGTCTGTCCTCCGATCGACAGAAGCTCCAAGCCAAATGCGCCGCCCAGCGCCTGCGATCCTTGATCGAACAGAACCGCATCGACTCCCAACGTATTGTCCTTGACGACTGCCATAGGATTCCCCCCATCCAAACTTATGGTTAACCGAATTTATAGGCGAATATTTCTTGGAATTTTGACAAAAATCATCATAAACTCTACGAGAATTGCTTCCAACTCCGAACAGATTACACGCATCACCTTGCCGACAGCTATTCAGCAGCTCCGCACGTGCCTGCGGGCCCAGCGAAGCTGTCGCATCCGAATCCTGTTTCCTGGCGCACGCCGGACTGGCATAGAGGAGCGATGTCCAGTCCTCCGCTTCACGGCATCCGCGTCATCGAACTCGCCCGCATCCTCGCCGGCCCCTGGGCCGGGCAGACGCTGGCCGACCTCGGGGCAGACGTCATCAAGGTGGAAAGCCCGGACGGCGACGACACCCGCAAATGGGGTCCGCCCTTCGTCACCGGAGAGGACGGCGAGAACCTGTCGGCCGCCTATTTTCACTCCTGCAATCGCGGAAAACGCTCGATCGCGGTGGATTTCTCGACACCCGAAGGCGCCGAAACGATTCGAAAACTGGCAGCTTCCGCCGATGTGCTCATCGAGAACTTCAAGCTGGGCGGGCTGAAGAAATACGGCCTCGACTACGAGAGCCTGCGAAAGATCAACCCGCGCCTCGTCTACTGCTCGATCACCGGCTTCGGCCAGGACGGCCCCTATGCGGCGCGCGCCGGCTACGACTTCATTGTGCAGGGCATGTCCGGCCTGATGTCGATCACCGGCGCGGCGGACGGCGAGCCACAAAAAGTCGGCGTCGCCGTCACCGACGTCTTCACCGGCCTCTATTCGGTGATCGCCATCCAGGCCGCGCTCCGCCATGCCGAGGCGACCGGCGAGGGCCAGCACATCGACATGGCGCTGTTCGACGCCCAGATTTCCGTGCTCGCCAACCAGAACCTCAACTACCTCGTGTCCGGCAAGGCGCCGTCGCGCATGGGCAACGCGCACCCCAACATCGCGCCCTATGAGGTGCTGCCGGTCGCCGACGGCCACTTTATCCTTGCGGTCGGCAATGACGGGCAGTTCAAGAAGTTCTGCGCGGTGGTCGGGCTGGACGGTCTCGCCGACCATCCGGACTTTTTCACCAATTCGGCGCGGGTCGCAAACCGCGTCGCCTTGCGGGCCGCGATGGTCGAAAGACTGGCGAAGTTCGACCGCGACGCCCTGCTGGCGAAGCTCGAAGCGGCCGGCGTGCCGGCGAGCCCGATCAACACCATCGCCGACATGTTCGCCGACCCGCAGGCGATCGCGCGAAAGATGCGGCTCGACCTCGACGACGGCCACGGCAACGCCCTGCCCTCGGTGCGTTCGCCGATGGTGTTTTCGCAGACACCGCTGGCCTACGAGCGCCCTTCGCCGCGCCTAGGCGAGCACACGGCGGAAATCCTTGGCGAACTGGAGAAGCGCGAAGCATGAAGACCGGCGGAAAGTTGATCGTCGAAGCCCTCGAAGCCAACGGCGTCGACCGGCTCTATTGCGTGCCGGGCGAGAGTTATCTCGCCGTGCTCGACGCGCTTCATGACTCGCCGATCAAGACCATCGTCTGCCGCCAGGAAGGCGGCGCGGCGATGATGGCGGACTGCCACGGAAGGCTGATCGGAAAACCCGGCATCTGCTTCGTCACCCGCGGCCCCGGCGCCACCAATGCCTCGGCCGGCGTCCACATCGCCATGCAGGATTCGATCCCGATGATCCTGTTCATCGGCCAGATCGCCAGCCATGCGCGCGAGCGCGAGGCGTTCCAGGAAGTGAACTACCGCGCCTTCTTCGGTCCCATCGCCAAATGGGCGACCGAGATCGAGGACGCCTCGCGCATCCCCGAGATCGTCACCCGCGCCTTCTCCGTCGCCACTTCCGGTAGGCCGGGGCCGGTGGTGATCGCGCTGCCGGAGGACATGCTGACGAGCGAGGCCGAGGCCCCTGCGGCTCTGCCGTGGACGCCGGTTGAGACTCGGCCGGGCGAACCCGAGATGCGGCAGTTCGCCGACCTGCTGGCCAATGCAAAGCGGCCCTTCGCCATTTTAGGCGGCACGCGCTGGACGGCGGAAGCCAAATCCGCTTTCGAAAAGACAGCGGAGGCCTGGGCGCTGCCGGTTGGCGTCTCGTTCCGCCGGCAGATGCTGTTCGACCACCTGCACCCCTGCTATGCCGGCGATGTCGGCATCAGCCCGAACCCGAAGCTGGCCAGCTACATCAAGCAGTCGGATCTGGTCCTGCTGATTGGCGGGCGTTTCGGCGAAATGCCGTCCTCCGACTATACGCTGCTGAAAAGCCCCTACCCCGACCAGACGCTCGTCCACGTCCATGCCGATCCGGACGAACTCGGCCGCGTCTATCGGCCGACGGTCGCGATCAACTCAACCCCGGCCGCCTTCGCCGAGGCCTTCGCGAAAACCGCGCCGAAGGCGCCGCCCGCCTGGGAGGCCGAGACGGAGCGCCTGCACGCCGCCTATCTCGACTGGTCGACGCCGCCCGAGAGTGGACCGGGACCGGTCGCCATGGGGCCGATCATGGCCTATCTGGAAACCGTGTTGGCGGACGACGCGATCATCACCAACGGCGCCGGCAACTATGCCACCTGGGTGCATCGCTTCCACCGATCCCGCCGCTTCGCCACGCAGGCAGCACCCACTTCCGGCTCGATGGGCTACGGCACGCCCGCGGCGGTCGCGGCGAAACAGCTTTTCCCGGATCGTCAGGTGATCGCCTTTGCCGGCGACGGCTGTTTCCTGATGAACGGCCAGGAATTCGCCACCGCCGTGCAATACGGCCTGCCGATCGTCGTCATCGTCGTCAACAACGGCATCTACGGCACCATCCGCATGCACCAGGAGCGCGAATATCCCGGCCGCGTCTCCGGCACCGACCTGGTCAATCCGGACTTCGCCGCCCTCGCCCGCGCCTATGGCGGCCATGGCGAGACGGTTGAGAAGACCGCCGACTTCGCCCCAGCCTTCGAGCGCGCGCGCGCCAGCGGCAAGCCGGCGATCGTCGAGATAAGACTCGACCCCGAGGCGATCACGCCGACGCGGACGTTGACGGATATCCGCGACGGGCGATAGCGACTTAGAGCACTGTAATGCGCTACATCGCCTTTTCCACCTGGCCGCGGATTTCGCCGCCGGCATGCGCTGCGGTGTGGATGTTGACGTAGTATTGCCCGGCCATCAGGTCGGTCGCTTGCGCCTCCGTCAGCGTCGCCGAGCCTTTCGCGCCGCTTTTCGGATCCTCGATCGGCACGGCCACGTCGGCATTTGCGCCCGCCGCGGCGGGACCGTGGAAATGCGCGCCGGTGGCATCGCCGGTCAGGCCGGAATATTCGATCGTCCAGTCGAGCTTCCTGGTTTCGGTGTCGAAGGTGATATCGGCGGTGCCCTTGGCAGCGCTGTCGTTCGGCGGCACTTCCTGCGAAGCTTCGAGCGTGGCCGACATTTTTACCATCTCGGCCATGGCCGGCGACGCGGCGAAGAGGGCAGCGGCGAGGGTGAGACCGGTGGCGAACGGCAGGGAAACAGACTTGCGCATAGCGTTCCTCCCTTGATCAGAAGCCGTGCGATCGGCAACGGCTGCGCTGTTAACGAACCGCGCTCCCATAAGTTTCCCGCCCACGAAAAAGGGGCGGTCGCCCGCCCCTTCCCGATCTTGCTTGAAACTCGCGGCCTCTACTTGATCGCCTTGTCGGTGATCGCCGCGGTCCAGGCGCCGCTCGGCTCCTTGGTGATGATCTTCTGGGCCAGCAGGGCATCGGCGGTACGCTTGTAGGCCGCCTCGATCAGCTTGCCGTCGGCGTTGTCGATCAGTTTTGCCACCTCGCCCATCATGCGCTTCTGGTGGTTCTCGTCCTGGCCGCCATTCTCGACCACGATGTCGGCAGCTTCATCCGGGTTCTCGGTGGCGTATTTCCAGCCCTTCATCGAGGCGCGCACGAAGCGCACCATCTTGTCCTCGAAGGCCGGGTCCTTGAGCTTGTCCTCCATGGCGTAGAGCCCGTCCTCGAGCAGGTCGTTGCCCATCACCGTGTAGTTGAAGACGATCAAGTCTTCCGGCTTGTAGCCGGCGTCGATCAACTGCCAGTACTCGTTGTAGGTCATCACCGAGATGCAGTCGGCCTGCTTCTGGATCAGCGGCTGCACGTCGAAACTCTGCTTCAGCACGGTGACGCCGTCCGCCCCGCCTTCGGTCTTCAGGCCGAGCTTGTTCATCCAGGCATAGAACGGATATTCGTTGCCGAAGAACCAGACGCCCAGCGTATGGCCCTTGAAGTCGGCCTCGGTCTTCACCGGCCCGTCCTTCGGGCAGACCAGTTCCATGCCGGCCTTCTTGAACGGTTGGGCGATGTTGACCAGCGGCACGCCCTTTTCGCGGGCGGCCAGCGCGCCGCCCATCCAGTCGACGATGACGTCGGCGCCGCCGCCGGCGATCACCTGCTCCGGCGCGATGTCCGGCCCGCCCGGCTTGATGGTGACGTCGAGGCCTTCCTCTTCATAAAACCCCTTGTCCTTTGCGACGTAGTAGCCGCCGAACTGCGCCTGCGTCACCCATTTGAGCTGCAAAGTGACCTTGTCGGCGGCGAGCGCCTGCGCGGCCGCCAGCGACATCGCGCCGGCAAGCAGTGAAACCATCGTTCTTTTCATTTTTTGTACCCTCTGGATAAGTCTATCCACCACGGACAGACGGATGCCAAAACGTGGCGGCCCTCTCGAACAGGGCGACCACGCCATAGAAGACCGAACCCGCGAGCGCCGCAACCGCGATTTCGGCCCACACCATGTCGATGTTCATGCGGCCCACCTCGGTCGAGATGCGGAACCCCATACCGACGACCGGCGTGCCGAAGAATTCGGCGACGATGGCGCCGATGAGGGCCAGCGTCGAGTTGATCTTCAGCGCGTTGAAGATGAAGGGCGCGGCAGCCGGCAGGCGCAGCTTGAACAGCGTCTGCCAGTAGGACGACGCATAGGTGCGCATCAGGTCGCGCTCCATGTGGCCGCTGGCCGCCAGCCCGGCGACGGTGTTCACCAGCATCGGGAAGAAGGTCATGATGACCACCACTGCCGCCTTCGATTCCCAGCCGAAGCCGAACCACATCACCATGATGGGCGCCACGCCGATGATCGGCAGCGCCGACACCATGTTGCCGATCGGCATCAGGCCGCGGCGCAGGAACAGGAAGCGGTCGGCGAGGATCGCGGTGACGAAGCCCGCCGCGCAGCCCATGGCGTAGCCGGCAAGCGCTGCCTTGAAAATGGTCTGCTGCACGTCGGCGGCGAGGATCGGCAGGGAATTCGCAATGCGCGCGCCGACCGCGCTGGGCGGCGGCAAAAGGATGAAGGGGATGCCGGCGCCGCGCGTGATCGCCTCCCAGAAGATCAGCAGCCACAGGCCGAAGATCGCCGGGATGACGAGCCGGAGCAGAATTTGTGCCCAGCGCGCCGCAGGCTGCAGGCCGGAGAGCAGCGCGATGCAGCGCCAGGCGAGCAGCCAGGCTGCCGCCATGAGAAGGTAGAAGGGCGGACGCGCGGCGCCTTCGTTGCCCAACAGCATGGCAAGCAGTATCAGCACGGCACCGTGCGCGCCGACGAACAGCACGCCGGCTGCGGGCTTTGGCGGAAAGCCGTCGGCACCAATTGCCACAAGCAAAAAAAGCAGAACGAACGAGAAAGACCCAATGTCCGACGTCGCCGGTTCAGCGAAGATCGGCCAAAGCAGCACGGCCGCGAGGATAAGCGCCAGGGCGACATAGCTCTGCCATGACTTCGGCGTGACGGTCGACAGCGACAGCAATTCCATCATGCCGGCTGCGCCCCCATCGCGCGCTCGACTATTTTTCCGGCGAGCCCGACCAGCGCCACCAGCAGCGCCGCCACCACCGAGCCGGCGACCAGTGCCGCCCAGATATCGATGGTCTGGCTGTAGTAGGACCCTGCCAGCAGTTTCGAGCCGATGCCGGCGACCGCGCCGGTCGGCAGTTCGCCGACAATGGCGCCGACAAGGCTCGCCGCCACCGCCACCTTCATCGAGGCGAACAGGAACGGCACGGACGCCGGCACCCGCAGCTTCCAGAAGATCTGGTTGGCCGATGCGTTGTAGGTGTGCATCAGGTCGAGATGCATGATTTCGGGCGAGCGGAGCCCCTTCACCATGCCGACGGCGACTGGAAAGAACGACAGGTAGGTGGAAATCAGCGCCTTGGGGATCAGGCCGGTGACGTTCACCGCCGCTAGCACCACGATGATCATCGGCGCGATGGCGAGGATGGGGATCGTCTGCGAGGCGATGATCCACGGCATCAGGCTGCGGTCGAGCGATTTCAGATGCACGATGCCGACGGCGATCGCGATGCCGAGCGCCGTACCGAACAGGAAGCCGACCAGCGTCGACGACAGCGTCACCCACGAATGGTAGACAAGACTGCGGTTGCTGGTGATTTTTCTGAGAAACGTGTTCTCGAAGAAATTGGCCGCGACCTGGTGCGGCGCCGGCAGCGTCGGTTTCGGCTGCGAGAGCGTTGCCTGCACGAACTCCAGCGTGGTGCGCGTGACATTGCCGCGCCGGTCAAGATCGCGCTGGAACGGCGCGTTCATGAATACCGCTGCCACGTACCAGACGGCGACCAGCCCGAGCAGGATGGTGGTGACGGGGATGATCTTGTCGCGGAGAGAATCCATCTAGCTACCCTCGCTGGTTGAGCGAAGGTCAAGCGGCCGGCCCCCCTCTCCCCGTTCACGGGGAGAGGATGCCGGCAGGCAGGTGAGGGGCGGGAGCGCACCTTGGAGAGTTTTGCGCCGCCCCTCATCCCCCTGCCGGGACCTTCTCCCCGTAAACGAAGAGAAGGCGAAGATTGCCTCAATCCTCATAGCTATGCCCCGCCCTCAACCCATCCCTCACGCGGTGGGCGATCTCCAAAAATTGCGGTGTCTCGCGGATGTGGAGCGGGCGCTCGCGCGGCAGGTTCGATTCGATGACGTCGGTGACCCGCCCCGGCCGCGGCGACATCACCACGATGCGGGTGGAAAGATAGACCGCTTCGGGAATGGAGTGGGTGACGAAGCAGATGGTTTTGTCCGTGCGCGCCCACAGTTCTAGAAGCTGCTTGTTCAGATGGTCGCGCACGATCTCGTCCAGCGCGCCGAACGGCTCGTCCATAAGCAAAAGGTCGGCGTCGAAGGCGAGCGCGCGGGCGATCGAAGCGCGCTGCTGCATGCCGCCCGAAAGCTGCCACGGATATTTCTTCTCGAAGCCGGTGAGGTTGACCATATCGAGGGTGCGGCTGACGCGCGCGCGCTGCTCGGACTGGCTCATTCCCATCACCTCAAGCGGCAGCGCCACGTTCTTTTCGATGGTGCGCCACGGAAGCAGCGCCGCCGCCTGGAAGACGTAACCGTAGGCCCTGGCCTCGCGCGCCTGCTCCGGCATCATGCCGTTGACCAGGATGGAACCGGCGGTCGGCTTTTCCAGATCGGCGATGACGCGCAGGAACGTCGTCTTGCCGCATCCGGACGGGCCGATGAAGGAGACGAATTCGCCTTTGCCGATCGTCAGATCGACGTCCGACAGGGCGTTGACCGGACCGTCATTGGTCTGGAAAGTGAGCGACAGGCCGCTGGCGGAAACGACTGCAGTGTTCATGAAATCATCTTGCTGCACCGACGGGCGAAGCTTCAAGAGCGGCGGCCTGTCGCTGATGCCGTATGAACATCAATTTGCGCCCTCGCCGTCATCATTCGCTGGACAGGGTTTCCGGGAGACCAAGATGGAAGACGGATCGAAGCCGACCTGCCGCCTGCTGCGGGCCGAAGGCACCTATGACGGCAAGCAGGGTTTTCGTTATCTCGCCGGCATCGCCAAAGAGACGGTCGGCTCGCAAGGCATCTGCATGCACCTCTTGACCGTACCGCCGGGCGGCCGTGCCAAGGCGCATATGCATGAAAGTCACGAAACCGCCATCTACGTGCTCTCCGGCGAGGTCCACACCTGGTACGGCGACGAATTGGAAAACCTGCTGGTCGCCCGCGCCGGCGATCTTTTCTACATTCCGGCCGGCGTGCCGCACCTGCCGGCCAATCTGTCCAATGAGCCGGCCTCGGCGGTGATCGCCCGGACCGATCCGAACGAGCAGGAAAGCGTGGTGCTCTTGCCGCATCTGGATGCCCTGGTGCCGGCATCCTAACCCGACGGTTAGCCCGGCTTCAGAGGATCAAGATCCAGTATCATCATGAGAGCCCGATCGATCCGGCGCAGGGAATCGCGATCCAGCTTGCCGATATGCTGATGCATCCTGTGCTCAGGTATCGCATAAAGCTTGTCGACCATGATCTTGGAGACCTGCTTCAGGCCGTTTTCGGCGCTTGGCGCAACGTCAACGCGCAAGAGTCTCGCGCCTTCGTCGAAGGTCGTCATAAGCGCGATGATGTAGCTTTCCAGGCGACCTTCCAACCTGTCATTCTGAAGAACAACCGCCGGCCTTGGCTTGCCATAGTCGCCTGGGAGCGAAACGATGACGATGTCCCCGCGCTTCACAAGCCGTTCTCTTCCATTTCTTCGATGAGCCGCATGGTCTCCCGGGCAGCTCCCTCTACCCAAAGATTCACATCGGCGCGTTCTTCGGAAGCGCGGATCAGGTCGCAATCCTTGAAAGCCTGATTCCAGACCTCGTCCGACCAGATATCAGGCACCCACACTTCGACGGGCCGGTACCCCTTGGCGATCAGTTCGGCGCGTTCCTCGTCGGTCAATTCGCGCGGTCGTCCCATGGCGGCCTCCTGTCGTCGGAACCCACAATATCAGCCTTTTCGCCGCCGCTTTCAACGCCGCCGCCTAAGGGCACGGCTCGACATCGCCCCATACCGTGCCGTCCTCGTCGTGGATCACCAGGGCTGCCGAATCCTCGGCTACCCTGGTGATCACCATCATGCGCGGCGCGATCGTCTCCTCGCCCTCGAAGCCGCATATGCCGGAAATGAGGAAGGCGCCGTCCTTGCCCGGCAGCGCCTGCAAGATGTCGCAGCCGGTGCCGTAGCTCTGCACCGAATCCGCCGTCAGCAGCAGCAGTTCGTCGCCGTCGATCGTGCCATCCTT
This sequence comes from Mesorhizobium sp. LHD-90, assembly GCF_030929505.1. Taxonomy (GTDB): domain Bacteria; phylum Pseudomonadota; class Alphaproteobacteria; order Rhizobiales; family Rhizobiaceae; genus Kumtagia. The sequence goes on along the minus strand of NZ_JAVFVV010000003.1, from coordinate 199,094 downwards.
GTGGAACTTGCAGCCGTCCGCATTGCCATAGGCGCCGGCGATCGGCAGCGTTTCGGCGGCGTTTGCCGCGCATGCCGCGAGCATCATCAAGGCGAGAGCGCCTACGCTACCGTGCAATGAGTTCATGAAAGCACCCCCCTCTCCTCCCAGGCTGAGCCGCCAGCCTTTGCGGCCATGCGCCTCGCGGCCAGGCCCGTCCGAACCTTCGCCGTCAATCCGGACAGCTACGCAGCGTCCTTGTCAAATCCCTGTCCTTGGCGATCATCGAAAGGCCAAGCGCCTTTGCCGTTTCGCACGCCGCCGCGAGGTCGAGCGGCCGGTCGAGATATTCGGCATCGAACACCGCCTTGCCCGCGGCAACATAGGGAACCATCTGCTCGCACCATCCGTCCTGGAAGCAGCTTTCGGTGACGGCGAAATCGAGCGATTCGACAAGCTCTTCCGTCAGTTCCGGCAGATTCTTCTGGCCGATGGCCAGATCAAGCTCGTGCGCGGCCATGGCAAGTGCCAACACATAGGCCTCAACATGCCCGGCGCTCACCGGAAAGCCCGAATCGTTCTCGTGCACGTCGATGTTGTCGGGCTCGATGGCGTCGAAGCCGAGTGCCTTGCACACCTCGAACCGCGCCTTCATCAGCGGCAGCAGCACGTCGAGCCGGCGGATGTCGAGAAAGCGCTCGTCCGGCCAGTCGCCGTAAACCTTGCCGACGACTTCTTTCGGAAACCGGCCGCGATCCGGCGATGTTTTCTCCAGAGTGCCGACGCTGACGTAGCAGATGGCTTTCACGCCGCGCGACTTCAACGCCCGCAAGATGTCCGCCTGGACAAGTTCGGGATGAAGGTCGAGCACATCGACTTTGCGCTCAAGGTCGACCGGATCGGTCAACTGCCAGTCCCAGCTTTCACCCGGCGAAAATTTTTCCCACGCAAGCGCGTCGGTCGATACGAGAGCGAGCAACAGGCCGACAACTCTCATGCGGAGTCGTTGATGACTTCCAAGAGGCTCACAAGGCTCACGGTTGCCGCCATCATTCGGCGGCCAGACCGGGATATCGATAGAACAGCAACGCTCGATATATCAGGCCTGCAACCGCTCCACCGACAGCGCCGGCAAAGATCATCGATGGCGGCGCAGCTTGGCTACCGTTTGCGATGGCGCCACTGATTGAAAGTATGGTGAGTGGCATGACACCGACAAGTATTCCGAGGGCCGCGGCATTGGCGCGTGTCGGCGCGACCCTGCCTCTGATGAACCGCGTCAACGGAAAAACTATGAACGCCGCGACGAACGCCACAGGAACCGTGGCTATCACAGCCACCAAAAATCCGAGGAAGCCGCCACCGGCAATAGCCCCAGGAACGGCCAGGGGATAGGCAAATATAGGCGCATCGCTCCGATCGACAGCCATGGCAGCAAACAAGCCCACGGTGCCGGCCCAGAGGCCGGCAAACGTCGCGCCGATCAGCGCACCTATGGAGAAGTAGCCAGCCCTCATTAATCCTCCGGGCGAGAGGGCAAGATTATCCCACAATCCCCGCCGTTTCCACCACGGCGTGGAACAGCACGTCGGCGCCGGCGGCCGCCCATTCCTTGGAAATGTCCTCGGCCTCGTTGTGCGAAAGCCCGTCGACGCATGGGCAAAAGACCATCGCGGTCGGCGCCACGCGGTTGATCCAGCAGGCGTCGTGGCCGGCGCCCGACACGATGTTGCGGTGGCTGTAGCCGAGCCGCTCGGCGGCGTCGCGCACCGCCTTCACGCAGTTCTCGTCGAAGGTCACCGGGTCGAAATGGCCGACCTGCTCGATCTCGTATTTGATGTCGAGCGCCTCGCAGATCAGGTCGATGCCCTCGCGGATGCGCCCGTCCATCGCGTCCAGCACTTCTTTTTCCGGCGAGCGGATGTCGATGGTGAAGACGGTTTTTCCGGCGATGATGTTGCGCGAGCAGGGATAGACTTCCATGTGGCCGATCGCGCCCACCGCGTCCGGCTGGTAGTCCATCGCCACTTCATGCACCAGTTCGGTGACGCGCGCCATGCCGAGCCCGGCGTTGCGGCGTTTCGGCATCGGTGTCGAGCCGGTATGCGACTCCTTGCCGGTCAGCGTCACCTGCAGCCATTTCAGGCCCTGGCCATGGGTAACCACGCCAATATCGATGCCCTCGTCCTCGAGGATCGGCCCCTGCTCGATATGCAGTTCGAAGAAGGCGTGGATCTTGCGGTCGCCGACTTTTTCCTCGCCCTTCCAGCCGATGCGCTCCAGCTCCTCGCCGAATTTTTTACCGTTGCGGTCGGTGTGCTGGTAGATGTCGGCCTGGTCGAGCACGCCGGCGAACACGCCGGACGCCATCATCGCCGGGGCAAAACGCGCGCCCTCCTCGTTCGTCCAGTTGGTCACGACAATCGGATGTTTTGTCCTGATGCCGAGGTCGTTGAGGGTGCGGACAACCTCCAATCCGCCGAGCACGCCGAGCACGCCGTCGAATTTTCCGCCGGTCGGCTGGGTGTCGAGGTGGCTGCCGACATAGACCGGCGGCAGGCTGGGGTCGGAGCCTTCGCGGCGGGCAAACATCGTGCCCATCTCGTCGACGCCCATTTCGAGCCCGGCGGCGTCGCACCAGCGCTTGAACAGGTGCCGACCCTCGCCGTCCTCGTCGGTCAGAGTCTGGCGGTTGTTGCCGCCGGCGATGCCGGGGCCGATCTTCGCCATTTCCATGAGCGAATCCCACAAACGCTCTGGATTGATTCGCAGATTCTCGCCCGGCGCCGCCATGCCACCCTCACCGCTTCAGTTCGATCTCGACAAAACTCATCGGCCGGTCGCCGCCATTGACGACATTGTGCTCCACGCCTTCGTCACGCCGATAGACCGATCCGGCCTCCATGTCGACGCGCCGCGTGGCGCCGCCCGGCTCTTCCAGCAGGAAGCTGCACGGCGTCAGCGTGGTGACCACGTAGTCCATCTCGTGGCGATGCCATCGCGTCTCCGCGCCGGGATCGAAATCCCAGCGCGTGACGCGCACATGATCGTCCTCCATCACTTTCGTGGCGTTCGCCTGCTGCCTTGCCTGGTAGGTCACGCCACTGCCCTTATGGTGTCGCGGACGTGGTCGATCAACTCGTCGATCTGGCCCTTGGTGATGATCAGCGGCGGCGACAGCGCGATGATGTCGCCGGTGATACGCAGCATAGCGCCGTGCTCGAACGCGCGAATAATCGAGTTGAAGCCGCGCTTGCCAGGCTCGCCGGGGATCGGTGACATCTCGACCGCGCCGATCAGGCCGATGTTGCGGATGTCGATGACGTTCGGCTCACCCTTGAGCGAATGCACCGCCTCCTCCCAATAGGGCGCGAGTTCGGCGCCGCGCGTCAGCAGCCCCTCGTCCTTGTAGGTGTCGAGCGTGCCGAGCGCGGCGGCCGACGCGATCGGGTTGCCCGAATAGGTGTAGCCGTGGAAGAACTCGATGATGTGCTCCGGCCCGTTCATGAAGGCGTCGTGGATCGCCTTGGTCACGAACACCGCGCCCATCGGGATCACGCCGTTGGTCAGGCCCTTGGCGGTGATCATGATGTCGGGCGTCACGCCAAAATAGTCGGCTGCGAATGGCGTGCCGAGACGGCCGTAGCCGGTGATGACCTCGTCGAAGATCAACAGGATACCGTGCTTGTCGCAGATTTCGCGCAGCCGCTTCAGATAACCCTTCGGTGGGATGAGAACGCCGGTCGAACCCGCGACCGGCTCGACGATGACGGCCGCGATGGTCGAGGCGTCATGCAGGCCGACGATGCGCTCCAGTTCGTCGGCGAGTTCCACGCCATGCTCGGGCTCGCCCTTGGTGAAGGCGTTCCTGGCGAGATTGTGGGTGTGCGACAGATGGTCGACACCGGTCAACAGCGTGCCGAACATTTTTCGATTGGAGACGATGCCGCCAACCGAGACGCCGCCGAAATTGACGCCGTGATAGCCGCGCTCGCGGCCGATGAGGCGGAAGCGCGAGCCGTTGCCCTTGGCGCGGTGATAGGCGATGGCCGTCTTCAGCGCCGTATCGACCGACTCCGAGCCGGAGTTGGTGTACATGACATGATCAAGCCCCTTCGGAGCGATGTCGACCAGCCGGTTGGCAAGCTCGAAGGCAAGCGGGTGGCCGAACTGGAAAGTCGGCGCGAAGTCGAGATTGGCAGCCTGCTCCTGGATCGCCTCGACGATCTTAGGACGGCAATGGCCGGCATTCACGCACCAGAGGCCGGCGGCGCCGTCCAGGATCTGCCTGCCGTCGATCGCCGTGTAGTGCATGTCCTTGGCGGACACGACCATGCGCGGCTCTTTCTTGAATTGGCGGTTCGGCGTGAACCCCATCCAGAAGGCGGACAAATCGTTCGGCGCGACTTTCAAACGGTTGGACATGACCAAGCCTTTCCCAGAAATTCCCCTAACCAGCTAACGGCCGACGCTTGGTCTTCGCGACGTTTGGTGATACGCAAATTTTGACCGATTGGACAAACGTTAGCACCGCCGGATCGGCGGTCAAGACAATAGTATCGGAAATGACGCGCCGAAATCGCGCTCCACAGCAGGACAGAAACTGGTCCAGACGATTGGGCCAGAGCGCCTGTTTTGCTGGCTGCGAAAGGCGTCGCGCCTGATGGACAGCCCGACGCGCCGGCCCCGCACCCGCATCCAGCAGGAGAAGCGCGAACTCATCCTGGAAGCGGCGCTGGAAGTCTTCTCGGCCAACGGCTTTCGCGGCGCCACCGTCGACCAGATCGCCGACGCCGCCGGCATGTCGAAACCCAATTTGCTCTATTATTTCCGAAGCAAGGAAGACATTCATGTGACGTTGATGCAGCGCCTGCTCGACACCTGGCTGGCGCCGCTGCGCGAGCTTGACGACATCGGCGACCCGATGACCGAGCTCAGGAGCTACATCCGTCGCAAGCTGGAGATGGCCCGCGATTTTCCGCGCGAGAGCCGGCTGTTCGCCAACGAGATCCTGCAGGGCGCACCGCGCGTCATGCCGATGCTGGAAGGCGAGTTGAAGGCGCTGGTCGACGACAAGGTCGAGGTGATCAAGGGTTGGATGCGGGCCGGAAAGATCGCCCGCACCGACCCCTACCATCTGATCTTCTCGATCTGGGCGACCACCCAGCACTATGCCGACTTCGACGTGCAGGTGCGCGCCGTCCTTGGACCGGATCGCGGCGCCGACGGCCGCTTCGAGGACGCGGCGCGGTTCCTGGAGGAACTCTATCTGCACGGGCTGCGGCCGGTCCGATAGCAGCTTGACGGCTCATCGGTCACCCATAAGAATGGCGGATGGCGAGCGACCTTAACGACGATATTGTGATTGCCCTGAGGCGCTTTGCGGCAAAATGTTCGCGCGCCGCCTGCGACGCCGACGATCTCGTTCAGGATGTGCTTCTGGCGGCTGTCGGCAGCGGACGCCGCTGCTCGGGCCCCGGCTTTCTCGCCTGGGCGCGCGGCGCGATCAGTAACCACGCGAAATTCGTGGCGCGCGGCGCGGCGGCGTCGCTCCCGCGCCTGCCCGGCGAGGTCATCGAGACCCTGCCGCCTGCCCAGCGTGTCGTTGCCCGTCTGATCGACGCCGGGATGGGTCGCCGCGAAATCGGCTTCCTGCTCGGGCTGAGCGACGTCGCACTGCGCCAGCGACTGAGCGGGTTGCGTCGTTCGCTAAGGCAGCATGGAACGAGCCCGGACTATGAACGGCTGGAGCGTCTTCAAGGGGACGGTCCCGCCCGTCGCGCCCTGAAATCCGCCATTCCCGGCGTGCCTCGGCGAAGCTTCGCGATCCGCGATCCCGACGGCATCCCGATTTTCTTTTCGGTCCGCGATCACGTTTTGCCCGGCGGCGGCAACTCTATGCGTGATCAACATGGAGAGACCCAATGACCGTCAAGCTCAACGGCGTGACCATCATCTTCAACGTCACCGACCTCGACCGCACGGACAAGTTCTACCGCACCCATCTCGGCCTCGAATTCGATCGTCACGATGAGGATGGGTTCAGCTTCCTCATGACCAAGATCGGCCCGGACATCGATGTGATGGCATTTCCCGGCGACCCCAAGCCGGGCAATACGCCAAATGTCGTCTTCGGTCTGGCGGAAGGAGGGATAGATTCTTTTGTCGAGCGCCTGGCTGCGGCCGGCGTCGAGATCGTGACGCCTGTATCGCCAGCGCCGGACGGCCTTTTTGCCGACTTTCGCGACCCCGACGGGCATACGGTGTCGGTCTACCAGCTTGCGACGCTGCCACGGAATTAGATCGCGGCGATTTCCCCCAAGGTCGCATTGACCTGATGTCAGCCGCCAGACACGATCCTCCCGGCACCAGAAACAGAACCGGGAGGAACCGATGGCAAAACTGATCGCACTCTACAAGACGCCGAAGGACAAGGCCGCCTTCGATCGCTACTACCACGCCACCCATATCCCGCTGGCCAAGAAGATCCCGGGCCTGCGCAAATACGACATCAGCAAGGGCGCGGTGGGCATGCCCTCCGGACCGTCCGATTTTCACCTGGTGGCGACGCTGGAGTTCGACTCCGTAGCCGCAATCCAGAGCGCGCTCGGTTCGCCCGAAGGCCAGGCGACCGCCGGCGACCTCGCCAATTTTGCCGACGGCGGCGTCGACCTGCTGATTTTCGACACGGTCGAGGTTTGACCGTTCGGACGTGCCCAAGCCCCCTCACCCGCCCTCCGCTTCGCTCGGGCGACCTCTCCCCGTTGGGGAGAGGAGACCTGCGCCGCTTGCGCCAACCTATACCGTTACGTTGAAGTGTGGCGAAGGCGTCGAAAACCTCCTCTCCCCAGCGGGGAGAGGTCGCCCGAGCGAAGTGGAGGGCGGGTGAGGGGGCGCTACCCGATGCTCAATTCGCTTACGCCGCCGCGATCAGCAACCCGCCTGCCAGCGCGACATTGCCGATCCAACCGTTGATCTTCGCCGCCCGTTCCGGCCCCTGAACATCCCAGAAATTGTGGAACATCGGGGTCGCCGCGATCAGGAAGACGATCAGCGCCGCGGCGGCACAGGGCACCCACAGACCGGCGGCGAGCAGCACGCCGGCCAGTATCTGCAGCACGATGCCGGCGTAGAGTGCGGGCTTCGCCAGCGGGACACCACGCGCCGCCATCAGGCCGCTCAAGAAGGACACGTTCATGATGTTGCGGATGCCCGCGAACACAAACGCGCCGCCGAGCAGGATGCGGCCGACCGCGATCAGTGCGATTGACAGTTCGGATTCCATAGTCCCTCCAGTTTGCATGGGCGGCCCGAGTTGGTGCCGCCTTTCCCTCGCAAGCTCACGCCGCTTCGACCTGACGGTCGACCGGATGCTGCGAGCGGAAGGCGACGCAGAGCCGGTTCCAGGTGTTGATCACGCCGATCAGCATGGTGAGTTGCACGATCTCCTCGTCGGAAAAATGCGTGGTCAGCGGCGCATAGAACTCGTCGGCCGCCTTGCTTTGTGGCAGCAGCGTCACGGCTTCCGTCCATTCGAAAGCGGCGCGCTCGCGTTCGGAATAAAGCGGGCTTTCCCGCCAGGCGCTGACGAGATGCAGGCGCTGTTCGCTTTCACCGTCATGCCGCGCCTCCTTGACATGCATGTCGACGCAATATGAGCAGCCGTTGATCTGAGAGGCGCGCAGCTTCACCAGATGCAGCAACTTGCGCTCGAAGCCGGATTCGTCCACCGCCTTGTTGAGCGCGCGCATCGCTTCGAGCAGCACCGGCGCCTTGGCAAAGAAATTCATACGGGCCTTCATAGCCATTCCTTTCATCTTGGCTGGGAGGAAGATCGGTCAGCGTGGTATGCGCTGGTTTCGTTCGAGGAAGGCGCAGCCATACGCCACCGCTCGCGGGTCGGCGTCGATCGCGTATTCCTCGATCAGGTCGGACAGTTTTGTCTCGGCGAGCACGGCGCGCCAGGCGCGCTCGGCCTTCAGCATCGCCGTGTTGATGCCGCACGGTTTTTTGTAGGCGGCGGACTCCAGCGCGCCCGGCCCCTTCTGCCGGATTTCCAGGCAGCGGAAGGCCGGCTGCGCCCCCTCCACCGCCAGCACCACGTCGAGCAGGCTGATCCTGTCGGTGCCGCGCGCCAGGCGATAGCCGCCCGCCGGACCCGGCACCGACTCCAGGATTTTTGCGGCAACTAGGTCCTTCAGGTGCTTCAGCAGGTAGCTTCCAGAGACGCCGTGATACTCGGCGAGAGCCGAACCCGGCAGGGTCGCACCCTCGGGCAGGTCAGCCAGCACGATCGCCGAATGGATTGCCGCCTCCACGCCTTCGCTCAGTTTCATGGCCGATCTCCTATCGTGGATATTTTGTATCATGGATATTTTTTATCCGCAATAGGTTGCTACCCAACTGTGGAAAAATGCCGGCCGCCGGCTCTTCCGGAACTTGCCCACACCCCCCGCCCGATTCCCCGAAAACCGCGCGATCCGCTGTTACCGGTGACGGTGCAGATTTGTGGACGTCGATGGCAACAGGTTGACAATCGCCACGCAGCCTTTTCAATCTCGGCGCGAAACAAGGGAGAACGATAATGGCCTATTCAATCAACCGCCGCGGCTTTGTGGCCGGGGCGGCCTGGCTCGCAGCCGCCGCCAGCGCCGGGCGCGCCTTCGCCCAACAGGCTTTTTTTCGGATCGGCACGGGCGGAACGTCCGGCACCTATTATCCGATCGGCGGGCTGATCGCCAACGCCATCTCCGCAACCGGTCCGAATGGCGTGGAAGGTCTGGTCGCCACCGCCGTATCGTCGAACGGCTCGGTGGCGAACATCAACGCCATCCAGAGCGGGGCATCGGAGTCCGGTTTCACTCAATCCGACGTCGCCTTCTGGGCGCATTCGGGAACCGGCCTCTACGAAGGCAAGGGCAAGGTCGAGGACCTGCGCCTGATCGCCACGCTCTATCCCGAAACTCTTCACGTGGTGGCCCGCGCCGATGCCGGCATCAAGTCGATCTCCGACCTCAAGGGCAAGCGCGTCTCCATCGATGAGCCCGGCTCGGGCACGATCGTCGACAGCCGCATCGTGCTCGGCGCTTTCGGCATCACCGAGAAGGACATCAGCCCCGAATATCTGAAGCCCGGCCCATCGGGCGAGAAGATGCGCGACGGTGCGCTCGACGCCTTCTTCTTCGTCGGCGGCTTCCCGGCCGGCGCGATCACCGAACTGTCGGCCTCCACACCGATCACCCTGGTCCCGGTAGAAGGCCCTGAGATCGACAAGCTGCTTGGCGAATACAAGTTCTTCTCGGCCAACACCGTGCCGGCCGAAACCTACAAGGGCGTTCCGGAGACCAAAACGCTGGCGGTCGCCGCGCAGTGGGTCACCAGCGCCAAGCAGCCTGACGACCTCGTCTACAACATCACCAGGTCGCTTTACAGCGACGGCACCCGCAAGGCGCTCGACGCGGGTCATGCCAAGGGCAAGCAGATCACGCTGGAAAACGCGGTAGCGGGCGCAGGCATCCCGTTCCATCCGGGCGCGGAAAAGTTCTACAAGGAGGCGGGCGTCCTGAAATAGGCCGCGCCAGGCGCGACCGATCCCGGGCGGAGAGCCTGCTTTCCGCCCTTTTTTGCATCTGAACCGATGAACGTGGCCCAATGACGGAAAAGAAGACGGAAGACGTTCATCTCGCGCCGATGGAACTCGACGAGGCGAAAGCACGCGAGCTCGAGGAGAAATTCGATTCCGAGATTCGCTTCCGCCCGCTCTCCCGGACGGCGGGGTGGATCGTCGGCGGGCTGCTGATCGTCCTGTCGATCTTCCACTACTACACCGCCGGCTTCGGCCTGTTGCCGGAGATGATCCACCGGGGAATTCATCTTTCCTTCGTGCTTGCCCTCGTCTTCCTGGTCTTTCCCTTCCGCAAGCGCGGCTACGACCAGCCGGCCACGTCGACGCTGCTGCGGCCGCTAGGCATCCCGCTCTTCGACTGGGCGCTTGCCATTGTCGCCGTGGTCGCCGTAGCGCATGTGCCGCTGATCCCGCTTGACGACCTCGCCTTCCGCGTCGGCAACCCCACCACCGCCGACGTCGTGCTCGGCGGCGCGTTGATCCTGCTTCTGATGGAAGCCACCCGCCGCTCGGTAGGGTGGCCCTTGCCGATCATCGCGCTGATCTTCATGGCCTATGCCTTGTACGGGCCGTGGATGCCGAGCATCCTCGTCCATCCCGGCGCCACGGTGGCGCAGCTCGTCGACCATCTCTACCTGACCACCCAGGGCATCTACGGCATCGCCCTCGGCGTCGTCGCCACCTACGTGTTCCATTTCGTGCTGTTCGGCGTCTTCGCCACCCGCATCGGGCTCGGCCAGCTCTTCCTTGATTGCGCCGCTTTCGTCGCCGGGCGTTTCGCCGGCGGGCCGGCAAAAGTGTCGATCTTCGGCTCGGCGCTGTTCGGCATGATCTCCGGCTCGTCGGTCGCCAACACCGTCACGGTCGGCTCGCTCACCATCCCGGCCATGATCCGCCTCGGCTACAAGCGGCATTTCGCGGCCGCGGTGGAGGCCGCCTCCTCCACCGGTGGCCAGATCACGCCGCCGATCATGGGCGCTGCGGCCTTCCTGATGATCGAGTTCCTGGAACTGCCCTACACGACCATCATCCTGGCGGCGATCGTGCCGGCCTTCATGCATTTCTTCGGCGTGCTCATGCAGGTGCATTTCGAGGCCAAGCGCAGCGGCCTGCGCGGCCTGCGCCCCGACGAGATGCCGGACATCGTCGGGGCGCTGAAGCGCGACTGGCCGACGATCATCCCACTGATCGTGCTGATCGGCGTGCTGCTCGCCGGCTACACACCCTATCTCGCCGCCTTCTGGGGCATCACGCTCTGTATTCTGGTCGGCCTGCTCAACCCGCGCCGGCGGCTCACCATCGTCGAGATCGTCGAGAGCCTGCGCGACGGCGCCAAATACGCGCTGGCCGTGGGCGCGGCCGCCGCCACGGTCGGCATCGTCGTTGGCGTGGTGACGCTCACCGGCGTCGGCTTCAAGGTCTCCTACATCGTGACCTCGACCGCGGCGCAACTCGCCGACGTGTTCGGGCCGCTGCTGCCGTGGTTCGCAGCCAACACGCTGACGCTGCTCTTCACCCTGATCATGACCGGGGTCGTCTGCATCCTGATGGGCTGCGGCATCCCGACGACGGCCAACTACATCATCATGGTGACCATCGCCGCCCCGGCGCTCGGTCTGCTCGGCGTCGAACCCATCGTGGCTCACTTCTTCGTCTTCTACTACGGCGTGCTGGCCGACATCACGCCCCCGGTCGCGCTTGCCGCCTACGCTGCGGCGGGCATGGCCGGGGCCGACCCCTTCAAGACCGGCAACACGGCGTTCCGGCTGGGCCTGGGCAAGGTGCTGGTGCCGTTCGTCTTCGTCTTCTCGCCGTCGCTGCTCTTGGTCACCAAGGATTTCACCTGGTCCAACTTTGTCCTCGCCTTCGGCGGCTGCGTCATCGGCATCACCTGCCTGGGCGCGGCGCTCTCGCGCTTCATGCTGGTGCGCACGAAACCCTGGGAGAACGTGCTTCTGCTGGTCGCCGCGTTGCTGCTGATCGCGCCGGAGCTCTATTCGACCCTGCTCGGGCTGGCGCTCATCGTGCCGGTGCTGATCAGGCAGTGGACGGCGTGGCGGACGGAACAGCCCGTGCCGGCGTAGCAATTGCGCGGAAGCCAGATCTTCCCGACGGCGTCAGGACGGCCCAACCGCTCAACAGACGGCAGGCACTCACAGCGCGTCGGCGATCACCATCAGCAGGCCGCCGGCGAGCGTGATGTTGACCAGCGTCAGATAAAGATGCGGGTCGCGCTCCTTGCCCTGGAACATGAAGAGATTGTGGTAAAGCGACGTCGCCACGACGAGGAAGACGATCAGCAGTCCCGCCCCGGTCGCGGCATGCAGATTGAAGATCAGCGACACGCCGCCGACAAGTTGCATCGCGAAACCCACGGCGATCAGCACGGCCGGCAACCGCCAGCCATAGTTGGTGGAAAGCTCCGTACGCTCGCGGAAATGCAGGAAATTCCGGATGCCGGCGATGAGGAAAAAGCCGCCGAAGACGATCCGGCCGATATGCGTCAGAAGTTCTGCAACCGTCATGTCCACCCGCCCGTTTCAGGCGGTGATAGATGATTGCAAGCGCTACCGAAAGTGCAAACGCAACCCGGCGCGAGAACCCGGGGACAGTTTACTTTTATCCCCTGAAAGGCTCAACGATTTGCCGGACACACAAGGGGATAAAGTAAGCTGTCCCCTGCGTTTCTACTCCGCCGCTTGCCGCGCCATCGGGTTGTTCGGATGCGTGGTCCAGTTGGCATAGACCGGCGACACCGGTTTGTTCGTCCGCTGGTCGATGACGCCGGCTGCCAGCGGCTCCATGGTGATGCAGCCTTCGACCGGGCAGACATTGACGCACAGGTTGCAGCCGACGCACTCGTCTTCCATCACCTCGAAGTGGCGGACGCCGTTGACGATCGAGGTAATCGCCTGGTGCGAGGTGTCCTCGCAGGCGATGTGGCAGCGGCCGCATTTGATGCACAAATCCTGGTCGATGCGCGCCTTGGCGACATAATTGAGGTTGAGGAACTGCCAGTCGCTGACATTCGGCGTGGCGCGGCCGATCACATCGTCGAGCGAGCGGTGGCCTTTTTCGTCCATCCAGTTCTTCAGCCCCTCGATCATCTCCTGGACGATCTTGAAGCCATAGGTCATGGCCGCCGTGCACACCTGCACGTTGCCGGCGCCCAGGGCCAGAAACTCCGCCGCGTCGCGCCAGGTGGTGATGCCGCCAATGCCCGAAATGGGAAGACCCCGCGTTTCCGGATCGCGGGCGATCTCGGCCACCATGTTGAGCGCGATCGGCTTCACCGCCGGTCCGCAATAGCCGCCATGCGAACCCTTGCCGTCGATGGTCGGCTCGGGCGCGAAATTGTCGAGATTGACCGAGGTGATCGAGTTGATCGTGTTGATCAGGCTCACCGCGTCGGTGCCGCCGGCATGCGCGGCGCGTGCCGGCTTGCGGATGTCGGTGATGTTGGGCGTCAGCTTGGTGATCACCGGCATGCGCGTATATTGCTTGCACCAGCGCACCACCATCTCGATATATTCCGGCACCTGGCCGACCGCCGAGCCCATGCCGCGCTCGCTCATGCCGTGCGGGCAGCCGAAATTCAGCTCGATGCCGTCCGCCCCGGTTTCTTCCACCAGCGGCAGGATCGCCTTCCACGCATGTTCCTCGCAGGGCACCATGATCGATGCGACCAGCGCCCGGTCGGGCCAGTCCATCTTGACCTGCTTCATCTCCTGCAGGTTGATCTGCAAGGCGCGGTCGGTGATCAGCTCGATGTTGTTCAGGCCGAGCAGGCGGCGGTCGGCGCCCCAGATCGCGCCATAGCGGGGGCCGTTGACGTTGACGACGGGCGGCCCTTCCTCGCCCAGCGTCTTCCACACTACGCCGCCCCACCCCGCCTTGAAGGCGCGGATGACGTTGTAGGCCTTGTCGGTCGGCGGCGCCGAAGCCAGCCAGAAGGGATTTGGCGATTTGATGCCGACGAAGTCGTTGCGGATGTCTGCCATGGGTGCGTTCTCCTAGGCGCTCAATCAGACTTGGTATGCAAAAGACAACAGGCGCTTCGTGACATCGTCGAACAGCATCACTTGCATTGCGCCGATATGCCTGCCCTCGAGTTCAATCCGCCATACAAACATCCGAACGGTGGACGAGTTGACGTTATCGATACATTCGGGACGAGGAGAAGTGCCGGGCCATGCCGAGGCAATCTCTCGTGCCTTCACATAAATCTCGTTCACCTCCGGCCCCAAAACCCATCGTTCGGGGGATGATGGCTCGAACCTCTCCAAGGCAATGCACCTGATTTCGGTGTAGTCGCCATTTGGAGCACGAGGGTCCTTCAGTTCCCAAAGAATCTTGTATTCCTGATTTCGATCCAGTCCACCCCACCCGAACACTTCGGGAAGCACCGGCCCTGGGGAGCGCGGCCACAGGAAAAAGCCAAGCACCACCACGACCACAAACAGACAGATCAATCCGAAGCCACGAAGTATCCAGTCGAACACCCGCAACATCGGCATCAGTCGGCAGAAAGCGCCCGATGAATGCTCTCCGCCGCGTCGCGGCCCGCGGCAACCGCCGACACCGTCAGATCTTCGCGTGCGTCGGCAACGCAGTCGCCGCCGGCCCACACTTTCGCCAGCGAGGTACGGCCCTCAGCGTCGACTTTTATGCGACCGCCCTCCAGCGCAATCACCGCCCCGCTGCCGTTCAGCGCTGCCGGCACAAAAGTCTGGCCGATCGCCTTGAACACCTGGTCGGCGGGCAGCATGAGAAGTTCGCCGGTTCCCGCCAGCCTGTCGCCGGCCAGCGCGGTGTATTCGAGTTCGATACCGACCACCTTGCCGCCCTTGGCGATCACCCGCTTCGGCTGCAGCCAGTGGCGGATAGCGACGCCATTGGCGGCGGCCAGATCCTGCTCGTATTCAGAGGCGTTCATGTGCTCCTGGCCGCGCCGGTAGCAGATGGTTACCTCCTCTGCCCCAAGCAGCTTCGACTGCACCGCCGCGTCGACCGCGGTCATGCCGCCGCCGATGACCACCACCCGCCGCCCGACCGGCAACTCGCTAAGATCGGAGGCCTGCCGCAGTTCGGCGATGAACTCGACCGCGTCGCGCACGCCGTCGGCATCCTCGCCATCGGCGCGCAGCGCATTGACGCCGGCCATGCCCATGCCGAGGAACACGGCGTCGTACTGCGCCGTCAGTTCGGAAAGCTGGATGTCGCGCCCCAGCGCCTTGCCGTTCTCGATCGAAATGCCGCCGATCGCCGTCACGTAGTCGACCTCGGCGCGGGCGAAATCGTCGACGCTCTTGTAGGCGGCGATGCCGTATTCGCTGAGGCCGCCGGCTTTGGGGCGCGCCTCGAAGATGGTCACCGCGTGCCCGTAGCGCGCCAGCCGGTGCGCGGCGGCGAGCCCCGCCGGGCCGGCGCCGACCACGGCGATCCTTTTGCCAGTAGGTGCTGCGCGCTCATAAAACTGCTTGCCCTGGCGCATCGCCGTGTCGGTGGCGTAGCGTTGCAGCCGGCCGATCTGCACCGGCTTGCCCTCCGCCGTCTCGCGCACGCAAACCTCCTCGCACAGCGTCTCGGTCGGGCAGACGCGGGCGCACATGCCGCCCAGAATGTTCTGGTCGAAGATGGTTTTCGCCGAGCCTATCGGATTGCCGGTGGCGATCTGGCGGATGAACAGCGGGATGTCGATCGAGGTCGGGCACGCGTTCATGCACGGCGCGTCGTAGCAGAAGTAGCAGCGGTCAGCCTCGACCAGCGCCTCGTGATGGTCGAGCGGCGGGTGCAGATCGGAGAAATTCTCGGCATATTGCGCCGGCGCCAGGCGCGCCGCGGCGATGCCTTGCTTGAACTGGCCTTCAGCCATCCATGTTCCCCTTGAGCTGGCTTTTCGCTGGCTTTGTTGGGGTCAGGCTAGCACGTTTCGATTTTTTATCAATCGGTCAAATTTTGGGTAGTGACCGGCTCGCGAGCTTGTGGCGACGGCCACTCAAACGAGCACCACCGCCGCCGCAAGCAGGACGAAGCCGAGCGTCGCGAGCGCGGCGCGGGCGACATGCGATCCCTCCCAGCGGTCGCGCAGGCCGCGCCAGTCGGCGTCGGACCGCCCCTGCGCATCCTTCGTACGGAAGAAGCTCTCGCCGGCCTTCGACAGTTTTGTCCGTTGCAGCCAGACCTTGTTCACCGGCTGGGTCGCCAGCCAGAAAACCGCCTGCATTGCCGCAAGCGCCGCCGCCGCGCCAAGCGTCAGCCAGAACGGCGCGCCCGCCGGCATGAAGAAGGCAAGGGCGATCAGCGCGATGACGGCCAGCGGCTCGGCGGTGCCGCCGATGGTGAAGCCGGGATAGTAGATCGGCTGGACAGCCAGATACTCCCCTTCCGTCAGCCGCAGCTTGCCGGGAAGCTCCAGCGCATGGGCCAGCGACAGCGCCATTGCGACGGCGACAAGCAACAGGCTGACGATTTGCAGCAGGTCGAGCATGGACGGATCACCGCCGCCGGGCGGCTCCCTTTCGGACTCAACCCCACGCCGCCACCATGGTTCCGCCCGCGCCGACTTTTACCCGCGTAGCCGCTCCAGATTGGCGTCGAACAGCGGCGCCGGCTGCACATATGCCGCATGGCGTTTGCCCAGCAGTTCGATCTCGAAGCCTTCGCTTGCATCGGCGAGCTGCTTCGGCACATAGCCGAGCGCCACCGATTTTTGGGCGTTGTGCGCATAGCCGCCGGAGGTCACCCAGCCTACGACCGCGCCGCCGTGCCAGATCGCCTCGTCGCCGATCACGTCGGCGTCGACCGCTTCTATGACGAAAGCGCGCAGCCGGTACTTTCCGCCACTCTCGCGCTCGGCAAGCGCCGCCTGCTTGCCGATGAAATCCGCCTCTTTCGAATAAGCGACAAAACGGTCGAGCCCCGCCTCCAGCGGCCCGTAGATCGGCCGGTATTCGCGCGCCCAGGAACCATAATTCTTCTCCAGCCGCAGCGCATTCAGCGCCCTGCCCCCGAACAGGCCGATGCCGAACTCGTGCCCAGCCTCCAGCAATGTCTGGAACACATGCCGCTGGTATTCCGGCGCCATCCAGATCTCGTAGCCAAGATCGCCGGTGTAGCTGACGCGGCCGACGATGCAAGGCGCCATGCCGACGTCCATCCGGCGGATCGCCATGAACGGCAACGCTGCGTTCGACACGTCGTCGCGCGTCACCTTCGCCAGCACGTCGCGCGCCTTCGGCCCGGCGATCGACAGGCCGGTGAGTTTCAGCCCAAGCGCCTCGATGGCAACGGAACCGTCATCCGGCAGATGCTGCTCGAACCAGCGCATATGGTGCTGCTCGGCGATGCCCGAGCCAAGGATCATCCATTCCGCGGAAGAATTGTCGGGCGACGGATCACCAAGCCTCGCCAGCGAAAAATCGCCGATCAGTTTGCCGTCCTGCTTCAGCATCGGCGCCAGCGTCATGCGGCCGGGCTTCGGCAATTTGCAGGCGAGCATCCGGTCGAGCCAGGCTTCTGCGCCCTGCCCCGTCACGCGGTATTTGGCGTAGCTCGAAATCTCGCCCAGCCCGACGCGCTCGCGCACGGTCGCCACCTCCTTCGCCACATGCTCGAAATCGCTCGAGCGCCGCCAGGAAAACTCGTCCTTGACGCCCTGAGGGGCATACCAGAGCGGCACTTCCAGTCCGTAGGCGACGCCGAACTGCGCGCCACGCGCCGCCAGAAGATCGTAGACCGGCGTGGTCTTCAGCGGCCGCCCGGCCGGCAATTCCTCATTGGGGAAGCGGATCGAAAAGCGCCGCGAATAGTTTTCACGCACCTTGGCATTGGTGTAGCGCATCGACGCCCAGTCGCCGTAGCGCGCCACGTCCATCGCAAAAATGTCGAAGCCGGGATCGCCGTGGATCATCCAGTTGGACAGCGCCAGCCCGACGCCGCCACCCTGCGAAAACCCGGCCATCACCCCGCACGCCACCCAGAAACCCGGCAACCCACGCACAGGCCCGACCAGCGGGTTGCCGTCCGGTGCGAAGGTGAACGGCCCGTTGATGATCTGCTTGATGCCGGTGTTCTGGAAGGCAGGGAAATGCCGGAACCCGACCTCCAGCGACGGCGCGATGCGGTCGATGTCAGGTTCCAGCAATTCGTGGCCGAAATTCCACGGCGTGGACAATTCCGACCATGGCTTGTTGGCCTTCTCGTAGGTGCCCATCAGCATGCCGCCGCGTTCCTGGCGCAGGTAAAGCTCGCCATCGAAGTCGACCGCGTGGATCACCTCCTTGCCTGTGTTGCGGTTGACCTCGGCGACTTCCGGCATGTCCTCGGTGATCAGATACATGTGCTCCATGGCGAGCACGGGCAGTTCCAGTCCGACCATGCGGCCGACCTCGCGCGCCCACAGCCCGCCGGCGTTCACCACATGCTCGGCGACGATCTCGCCCTTGTTGGTGATGACGCGCCACTTCCCGTCGGCCAGCCGCTGGATGTCCTCCACCTTGGTGAAGCGCTCGACCTCGGCGCCCAGCTTCCGCGCCGCCTTGGCGTAGGCGTGGGTGACGCCCGACGGGTCGAGATGTCCGTCCTCCGAATTGCGCACCGCGCCGACGAATTGTTTCGGGTCGAGCAGCGGCATCAGCCGGTGCGCTTCCTCAGCCGAAATTTCCTCCAGGTCGAGCCCGAGATAACGCCCCTTTGCGACCACGCCACGCAGCCAGTCCATGCGCGCCTCGGTCGCCGCCAACAACACGCCGCCGGTGATGTGCACGCCGGTCGCCTGGCCCGAGAGTTCCTCGATCTCCTTGTAGAGTTCGATCGTGTATTTCTGCAGTTTGGCGACGTTCGGATCGCCGTTGATCGTGTGCATGCCGCCGGCCGCATGCCAGGTCGAGCCGGACGTCAGCTCGTCGCGCTCCAGCAGCACGACGTCGGTCCAGCCGGCCCATGCCAGATGAAACAGCACCGAGCAGCCGACCACGCCGCCTCCGATGACCACGACCCGTGCATGCGATTTCATGATTTTCGTTCTCGTTCAGGGAGTTGCAGAGGTTTGAGGAATCGTTTTGGCAAGGAGTTGAATCAGCACGCGAGGCAACGCCAAGCTGGAACACCCCTCATCCGACCTCGCTTCGCTCGGCCACCTTCTCCCACAAGGGGAGAAGGTGGAGCCTGACATTTCCGCCTCTGCCAATCGCCAACGTTGGCGACTGATGGCGAGGCAGACGCGAAACTCCTCCTTCTCCCCTTGTGGGAGAAGGAGGCCGAGCGAAGCGAGGTCGGATGAGGGGTGTTGGAAGGAACGCAACACGGCAACCTCAAGGCTCTCCATCCCCGATCTCCTCCCTGCGTTTCGCCACATAGGCCTCCAGTGCCTCGCGCGCGGAAACATCCATCGCCGGCTCGACATATTCCCCCAGCGCCTTCTTCCACACCCGCGTCGCGCGCTGGGTGGCGTCCAGCGCGCCGGCTTCCTGCCAGGCCTCGTAATTCTGCCAGTTCGACACGATCGGCTGGTAAAAGGCGGTGGAATAGCGCTCCAGCGTATGCGCATCGCCGAAGAAATGCCCGCCGGTCGGCACGCGACCAAGCGCGTCCAGCGCCAGTTCGCCGTCGTTGACCTCAATAGGCTTCAGGAACTCGATCATGTGCTGGATCATCTCGACGTCGAGGACGAATTTTTCGAACGACGCGGTCAGCCCGCCCTCCTGCCAGCCGGCCGCGTGGTAGACGAGGTTGCCGTGGCCGAGAACCGCGCCCCACAGCGCCATCATGGTCTCGTAGGCGCCCTGCGCGTCGGCGGCGTTGGAGGCGCTGCCCGGCGTCGTCCGGTACGGCAGGTTGTAACGGCGGGCCAGTTGCCCGGAGGCGATGTTCGCCTTGGTGTTTTCGGGCGTGCCGAAGGCCGGAGCGCCGGAGCGCATATCGACGTTCGAGGTGAACGCGCCATACATCACCGGCGCGCCCGGCCGGACAAGCTGCGTCAGCACGATGCCAAACAGCGCCTCGGCATTCTGCTGCGCCAGCGCGCCGGCCAACGTCACCGGGCTCATCGCGCCCATCAGCGTGAACGGCGTGACGGCAACGGACTGGCCAAACTCGGCCATCGTCATCAGCCCTTCGGCCATCTGCTCGTCGAAGCGGCGCGGCGAGTTCACCGAGATGATGGTGGTCACGCCGGGCTCGCCGGCCAACTGCTCCAGCGTCAGGCCTCGGCTGATCGCCATCATCTCGATGCCGTCGAGCGCCCTGCCCCGTCCGATCGCCGACACGTGGAACGCCTTGTCGGTCAGCGTCAGGTTGGCGAAATACGTGTCGAGGTGGCGCGAATTCGCCGGCAACTCGACCGGCGCGCAGACCTGGTTGCCGAGCATGGTGATGCAGTTGAAATGCTGCGCCAGTCGCACCAGGTCGCAATAATCGCGAAGATTGCCGGCCCGCCGCCCGCGTTCGAGATCATGAACATTCGGCGGCCCGGCGACCAGCGTGAAATTGATCGTGTCGCCGCCGATGTCGACCGCCTTGTCCGGATTGCGGGACGTCAGCCGGTAGCGAGGCCGCGTCGTTTGCAACCTTTCCGCGACCAGCCCGCGATCGAGGCGTACGGTGTGTGTCGTATGGTCGACCGTCGCGCCCGCCTGCTCGAACAGGGAGAGCGCGCGCGAAGTCATCACCTCGATGCCGAAATTTTCGAGGATGTGCATCGAGGCCTCATGGATCGCCTCGATCTGGTCCGCCGACAGCAACTGCATCGGTGGATAGGGATTTCTCACATTGCGGGCGGGAAGCTGCGGGATGGCGGCTCCGGCCCTGGAATGGGCCCGCTCGGCACTGCGTCTGCTGCGAAGTCCTGTCATGGCCGGCATCAAAGACCCAGCCTGCCGCCCCGGCTGTCAGGAAACCGTCATCTACCGGCGCGATTTTAGTCCCGGCGTCACCGGTTTTGCTTGAATAGAAATAATACGACGGAAAGCGTCGGATTACCTACAAGATCATCGGGGCGCCACCGCGCGGACACAAAGGTTAAGTCCGCCCGCAAGACTCCTTTTATGTTTTGCACCTATTGCTCCGACAATGGTTGCGTCGCGTTTTAGTAAAATCGTACCGGTTGCGCTTCTGCTGGCGCTGTCGGCCTGCGCCACGCCGCCCAGCCGCATCAACGACATCTGCGCGGTCTTCGAGCAGCGCGACGGCTGGCTCGACAACTGGCAGCGGTCGGCGAAAGCCACCGAGCGGAAATACGGCATCCCCGTCCACGTGCTGATGGCGACGGTGCGAAAGGAATCTGGCTTCAAGGGCAATGCACGGCCAAAGCGCACAAAACTCCTCGGCTTCATCCCGTGGACGCGCGTGTCCAGCGCCTACGGCTATTCGCAGGCGCTCAACGGCACCTGGTCGCAATACCAGCGCGAGACCGGCAATTTTGCCGCGCGCCGCACCAAGTTCGCCGACGCGGTCGACTTTGTTGGCTGGTATCATTCCAAGACGGTGAGCAACTACGGCGTCGCGCCCGACGACACTTTTCGCCTCTACCTCGCCTATTACCACGGCTGGGGCGGCTTCAAGCGCGGCAACTGGAGCGAGGGCATCCAGAAATACGCGCGCGACACCGACCAGATGGCGCGGCGCTACCAGGCCCAGCTCCGCTCCTGCGGCGGTTGAACCGGCCGCGAAAGCAACGGCTGCCCGTCAATCCCGGATCTTACCTGGCGAGGCGCGGCCTACGGCTTTTCAGGTTTCCTTTCCGCGCCCTCGTCCGGAACATCGTCTTCGAAGGCCGACGGCACGTCGGCGTCGTCCGCCTGCCGTCCGTCTCCGACCTGCAGCGGGGCGATCGGCCCGACATCGGTATTGGCGTCGCGCGTCGCGCCAAAATCCTCGGAGCGGTCGTCGCGCTGCTCATGGGCACGGGCATGGCCGCGCGCCTCGGCCTGCTCGAAGGCGCCCTCGTCCTCGCTCGCGCCGGCGCTCGCCACCTTGCCGTGGGGCCGTTGCGGCGGGGTCCCGGCGAACCCCGGTCCGGTCCCCGGATGCGCATCCTCCGGCACGGGATCCTTGACAGGCGGCTCGGTCCCGCCGCCCTCGAAGGAGATCACCGGCTCCATCGTTGCGAGCTGCTCGTCGTCCAGCCAGCACAGGCTCATATGGCCGTCGCCCAGCGCCTTCAGCGGCGGCAGTTGCGTCTCGCATTTGTTGCCAGGCACGAATTTTTTCCAGCGGCAGCGCGTCTGGAACGGGCATCCGGACGGCGGGTTCATCGCCGAGGGGATATCGCCTTCCAGCACGATGTGTTTCTTGACCACCGACGTGTCGGCGATCGGGATCGCCGACAGCAATGCCTCCGTATAGGGGTGGTAGGGCGGCGCAAAAATCTGGTCGGTCGTGCCCTGCTCGACGATGTGGCCGAGATACATGACCACCACGCGGTCGGCGATGTAGCGCACCAC
This sequence comes from Mesorhizobium sp. LHD-90, assembly GCF_030929505.1. GTDB lineage: Bacteria > Pseudomonadota > Alphaproteobacteria > Rhizobiales > Rhizobiaceae > Kumtagia. Next base: position 177,047 of record NZ_JAVFVV010000003.1, on the reverse strand, counting down.
GGAAAGATCGTGGCTAATGAAGAGCATGGTCGTCTTGTTCTTGCGCTGGATGTCCATCAGGAGTTCGGTGACGGCCGCCTGCACCGACACGTCGAGCGCCGAGACGGGCTCGTCCGCCACCACCACCTTGGCCGATCCTGCAAAGGCACGCGCCACGCCGATGCGCTGCTTCTGGCCGCCCGAGAGCTGGCGCGGCATGCGCTCGGCGAAAGCCCGCGGCAGTTTTACCAGGTCGAGCAGCTCGAACATGCGCTTCTTGCGGTCGGCCACCGTCTGGCCGACGCCGAACTTCTCCAGCGTGCGGATGATCTGCGAACCGACGGAGTGGCTGGGGTTCAGCGTGTCGAACGGGTTCTGGAACACCATCTGGATCGACGACACCGTCTGCACGTCGCGCGTCTCGATGCCGGTCGACTGGATCTGCTTATTGCCGAGCGTCACCTTGCCCGAGCTCGCCGTCTCCAGCCCGAGCAGCACCTTTGCCAGCGTCGACTTTCCGCAGCCGGATTCGCCGACGATGGCCACCGTCTCGCTTTCGCGTGCCTCAAAACTGATCGCCTCGTTGGCCTTGACGACGCGGCCCTCGCCGCTGCCGCCGAACACTTCGTTGGCGACGACGCGGTAGTATTTCTTCAGGTCGTCGATCTTCAGCACCGGCGCGCCGGGCTTCACCGGCTCGGTCGACTTGCGCGCGCCCTCCGGCAGCGCCGCCCAGTCGATCTCGTTGAAGCGGATGCAGCGCGAATAATGCCCCTCATGGCCCTCGACCGGGATCATCGGGATCTCGTCGGCGTCGCAGCGCCCCTTGACGAAATGCTGGCAGCGCGGCCCGAAATTGCAACCCTTCGGCCGCTCGTGCGGCAGCGGCAATTGCCCCGGAATGGCGATCAGCGGCCGCGCGTTCTTGTCGGCGCCGGGCAGCGGGATCGAGCGGAACAGACCCTGCGTATAGGGGTGGCGCATGCGGTCGAACACGTCCTCGATGCGGCCGGTCTCCACCGCCTCGCCCGAATACATCACCGTGATCTTGTCGCAGGTCTCCAGGATCAGCCCGAGATTATGCGACACGAAGATCATCGACGTGCCGAACTGTTTTCCCAGCCCCTTCACCAGTTCGACGATGCCGGCCTCGACGGTAACGTCCAGCGCCGTGGTCGGCTCGTCGAGCAGCAACAGCGCCGGCTTCGACAGCAGCGCCATGGCGATCACGATGCGCTGCTGCTGGCCGCCGGAAAGCTGGTGCGGATAGCTGCGCATCATGCGCTCCGGATCTGGCAGGCGCACCGCCCGCACCGTCTCCAGCGCGCGTTTATAGGCCTCCTCCTTCGACACCTTGTCATGCAGGATCGGCACTTCCATGAGCTGCTGGCCGACCTTCATCGCCGGGTTGAGGCTCGCCATCGGCTCCTGGTAGATCATGGCGATCTCGTTGCCGCGGATGGAGCGCAGCTCCTCCGGGCTCATGTCGCCCATGTCCTTGCCTTTGAACTTGATCCGCCCGCCGACGATCTTTCCGACATTCGACAGGTCGCGCATGATGCCGAGCGACACGGTCGACTTGCCGCAGCCGGATTCGCCGACGATGCCCATCGCCTCGCCGGGCTGCACCGTGCAGGAAAAGTCCATCACGGCGGGGATCTCGCCGCGCTTGGTGAAGAAAGAGATGGAGAGGTTTTCGATCTCCAGGATCGGCCGGGCGTTCTCGATGGTCGTGGCTTTGACGGCTTCGTTCATCGTGATGCTCCTCTCACCCTCCCCCTTGCGGGGAGGGTCGATCCGCGCAGCGGATCGGGGTGGGGGTCAAGACGTCAGGGGTTCGACGCTGCACCAGCGGGAATTGGAAATACCCCCACCCCGTCTCGCGGTGTTCCGCTTCGCTCCAACCGTTCGCCGACCCTCCCCACAAGGGGGAGGGTGAGGCGGGGAGGCCGGCGCCTACCATCCTCAATCCTTCAGCGACTGCTCGCGCAGTGCATCCGCCAGCAGGTTCAGCCCCAGCACGAAACTCATCAGCGCGATCGTCGGCGGCAGCGCCGGGTGGATGAACGAGCGCAGCAGCCGGCTGGCGTCCTTGATCGCCGTGCCCCAGTCGGGGCTCTCGGGCGCCAGCCCAAGCCCGAAATAGCCCAGCGTGCCGAGCAGGATCGTCGTGTAGCCGATGCGCAGGCAGGCATCGACGATCAGCGGCCCGCGCGCATTGGGCAGGATTTCCCAAAGCATGATGTACCACGGCGTCTCGCCGCGCGTCTGCGCCGCCGCGATGTAGTCGCGCGTCTTGATATCCATCACCAGGCCGCGCACGATGCGGAACACGCCGGGCGACGACGCGAAAACCACCGCCACAAAAATGTTGAGCTGGTTGGGATCGATGCGGACGATGCCGAGCGGATCGGCGTCGAACACCAGCCCGGCATAGATCCAGCCGCCGAGTATGATTGTGATCGCGAGCAGCGGATAGAGGCGCTCCGGCCGGTTCTTGAAGCGCGTGTAGAACAGCGCCACGAAGAAGATGATCGGGAACAGGAAGAACAGGCCGGCCATCCACCTGGGCAATCCCGTCTCGACGATGCCGGGCGTCACCAGCAGGTAGAACAGCAGGATCACCGGGAAGGCCAGCACCAGGTTCGCGAGGAACGACAGCACCGAGTCGATCCTGCCGCCGTAATATCCCGCAGGCAGGCCGAGCGTGGCGCCCACCATCAGCGCGAAGGCGGTGGCGGCGGGGGCGATGATCATCACGATCTGGCTGCCGTAGACCATGCGGCTGAAGATATCGCGCGCCAGCTTGTCGCCACCGAAATAGTAGATGCCGCCGCCGTCCGGCACGACGGCCCCCGGCAACGCGTCCTTCATCACCGGGATCTGCGCCAGCGGATCGAAAGGCGCGATGGTCGAGGCGAAGATCGCGGTGAACAGCCAGAACCCGCAGATCAGCACGCCGGCGATGCCGACGCCGGTGCCGAAGAGCTGGCCGTAGAGGCCGAGCTTCTTCCGGTAATAGATGCTCGCACCAAATACGATCGCCAGCGCCAGCCACACCGGCCAGAAGCGGCCGATCGCGCCGAGAATGATCTGGAAAGCGCCGATGGTTTCAGTTGGCACGGGCGCTCGCTCCTACTGCACGCGGATGCGCGGGTTGAGGTAGGCGTAACCCACGTCGGAGATGAGCTGTGTGAACAGCACGACGAACACCGAGACCAGAGAACAGCCGAGCAGCAGGTCGATGTCGTTGTTGCCCGCCGCCTCCACCAGTGTGAAGCCGAAACCCTGGTAACGGAACATCGTCTCGACGATCACCACGCCGGTCAGCAGCCACGGGAACTGCAGCATGATGACGGTGAACGGCGCGATCAGCGCATTGCGCAGCGCGTGCTTGATGACCACGCCGGAGAAGGAGAGCCCCTTCAGCCTGGCGGTGCGGATATATTGCTGCGTCATCACCTCGACCATCGAGGCGCGGGTCATGCGGGCGATATAGCCGATGCCATAGACGGCCATCGTCATCACCGGCAGCGTGAAATTATAGAAAGTGATGCCCTGGCTGGTTGCCGACGCCGCCGAGCCGTTCAGCCATCCGAGCCACGAGGCGAAGATGACGGTGAAGATGACGCCCGACACATATTCGGGCGTGGCGGTCGTGGCGATGGAGGCCACCGAAAGACTTCGGTCGGTCCGCGACCCTTCCCGCATGCCGGCAAGGATGCCGACAAGCAGCGAGATCGGCACCATGGTCACCATCACCCAGAACATCAGGATGCCGGTGGCGCCCAGCGCCGGCCAGAGTTTTGCCGAGACGGTCGTCTTGAACTTGGTCGAGCAGCCGAAGTCGCCCTGCAAAATGCCGCCGAAATAGGGCTCGGCCGGCTCGTTGCAGAAAGAGAAACGTGGTGTCGCCTTGCCGGTCTCCGGGTCGACGTTCGGCTGTTTCCGGATGACGCCGATCCACTGGCCGTAGCGCACGAAGAAGTTCTGGCGATAGCCGTTCTTGACCAGCCAGCTTTCGAGCTGCTCCGGCGGCGAACGCATATCGAGCTGGCTGATCGCGAGCTTCTTCAGGTTCGGCTCGAGATTGACCATGAAGAAGACGACCATCGTCAGGCACAGCATCGTGACGAGCATGGTGCCGAGACGGCGCAGAATGAAAGCAAGCATCATCGCCCCCTGCCGTGCGGGTTGGGGTCAGTGGTCGTCACCCCGATAAGGCTGGAAAGGGGGCATGCCGCCCCCTTCCGCAAACTCCGAGATCAAGCTTCGTCGAGCCAGACCTTGCCGAAATCGTGCTCGAAGGTCGGATGCATGCCGTGGTTTTTCACAACCGGCATCGAGCTGTTGTAGAGCTTGCGCCAGTACGGCTGGATGATGATGCCGGAACTCTGCAGGATCGTCTCGATGTCCTTCATCACGGCCTTGCGCTTCTCGGCATCGGCGATCCCCAGCGCCTCGTTGATCTTGGCGTCGAGATCCGGGTTGGAGTAGGCGGCCTCGTTCCAGGCCTCGCCCGTGCGGTAGGCGATGGCGACCACCTGGATGCCCAGCGGGCGCATGTTCCAGTTGGTCATCGAGTACGGATATTTCGTCCAGTCGTTCCAGAAGGTAGAGCCGGGCAGCACTTTGCGCTTCACCTTGATGCCGGCGTCGCGCAATTGCGCGGCGATCGCGTCGCCGGTGTTCTTGTGCCAGTCCTCATCGACGGTGATCAGCTCGTGCTCGAAGTCGGCCTGGCCGGCTTCGGCCATCAACGCCTTGGCCTTGGCGGCGTCGCGCGGCACTTTCGGCAGCTCGACATATTCCGGATGGATCGGCGCAACGTGGTGGTTTTCAGCGGTCACGCCGGCATTGCCGTAGCCGAGCTGCAGCACGATGGCATTGTCGACGCCGAGCTGCAGGGCGTTGCGCACCTTCTGGTCGTCATACGGCTTGTTGGCGACGTTGGTGCGCGCCACGATGGTCGCCGCCGTAACGGCCTCCGAGGTGACGGCGCCGACGCCCTCGAGGATCGTCACGTAGTCCGCCGAGGTCTCGTGGTTGGTATGGACCTCGCCGGCCTCGAAGGCCGACACCATCGCCGACGGATCGGTGCCGTAGTCGATGAACTCGACGCCGTCGAGATAGGCCTCGCCGCCCCACCACTTGCCGTCCTCGCGGCGCTTGTAGACCACCTTCTGGCCGACGTCGTAGGAGACCAGCTCGAACGGCCCGGTGCCGATCGGGTTCTTGACGAAATTCGCGCCGGTCTCGTCGAAGGAGCGGTGCACGACCAGCGCCGGATAGTCGCAGAGCTGCGGGATCAGCGCGATGTCCGGCTTGGTGAGCTTGAGCTTCACTGTCAGATCGTCGACCTTCTCGACCGAGCCTTCGCGCAGCTTGCCGCTGGCTTCGTCGACCAGCGTGCCGAGGCGGCCCGGCATCGAGTTGCCCTCGGCGCTCTTGTCGGCCCAGCGGGTGAAGTTGAAGATGACGTCTTCCGCCGTGAAGGTGTCGCCATTGTTCCAGGTCACACCCGGGCGCAGCTTCAGCGTGTATTCGGTGGCATCGTCGTTGATGTCCCAGCCTTCCAGCAGATAGGGTTCAAACGTGTAGTCCCTTGTGTACTTCACGAGCGGCTCGAGCGCCTGGCGCTCCGCGTTGGAAATCTCCGACCAGTCGGCGAGGCGCGGATCCTTGGGGTCCTTGACCCACATGGCCACCTTCAGCACGCCGCCCTTCTTGGGCTCCTGCGCCATCGCCGGGGTCGGCGCGGCCAGTCCGATCATGCCGTAGGCCATCGCGGTCGAGGCGCCGAAAACGCTGGCCATCGCCAGGAACTCGCGGCGATCCACCTTCCCTGCCTTCACGCTCTCGGCCATCTTTTCGATGTGCCCGGGAACGCGATCCCCATTGCTTTTGTAGAATGTCATTGCAAACTCCCGCTCTTTTTTGGCTTTTCGCCGTTAGCATTCCGCATCCGGTCCGCAATGTCAAAGCGAACGGGCGGCTGTTCCCCGAGGGAATGTGCAACTTTGCGGGAGGAGCGGTACGCGCGAATACGACACGAATGACGCAAATTCGCAAATTTGCGACTGTGCGATCCGATTCTTGATTTTCCGAAATGATATGAGACATCGCCCAACGGGATAAGGACCACAACCAGCAGCCGGTCGTGCCAACGGCTCCCGCAGAGCCGCCTGCCGTAACCGATTCGTCGGCTCAGCGGCATCGTACGGATACGCCGCCGCGAGAGCGTGTGCGGGGGCTTGGGACCAAGGCTGCCGCAGACGCGGCGGCTCCTTACGAGGCTCGACATGGTAACCGCAGCACCCGCATGCAGAAAGGCGTTGTCGGATGCGACGCTTCGCTGGCCGAAACGCAACCGCGCCAGCGACGGCATCATTGGCGACGCCGCGCATCAGGCCCGCAAGAGCGACCACAATGACGGCAACGCCTTCGACCTGACGCATGACCCGGCCAATGGCGTCGACTGCGAGCAACTGGCGAAGGAAGTCATCTGGGACAACCGCGTCACCTATGTGATCTGGAATCGGCAGATCTGCTCGACGGATCAGGTCCATCGCCGGCAGGCGGACGAGAGTTGCACCTATCCGCGCTACCAGGGCCCGGAGAAGCACAGGCGGTGGGAACCCTATGTCGGAACCAATCCCCACACGAGCCATATGCACGTTTCGATCAGGGTCGATGCCCGCGACGATCTTTCGCCCTGGTACTGGTCCCCCGACGAGAAGCCGCCGTCCGACAACCGCATGGGCGGGCCGAGAGTTTCGCTCGGCGCGTAGTGACTATGGCGGTTCCGGGAAACCGCCGGAAATCGCTCGGGGCGCAGCGAAGTCGCGGTTTGAGTCGAAGCGGCCGCCCTAGAATCCGTCACCGAGATACTGCCGGCGCAGGTCGGCAAGCGGCCGGCCGGCCCAGGCCCAGAAATCCCAGTCCGGCCCGAAGATGTCGATCTTCATCGCTTCGCCCCGCGCCCAGGCGCGCCAGAATTCCGAGGGGTCCATCGCACCCTCGGCTGATTTCGCGACGTCGTTGATCTTGATGCCGAGATGCCAGGAGAAGATCACCGGCAGCACATGGCCGGAGATCGGATGCACGGGATGCATCGCGGCGGTGAAGGTCGAAACCAGCAGTTCGCCGCGCGGGCTCGTATCGTAGCCGGCAAAGACATGACTGGAATCGTGTGGCAGCGAAAACACCAGGTTGAGCGCGTCCGGTTCGCCAGGCAGCGCGTAGCCGTTCCTGTCGAAATGATCGAGGAAAGCGCGTCCGAAGCTTCCGTCGGGCAAGGCGGAAAGGGCTCGAAAACGCGCGGCCAGGGCCGCATCGGCCTTGCCGTCACGGTAGGGCAGCAGGAAAGCCAGCGCCTCCGCATCGAGATTCGGACCGTCCGCCCAGGGCTTGCCGGTGATCGATTCCAGATTGTCGCGCACCATGTGCCCGAGCGCCCAGTGGAGATTGCCTTTCGCGGCCTCGGTGATCTCGTCGATGTAGTCGCCTTCGACGCCGACGGCCGGCGCATAGGCAAGCACGCGCCCGATCCTGGCCGGATCGAGGCTGCCGTCGACGAAGGCCGAGACGGCGATGAAGCGGATCGCCTCCTCCCTCAGCGCGGGCGTCGTTACCGTCGCGGCCAGCGCGGCCGGATCGCTTTGGGGGAGCCGCTCCGGGTCGATCGGATCTGCAATCCCGAATATCCAATGACCGGCCGCGACCAGGCTGGCCCGGTCCGCCTCGGTGAGCGCGCGGCCCATCCCGGAAACGTCCAGCATGGCGGCAAGTATGGCGAGCGCTTCTTGCCTGTTGGTTTCGATCTTCAAGCAGAGCCTCCAATGCACGCGGCAACGGCGATGATAGGCCCGGCTTTGCCGATTGCAATCGTGCCGCGACCATCTGACGGAGCAATGGTTCGGAAGAGACTCCGCCGCGACAAGCAAGCTGTCGCTAGCGCCGTCAGTACTCCCGCTCGAAGAAGATGCCGCCCTTGGCCTCGCCGTCGTCGCGGGCTTCGCCGCGCAGCTTGACGCCGCGCCCGACGTCGAGGTCGATCGCCGCCCTGCCCGATCCGGCCTTGTCGCCCTGCTCGATGGTCACATAGGTCCGTTCGTTCAGATGTTTGCCGACCGAGACCGCGGTGCTGCCGTCCTCGTTGGTCTTGACGTCGAGATCGTCGACGCCGAGTTTTTCGCGCAGCGAACTCAACAGTCCTGTGGTGCCGCCGGCCCCCGCCAGTTCCGCCGCCGCCTCCGCCAGCCGCGCGATCTGCAGCGGCGACAGGTTCCCCATCGCCTGTCCGAAGATCAGCCGCGCCAGCACCTCGTCCTCAGGCAGTGCCGGCACCGAGGTGAAGCTGAATTTCGGGTTGTTGGCCGGGCCGCTGACCGCGACGGTGATGGTCGCGTCCCTGGTGCTGGTCTCGGCTGCCATGTCGAGCGTCGGCACCAGCGAGCCGGTGAAGCCCAGCGTGCCGCGCGTGAACGTCAGCCGCCGGCCGAGTAGCATCAGCCGGCCGCGGCGCATGGTGAACTCGCCGTTTGCCCGCGGCGCCGCCGCCGGGCCAACCAGCTTCAGCGAGCCGCCGAGTTCGGCATCGAGCCCCCGGCCTTGCACGAAGATGCGCTGCGGCGCGTTGACGGTAAGGTCGAGCACCAGCCCGCCCGACGATTGTCCGCCGCTCGGCTGCGCCGGCCTCATCGCCTGGTCCTGCCTCTTGACCGCCGCGGTCGCGTTCTTGTGCCTGACGTCGAGCGCCGTCAGCGAGCTGGGCAGCCGCGCCGGAATGGCGATCACCGTGCGCGACAGGTTGACCGTGCCGCCGATCTTCGGCGCCGAGGCCAGCGGCCCGGTGACAGTGAGGTCGCCAGACATGGTCGTCGTCACGATCTCGCCGTCGGTGTAGCGCGCATCCGTGAGCTTCACCTTGATGTCGCCCGGAAAGCCGCTCGCCGGGTCGATGCCGACCGAACCCGACGCCGACACCGAACCGCCGGTCGACAGGTTGGCGCTGGCGCGCGAGATCGTGGCGCGGCCGCCGCCCAGTGCGATGTCGGCGGCGATGTCGTTGAGCGCGATGCCGGTGCCGGCATCGACCAGCCGCGCGCCGGAGGTGCGTATGTTGCCGCCGATCACCGGCGCGGTCGCCGCGCCCGTCACCGTGACATTGACGTTGGCCGAGCCGGTCAGCGCCAGCCCCTGCGCCGCCAGTTGCCGCCGCACCAGCGCGAACGGCACGCCGCCGTCGAATTTCAGGTCGAGCCGCGGCGGCCCGCCGAGCGTCACCGTGCCGCCGCCCCGCAGCGCAAGGCCCGAGCCTTCGCTCATATTGGCCTGGAAGGTGAGCCTGTTCGACGCGAAATCGCCGGTCGAGCGGATCGCCAGCGCGCCGACGCCGGCGCCGCGCGTCTGCGAGGTCTGCGCGCCGCTCCACTCCATCGTGTAGGCGATAGCCGGGTTGGCCGCCGCGCCCGTCGCCTTGACCGTGCCGGAGATGGTTCCGCCGGCATCCAGTCCCGGCGCAAAGGCGTTGACCACCGAGGCCGGTATCCGCGCCAGCGTTGCGTTCACATTGAGGGACGATCCCGCCGTGCCCGACACCGTCACCGAGCCGCCGCCGACATTCAGCGCCACATTGTCCAGCCTCGTCTGGCCGCCGGCGATGCTCACCGTCGAGGCCCGCGCCAGTGCCGCCTTGATGCCGCGCATGGTCGCTTCGGCGCTAGCCAGCTCGACGGTCGTGGTGCCGTTCTCGACTTTTACCCGCCCCGCCGCCTTCAGTGGGATGTCGTTGACCGACGCGCCGCCGGAAAACCGCGTCCAGACGTCCTCGCGCGAAAGCTTCAAGTCGATGCCGCGCACCGCCGTCGTGCCGGCCCGCACCTCCTGCGCCTTCACCGTTCCGGCGACACCCGGCGAGACCATGTAGTTGCTGATCTGCGCGTCGACCGCCACCGACCGCACCACGATGTCGCCGCGCGTGATCGAGTCGGACTGCAGCGACACCGTCGCCTGCGCCGCCTGCCCCTGCCGCGAAAAGCTTGCCTTGCCCCTGACGCTGCCTTCCACCGTCTCCAGTGCAAGCGCGGCCAGCGGGCCGATATCCGGCAGGTCGAAATCGATCGAGCCCTCCGGCACGAAATCCTGGTCGAGCGTCAGCGCGCCGACGATACGGTTCTTGCCGAGCGACAGGTTGAGGTCGCCGACCTCGCTGCGCCCATCTGTCGACTTCAACACCGCCCTGCCGTCCAGCGTCTCGCCGGCAACCCGTCCTGTGAGCGTCACATTGGCCTGCGGATTGGCCAGGTCGGCTTTCGCCGAAGCGTTCAGCGCAAGGTTCTCGATGTCGCGATCCGCCACCGTCATCCTATCGCTGGTCACCGCCAGCGTCACGTCGGGCGTTGCCAGCGCGCCCTTGGCCGTCGCCGCAAAGGCGATGGCGCCGCTCGCCTGCTGCGCCAGCGGCGAGATGTCGGCCAGCGCGCCCTTCACATCGGCATCGATCTGCCCGCCGGAGAGCCGGATGACGCCGCTGCCGGTCAAGCCGCCCGACTGCAGCGCCAGCGAATTGGCCGACACATTGCCTTCGGTATCGCGCTCCAGATCGGTCGACAGTGTCAGTTTCGGTCCGAGCACCGGCCGGACAGGCGCCGGCAGCGCCGCCGACACGACATCGGCTTTCAGCTTCAGCGTGATCGATCCGTCCTTGAGTGACACCTTTCCGCCGAATGCTCCATCGATCGCGTCGCTGCGCAATATGCCGTTGGTCACGGTCAGTGCGTCGGTTTCCAGCAGCCCGTCGAGCTGCGCCCGCACCTCACCGGCCACCAGCGGCGCCACGGTCGGGTTGTCGATCACCAGCCGTTCCGCCGTCGCCGAACCGGTCACCGCCCCCAACCGCGAGGCAATGTTGAACTTGTCGGAGCGCAGCGTGATTCCGAGGTCGATCAACTGCACGTCGTTGGTCGCGACTTTCGAAAGGTTCGCGCCGATGTCGAGCTTCGGCTCCGCGATCGGTCCGGAGATGCGCGCCGTGCCCGAACCCACCGTGATGTCGATCGGCGCCTCGTCGGTGCCGAAGGACAGCGGCAGGCCACTCTGGCCGGCGCCGAGCTGCACGGAGATGTCGACCGCGCCCGCCGGGTCGTAGCTGCCGGAAGCCTTGGCCGTCAGCGCGCCGTTGGAAACCTCGGCGCGCTCGATCGTGATCGGCCCGCCCTTCGCCAGCAGTGCCGCGACGTCGTAATTTGTCTTGCCGCCAAGGATTTTCCGGGCCGCTTCCGGAATGAAGCGCGCGAAGTCGCCGTCGCCCCTGGCCTCCACTTGGCTGCCCGCGTCGGTCATCCGGTGCGCAACAGTGAAATTGGTTACCGCCTCGCCGCCCATCGACAGCGTTCCCTGACCGCTGATGGCTGCAATCGTACCGTCGACCGAAAGCCGCAGGTCGGCTGGCGGCTGGTCCGGCGCCAAGCCGGCCAGCGTCGCGCCGACCGTGCCGGCGATCGCCGGCGTCTTCAGATAGTCGCTAACCGTCGCGTCGACGGCGATATTGCTGACGGTCAGTGCCTCGCGCGTGATCGAGTTCGACGTGAGCGCGATCTTCACCTGCGGCACGCCGCCCGCCTCGGCGAAGGTGGCGCTGCCCTTGGCCGCCCCCTCCACCGTCTGCCCGGCAAGCGCGGCCAAGCGCGACAACTCCGGCAGGTCGAAGGTCACCGTGCCGGCCGGCGTGAACTTATCGTCGAGCGAAAGCTGGCCGGAGATGCGGTTAGGGCCAAGCGAGAAGTCGAGGTCGCGGAGTTCGCGCTTGCCATCGGTTGTGGCGACCACCGCCTTGCCGCCTATCGCTTCGCCCTGGAACGAACCCTTCAGCGTCACCGACGCCTGCGGCGCGGCGAGGTCCACCGTTCCCGAGGCGCGAAGATCGAGATCGTCGATGGCGCGATCGCCGAACCCCAGCCTTTCGCTGGTGACGTTGGCCTCGATTTCGGGCGCCGCCAGCGGGCCTTTTGCCGTCGCGGAAACAGCGACGGCGCCGGAGGCCTGCGGCGCCAACGGCGAAATATCGGCCAAAGTGCCCTTTAGGTCGGCGTCGATTGTTCCCTCGCTCAGCTTCGCCGAGCCGCTCGCGGTCAGTCCCCCCGATTCCACCGAAAGCGCGTTGGCCGAGACGTTGCCGGAATGGTCGCGCTCCAAGTCGGCCGATAGCGCAAGCCTGTCGCCGAGCAGAGGCCTTGCGCCGGGCGGCAGCGCCGCCGACACCACCTCGGCGCCGAGCTTGAGTGTGATTGACCCGTCGGCCAGCGAAACGTCGCCGGAGAAAGTCCCGTCCACCGCATCGCTGCGTAGCGTGCCCTTGGTGATCTTCAGCGCGTCGGTAGCGAGCGTACCTTCCAATCCCGCTCTTATCTCGCCGGCGACAAGTGGCGCCACGGTCGGATTGTCGATTGCAAGGCTGGAGGCAGTCGCCGCGCCGGTCACCGGCCCCGAGCGCGCCGCCACGTCGAACTCGTCGGAATGCAGCGTGATCCCGAGATCGGAGAGTTTTACATCCCTGGTTGAGACCGACGGCAGTTTTGCGGAAATGTCGAGCCCGGGGTGCCGTCCGTCGCCGAGCGCACGCACGCTGGCCGAACCGATGACGATGTCGATCGGGCTCTCGTCGGTCCCGAACGACAGCGGCACGCCGTTGTTCTTGGCCGCGAGTTCCAGCGCGATGTCGGTCAGCCCCTGCGGATCGTAGGAGCCGGTGCCGGTCACGCCCAGCGCGCCGCTGTCGATTTTTGCGCGGGCGATCTCGATGCCGCCGGCCTTGGTCAGCGTGCCCGCCAGGTCGAAATCCGCCTTGCCCGCCAGCAGCGGCCGAAACCGCTCCGGCAGGAAGCGGTCGAACACCCCATCGCCCTTGGCTTCGACCACATTGCCGGCGTCGGTCTGCCGGTGCGTCGCCGAAACGCTGGTGACGAGATTGCCGTCCACCGCGAATGTGCCGTTGCCCGTCCAGTTGGCCAGCGGCCCGGAGCCGGTGACAATGATGTCGACCGCCGGTTTTCCGGGCAGGCCGAGCAGGTTGGCGAGAATGCCGCCGGATGGCTCGGAGGCCTTGAGGTCGATGTCGAGCTTATTGTCTTGTGGCGCGAAATCGATTGCCGCCAGCACCTCGCCCGCCGTGCCGTCGGTGCGCGATACCGTCAGGTCCGCGTTGACCGTCAGTGGCGAGGCCTGCGCCATCGCCTTGCCCTTCGCCGCGATGCTGGCGACTTGCCCGCCGGTCACGGACTGGCCGAGCGCGATGTCGGGAAAATCCAGCGCGCCGATCGACACGTCGACAGGCAACGAGCCGGAGCCGCTTTTGGTCGGCGCCGGCTCGGCCGAGGGTTTCGGCAGCCGCGCGAACTCGACGCGCTCGGCGGCGATGCGGTCGGCGTCGAACCTGAGCCACAACAGCGAGGTTGGCGACCAGTCTACCTCTACACCGCGCACCGCCAGCCAGGGGCCTTCCGAATCCTCCAGCACGAGCTGGTCGAGCGAGAAATTGCCAGACCAGATGCCGTTGATGCCCGAGATCCGCACCTGCCGGTCGGGCGTGGACGCGAAATCCGAGATCAGGCCGGCGAGATTCTCGCGACCCTTGGGAGTCAGCGTCAGCACCGCCAGCGCGCCGACCGCGAAGGCCAGCGCGATCAGCACCGTGTATTTGAGAATCCTGAAAAACCTGCGGAGCCAGATCATGCCGCCGCCTCAGAAACTCTGGCCGATGCCGGCGTAGATGCCGAAGCTCGGATCGTGGGAATCCGGGTTCAGCGGCACGGCGGCGTCGACGCGCAGCGGCCCGAACGGCGTCATGTAGCGTATGCCGATGCCGGCGCCGACCTTCACGTCGGAAAAGTCCGGAGTGGAGTCCAATGATACCGTGCCGGCATCGACGAAAGGCACGATGCCGAACGTGTCGTTGATCGCGTAGCGCAATTCCACCGAACCTTCGGCCACGGAGAGGCCGCCCGTCGGCTCATCGTCCTTCCTCGGGCCAATGCCCTGATAGGCGTAGCCGCGCACCGAGCCGCCGCCGCCCGCATAGAAGCGGCGGTTGGCCGGCACTTCCTCGACGCTGGCCCCGACGATCGAACCGAAGAGTGCCCTGCCCGCAATCACCACCTTGCCGCTGGAATCGAGCGCCATATAGGCCGAGCCCTCGCCTTTCAGCTTCACGAAGGCGACGCTGTTCAGCATGTCGTAGGCCGGCTCGACATAACCCACCGCGCGAAATCCCTTGGTCGGGTTCAGCTTGTTGTCGCGGTTGTCGAAAGCGTATTGCAGCGGCGTCGAGACGATCAGATAGTCGTGGTCCTCGACGAAGGCGTCGGTGATGCGCGCGAACTCGACGTCGAGTTCCGCCGACACGCTTTGCGTCTTGCTGAGCTGATAGGCCAGGCCTGCGCTGCCTTCGACCGACAGTCGGTCGTAGGCATCCGGGTGCTCGAAAACGGTTTTCAGGCTGGTGAAGAACTTCGAGGCCGGACCGATCACGCCCGGCTTCTCGAACATGATGCCGGCATTGTAGTTCAACGCCGTGAACTCGTTGCTGCCGATGCCGCTGATCGAGCCCTCGACGCGCAGCTTCTCGGCATGGCCGAACAGATTGCGGTGACCCCAGTAGCCCTCCAGCCCGATACCCTCGGTGTTGGAATAGGTGGCGCCGACGCCGTAATAACGCAGCTTGCGCTCCGTCACCGTGACGTTGATCGGGATGTTGCCGTTGCCGTCGAGCGCGTCGGCTTCCATCACCGCAACGCTGTTGAACACGCCGAGTCCGGTCAGCCGCTCGCGCGCCTCGTCCATCTCCGCCGGCGAATACTGTCTTCCCGGCTCCAGCCCCGCCATGTAGCCGGTGAAGCTGCTGTCCATCGATTCCGTGCCCGACACATTGGTAGGGCCGTAGCCGGCGACCGGCCCGGCCGCCACGGCAACAGAGACGTCGACCGTTCCGGTCCTGTGGTCGGCGATCACTTCGCGGCCGGTGACCTTGGCAAGCGGCCGGCCCTCGGCCTTCAGCCTTCTCACCACCTCCGATTCGGCCCTGAGTATCCGGGTGGAACCGGCGTCGCCGCCGGGTGTCAGGCCGAACTCCGCCGGCGACAGGCCGGCGGCGTCGCCCTTCAGTTGCACGTCGCCAAGGACAAAAGTCTGGCCCGGCTCGACACTGATCGTCACCGGCACCGGCCCGGCGCCGAATTCGGCGTCCGGCGGCAGCGTGTCGATCGACTTGCCGGCGATCAATATGTCGACCACACCGTCATAGCGCGCCGCCTCGTAGAGCGCCGCCACCAGCCTTTTGCGGTCGCCGCGCGCCTTGGTGAGCAGCCCGAGCGACCCGGAGACCGGACGGTCCTCGTCGGCGACCAGGGCGGAGGCGTCGCTGATCTTGTCGTTGAGATCGCTGTCGCCCCCCGCCACCTCGACCGTCACCTTGTAGTGCAGCGGGTCGGCGATGTCGGCGTCTTCCTCGTTCTCCCTCTCGAAGAACTTGAAGCCGAACAGCTCGAAGGCGGCGGCCCGCTGTGGCAGCGCGACGAGAGCGGTCGTGCACAGCAGTCCGGAAAGGGCGACGCGCGCGATCCTGACGGTCGCGGTCTCGCCCCTCCAACGCTGCGGTCGCCGCTTCATCATTAACGCGAACTTACTCCGGCTCGTAATTTTGAACGGTCGAAATGAACCGTTCGTAAAGGGGCCACAATCGCGCTGTCAGAAATCATTGGGCAATTCATGACGATACGTGTTCAACTGCCCCCTTCGGGTGCCGTAACACGTATGAGGACGACGGCCAACCGTTGTGGTCAAATGGCCGCCGTGGAATTGGTGAGGATGTGCCTTGGGGTGGCATAAATGCCTCTCGGCGATGATTTATCAGGGGGAGTTGCTATGCGAGTCATTCGCATTCTGTCGGCCATGATCCTGCTCATGACCGCCTGGTCGCTGCCGGCCTTGGCCGCCGAGGCCCGGGCGATCGTCACGACCGACAATGGCGACTATTTCGGCTTCGACCTGCGCTCCGAGCAGAACGTCTCGCTCGACCAGTGCAAGACCACCTGCCTCGGCGACACGCAATGCCGCGCCTTCACCTACAACACCAAGGCGAAATGGTGCTTCCTCAAGTCGGATTTCGCGACGCTGAAGATCTTCAACGGCGCGGTCGCCGGCAAGGTCGTCACCATCGACGGCGAGCCCGACATCGGCGCGCCGCCGCAGATGTCGTTTTTCCCGTCCTGGATGGCCGACGAGGCCTGGCAATACCGCGCCACCCTGACCGCCACGCCGCCCGCCGCCGACACGGGCCTTGTCGGCCTCGTCGAAGGCGCCGAGCAGGCGCTGCTCACCGGCGACGCGCGCGGCGCGATGAACAAGTACATCTCGGCGATCCGCGTCGCTCCCGACGACGGAAAACTCTGGCTCGGCCTGACCCGTGCCCTGCTCACCACCCAGGGCGCAAACAGCTCGGAAACCGCGACGCTCAACCGCGACGCCACCTCCGCCGCCTGGAACGCCTACCAACTCCTGCGCACCGCGCCGGCCCGCGCCGGCGTGCTGGCCGCAATCGCCGCCGGCCTCGACCGCCGCGACATGTTCCGCCCTTCGCTGCAGGCCTATGAGGCCAGCCTCGCGCTGGCCAATTCGGCCTCCATCCGCGCCGAATACGAGGATCTCAAGGCCCGAAAGGGTTTTCGCGTCGTCGAACACACGATCGACGCCGACACGCCGTCGCCGCGCCTCTGCGTCCAGTTCTCGGAAGAACTGGTCAAGACCGGCGTCGACTACGCCCCCTTCGTCACCGTCGACGGGGCCGCTCCCAAGGCCGTCGAAGCCAAGGACAAGCAACTCTGCGTCGAGGGCCTTGAGCACGGCAGGCAGTACAACGTCACCATCCGCTCCGGCCTGCCCGCCGCCCTCGGCGAGGTCACCGCCGTCCCGGTCACGCTGTCGATCTACATTCAGGACCGCGGCGCCTCCGTGCGCTTCACCGGCGACAGTTTCGTGCTGCCCGCCACCGCGCGGCGCGGCATCCCGGTCGTCAGCGTCAACATGGCCGCCGCCGACATGAAACTCTTCCGCATCGGCGACCGCTCGCTGGCCCAGCTCCTGTCGGGCTACCAGTTCCTGAAACAGCTCGATTCCTACGACATCGGCAATATCGCCGACCAGATGGGCGCGCCCGTCTGGGAGGGCAAGCTCGATATCGCCAACGAGATCAACAAGGAGATCACCACCTCCTTCCCGGTCGACGAGGCCCTGCCCGAGCGCAAGCCCGGCGTCTATGTGCTCACCGCCCAGCCGGAGAACGACAACAGCGATTCCTGGTCGTCACGCGCCACGCAGTGGTTCGTCGTCTCCGACATCGGCCTGTCGACCTATACCGGCCAGGACGGTCTCAGCGTCTTCGCCCGCTCGCTCGGCTCGGCAAAACCGATGGCCAATGTCGAGCTGACCCTGCTCGCCCGCAACAACGAGGTCCTCGGCACGGCCAAGACCGATGCCGAAGGCCGCGCCACCTTCAATCCCGGCCTGGTGCGCGGCGCCGGCGGCATGGTTCCCGCCGTCCTGACCGCCGATGCCGGCGGCAGGGATTTTGTCTTTCTCGACATGACCCGCGCCGGCTTCGACCTCTCAGACCGCGGCGTCACCGGCCGCGCAGCGCCCGGCGCGCTCGATGTCTATGCCTGGACCGAGCGCGGCATCTACCGCGTCGGCGAGACCGTGCACGTCGC
This sequence comes from Mesorhizobium sp. LHD-90, assembly GCF_030929505.1. GTDB lineage: Bacteria > Pseudomonadota > Alphaproteobacteria > Rhizobiales > Rhizobiaceae > Kumtagia. The sequence goes on along the minus strand of NZ_JAVFVV010000003.1, from coordinate 159,306 downwards.
CGCACTCGCCCGCGACGACGCAGCGCGCGCCGTGGAAAAACTGCCGCTCACCTTCGTCTTCTCGCGCCCCGACGGCGTCGAGGACCGGCGCATCGTCAGCGACGGCGCGTCCGCCGGCGGCCATGCCGTCGACCTCGCGCTGTCGCCCAACGCCATGCGCGGCACCTGGTCGCTGTCGATCTACACCGATCCCAAGCAGACCGCCGTCGCCAGCCAGAATTTCCTGGTCGAGGATTTCGTGCCCGACCGCATCGAATTCGCCATGACCAGCGACAGGAAGGAGATCGCCGTCGGCGAATCCGCCAACGTCACCGTCGACGGCCGCTTCCTCTATGGCGCGCCGGCCGCCGGCCTGGCGCTGGAAGGCGAAACGATCGTCGGCGCCACCCGCGAATGGGAAGCCTTCCCCAACTTCCAGTTCGGCCTCGCCGACGAGCAGGAAGGCGACGCCACCCGCATCCCGCTGACGGACCTGCCGCTGGTCGGCGACGACGGCAAGGCGACCTTCCCGGTCCAGGTCGACGCCCTGCCCTCCACCACCCGCCTGCTGACGGCGGACGTCACCGTGCGCATGCGCGAGAGCGGCGGCCGCGCCGTGGAAGAAACGCTCGGCCTCGGCATCAAGAGCCAGGCCGAAATCATCGGCATCCGTCCGGATTTTTCGGGCGGCGCAGTGCCTGAAGGCGGCACGGCGAAATTCACCGTCATCGCCGTCGATCCTGACGGCAAGCACAAGCCGATGCCGGGCGCGTTGTGGTCGCTGGTCAAGGTCGAGCGTGACTACCAGTGGTACAGCAGTGGCAGTTCCTGGAACTACGAACCCGTCACCCAGACGCGCGCCGTCTCCAACGGCACGCTCGACATCGCCGCCGACGGCACGGCCTCGATCTCCATGCCGGTCGACTGGGGCCGCTACCGCCTCGAGATCGAGACGCCAGACCCCGAAGGCCCGGCCACCAGCGTCGAGTTCGACGCCGGCTGGTACGTCGCTTCCACCTCGACCGAGACGCCCGACGGGCTGGAGATCGCACTCGACAAGGAGCACTACGCCCCGGGCGAGGTCGCGAAGCTGAAGATTTCGCCGCGCTTCGCCGGCGAGCTTCTCGTCGCCGTCGGCTCCGACCGGCTGCTCTCCACCCAAACGGCGACGGTTCCGGCCGGCGGCACAACCGTCGACATCCCGGTCTCCGCCGATTGGGGCGCCGGCGCCTATGTGACGGCGACGCTGTTCCGTCCCGGCGACGGCCAGGAATCGCGCATGCCCGGCCGCGCCATCGGCCTGAAGTGGCTGGCCGTCGATCCCGGCGCGCGAAAACTCGCCGTGTCGCTGTCGCCGGTCCAGAAAACCGAGCCGCGCCAGCCGCTGACCATCCCCGTCCAGGTCACTGGCCTGCCGGCCGCCACCGACGCCTATGTCACCATCGCCGCCGTCGACGTCGGCATCCTCAATTTGACCGACTACAAGGCGCCCGATCCGGTGACCTGGTATTACGGCCAGCGCCGTCTCGGCCTCGAACTGCGCGACCTCTATGGCCGCCTGATCGACGGGTCGCTCGGCGCCACCGGCAAGCTGCGCACCGGTGGTGACGGCGCGGCACTGACAGCCCAGGGCAACCCGCCCAAAGAGAAGCTCGTCGCCTTCTTCTCCGGCGTGGTGAAGCTGGACGCCGACGGCAAGGCGACGGTCGACTTCGACATCCCGCAGTTCAACGGCACCGTCCGCGTCATGGCAGTCGCCTGGACGAAGGATGCCGTCGGCCACGCCCAGACCGACGTCATCGTGCGCGACCCGGTGGTCATCACCGCCGGCCTGCCGCGCTTCATGGCGCCGGGCGATGCCGCCGTCATGCGGCTGGACATCGCCAATACCGACGGGCCGGACGGCGACTACCGCTTCGCCGTCGAAACCACCGGTGATCTCTCCACCGGCAGCGCCGCGCTGCCGGAAAAGGTCACGCTGACATCAGGCAAGCGCCAGTCGATCACCGTGCCGCTAATCGCGGGAGACGCCGGCGACGCCAGCCTCACCATCCACCTCGCCCACGAGAACGGCCCTGCGGTCGAGCAGACGCTGTACATTCCGGTCCGCCCCGCCGTCCTGCCGGTCACAAACCGTCTGGTCGTCGACCTCGGCCCGAACGGCAAGAGTGTTCGGGTCGACCGCGAGTTGCTGGCCGACAGCTTGCTGCCCGGCGCCTATGTCAGCGTCGGCGTCTCGCCGTCCGCCGCCTTCGACGTGCCGTCGCTGCTCTTGGCGCTCGACCGCTACCCCTATGGCTGCGCCGAGCAGACCACCAGTCGGGCGCTCCCGCTGCTTTATGTCAGCGAGCTGTCGGCCGGCGCAGGCATGCAGGACGAGCCGGAACTGCGCGGCCGCGTCCAGGACGCGATCTACCGCGTGCTCAACAACCAGTCCTCGTCCGGCAGCTTTGGCCTGTGGGGTCCCGGCTCCGGCGACCTGTGGCTGGATGCCTATGTTTCCGACTTCCTGACCCGGGCCCGCGAGCTCAACTACGAGGTGCCGCGCCAGGCCATGCTGCAGGCCCTCAACAACCTGCAGAATTCGCTCTCCTACGACCTCGACATCGAGGATCGCGGCAGCGAGATCGCCTATGCGCTCTATGTTCTCTCCCGCAACAAGAAGGCCTCCGTCGGCGACCTGCGCTATTACGCCGACACCAAGCTGGAAGCCTTTTCCAGCCCGATGGCGGTCGCGCAACTGGCCGCCAGCCTGGCGCTCTATGGCGACGCCCAGCGCTCGCAAGCCACCTTCCAGGCCGCGCTGCAGCTCGCCAAGCTGAACCCCGAGCACAACTGGTATCGCTCGGACTATGGCTCGCGCCTGCGCGACGGCGCCGCGATGCTGGCGCTCGCCGCGGAAAGCAAGCCGATGCCGTCGGTCGTTCCGGAACTGATCAAGCTGGTCGGCGCCGAACGCCGCGCCGCCCGCTGGACCAGCACGCAGGACGACGCCTGGATGCTGCTCGCCGCCCGCGCGCTGCGCTCCAATGCCGCCGACATGAAGCTGATGGTGAACGGCGCCCAGCACACCGGGCTCTATTCCCAACGCTTCGACGGCAGCGCTCTTGTCGACAGCCCGGTAACGATCGCCAACGCGGGCTCCAGCACCGTGCAGGCGGTGGTCACCGCGGTCGCTGCCCCGTCGCAGCCGCTGCCGGCAGGCGGCGACGGCTTTGCCATCGAGCGCACCTATTACACGCTCGACGGCAACGAGGCCAACGTCACCGAGGTCACCCAGAACCAGCGTTTTGTTGTGGTGCTCAAGGTCACCGAGCAGAACTCCTGGCCGTCGCGCGTGCTGGTCAGCGACCTGTTGCCGGCCGGTTTCGAGATCGACAATCCCGGCCTCGTCAACAGCGCCAGCCTGTCCAGCTTCCCCTGGCTGGAGCAGACGCAGGCCGCGCATCTCGAATTCCGCAACGACCGCTTTGTCGCCGCCTTCGACCGCAACGGCGATAGCGGACGGCAGGTCACGCTGGCCTATGTCGTACGCGCCGTCACCCCCGGCGTCTACGCCCACCCTGCGGCAAGCGTCGAGGACATGTACCGTCCGCAATTCTCGGCCCGCACGGCGACGGGGATGATGGAGGTCAAGGCGCCGTGAAGAAGGCTGCGCCCTTTCCCTCCCCCTTGAGGGGAGGGTGCCGCCGAAGGCGGCGGGAGGGGTCGTCGCGGCAGCACTCCATCCTGACGCAACCCTACTCCGCCTCGTCGGCTTCGCTTAGCTACGCTGTCTCTTCAACCCTCTCCTTAAGCGGGAAGATAAGCCGGCGCTTTTCACGCTACCCATTCAACCGGCACGTCCAACGCCTGCGCCAGTGCGCCGATGGTTTCGGCGGAGCCGGATTTTCGGCCATGTTCAAGATCGGAGAGATAACCCTGCGCGATGCCTGCGTCGGCGGCCAGCTTGATTTGCGCGATGCCTCGCCATTTGCGCAAAGCCTGCAGCCTACTATGACCGCGCAGAAGCATGGCACTCACCTCCGGAGGCAAGATCGAGTTCGGATCGTTGGCAAGTTCGGCTTTGCGGGCGTCGTACATGGCGATATCGGCCGCGTCTTCGTCGATATCGGCGGCGGCTGCGACAAGGGCCTCGTATTCGGCGCGAGGCAGCACGACGAGTTCGTCGCCGCTCGGGCTGTGGATGATCTGGATGTCGGCCATCGGTCGTTTCCTTCACCGTTTACGGTAGGTTGTCGTTTCTCGCCTGCCGATATAGATGGCAAGCACGGTGGTTCGATCCTCATCGAACAGAACGCGATAGTCGCCTACGCGCATCCTAAGGCCGTCCCGTCCTTGCAGGCGCTTCACGTCCCCTTCGCCGGACACCGCGTAGCGAATAAGGGCAGTCTCAACCGCCGCGCGCGGCCGCGACGGCAGCCCATCAAGATCCCTTGCTGCGGCATGGGTGAAAATGATCGTTTTCACGGCGATAATATCTCTCAATATCGCCCCTCACGTCAAGAGATCACGGCGATAACTTCGCTTCAGTTACGCACGAATCCTGTAGCTGAATCAGTCAAGGCCGGGACTTGAGGGAGACGGCGATGTCGATCCTCAAGAGTGTTCCCGGACGAAAACTCCTCCGCCGAGCGGCCATCGCCCTCGCCGGCTGCGCGGCCCTCGCCGCACTCTCCATCGCAGCGCTCTTCTCATTGGACCGCGCCTTCCCGCCGCCCCTGCCGGAAAAGATCGTCACCTCGAAGGAAGTGGTCGACCGCGACGGCGCGCTGTTGCGCGCCTACGCCACATCAGACGGTTTTTGGCGGTTCGAGACGGGCCTCGACGAGGTCGACCCCGAATTCATAAAAATGCTGGTCGCCTATGAGGACAAGCGTTTCTGGGAGCATTCCGGCGTCGATCCGTTCGCCCTCATGCGCGCCGCCGGCCAGCTTGCCGGCCATGGCCGCATCATCTCCGGCGGCTCGACGCTGTCCATGCAGCTTGCCCGCCTGATCGAGCCGCGCGAAAGCCGCAGCATCGCCTCCAAACTCACCCAGATCTTCCGCGCCTGGCAGATCGAGCGCCGCCTTTCCAAGCGCGACATTCTTGAGCGTTACCTGACGCTCGCCCCCTATGGCGGCAATCTCGAAGGCGTGCGCGCCGCCACCCTCGCATATTTCGGCAAGGAGCCGAAGCGCCTGACCGTCTCGGAAGCCGCCCTGCTGGTCGCCCTGCCGCAACTGCCCGAGCGCCGCCGGCCCGACCGTTTTCGCGATAATGCCCAGACCGCGCGCGATCGCGTGCTGGCGCGCATGGTCGAGGCAAAGGTGCTCGCCGAGCGGGAAGCGGCCCGCGCCGCCATCGACGAGGTTTTCGCGGCGCGTTTCCCGATGCCTTCGCTCGCCGCCCATCTCGCCGACGATGCGCTGCGCGCCGCGCCAACGCAGACCCGCCTCGAACTGACAATCCAGAAATCCGTGCAGGCCGGACTGGAAGCCGTCGCAAAAGAAGCCGCCCGCCGGCTGGGCGAGCGCGTGTCAGTGGCGATGGTTCTGGCCGATGCCCGCACCGGCGACATTCTGGGCTCTGTCGGCTCCGCCGATTATTTCGACCCCCGCCGCTTCGGCTGGATCGACATGACCAGCGCCAGCCGCTCCCCCGGCTCGACCTTAAAACCGTTCATCTACGGGCTCGCCTTCGAGCAGGGTTTTGTCGCCCAGGAAACGCTGATCGAGGACCGGCCGGCCGACTTCGCCGGCTACCGTCCGAAAAATTTCGACATGAGCTACCAGGGCGACGTCAGCGTCCGCCAGGCCCTGCAACTGTCGCTCAACGTGCCGGCGATCCGCCTGCTCGACGCCGTCGGCCCCGCCCGCCTCACCGCGCGTTTCCGCAAGGCGGGCGTCACCCCGACTCTGCCGCCCGGCGAGGCGCCGGGTCTTGCCATCGGTCTCGGCGGCGTCGGCGTCACGCTGCGCGACCTCGTCCAGCTCTACACCGGCCTTGCCAATGGCGGCCGCGCCAAAAAACTGCGCGACGGCACCGAGGCGGATTTCCAGCCGCTGGCCGACGGCATGATCCTGGAGCCCGCCGCCAACTGGCAGGTCACCGACATCCTTTCCGGCATCCGCGCGCCCGAGGGCGCCACGCAACGCGGCATCGCCTACAAGACCGGCACTTCCTACGGCTACCGCGACGCCTGGTCGGTTGGCTATGATGGTCGTTATGTCCTTGGCGCATGGGTCGGCCGGGCCGATTCCGGTTCCGTGCCCGGCCTTGCCGGCTACGTCTCCGCCGCGCCCATCCTGTTCGAGGGTTTTGCAAGATCAGGCCTTCCCGCCGTGCAGCAGCAGCGGCCGCCCGCCGGCGCCTTCCATGCCGCGCCGCAAGACCTCCCGGTCACCCAGCGCCGTTTCGAGTCCGGCCAGGACACCCTGCCCGCCACGGCCGGTTCCGCCTCGGTCGTCGAGCCGGCGCCAAGGATCGTCTTTCCGCCGGACGGCGCCCATGTCGAACTCACGGCCTCGACGGCCAGCCCGCTGGTCCTGAAACTCCAGGGCGGCCGCGCACCGTTCCGTTGGCTCGCCAACGGAAAACCGCTCACTGAAATCGTGCGCCGCCGCACCGCCACCTGGCAGCCGGACGGCGCCGGCTATTCGACGCTGACCGTCATCGACGCCGCCGGCCGCGCGGCAAGCGTGAAAGTGTTTGTGGAGTAGCGGCGCGCCCGCGGCCGTCGTCTCTCTCCCCGTCCTTCACGGGGAGAGAGACGACGGCCGGACAGTGAGGGGCAGCGCCGACGGTCAAAAAATAACCCAGGTATAAGGGGCATCTCGGCTGTTCCGGCGATTGCGTCCACGTCGTCACCACAGAACAACGTGAAACGCCCTTTCGCGAAGCCAAATACCCGATCCGCGAAGGGAATCGGCCCCAAAACGAGGGTGGAATCAAGCGAGTTGCAACGGTTTCCCTGTGCTGTCCGGACAAACCCTTGATATCCCTCGATCTTCCGGACTTCACGCGAGTCCCGTGAGTAACGGCTTCGACGGCGGACGCACCCCTCCTCATCCCGAGATACGCGCCCGCAAGGCATTGAAATCATATCCAAAACCGTCACCGGCGAACATCGAGGGACGAGAATCTCACCCCAGCTCGAACCCGGTCAGCACGCCGACCGCGTTGACGCCGATTTCCTCGACGGCATAGCCGCCTTCCATGACGAAAAGTGTCGGCAGGCCGAGTTTTGCGATGCGTTTTCCGATCTTCGGATAGTCCTCGGTCTTCAGCTTGAACTGGCTGATCGGGTCCTTCTCGAACGTGTCGACGCCGAGCGAAACCACAACGATATCAGGACGATAGGCTGCCAATTTGGCGCAGGCGTCCTCCAGCGAGGCGCTCCATTCGGCCCAGGCGGTGCCGAACGGCATCGGATAGTTTAAATTGAACCCTTCGCCCTCGCCAATTCCCTTCTCATCGGCATGACCTAGGAAAAATGGATACTCCGTCATCGGATCGCCATGCAGATTGAGCACCTGAACATCGGAACGCGAATAAAAAATCTCCTGTGTACCGTTGCCGTGGTGGTAATCTACATCGAGTATCGAAACTTTTTTTGCACCATTATCCAGGAAATACTGCGCAGCGACCGCCGCATTGTTGATGAAACAATATCCGCCCATGAATGCCGCGCCCGCATGGTGCCCCGGCGGGCGGCAGAGCGCGAACGCCGCGCGCTCGCCGCCTTTCACCAGTCCCGCCGCGGTCAGCGCCACATCATGGGAAGACTTGATCGCCTCCCATGTTCCTTTCACGAAACTCGCCCCCGCATCGAAAGAATAGAAACCGAGCAATGCGTCTATGGTCTTCGGCCGCACGTCGCCGCGCAGCCCGCGGGTCGGCCAGGTGAAGCCCATCGCCGAGCCGGAGCGGCCAGATTTTTCCCATTCCGGCCAGACGGTTGGCAGGAAATCGATATAATCCGGATCATGCACCCGCTTAGCCGCAGCAAGGTCGAAAATATCCGGCGGCAGGATCGGTCCGAGCTTCTCGGATTCGACCCGCGCGCGGATGAATTCGGCCCGCGACGGCTTTTCGAAACCCGGCACGATCGCCCCCGCGATCAGTTCCATCTGCCCGGAATGGCCGGCATGCAACGGCGAAAAAATCGTCTTCATGAACCCCTCTTGAAATGACCGCCGCACCCTAGCCGCAGCCGCCCGCTCCCGACAAGCGCCCTGCTGTAGGCCAGCCGCACGCCCTTTGATCTGGCCTCCGAGGCGTCGAAGGTGCTAGAGCTAAAGCGTTCAACCGGAAAGATTTTATGAGCCGCAACGCCGAGCTGATCATCGTCAATGGCCGCATCAGGACCATGGACGAGGACCAGCCACGGGCGGAAGCGCTGGCGGTCAGCGGCGGCGAGATCGTCGCCGTCGGCGACCGCACGGCGATCGAAGCGTTGCGCGGCGCGGCCACGCGGGTGATCGACGCCGGCATGAATTCGGTCGTGCCGGGCTTCATCGAAGGCCACATGCATCTGTTTTCCGGCGCGGCCGAACTGGCGCATCTGCAGCTTTCCGGCGTTCATGGCGCCATCGCCCTGCATGCCGCCATCCAGGATTACGCCCGTTCGCGCCCCGACGCGCCGATGTTGCTCGGCCAAGGCGTCGACTACCTCGTGCTCGGCGAGCGCCCGGTGACCCGCCACGACCTCGACCGCATCATTTCCGACCGCCCTTTCGCCATGGCCGCCCCGGACCATCATACGGTCTGGGCGAACACGAAAGCGCTGGAAATGGCCGGCGTGCTCACCGGAAAAAAGCTGCGGCCCGGCAACGAGATCGTCATGGGCGAGGACGGCTTTGCCACCGGCGAGTTGCGCGAGAACGAGGCGTTCAATCCGGTAATCGCGCTGGCCGGCGAGGAGCGCGCCCGGCTCGGCCTTTCCACGGGCGGCGAGCCCGACCCGGTTCCCTCGCAGAAGGAACGCGAGGTCGACCGCGACACCATGCAGCGTGGGCTCGACTGGTGCGCCCGCCACGGCATCACGTCGATCCACAACATGGACGGCAATTTTTATCAGCTCGAACTGCTGTCGGAGATCGAGGACCTCGCGGGCCTGCATTGCCGGGTGAAAATCCCGTTCCATTTCAAGAACTTCATGAAGATCGAGATGTTGGAGAAGGCAAGCCTGATGGCCGAGCGTTACCGTTCGGAATGGATATCCTCCGGCCTGGTGAAAATCTTCTACGACGGCGTCATCGAATCCTGGACCGGTGTGCTGGTCGATCCCTATTCCGACCGGCCGGAGTGGCGCGGCGAGCCACTGTTCACTCCGGAACGCTTCGCCGAAATCGCCACCGAGGCCGACCGCCGCGGCTTGCAGATCGCCGTACATTCGATCGGCGACGGCGCGGTGCGCGCCGTGCTCGACGGCTACGAAAAGGCGCGGCGCACCAACGGCGTTCGCGACAGCCGCCACCGCGTCGAGCATATCGAGTTGATTTCGCAGGCGGAAATTCCGCGCTTCGCCGAACTGGGCGCCATAGCCTCGATGCAGCCGATCCATGCACCGGGCGTGCATGGCGTGCCGCTGGAGCCGACCGTCTCGCGTATCGGCCGCGGTCGCTGGCCCTATGCTTTTCCCGTCCGCAGCCTGCTTTCCGCCGGCGCACCGCTGGTCTTCGCCTCCGACTGGCCGGTGGCGCCGATCGACCCCATCCTCGGCATGCAGGCGGCGATGCTGCGCAAACCCTGGGGCGACGGCGATCCGGACCAGAGTCTTACGCTCGACGAGGCGCTTGCCGCCTATACGATTGGCGGCGCCTACGTCGAATTCATGGAGCACCGCAAAGGTCGCCTCAAGCCGGGCTATCTGGCCGACATCGTCGTGCTCTCGGGCGATCTCGACGCCAGGCCCGCGGAGGACCTGACCAAAATCCGTCCAGTAACCACCATCTGCGGCGGACGCGTCACCTTTCGCGATTGAGCCAGCCCATGCTGGCGCGTTGGCTGTTCCCGTGCACCGCACAATCACTGCTGAATCCCCGTTCAAGCCGGTTGCCAAGTGCAGCCGCATATGCTGACAATCGGCACAAGGGGAACCAATGGCCCGGCGAAGCCGGCTAGAACTGGGGCGCTGAGTGCCGGAAAAGCCGGATAGGAACGCGATCGAAGTTCGCAACGTCAGCAAAATCTTCGGCAGCGGCGACGCCCGATTCGCGGCGCTCGACCGTGTTTCGGTGAACATTCGCGAGAACGAGTTCTTCACCCTGCTCGGCCCGTCCGGATGCGGCAAGACGACGTTGCTGCGCCTCATCGCCGGTTTCGATTTCCCCAGCGAGGGCGAGATTTTTCTCTACGGCGACGACATCGCGCCGCTGCCGCCGTTCAGGCGGCCGGTAAACACCGTGTTCCAGAGCTACGCGCTGTTCCCGCACATGACCGTCGCCCAGAACATCGGCTTCGGGCTGGAAATGCTCGGCAAGCCGAAGGCCGAGGTCGAGGCGCGCGTCACCCAGATGTTGAAACTGGTGCGCATGGAGCAACTGGCCGGTCGCCGCACCAGCCAGATTTCAGGCGGCCAGCAGCAGCGCGTCGCGCTGGCCAGGGCGCTGGCGCCGCAGCCAAAAGTGCTGCTGCTCGACGAACCACTGTCCGCGCTCGACTACAAGCTGCGTAAGGACATGCAGATCGAGTTGAAGACACTCCAGCACGAGACCGGAATTACCTTCATCTTCGTCACCCACGACCAGGAAGAAGCGCTCACCATGTCGGACCGCATCGCGGTGATGTCGGCCGGCAAGATTTTGCAGGTCGGCAGCCCGCGCGACATCTACGACCGGCCGGCCGAGCGTTTCGTCGCCGACTTCATCGGCGAGAGCAATTTCCTGCCGGCGGCAATCGTCTCGACAGCCGGCAATCTCGCCACCGTGCGGCTGGCCTCCGGCGCCGAGATCCCCGCCTCGCTGCCGGACGGTTTTGCGCCGAAGGGCGACGTCTCGATCGTCGTCCGTCCCGAGCATGCGCAGCTTGCGAAACCGGAAGGCGCGGCGTTGGCCGGTACGGTGGAGACGGTGGTCTATCTCGGCACCGACACGCATTTCCACCTGAAGCTGGATTCCGGCGAGCCCTTCATCGTGCGCCGGCAGAACGCGCGCGGCCATACCGACCGTTTCGTCGCGGGCAACCGGGTGGGGCTGCTCATTCCGGCCGATTCCGCCCAGGTGCTGAAGGACTGACATGGCAAGCGCCGCCGAGACCGCCAGACAGGCCGAGCGCGCCGATGTCCGTTCGCGCTGGCTGCTTTCGACGCCGGCGCTGCTGATCATCCTCGTCGCGGCGATCGGGCCGCTCTTCGTCATGCTCGCCTACTCCTTCATGGTGAAGGGCGACTACGGCGACGTGAAGTTCGGGCAATTCTCGCTCGACGGCTGGTTCTCGGTGTTCTTCTCGCGCGACATCTTCGACGACACCGTCGGCCTTGCCGATGCGCACCTTTCGATTTTCTGGCGGTCAGTGAAACTGTCGCTCATCACCACCCTGCTGACACTGGGGCTGGGGTTCCCCACGGCCTACTTCATCGCCACGCGCCCGGCCAGTACCCGTGAAGTCTGGGTGTTCCTCATTACCATACCGTTCTGGACGAACCTGCTCATCCGCACCTTCGCCATGCAGGAAGTGATCCGCAACGAGGGGATTCTGAACACCCTGATGATGTGGCTGGGGCTGATCGACCGGCCAGTGCAGCTAATGTACACGGACGTCGCGATCCTGTTCGGCATGGTCTACGTCTACCTGCCGCTAATGGTCCTGCCGCTCTACGCCAGCATGGAAAAGCTGGATTTCCGCCTCGTCGAGGCCGGCTACGACCTTTACGCCACGCGTCTGCGGGTGCTCTGGCGCATCATCATTCCGCTGGTGCGCCCGGGCATCGTCGCCGGCTCCATCCTGGTCTTCATCCCGTCGCTCGGCGCCTACGTCACGCCGCGCGTGCTGGGCGGCGGCAAGAACATGATGCTCGGCAACCTGATCGAGTTGCAGTTCGGCGCCGGCCGCAACTGGCCGTTGGGAGCGGCGCTGTCGATCACGCTGATGGCCATCGTGATGCTGGCGCTGCTCGTCTATGTGCGCAATGCCGCGCGCTCGGGAGCGCAGCATGTCTAGGCCGCGAACCTTCGATCTGCGCGCGCAGCCGGGTTTCGCGTTCATCGCGCTGTTCACCTTTTTCATGCTCTACCTGCCGATCGCGGCGCTCGTCGTCTACGCCTTCAACGCCGGCGATTCGATGGCGATTTGGGAGGGCGTGTCGCTGCGCTGGTTCCAGGCGGCGGCCAGCAACGAACGCGTCCAGGAGGCGGCACTGCGGTCCGCCATCATTGCCATATGCGCGGCCTCGATCGCTACTACCGCGGCGACCATGGCGGCCATCGCCACCACGCGCACGAAACCCTACCGGGGCCTCACCTTCAAATACGCCTTCATCAACCAGCCGCTGATGGTCCCGGAAATCGTCACGGCCGTGGCTCTCCTGATCGTCTTCTCGCGCATCAAAGTGTGGACCGGCTATTCCGGCCTGGGCTATCTCGTCGCCGCGCACGCGGCTTTCTGCATCCCCTTCGCCTATCTGCCGATCCGGGCCCGCCTCGAAAGCATGGACCTGACGCTCGAGCGCGCGGCGGCGGATCTTTATGCCACCCCATGGAAAACCTTCCGCTATGTGACGCTGCCGCTGCTGAGGCCAGGCATCATAGCCGGTTTCATGCTGGCCTTCGTCATCTCGCTGGACGACGTGGTAATCACCGAATTCGTGAAATCGGGGGGCCAGGACACCTTGCCGACCTATATGCTCGGCCAGCTTCGGCGCGAGACGACACCGGAGGTCAATGCGATCGCAACGGTCTTCCTGCTCGTGTCGCTTATTCTCGTTACCGCCTTCTTTTTCATCAACCGCCGCAAGGCATGACGCGGCCAAACAGACCAGAGGAGAAGACCAAATGAGAGGAATATTGCTGACCGGGACAGCGGCCATCGCGCTGCTCGGCTTTGCCGGCCTGGCGCACGCGGAGGGGGAGCTCAACATCTACAATTGGGGCGACTACACCAGCGCCGACATGATCAAGAAGTTCGAGCAGGCCCACAACGTCAAGGTGACCATCACCGACTACGATTCCAACGACACGGCGCTGGCCAAGGTGCGCGCCGGCGGCCACGGCTTCGACATTGTCGTGCCGTCGGCCAACTACGTGCCGATCTGGGTCAAGGAAGGGCTGCTGCTCGAGGCGCGCCCCGACCAGATGGAGAATTTCAAGAACGTCGATCCGCGCTGGGTGGACGTGCCGTGGGATCCGGGCCGCCACTATAGCGTGCCGTGGCAGTGGGGCGTCACCGGCATCGGCGTCAACAGCAAGGTCTACGGCGGTGACATCAACACCGCCGCGATCTTCCTCGATCCGCCCGCCGAACTCGTGGGCAAGATCAACGTGGCGCCTGAAATGAACGACGTGCTCTTCGCCACGATCAAATATTTCGGCGGCAACTGGTGCACCGACGACAAGGAACTGCTCAAGAAGGTGCGCGACAAGCTGGTCGAGGCGAAGGCCAAATGGCTGGCGATGGACTACAGCGTCACCGAGAAGCTGCCGGCGGGAGACTATTCCGCGGTATATTACTGGAACGGCGCGATCATGCGCTCGCGGCTGACCAACGCGGACATCAAGTTCGGCTATCCCAAGGAAGGGTATCCGATCTTCATGGACAGCGTCGCCATCCTCAAGGACGCCAAGAACGTCGAAAATGCAAAACTGTTCATGAACTTCATCATGGATCCGGAAAACGCCGCGATGATCTCGGCCTTCGCCAAATATGCGAACGGCATCAAGGGATCGGAGCAGTTCATGCCGGAGGAGATGAAGACCGCGCCGGAACTGGTCGTGCCGGCGGAATACGAAAAGGCTGGCCAGTTCCTGGAGTCCTGTTCGCCCGAGATCGTCGACCTCTACTCGCGCATTTGGACGGATGTGCAGAAGTAAGCCCGCAACGCCTTCTCCCCGCCCGCGGGGAGAAGGCCCCGGTTCGAAGGCATGACGTCCTACAAGAACAGCGATCCGCGCCCGCCGATCATGCAGGGCTCGCCGCCGGCATTGATCGTGCCGCGGCAGGACTGGGACCGGCCGCCGTGGAACCGCTGGTCGTTCCAGCATATCCGTGAACTGCTGGCCACCGCCGAGGTGTGGCGCGGCAATGGTCATCGCAAAAGATTTCCGCGCGCCGAGGCCGATCTCGATGCGCTCGAATTCGACACCGAGCGCGGCCGCACGACGCTCGAAAAACATCTCGACGACACTTACACCGACGGCTTTCTCGTCCTGAAGGACGGCGCGGTCGCCTTCGAGCGCTATTTCAACGGAATGGACGAACGCACGCTGCACCTGTCGCAGTCCGTGGCCAAATCGGTGACCGGCATGGTGTTCGGCATCGTCGCGAGTCGGGGCCTCGTCGATCCCGCGGCGCTCGTGACCGACTATCTGCCGGAGCTTGCCGCCACCGGCTGGCGCGGCGCCACGCTTCGGCAGGTGCTCGACATGACCACCGGCGTGCGCTTCGACGAGACCTACGACAACCCCTATTCCAACATCGGCCAGGTCGACGTCGCGGGTGGCTGGAAACCGCCGCCGCCCGGCAGCGATCCGGATTTTTCCTGGCCGGCGCATATGTGGGAACTGATCCTGCGCCTGACCGAGACGGTGCGGCCGCACGGGGCGATGTTCGAGTACCGCTCGATCGAGACCGATGTGCTGGCCTTCGTGCTGGAGCGCGTCACCGGCAAGCGCCTGCCGCAACTGGTCTCGGACGAACTGTGGCAGAAGATGGGCGCGGAGGAGAGCGCATGCTACACCGTCGACAGCGCCGGCTATGCGATCGCCGACGGCGGCTTCAACGCGACGCTGCGCGACTACGGCCGCTTCGGCCAGTTGATCCTCGACGGCGGCGGCGGCGTCATTCCGCCCGACTGGATCGAGGCGACGCGCAGCGGCTTCCACGGTCCGGCTTTCAACGACGCCTTTCCGGAGGGATCCTACAAAAACCAGTTCTGGATCGAGGATCCGCGCTCGCGCACGCTGATGTGCCGCGGCGTGTTCGGCCAGTTGATCTGGATCAGTTTCGACCACCGCATGGTGGCGGTGAAACTCTCGACCTATCCGGACTTCAGCAATACGGCCTTCGCCAGGGCAACGCTGGCGGCCCTGCATGCCATCGTCACCGCGCTCGCCAGCCGGACTTAATTCATCTTCCAATCGAGTTTCCGATTTGAGCCTTCCTGTTTCCGCTTTCGCCCAAAAATTCGGCTTCGCGCGCACCGATGTCAGCCTCGGCAACTGGCGCACCCGGCCCTATTCGGCCTGGTCGTTCCAGAACGTGGCGGAGATGACACCGACGGCTGAGATCTCGACCAGCGCGACGATCGAGGATGAGACGCTGGAGCCGCTCGGCGCATTGCTCCAGCGCACGGTCGATGTCGGAGGCGGCAGCGAGACCCTGCAAACCTTCCTGGCCCGCTCGAACACCGATACGCTGGTGGTGATGAAGGGCGGCGTCTTCGTTGGCGAGTTCTGCGCGCCGGCCGCCGATCCGTCGGCGCCGCATCTGGTGTTTTCCATCAGCAAGTCGCTGACCGCCGTTCTAGCCGGTGCGCTGCAGGACGAGGGCCTGCTCGACCCGTCGCAACCGGTGTCGCGCTACATGCCGGAGGCGGTGGGCACGGTCTACGGTGACGCAACGGTGCAGCAGGTGTTGGACATGCGCGTCGGCCTAGGCTTTGAGGAAGCCTATCTTGACCCGGAGAGCGACTTCGCCCGCTACCGCCGCGCCATGCTGTGGAACCCGATGCGGCCGGGCGACCGAGTGGAGACCTTGCGCCAGGTGATCCTGTCGCTGCCGCGCGGCGGGCCACATGGCGGGCCGTTACGCTATTATTCGCCGCTTTCGGACCTGCTCGGGCTGATCGTCGAACGCTCTTCGGGCCAGCGCTACGCCGGCCTTTTTCGCGAAAAACTGTGGCGGCCGCTGCGGGCGCGAGGCAGATGCAACGTTACGGTCGACTCCGAAGGTACAGCGCGGGCTGCTGGCGGCGTGTCGATGACGGCACGCGACCTTGCCCGTGTCGGCGAGATGATGCGTTGCGGCGGCATGGCCGGCAGCCGCGCCGTCGTCTCGGAGCGCTGGGTGCGCGACACAATCTCGGCCGGCGACAAGGCTGCCTGGGAGGCCGGCGACTTCGCGCATCTGCTCAGGGACGGCAGCTACCGCAACAAATGGTACCAGTCCGGCTACGCCAACGGCGCCTTCCTCGCCGCCGGCATCCACGGCCAGTGGCTCTATGTCGACCCGGTCAGCGAGGTGGTGATCGCGCGGCTGTCGTCGCAGCACGAGCCTGTCGACGACGCGCTCGATCAGCAGACGCTGCGTTTCTTCCAGGCGGTCTCGGAGTTCGTGTAACGAGCGGCTACGCCGCCTTGGCCCGCAACACCCTCTCGGACGGAAGGAAGATCGTTAGCAGGCCGAGCAGCGGCATGAACGAGCACACCCAATAGACATATTCGATGCCCTTGGCGTCGGCGAGCACACCGAGCACCGCGGCGGCGATGCCGCCCATGCCGAAGGCGAAGCCGAAGAAGATGCCGGCGACCATGCCGACACGGCCCGGCAGCAGTTCCTGCGCGAACACGACGATGGCCGGGAAGGCGGAGGCCAGGATCAGGCCTATGACGCCGGACAGCACGATCGTCCAGGTGAGGTCCACATAGGGCAGCGCCAGCGTGAAGGGCAATACACCGAGGATCGAGAACCAGATTACGAATTTCGCGCCGAACCGGTCGCCGATCGGCCCGCCGAGCACGGTGCCCAGCGCGGTGGCGCCGAGGAAGACGAACAGCAGGTACTGCGACATCTGCACGTCCACGCCGAACCGCTCGATGACGTAGAAAGTGTAGTAGCTGGAGATGCTTGCCGTATAAATGTTCTTGCTGAAGGTGAGCAGCGCCAGCACCACCAGCGCCAGCACGACCGTCTTGCGCGGCAAGTTCACCGACACCGGTCCCGCCGACCGTTTTGACGTTGCGCGCAGATGGCTGCCATACCAGTTGCCAACCCGCCAGAGGATGACCATGCCGAGCATGGCAGCGACCGAGAAATAGCCGACGCTGCCCTGCCCCATCGGCACGACGATGAAGGCGGCGAGCAGCGGACCGAGCGCCTGGCCGAAATTGCCGCCCACCTGGAACAGCGACTGCGCCAGGCCGAAACGGCCGCCGGAGGCGAGCCGCGCCACGCGTGAGGATTCGGGATGGAAGATCGACGAACCGACGCCGATGAAGCAGGCGCCGACCACCAGCATCCAGTAGGTGTGCGCGGTGGCGAGTAGGAACAGGCCGATCATCGACGAGCCCATGCCCAGCGTCAGCGAATAGGGCATCGGCCGCTTGTCGGTGTAGATGCCGACCAGCGGCTGCAGCAGCGACGCGGTCACCTGGAAGGCGAGCGTCAGCAAACCGATCTGCCAGAAAGACAGGCCGAAGTCGCTTTTCAGCATCGGATAGATGGCCGCAAGCAACGACTGCATGATGTCGTTGAGCATGTGGCAGAAAGATACCGCCAAAATGATCGCGAAGACCGTGTTGCTCTGGGCCGAGACCTTTCCGGCCGGCGCGGTAACGTCCGTCATCGTCATCGTCCTTACCGGGAAGCCGGTCATGGGTCGCGGGCGCGAAAGACCGCGCACAAGTGCTTGGGAGCAGGCAAGCCCTTAGTCCCAATCGTCCAGTAGGGATTGTGGCAGTGAGCGCCGCCGGTTGGGTCAGACGACGCAGGGTCCGGTCAGATCCCGGACCCGAAAAGCTCCTCCGCATCTTCCCCCTGCCAGGGCGCCGGCATGCCGGACACCTCGCCGCCGGTATTGGCTTTTGGCAGCGGCATCCAGCATTTCAGTTCCGGATCGGCATAACCGACGATGTTGCCGGGGTGAGAGTCGGCGGCCCGCCAGCCTTCCATGCCGAACTGGTCGGCTCGCGCCCAATAGGCCACGTCGACCTCCGCCGCGCCCTGTTCCGACGACCGCACGGTCACCAGGATGCGGCTGCCGTCCTTCGGCGCGTTTTTCATATGGCGCCAGCCAGTGGGTTCGTCCATCGCGTGCCTCCTGCTTTGTGTTTCCAGCATAGTCGGGACGGTGCCCGGCGGGCAATGATTCTCGATACCTTTGACCGACCTCGACCTCCCTCTATCGGTCCGGCGGCAACCCACTGGACAAGTTTTATGCGAAGTTATATAACCTGATATATAATTCAAGGGACACGGCCATGGTGGAAGACATCGTCCGCAGTTTTGGCTTCCTGACGCTCGGCACCCGCATGAAACGCATCGGCGAGCGGCTGCAGGCCGACACGCAGCGTATCATCGACGAGGCCGGCTTGCCGATCCAGGCGGCGCAATACCCGTATCTGGCGGCGATCGACCGGCAAGGGCCGCTGACCATCGGCGAACTGACCATGGCCGTCGGCATCAGTCAGCCGGGCGTGACCCGCACCGTCGCGCAACTCGCCGCGCAAGGACTTCTGGAGGTCCGCCAGGCCCCCGGAGACCAGAGACGCCGGACCGTCGCCCTGACGCCGGACGGCCGACAACTGGTCGAATTTTCGAAACAGCATATCTGGCCGCGCATCGAGGCGGCGGTGAAGGATCTTTGCAAGGACCTGTCGGGTCCGCTGCTCCCCCAGTTGGCGGCGATCGAGCAGGGTCTTGCCGCCACGCCACTCGACCGCCGCGCCACGAAGATCGAGGAGAAGGTAGCGTGAGCGTCCATAGTCTCGACCGGCCCATCTGGGGCGCCCTGACATCCCGGCAATCGGCTTTTTCCGAAGGCGGCGCGCTAGCCCGGCGCTACCAGCGCGGCATCATCCCGTTCGCGGCGACCGGCAGCGACGACCCAGACAGCTTGAGGGCGCTCTCAGCCCTGTTGCTGGACGACGAGAGCCTGATGGTGGCGCAGGCAAGCCAGATCACCCTCCCGCCGGCGACGGTAGCGACGTTGACGGCGCGCGTCGTGCAGATGATCGCGGAAAAACCGCTGCCTGATGCGGGGGGCGACGAAATCGAAAGGCTGAGCAAGACCGATGCACAGGAAATGCTCGATCTCGCGACGCTGACCAAGCCAGGTCCTTTCTCGTTGCGCGCCGGCGAACTCGGCGAGTTCTGGGGCGTGAAGCGCGACGGAAGGCTGGTCGCCATGGCCGGCGAGCGCATGAAACAGGACGGTTTTTCGGAACTCAGCGGCGTCTGCTCGCATCCGGACGTCCGCGGCCAGGGACTGGGACGACGGCTGTCGGTATTCGTCGCACGGCGCATCGCGGCACGCGGCGACGTTCCGTTCCTCCATGCCTGGGAGACCAACCACGCCGCGATCGGCCTCTACGAGTCGATCGGCTTCCGGCTGCGGACGACGCTCAATCTGGCGGTGATCAAGCGGTCATCGCGCACTTGACGCTCATTGCCGCCGAACGCCCTGCATCGGTTCGACAGCCTCGTTCCGGAGGGCGCCGCGAACCAGCATTTCCAGATTGAGGATGTGACGTCCGCGAGACTGGCTGAACAGCCGCACGTCGGGATCGTCGGGGCGCGCGGTCTTGGCGACATCTCGATATATGTATTCAATGTGGCTGCGCGCTACCTTGTCCTTGATACGCGGAACGACAAAGGATTTCTTGACGTCGAGCTTGTCCATGTTGTGCATCAGCAGGGCGTCGCCGTCGTATTTGTTCATCTTGCGCATGTTGAACTGGCGCTGAGTTGGCGTCGCCAATTGATGGTAAGGCATGCCGGCCAGTTTCTCCGCATAAGCATAGACCTCGCCCTTGGGCATTGCGGCATCGGACAACTGCAAGTTCCTTCCGATGAAATAGCTGAGAATCGGCCCGGACATCGCCACCAGGACCGTCTTGCTCCCATCCGGAGTTGCGAAGGTGGCGAGGCGTTTGTTGGAAATCTGCGCATAGGTGTAGTAGCGGATCAGTTTGGCGCCGAGGCTCGGGTCCAGGTCGGGAATGCCGATGAACCGTTCAAAAATGTCGACCTCGGCATCCAGATACGGCACCTGATCCAGCGGGTAGTCCGGCTTGCTCAGGATATTCGGTATCTGGCTTGAGATCATGCCACGGAAGATGCCGCGGCCTCCTGGTTGCGGGTCCGCCACTTCCCCATGCATCCGCGAAAAGAATGCCGAGGTCTGCTTCTGGAACACGGGATCGCTCAGGTAAGCATTCGTGAACTGGAGATTCCCGAGGAAGCTTTCATATTGCCTGAGCTTTTCGTCGTCGGACTTGATCTCCCGCATCTTGGCGCGAGAAAGATACGCCCGATCCAGATTGGCCTGCAGGACGGTCATGTTGACTTTCGATATGGCATCCATGTTTTGGCCGTGAAGGATCAGCGCGCCGTCCAGATTCTTCTCCAGCAGCGCAACGCTCGGGCCTCTGGTGATGACGATGTCCTGCTCCATCTGACTCTCGAGGATGGAGTTGGCTACCGGCGACGAGGAATAGGTGTCCTCTACGTGATCGATCTCGATGCCGAGCTTGTCCGCGACAGCGAAGGCCCGGTCGGGGCCGTTGGCGCGGTTGTGGTCCACCGTAATGAGATGGATATCCTCGGGCCTCATCTTCTCCCGCAGACCGAGGTATATGGCGAGGCTGTCGACGCCGCCCGAAAACATCACCACGGGCTTCTTTCCGTTCGCCTTGAAATGCCGCGCGACCGCCGACGACACCTCCGCCATTGCCGCCGCGAAGGATCTTGGCGGGTTCAGTTCCTTGCCTTTCACGAGATAGCTTTCGTAACGCGTCCGTGTTCCGGCCTCGAACTCGATGACGGCGGCTGGCGGCAGCCTGAACACGCCCTCGAACATGGTGCTGAATGGCATCATGCCATTGGCGCTGTTCGGAGCGTAGCTCAGGTAGAACGAGAGCCCGAACGGGTTCATTTGCATACCGCCACCGATCGCCCGCAGTACCGGCGACAGCGTGGTTGCGGCAAACGCACCCCGATCCGACACGCAACCATAACCGCCGCAATAGCCGGGCGACGTTATGATCCGGCAGGATGTCGGCGTCTCATCGACCAGGATGTAGTTGCCGATTCCATAACGCGCCTCCTCGGCCAGGAATTGATCGAGAGGCATGGCGCCGTAAAGCTTCGAGATTTCACTCGGCTTTCGATGCAACGGATCGCCATATATTCGCACATTCCTTGAAAATTTTCTCGGAGTCCCAGGACATTGCTCAAATAAGAAAGTTTCGATTGGAAATTTCATGATGACCCAGGCCCTAAAACTTAACGAACCGCCGACTCTCGTCCGACGACGGCTATATTAGAGAAATGTTATTTTCATGCTACTTGCCTGCCCCACCCCGTATATGTATGGGGAGTGGTTACCTCAATGCCCTTGAAAAAGGAAGACCCGTGCATACCGACGCCATTTATATTCTAATTATGTGCGCCGCCACAACCGCGGTTCTGGCTTGCTTCTTTTTCGTGATCAAGCGTCAAATCCTGATCGATGCCAGAACGCGGAAGATTTCCGCAAGTCTCAACGACCTGAAGAAGGCGCATGCCGGGGGCATAAAAACGACTGTCGCGGCGACACAGAAATCAACCGAAAAGGTCGCCGCCACGGTGACGAAGCTGTCGGGTGACATCAAAGGCGCAACGACATCGGCGCAAGCTTCACAGAAAGCGGCCAGTTCCGCCAGCAAGTTCGCAAAGATCGTCGCCGAGCGGGCGGGCTGGTTCACTCCCCAGACTGTCGGCGGTTTCACGGCCGACGAGATCAGGGAAGTCGACGCGCGGGCGGTTTCCACGTCGGCGGAACTCCTTGCCAGGCCCGTGGAAGCGGTTGCTCCCTTGGCCTCCGGCGCGAGGGTCGTACTCGGCATCGGCGAATCTTTCATGGCCGGCAGCGGCAATTCGGCCAAGCTGACCATGGTGCCCGACCAACTTCTCGGGGAGGCTGAATATCGCGCCAAGATGATCGGCTTTTCCGAGCGGTCTGCGGCGGACGAAGGCGAATTCGAGCCGTATGGACGTGCCGCCCTCACTCCCCTGACCGAGACGCTGGTGTGGCGCGGCACGGTCTATTCGGAACAGGCGAGGCTGGCGGGCGAGTTTCATCCGGCCGCGCGGGGCGCGACGCCTCTGATGGCCGCCTCGCTCATCTTCGAGCGGCTGGTGGACGACCATCGCAAGACTGCCGGGAACGGCGAAGTCAAACCGGAAGATTTCGACATCGCCGTGAATGTCGCGAAAGCCGCCGCTGACATTTCGCGCGTTTCAAGCTCGCCCTATGTCGACCAGGCAAGGAGCGCGCTCGGAAAGGCTCATGAACTTGAACGCCCCCGTTCGCGCAGAAAGGCTCGCACACATCATGCCGTCACGCTCGAACGGCACGGCCAGAGCGACGAAGCGAACAACACCCAGGATCCCGCCTACCTGGCCGATCACCGGGCCTTCCGTGCCGTCATCGGCGCGGCCGCGAAGGAACTGACTGGAGCCGAACGCCCCGCGCCGTGGATCGCGACGCAGGTTTCAGGCGCCTTCGCCTCGCCGAAGCGACTGACGGCCCAGGCTCAGCTTTCGATGGCGCTCGACGATCCGGACTATTTCATGGCGACTCCGGACTATCCTTTTCCGCATTTCGGCAAGGCCAAGGCTCCACACCCCCGGGCGGGCGACAGCAATCCAACGGCCAATGCGGTTCTCATGTCGGCCGTGTACATGGCCCACGCCCGCTACAATGTTCAGGTTTTGAGGCGCAACTGGTTTCCGACCCATATGAGCGAGGCGTTTTTCCGAGGTCACTACATCCTCGTAAGCTTCAACGCGATGGTGCCGCCCCTGCGCATTTCCAGGGTTTGCGTCTCCACGACACTGACCATGATCGAGGCGCTGGGATTCGATGTCGAGGATAACGGCGTCCCGATCAGGATTGTGGGCATGCCGGAACTCGTCGGCGAACTCACCTTCCGCATCCAGTGCGCCAAGGAACTGACAGACCCGGTCGTGGGCCTTGGCAAAGGTTCGTTCGGCCTGGCCGAGGTTGGCGCCACCGGCAGCGGCGCGACCAACATCGTCGACAGCCAGCGGCTGGAACCCTTCTTCCGGCCAGGCTTCAAGGAAGGCTACACGGATCGGTTCGCGCGCGACATGACCGACGAAGACGCTCTTGAGGATAGCGAGGACTTCTACAAATCCTACGAGTTCGGCAACTGGGCCGCCGCCCAGAGACGCCGCTGCCGGCCTATGCCGATCATCGAAAGAGGCGCTCCGACCTCGAACGCGACTGACAATGCGGAAGAGGATCGAGCGGAACAGAATTAATACAAACGGCCCCGGATATTAAGCCTGTCGCGCTCGACCGGGATCATTCCGCCGACAGTCCGATCCGGCGCGAAAGCAATGCAAGACCGACGACAGGAAAGCCGGCGTCAATGCGTTTCACGCCGGCTTTTTTAGCGGGCGGCGCGTTTCACGGCCGCCTATTCCTCCGGCACTTCCCTGACCGCGCCTCTGTCGGCGCTCAGCGCGAATGCTGCATAGGCACGCAGCGCCGTGGTCACCTTGCGCTTGCGCTTTTCCACCGGCTTCCAGCCAAGCACATCCTGCTCTGCACGGCGCGCCGCAAACTCCTCGTCGGAAATGCGCAAATTGACGGTGCGGTTGGGAATGTCGATCTCGATGATGTCGCCCTGACGCACCAGCCCGATGGCACCGCCTGTGGCCGCCTCCGGCGAGGCGTGGCCGATCGACAGGCCCGACGTCCCGCCGGAAAACCGGCCGTCGGTCAGCAGCGCGCAGGCTTTGCCCAGCCCCTTCGACTTCAGATAGCTGGTCGGATAGAGCATTTCCTGCATGCCCGGGCCGCCTTTCGGGCCTTCATAGCGGATGACGACGACGTCGCCGGCCACAACCTCGTTGCCCAGGATGCCCTTCACGGCGGCGTCCTGGCTCTCGAACACCTTTGCCGGCCCGGTGAACTTCAGGATCGACTCGTCGACGCCGGCGGTCTTTACCACGCAGCCGTTGAGCGCGATGTTGCCCTTCAGCACGGCGAGCCCGCCGTCCTTGGAGAACGGGTTTTCGGGCGAGCGGATGGCGCCCGCCTTGCGGTCGAGATCCAGTTCGGTCCAACGGTTCGACTGCGAAAACGCCTGCGTCGTGCGCACGCCGCCGGGGGCGGCCATGAAGAACTGCCGCACGCTTTCGGAATTGGTGCGGCTGATGTCCCACTGATCGAGCGCGTCGCCAAGCGTGACGGCATGCACCGTCGGTTCGCTGCGGTTGATCAGTCCGGCGCGGTCGAGCTGGCCGAGGATCGCCATGATGCCGCCGGCACGGTGCACGTCTTCCATATGCACGTCGTTCTTGGCCGGCGCGACCTTGCACAGCACGGGCACCCGCCGCGACAGCGCATCAATGTCGTCCATGGTGAAGTCGATGCCGCCTTCATGCGCAGCGGCGAGGATATGCAGCACCGTGTTGGTCGAGCCGCCCATGGCGATGTCCAGCGCCATGGCGTTCTCGAATGCTTTTTTGGTGGCGATGCTGCGCGGCAGCGCGGTCTCGTCGTCCTGCTCGTAATAGCGGCGGGCGAGATCGACGATGAGATGCCCCGCTTCGACGAACAGGCGCTTACGATCGGAGTGCGTGGCCAGCGTCGAGCCGTTGCCCGGCAGCGAGAGGCCGAGCGCCTCGGTCAGGCAGTTCATCGAATTGGCGGTGAACATGCCGGAGCAGGAGCCGCAGGTCGGGCACGCCGCCTCCTCGATCGTCTGCACCTCCTCGTCGGAATATTTGTCGTCGGCCGCCATCACCATGGCGTCCACCAGGTCAAGCGCCTGCAGCTTGCCCTTCACCATCGCCTTGCCGGCTTCCATCGGCCCGCCGGAGACGAACACCGCCGGAATGTTGAGGCGCATCGCGGCATTGAGCATGCCGGGCGTGATCTTGTCGCAGTTGGAGATGCAGACCATGGCGTCGGCGCAATGGCCGTTGACCATGTACTCGACGCTGTCGGCGATGATCTCGCGGGAGGGCAGCGAATAGAGCATGCCGTCATGCCCCATGGCGATGCCGTCGTCGACCGCGATGGTGTTGAATTCCTTGGCGACCCCGCCCGCCCGCTCGATCTCGCGCGCCACAAGCTGGCCGAGGTCCTTCAGATGAACATGGCCCGGCACGAACTGGGTAAACGAGTTGACCACGGCGATGATCGGCTTGCCGAAATCGCCGTCCTTCATGCCGGTGGCGCGCCACAGGCCGCGGGCGCCGGCCATGTTGCGGCCATGGGTGGTGGTGCGGGAGCGATAGGCTGGCATCGATATCCTCGACTTGATGCGGGCTCGCAGCCTGCGCTGCGGCAACAGGGCTATTTAGACCGTTTTCACCGGATCGGCAATGAAAAATGCGTACCGTAACGTACGGTACGCATTACTTTGTCCTAGCACCGGCGATATTCGATACAATGTCGGAAGCGGAAGCGGGTGCTCAGTCGGCGTCTTTGATTGAGCACCGCGGCCAAACCTCCCCGATAGTCGTGACCGAGACCGGAAGTGTCGGACAACCGGGTCATGTGCGGCGTTCCGCGCCTTCCGCCGGTCGAAACCGGCCTTCAGCGGGCACCCTCGACCGATTTTGCATCCACCGGCACGACGTCCACCTTCTGCTCCGCCTCCTGCCCGCCGGTGGTTTTCAGCACGCCAACGATCGGCGCGACGTCGGAATAGTCGCGGCCGTAGCCGACGGTGATGTGGTCGTTGCCGGCCAGCATATCGTTGGTCGGGTCGAACTCGATCCATCCCACCTCGCGCCCGCACCAGACCTTCACCCAAGCATGCATGGCGTCCGCCCCCTCCAGTCGCTCCTTGCCGGGCGGCGGGATGGTGCGCAAAAAACCGCTGACATAGCCTGCCGGAATGCCGAGGCCGCGCAGGCCGGCGATCATGACGTGCGAAAAATCCTGGCAGACGCCGCGCTTCAGGTCGAAGGCGTCGCGGGCGCGGGTCGCCACCGTCGTCGCGTCGCCGTCATAGGTGAAGTCGCAGTTGATGCGGGTGCAGAAATCGCGGGCGATTGCCCGCACCGACACCTCGCCAGAACTCTCGGCGGCATAGGCGGTGATGTCCGGGTCAATGCCGACATGGTCGCTGGCAGCGAGAAAATGCTGAGGGGAATCGGGCGCCAGCGACAGCACGCCGCCGATCTCCTTGCGCAGCCGCGGCAGCGACGGCGACACGTCAAGCCCGATCTCCGGCCGCGCCACCGCCACCCGCGCCGACATTTTCACGTCCAGCGTATCGTGTGCGTCGCGGCAGACGATCGCGGTGACATTGGTGCCGAAGAAGTCGGTGAAGTCGGAGCGCTCGCTGGGCGCCGGCGTGAAGGACAGCGACGCGGCGACGACGCGCTGGATGCCCGGAATCGTCGGCGGCAGCACGCGCACCTGATGCCGCCCGCCGCCGGCCCAGGCATCGTAGACATAGGAGAGCGTGAGGCGGATGTCGTAGTGCATCAGGAGGTGGTCCTGAACAGGATGTGGTTGGCATTGGACCCGGGGCGGTCGCACTCCGTCCAGCACCCCTCATCCGACCTCGCTTCGCTCGGCCACCTTCTCCCACAAGGGGAGAAGGGGAAGCGTTGCATCGGCCTCGCTGCCAATCGCCGCCGCTCGAGATTTGCAGAGGCGGTGGCGCGAAACTCCCCCTTCTCCCCTTGTGGGAGAAGGTGGCCGAGCGAAGCGAGGTCGGATGAGGGGTGCTGGACGGAGTGCGGCTGCTCCGAAAGCGCCGGCAGGTCAGAGGGGCGTGTCAACGAACGAATGCTGTCCATCAATTCAAACAGGCCCTACCCGAAATACGCCTGCGAAATCTTCTCGTACAACCCGCCTACATCCCAGGCGATCTGCTCCAGCGCCTCGGGCGAGAGGTCGGCCGCCTCCCTCGTGGCGAGGCCGGTATGCAGGCGCCAGACCTCCTTGGCGGGCTCCGACAGGCCGTGGCCGCCGGCGTTCGGCAGGTGGTCAATTTCATACTTCAGCCGCTCGAGTTGGAACAGAACCGAGCGCGGATTGAGCGGGTCGAGCGCCAAAAGGTCGACCACCGTTCGCCGCCCCGAGCGCACCGTATATTGCCGCCGGTGGGTCATCACGCTGTCGCCGATTTCCAGCATCATATCCAGCGCACCGTCCGGCGCATCGTCTCGCGTCACCCGGCCGAGCGTACGGGCGATCTGCATCGCCCGCTCCAGCCGGCGGCCGATCTCCAGGAAGCGCCAGCCGGTGAAGCGGTACATATTCTCGTTGAGCAGGCCCGAAAAACCGGCGATCTTGCGGAGCAGCACCGTCATCGCCCGCGTCGCGTCGTCGCCCGGCTCCACCGTGCCGGCGAATTTGTGCAGCGTGCGCGACAGGTCGCGCAGCGCCAGCCAGCCGTCGGGCGAAAAACGGTCGCGGATCTGGCCTGCGCTATAGATGGCGCTGTCGATCGTGCCGAGCAGGCCGACGGGAATGGCGGCGTCCATGTCGACGCCGAGCGGCTCCATGAAGTTGCGGACCTCGGCAAGCAGCGGCAGCGCCGGATCGTCGGTCTCGGCCAGCCGCACATGATAGGCGCGCAGCACCCGCACCGTGTCCTCCGCCCGCTCGACATACCGGCCGAGCCAGGTGAGGTTTTCCGCCGCGCGGCTGGGCAGGCTGCCCGGCGTGCGGCGGCGGAAATCATCTCCGGCGCCCGGCAGCAGGGTGTCGCGCGAAACGGCTTCCTTGGACACGACCCAGACGTCCGCCGCATGGCCGCCACGCTGCATCGCGATGGCCGCCCCGTCCTGCGTTTCGCCGACCCGTGCGAAGCCGCCCGGCATGACGATCCAGCCCTGCGGCGTGCGCGCCAGATGGACGCGCAGCACCGCCGGCCGCGGCTCCAGCCAGCCATTGACGTGGACCGGCGTGGTCGACAGCGTCACCGCTTCCTGGCCGACGAATTTTTCACCCTCCCCGTACAGGCGTCGCACCAGCGCCTCGCGCTCGCCCGGCTCCAGCGACGAGCCGAGCACGGTACGGCCCTCGTCCTCGAAGGCGAGCCGCGTCGACAGCGCCGGCCCGACCATCATGCGGTCGAGATTGGCGATGACGTGGTCGCGCTCCTTCTCCTGCCCGCACCACCAGGTGGCGATCGACGGCAGCGCCAGATCCTCGCCGCGCAGCGCCCGGGAGATTCGGGGCAGGAAGGCGAGCAGCGCCCGCGTCTCCAATATGCCGGAGCCCAGCGCATTGACCACTGCCACCGACCCCTGCCGCACAGCCTGCGCCAGGCCCGGCGTGCCGATGCGCGAGGCGGCGTTGAGTTCCAGCGGGTCGGCGAATGCGGCGTCAAGCCGCCGCCACAGCACGCTGACCGGCTTCAGCCCCGCGACGGTGCGCACCATCAGCCGGCCTTCCGACACGGTCAGGTCCTCGCCTTCCAGCAGCATGATGCCGAGGTAGCGGGCGATATAGGCGTGTTCGTAATAAGTCTCGTTGAGCGGGCCGGGCGTCAGAATCGCGACTCGGCCATCCGGGTCGCCGGCCGCCTCCACCAGCGCGTCGCGAAAACGGCGGAAGAAACCGGCC
Organism: Mesorhizobium sp. LHD-90; assembly: GCF_030929505.1. GTDB lineage: Bacteria > Pseudomonadota > Alphaproteobacteria > Rhizobiales > Rhizobiaceae > Kumtagia. The sequence goes on along the minus strand of NZ_JAVFVV010000003.1, from coordinate 130,637 downwards.
AGCCGATGCACATGCATCTCGCCATAGATGTCCGACAGCGCCCGCGTCGTCGCCACGCGGTTCTCCAGCGCGAAACCGGCGCCGGATGGCGCCTGCATGCGGTCGCCCAGCACCCACCAGCCGCCGTCCGGTCCCCGGCCAAGCTCGAAGGCGCAGAAATGCAGGAAGTGCCCGCCGGCCGGCTTCACCCCGGCGAGCGGCCGCAGATATTCGGGGCTGGAGGCGACGAGGCCGGGCGGCAGCAGGCCCTGCGCCACCAGCCGGTTGTCGCCATAGATGTCGGCGACGATTTGTTCGAACAGATCGGCGCGCTGCGTCAGCCCGGTGCTGATATCAGCCCATTCCGCCTCGTCGATCAGCAGCGGTACGTGCGACAGCGGCCATTCGCGCTCGTTGGCCCCGACCTTGTCGTAGACGCGGTAGTAGACCCCGGCGTCGCGCAGATATTGGTCGGCGCGGGCGAAGCGTTTCGACAGTTCCTCCGGCCCGAGGTCCTCCAGCGCCGCGATGAAATCGCGCCAGATCGGACGCGGATTGCCAGCGGCGTCAACCATCTCGTCCGGCACGCCGGGCAAAGGGTGGTAGCCGTCGAGGAGGAGATGCTTCTTGCGGCTGGGCGAAACCGAAGGCGCTTTCATGACGCCCCTCGGGACAAGATTGGTCGCGGTTGGCGCCCCTTCGCACCCCCCTCTGTCCTGCCGGACATCTCCCCCACAAGGGGGGAGATTGGCCGGCCGCTTGGCTTTCGCCAATTACCAGCGACGCAGAACGAGCGGAGCGGCCGACGCTGCCAATCTCCCCCCTTGCGGGGGAGATGTCCGGCAGGACAGAGGGGGGTGCGAAGGGGCACTACCTCTCGTCCACGAAACGTCGGTGAGCCCTTCATCACGGTTCAAATCCCCGCCGGCCGCCGCAAATCGAGCGTCATCGGGAAATCCGCCGAAGGCTGCTCCTCGAACAGAGTGAAAGCGGCCGGTGTGTGCCCGGTCGCCTCGAAGCGCGCCAGCCGCCGCGCCTCGGCCTCGTTGGCATTGACCGGAAACGTCTCGTAGTTGCGCCCTCCCGGATGCGCGACATGATAGACGCAGCCGCCGACCGAGCGGCCCGACCAGCAGTCGTATATGTCGAACACCAGCGGCGTGTTGACCGGCAGCGCCGGATGCATGCCGGCCGCCGGCTGCCACGCCTTGAAGCGCACACCCGCCACCGCGATCTCGCGATTGTCGGTCACCCGCATCGGCAAGACGCGGCCATTGCACAATATTGCGTGGCGCTGCGGGTTGAGCCCCTCGGTGCGCACCTGCAGGCGCTCGACCGAGGAATCGACGAACCGCACCGTGCCGCCGATCGCGCCTTGCTCGCCCATGACGTGCCACGGCTCCAGCGCCTGGCGGATCTCCAGCCTGATGCCCGCCTGGCTGATCTCGCCGCAGAACGGAAACCGGAATTCGAGCTGCGCGAAAAACCATTCCGGCCGGAAGGCGAAATCGTTCTGACTGAGGTCCTCCAGCACGTCCAAAAAATCCTGCCAGACATAATGGGGCAGCATGAAGCGGTCGTGCAGCGCCGTGCCCCAGCGGGTGAAGCGGCCGTCGAGCGGGTTCTTCCACAATCTTGCGACGATGGCGCGCACCAGAAGCTGCTGCGCCAGGCTCATGCGAGCGTTGGGCGGCATCTCGAAGCCGCGGAACTCGACCAACCCCAGCCGCCCGGTCGGCCCGTCCGGTGAGAACAGCTTGTCGATGCAGATTTCCGAGCGATGCGTGTTGCCGGTCACGTCGACCAGAAGATTGCGGAACAGCCGGTCGACAAGCCACGGCAGCGGCGGAGACCCCTGCCCCGGCAGCGGCACCTGCGCCATGGCGATCTCGAGTTCGTAGAGCGAATCATGGCGCGCCTCGTCGAAGCGCGGCGCCTGGCTGGTCGGGCCAATGAACAGGCCGGAGAACAGGTAGGACAGCGCCGGGTGGCGCTGCCAGTACAGCACCAGGCTCTTCAGCAGGTCTGGCCGGCGCAGGAACGGGCTGTCGTTGGGCGTCGCGCCGCCGACCACGACATGGTTGCCGCCGCCGGTGCCGGTGTGCTTGCCGTCGATCATGAATTTTTCGGCGCCGAGCCGGCTCAGCCGCGCCTCCTCGTAGATGGCGGTGGTCGTCGCCACGCATTCGGCCCAGTTTTTCGCCGGATGGATGTTGACCTCGATAACGCCGGGATCCGGCGCGACGCGGATGACGTTGAGGCGCGGGTCGTGCGGCGGCGCATAGCCCTCGATATGGACCGCCAGCCCGGTCTTCTTCGCCGCCGCCTCCGCCGCGGCAATCAGCTCCAGATAATCTTCCAGCGCCTCGACCGGCGGCATGAACACGGTCAGTCTTCCGTCGCGCAGCTCGACGGAAATCGCGGTGCGCACCGCACCGCCGATCTCGCCAAGCTGCTGCTCGACAATGTCCTGCTGCGGCGTTGCGGCAGTGAATGACGCTTCCGCCTGGCGATGCGCCATCTCGTCGGCGCCGGCTGGCGCCACCGCCGCCGTCGGCTCGCGCACCGGCAGCGGGCCGCGCGGCACGGACGGGTCCACCGGCACGATGAAGGGAAACTGCGACGGCGGAATATGCGGCAACGCGCCCAGCGGCAAGCGGTAGCCGACCGGTGAATCGCCCGGCACCAGGAACAGCCGGCCGCGCCGCGTCTTCCATTTCTCCGATTTCCAGCGCGGCCCATCGGCCTGCGCGTTCCAGCGCTGGACCGGCAGAACGTAGCCGGAAGGCTGGGTCAGCCCGCGCTCGAACACCCGCGCCATGCGGCTGCGCTCCTCGGGGTCGGCCAGCTTCGAATTCGCCGGATCGAGATTGTCTGGCAGCTTCGATTCCTTGAGCACCCATTCGCCCGGATCCTCATAGGCCTCGTCGACCATGCCGGCATCCACGCCGAGTTCGGTTGCGAGAGTTTTCAGCAGGATTTCCGCATCCTTCGGCGTCGGGTTGCCGCCCCCGGTCTCGGCCGCGATCAGGCTCTGGTCGCGCCACACCGGCTCGCCATCCGCCCGCCAGTAGAGCGAAAACGTCCAGCGCGGCAGGCTTTCGCCCGGATACCATTTGCCTTGCCCGTAGTGCAAAAAACCGCCCGGCGCGAATTTCTCGCGCAGTTTTCGGATCAGTACGTCGGCTTTTTCGCGCTTGGTCGGGCCGACGGCGGCGGTGTTCCATTCGGCGGATTCGAAATCGTCGATGGAAACGAAGGTCGGCTCGCCGCCCATGGTGAGCCGCACGTCCTGCTCTTGCAACACTGCATCGACCTCGTGGCCGAGCCGGTCCAGCGCCTCCCAGGATTCGTCGGAAAAGGGCTTTGTGATGCGCGGATGCTCGGCGATGCGGTCGACCCGCATCGCGAAGTCGAAATCGATCTTCGTGTCGGGATCGCCGGCAAAGCCGCCGGAGATCGGCGCGGCGTTGCGGTAATGCGGCGTCGCCGACAGCGGCACATGGCTCTCGCCGGTCAGCAGGCCGGAGGTGGGGTCGAGCCCGATCCAGCCGGCGCCGGGCAGATAGACCTCGCACCAGGCATGCAGGTCGGTGAAGTCGACCGCCGTGCCGGCCGGGCCGTCGAGCGAAACGAGATCCGGCTTGAGCTGGATCAGATACCCCGAGACGAAACGCGCGGCAAAGCCGAGGTTTCGCAGCACCTGCACCAGCAGCCAGCTCGAATCGCGGCACGACCCCTTCGCCAGCGCCAGCGTCTCCTCCGGCGCCTGTACGCCGGGCTCCATGCGCACGATGTAGTTCACCTCGCGCTGGATGCGGGCGTTGAGATCGACGATGAAATCCACCGTGTTCCGTGGGCTGCGGTCGATCGAGGCGACGAATTGTTCCAGCAGCGGGTCGGCGGTCTCCGGCCGGCGATAGATGGACAGATCCTCGGTGAGGTCGTCGGGGTACTCGAACGGAAACGTCTCGGCGGACGGCTCGACGAAGAAGTCGAACGGATTGTAGACCGTCATGTCGGCAACCAGGTCGACCTCGAACTTCAGCTCGGTGACCGGTTCGGGAAAGACGTAGCGCGCGAGGAAATTGCCGTAAGGGTCCTGCTGGACATTGACGAAATGGTTTGCGGGCGAAACCTTCAGCGAATGGCTGAGCACCTTGGTGCGCGAATGCGGGGCGGGTTTCAGCCGGATGATCTGGGGGCCGAGAATGACCGGCCGGTCGTATTTGTAATGCGTCAGATGGTAGACGGCTGCCAGTATTGCCATGTGGGGCGCGAAAACCTTTCGACGGGGCCGGAAGCGGGAAGAGCCCTAGCACCACATTTCCACAAATCGGCGAATTGCGCCAAGCCTTTATTGCAGTGCGGGAAGAAGCGGGCTTTCCGGCTTGGCCAGCCGCGGAGTGGCTGCGGTCAGCGCGCATTGCAGAACAGCATTCTGGCTCCGGCGACGACACAGGTCGCCGCCGGCACGGCCGATCAACTCGGCAGAAGTTTCCGGATCGAACCGACCATCCCCTCGTCCTCGGGCGTCACGTCCGAGCCATAGCGGCCGACGACCGCGCCATCCGCGTCGATAACGAACTTTTCGAAATTCCAGCTCACCTCGCCGGGCGCCGGCGCCCGGCCTGAATCGGTCAGCCGCGCGAGCAGCGTGCTTCCGGGCTTGAACGAGGCCTGCGGCTCTGCCTCGGTGAGCAGCCTGTACAGCGGATGTTTTTCCGGTCCCTTCACCGTGATCTTGGCGAATACCGGAAAGTCGACGCCGTAGGTCAGGCGGCAGAACTCCTGGATCTCGTCATCCGTGCCGGGCTCCTGGCCGGCAAAGTCGTTGGAGGGAAACCCGAGCACAGTGAAGCCGCGATCCCGGTGCGAGCGGTAGAGCGCCTCCAGGCCGTCATACTGCTTGGTGAACCCGCATTTCGAGGCGACGTTGACCACCAGCAGCACCTTTCCGGCATAGTCCGAAAGTGTCGTTGCCGTGCCGTCGGCGCGTGTGACCGGGATGTCGTAGATGGGAGCTGTCATGATTGATCCTATCAAACGGTAAGGCCCTCGGCATGTACCCGGCCTCATGCCGGCAAGGCTTTTTTGCATTCCTTGATATAACAGCCTATGGCCTTTCCGGGGTGCTGGTGACGGTGCATCACGCCGCGTCGATCTCGCGCTGCAACGCCTCCATATGCGGCCCGGCAGCCTCATACGCTGCCCGCTCGATAGCGCGAAAACGCGCCACGACCGCCAATCCCACTGGCGTGAGCTGGGCGCCGCCACCCTTCTTGCCACCGGTCTGCGCCGCCACCACAGGCTTGCCGAACAACTGGTTCAACTCCTCAACCAGGTCCCAGGCGTGTTTATAGGACATGTCCATGCGCCGCGCCGCCGCCGATATCGAGCCGAACGCGGCGATATGTTCCAGAAGCTCGATCTTGCCGGGGCCGATGCGCCCGTCCGGGTCGAGGTTTATGCGCAGGCTGAGCGAGGGCACGGCGCGACCCTAGACGATCTGAAAGCCCGAATCGACCGGCATCGAGATGCCGTTGATCATCGATGCCTGGTCGGACAGCAGGAACAGCACGACCTCCCCCACCTCCTCCGGTTCGAGGAAGCGGCCGAGCGGCATGCGCGACAGCATCGGCGCCGACTTCTGCGGATCGCTCCACGCCTTTCGCGCCATGTCGGTCAGCGTGATGGCCGGGTTCACGCAATTGACGCGGATGCCGTGGCGCCCGAGTTCATTGGCCATGACGCGGCTCATCGCATCCAGCGCGCCCTTCGAGGCGCAGTAGCCGGCATGGTCGGCGAAGCCGGTGAAGGCCGATATGCTGGAAACGTTGACGATCGCCCCGCCCTTGCCGGCCGCGATCCGCGCCCTGGCGTATTCTTGCGAAAAGATCAGCGGGGCGCGGGTGTTGACGGCTATGAGGGCGTCGAAGGATTCGACCGTAACATCAAGGACCGACTCCAGGATCGCCAGGCCGGCGCAGTTCACCAGATAGTCGACAGGCTGCGCGGCTTTCGCGGCGGCGCGCGCCGCATCGGCGTCGCGCAGGTCGGCGGTTAACGTCTTGCATCCGGTTTCCCGGCTAAGCGATTCAAGATCCTCGGCACTTCGGCTCACCGCCACCACCGAGGCGCCGCGCCCTAGGAGCATTTTTGCGATGGCGCGACCGATACCTTTTCCCGCGCCGGTGACCAGCACCGATTTCCCGGAAAAGTCCATACCGGTCGTGCGCGTGCTCGTGTTCGCCGCTGTGTCGCTCGATGTCATCGCTGCCCTCCCCTGGCGCCGCAGCGTCAATCCGTATCGAAATCCGCAAGCGAAGGAAACGGGGCCGCCGGGCAAAACGCCAGAAGGCAACCGCTCAGACCGGCTCGCGCCGGCCGGTTTCGGCGGCGCGCAGCAGCGCATCGATCAGTCGGTGCACCTTCAGCGCCTCGCGGCCGCTGACCTTCGGCTGCCGGGCCGGATCGCCGCTGCCGATCGCATCGAGGAAATCGGCGAGCACGGCGCGATGGTGGTGATGCGGGAAGGCCATCGGGTCGGCCCCCACCCCGCCGCCGACCGCGCCGTCGTCGTGCTGGAGCTCGGCGCCGTCGTGGAAGGCTACGAAAAGTTTCGTGCCTTCGATCCGCGCCGTTCCCTTTGTGCCGATCAGCTCGATGGAATCCGGCAGGCCGGGATAGGCGGTGGTGGTCGCATGGATGGTGCCCAGCGCGCCATTGCCGTAGCGGACGACGCCGACGGCAAGGTCCTCGGTCTCCATACGGTGCACCGGCGTGGTCGCCGCGAAGGCCGAGACCTCGGCGGGCAGGCCGGCGAGCGAGATCAGCAGGTCGAGCGTGTGGATACCTTGCGTCAGCAGCACGCCGCCGCCGTCGCGCGCCTTCGTCCCCCGGCCCGGCTGATCGTAATAACTCTGCGGCCGCCAGTTGGCGAGTTTCGCCGAAGCGCTGACGAGTTGGCCGAGGCGGCCGTCCGCGATCAGTTTGGCAAGCGCCGTCGACACCGGCCGGAAACGGTGCTGCAGCACCACGCCCAGTTTCACGCCGGCATCTTCAGCCGCTGCGACGAGACGCTCGGCGCGATCCATCGAGATGTCGAGCGGCTTTTCCAGCAGCACATGCTTGCCGGCTGCCGCCGCGCGCTCGACCAGTTCCAGATGCGAGTTCGGCGGCGTCAGCACCATCACCGCGTCGATCGACGGATCGGCAAAGACCGCATCGAGGTCGCCGGTGACCGGCAGGCCCCATGCGCTTGAAAAAGCCTCACGGCGTGCCGGTGTCGGGCTGTAGCAGGCCGCCACCTTGACCCGGTCCTTGAGATCGAGCAGGCTTTTTGCATGCGGCCCCGACGCCATGCCGAGGCCGATGAGCGCAATCCGCTTCATCGCGGCCAGTTCTCGACGGGCACGTTTTCCAGCGTGCGCATTATGCCACGCAGTTCCGCCAGCCCTCTCAGCCGGCCGATGCAGGAATAGCCGGGGTTCACCTTCTTGCCGATGTCGTCGACGATGGCATGGCCGTGGTCGGGGCGCATCGGAATCTGCCAGTCGGCGCGGCCCTCCGCCTTGCGGCGGCGCTCTTCCGCCATCAGCGCCGCCACCACCCGCACCATGTCGGTATCGCCCTCCAGATGCTCCGCCTCGTGGAAGGAAAAGTCGCCTTCCTTGGTGACGTTGCGCAGATGCGCGAAATGGATGTCGGGTCCGAACTCCTTCGCCATTGCCACGAGATCGTTGTCCGGATTTGCCCCGTAGGAACCGGTGCACAGCGTGATGCCGTTGGACGGCGACTTGACCGCCGCGATCAGCGCGCGGGCGTCTGCCGCTTTCGAGACGACGCGCGGCAGGCCGAAGATCGGGAAAGGCGGATCGTCGGGATGGATCGCCATCCTGACGCCCATCTCCTCCGCCACCGGCACGATCTCGCGCAGGAACGAAAACAGGTTTTCGCGAAACCCTTCGACGGAAACGTCCTTGTAGATATCGAGCGCCCGGCGGAAACTCTCGCGGTCGAAGATGAACTCGCGGGCCGGCACCCAGCCGATCAGATTCTGCTCGAGTTTTGCAAGCTGGCTCTCGCTCATCCCGGCGAGACGCTTGCGCGCCACTTCGATGCGGGCTGGCGGATGTTCGTCCTCGGCGCCGCGCCGCTTCAGCACCAGCACGTCGTAGGCGCAGAACTCGACCATGTCGAAACGCAGCGCCGTGCCGCCATGCCACATCGGATAGTCGAGGTCGGTGCGGGTCCAGTCGGTGATCGCCATGAAATTGTAGCAGACCACCTTGATGCCGGCCGCGGCGACGGCGCGGATCGACGCCTTGTAGTTCTCGACCAGCTCGCGCCAGCGGCCGGTGCGGGTCTTGATGTCCTCGTGCACGACGATGCTCTCGACGATCGGCCAGTCGAGCCCGGCCGCCTCGATCTCTGCTTTGCGCTTCAAGATCTCGTCCATCGGCCAGGCGCGGCCGTCGTTCAGATGGTGCAGCGCGCTGACGATGCCGGTCGCGCCGGCCTGCCGCACATGCGAAAGTTTCACGGTATCGTCCGGCCCGAACCAGCGCCAGGTCTGCTTCATGTCATGCCCTCTCTTCGGCGGCAGCGGAGATCGCCCCGGCTGCGCCTTTCTCGAAAATGATGGTCAGGTGCTTGCTAGCGGCCGCTTCCATCGCCTCCTTGCCCTCGGCGGAAAAACCCGCCGCCGCGAAGACGGCGCGGACCAGTTCAGCCGGCTCGTCGGTTACCGCGAAAATGTCTGCCAACTTAGCATCCAGCGGATCGGTGAAATGCCCGGCGGGCAGCGAGCGCCCGCGTTCCCGGCAGGCAGCGATCCAAGCCGCGGCGACCAGCATCAGATTGGCGATCGGCCGGTCCTCCTTCAGCCGCAGGCGCGCCGAAGCGATGATGCGCTGCGGCAGTTTCTGGCTGCCGTCCATGGCGATCTGGGCGGTGCGGTGGCGCAGCGCCGGGTTGGAGAAACGCTCGGTCAGGGCGGCCGTATAAGCGTCCGTGTCCAGCCCCGCATCCTTCGGCAGCGTCGGGATGACTTCTCGCCAATAGCGCTCGACGAAACCGCGGATCAGCGGATCGCCGAACGAATCCGCCACGGTCGGGTGGCCAGTGAGCAGGCCGAGATAGGCTATGCCGGAATGAGCGCCGTTGAGCAGGCGGAGTTTCATGTCCTCGAACGGCGCGACGTCCTCCACCATGGTGACGCCGAACTTTTCCCAGCGCGGCCGGCCGGCCGGAAAATTCTCCTCCACCACCCACTGCATGAAAGGCTCGGTCATCACCGGCCAGGCATCCTCGGCTCCTAGCGCCTCGGAAACGCGCGCGCGGTCGGCATCGGTCGTCGCCGGCACGATGCGGTCGACCATGGTCGACGGGAACGCCACCTCCTTTGCGATGAACGCGGCGAGATCGTCCCCGGCCAGCCCGACGAATTGCAGCGTCAGCCGCCGCACCGTCTCGCCATTGGCCGGAAGGTTGTCGCAACAGAGCACGGTGAAAGGCGGGAAACCCGCTGCCCGTCGGCGCGCTAGCGCTCCGGCGAGAAAGCCGAAGACCGTGCGCGGCTTTTCCGAATTGGCGATGTCCCAGACGATATCCGGATGGCCGGCATCCAGCTCGCCGTTCGCGTCGCGCAAATAGGCCTTTTCGGTGACGGTGAGTGTAACAATCCGTACGCGCGGATCGGCCATGCGGGCCAGCACTACTTCGGGATCTTCCGGCGCGACGAGCAGGGATTTCATCGAGCCTATGACGCGCAGCGCGTCGCCCGAACCGTCGCGCACCGCAATCGTGTAGAGCCCGCCCTGGGGCCCAAGCGCGTCACGCGTGTCGGGGCTGCGCAGCGACACCCCGGTGATGCCCCAGCCGTGCTCGCCCGCCCCCAGGCAGTCGTCGACATAGACGGCCTGGTGCGCGCGATGGAAGGCGCCGACGCCGAGATGCACGATGCCTTCCGACACCGCCGAACGGTCGTAGGCCGGCGTCGCCGCACCCCGAACGCGATCCAATATGGCGTCACCGAGCCTTGCCTGCTGTCCCATACCTTTCCTCCACACAGTCGGTCAGCGAATGCAGGTAGCGTCCCAACGGCCACTCCAGACTTAGATGGTCCGGAGCATGTCCTCCGCCGGCTTATGGCATGGCCCATCCCCAGTTCGCAACACAAGTCATCATACAACCCTATGATTTTTGTATGTTGACATTATCTGTTCATCGCCCTAGCCATGACGGGGCCGAAGGAGGAGCGGCCCGATCCCAATGAGCGCTCTGATCGATTCCGATCTGCTGTTTCCGCCCGAGCCCGGCATTCGGTCGATCGCGCGCGGCCTCTACGCGACGGTCAAGCACCTGCCGATCGTCAGCCCGCACGGCCATACCGATCCGCGCTGGTATGCGCTGAACGAGCCGTTTCCGGATCCCGCACAACTCCTCATCGTCCCCGACCACTACATCTTCCGCATGCTGTTCAGCCAGGGCATTTCGCTGGAAAGCCTCGGCGTGACGCGCCTCGACGGCGCGCCGGTCGAAATCGATGGCCGAAAGATCTGGCGCCTCTTCGCTGAAAACTTTTACCTGTTCCGCGGCACGCCGACTCGGCTGTGGATGGACTATGTGCTGTCCCACCTGTTCGGCGTCGAGGAACCGCTGACCGCAACCACGGCCGACGCAACTTACGACGCCATCGCCGAAAAACTGGCCACGGAAGAATATCGCCCCCGCGCTTTGTTCGAGCGTTTCAACATCGAGGCGATCGCCACCACAGAGGGCGCGCTGGACGACCTGCGTTGGCACCAGGTCATCCGCGACAGCGGCTGGACCGGCCGCGTCGTCACCGCCTACCGGCCGGATTCGGTCATCGACCCGGATTTCGAGGGCTTTTCCGACAATGTCGACCGGCTTGCGGACCTGACCGGCACCGACACCGGCGCCTGGAAGGGTTATCTCGACGCCCATCGCACGCGCCGCGCCTTCTTCAAGACCTATGGCGCGACGTCGAGTGATCACGGCCACCCCTCCGCCGAGACGGCAAACCTGTCCGACGCGGCGGCGGAAGAGCTGTTCAACCGCATCCGCCGCGGCTCGACCGACGAGCGCGAGAAGCGGCTGTTCCGGGCGCAGATGCTGACCGAGATGGCGAAGATGAGCCTGGACGACGGGCTGGTCATGCAGATTCATCCCGGCTCGACGCGCAACCACTCGGCCGCCATGATGGCGCGCTTCGGCCGCGACAAGGGTTTCGATATCCCGACCCACACGGACTATGTCTCGGCGCTGCGGCCCCTGCTCGACGCAGTCGGGCTTGAGCCGAACCTCACCGTCATCGCCTTCACACTCGACGAGACCAGCTATGCGCGCGAACTCGCCCCGCTGGCGGGCGTCTACCCGGCGCTGCGGCTAGGCCCCGCCTGGTGGTTCCACGACAGCCCCGAAGGCATGCGCCGCTTCCGCGAGATGACGACGGAGACGGCCGGTTTCTACAACACCGTCGGCTTCAACGACGACACCCGCGCCTTCCCGTCCATTCCGGCGCGGCACGACATCGCCCGGCGCGTCGACTGTGCCTTCCTGGCGCGTCTCGTCGCCGAGCACCGGCTGCGCGAGGACGAAGCCTACGAACTGGCAACCGAGCTTGCCCATACGCTGGCGAAGAAGGCGTATCGGCTTTGAAGGGTCTTTGAGACCAACAAGGGAGGAAAACATGCTGCATTTTTCGAAACTTCTTGCCGCCGCGAGCGTCGCCGCGGTGTTCATGGTCGGATCGGCCGGCGCCCAGACGGTGCTGAAATCGTCCGACACCCATCCGGACGGCTATCCGACCGTCGAGGGCGTCAAATATTTCGGCGATCTGGTGAAGGGACGCACCGGCGGCCGCTACGCGGTCGAGGTCTATCACTCCGCGCAGCTCGGCCAGGAGAAGGACACGATCGAGCAGGTCCGATCCGGGGTGATCGAGCTGAACCGCATCTCGATGGCGCCGTTCAACGGCACAGTGAAGGAGACCATCGTTCCCGCCCTGCCCTACATCTTCCGCTCGGAAGACCACATGCACAAGGTGATGGACGGTGCGATCGGCGACCAGATCAAGGCGGCTTTCGAGCCGGCCGGCCTGGTGGTGCTCGCCTTCTACGACGCCGGGGCGCGCTCCTTCTACAACAAGACCAAGCCGATCAATTCGGTGGCCGACATGAACGGCCTGAAGTTCCGCGTCATCCAGTCCGACATCTTCGTCGACATGGTCGCGGCCCTCGGCGCCAACGCCACCCCGATGCCTTACGGCGAGGTCTATTCTTCGATCGAGACCGGCGTCATCGACGGTGCGGAGAACAACTTCCCGAGCTACGACACGGCAAAACACTTCGAGGTGGCCAAGAACTACTCGCTCGACGAGCACACCATCCTCCCGGAAGTGTTCGTAATGAACAAGGCCGCCTTCGACGCCTTGACTCCGGAAGACCAGGAAATCTTCAAGCAGGCCGCCAAGGACAGCGTCGCCAAGCAGCGTGAACTGTGGGCCGCCAAGGTCGCGGAATCGCGCAAGATCGTCGAGGCCGCCGGCGCCCAGATCACCACGCCGGAGAAGCAGGGTTTTATCGACGCGATGAAGCCCGTCTATGAGAAGCACGTCACCGACGACGTCCTGAAGAAGATGGTCACCGACGTGCAGGCGGTGCAGTAGCCTGGGTTACCCTCCCCCTTGTGGGGAGGGTCGATCCGCAAAGCGGATCGGGGTGGAGGTGACCACCAAGTTGCCCCACCCCGGCTTTCTACTTTCGCGTTGCTCCAATCGCTCGCCGATCCTCCCCGCAAGGGGGTAAGGGCGCCGCAGGAACATCCAATGACCACCGATCTACGAACCGGCGTTCCCATCCTCTCCCGCCTCAACACGGCGGCGCTCTATCTGGCCGGCGTCGGCCTTGTGGTGATGACGTTCACCGTCGCCTACCAGGTCTACTGCCGATACGTGCTCAACGATTCGCCGAGCTGGACCGAGCCCGGCGCCGTCATGCTGATGAGCTGGTTCATCTTCCTTGGCGCCGCCGTCGGCGTGCGCGAGAACAACCACATGGGTTTCGACGTGCTGCTCTACGTGCTGCCGCCGGCAGCGAAGAAGTGGCTGCGCATGATCTCCGACCTCGTCGTGCTCGCCTTCGGCATCGGCATGATCTGGTACGGCGGCAAGCTGGTCGGCCTGACCTGGGATACCGTCATGCCAGCCCTGCATATTTCCGGCGGCTGGGACTACGTGCCGGTGGTGGCCGGCGGCGCGCTGGTCTCGCTGTTCGCGCTGGAGCGCATCGTTCTGCGCCTGCGCGGCGCGCCGATCGACGAAGTGCTTGACGAACTGCCGCCGCCCGAGATCGCCGTCGAGCTGGAAAACGTCGAGGAAGTGCGCCGCGACGCGGCCGAACTCGCCAAGAGGAACTAACGATGGAACTGTGGATCCTCTTCGGCGTCTTCACGCTGCTGATGCTGATCGGCACGCCGATCGCCTTCTGCCTCGGCGTCGCCAGCCTGGCCACCGTGCTCTATATGGGCCTGCCGCCGCTGGTTGTGTTCCAGCAGCTCAATTCCGGCATGAGCGTGTTCTCGCTGCTTGCCATCCCGTTCTTCATCTATTCGGGCGACCTGATGGTGCGCGGCGGCATCGCGCAGCGCATCGTCGCCTTCGCGGCCTCGCTGGTCGGCCATATCCGGGGCGGCCTCGGCCAGGTGAACATCGTCACCGCGACGCTCTTCGGCGGCATCTCCGGCTCGGCAGTCGCGGAAGCCGCGGCGGTCGGCGGCCTGATGATTCCGCAGATGAAGGCGCGCGGCTACGGCGCTGATTATGCTGTCAATGTCACCTCGATGGCGGCGCTCATCGCGCTGCTGCTGCCGCCCTCGCACAACATGATCATCTATTCGATCTCGGCCGGCGGGAAGATCTCGATCGCCGACCTTTTCACGGCAGGCATCATCCCGGGCCTTCTCCTTGCTGCGTCGCTGATGGTCACGGCCTATTTTGTGGCCCGCAGCAGAGGCTATCCGACCGAGCCGTTCCCGGGGTTCGGCGCGATCCTCTATCTCTTCGCCGTCGCCACGCCGGGCCTGCTCCTCATCGCCATCATTTTCGGCGGCGTCCGCTCCGGCATCTTCACTGCGACCGAGAGTTCGTGCGTCGCCGTGCTCTACGCGCTGCTGGTGACCTTGACCGTCTATCGCCAGATGAGCTGGGGCGACTTCGTCCACGCCACGATGGGGGCAGTGCGCACGACGGCGATGGTGCTGCTGATCATCGGCACGGCCGCCGCCTTTTCCTGGTTGATGGCCTTCCTGAAGGTGCCTGCCACGCTGGTGGCCTGGATGCAGACAATCTCGGAAAACCCGATCATCATCCTGCTGCTGCTCAACCTGATCATGCTGCTGCTCGGCACTTTCATGGACATGGGGCCGACCATCATCATCACCACGCCAATCTTCCTGCCGATCGTCTCGGCCTATGGCATCGATCCGGTGCATTTCGGCGTCATCATGATCCTGAACTACGGCATCGGACTGAACACCCCACCCGTCGGGGGCGTCCAGTTCGTCGCCTGCGCCGTGGGCAAGATATCGGTGTGGGAAGCGATGCGCTCGATCTGGCCATTTTACGGCGCCGGCGTCGTCGTGCTGATGCTCGTCACCTACATCCCGGCGCTGTCGCTCTGGCTGCCGAACGCATTCCGGTGAGAGGCGAGGATGGCCGCCGACTTTTCATCCGACATGCGCATAGAACGGAGACCGAAACTCTCCGAGCGGGTGGTCGCGGCGCTGCGCTCGCAGGTCCTGTCGGGCGAATTCCCTGTCGGCCACAAGCTGCCCACCGAGACGCAGATGACGGAGGCCTTCGGCGTCAGCCGCACGGTCATCCGCGAGGCGATCGCCACGCTGGCCGCCGACGGGCTGGTGGAGCCGCGCCAAGGCGCCGGCGTGTTCGTGCGCGAGCGGCCGTCGCAGACTTTCGGGTCGCTCAGCCTGGAGATCGGCAACAAGATCTCGCACGCGCTGAACGTGCTGGAGGTGCGCCTCGGCATCGAGATCGAGAGCGCTGCCCTCGCCGCGATCCGCCGCAACGGCGCGCAGCTTGCGGAAATCCAGGAGGCCTTCTTCGAGTTCGACCGGCTGCTGGCGCAGGGCGAGGCGACGGGCAAATCTGACTTCGCCTTCCACCGCGCCATCGCCGCCGCCACCAACAACCCGTTCTACGTCGATGTGCTGGAGGCGCTCGGCATGCGCGCCATCCCTTGCGACGTCACCTCGCCCTGGGGCACGGATTCGGTGCTGAGCCGCGACTACCAGGAAGGCCTGCAGCAGGAGCATCTCGCCATCCTGCGGGCCATTTCGTCGGGCGATCCCGACGCGGCGCGCACCGCCATGCGCATGCATCTTTCCGCCAGTCAGCAGCGCTACCGCGCCCGGCTGACCGACCAGCAGGCCGACTACAGTTTCGGCAGAACCAAGCCCTGACGGGCGCCAGCGACAGCAACCGATAGAGGGCCGGCATGACCGAAAGCCATATCCGCCACACCATCCGCCATGCCATCGACCCGGCGTCCGCCGCGCGCATGGGTACGCAGGAACTGCGCGAGAACTTTCACATCGGCGGCTTGTTCGAGGCGGGCGGCATCAACCTGACCTACACACACTATGACCGCATGATCGTCGGCGGCGCCATGCCGGCCGACGAGCCGCTCAGCCTGGACGCGATCAGGCCGACCGGCACGAAGAGCTTTCTCGAACGCCGCGAGCTTGTCGCAGTCAACATCGGTGGGCCGGGCAAGGCGACCACGAGCGGCGGAACGTACGATCTCGGCACGCGCGACATGATCTACGTCGGCATGGGCGAACAGGTTTCGTTCTCCTCGGACGATCCGAAAACCCAAGCGAAATTCTACCTGCTCTCAGCCCCCGCCCACAAAACCTATCCGACAAGACTGCTCACCATCGCCAACGCCAAACGCCTCGATCTGGGCAGCCAGGAGACATCGAACGAGCGCTCCATCTTCCAGTTCACGACGACCATCGAGACCTGCCAGATCGTCGTCGGCATGACCCAACTCGCCAAGGGCTCGGTGTGGAACACCATGCCAGCCCACATTCACGACCGGCGCATGGAAGCCTACCTCTATTTCGACCTCGCCCAGACGGCCCGCGTCTTCCACTTCATGGGCGCTCCGACAGAAACCCGGCACATCGTCATGGCCAACGAGGAGGCGGTGCTGTCGCCCGTCTGGTCGATCCATTCCGGCTGCGGTACCGCCAACTACGCCTTCATCTGGGCCATGGCCGGCGACAATGTCGACTACACCGACGTAGACCCGGTGGCGCTGGGGTCAATGCGATGAATGATTTTTCCGCCTTCAGCCTTGCCGGCAAGCGGATAATGGTGACCGGCGCCAATACCGGCATCGGCCAGGGCGTCTGCGTGTCGGTTGTGCGCGCCGGCGGCGCGGTAGTCGGCGTCGGCCGTTCCTCCATGGACGAGACGGCGGCATTTGTGGCGGAAGCCGGCGGCACGTTCCACGCGGTGCACTGCGATCTCGGCGACACCGCCGGCGTGCAAGGGATGTTCGAGAACGTGTGGCGCGAGGCCGGCCCGATCGACGGGTTGGTCAACAATGCCGGCATCATCCGCCGCGCCGACGCGGTCGACTTTTCCGTCGCCGACTGGGACGAGGTGATGGACGTCAATCTGAAGACGACCTTTTTGCTTTGCCAGGCCTTCGGACGCCACGTGCTTGGCGAAAGCCGCAAGGGCAGCATCGTCAATATCGCCTCGGTGCTGTCCTTCCAGGGTGGCATCCGCGTCACATCCTACACGGCCTCGAAACATGGCGCGGTCGGCCTGACAAAACTGCTCGCCTGCGAATGGGCGGCGAAAGGCATCAACGTCAACGCCATCGCACCGGGATACGTGGTCACAAACAACACCGAGGCGCTGCGCAACGACCCCGACCGCACGGCAGCGATCCTCGCCCGCATCCCGGCCGGACGCTGGGCCGAGCCGGGCGACATCGGCGACGCAGCGGTGTTTTTGCTGGCGCCCGCATCGAAATACATGCACGGCGCCGTGATCCCGGTGGATGGCGGCTGGCTGGCGCGGTAGGCTGGCCTTCCGAGGAGACTATCTATGACCGAGCAGAAACTGTTCGCCTACGGTTCGCAGGGCGAGTGGACGGCAACGCCCGACGGCAACCGTCGGCGCGTGGTCCTTCATACGGACGAACTGATGATGGTGGAATTCGCCTTCGAAAAGGACGGCGTCGGCGTGCTCCATTCGCACCCGCATGTGCAGGCGAGCTATGTGGCGGAAGGCCGCTTCGAAGTGACGGTCGGCGGCAAGACTGAGATCCTGTCGGCCGGCGACAGTTTTATCGCGCCGTCCAACGTCACCCACGGCGTGAAGGCGCTGGAAGCCGGCCGGCTCATCGATTCCTTCACGCCGCACAGGGCTGATTTTCTCGTGTAGATCGATCTCCGCACGAGAGTCGTGGTACTCCGTCCAACACCCCTTGCATGTTGGTTTTGCGGCTGATCTGCGAAGATGGCTGTGCTGGAGTTTTGCCGAGACGAAGCGGTCGCGCTCCACCTTCTCCCCTTGTGGGAGAAGGTGGCCGAGCGAAGCGAGGTCGGATGAGGGGTGTTCGGTAGGGCACGACGGCGGGCGATGGCGAAGTATCGTCACCAGGAAGTTCGCCCGTCGGCCGCTCCTCACCCCATCAGCGACATCGTTCGCTTGGAGCCGCCGGCCTCGCGCCACGCCTTGAAGCGGTGCGTGGCGGCGGCGAAGGATATCTTCATGGCGCGGGCAACCGAATAGCGGCTCTGGCCCTCGTCGAACATGCGATAGCAGCATTCTACGCCCGCCACCGTCAGCTTGCCTTCGGCCGTCTTGTTGTGCGGATTGGCCGGATCGAAGGCTTCAAGCGGGACCTCCAGCATCGCCTTGAGGCGCTGCAAATCCGCCTCGATGGAGGCGATCAGTTCGAGCACGGGTTTGGAATCGAAGGAGTTTTTTTGGGTCGGCATGAAAAATCCTCGGAAGGGAACGGAGCCCTGATATAGGCTATAATTTGCCTATAGGAAGGCCTCGTATCGGCGAAAGTTCTTGATCGATAAACGCGCCATTCTTAGTTTTGAATTATTCTAAACTGGAGTGGTTTGCATGCTTTCCCGCGTGTTCGGTTTTGGCCGTCGACCGTTCGCGTCGCTCAGCGAGCAGGAGGTGCTGGCGCTCGCCGTCTCGTCGGAGGAAGACGACGGCCGCATCTGCCGCGCCTTTGCCGACGGGTTCGATACGCTGCCTCATCTCGGCGACTGCAAGCCGAATGCGGGACGTTGTCAGGGTCTGTCCGCATGATCGTGCCTTCGGACTATGCGCCGGTTGCCGAACGATAATACTTCGACTAGGATCGAACCATGCGCGAAGGACCGGACATTGCCCGCATCGCCAGCCTGGTCGGCGACCCGGCGCGAGCCAACATGCTGACGGCACTGATGGGCGGCGCTGCTCTCACCGCCAGCGAACTGGCGCTGGAAGCCGGCGTCGGCCTGCCGACGGCAAGCTCGCATCTGGCAAAGATGGCGGATGGCGGGCTGCTGGCGCAGTCGAGCCAGGGCCGGCACCGCTATTTCCGGCTGGCCGGGCCGCAGGTTGCAGCCATGCTGGAGGCAATCATGGGTGTCGCCGAGACGGCGGGACCGAAACGCGTCCGCCCAGGCCCGCGCGATGCCTCGATGCGCGAGGCCCGCGTCTGCTACGATCACCTCGCCGGCGGCCAGGCGGTGGCGATGCTGGATGGTTTTGTGGCTCGCGCCATCCTTGCCCGCGACGGTGACGAGATCGCGATGGGCGGCGCCGGGCCGGCCTTCTTCGCCGATGCCGGCATCGACCTGTCGACCCTGCCCGGCAAGCGGCGGCCGGTCTGCCGTGCCTGCCTCGACTGGAGCGTGCGGCGCTCGCACCTGGCCGGAGCGTTGGGCGCCGCCATCCTCGACCGCATCCTTGCCGAGAAATGGGCTCGCCGCGATCCCGACAGCCGCGTCGTCCGCTTCACGCCGCCGGGGCGCAGGTCATTCGAAACGACATTCCTTTCATAGGACGGCCGAAGCTTGCGCACCGGCTTTGGCGTCAGGCCGCACCTGGCCAGGCCGGCCGCGCCGGCTGACCCCCGCAACGTGCGGGATAAACGGCGGTTCCTGCCGCACGCCGATTTCTTTGTAACCACTGACCGGCTTTCGTAACGGAAGCGGAAACCTGAGCCTGTGGCGGCGGCATCGTGAGGAAACCGATGTGGTGCGAAAGTCACACTAGGGCAAAAGCGGGCAGAAGCCGTCAAAAGACCGCGTCGAAACCGCCTTTTTGCCACGATGCAACGGGTTTTCGGCACGAGATTAACATGTCGTTCACGGAGGATTCAGAAGTGCCGGCTAAGATGTCTCCCCAATCGGACGGGACATCCGAGGGACAGGGATCTAAGAAGATGACGTTCTGGACAAGTCTTTCGACTTACGCTTTCGCGATCCGCGAATTCATCGCGCCGACCTACCGGCCGGAGCGGCATTACATGCGCGGACCGGGACCGGCCTGCGCGCGCCGCCGCAGCACGCGGCCGCTGGAAGCCCGCGCGTCCTTTCACTGAAGGCGAGCGGAATTGACGGGCGCGCCGAGATCGGTGTGCCCGCAACTGCCTGAACCGGGCCGCCTGAAACCGCCTCATCGCTTCTTCTTCGGCGCAGCCGCCGCCTTGGCCATCGCCTCTTCCTCGACCTCGCTGGCGCGAAACCGCGCAATGTCTTCGATCAGCGCCTCGGGCACGGGCGCCGTCAGCGGAAACCGGATCGTCCCCTTCTCCACCTCATAGTCCGCGAGATCGTCCTTGAAGGCCGCCACCAGCGGCGCGGTTGCCGGATAGAGCGAATAGTGCTTCTTCCAGCCGGAAAAATAGATCGGCCGGCCGGCCTTCGTCTTGTAGGCTGGGATCTGGTACGAAATCACCTCCTCGGCCTCCGGCAGCGCCTTGCGGATGCTCTCGCGCACCTGCCTCAGCACCCCCTGCGCCGCCTCCGGCTGTGCGGCGATGTATTCGTCCACGGATTTGTAGTCGGTCTTGGCCACGCGCTCCTCCCAAACAGATCGGCCCGAACAATCCTCATAACGCGCGCGTCCGCCTCACCCGCACGGGGTTGGGGAAGACAGGCCGCGGCGTCATCCCGCCTTGCAGGCAACAGGATCGTCGCTACTTTAATGACGAAGCATCATGCGCAAGCCCGACACGCCCGCCGACAAGAATCTGAAGGACATCCTGCCGGCCGACCTCGCCGGAAGGCCGCTGGTCGTTTTCGACGGCGTCTGCGTGCTGTGCTCGGGTTTCGCCCGCTTGGTGACAAGGCTCGACCGCCGCGACCGCTTTCGCTTCGCCACCGCGCAGTCGCCGTTGGGCGCTGCACTGTTCCGGCATTTCGGACTACCGACCGATGTCTACGATACCAACCTCGTGCTCATCGACGGCGTCGGTCACACCCGCATGGAGAGTTTCCTCGCCGTCATGCGCGAACTCGGCTGGCCGTGGCGCACCGCATCGATGCTGCTGATCCTGCCGCCGGCCGTTCGGAGTTGGCTCTACGATCGGATCGCCAAGAACCGCTACGCGTTGTTCGGCAAGCGAGACACCTGCGACATTCCCTCGCCCGCGCTGCGGAGCCGACTGGTGGGCTAAAATTATGATGCCCGGGGCAACGGCACGCGACGCGGGAATATCCTTGAAAAACAAATGGCTGCAACGGGTTCCGGATTCTATTTCGAACTACCGGACGAACCGTCGCAGGCGGAAATTTCGATGGCGTCGCCCGCCGAAGCACCAAGTTCCCGGCAGTCGGCCGCGGTGCAGAGTGTCCAGCCCGAAGGCGTCGCGCCGGAAGCCGCGAGCATGATCCGGTCGCGCGCCGGCAGCTTCGGCGCATAGACCCACCAGCCGCCCTTGAGCACCGCGTCGGCGGGCGGCTCCATGCCGGCGCCCGACCCTTTTACGCGCGCCTCGACGAGTTCCAGGCCGGCGGGCGTCACCCGCCAGTCCTCCTCCCAGCGGGTCTTTTCCACCGAATGCGTCCACGACAGGGTGAAGGCGGAGGCGGCCAGCACGGTCGTCTTGCCGGCCGCGAGGAGGCAGAGCATCGCGGTCAAGCTCGACGATCCGCGAAATGGGCAACGTAGGGAGTAGTCATGGTTCAGCCGGCAACTGTCTCGCGTCCCCGCCACCAGTGCTGCGCCACCAGAACCGCCGCCAGCGCGAAACCGGCCTCGTCGGTGAGCGGCAGGGCCAACACCAGCAGCAGCCCGGCGCCGAAGGCCAGCACCCGCTCCCAGAGCGTCAGCCGCCCGAACAGGAAGCCCACGACGGCCGCGCCCCACAGGCCGATGCCGATGCAAGCCTTGAAAACGATGTAGGCGACCTCGACCGGATAACCGAAGGCGGCCGCCATCGGTCCGGGATCCTGGAGCATCAGCGCCGGCGTGTAGACCGCCATGAACGGCACGACATAGCCCGCCATCGCCAGTTTTGTCGCCTCCCAGCCGATCTTCTGGCCCGACACCTTTGCCATCGGCGCCGCCGCGAAAGCCGCCAGCGCCACCGGCGGCGTCAGATCCGCCATGATGCCGAAATAGAACACGAACATGTGGCTGACGATGAGCGGTACGCCCAGTTCGAGCAGCGCAGGCCCGGCCAGCGACGAAGTGATGATGTAGTTGGGAATGGTCGGGATGCCCATGCCGAGGATCAGGCAGGTCACCATGGTCAGCACCAGCGACAGGAACAGATTGTTCTCGCCGATGGCGATGATGGCGCCGATCAGCGTCGAGGCGATGCCGGTGAGCGTCAGCGTGCCGATGACGATGCCGACGATGGCGCAGGCGATGCCGACCGGCAGCGCGTTCTTGGCGCCCTGGGCGAGCGAATCGCGGCAGATCGCCAGCGTTTCCCGCCCGCCCCTAAAGGCAAGACAGGCGGCGACCAGCGCGCCGATGACCAGCGCCAGCACATTGACGCCGAAGCGCATGAAGGCCGCCGCCGCGAGCCCGAGCGCGATCCAGAACACGACGCGAAAGGCGAACGGCCCGATCAGCGCCGCGAGCGGCGTGCCGAGGATGAGAACGACGGTGAGCGCCAGCCCCATCGTGCCGGCGAAGATAGGCGTGTAGCCGGCGAACAGCAGGTAAACCAGCGCCGCAAGCGGCAGCACCAGCGGCCAATGTTGCTTCACCGCCGTCCACGGGTTCGGCAGTTCGGCCTTGTTCATGCCGCGCAGGCCGGCCTTGCCGGCTTCGAGATAGACCTGCCAGAAGCAGGCGCCGAAATAGAGGATCGCCGGAATGATCGCCGCCTTGACCACCTCCGCATAGGGAATGTTGAGGGTCTCGGCCATGATGAAGGCGACGGCGCCCATGACTGGCGGCATGATCTGGCCGCCCATCGACGATGTCGCCTCGACCCCGCCAGCAAAGGCGGCGCGGAAGCCGAAGCGTTTCATCAGCGGGATGGTGAACTGGCCGCTTGCCACCACATTGGCGACGCCGGAACCGGAGATCGTGCCCATCAGCGCCGAGGAAAGCACGCAGACCTGCGCCGGCCCGCCGCGCCATGCGCCGACAAGGCCGAGCGCCACGTCGTTGAACAGCGCGATCATGCCCGCCCGCTCGAGGAAGGCGGCGAACACCACGAAGATGAAGATGTAGGCGGCCGAAACATAGACCGGCGTGCCGAAAATGCCCTCGGTGCCGAAGGCGAAGTAGTCGACGATCTGAACGAAATCGTAGCCGCGATGGACAAGCGGACCCGGCAGGTACTGGCCGAAAAAACAGTAGGCGAGAAACAGGCCGCACATGATGGTGAGCGGCAGGCCCATCAATTGCCGCGACGCCTCGAACACCAGCACGATCAGCAGCGTGCCTACGACGATGTCCGGCACGGTGAGAAAGCCGCTGCGGTGCAGCAGCGGCACATATTCGATCCAGTTGTAGAGGCCGGTGGCGAAGCCGAGGATGCCGAGCAGCCAGAACCAGCTCTTCGCCGCCGGGCTTTTCGCCCGCAGGTTGGCGATCAGCCCGAAGCCGAGCAGCAGCAGGAAGCCGACATGCATCGCCCTTATGACCTGGCTGGGCAGGACGCCATAGGCGGCAGTGAAGAGCTGGAATGCAGAGAAAGCGATCGCGATGCCGAAGGCAATGCGTGCGGAAAACCCTTCACCCCAGCCTTCGGGAAGGCCCTCTATTGGTTCTTCGGCGGTGGTGGGTGAAGGCGTCGTCGCGCTCATTGAAAATTCCACACGGGATGGCGAGAAAGGCGCGAGGCACCCCCCTCTGTCCTGCCGGACATCTCCCCCACAAGGGGGGAGATTGGCAGCTTTGACCTTGCCGCCCATTCTGCAACGTTGGTGATTGGCGAAAAGAAAGCGGCCAGCCAATCTCCCCCCTTGAGGGGGGTGAGGAGCGGTCCGCGCAGCGGACGAAAAGCCAACGATTTGGCTTTTCGAGCGACGAACGCCCGGAGCGAAAGCGAAGGGCGTCCGGCAGGACAGAGGGGGGTGCGAAGGAGCACAACCCTAGCCGTTTTAACGCTGGCTTACTTCAACAACCCCGCTTCCTTGTAATAGCGCTCTGCGCCTGGGTGCAGCGGGACCGGCATGCCGTCCAGCGCCTTCTTCGGGTCGATCGCCTTGGCAGCGGCGTGGGCGGCGACCAGTTGCGGAAGGCTTTCGAACAGGAGCTTTGTCATCTGGTAGGCGGTCTCATCGGAGACGTCCGAATGGGTGATCAGGAAATTGCCGACCGCCGCGGTGTTCACATCCTCGGCCTGGCCTTCATACGTGCCGGCAGGGATCGTCACCGAGAGATAGGGCGAGCCGATCTTGGCGACGGCGTCCGCCGGCACGGCGACGACATTGATCGGCAGCGAGGTGGCGAGGTCGCGGATCGAAGCGACGCCAAGCCCGGCCGACTGCAAGGTGGCGTCGAGCTGGCGGTTCTTGATCAGTTCGACCGATTCGGCGAAGGGCAGGTATTCGACCTTGCCAAGGTCCTCGTATTTCATGCCGGCGGCGGCGAAGATGGCGCGGGCGTTCAACTCGGTGCCGGAGGCGGGCGCGCCGACCGACAGGCTTTTTCCCTTGAGGTCGGCCAGCGACTTGATGCCGGACTCCTGGCTGGCGACGATCTGGATGTAATTCGGATAGATGGCGGCGATGCCGCGCAGCTTGTCGAGCTTGCCCGGATAGCCGGCCTCGGTGTTGCCTTCCCAGGCCAACGCCACCGAATCGCCCAGCGCGAACGCGATCTCACCCTTGCCCTGCTGGAGGAGGTTCAAGTTCTCGACCGAGGCCTTTGTCGCCTGCACCTGCGTGCGCGAACCCTCGATGCCCTTGCCGTAGATCTCCGACAGAGCGACGCCGAGCGGATAATAGACGCCGGATGTGCCGCCGGTGAGCACGTTGATGAATTCCTGCGCCTTGGCGGGCACGGCGGCAAAGCCGACCGCCATCGCCACCGCGCCGGCGGTCATGATTTTCCTGCCGAATTCGAGCATGCCTTTCCTCCCTGAATGCCGGCCCGACATTTGCCGCGGCCACTTGGCGCGGGAGTTTAGCGGCCGACATCGAAATGCCAACCACCAAATGGCAATCGAGACGAATGGCTTAGGCCTGTCCGCAAAGGGCGCATGGAAAATTATCGGACGTAAAGAAATTTTCCAACGGCCCGTCGAAATTACGGCTCCCGGCGCGACATAGGATCGGCACGCAACAAAAGCGGCCTTCGAACAAGGAGAATTCCCATGCAATATCTGCTGATGATCTACATCAATGAGGCCGAGGCAGCGAAAATCCCGCCGGAGCGGATGCAGACCATGCTGCCTGCCTATGCCACCTACACGGATGACATGAAAAAGGCCGGGGTGTGGATCGCCGGCGACCGGCTGCGGCCCACCAGCGCTGCAACGACCGTGCGCATGCGCGACGACAAGACCCAGGTCCTCGACGGGCCGTATGCCGACACCAAGGAAGCATTCGGCGGCTACTACAAGATCGAGGCGCCGGACCTCGACGCGGCGATCTCCTGGGCCGCCCGCTGCCCGGCCGCAAATCACGGCGTTGTTGAAGTGCGGCCGATCTGGGAGATGCAGACGGCATGACCGCCGTGACGAAACCGAAGTATGCCCGGGCGGCAGCCGAGACCGCCGCCCGGGAGAGCTACGGCCGGCTGCTTGCCGTTCTGGCCTCGCGTTCGCGGGATGTGGCGGCGGCCGAGGATGCGCTGGCCGATGCCTTCGCCACGGCGCTCCAGCAGTGGCCGCTGAACGGCGTGCCGGAAAAGCCTGAGGCGTGGCTGCTGACCGTCGCGCGCCGCCGCGCCATCGACCGTCAGCGGCGGCTCAAGGCGGGCATCGACGCGCAGGACCATCTGTTGCTGATCGGCGAGGAGAGCAAGGCCATGGAACGCGAAGCAAGCGGCGAGGATGTGCCCGACAAGCGCCTGGCACTGATGTTCGCCTGCGCGCATCCGGCGATCAATCCCGAGATCCGCGCTCCCCTGATCCTGCAGACGGTGCTCGGCTTCGACGCCACCACGATCGCTGCCGCTTTCCTGGTCGCTCCCGCGACCATGGGCCAGCGGCTGGTGCGCGCAAAGGCGCGTATCCGACAGACCGGCATTCCGTTCCGGCTGCCCGAGCGCGCTGACCTGCCGGAGCGGCTGGATGCCGTGCTGGAGGCAATCTACGCCGCCTTCAGCGAAGGCTGGTCGGATCCCGCCGGCGACAGTCAGCGCCATGACCTCGCCGGCGAGGCGATCTGGCTCGGACGCCTGGTCGTATCCCTGATGCCCCGCGAGCCGGAGGCGCTCGGCCTGCTGGCGCTCATGCTCTACGCGGAGGCGCGTCGCGAGGCGCGGCGAACAGCGGGCGGCGACTACGTGCCCCTCGCCGAGCAGGACGTTGCGCTTTGGGACGACGCGATGATCGACGACGCGGAACAGTTGCTGGCGCACGCCATGCGCCTCGCGCAGCCCGGCCGCTACCAGATCGAAGCGGCGCTGCAGTCAGCCCATTGCGCGCGGCGGCAAACCGGCCGCACCGATTGGCCGGCTATCTCCGAACTCTACCGGATGCTCGGGCGCCTGTCCTATTCGCCGGTCGTCGAGGTCAACCGCGCCGTGGCGCTTGCCGAAGCCGGCCATACCAAGGCCGGCTTCGCGATCCTCGAACGGCTTTCGGCGGACCGCCGCCTGTCAGACTACCAGCCCTACTGGGCGGCGCGCGGCTTGGTGCTGGCGAGGCTAGACCGCAACGACAGCGCTCGCGAGGCCTACCGCCGGGCAATTGCGCTTGAGCGCGACCCGGCGGTGCAGCGGTTCCTGCAAGCCAGGATGGACGCGCTGCCGGCGTCGCTGTCGAATTGAGAATCTCAATCGGACAAAGTAAGTCGAAGCCCCGCCAGATCGGTGTTGGCGAGAATAGTTGACCACTGTTCGCCGGGTCTAACAGACATGGCTTGGGTCAATGTGCCAGTCGTCACCAACTCACCCGCACCAACCGGCTCGCATTTGGGAAAACGAGCGAGTTCGCTTACCAGAAACTGCAGTGCTTTCACCGGTCCGCCGAGCACATTGCTACCTTGGCCATGAACCCGTATTCCGTGGCCACCAATGAGATCGACGGCCAGATCGGAAAGCACTCGCAAACGATGCTCGGGGTGGCCGTCAATCCGATGCCTATCTCCCAGCAACAAAGCGGCATGCACGCCAAATGCGGCAGCGGCATCAGCGGCGGAAAAGTTCCAGCCCGGAAAAATCGAGAACACGATCTCGAATGCGTGCGCCACCCAGTCTACACATTCGACCAACTCTTCTTCGCTCATCCCGGATTCAGGCTTGCTTGCCAGATGAAGAACGATTTCAGGCTCAATCCTCGGCTCAGGAAGCCCATTTAACGAAAAAGTCCATCCGACCTGCGCAAGTTCGTGGACAGTGGTGTCGAACATATAGGCCCAAATCGGGCCAGAAATACCGTATCCTTGCCAAACGGCGCGGTTGGTAAATCCTATCTTTCGCCCGACCGTGGTCTCTCCCCGAGCCCGGCGCAGATCTGCGATCAGAGCAGCCACTTCATAAGCTTCAGGTAAGTCAAAGCCCGGCCAGCTGCTCGATATCGGTTCGGTCTGATTGCCTGTTGCAAAGAAGGCAAACGTTTCCCTGGCAACCGTTTCGATGCTGGATGGGTTTGCCAAGCTTACCACCTCACAGGAGATCAAATCCGCCGGGCCAATTGTCGACCGGGGGGCGTTCGTGGTCAATCCATACGCCGTTCACCAGAACCGGTGCACCTCGTTGAGCTTCGCCACCAGCGGGTCACGTTTCAGCACCTCGCAGACGCGTACGATGTTGGTCCATTCGTCGCGGGGCCTGTCGGCGACCGGATGCCAGTGCGCCAGCATCGCGAGATAGACGTCGGCGATGGACTTTTGCCCGCCGGCCAGCCAGTCGCGCCCTGAAAGCGCCTCGTCGACGACCTGAAAACCCCTGTCGGCCTCGACGATTGCCGCCTGCTTCACGGCCTCCAGCCCGCGCGCATCGGTGGTCGAGCGCTCGCAGAAAAAGAAGCGCATCAGCGTCGGGTAGAGCATGGACGACAGGAAAAACATCCAGCGAAGGAACTCCGGCCGGTCCTGCGTGCCCGCTGCCGGTCCGATGCCGACCTGAGGATACGTCTCCTGCAGCAGCAGGCAGATGGCGGCGGATTCGGTGATGGTTCGCCCGTCCGGCAGCGTCAGCGCCGGCACCTGCCTGAGCGGGCTCAGCTTTTCGTATCCCGCGGGCGGCGAGGCCTTCTCGACCCGGACGATTTCATAGGGCGCGCCGGCCATCGTCAGCGCGACCTCGACGACAAAGCCGCCGGAGCCCGGCCGGCTGTAGAGCGTGTACATGAAATCCCCTCCCGCCTGTTTGTCCGAGAAAACAGCGGGAGGAGGTTTTCGTCAACGCCGGGGCCGCCGAACACTTTGGACCAGACTTCGAGCCAGGTCGACCGGTCCGCGGCCGAGGCGGCGCGGCTAGCCGCCCAGCCCCTCAAACAGGACGGTCGAGAGATAGCGCTCGGCAAACGACGGGATGACCACCACCAGGTTCTTTCCGGCATTCTCCAGCCGCGAGCCGACGACAACCGCCGCTTGCAAGGCCGCGCCCGACGAGATACCGACCGGCACGCCCTCAAGCCGCGCCACCAGCCGCGCATTGGCGATCGAATCCTCGTTGGAGACTTTGACGATCTCGTCATAGATCGTG
This sequence comes from Mesorhizobium sp. LHD-90, assembly GCF_030929505.1. GTDB lineage: Bacteria > Pseudomonadota > Alphaproteobacteria > Rhizobiales > Rhizobiaceae > Kumtagia. The sequence goes on along the minus strand of NZ_JAVFVV010000003.1, from coordinate 102,292 downwards.
GTGTCGAGGATTTTTGGCGCAAAGCCCGCGCCGATGCCCTGGATCTTGTGCGGACCCGGCTGGCCGCCCGACAGCACCGGCGAGGCCTCAGGCTCCACCGCCACCACATGCAGCGACGGTTTTCGCTTCTTGATCACCTGGCCGACGCCGGTGATCGTGCCGCCCGTGCCGATGCCGGAGACGAAGATGTCGACGCCGCCCTGAGTGTCGTTCCAGATCTCTTCCGCCGTCGTCTGCCGGTGGATCTCCGGATTGGCCGGGTTCTCGAACTGCTGCGGGATCACCGCGTCGGGCAGCGAGGCGGCAAGCTCGTCCGCCTTGGCGATCGCGCCCTTCATGCCCTTGGCGCCCTCGGTCAGCACCAGTTCGGCGCCGAGCAGCGCCAGCATCTTGCGCCGCTCCAGCGACATCGTCTCCGGCATGGTGAGGATCAGCTTGTAGCCCTTCGCGGCGGCCGCGAAGGCCAGCGCGATGCCGGTATTGCCGGAAGTCGGCTCGATCAGCGTCGTCTTTCCAGGCGTGATCCGGCCGTCAGCCTCCAGCGCCTCGATCATGGCCACACCGATGCGGTCCTTGACGCTGGCGATCGGGTTGAAGAATTCGAGCTTTGCCAAAAGGTTGGCAACGATCCCTTTCTCCTTGGCGAACTTGTCGAGCCGGACCAGCGGCGTGTCGCCGATCGTCTCGGTGATCGAATTGTAGACGCGCCCGCGTCCGGGGACGTGCGTCGTGGTGACCGGCTTGTTCATCGTTTCGCTCCTCGATTGATTTTGGCGGGCAAGATAGCCGAGATTGGCGCGGGTGCCGAGAGCCGGAACCGGAACATTAGACCCGCTTCGCCGGCTTCCGAGCAAAGCCATTTGGCAACAGGCGCGAAAGCAGGAACGAATGCTTTTCATGGTCATCGAGCGGTTTGAAAACAACGACATGGTTCCGGTCTACGACCGCTTCCGCAAAAGTGGCCGCAGCCTTCCCGAAGGTCTGGAGTTCGTCGAAAGCTGGGTCGAGGCCAATTTCGGCCGCTGCTTCCAACTGATGCGATGCTCCGACGCAAAAGCGTTCCAGGAATGGATTCTCCACTGGCGCGGCACGGGCGTGACGATGGAAATCGTGCCGGTTGTGCCCAGCGCCGAGACACGGGCGCTGGTGACGTCGCATCTTGACGCGACGTCGAAACCTGCCTGACGTCGATTACTGACGCGCGGCGATCGCCAGCGCGGCGCCCGCCATGAAGGCAGCCGCCGTCCGGTTGAGGGCCTTCAGCGCGCGCGGCGTCTTCAGGAACCAGCGCGCCTTCGCCGCCAGCGCCAGATAAGGCACCAGCACAATCAGCAGCACGACGACGGTGATCGCCGCCAGCACGCCATAGTCGGACAAGGTGATGGTCCTGAGATCGACCAGCGTCGGCACGAGCGCCAGATAGAAGATCATCGTCTTCGGGTTGCCGAGGGTGACCGTCAAGCCGGCGGCGAAGCTGGAGACCAGACCGCCCCTGCCCTTGCGGGTCTCGACGCTTTCGGGCGTGATGCCGCTCTTCCAGAAGGTCCAGGCGAGCCATGCGAGATAGGCGACGCCGAACCATTTGACCACCAGGAACACCATGCCAAATGTCTGCGCCACCAGCGCCAGGCCGAGCACGACCGCCGTCAGATAGGTGAGGTCGCCGACGATGAGCCCGAGCGACATGAACAGCGAAGAGCGGAAACCCGAGCCGAGCGCACGCGCCACCAGCGCCGTCACGCCCGGGCCGGGAATGGCGGCGGCCAGCGCCAGCGCGCCGCTATAGGCAATGAAACCGGCAAGCGTCATGGCTGACCTCGAAAAATCGGAGGCTGCTCATGCCACAAAACCGCGCCGGCGTGAATGGCGCAGCCTTCCGTCACGCGCCGGGCCACAGGCCGATCTTTGCCAGGTTCGGTTCGAGGCAATCGCCGGAAAGCCTCTCCGTTTACCGTTCCCGATCTCGTGAGCGGCAGGCGGCGATCCGCCGGAAGACGCGCGGCGCACGGCGCGTTAGTCTCGGGTGAACCCGAACGGAACCGGCGCCCGACAAAACATGCCGCGCTATCACGAAAACACCTACGGCATCGTCGCGATCGCCCTGCACTGGACGATCGCGCTGCTGTTTCTCGGGCAGATCGTTTTCGGCTTCTCGATGGAGCAGGTCAAAAGCCTGGCGCTGCAATTCGAACTCATCCAGTGGCACAAATCCTTCGGCTTCCTGATCCTCATTCTGGCGTTTCTGCGCCTGCTCTGGCGGCTTGCCGCCGGCCGGCCGCAACCGCCGGCCACCTTGTCCCGGGTGGAGCGCGTCGCCGCGGAGACGGTTCAGTGGACACTGCTCATTGCAACGCTCGCCGTGCCGTTGGCCGGCTGGGCGCTGGCGTCGACCTCGACGCTCGGCATACCGAGCTTCGCCTTCAACCTCGTGGTCGTGCCGCATCTGCCGCTGACGCCTTCCGATGAAGCGGAAGCTTTCTGGCGCGAAACGCACAAACTTCTGGCCTACGGCGCCGGCATGCTCGCCATCGGCCACGCGGCGGCGGCGCTGGCGCATCATTTTGTCCTGCGCGACGACGTGCTTGTCCGCATGCTGCCCGGCCGGGCGGCACGGCCGGCGACGCATCGCGTCACCCTGGAGACCAACGACGATGTCTGACCATGTCCCCACGCCGGCCAGCGCCGGCAAGCTCGCAGGATGGGTTCTTGCCGCGAGCCTGCTCCTGCCGTCGGCGCCCGCCTCCGCCGACGCGCTGTCGGAAGCGGCGGGCAACTACCGCATCGATTCCTCCTCGAAAATCAACTTCAAGGTCGACCAGGTCGGCGGCGGCGGCATCAAGGGCAGCTTCGGCTCCTACAGCGGTTCCTTCCGCATCGACGGCAGCAACGTCTCGAAATCGAAGGTGACCATCACGCTCTTCCCGAAAAGCGTGAAGGCCAACCAGGCGCGCATGGAGGATTTTCTGCGCTCCGACGCGGTGTTCGACGTGGCCAACCATCCGGAGATCACCTTCCGCTCGACCTCGGTGACCAGGACCGGCGACGACGGGGCGCGCATCGACGGCGTGCTCACGGCACGCGGCAAGTCACGAAAGGCGCAGTTCGAGGCGACGGTCGGCAAGCGCAATGGCAAGGCCATCTCCTTCCGCGTCACCGGCTCGATCTACCGCTCGCCCTACGGCATGGATGTCGGCACGCCGATCTACTCGAACGTCGTGCAGTTCGACATGACGCTCAACGGAACGCGCAAATAGCCGCGGACCTGGCCCCGTCGAAACACGGCAGCGGCGGGTTCAGTACCCGGCTTCGTCGAGCATTTGCTCCAGTTCGACCAGATCCTGCGGCAACGGCATGCCCAGCGCGCGAAGTTCGATCAGCTTCTCGCGCACCCGCTCATGCACCTCGTGCGCGTCCTCGGGCTGGTTGACCATCTCTTCCAGCAACAGCGCGATCTGCGCCTTGATCTGTTCCAGAGCCATCACAGCCTCCCGCCTCGCCCGTTCGTATCGAGCAGCCTATACCGGATCGGATGCCTGGGTCACGTCTCGATTACGTGCGTCAAAGAAGCTTACCGCAACATCTTGCTGATCAACTGCGCCGTATAATCGACCATCGGCACGATGCGGGCGTAGTTCAGCCGCGTCGGGCCGATGACGCCGAGCGCGCCGACGACGCGCGCATCCTTGTCGCGATAGGGCGCGACGACCAGCGACGAGCCGGAGAGCGAGAACAGCTTGTTCTCCGAACCGATGAAGATGCGCACGCCCGACCCCGCCTCGGCGAGGTCGAGAAGTTGGATCATGCCGTCCTGCGTTTCCATGTCCTCGAACAGGTGCCGCAGCAGGTCGAGGTCGGCCTGGGCCGTCACATTCTCCAGCAGATTGGCGCGTCCGCGCACGATCAGCCGGGCCGGCAGTCCGCTTTCGGCGCCTGCCCAAACAGCCAGCCCCTTTTCCACCAATTGCTGCGACAGCGTGTCCAGCGCCGCCTTGATCTCCTCCTTGACCCGCGCGATATCGCTCCGCGCCTCGGCCAGCGTGCGGCCGCGGATGTGGGCGTTGAGGAAGTTCGAGGCTTCCTGGATCTGCGACGTGGTCACACCCGCCGGCAGTTCCAGCACGCGGTTCTCGACATCCCCGTTCTGCGAGACAAGCACCGCCAGCGCCCGCTGCGGCTCAAGCTGGATGAATTCGATGTGCTTCAGCGGCACCTCGCTTTTCGCCGCCAGCACCAGGCCGGCGCCGCGCGAGACGCCCGACAGCATCTGGCTGGCCTCCGTCAGCATCTGCTCGACGGACACCCCCTGCCCCGACGCCTTGAGCTGGGTGTCGATCGAGCGGCGTTCTTCTTCCGTCAGGTCGCCGAGTTCGAGGAAGGCATCGACGAAGAAGCGAAGCCCCCTCTGCGTCGGCAGGCGTCCGGCCGAGATATGCGGCGCATAGATCAGCCCGAGCTGTTCGAGGTCGCTCATGACGTTGCGCACCGTCGCCGGCGACAGCGTGGCGGGCAGCATCCGCGACAGGCTGCGCGAACCCACCGGCTCGCCGTCCAGAAGATAGGAATCGACGATGCGGCGGAAGATGTCGCGCGAGCGGGCGTCGAGCGTCTGAAGTGTGGGATCGGCCAGCGGTTTGTTCATGGCGGTGCGGAACTCCGAACCGGATCATATCGTTGCGGAGGCCATCAGCACAACCGCCGTGGCATGCGGGGGGAAATCCTTTGCGCTGTCGCAGGCGTGGGTCTACAAGCCGCCGAAGAATCCGATCCCTAGGAAGCCTGATGCGTCCCTCCAAACGACAGTTCGACGAAATGCGCGCCATCTCCTTCGAGCGCAACGTCTCAAAACATGCCGAAGGCTCCTGCCTGGTGAAATTCGGCGACACCCATGTGCTGTGCACGGCCAGCCTGGAAGAGAAGGTGCCGGGCTGGATGCGCAACACCGGGCGCGGCTGGGTCACCGCCGAATACGGCATGCTGCCGCGCGCCACCGGCGAGCGCATGCGCCGCGAGGCATCGACCGGCAAGCAGGGCGGACGCACGCTGGAGATCCAGCGGCTGATCGGCCGTTCGCTGCGCGCCGTGGTCGATCTGCAGGCGCTGGGCGAGATGCAGATCACCGTCGACTGCGACGTCATCCAGGCCGATGGGGGCACACGCACCGCCGCGATCACCGGCGGCTGGGTGGCGCTGCACGACTGCCTGCGCTGGATGGAGACGCGCCAGATGACAACGGTGTCGAAGGTGCTGAAGGATCACGTCGCCGCGATCTCCTGCGGCATCCATGACGGCCAGCCGGTGCTCGACCTCGACTATGTCGAGGATTCCGCCGCCGGCACCGACGCCAATTTCGTCATGACCGGCAAGGGCGGCATCGTCGAGATCCAGGGCACGGCGGAAGGCGCGCCGTTCAGCGAGGAAGAATTCGCCAACCTGATGGCGCTCGCCCGCAAGGGCATCTCGCGGCTGGTGAATTTGCAGCAGATGGCGGTGGCGTAGTTCGGAGACGTTTGTGCTCGGCCAACACCCCTCATCCGACCTCGCTTCGCTCGGCCACCTTCTCCCACAAGGGGAGAAGAGGGAGCGCTGCTTTTCCGTCTCCGCAAATCTCCAACGCCGTCAATTGGCGGCAAGGTCGGGGCGAAACTCCACCTTCTCCCCTTGTGGGAGAAGGTGGCCGAGCGAAGCGAGGTCGGATGAGGGGTGTTGGCCGAATGCGGCTCAATCAGGAAGGGTCGCAAAAAAATGACCCCCTCCGCCATCCTCGAATCCGCGCTCTATGTAACTGATCTCGATGCGGCAGAGGCTTTTTACCGCGACGTGCTCGGCCTGTCGCTGATCGCCCGCGTCAATGGACGGCACGTCTTCTTCCGTTGCGGCCAAGGCGTGCTTCTGCTCTTCAATGCCGAGGCGACAAAAATCCCTCCCCCGCCGGCTGCAAAACTGCCCGTGCCGCCGCATGGCGCCGCCGGTCAGGGTCATCTTTGCTTCTCCGCCAGCGCGGAAGAAATTGAGCGGTGGAAAACCCGGCTCGAAGGTCAGGGAATCGCCATCGAGGCGGATTTCGAATGGCCGAATGGCGGCCGTTCGATCTATTTTCGCGATCCGTCCGGCAACTCGATCGAATTCGCCGAGCCGAGGATCTGGGGTCTTTGATGCGCCCATTGGCCGAGAAAAAACTGGTCGTCGCCAGCCACAATGGCGGCAAGCTGCGCGAGTTCGCCGACCTGATGGCGCCCTTCGGCATAGAGGCGCGCTCGGCCAAGGATTTTGGCCTGCCCGAGCCCGACGAGACCGGCACGACCTTCGAGGAAAACGCTTACATCAAGGCGTTGGCGGCGGCCAAGGCGACCGGCCTGCCGGCACTGTCCGACGATTCCGGCCTGTGCATCGATGCGCTCGGCGGCCAGCCCGGCGTCTACACCGCCAACTGGGCCGAAACGCCTGACGGCGGCCGTGATTTCCGCCTTGCCATGCAACGGGCCGAGGTCGCCATGCAGGAGGTCGGCGCGACAGAACCGGCACAACGCACCGGCCGTTTCGTCGCCGTCATCTGCCTCGCCTGGCCGGACGGCGAGGCCGAATATTTTCGAGGCGAGGCGGAAGGCCATCTCGTCTGGCCGCCGCGCGGCGACAAGGGTTTCGGCTATGATCCGGTCTTCGTCCCGAACGGCCACGAGCGCACCTTCGGCGAGATGACTGCGGAGGAGAAGCACGGCTGGAAACCCGGCCAGGCCGACGCGCTTTCGCACCGCGCCCGCGCCTTCCAGAAATTCGCAAGGGCGAAACTTGGCTCGGCGTGATCCGATGATCGGCGCGGACGATCCGGGTTTCGGCGTCTACATCCACTGGCCGTTCTGCGCGGCCAAATGCCCGTACTGCGACTTCAACAGCCATGTTCGCCATCAGCCGGTCGACCAGCCGCGTTTCGCCGCGGCCTTCGAGCGCGAGATGGCGGCAATGCGCGAGCGCACCGGTCCGCGCAGCGTCAGCAGCATCTTTCTCGGCGGCGGCACGCCGTCTCTGATGCTGCCGCAGACGGTGGACGCCATTCTCGACGCGATAGCGCGACACTGGAACGTGCCGGAAAACATCGAGATCACGCTGGAGGCCAATCCCTCCTCCGTCGAGGCCGAGCGGTTCCGCGGCTACCGAGCCGCCGGTGTCAACCGCGTCTCGCTCGGCGTGCAGGCGCTGAACGATGCCGACCTGCGTTTCCTCGGCCGCCTGCACAATGTCGAGGAAGCGCTGAAGGCGATCGGCCTTGCCCGCGACATCTTCCCCCGCCTCTCCTTCGACCTGATCTACGCCCGTCCGGGACAGACGCTGGACGCATGGGAGGCGGAACTCGACGAAGCGATCGGCTATGCCGCCGACCATCTGTCGCTCTACCAGCTCACCATCGAGGAAGGCACCCGCTTCCACGCCCTGCATGCTGCCGGCAAGATTGCGATGCCCGACATGGACCTTGCAGCCGACCTTTATGACCTGACGCAAGCTGTGACCGCGGCGCGCGGTCTGCCCGCCTACGAAATCTCCAACCATGCCCGGCCTGGCGCGGAAAGCCGGCACAATCTGATCTACTGGCGCTACGGCGAATATACCGGCATCGGTCCCGGCGCCCATGGCCGCTTCGTCGAGAACGGCCGCCGCGTCGTGACGGTGACGGAAAAGACCCCGGAAACTTGGCTGAACCTGGTCGAAGCCAACGGTCACGGCGTCGTCGACGGCGAAATCCTCAACCGCTCGGAAGAGGCCGACGAATATTTGCTGATGGGCCTGCGGCTGGCCGAAGGCATCGACCTCGACCGGTATGCGCGGCTCTCCGGCCGGGAACTCTCCTCCGAGCGGCTGGCCATCCTGCAGGACGAGGGCCTGGTCGCCTCGATCGGCAATTCGCGCCTGCGTGCCACCCCGGCCGGCATGGTCGTGCTCAACGCGGTCGTGGCGGATCTGGCGCGGTAACGGCCAAATCTCACGCTGGAGTTGCTTCTTCAACGGCCCAGGTTAATCTCCCTGCTGAGGGCGGGCGATGACCAGAGAGGAATGGAAGGCACGATCGCGGGCGTTCGAACGGAGCGCGGCCACGCTTCTGGCGAACGCACACTATGACATGGCCTACCATCTCGCCGGCATAGCCGTTGAATGCGCCTTGAAAGCCAGGATAGCCGCGCTGTTCCGAAGTAACGACCTTCCGGACAAGAACCTGGTGGACGACATCTATCGCAACGGCCATAATTTGGCTGCGTTGGCCAAGCTCGCCGGTCTTGGAATCGATCTCGCGGCGCAAGAGGCTGTGTCCATTGCATTTCGCGAGAATTGGGCGACTGTCAGAGCTTGGAGCATCAATTCACGATACGTGGCTTCAACTCAACAGGAGGCCACGAACATGATGAATGCCGTCGCCCGGCGCGGAACAGGAGTGCTCCCATGGATAAGACACCGCTGGTAGGGCCTGACTTCGACGGCGGGCGCGATCTGCTTGAGGCGCTGGAGCGGGCCGGGTTGCCGATCGCGGTCGCCGCTTGGCTCAATTTACGCGAAGCCTTCGACTGGCAGCTTTATCTAGCGTCACCGGATGTTCAAACATATGGACCGACAACAGTCATCAGATTTGTGGACAAGATCCTCATTGCGACACAATCACCCATTCCACTCAGGGTGATTACCATTGTGAATACCTCCAATAACTTCGTCAATAAAATTCCAGAATACTATGATCCATCAAAAAATATAAATCTCGTAAATAATACAACGAGGGTTATTGGCATGCCTTTTGATGACGGATATATCGTAGAGGGATTTATTTACAAGATCGACAAAGGCGTGAAACCCTCGAAGGTAACACCAAAGCCCGATGCGTCGGCGCTCAAGCGTGCAAAGTCGCTGGCTGCATGAACTCCAAGGTCAGGCACTAGTGGCCGGCTCCTGGCAATTTTGGGCGATCCTGTCCGCCGCCTTCGCCGCGCTCACCGCCATCTTTGCCAAGGTCGGCGTCAGCAGCATAAATCCCGACTTCGCCACGCTGATCCGCACCTTGGTGATCTTGGCGGTGATAGCCTCGATCGTCGCCGCCACCGGCCAGTGGCAGGCCCCGGGCGAGATCGGCGCAAAAACCTGGCTGTTCCTGGTGCTTTCGGGGCTGGCGACCGGCGCGTCCTGGCTCTGCTATTTTCGCGCGCTCAAGCTCGGCAACGCCGCGCAGGTCGCGCCGCTAGACAAGCTGAGCGTGGTCCTCGTCGCCGTCTTCGCCGCGCTGTTTCTCGGCGAAAGGCTGACCCTTCTCAACTGGCTTGGTGTCGTGCTTGTCGCGGGTGGGGCGGTGCTGATCGCCCAGCGGACCTGAGGCGGCGCATGGGGCGCCGGCGATCCGGCCGACGAAGGCGTCGAACCGCGCCGGCATGATTACTGGCGGTCCGCCTTCGCCGCGGCGATGGCGCGCGCCAGCCGGTCGCGGCAGGCCTCGAGCCGCGCCCTGGTCTCGAAAACCTGGGCTGTCCTTGCGTCCGTGTCGAGGAGGCGTTTTGCGGTCTTTTCGGTTTTTGCGGGGCGAGCGGCATAATAGGGCGCGAACGCGTCCTGGATCTGAAGCGATTCCATAAAAATTCTCCCAAGAGCCGGGATAAACGGGCAAGCGGCCTTATCGTTCCGAAACAACGGTAAAATTGCGGCGCGAAAACAATCTTCTTTGCTTCCGACGGGCGGCGCATGGCACATAGCGCAGATGCGAGTTTCAGCCCCGTGAAAGACACCGTTAAAATCCGCGCCTTCGTCGTCGGACAGGCCGAAATTCCAGCCCGCCCGCTGGAGCCGGCGCTCTATCTGGTCGCCACGCCGATCGGCAATCTCGGCGACGTCACCTTGCGCGCGCTGGAGACGCTGGCCGCCGCCGATGTGCTCGCCTGCGAGGACACGCGGGTCACCCGCGTGCTGCTCGACCGCTACGGCATCCGCCAGCGCCCGACCCCCTATCACGAGCACAATGCGGCGGAGGCCGGGCCAAAACTCATCGAGGCCCTGAGCGAGGGAAAGCGCGTCGCGCTGGTGTCGGATGCCGGCACGCCGCTGGTCTCCGATCCCGGCTTCCGGCTGGTCGAGCAGGCTCTGGCCGCCGGCGTTCGCGTCATCCCGATCCCCGGCCCATCCGCCGTGCTCGCGGCCCTCACCGCCTCCGGCCTGCCTTCCGACACGTTTCTGTTCGCCGGTTTTTTGCCGGTGAAGGACGGGCAGCGCCGCACGCGGCTGGAGGAACTGAAGACCGTTCCCGCAACGCTGGTCTTCTTCGAATCGCCGCGCCGGCTGTCCGACACGCTCGTCGCCATGGCCGACATCTACGGTGCACGCAAGGCGGCGGTCGGCCGCGAACTCACCAAGACTTTTGAAGAGATGCGCACCGGCACGCTGCCGGACCTGGCCGCACAATACGCCGCCGCCGACACACCGAAGGGCGAGATCGTCGTCTGCATCGGCCCGCCCGCCGCCGAAGCCCCGCTCGACGCCGGTGATGTCGATCGCCTGCTGCTGTCGCTCGCCGCCGAGATGCCGGCCTCAAAGGCGGCCGCCGAGGCCGCGCGCATGACCGGCGGCCGCAAGCCGGAGCTTTACCGCCGCCTCATGGATCTGAAGGCGGATGCGTCCGGATGACGTCATCTTCCGCCGAAAAGCCTATCGCCGCGGCCACCGCGGCGAATGGCTGGCCGCGCTCGCCCTCATGGCCAAGGGTTTCCGCATCGTTGCCCGCCGCTACCGCACGCCGCTCGGCGAGATCGACCTGATTGCCCGGCGCGGCGACCTCGTGCTGATCGTCGAGGTCAAGGCGCGAAAAACGCTGATGGCGGCGATGGAGGCGATCTCCTACCCGTCCGAGCGCCGCATCGAGGGTGCGGCCGACCTCTGGCTGACCCGCCAGCGCGACCACGCCCGCCTCTCCATGCGCTTCGACCTCGTCGCCGTGCTGCCCTGGCGCTGGCCGGTGCATGTCGAGAACATTTTTTACGGGCGGAACTGATGCAGCACTATCCGCTACGCCGGCGCAGGCCCTCCAGCCTCGGATCGGCCGAAAAATCCTCGACCGAAAAAGCAAGGCGCAGCTCCGGCCAGTCGCAGATCGCATAGGCCTGGCGCGCCGAAAGCGAGACGCGCCAGGTGGCGTAGGCCGAGGGTTTTGGCTCGATGAAGGCCAGGCAGGTCAGCAGCGCCAGATTGGCGCGGCCCGACGGATCGCGGACCGACCGGTAGCGGATGATGCCGATACCCGCCTCGCGCGCGGCGTCGGCCAGCGCCAGGCAGGCCGAATAGTCGGCAAGATCGGTCCAGCGCGCCGCGTCGCGCGAAAGCGGCGCAACCGTGAGGTCGATTGCTGCTTCGACGGCATAACGCGTTTCAAAGCCTGTAAATTCCAGCGGGTTGCGCGGCCACGGCGTATCGGGGCTCTCGGCAAAGAACAGCAGGCGGTAGAACACGGTCTCGGCCACCGCCGTCTCCACCGTCTCCGCCGCGTAGTAGACGCCGGGCGAAAACCCCTCGCGCCGGAAGCGTGAATTGCCGGGATAGCGGCCGTAGCGGAACGGCGTCGACATCAGATAGTGCAGGTGGCGGCACTCCGCCGGGCCCGGCGGCTTTGTGCGCTCCAGTTCCTCTTCCAGAAGCTGCTGCTCGTCCAGCGTGTCGACCAGCTTCATCGTCGAAACGCGGTGCTGCGCCTCGACCAGCCGCCAGCACGAGCCTTGGGCGGGCTTCGCCTCAGACCGGAGCGCGCCGGGCGTCCAGATAGGCAAGGACATTGGCGAGCCCGTCTATGGTCGTGATCCTGGAGATCGGCCTGCCGCCGAGGGCGGTGTTTTCGGCGCGCATCCAGCGCCGCGACGCCTCGTCGTCGCCGCCCATGATGGCGTCGAGCGAGCGGTAGAGCCGGATGAACAGCAGGGCGAGTTCATAGGGCTTGCCGGCTAGCCGCACGGCGGCGTCGCCTTTCTTCAGCCGCGAGAGGCTCGCTTCCGAAAGACCGATCACTGCGGACAGCTCCCTTGCCGACAGTCCGAGCAACTCGGCAGCCCGCATCAGCGCCTTGGACGCCACTGCGCCGGCGGAGGGTCGTGGGGAATGCAAGCTTTCCATGTCGTTTCTCCTGAAAACATAGATACTCATTCTTGCAGGAGAAATCAACTGAGCGACTCTATCGCCGCGTTACCCGCATCGGCAGGCCGCCCTGCGGCTGCGTGGTCAGCTTCTGCACCGGCCAGGGTTTGGTCTCGGCCACCGTGTCGAAGCGGAAGCGCGACAACAGCACCGCCAGGGCGATCACCGCCTCCTGCATAGCGAAACTCGCGCCGATGCAGATGCGCGGCCCCGCCCCGAACGGCAGATACTGGAAACGGTTTATTTTCTCCCTGTTGCCGGGGTGGAAGCGCGACGGCAGGAAGGCGTTCGGGTCGTCCCACAGTTTTCTGTGCCGGTGCACCACCCAGGGCATCACCAGCACCTGCGCGCCGCGCGGGATTTTTAGCGTCTCATAGGTTTCCGGCACGATCGGCTCGCGGTTGATCGACGGCGCCGGCGGATAGAGCCGCATCGCCTCCTCGAAGGCCGCGCGCGTCAGAGGCATCAGGTCCAGCCACTTCACCGGGTCGGGCTCGGCCTTCGTCACCCGGTCGATCTCGTCTTCGATCGGCGCGCGCTCCCACGGCGCCTCGGCCAGGCAATAGAGCGTCCAGCCCAGCGCGCGGGCCGTCGTCTCGTGGCCGGCGCCGATGAAGGTGATGATGTTGTCCTCCACCTCCTGGCGAGTCAGCCCGTCCTCTCCCTCGGCATTGAGCAGCAGGGTCAGGAAATCCTCAGGCACGTCGTCGGGCGTGCGTTCCATGCGCTCGATGCGCATCGCCACCGTGTCGCTGACGATCATTCGAAAAAACCTCATCGTCCGGCGGCCGCGAATGTGGGTGATGCGTGGCAGCCAGTCCGGCGCGCGAAGAATGTCGAGCGGATCGACGCGACCCATCGTCTCGAACAGCCGCTCGATCTCGCCGCCGAACGAGCCGGGCGAGCCGGCGATCTCGTTGGAGAACAGCGTCTCGGCCATGATGTCGAAGGTCAGCAGCGTCATGTCGTGGGCGACATCCACGGTGCCGGCGACGTTTTCATAGCGCTCGGCGAAAGCCTGCGTCCGCTCCAGCATCGGTTTGGCGAAGCCGAAGATGTGGCGCGGCGTGAACACCGGCGCCATCGCTTTGCGCGAGCGTTTCCACACCTGCCCTTCCGCCGTCAGCAGCCCGTCGCGCAGGATCGGCCGCAGCACTTTCTGGCGCACGGTGGCGAGCTTGTAGTTTTTTGCGTTGTCGACCAGCACGTGGCGGATCAGGCCGGGATCGTTGGCGATCACCAACGGCCCGCCGACGCCGTTCACAACAATCCAGGGCTGGTTGTAGGAGGGCTCGCCCCACAGTTCGAGCGGGTTGCGGTAGATGATGCGGATCATCTCCAGCATGGAGGGCGGCCGCGTGCGAGGCACGGGCGCCGGAGGGCGAAACGGGGCTGGCGATGTGTCCATGGCGGGTCGATCCGGACTGACTTTTGCACAAGATAGGCGCCCGCGACATGCGACACCATGGAACAGCGAGGAATCGGTCCCGCTTCCCGCCTGGAATCCGGGGACAGTCTACTCAATTCCGGTCCCCGCACTGCCGCCGCGGCAGCGCTTGAACCTGGAATTGAGTAAACTGTCCCCGGGATTTCCTGCGCAAAACGGGGAAAGAATTTGTCGCAAAAGGCGATATTTTTTTGCGGCAGCCCAGCCAAGCCCTTGTGTTTGCTTGACCCGCTTTCCTGCCCGAAGTGAAAAAATGCCGTCGAGGAAAATTTTCATCCCCCTCCCCAAAACCACGCGCATACTCGTCGGCAGTTTCTCCCGCGGGGACGCCGATCATGACGGTGGTTTGCGGGGAGGAACCGGCGTCCCGGAGATAGCGGCTAACGTGGCCGCGAAGGCCGGGGGCTGTCCCAAGAGTTCCCACATACACAACCTGGAGTATGTCTGCCAGTACGCAACTTGATCGCAGGTGAAAGCCGTAAGGCGATGGTTGATCGTAGCGGAACGGGACGGCAAAAGCACGCGCCGGACGGGCGGCCGCAAGGTCGCAGATTATTTACTAGATGAGCGATCGAACGGCCGCCCGTCTTCCCGAACTTCTCAATGGCCAGGGCGGATTTCCGCAGCGTGGTGAGGGGGAAGTGTGCCGACTTCCCCTCCCCCTTGAGGGGAGGGTCCGGCCGAAGGCCGGGGGAGGGGTCATAGCGGCCGCGCTCCGACGCAAAGCAACGTTGGCGTTTGGCCGCAGCGACCCCACCCGCCTCGCTTCGCTCGGCACCCTCCCCCCAAGGGGGAGGGAAAACCGCCGCGCCGATTGGAAAAACGGCGGGAAAGCGCCTATATTCGCAATGTCAAAAAAGAGGCGCGAATCGGCGGCATTCGACGCCCATAAAAATCAGTTCCAGCGAAAGCCTTTCATGAACGACGAGCTAGACAACGGCAACGGCGGCAGCGCTGAATATGGCGCGGATTCCATCAAGGTCCTGAAGGGCCTGGACGCGGTCCGCAAGCGGCCGGGCATGTATATCGGCGACACCGACGACGGCTCCGGCCTGCACCACATGGTCTACGAGGTCGTCGACAACGCCATCGACGAGGCGCTGGCCGGCCATGCCGACCTGGTGACCGTCGCGCTCAATCCCGACGGCTCCTGCACCGTCATCGACAACGGCCGCGGCATCCCGACCGACCTGCACCCCTCCGAAGGCGTTTCGGCGGCGGAGGTCATCATGACCCAGCTCCATGCCGGCGGAAAGTTCGACCAGAACTCCTACAAGGTCTCCGGCGGCCTCCACGGCGTCGGCGTCTCGGTCGTCAACGCCCTGTCGGTGTCGCTGAAGCTGAAGATACGCCGTGACGGCAAGATCCATGAAATGAGCTTCACCCACGGCAATGCCGACGCGCCGCTCGCCGTCACCGGCACCTACGAGCAGCACAAGCAGCCTGGGACCTACGAGGGCCGCAGCGGCTCGGAGATCACCTTCACGCCGTCCGCCGAAACCTTCACCATGGTCGAATTCGACTTCGGCACGCTGGAGCATCGGCTGCGCGAACTGGCCTTCCTGAATTCCGGGGTGCGCATCGTGCTGATCGACCGCCGGCACGCCGACGTGAAGCAGGTCGAGCTGAAATATGACGGCGGGCTGGAAGAGTTCGTCAAATATCTCGACCGCGCCAAGAAAGCGCTGATCCCGGCGCCAATCGCCATCCGCGCCGAGCGCGACGGCATCGCCGTCGAGGTGGCGATGTGGTGGAACGACAGCTACCACGAGAACGTGCTCGCCTTCACCAACAACATCCCCCAGCGCGACGGCGGCACGCATCTGGCCGGGTTCCGCGGCGCGCTGACGCGCCAGGTCACCGGCTATGCCGAAACCTCCGGCCTCACCAAGAAGGAAAAGGTGGCGCTGACCGGCGACGACTGTCGCGAGGGCCTGACGGCGGTGCTGTCGGTGAAGGTGCCCGACCCGAAATTCTCCTCGCAGACCAAGGACAAGCTGGTTTCGTCGGAAGTCCGCCCGGTGGTCGAAAGCTTGGTCAACGAGGCGCTCGGCACCTGGCTGGAGGAGCATCCGTCGGAAGCCAAGGTGCTGATCGGCAAGGTGGTCGAGGCCGCCGCGGCGCGCGAAGCCGCCCGCAAGGCGCGCGAGCTCACCCGCCGCAAGGGCGTGCTCGACATCGCCTCGCTGCCCGGCAAGCTGGCGGACTGCCAGGAGCGCGATCCGGCGAAATCAGAAATCTTCATCGTCGAGGGCGACTCGGCCGGCGGCTCGGCCAAGAGCGGCCGGTCGCGCCAGAACCAGGCCATCCTGCCGCTGCGCGGCAAGATCCTGAATGTCGAGCGCGCCCGCTTCGACCGCATGCTGTCGTCGGACATGATCGGCACGCTGATCACCGCGCTCGGCACATCGATCGGCAAGGACGAATTCAATGCCGACAAGCTGCGTTACCACAAGATCATCATCATGTCGGACGCCGACGTCGACGGCGCCCACATCCGCACCCTGCTGCTCACCTTCTTCTTCCGGCAGATGCCGGAGCTGATCGAACGCGGCCACCTCTACATCGCCCAGCCGCCGCTCTACAAAGTCTCGCGCGGCAAGAGTTCGCAATACATCAAGAACGAAAGCGCCTTCGAGGAATTCCTGATCGATTCCGGCATCGAGGACGCCTCGCTGACGCTCGGTTCCGGAGAGGTGCGCACCGGCCGGGACCTGCGCGCGGCGATCGAGGAGGCGCTCAGCGTGCGCGCGCTGATCAACGGCCTGCACACCCGCTACGATCGCAGCGTTGTCGAGCAGGCGGCAATCACGGGCGCACTGAAGCCGGAGATTTTCAACGATCTCGGCAGTGCCAATGCGATGGCGGCCGCGGTCGCGGAGCGACTCGACACCATTGCCGAGGACATCGAGCGCGGCTGGACCGGAAGCACGTCCGTCTCCAACGACGGCTCGGGCGGCTATGTGTTCGAGCGCATGCTGCGCGGCGTCAAGGACGTCGTCGGCCTCGACATGGCGCTGATCAACTCGGCCGACGCCCGGGCTCTCGACCGCCACGCCGCCCGGCTGGGGGAAGTCTACGGCACGCCGCCGGTGCTGCGCCGCAAGGATACGTCCGAGACGATTTCCGGACCGCTGGCTTTGCTGGCCGCGGTCTTCGCCGCCGGGCGAAAGGGCCTGACCATGCAGCGCTACAAGGGCCTCGGCGAGATGAATGCCGAGCAGCTATGGGAGACCACGCTCGACCCCAACGTGCGCACGCTGCTGCGTGTGCAGGTCAACGACGCCACCGACGCCGACTCGCTGTTCTCCCGCCTGATGGGCGACGAGGTCGAGCCGCGCCGCGACTTCATCCAGGAGAACGCGCTTTCCGTCGCCAATCTGGACGTGTGATACCGGCAAAACTCTAAGGAACACCGGCGGGCGGGAGCGCGTCGCCGCCGCCCGGTTGACGTCACGCCCATATTGTTTGATGTTGGAAACACCACACTTGTTTGTGCGACATCAAACTGTGCTACTTCCCATGCGAAGTCGGATCGAGGCATCGGCCTTCGACATCAACCGAGCATGCGCGATGCGGTCATGACCAATCCTAGGTTTCCCAGCAGCCCCGGCAGGCCGCCGCGGTCACTGTGTCTTCCGTCCCTCGTCGTTTCAAATGGGGCAAACCATGGGTGAGCTTTACGATCGCGTCGCGGCTCTCAACAAGCCGATCGCCGACAGGTGGAAGACCCGGACCAAGGAAGACACGAGCCGCCGCCTTACGGCGAGTGACATCGACTTCATCGCCGGTCCCGTCTTCAGTCCCGCGCACCGCATCACCGAAGACGAGGGCAAGGCGCTCGTCGCCCTGTTCGAGGAGAGCCTGTTCGCCGAGGGAGCGGGCCAACGCCTCAGGTTTTATGTGGAACGGGGACGCAAGGCCGAAAACCTCAACATGGTCCCGCTGACCACCGACGAGGAACTCAAGCACGTCCACGCCGCGCTCGGCAACGACGTCGTCGGCAAGATCCTGTTCAAGAGCCCGGGCACCAAGATCACCTATGCCCCGTTCGACTATCTCGGCGTGCGCGACCTCATCGGCAGGAAGCACATCACCGTGCGTCTAAGCAAGGCCGGCGGGCTTTCGCGCGCCGCAAGCACCCGCGGCATGTACGCCGCGAAGGGAAACACCCTTGATCTCTTCGACGAGGGCGTGGACCCGATTACACGCATGCTGACCGTCGTACACGAAACGACCCACGTCATTCAGGATTGGAAGGACATGCGTGCGACCATCCGCGCGCGGGAGGCCGACGCCTTCATCGCCGAGGCGGTCGCACAACACGCCCTGCGCGGCGAGTTGCATCTGATCGATCTCGACGAGGTGGATTCCGTCATCGCCACCGCGGCGCATTTCGTGCGCAAGCGCAACACTGACGAGACCAACAAGGCCTGGCTCGACGCGTACTGGGCAGTCGCCAAGATCATGGACAAGCACTATGCCTTCAGCACCCTGACGGCCAGTTGGGGTGCGGGAGAGAGCAACCCTGAAAGCCGTATCTTCGAGGAAATCCTGAGTTCGGTCCGAACCTCCGAGATGCTGCGCGAGTCGGTGCAGCGTTCGATCAAGGAGAACGCTGGTTACATGAAGCAGATCAGAGCCATCGACCTCACCAAATACGCGCGCTGAGCGGCCGAAGGGACGTGAACGTTCCCTATCCGGCGGCCGCCGTCGCCGCTCCGGCCGCCTGGGCGCGCAGCAGCATGCCGAACAGGTCGCGCGGCTCGTCCGGATCGGCGAGCAGGTCGAGTTCTTCGAAGAGGCCGGTGTCGCGCAGCTTGTCGCGCACGTAGCGCAGCGCCGAAAAATCCTCGATGGCGAAGCCGACCGAATCGAACAGCGTGATCTGCCGGGCAGTTTTGCGGCCCTCCGCCTTGCCGGCGATCACCTGCCACAGTTCGGTGACCGGGTGATCGGCGGCAAGCTGCTGGATCTCGCCCTCGATGCGCGTCTGCGGCGGGAATTCGACAAAAATGTCGGAGCGCAGCAGGATGTCGCGGTGCAACTCGGTCTTGCCGGGGCAATCGCCGCCGACAGCGTTGATGTGCACGCCCGGCCCCACCATGTTGTCGGTGAGGATCGTCGCATACTGCTTGTCGGCGGTGACGGTGGTGATGATCTCGGCGCCCTCCACCGCCTCCTGGCCGGTCGCGCAGACGGTGATGTCGAAACCCATTCCCGCAAGGTTTTTCGCGCACTTGCGCGACGCGCTTGAATCGATGTCGTAGAGCCGCAGCCGGTCGACGCCAGTCAGCGCCGTGAAGGCGATGGCCTGGAATTCCGACTGCGCTCCGTTGCCGATGATCGCCATGGTGCGAGCGCCCTTCGGCGCCAGGTGTTTGGCGGCCACCGCCGACATCGCCGCGGTGCGCAGCGCCGTCAGGATGGTCATTTCCGTGAGCAGCATGGGATAACCGCTGCCGACGTCGGCCAGCACGCCGAAGGCGGTGACGGTCTGCAGGCCCTCATGCGTGTTCTTCGGATGGCCGTTGACGTATTTGAATCCATAGAGCTTTCCGTCGCTGGTTGGCATCAGCTCGATGACCCCGTCATGGCTGTGGGAGGCCACACGCGGGGTCTTGTCGAACAACTCCCAGCGACGGAAGTCGTCCTCGATGTAGCCAGCCAGCTCGGTCAGGAACGTCTCGACGCCGACGGCGAGCACCAGCTTCATCATGTGGTCGACGCTGACGAACGGCACGATGTTGAGTTTCTGCTGCATGATCAAAAGCTCCTTGTCGGGCGGTCCATGATGCGCTTGCCCATCAGGCTGGCGGTGAGGTCGACCATCAGCGTCGCGGTGCGGCCGCGCTCGTCGAGGAAAGGATTGAGTTCGACCAGGTCGAGGCTGGTGACCAGTCCGCTGTCGGAGAGCATTTCCATGACGAGGTGCGCTTCGCGAAAAGTCGCGCCGCCGGGAACCGTGGTGCCGACGGCCGGCGCGATCGACGGGTCGAGGAAATCGACGTCGAGACTGACATGCAGCAGGCCGTTCTCCGCCTCGACCCGCGCCAGGAAGGCGCGGAGCAGCGCGGGTATGCCGTGCTCGTCGACGGCGCGCATGTCGTGCACGGTGACGCCGGCTGCCATCAGCGCCCGCCGCTCGGCCGGATCGACGCTGCGCAGGCCGAGCGTGCAGATGCGCGACGGATCGATCCGCGCCGCGAGATCGGGAAAATAGCCGGAAAAGCCGGGCTGGCCGCTGGCATAGGCGAGCGGCACGCCATGCAGATTGCCGCTGGTGGTGGTGTCGAGTGTGTGGAAATCCGGATGGGCGTCCAGCCACAGCACGAACAGCGGACGCCCCTGCTCGGCGGCGCGACGCGCCACGCCGGCGAGCGTGCCGGCCGAGATCGAATGGTCGCCGCCGAGGAAGATCGGCATGGCGTTTGCGCTGGCGGCATAGGCGCGTTCGGCGATCGCAGAGGTCCAGGCGGAGATTTCGGGCAGCGCCTTCAGCGCCAAATTGCCGTGCACGACCCGCGACGCAACGGCCGCCTGCACCGCGCCCAGATCCTCGACCTCATGGCCGAGGTCGCGCAGCGCCGAAACCAGCCCGGCGGTCCGCAGCGCACTCGGCCCCATCTCGCAGCCCATGCGCCCGGCGCCGTCCTGCACCGGCGCGCCGACGATTCTGCACAGCATCGGAAGCTCCCTCAAAAATGGAATTGTCAATCGCCGGCATTGGAGCAGACGCGCCTGACGAAACGAACAGATAAAATTGGCAAATCTTTCCAGATGGCTTATCGTTTCGATCATTCCGTGTATCGAATTGGCAATGATGGACACGCTTGACGAAAAACTGGTCACCCTGCTGCGGCACGACGCACGCCGCAGCATCTCCGACATCGCCATCGATCTCGGCGTGTCGCGCGCAACAGTGCGCAGCCGCATGGAAAGGCTGGAAAAGTCCGGCGACATCATCGGCTACACGGTGATCCTGCGCGCCGACGCGGTCGACCAGCGGGTGCGCGGCATCATGATGATCGAGATCGAGGGCCACGCGGCCGATCGGGTGATCCGCGCACTGGGCGGCTTTCCGGAGGTTTCGGCCATTCACACGACCAACGGCCGCTGGGACCTTGTGGTCGAGATCGGCACGACGTCGCTGACGGAACTGGACGCCGTGCTGCGGCGCATCCGTCTCATTGCGGGCATCACCGGATCGGAAACCAGCCTGCTGCTCGCAACACCGAGGACCACGCGGGCAAGGCTTTAGAATGCGGCATTCCGTGTCGCTGATCCGGAAGGCACGTTGCCGCAGCGGCACAATCCGGTTGGGGACCGGCCGCCTCCGTGCTAATCAAAATCCGGTTCGGGAGAAAATGCCCGTGAGGTTGTTGCGCGAGGATTGGAACAGGAGGCTGGCGCTGGTCGCCGCCGTGCTGTTCCTCGTCCAGGCGCTGGCGGGCGCCTCGGCGCTCGCGGCCGGGCGGACACAGGTCCCGCTGGACGCCTTCGGCAACCCGATCTGCATGACCGGCACGGACCATGGCGTTCCCGACGGTGGCGGCGATCACGGCAAGATGCCGGGATGCTGCATGCTGGGCTGCGGCGTTGCGTCCAGCCTTGCATCGCCGCCCGAAACGACTTCCTTCGCTATCGGTTTTGCGAGCGAATTCAAGCCGTTCATGCCGAAGGCGTACGTCGTTTTCGCGCCGGACGACGAGCACGATCCCAACAGTCCGCGGGCGCCACCTGCCCTGACCTGATCCTGCACGATCAATGTTCCGCCAACCGCGGACGCAGTCATCCTATCAATCCGATTCCGCAGCCTTTTCGAGCGCGGACCAACCATTGGACAATCGAAATGCGATTCTTTTCACGCGCCTCCGCGCACGCAATCGCCCGTTCCCGCTTCCGCAGCATCGAGGAGCGGATCGGCATCCTCGCTTTTTCGCTGATGCTGATCTTCGCGCTTTCCCGGCCGCTCTGGGCGCACGAGTTCAAGCTGGGCGACCTCGAGATCGGCCATCCCTGGTCACGCGAGATACCGGCCGGCGCAAAAGTCGCCGCCGGCTACATGGTCATCAACAATCACGGAGCCGCAGCGGACCGCCTCGTCTCCATTACCTCGCCGATCGCCGGAAAGGCGGAAGTCCATGAAATGTCGGTGAATTCCGAAGGTGTCATGACCATGCGACCGGTCACCGCCGGCGTCGAAATTCCCGCCGGCGGCGAGGTCGCCCTGAAGCCGGGCGCCTTTCACATCATGTTCATGGACTTGAAGGAAATCCCGAAGGCCGGCGTCAAATTCCCGAGCACCTTGACCTTCGAGAAGGCCGGCAAGGTCGACGTCGAATTCGCCGTCGAGGCAAAGAGCAACGAACCGGACCATTCGCAGCACCAAACCACCGGGGGCTGAAAAAACACGGCCTTTCTGATATTGCAGGCGGACTGCACGCCCGCCTGCTTTCGGCTTAAACCGTTGGAATGCAGCCATAATGCCGTCTTCCTGGTTCGAATCCCGGTCCGTTTCGCCCGGCGTGACGCTGATCACCGAGCCGTTCGTGCATTCGTTTTTCCGGGCCAACCTCTACCGCATCGAGGGCCGAGACTTCGACATCCAGCTCGACTTCGGTGTCGGAATATCCAGCCTTTCCAAGGCGGTGCCGGCAAAAGGCAAACCGGTCCTGGCGATCGCCACCCACGCCCATGTCGACCATGTCGGCAGTTTTCACGAGTTCGAACGGCGGGCCGGGCATGAAGCGGAGGCGGAGATTTTCCGGACGATGAAGGACGAGGGCACGCTGGCGTCGTGGTTCACGGGGCAGGACGAACCGATCGCGCGGCCGCCCTACGACGGCTATTCTTTAAACGATTACAGGCTATTACCGGCGCCGCTGAGCGAACTGCTCGGCGACGGCGACACCGTAGACACCGGCAGCCGGCGGTTCACGGTGCTGCACCTGCCCGGCCACTCGCCCGGATCGATCGCGTTGCTGGACGAAAACAACGGCGAATTCTTTTCGGGCGACGCCATTTACGACGATGAGCTGGTCGACGACATTCCCGGAGCAGACATCCCCGTCTATCTCAACACCATGAAAAGATTGGAAAAACTTGACATCCGCATCGGTCATGGCGGGCACGGGCCGAGCTTCGGCAAGGCACGGATGCAGGCGATCTCCCGGGGTTATATCGAAGACAGGACACGCTCCGGTTCGGCATTCCTGTAAGCACGTGAAGTTCGGAATATCGATAAATTACAATGGGTTGGACTTCCAATGACGGCAAAAGAGCCTGAAGCGCTTTAATCAGCCCCTGTTTTTGGCGGGTCGACGTTGAAAAATCCAGCCTTTGCGCTTCGCCGCACAGCTTTTCCGTTCGCGCGCCGACTCGATTTGTGCGCCTCACTGCAGGGCGAAAAAATCCTCGATCCGCTCGGCTGCCTGCTTCAACGGCGGCAACACGGTCCGCTTCATCTCGGCGACGGAAAACCGGGCCGATTGGGTCGAGACGTTGATTGCGGCGACGATCGTGCCCTGCCGGTCGCGGATGGGGACGGCGATGGAGCGCAGGCCGATCTCCAGTTCCTCATCGACAACGGCAAAACCCTGTTCGGCGGCCTGCCGCACCCTTCTGGCGATTTCCGACCCATCGATGACCGTCTTCGGCGTATGGGCGATGAGTTCCACGCTGCCGAGGAAGTCTGCGAGTTGCTCCTGGGTCATGCCGGACATCAGCACCCGGCCCATCGAAGTACAGTAGGCAGGCAGCCGCGTGCCGACCTGCAACGCCACCCGCATGATCCGCGCGCCGGGAATGCGGGCGACATAGACCACGTCATGACCGGAAAGCACGGCGGCCGAGCAGGACTCGTTCATAGCGGCCGCGACCTCGCGCATGAACGGTTCGGCAAAAGACCATAGAGACGTGCCCTCCAGCCAGGCGCGCGACAGCGACAGCAGCTTTGGCGACAGCGCGAAGACGCGCCCGTCCTGGCCGGCATAACCGGCGGCGACCAGGGTCAGCAGCAGGCGGCGCGCCCCGGCGCGGGTCAGGCCGGCGCGCTCGGCGGTGTCCGTCAGCGTCAGCCCGGCCGGATGCGCGGCGAGGATCTCGATCACGCCAAGACCTTTTTCCAGAGATCCGACGAGATCGCGCGAGGAAGACGCTTCCGGCATTGAACACAGCGTCCTTGCTTCGTGAAGGGTCGGGCGGTTGACATTTTCGAGCCTTCGCGAAATAGTATCGCATAAGAAACAAATGTTCGCAATACGAACTTTCTTCGTATGTTGGAGGTGACGCCGTGGCGAAATTCCTGCCGCTGAAGGAGGCGGTCGCGCAAAACCTGAAGGACGGCGACACCGCCGCCTTCGAGGGTTTCACCCACCTGATCCCGACCGCCGCCGCCCATGAGGCGATCCGCCAGGGTTTCAGGGACCTGACGCTGGTGCGCATGACGCCGGACCTGGTCTACGACCAGATGATCGGCATGGGGCTCGCGAGGAAGGCGGTGTTTTCCTATGCCGGCAATCCCGGCGTCGGCCTGCTGCGCCGGCTGCGCGACGCGGTGGAAAACGGCTTTCCGCACCCGCTGGAGATCGAGGAACATAGCCACGCCGCCATGGCCAACGCCTACGAGGCGGGCGCGGCCGGCCTGCCTTGCGCGATCTTCCGCGGCTATCGCGGCGCCGGACTGGCCGAGGTCAATCCGAACATCAGGTCGGTCACCTGCCCGTTCACCGGCGAGAAACTCGCCGCGGTGCCGGCGGTGCGCCCGGACGTGACCTTCATCCATGCCCAGAAAGCCGACCGCAAGGGCAATGTGCTGGTGGAAGGCATCGTCGGCATCCAGAAGGAAGCGGTGCTGGCGGCGAAACGCGCCGTGGTGACGGTCGAGGAAGTCGTCGACGATTTCGACGACCTGCACCCGAACCTCTGCGTGCTGCCCGCCTGGACGGTCCATACGATTTCGGTCGTGCCTGGCGGCTCGCATCCCTCCTATACGCATGGCTACTACGCCCGCGACAACGCGGCCTATCTGGAATGGGACGAGATCGCCGCCGACCGCGAGCGGTTCCGGGAATGGATGCAGAAGAACGTGATGGAAAAGACTGCCGAGGATTTCGCCGGCCGCGTCGAGCATCTGAGGAAAGCGGCATGAGCACCTTCACCCCCAACGAGATGATGACGATCGCGGCCTCGCGCGCCCTGACCAATGACGACGTCTGTTTCGTCGGCATCGGCGCGCCTTCGGCTGCCTGCAACGTGGCGCGGCTGACGCATGCGCCGGACATCACGCTGATCTACGAGAGCGGCACGATCGGCACCGCGCCGGAGGTGCTGCCGCTCTCCATCGGCGACGGCGAGCTCTGCGAGACGGCGGTGACCACCGTGCCGGTGCCGGAAATGTTCCGCTACTGGCTGCAGGGCGGCCGCATCACCATCGGTTTTTTGGGCGCCGCACAGCTCGACAGGTTCGGCAACATCAACACCACTGTCATCGGCGACTATTTCCATCCGAAGACCCGCCTACCTGGCGGCGGCGGCGCGCCGGAGATCGCCACCTCCTCGCACCAGGTCTACATCACCATGGCGCAGTCAAAACGCGGCATGGTGGAAAAAATCGATTTCTTCACCTCATTCGGGCACGGCGAGGGCGGCGACCACCGCAAAAGGCTGGGCATCGACACGGCTGGCCCCACACTGCTTATTACCGACCTTGCCATCTGGAAGCCGGACGCCGTGACCAAGGAGTTCACGGTGGTATCGCTGCATCCCGGCATGACGCGGGAAAAGGTGCAGGAGACCTGCGGCTGGACGGTGAAATTCGCCGAACGGCTGGAGGAAACGCCGGCGCCGACCGAACTCGAGTTGACAACGCTGCGCGACTTGCAGGCGCGGACGAAAGCGTCGCATGAGGGGACGGTGAAGAGGGCGGCTTAGCAACTCGTTACGCCCCCTCCACCATGCTTCGCATGGTCCCCCTCCCCGTAAATGGGGGAGGATCCAGGGCGAGCCGGCGGCCCCATGGGTTCCTCCCCTGCGAAGCGTGGTGGAGGAGGCGGACGTCGTAGCAACGAATCGTCAATCTGCTCCAGACATCAGGAACACCGACAAATGACCGAAGCTTTCATCTGCGACTACATCCGCACCCCGATCGGCCGCTTCGGCGGGCAGCTTTCGTCGGTACGCACCGACGATCTCGGCGCCGTCCCGCTGAAGGCGCTGGTCGAGCGTAACCTGGCGGTCGACTGGAGCGCGGTGGACGACACGATCTTCGGCTGCGCCAACCAGGCGGGCGAGGACAACCGCAACGTGGCGCGGATGGCGCTGCTGCTTGCCGGCCTGCCCAAGGAAATCTCCGGCACGACGATCAACCGGCTGTGCGGCTCGGGCATGGACGCCGTCATATCAGCCGCCCGCGCCATCAAGGCGGGCGAGGCCGAACTGATGATCGCCGGCGGGGTCGAATCGATGTCGCGCGCGCCGTTTGTCATGCCCAAGGCGGAAACCGCCTTTTCGCGCAACGCCGAGATTTTTGACACGACCATCGGCTGGCGTTTCGTCAACCCGCTGATGAAAAAACAGTACGGCATCGATTCCATGCCGGAGACCGGTGAGAACGTGGCGGAGGATTTTGCCGTATCGCGTGCCGACCAGGATGCCTTTGCCGCGCGCAGCCAGGACAAGGCGGTGGCGGCTCAGCAAAACGGCCGGCTGGCCAAGGAAATCGCGCCGGTGACGATCCCGCAGCGCAAGGGCGATCCGGTGGTGGTTTCGAAAGACGAGCATCCGCGCGCCGGCACGACCGTCGAGACGCTGGCGAAACTGCCGACGCCGTTCCGCCAGGGCGGCACAGTGACGGCCGGCAATGCGTCGGGCGTCAATGACGGCGCGGCGGCACTGATCATTGCGTCGGAAGCGGCGGCGAAAAAATACGGGCTGACGCCGATCGCAAGAATCCTCGGCGGGGCGACGGCGGGCGTGGCGCCGCGCATCATGGGCATGGGCCCGGCGCCGGCGACCAAAAAACTGTGCGCGCGGCTGGGTCTGTCGCCGAAGGATTTCGGCGTGGTCGAGCTGAACGAAGCCTTCGCCTCGCAGGGTATCGCCGTGCTGCGTGAACTCGGGATCGCGGAGGATGCGCCTCACGTCAATCCGAATGGCGGGGCAATCGCGCTCGGCCATCCGCTCGGCATGTCGGGTGCACGGATCACCGGCACGGCGGCATTGGAACTGCGCGAGCGCGGCGCGAAGCTGGCGCTGGCGACCATGTGCATCGGGGTCGGACAAGGCATCGCGGTGGCGCTGGAGCGGGTGTAGGCGGATACCGCCGGGGAGAGGGAATCCACTGCGCTCCGTCTCGCCTAGCTGGAACACCCCTCATCCGACCTCGCTTCGCTCGGCCACCTTTTCCCACAAGGGGGAGAAGGTGGAGCCTGGCACCGCCGCCTCTGCCAATCGCCAACGGTGGAGACTCGCCGAGACAAAGCGTCAACGCTCCCCCTTCTCCCCTTGTGGGAAAAGGTGGCCGAGCGAAGCGAGGTCGGATGAGGGGTGTTCCAGCTAGGCGGGACAGCAGACCAAAAGACATTGGGATCGGACGCGGCCTGCCACAAACAGCCTTCACATGTGCATGAGAATGTTCACCAGCCGTCCGAAGGGATCGCGCACGTAGAAGCGGCGCACGTTCCACGGCTCTTCCGCCGGGCCGTATTCGATGGCAATGCCGGCCTTGTGAACGCGCTCGAGCGCTTCGTCTAGGTCGTCGACCTCGATGGAGATGTCGGGCACCGGCGTTCCCGACCCGCCCTGCGACATCACGCTGAGCTGGACGCTCATCGTCGTGTCCGAGCCGTAGGTGGCGATCCAGCCCATATCCATCAGCAAATCGAGGCCGAGGATGTCGCCGTAGAAGCGTCTTGCGGCAGCGACGTCCGGCGTGGCGATGTTGGCGACGATGCGTTTGACCTGCATGGGTGGCTCCAGGAGATGTTGCAATAGCAGTGCGTCCTTCGAGGCTCGCCCCTTCCAACGATTTCACTCCAATCACCAACGCGTTGCGGGCTCGCACCTCAGGATGAGGACCGTTGTGCCTGCAACGCCAATCGCCAAGGTTGGATGCTTAGCTCTGTGATCATCCGGCGCCAATTCGCGCTGGAAACCAGCGCTTCAACATCCATGCCAGATCGACGAGGAAGGTTAGCATTGCAAGCATAACGGTCCTCATCCTGAGGTGCGAGCCTGCAACACGTTGGAAACACAAGTAAAAAGCCTCAACGGGCGAGCCTCGAAGGACGCACCAGAATGAATACCAGCGCCGGCTCCGCCTGTCAGCTATCCCCCTTCCCTGCCAGCACGAAATCGTACTCGACATCCCAGAACCAGCCATCGAAGCCGAGTTCCTTCGATCTTGCCGGATCGTCTACCCGCTTGAACTCCGCGAGCAGGCTCTCCTTCACGCCGAACACGGCATCTGAATTGATGTAGGGGTCGTCCGGGTCGAATATGTGGGTGACCAGCGGGTCGAAATTTTCGGCCTTGATGATGAAATGCAGATGCGCGGGGCGGTAGGGATGGCGGCCGAGCGCCCCGAGCAGTTGCCCGACCGGACCGTCGTCGGGGATCGGATAGAATTTCGGCTTGACCGCGCGGAACCAGTAGCGGCCGTCGGCGCCGGTGCGGAACATGCCGCGCAGGTTGAAGTCGGGCTGGATGCCCTTCTGCTGCACGTCGTAAAAACCTTCGTCATTAGCCTGCCAGACGTCCAGCACCGCGCCGGCAATAGGCTTTCCCGCCGTATCGAGGATGCGGCCGGAGATCGCCATGTCCTCGCCTTTTTGGTCGAGGCAGATGTTGGCGCCCATCGGCAGTTCCGGTGCGTCGGCGACATGGAACGGGCCGAGCACGGTGGATTCGGAGGCGCCGGACGGCCTGCGGTTGTTGATGGCGTCGACCAGCATGGAGACGCCGGTCACGTCGGACAGCAGGATGAATTCCTGCCGCCAGTCGTTGCACATGTGGCCGGTGCGGGTGAGGAAGAGGATGGACTGCATCCACTCGTCCTGAGTCGGCTCGATCTCCTTCACCGCCTCGTGCAGCTTTCGGGTGAGGACCTCCATCACCTGTTTCAGCCGCACGTCCTTGGCGCTGGCGTTGCGGCCGGTGACGACTTCCACCGAGTTCTCCTCGGTGAAGAATCCTTTTTCGTGCGCTTCCATGATCGTTCCTCACAGAGCCAGGATTGATTTCAGCACGCGGCGCAGTTCCGCCACAGGATCGTCGGCGATGATTTCGCGGCGCCAGCAGACATGCTGGTCCGGCCGCACCAGCACGATGCCGCTGTCGCGCACCTCGCGTGCCCGCGCCCAGTCGCCGGTAAAATCCTGCCAATGCTGGCGCGGGCCGATGATGTGGGCGGCAATGTCGAGGCCAAGTTCCCTGCCGACGATTTTTCCCGCCTCGACCCAGCCCTGACCGCCGATGCCGGTGAGCACGGAAAAACGGCCCTTTCCGGCAAGGTCGAGCGTCGAAACCTTGCCGCCGTGGTTGTCGAAGACCCAGACATGGGGCAGGCGTGCGCCGGGCCAGGTCGTCGGCTGGTAGTGCAGTTCCGCGTCCTTCTCGAAGGCCGGCTCCGGCTGCCCGTCGGTGAGAACCGCGTCCGAATGATAGCGCTGGTTCATCTCCACGCCATGCGCATCGAACTCGTAGACCTTGAAGGCGACGGTCTCGCGGATCTTCCTGCGCTGCTCCTCGGCCTCCGGCGTGTCGTCGCAGCGCGCGTCCATGTTCTGCTGCATCTTCACCGGATCGATGGAATCGAGCAGGCCGAGCGCCTTGAAGATCGGCCCGAACTCCTCGATCGACTGGTTGGCGCGGGTCACGATCTGTTTTGCGATCGGCGCGCGCTCGGTGTTGAAGCTCTCGAGCAGTTTCGGGCCGGCCTTGCCTTTCAGCACGTGCGCCAGCTTCCAGGCGAGATTGAACGCGTCCTGGATCGAGGTGTTGGAGCCCAGCCCGTTGGACGGCGGATGGCGGTGGGTCGCGTCGCCCATGCAGTAGACGCGGCCGGCCGACATTTTGGTCGCGTACATGTTGTTGACGGTCCAGGTGGAGACCGACTGGATGTCGACCTCCAGGTCCGGATCGCCGACCAGGTCGCGCGCCACCTTGGTGGCGAAGGCGGTGTCGACCTTCGGCTCGGGACCGTTGATGTCATAGCCCCAGACGATCAGCCACTCGTTCCACGGGCGGATCATGCGCACCAGGCCCATGCCGATGCCGCCGACGTCGGCGCCGGGCTGCACCACCCAATAGAGCACGGACGGACGGTGCGCGACGTAGCGTGACAGGTCGGCTTTGAACAAAATATTCATCGAGCCGCCGACGCCCATCTTGCCCTCGAAGGTCAGCCCGGCATGTTCGGCGACCTTCGAATTGCCGCCGTCGCAGCCGACCAGATATTTCGAGCGGATGGTGATGTCCTTGCCGGTCAGGCGGTCGTGGCAGGTCGTTGTGACACCGTCGGCATCCTGCAAGTGGGACACGTATTCCGTCGACATGCGCGCCTGCGCGCCGCGCGAACAGGCGGTCTTGAAAAGCAGAGGTTCCATAAAGGTTTGCGGCAGGTCGTTCATGTGGCTGGGCGAGGAAAGGTAATGCTCGGCGCGCGACAGCGGGTGCTTGCCCCAACTCCGCATGCGGCCGATCTCCTCACCCGCCAGCGAGGTGCAGAAGATGTTCTCGCCCATCAGATCCTGCTCGGTAGCGAACATATAGGCCTCGTCCTCGACCTCGCGGCCGAGGTCGCGCAGCACTTCCATGGTGCGCTGGTTGGTGATGTGGGCGCGCGGGGTGTTCGCCAGCCAGCGGTAGCGGTTGATCACCATGTTCTCGACGCCGTAGGTGGCAAGCAGCGCGGCGGTGGCCGACCCGGCCGGGCCGGTGCCGATGATGAGGACGTCGGTGGAAATGTCAGCCATGCGGCGCTCCCTTGGTGGCGATGCGGGTCGGCCCACCGCGAAGCGCGCGGCGGACCGGGAAGAACTGGATTCCAGTGCGCTCGGTGAACAGGCCCCACAGGCCGCGCGGCGCGAACAGCATGATGGCGATGCCGATCAGGCCGAGCACCAGCAGGTACCAGGAGCCGTAGTCGGCGAGCATGTTTTGGAGCAGCAGGAAGACGATGACGCCGACGATCGGCCCTTCAATGGTACCGATGCCGCCGATGACGACGATGAAGATGACGTAGGCGGTCCAGTCGATGACGGAGAAGGCGGCGTCGGGCGAGATGCGCGCCTTCTGCACGTAGATCAGCGCACCGGTGAGCCCGGTGATGAAGGCGGTGGCGAGATAGACGTAGGTTTTTACGCGGCGCGCGTCGACGCCGACGGAGCGCGCCGCCTCCTGGTTGTCGCGCACGGCGGCCAGCGCCAGTCCCTGGCGCGAGCGCAGCAGCCGGTAGACGAAGCCGATGGTGGCGACGGCGAGCGCCAGCGCCAGCCAGTAGCAGACGACGTCGGCGGCTTGGGCGGCGCGCATGCCGAACAGGTCGCCGACCGCCTTCACCCCGAACATGTCGCGCGTCGTGCCCGAGGGCAGCGACGTGCCGGTGCCGCCGCCCAGCGCCTTCCATTGCGCCAGAAGCAGCCGCACCACCTCGGCGATGACCCAGGTGCCGATGGCGAAATACGCGCCCTGCAGACGGAAGGCGAAGAAGCCCGTCGGGATGGCAAGCAACGCAGCAGCGATGCCTGCGATCAGGATCGACACCAGCGGGTCGAGGCCTAGCAGGATGACGCAGGCGAACATCGCATAGGCGCCGAAGCCCACAAAAGCCTGCTGGCCGACGGAGACCAGGCCGGCATAACCGGCGAGCAGGTTCCAGCTCTGGGCGAGCGTCAGCATGGTGAGGATGAAGAACAGGTCCCGCAGCAGGCCGCGCGAGATGAACAGCGGGGCGACGAGGCCGAGGACGACGACAATCGCCGCCGCCATGGCGAAGGCGCGCGAGGCATTGGTGCGGGTTTCGACACGCCAGGGGGTGTGGGATGCGTCCATCAGACTCCACCCATGCTTGCGCTGGCGATGGAACGAATGCGCTCCTTCGCACTTGGACGGCTGCGTTCCTTCCCACCCCCCTCTGTCCTGTCGGACATCTCCCCCTCAAGGGGGGAGATTAGCAGCTTCAGCGAAGCCGCCTCTTCTGCAACATCGGGGATTGGCGAAAGCCGCGGCGACAGCCAATCTCCCCCCTTGCGGGGGAGATGTCCGACAGGACAGAGGGGGGTGCGAAGGGATAAAAACATTGCCATCCCTCAATCCACCGCCCTTGGAAACAGCCCGCGCGGACGGACCAGCAGCACAAGCAGGAACGCAATATGTCCCGCCAGAATCTGCCACTCGGGATTGATTGACGCACCAAGCGTCTGCGCCACGCCGATGATCACGCCGCCCGCCAGCGTGCCCCACAATGAGCCCAGCCCGCCGATAATCACCGCCTCGAAGGCGTAGATCAGCCGCGCCGGGCCGACGGTCGGATCGAAATTGGCGCGCGTGCCGAGATAGAGCGCGGCAATGGTGACCACCACCATGGCGATGCCGGTGGCGGTGGCGAAGATGCGGTGAGGCTTGATGCCCATCAGCCCGGCGATGACCGCGTCGTCGGATGTCGCGCGGAAGGCGCGGCCGAGCGCGGTGCGGTAGAAGAGCTGGTTCAGCCCGATGATGACGAGAACCGCCGACAGGAAGGTCAGGAGCGGCATCACCCCGACATTGACCGGCCCGAGCGCCAGCGACGCGGTTTCAAGTGCCCCGGCGGAAATGCGGCGGCTGTCGGCGGAAAAGCCTTCGAGTAGGGCGTTCTGGATGACGATCGACAGGCCGAAGGTGACCAGCAGCGGCGGCAGGATATCCGGGCCGAGCGTGCGATTGAAAAGCTGCGACTGCAAGAGCCAGCCGATGCCGAACATGACGGGCATGGCGACCAGCGCCGCGACGAACGGGTTGAGGCCGAGCGCGCTGACGAGCACCAGAATCAGGAAGGCGGCGAGCACGATCAAGTCGCCATGCGCAAGATTGACGAG
Organism: Mesorhizobium sp. LHD-90; assembly: GCF_030929505.1. Classification (GTDB taxonomy): domain Bacteria; phylum Pseudomonadota; class Alphaproteobacteria; order Rhizobiales; family Rhizobiaceae; genus Kumtagia. The sequence continues at coordinate 69,631 of NZ_JAVFVV010000003.1, read as the reverse complement.
GCGCATGATGCCAAAGACGAGCGACAGGCCCGCCGCGAACAGTGCGTAGAGCCCGCCGAGCAGGAGGCCCTGGACGATGGTGTCGAGCCAGTTCATGGACGGGCTCCACCTTCTCCCCGTTCACGGGGAGAAGGTGCCCCGAAGGGGCGGATGAGGGGCAGCGCTAGATTCTGAAAAGTAGCCTCCCGCCCCTCATCCCCCTGCCGGGACCTTCTCCCCGTAAACGGGGAGAAGGGGGCTAGCCGCGACGATCGCCGCCAAGAGGAAGCATGGAACATCGCCATCATCCCCGCACCCCGAAATACGCCGCATGGATGTCCTCGCGCGTCAGCGCAGCCGGTGTGCCGGTGAGCGTCACGCGCCCCTCCATCATGCAGTAGACGCGATCCGCGACTTTTAGCGCCTGCGAAACATCCTGCTCCACGATGACGACCGAGGCTCCCGCCGCACGGATCGCCGGGAAGGCGGCGTAGATGTCGCGGATGACGACCGGCGCCAGGCCGAGGCTGATCTCGTCGCAGAGCAGCACGCGCGGGTTAGACATCAGCGCCCGGCCGATCGCCACCATCTGCTGCTGGCCGCCGGACAGCGCCGGGGCCGGGCTGTTGCGCCGCTCCTTCAAAATCGGGAAGAGCCCGTAGATGGTTTCCAGCGACCATGGCCCGTCCACCGCTCGGCCATACTTGCCGATGAGCAAATTCTCCTCAACCGACAGCGACGGGAACAGTTTTCGTCCCTCCGGCACCATGGCGATGCCCCGCGCCATCACGTCGGGCGCCGAAAGCGCGCCGATCGGCTCGCCGCCAAACATGATCTGCTCAGCGGCGTTTTTCAGCACGCCGGAGATCGAGCGCATCAGCGTCGTCTTGCCGGCGCCGTTGGCGCCGATGATGGCGACGATCTCGCCGGCCTCCAGCGCGATATCGACGCCGAACAGCGCCTGGAAATCGCCGTAGCGCGCCGTCAGGCCGCGTGTCTCCAGCAGCGTCATCAGACTTCGATCCCGAGATAGATTTCGCACACCTCGCGCGAGGCCATGATCTCGTCGGGTTCTCCGACACCGATCACCTTGCCGAAATTCAACACCAGCAGCCGGCCGACCACGGCGTTCAGCGCGTGCAGGACATGCTCGATCCAGACGATCGAGGTGCCGCGTTGATGCACGGCGCGGATGGTTGCGACCAGCGCCTCGCATTCGCCTTCGGTCAGCCCGCCGGCGATCTCGTCAAGCAGCAGCACCTTTGGATCGGTCGCCAGCGCCCGGGCGAGTTCCAACCGCTTGCGCTGCAAAAGGCCGAGGCTGCCGGCGGGCTGGTTGGCGCGGTCGAGAAGCCCGGTCTCGACCAGGATACCGGCGCAGCGGTCGGTGACGTCCGCCTCGCGCTTCCGCGACCCGAAGGCGGCGGCCACCAGCAAATTCTCGAACACCGTCAGTTTTTCGAAGGGCTGCGGGATCTGGAAAGTGCGGCCGATGCCGGCGAGGCAGCGCGCCATCGGCGGGGTGCGCGTGACATCCGTGCCCGCGAAATGGACGGCGCCGGCATCGGCGGCAATGTTGCCGGTGATCAGGTTGAACAGCGTCGATTTGCCGGCGCCGTTCGGCCCGATGATGCCCAGCGCCTCGCCTTGCGAAAGGTCGAACGAAACCGCATCGGCGACCTTCAGGGCGCCGAAGGATTTCGAAACGGATTGGAGGGCGAGGATGGGCATGGGACTCCTGATGGTTGCGGCCTTCCCTCCCCCTTGAGGGGAGGGTGGTCCGCGTAGCGGACCGGGTGGGGTACAAGCGGCCGGCTGCGACGTTCTTTCCGGCACCGGATCGAGGTCGCGTCCAGCGGAGGCGACCCCACCCGGCCCTTCGGGCCACCCTCCCCTCAAGGGGGAGGGAAACCGAGCTAGACAATCGGCTCCATCTTGCCCCCCGTCGGTATTTCCGGCGCCGTCTTGTTGTCGGTGATGACGAGGTCGTAGCCGCCGCCGTCCTTCAGCCGCCACTGGCCGCCGACCAGCGGCGTCTTGCAGATATTCTTCGCCGCGAAAGGCGGTACGTTGGCGCCGTTCCACTCGATGTGGCCGACGATGGTGTCGAGTTTGGTCGCGGCGATCGCGGCGGTCACCGCATCGGCGTCGGTCGGGTCGTCGGTGCGCTTGACCACGTCGATCGCCACCTCGAACAGCGCATGGATGAAGCCGATCGGCTGCGTCCACGGCCGCTTGGTGAATTGGGTGAAGCCATCGGCCAATTCCTTCGCCGAAGCACCGGTGAGCGACGACTTGAACGGGTGGTTCGGCGACCACCAGACTTCCGACGACAAATTGTTGCCCTGGTTGCCGAGCGCCTCGACGGCCTGCGGGAACAGGATCGCCTTGCCGATCGACGCCACTTTCGGCGTGAAGCCCTGCTGCTTGGCCTGGTTCCAGAAGGTGGTGAAGTCCGGCGGGATCATCACGCCGGTAACGATCTCGACGCCGCCCGACTTGAAGGCATTGATCTGCGCCGAAAAATCGTCGGTGAGGTTCTGGTAGCGCCCGGGGTCGTTGAGCGTAAAACCCTTTTCGGCGAGCACCGGCGGGAAACCGACCGTCTTGTCGCCCCAGGCATTGCCGTCGCCGTCGTTCGGGAACAGGCCGCCCACCTTCTTGTTGGTCTCGACCTGAGCCCACATGTTGGTGAAGACGGCGATCACATCCTCCAGGCCCCAGAAGAAGTGGTAGGCGTAGTTGAAAGGCTTCCAGGTGGAGGGATCGCCGGGGTTGCCTTGCTGGCCGATGAACCAGGGCTGCCACGGCGCCTTGGTGGAGATGCACGGCATGCCCTCCGCCTCGCAGGTGGTCGCCACCGGATTGGTCGTCTCCGGCGTCGAGGCGACGAGCATGATGTTGATCTCGTCGTCGACGATGAGTTGCTTAGCGACCTCGGCCGCGCGGTTCGGGTTGGACTGGCTGTCCTTGACGATCACCTGAACGTCGAGGCCGAGCGACTGGGTGACGGATTTGAGGCCATCCAGCACGAAGGCGTCGGCTTCAGCGAAGGCGGCAAGCGGCCCGGTCTGCGGGCTGACATAGCCGAGTTTCACCGCCTTGTTCTGGGCGATGGCCGGCATCGGCAGACCGCCGGCGACCAGGCCGGTCGCGGCGGCGCTTTTGAGCAGGGTGCGTCTGGTCAGTCTCTGCGTAACAAGCTTTGTCATGGTCTTCCTCCCAAGCTGCTTTCGTTCATTGCGGCGGTCGCCGGCCCTCCCACGCATCCTGCAGCAGCGCGCGGATGCTTTCGCGATCGAAGGGCCGCGGATTCCAGTAAGGATTTTTCGCCGCGATCTCCGCCGCCCGGTCGAGATCGCCTTCGGAAAGCCCGAAATCTTTCAGCTTCGCCGGAGCGTCGAGCGAAGCGGCGAAATCGAACAGGGCGACACCCGGCGTGCCGCCCAGCGTTTTGGTGACCGGGACGAGCAAGTCCGGCACCGCGGCCGCGTTGAACCCGATCGTGTGCGGCAGCAGGATCGCATGTGTCTCGGCATGCGGCGTGTTGAAGGACCCGCCGAGCGTGTGGCAGAGCTTGTGATGCAGCGCCATCGACGCACCGCCGAGCGCCGCCCCGCACAGCCAGGCGCCGTAGAGCGCCCCTGCCCTCGCCTCGCGGTCGCCGGCGTTCTTGGCCAGAACCGGCAGCGCGCCGGACAGCGACCGCAGCGCGTCGGTCGCCATCAGCGTGATGATCGGATTGCGGTCGCGCGCGTAGAGCGCCTCGGCGGCATGCGCCATGGCGTTCAGGCCCGAGGTAACGGTGAGCGACGGCGGGAGCGTTAGCGTCAGATCGACGTCGTAGATCACCGTCTCGGGCAGGATCGACGGATCGCGCCGCGTCACCTTCTCGCCGCCGGCGGTCTCGCCGAGGATGTCGGTCATCTCCGAGCCGGCATAGGTGGTGGGGATGACCACCTGGTCGGCGCCGGTGCGGGTGGCGATCGCCTTGCCGAGGCCGATGGTCGAGCCGCCGCCGAGCGCGACGACGCAGTCAAAGCCATCGCGCGGCAGACTGGCTAGCAGCCCTTCAGTCACCTCGAGGGGAGTGTGCATAGTTGCGCCGCTGTAGAACCCGGCGCTGAGATCGCCGAGCTGATCGGCCAACCTCTCCGCGTCGGCCACCTGATTGGGAGTGGACAGTACGAGCGCCCGCTTGCGCCCCAGCCTTTCGATCTCGGCGCCGGTCTGCGCGATCGTGCCGTGGCCGAAGACGACCCGCGAGCGAAGGCCCGGAAAGACGAAGGGGTTTATCGTGGTCATGCCACCGCTCCCCTTCTCGCGCCGGGAGCCGCGCGGCCGGCCACGACCTGCACCAGAATGGCATCCAGCGCAGCGATCTCAGCGTCCAGCACCTCATGCACCCGGCCGGGAAAGATCTCGACGCGCAGCGCGGCACCGGCCTCCGCCAGATCCTGCGCCGCCTCGAAGAAAGGACCGAGCGGAATCCAGGGATCGGCATCGCCGCAGGACAGATAGGCGGGCAATCCGTCGAGGAACGTCGCCGCCTGCGCCCGCAACGCGCCGCCGACGCGGCAACCGGTGAACGCCACCAGCCCGCGCAGCCGCCTTGGTCGACGCAAGGCATATTCAAGCGACAGGCAGGCGCCTTGCGAAAAGCCGGCGAGCACGACCCGGTCGCCCGGTGCCCCTTCGGATATCGCCAGCGCCACCGCCGCGTCGATGGCGTCCAGCCCCGCCTGCAGTTGCGCCATCGTCTGTTCCGTCAGCGGATCGACGGCGCGCGCGTCGTACCATACGGAATCTTGCGCACGCGGCAGCACGACATGCGCGCTTCCGTTGCGGAGACGGGCGATCACATGCTCGCCCATCTCCTCCGGCGACTGGCCGCGGCCATGCACGAAAACGCAGAGCGCGTCGGCATGGGCGGGCATGGCCCCCAGCCTCAGCACGGCGTCCTCTGTCCCGGCAGCGGCCACGTTGGAAACACCTACCATTCAAACTTTTCGAGGCCGGCGACCATCTCGGCCTTGCGGTCCTCGAACCAGGGCGGGAACACCAGCGTCTGGCCAGTCTTGCCGACGGGCTCGTCGACCGCCCAGCCCTTTTCCACCGACCAGGCGATCTCGAACAGCGCGCCGCCGGGCGAGCGCACGTAGCAGGACTTGAAGTAGTTGCGGTCCTTCTGGTCCGACACGTCGGTGAAGCCGAGCCCTTCCAGATGCGCCTTCAGCTTGAGCTGGTTCTCCTCGTTGCCGGTGTTGAGGGCGAGGTGGTGGATGGTGCCGCCGGCCAGCGTCCAGGTGCCTTGCGGCTTGTCAGGCTCGTGCAGAATTTCGACCGAGCCCATCGGACCCGAGCCGGGCAGCTTGAATTTCAGCGCCGAAGCCTCCTCGCCGAGTCTTTCGATGCCCAAGCCGATGGTCAAAAAATCGTCCATCGAGCTCTTGTCGAACACCGCGATGCCGACGCCGTAGATGCCCTTGATGCCGTGCGCGGCGCTGATGCCGTCGGCGGCGATCGGCTCGCGCCTGTCATTGTCGGCGGCCGCCAGCTCGATCGGGATGCCGCAGGGATGCTCCAAGGCGACGCGCCCGATGCCGAAGCGCTCGATCCGGCTGGCCTTGCGGCCGGCCGCGTTCAGCCGGTCCTCCCAGAAATCCAGGCTTTTGGGCGGCACGGCAAGTTGGATGACCTTGGTCTGGTTGGTGCCCCTTTTGCCGAAGATGCCGGGCTTGCGGAACGGGAAGGTGGTGACGATGGTGGACGGATCGCCCGCGGCGTTGCCGTAATAGAGGTGGTAGACCGGGGTCGTGCCGTCGAACAGGACGGTCTTCTTCACCGACTTCATGCCGAGCGTCTTGGTGAAGAAGTCGAAGTCTTCCTGGGCACCGTCGACGCTCATGGTCAGATGGTGATAACCCTCGATGAAAGCCATTTTCTCCTCCTGAAATCTAGGCCCTGGGGGCAGTTATGGACTGCGCGTCGCGCGAGCCGGATCTGGTGCCCGGCGAGACTAAAAGACCGCCGTGGTGGCGATCACCACAAGGGCTTTTCAACGAAACCGGGCCGCGCGAAACCTTCATGCGGCGCGCCTCCCCGGCTTCGCCCGCACCATCACGAAGGTGAAATCGAGCGCCCAGACGGTCGTGCCGCCCTTGCAGGTCTCGTGTCTTATGTCGCCGAGGAGTTCCGGCCGCACGCCGAACAGCGGGTCCTCATGCAGTTGCGCTTCCGTGCGCTCGAATACATGCGTCGTGACCGTCTCGAAGCCGGCGGCACTGATCATGAAATGCAGATGCGCCGGCCGCCGCAGTGGACCGCCGACGGCGCGCAGCAACTGGCCCGCCGGCCCGTCGTCCGGCACGGTGTAGCCGGCGGGCTTCACCGTGACATAGTCGAAAGCGCCGTCGGCGCCGGAGGTGAAGACCCCGCGCAAATTGAACTCCGGCTGCAGGTCCGGCTGCTGGTTCTCGTAAAAACCCTTGTCGTTGGCCTGCCAGGTCTCGACCGTCGCGCCCACCACCGGGCGGCCGTCGAGGTCCAGCACCTTTCCGCGCACATTGAGCCGCTCGCCTGCGCCGTCCAGCGAAATGCTGGCGCCGTTCGGCAATCTCGGCGCGTCGGGGCGATAGAAGGGGCCGCGCGCCGTGTTCGGGGTCGCGCCTGCCGGGCGTCTCGAATTGAGTTCCTCGACCAGCGCGGTGACGCCGAGCAGGTCGGAGAGCAACACCCATTCCTGGCGCTTGTCGTCGCTGGCGTGGCCAACCTCGGTAAGAAAGGCGACGACCTTCTTCCATTCCGCTGGCGTCGGCCTGACCTCACGCACGAGCTGATGCAGATGTGCCACCGTCAAGACCAGGGCCTTCGACAACCGGCTCGCCTGGGCCTTGTCGAGCCGGCCGGCAAAAATGTCGAAAGACGTCTCCTCGCCGAAAGCCGGCGCGGTGCGCAGCGATGGCATGTTTCCTCCCAAGGTCTTCGCCTTGTGGCAAGAAGCTAGCACCGCGACGGCGATTGTCTGATGATTTTACGCGCAGTTTATATACCATATCGTTATGAAGCTCGACGAACGCCATCTCGTGCAGCTCGCAGCCGTCGTGCAGACCGGTAGCGTCACCGAAGGCGCCGCGCTGCTGGGACTGGCCCAGCCGGCCGTCTCCAGGACGCTCGCCATGCTGGAGAAACGCCTGGGCGAGCCGCTGTTCCACAAGGGCCGCCGGCCGCTGGAGCCGACGGCTTTGGGCCGGGCTCTGGCGGATCATGGCCAGATCATGCTTTCGGCGTCCCGCAAGGCATCGGAACTGGTCGACGATTTCCGCCACGGGCAGGCCGGCGTGGTACGGCTTGGCGGCGTGCCGTTCTTCATGGACGCGCTGATCGCCGGCATGGTCGCCGAGTTCCAGCAGGCGCATCCCGGCGTGCGCGTCGACCAGAGCTACGGCTACCTTCCGGATCTAAGCGCGGCGCTTCTGGCCGACCGCATCGACATCGGCGTCTGCCCGATCGACATTCTCGACGAGGGTTCGGGGCTGACATTCCAGGAGATATTGCGCGCCCACAATGTCATCGCCTGCGGCGTCAGCCATCCGCTGCTGCTGAAACGCAGGATCATTGCCGCCGACCTGATCGCCTACCCCTGGATCGCGCCGCCACCCGGCAGTCCGCTGCTCAGTGACCTGCACCGAATCCTGCTCTGGCTCGGCGTCGGCGAGATCCGCGTCCGCTATTCGGGCGGCTCGCCGCTCAGCGTCGTCAACTACATGAAGGCGACCGACGCGCTCACCGTGCTGCCGCACAGCGTCGTTTTCGCGCTGCGCAAGGACAAGGCGATTACTGCGCTGCCGTTCGACTTCCCGCAGCCGGAGCGCAAGCTCGGCTTGCTACGGCTGGCGGAAGCGCCGCGCGCGCCCGCTGTCGAGGCCTTCGCCGCGCATGTCGGCAAAAGCTTCGAGAATTTGAAGCACCTGATCAAGCGACACGAGGAGGCGGTGGTGTGGGGCGCTTGAAGCGTCTCGCGCCATCACCCTTTCAGGTCGTGCTGCAGATTGCCGATGGTGCCGCGATCAAACGTCACCGCCTTCACCACCGCGAACACCTGCACGCCCACGGCGAGGCCGAGCGTTTCGACCGAACGGCGGGTGACGCGGGCGGCAAGGCGGTCGCCGCCGCAGTCGAGCGAAACCAGCGCCTCCGATCCTGCGTCCGCCGAGATCGCCGCGATCTTTCCCGGCAGGACGTTAAGCGCGCTGATGCCGGCGGGGCGCTCCAATGACAGCATCACGTCGCGCGCCCGCACGCGGACGCGGATTTTTGCGCCCACCGGCGCGTCGATCCGCGGCAGCCGCCACTCGCCGCTCGCCGAGCGCAGCACGGTGAGCCCGAACTCCTCTTCCTGGCCAGCGACGGTCAGGTCGACCATGGCGCCCGCCTCGGCGCGCTGCTCTTCCGGCAACAGGTCGAAGCGCGCAAGAATGCCGGCGGCAGGGCCGCTGGCGACCACCTTGCCGGCCGAGAGCACCACGACGTCGGTGGCAAGGCGCGCCACCTCGCCGACCGAATGGCTGACATAGACGATCGGGATTTTTGTCTCGTCGCGCAGGCGTTCGATGTAGGGCATGATCTCGGCCTTGCGCGCGTCGTCGAGCGACGCGAGCGGCTCATCCATCAGGATCAGTTTCGGGCTAGCGATCAGTGCCCGGCCGATTGCCACGCGCTGCTTCTCGCCGCCCGACAGCGAGGCGGGTTTTCGCGAAAGCAAATGACCAATTCCGAGCAGGTCCACCACGCCCGAAAAGTCGGCGTAGCGCTCGGCCGCAGGCGTGAAGAAGCGGCCATAGCCGAGATTCTGCGCGACCGTCATGTGCGGGAACAGCCGCGCATCCTGGAACACATAGCCGATGCGGCGGCGATGTTTCGGCACGAAGATGCGGGCGTCTGTATCGACCAGCAGCCGACCGCCGGCCTCGATGCGGCCGTTCTCGGGACGAACCAGCCCGCCGACCATGTTGATTAGCGAGGTCTTTCCCGAACCGGACGGCCCGAACAGCGCCGTCAGCCTGCCGCTGCTCTCGAAGGCGGCGTCGAGCAGGAAGGCGCCCTGGCGGTGGCGGATGCGGACCGACAGGCTCATTCGATATCCAGCCGCCGGCTGATGCGGCGCGCCAGCACCTCGGAGGCGATCAGCGCAACCATGGCAATCACGATCGACACCAGCGTCAGCCGCAACGCGCCGAGATCGCCGCCCGGCACCTGGGTAAAAGTGTAGATGGCAGACGGCAGGGTCTGGGTCTCGCCCGGAATGTTGGAGACAAAGGTGATGGTCGCACCGAACTCGCCCATCGCCTTGGCGAACGAAAGAACCATGCCGGCGATGATGCCGGGAAAGATCAGCGGCAGGGTGATCGTCGCGAACACCCACAGGGGATTGGCGCCGAGCGTGCCGGCGGCGGCCTCGAGTTTCTTGTCGACCGCTTCGATGGAGAGGCGGATCGCCCGCACCATCAGCGGAAAGGCCATCACCCCGCACGCAAGCGCGGCGCCCGTCCAGCGAAAGGAAAAGACGATGCCGAAATATTGGTCGAGCAGCGATCCGACGGGGCCGCGCCGGCCAAAGGTGATGAGCAGCAGGTAGCCCGTCACCACCGGCGGCAGGATCAGCGGCAGGTGCACGATGCCGTTCACCAGCGACTTGCCCCAGAACTCCCGCCGGGCCAGCGCATAGGCGATGGCGATGCCGAACGGCAGCGCCACCACCGTCGCCCAGGTCGAGACTTTTATGGAGAGCCGGACCGCGTTCCACTCATCCGGACTGAGGTGCAGCCACTCCATTCACGATCCGATCCAGGGTCTGTTGAGATTCAGGCATTGAGGAGCCGAAAATGGTGTTCTTCGAGAACCGAAGCGCAGTGTACGTGAAGGTACATGAGCATCGGAAGCGCAGAAGAACGCCATTTGCAGGCCCTCAAGGCGTGAATATCAGCAGACCCTGAATTAGTTGGAGACCGGCGGCACTAATACGGCAAAACCCTGCTCCTCGAAAAGCGCCCTGGCCTTGGCCGATTGCAGGCATTTCAGGAAGGCCGGCGTCTCGGCATCCTTGGATTCGGCGGTTTGCGCCACCGGATAGACGATCGGCGGGTGTGAATCCTCCGGAAACGTGCCGACGATCTTCACCTTTTTGTCGGCCGCCGCGTCGGTCTGGTAGACGATGCCGAGCGGCGCCTCGCCGGTGGAGACCAGCGCAAGTGCCGCACGAACGTTCTCGGCCTGCGCCACCTTGCCCTCTACCGAACCCCAGATACCGAGCTTTTCCAGCGCGGCCTTACCGTATTTGCCGGCAGGCACCGAATCGACGTTGGCCATTGCGAGCCTTCCATCGCCGACCAGTTTCGCCAGGTCGAAATCTTGCGCGATCTCGGCGCTCGCCTGCGAATCGGCAGGCGCGACCAGCACGATGCGGTTGCCGAGCAGTTTTACCTCGGTGTCCGGCTTGGTGAGTTTCTTGTCGGACAGGTATTTCATCCAGTCGAGGTCGGCCGAGATGAACACGTCGGCCGGCGCGCCTTCCTCGATCTGCTTGGCCAGCGCCGAACTCGCGGCATAGGAGATCGTCGCCTTCTCGCCGACATCCGCCTCGCAGGCGGCGTTGACGTTGTCGAGCGCGTTCTTGAGGCTGGCGGCGGCAAACACCGTCAGGTTCTCAGCCGCGAAAACCGGCGCCGCCGCCAGAACCATCGCCGCAACCCCGGCGGCCGCCACAAGCTGCATGCTTATCCGTGCCATGAAACAAACTCCCTATGTTGACGCCCCCGCTTTCCGGCGATCGGCCCGCGCAGTCGATATATTCAGTCAAACATAACTGGACGCTGGAACGCAACTGGAGATGAGCGTTTGTGCCGTCATTTCGATGGAGGAAACATGTGTTCTGACGACTGGCAAACGCTTCAAGGCGATACAACGCTGTCCAGGGGCAGTTTACCCAGTTCGGTTCCCGCTGCGGCGGCGCTTGATCCCGGAATTGAATGAACTGTCCCGAGTTTTCCCATCGCTTGCGAAACGCTCTGGCGGCGCCGAAAGGGCAACACTGCAGTCCAAAAGAGGGGACGGAAAAATGCGCCGCCGCGAAAAAATTCTTGCCTACACCGTTTTCGCCTTCGCCAACCCATTGAAATTGCTCGCACACAGTACTTCAGTGCCGACGTCCCTCCGAAAAAAGCGGCGTGGGTAATCCCCTCCCCTTCGGGCTCCCGCATAATCCTCGGCATCGCCCTCGCGGGAACACGGGTCATGAACCGGATGAGCGTGGAGGGGACGGCGCCGGGGTGGCCGCGTAACGGTGCGCGGCTTGGCAAGAGCCTAAAGACCCGGGCCCCAGACCGCGACGACACGCTCCGGAACGAGTGAGCGGTATCAGCGGTCGGGCAAGAACGCCGGCGGGGCGCAGGGTTCGCGCCACGTTTTATAACTTTGAGAGGCTCGGCCTTGCGCCCCGCTTCCCACCTCCCGCAAGGGAGATTTTTCACTCAATGGCCAGGGCGGACTTCCGCAGCGTGGCGACGATGAAGTGCGCCAGGTTTCCAGCCACGGGTTCTTTCCAAAGTCCAGCCCGGCGCGCCTAAACAATTAGTCGGCAAAGATAACGCGAAAAAATCGTTGTCCGGCTGTCACAATCGGTCGATACTCCGGCTCGCGAAGCTCAACCCTTCGCCAACGAAAAACGGGAGTGAACGATGAAAATTTACGGCATGGCGGCCAGCCTGGCTGCGACCCTGCTCTCCACCTCCGCCTCATGGGCCGTCACGGAAATCTCCTGGTGGCACGCCATGACCGGCGCCAACAACGAGGTTGTGGAAACGCTTTCCAAGGAATTCAACGAGAGCCAGAGCGACTACAAGATCACGCCGGTTTTCAAGGGCACCTATCCCGAGACGCTGAACGCCGGCATCGCCGCCTACCGCGCCGGCCAGGCCCCGAACATCATCCAGGTCTTCGATGCCGGCACCGGCACCATGATGGCCGCCGAGGACGCGATGAAGCCGGTTGCCGACGTGCTGTCGATGGGCGGAAAGCCGTTCGACAAGAGCCAGTACCTGTCGGGCATCGTCGCCTATTATTCGAAGCCGGACGGCACCATGCTGTCCTTCCCCTACAATTCCTCCTCGCCGATCCTCTATTACAACAAAGACATCTTCCAGAAGGCCGGGCTGGACGTCGACAACCCGCCAAAAACCTGGAACGAGGTTTTCGAGGCCGCAAAGAAGATCAAGTCGAGCGGCGCGGCCCCCTGCGGCTTCACCTCGACCTGGCTGACCTGGATCCACACGGAGAATTTTGCCGCCTGGAACAATTACCAGTGGGGCACCAACGAGAACGGCATCGCCTCGCTCGACGTGGAACTGAAGATCAACGCCGAGCCTTTCGTGAAACATTTCCAGGCGCTGGCCGATCTCGCCAAGGACGGAACCTTCAAATATGGCGGCCGCACCTCCGAGGCGAAGCAGATCTTCCTCGCCGGCGAATGCGGGCTGTTCACCGAATCGTCGGGCGGCCTGGGCGACATCGTCAAGTCGGGCATGAACTACGGCACCGGCATGCTGCCCTACGACACCGAATCGCAGAACACGATCCCCGGCGGTGCCTCGCTATGGGTGTTCGGCGGCAAGTCGGACGAGGAGTACAAGGGCGTCGCGGCGTTCTTCAACTTCCTGTCGCAGACCGACATCCAGGCCCGCCTGCACCAGGTTTCCGGCTACCTGCCAGTGACCATGGCCGCCTATGAGAAGACCAAGGCCGACGGTTTCTACGAAAAGAACCCGGCGCGCGAGATCCCGATCAAGCAGATGCTGGGCAAGGCCCCGACCGAAAACTCCAAGGGCGTTCGCCTCGCCAACCTGCCGCAGGTCCGCGACATCATGAACGAGGAATACGAGAAGATGCTGGCCGGCGAGCAGACCGCCCAGCAGGCGCTCGACAATGCCGTGTCGCGCGGCAATGCGGCGATCAAGGAAGCGCTGGGGAATTGATGAGCTCGATCTTACCCTCCCCCTTGTGGGGAGGGTCGGCGCGAAGCGCCGGGGTGGGGGTGACGGCGTCGAGCAGCGCACCCCCACCCCGCCTCACAATCTCCACTGCGTTCCGATTGTTCGTCGACCCTCCCCACCAGGGGGAGGGTAAGGTGCCATGACCCCACGCGTCGTCTTCCCCAACAAGATCCTGCCTTACCTGCTGGTGGCGCCGCAGCTCGCCATCACGCTGGTGTTCTTCTACTGGCCGGCCGGCCAGGCGATGCGCCAGTCGATGCTGCGCGAGGACCCGTTCGGCCTGCGCTCGAAATTCGTCTGGTTCGCCAATTTCGAAAAGGTGCTTGCCGACCCCAATTACCTGAACTCGCTGAAGGTGACGGTCATCTTCTCGGTATCGACGGCAGCGGTTGCCATGTCGGTGGCGCTGCTGCTGGCGGTTATGGTCGACAAGGTGATCAAGGGCCGGGGCCTTTACCGCACGCTGATGATCTGGCCCTATGCGGTGGCGCCGGCGATTGCCGGCATGCTCTGGCTGTTCCTGTTCAACCCCTCGATCGGCAGCCTGGCGGTCTGGCTGCGCTGGCTCGGCATCCCGTGGGACCCGCTGCTCAACGGCAACCAGGCGATGGTCCTGGTCGTCACCGCCGCCGCCTGGAAGCAGATCAGCTACAATTTCCTGTTCTTCGTTGCCGGCCTGCAGGCGATTCCGAAATCGCTGATCGAAGCCGCGGCGATCGACGGCGCCGGGGAAAACAAGCGGTTCTGGACGATCGTCTTCCCGCTGCTGGCGCCGACCACCTTCTTCCTGCTGGTGATCAACACCACTTACGCCTTCTTCGACACATTCGGCATCATCCACGCTGTCACCGGCGGCGGCCCCGGCAAGGCCACCGAGACGCTGGTCTTCAAGGTCTACAGCGACGGCGCGCTGAACCAGCTCCTGGGCGATTCGGCCGCGCAGTCGGTGATCTTGATGGTCATCGTGATTGCGCTCACCGCCATCCAGTTCCGCTACGTCGAGAAGAAGGTGCATTATGACTGACGCCGCCGTCGCGAAGCCGGAGGCGCAGGGCACCGCCGTCGCGCTCGGCCGGCGCGAGGAAGGCGAGATGCTGGGCTTGAGCCGCACGTCGCGTTATCTCGCGCATGTGCTGCTCATCCTCGGCATCCTTATCGTTGCCTTCCCCATCTACTATACCTTCGTCGCCTCGACCCACACGCTGCAGACGATCCTACGCCCGCCGCTGCCGCTGCTGCCCGGCGGCGAGTTCTTCAACAACTATTATGAGGCGCTGTTCGGCGGCATCGGCCGCATCGGCGGCGTCAATGTGTGGACGCTGCTGTTCAACACCACCGTGATGGCGCTGGCGATCGCCACCGGCAAGATCGTCATTTCCATCCTGTCGGCCTATGCGATCGTGTTCTTCCGTTTTCCGCTGCGCATGACCTTCTTCTGGCTGATCTTCATCACGCTGATGCTGCCGGTCGAGGTGCGCATCATGCCGACCTACAAGGTGATGGTCGATCTCGGCCTGATCGACACCTATACCGGCCTGACGCTCCCGCTGATGGCGTCGGCCACCGCGACGCTGCTGTTCCGCCAGTTCTTCCTGACCATCCCCGGCGAACTGGTCGAGGCGGCGCGCATCGACGGCGCCGGGCCGTGGAAGTTCTTCAAGGATATCTTGCTGCCGCTGTCGCGCACCAACATCGCGGCGCTGTTCGTCATCCTCTTCATCTACGGCTGGACGCAATATCTGTGGCCGCTGCTGATGACCAACAGCAACGACATGAACACCATCGTCATCGGGCTGAGGAAGATGGTGTCCTTCGCCGACGCCGACACGGAGTGGCATTTGGTGATGGTGACGTCGATGCTGGCGATCGTGCCGCCGATCCTGGTGGTGGTGCTGATGCAGCGCTGGTTCGTGCGCGGGCTGATCGAGACGGAGAAGTGAATTTGCCTGTGGTTGTTGCGTCTCCCCCTCACCCGGCCTCCGCTTCGCTCGGCCACCCTCTCCCCGCTGGGGAGAGGAGGTCGTCAGCGTTGCCGCCTCGCTTTTTGACGCTAACGAGTTGGCGCGATCCGCGGAAAACCTCCTCTCCCCAGCGGGGAGAGGGTGGCCGAGCGAAGCGGAGGCCGGGTGAGGGGGACATTCAGACACGGGGCAACGACTAATGGCAACCGTCGATCTGAAAGACGTCCGAAAGACCTATGCCGGCAAGGTCGAGGCGGTGAAGGGCGTCTCCATCGCCATTCCCGACAAGGCACTCTGCGTTCTGGTCGGGCCGTCCGGCTGCGGAAAATCAACCCTGCTCAGAATGATCGCCGGGCTGGAATCGATCACCTCAGGCGCGGTCTCCATCGACGGCAAGGTGGTCAACACGGTCGGTCCGGCAGAGCGCGACATCGCCATGGTGTTCCAGAACTACGCGCTCTACCCGCACATGAAGGTCTACGACAACATGGCTTACGGCCTGCGCAACCGCGGCATGGGCAAGGAGGACATCGACAAGCGCGTCCGCGCCGCGGCGAAGACGCTGGAACTGTCGCACCTGCTCGAACGCCGGCCGCGCGAGCTTTCCGGCGGCCAGCGGCAGCGCGTCGCGATGGGCCGCGCCATCGTGCGTAACCCAAAAGTCTTCCTGTTCGATGAGCCGCTCTCAAACCTGGATGCCAAATTGCGCGGCCAGATGCGGGTCGAGATCAGGAATCTTCAGCGCTCGCTGGGCGTCACCTCCGTCTACGTCACCCACGACCAGTTGGAGGCGATGACGCTCGCCGACACGCTGGTGGTGATGAACGCCGGCGTGGTCGAGCAGACCGGCGCGCCGCTCGACGTCTACGAAAAGCCCGCCTCGACCTTCGTAGCGAGCTTCATCGGCGCGCCGCCGATGAACCTGCTGCCGGTTGCCGCCCTGCCCGCCTCCGCCGGAATTGCCGTGCCGGTCGGCGCCGCGACCGTCGGGTTCCGGCCGGAGGATGCCTCGATCGCACTGGCCAATGGCAGTGCGCCTGGATTTGAGGTTGCGGTCGAGGGCGTCGAGCCGGTCGGCGCCGAGAGTTTTATTCACAGCCTGCTTGGCGGCAACCGCGTGATCCTGCGTGCGCCGGGCCGCACATCTGTCGTGCCTGGCGACCGGCTCGTCATCAACATCGAGCCGAACAAGCTTCACTGGTTCGACGGAAAAGGAAAACGCTTGGACTGAACTCGAACAGTGACGATCCGCTGTTACGTTCATGATTTTGGGTTCTCGCCCGACTATAGCGAGCCAGGTCGGTCTCGACCATCACGGCAGGCTTGCCGGCGATAGAGTCGCGGACACCAAAGCCGTTGCCTGTGCTGGCTTGGAAAGAGGCTATTCGCTGTGGCTCTCGGGGTAGGAGATGATCGACAGGTAGCGTATCGGCAATTTCTTCAGTTCCTCCGGTCCGTGCGGTGCATCGGCGTCGAAGAACAGGCTGTCGCCTGGCGCTATATAGTAAAGATTGCTGCCATGGCGGTATATGACCTCGCCTTCCAGCATATAGAGGAACTCCATGCCATCGTGCTGAAAGGTCGGGAACACGTCGGAACCTTCCGTGAGCGTGATCAGGTAGGGCTCGACGACGACACCCGTCGCGGCGGAACCGACATAGCCGAGCAGACGGTACTGGTGGCCGGCGCGCGTGCCGCGGCGCTCGACATCGACGCCTTCCCCCGACTTCACGAACACCGCCGTGCGCTCCTCCTCGAAGCGCCGCAGGAAGGTCGTCAGCGGCACACCGAGCGCGCGCGACAGTGCCTGCAGCGTGGTCAGCGAAGGCGAGGTGTTGCCGTTCTCGATCTTCGACAGCATGCCGAGCGAGATGTTGGCGGCGCTGGCCAGATCGGCAACGGTGACGCCGAGTTTCTTGCGCAGGGTTCGTACCTCGCGGCCGATGGCGACCTCGAGCACGTTTTCCCGTGGGTCGCGCACGGCATGCGGGTCCTGGTTGAGCGCATGCGACGGAAAGGCTTCCTCGGTCACTATATCGCGTCCGCCGGACGCGACGATCTCGGTGCCGATAAAATTGCTTGCCACACGCTTCTGCCTGGCCATGGACCGCTTCCCACCGCGTCTGTTTTCACTGGCAGTGAACAACCAGAGGCGATCGAAGTCCATGAAAATTTATTTCCGGTGAAGCATGGTCCGCTGCGAAGATGCCTTGACGTGCGGTCCGCCGTTGCGACCCGCCGGCTCGATGCGCGTTCGCGGGAGGCGATTGCGCCACGCCGCCATAGCTCCTATCACCGGCCGCGAGACAGAAGGCAGGACCGATGACGCCGATCTACATCGACTATCTCAACGCCCTCGACATCGAGGCGCTGGCCATGACCGACGGTGAAATACTCGACGCCGTCGAGGCGGGGCTGATCGCCCAGGGCAACGGCCAGACGGTGATCGAGCCACGCGTTCATCTCGAGCCGAACCCGGACTTCCACGGCCATTTCAACGTCCTGCGCGGCTACGTCGCGCCGCTGGACGCGGCGGGCGTCAAAATCGTCGGCGACTATGTCGACAATTATCTGCACGGCCTGCCATCCGAATTCGGCATTCTGAACCTGTTCGATCCGCGCACCGGCACGCCGCGCGCCATCCTCGACGCCACCGTGATCACCGACATGCGCACCGGCGCGGTCACCGCGCTCGGCGCAAAACATCTGGCGCGAAAAGGCTCGAAGGTGCTGGCGCATATCGGCGCGCGGGGCACCGCCTACTGGAACGTAAAACTGCTCGATGCTCTGTTCGACTTCGATGAGATCCGGGTCCATTCGCGCCGGCCGGAAAGCCGCGATACCTTCGCCGCCAAATTGTCCGCCGACCTCGGCAAGCCGGTGAAGGCGACTCGGGACTGGCAAAGCGCCATCGAAGGCGCCGACATCGTGGTGGAGGCGTCGCGGCTGTCGCAGCCCGAGCCGCTGTTGAAGACCGAATGGATCAAGCCCGGCGCCTTCGTCGTGCCCTACGGCACGATGAGCGCGGTGGAACTGTCGCTGACCGACATCATGGACAAGATGGTGGTGGACGACTGGGGCCAGTGCAAGGGCGGAAAATTCGGCTCGCTGCGCGCCCATGTCGAGACCGGCCGGCTGAGCGAACGGACGCTGCATGCCGAACTCGGCCAGATCGCGGCGGGGCTGAAACCCGGCCGCGAAAGCGACGACGAGACGATCCTGTTCTGGCACCGCGGGCTTTCGCTGTCCGACATCGCGCTGGGCAAGGCCATGCTGTCCAAGGCGGCGGCAAAAGGCATCGGCCAGAGGCTGCGCTTCGCGTGACCACGGTCGAGATCGGCGCAGCACATGTGATGGTCGAGGACGTCGTCGCTGTCGCGCGCGGCGACGCGGCAGCCGCTGTGGCGCCGGCCGTTGCGGAGCGGCTGCGCAAGGCGCGCGAAGTGCTGGACCGGGTCGCCGCCGCCGGCCAGCGCATCTACGGCCTCAACACCGGGCTCGGCGCCAATCTCGGCACCTCGGTCGAGGGCGATGTGGCAACGTTCCAGCGGCAGTTGTTGCACGGCCGCTCCGGCGCGGTCGGCGCTCCCCTGCCCGTCGAGACGGTCCGCGCGGCGATGTTCGCGCGCGCTGCTATGCTGTCGCGCGGCGGATCGGGCATCTCGCCGGACGTGTTCGAGGCGCTGGTTGCGGCACTCAATGCAAAGATTCATCCTGTAATGCCATCGATCGGTTCGATCGGCGCGGGCGATCTAGTCCTGATGGCGGCGCTGGCGCGCTGCCTGATCGGCGAAGGCGAGGCCGAGTTTTCCGGCGAGCGCCTGCCGGCTGCGGAGGCGTTGGCGCGGGTCGGTCTTGCACCGGCAAAACTCGCTCCGAAGGACGGGCTGTCGCTGATCAATTCTTCCGCAGTCTCGACCGGCGCGGCCGCGCTGGCGGTAGCGGATGCGCTGTCGGTTTTTTCACAGCAGCAGCAGGCGGCGGCGCTGACCATGGCCGCCTGGGGTGCCAACAACTCCATCCTCGATCCAAGACTGCAAGACGCGCGGCCGGCTCCCGGACAGGCGGAGGCCGCGGCGCAGTTGCGCGACCTGCTGGGCGAGGAGGCCGGGCCGCCGGCCGCACTCCAGGACCCGCTTTCGATCCGCTGCATTCCGTCTATTCACGGCGCGCTGATCGAGGCGATTAACCAGGCGCGGCGTGTGGTCGAACTTGAGCTAAACGCTTCGGCCGACAATCCGCTGGTGCTGGCCGAGGACGGTCTTGTGCTCTCGACCGGCAATTTCCATACACCGGCGCTGGCGCTCGCCTTCGAGACGCTCGGCCTCGCTGTTGCACAGGCAGCGGCGGCAAGCGCAGCGCGTTTCATCCAGTTGACCGGATCGGGCCGCAGCGGCCTGCCGAAATATCTGTCGCCGGTCGGCGGGGCGTCGGCCGGTTTCGTGCCGTTGCAGAAGACGGTGACGGCGATCCTTGCCGCGATCCGCCACAAGGCCAATCCGGTGGTCCTCGACTTCCTGCCGGTCTCCGAGGGCGTCGAGGACCACGCCACGCAGACGCCGCTGGCGATCACCAAATGCGCGAAGATGATCGCTTTATGGCGGCGGCTGGTCGCCTTCGAACTGATGGCGGCGGCGCAGGCCGCCGATCTGCGCGGGCATCAGTCGCTCGCCGCGGGAACGCTGGCGGTTCACGCGGCGGTTCGCGCGCTTGTGGCTACGCTGCGCGAGGACCGGCCGCTCGGCATCGACGCCGAAAAACTCTACGCCGCACTTTCCAGTGGGAAATGGCAGGCGTAGCGCTGGCCTTCGGTTCCGGTCAGCACCGGCTCCTCCACCCTGCACCGGTCCTGGACCTTCAGGCAGCGCGTATGGAAGCGGCAGCCCGAAGGCGGGTTCGACGGGCTGGGGATTTCGCCCGACAGCACCAGCTTTTCGCGCTTGTGCTCCGGATCGATGACCGGATTGGCGGACAACAGCGCGTGCGTATAGGGATGGCGCGGCGACCGGAACACGGTGCGCGTAACCCCCTCCTCCAAAATCTTGCCGAGATACATGATGGCAACGCGGTCGGTGACGCGGCCGATGACGTTGAGGTTGTGGCTGACGATCAGGATGCCGAGCGAATGCCGCTTCTGCAGGTCGGCCAAAAGATTCAGCAGCTCGCCCTGCACCGAGACGTCGAGGCCGGCCGTCGGCTCGTCGGCGATCAGGAAGGACGGGTCGGTGACCAGCGCCCGGGCAATCGCCACGCGCCGCGCCTGACCGCCGCTGATCTGGTGCGGGTATTTTTCCAACTGCGCTTTGGAGAGCCCAAGCCGTGCGAGCAGGTCGAGCACCTTCGGCCAACGCTCGTGGCGGTCGAGCCCATGGATCTTTATCGGCTCGGCCAGCAGCGACGCGATCTTCATGCGCGGCGACAGCGACGATAGCGGATCCTGAAAAATCATCTGCACGCGACGGCGCAGCCAGAGCCGATCTGCTCGCGTCAAGCTGGTCAGGTCGCGGCCTTCGAGCTTCACCTTGCCGGAGGTCGGCCGGTTCAGCCCGACCAGCGCCTTGGCAAGCGTCGTCTTGCCGCTGCCGCTCTCGCCGACCAGCCCCACCGTCTCCCCGATCTTGAGCGCCAAGCTGATCCCTGCCACCGCCTGCACGCCCCCGGAGAAGGTAATCCGCAGTTCCTCGACCTCGATGGTTTGCACACTGTCGGTCATGCCAGCCAGCACGCCGACTTGTGACCGGCCTCGACTTCGCACAGCGGCGGTTCTTCCACACATTTCCCGAAACGCGAAGGGCAGCGCGCCGCAAAGATGCAGCCCTTCGGCACGTCGATCAGGTCGGGCAGGCCGCCCTTGATCGTCACCAGCGCCTCGCCCGGCTCGTCCTCGGGATCGATCTCGCAAGCGAGCAGCGCCAGCGTGTAGGGATGGCGCGGGTTGCCGAAGAGAATTTTGGTCGGCGCGCTTTCGACCACCTTGCCGGCATACATCACCGCCACCTCGTCGCAGAGTTCGGAGATCAGGCCGAGGCTGTGCGACACCAGCACGATGGAGCCGCTGAAATCGGCGCGCAAATCGTCGAGCAGCCGCACGATCTGCGCCTCGATGGTCACGTCGAGCGCCGTGGTCGGCTCGTCGGCGATAAGAATATCTGGCTCGCAAAGCAGCGCCATGGCGATCATGACGCGCTGACGCATGCCGCCGCTGAGCTGGTGCGGATAGGCGGCGAGCCGCGCCTCGGGGTTGGAGATGCCGACACGCTTCAGCATCTCGTCCGCCCGCTTCAACAGTTCGCGGCGGCCGAGCTGTGGGTGCCGGTTGCGCTGCGCGTCGACCAATTGCGTACCAATGGAAAAGACCGGATTGAGCGACGTCATCGGGTCCTGGAAAATCATGGCGATGCGCCCGCCGCGCAGCCGGCGCAGCTCTTCCGGCGGCACGTCGAGCAGGTTTTCACCGTCGAGCTCGATGCGGCCCGAAACTTCGCCCGTGTTGTCGGGCAAAAGACCGAGCAGGGCCAGCGCCAGCGTCGACTTGCCGCTGCCGCTCTCGCCGACGAGGCCGACGACGCGGTTGCGAGGGATCGACAGGCTGACGTCGCGCAGCACATGCAGCGCGCCTTTCGCGGTGGAAAAATCCACGGACAGGTTTTTGATCTCGACTAGGGTTTCCCGGTTCATGGCTCGCGCCTCAATTTCGGGTCGAGCGCGTCGCGCAGGGCTTCGCCGAACAGGGTGAAGCCGAGCGTCGCCAGCGTCAGCGAACCGCCGGCCACCAGCACCGGCCAGACCGACTGTTCGAGATAGGTGAAACCGTCGAACAGCATGGTGCCCCAGCTTGCCAGTGGCGGGCGGATGCCGACGCCGAGGAAGGATAGGCCAGCCTCCAGCGTGATCACCACCGGTATGTTCATCGAGGCCAACACGACGATCGGGCCGACAATGTTGGGAAGGATGTGGAAGGCGAGGATGCGCCCGCCAGATGCGCCCAGCGCACGCTCGGCCTCGACGAAGGGCCGCTCCTTGACGGCAAGCGTCTGGGCGCGGGCGACGCGGCCGAACTGCGGCACGAAGACGACGGTGACCAGGATGATAATGTTGAGCAGGCCCGGACCGAGCACCGCGACCAGCGCCAGCGCTAGGATGAGGCTCGGGAACGAGCTGACGATGTCGAAGGCGGCGAGAATGGTGCGTTCGATAACCGGCGGAGCGGTAGCCGCCGTGACGCCGAGCAATATTCCGGCCACCAGCGCAGTTGCCGTGACAGCCAGCGCGACGCCGACGGCGATGCGGGTGCCGAACAGCGCGCGCGAAAACAGGTCGCGGCCGAGATGATCGGTCCCAAGCCAGTGCGCGCCGGAGGGCGGCGTCAGCCGCGCGGCGACGTCGAGCTGGTTTGGCATGTGGGTGGCGATCAGCGGCGCGGCCACGCCGCCGAGGATGACCAGCAGCGTTGCCACCATTCCCAGACGGCCGCTCGGGCTCGCCCATATGCGCCGGAGCAATCCCATCCTACGCCCCGCCGCCGGCCCTGCCGAGATTTTCCCGCACGCGTGGATCGAGCCAGGCATAAGAAAAGTCGACGAGCAGGTTGACCAGCACGAAGATCGACACGACCACCAGGATGCCGCCCTGCACGATCGGATAGTTGCGGTTGCGGATGGCGTCGAAGATCAGCGATCCGAGCCCGGGCCGGTTGAAGATGATTTCCACGAACAGCGCGCCGCCCATCAGCTCACCGATGCCGACGCCCAAAATGGCGACGGTCGGAATGCAGGCGAGTTTTAGCGCGTATTTCATTACGATGCGCCGCTCCGGCTGGCCGTAGGCGCGCGCGGTGCGGATGTAGGGTTCGTTCAGAACCTCCAGCAACGAGGAGCGGACGAGCCGCGCGATATAGCCGATCCAGCCGACAGCGAGCGCTATCGTCGGCAGCACGAGATGGTGAAGTTGGTCGACAAAATTGCCGGGGTCGCCGGCCCCGAGAACAGGAAACCAGCCGAGCCGCACCGAGAAGCAATAGAGCAGCGTGATCGCCACCACGTAGCTCGGCGTGGCGACCAGCCCGACGCTCACCACAGCGAGCCCCTGGTCGAGCAGGCTGCCTTGGCGGACGGCTGCATAGCAGCCGATCGGGATGCCGATCAGTACCGCGAGCCCGATGGCCGAGACGGCGAGAAGAATCGTGTTGGGCAGCGCTGCAAACACCATGGCGGCCACCGGACGGCCGTTGATGACGTCGACGCCGAGATCGCCGCGCAACGCATTGGCAAAGAACAGCGCCACGCGCTCGTAGAGCGGCAGGTTGAGGCCCATCTGCTCGCGCAGCAGGGCGGCAGCCTCCGGCGTGGCGCGCGGCCCGAGCAGGATGGTGGCGGGGTCGCCCGGGACGATGAGCGTCAGGCAGCAGAGCAGCGTCATCGAGCCGACCAGCACCAGCACGGCGGTCGCCAGCCGGAACGCGCCGTAGCGGGCCAGGCTGCCTTCCTTCCAGAAATGGTTCATGCGGCTCGGCCCTGGCATCCGGCTAACGGCAAGCGCCCGGCCGAACGGCCGGGCGCCTCAATGTCTTCGCTTCGGATCGGGCAGGTCAAGCCTGCTTGAACGCCGCGTATTGCCACTGGTTGCCGTTCGGCAGGATGCCGGGCGACAGCGTGTCCTTGAAGGCGAAAGTGTAGGCGTTGTGTGTGATCCACCAGAAGGCGGCAGACTCGTCCATCAGCTTCTGCGCGGCGATGTAGATTTCCTCGCGTTTTTTCACGTCCGTCTCGATGCCGCCCTGCTTGTGCAGGTCGTCGAACTCCTTGCTGCCCCAGCGCTGCCAGTTCCACTTGCCGATCTGGTCGGAAGTGAACCACTGCGTCTGGAAGCCGGGATCGAATTTTCCGCGGTATTCGACCAGCACGAGGTCGAGGTCCTTCGAGGCGTCGTTCTCGCCGTAGGCCCAGTAGGCGCCCTCGTCCAGGGCGTCGATCTGCACGTCGATGCCGATCTCGGCGAGGTTGGCCTGCACCACCGCGGCGGTCGCCTGCGCCACCGCCTTGTTGAGCACGGTGAGCCGCGTCGAGAAACCGCCGCCCTGCCTCGCTTCCTCCAGCAGCGCCTGGGCCGCAGCCACGTCGCGCTCGCGCTTCGGCGCATCCGCCCAATGGCCGAGGATGCCGGGCGCCTCCAGCGCGTAGGCCGGCTCGACCGCGCCGTTGTAGGCGGCGGCGATGATCGCCGGAATGTCGAGCGCCAGCCGCACCGCCTGGCGCACGCGAACGTCGTCGAACGGCTTCTTCTCGATGTTCGGGCCGATCCAGACATAGTCGATGGCCGACAGTTTCTCGACCTTCAGGCCCTTGGTCGCGGCGATCTCCTTGGCGACCGCCGGATCGAGCCGGGTGAAGTCTATCTCGCCGGCTTGCAGCGCGAGTTGCGCCGTCTTGTCCTCGGCGATCGGCTTGCCGACGATTTCGGAAAAGGCCGGCTTGTCGCCGATATAGTCGGGATTGGCGACCAAGGTGAAATGGTCGCGCGGCACCCATTCCTTCAATATGTAGGGGCCGGTGCCGATTGCGGTCGTCTTGAACTTGTCGCCGAGTTCCTCGAACGCCTTCTTCGAGATGATGACGCCGGAGCCATCGGCCAATGCGATCAGCCAGACGGCGGGCGACGGGTTCTTGAGGTGGATTTTCCCGGTCAGCTTGCCGGTCACCTCCACCGAATCCAGCGCCGCCCAGTCGTCGGCGTAGTCGACCTTCTTGCCGCTGGCGTCGGGCTTGATGAAGCGCTCGAACGAGAATTTCACGTCCTCCGCGGTGAGTGCTCCGTAGTTGCCACTGAACTTCAGGCCTTCCTTCAGCGTGAACTCGATGGTCTTGTCGTCCACCTGCTTGATATCGGCGGCAGCGTCGTTCTCCCACTCGGTCGAGCCGGGCTTGAATTTTACCAGCCCCTGGCCGACGGCCAGGATGACGTTGACGTCGATCGGACCGGAGCGATTGGCGGGATCCAGGTTTTTCAGATCCTCGTCGACACGCACGACGATGCGTCCGTCGGCGGCATGCACCACGTTCGACCAGGGCTGGCCGAGCACGGCGATGCCGGCAGCAGCGGCGGCCGTTCCCCTTAGAAAACCTCTGCGCGAAACTTCGTAGCTCATGGTCGTTCCTTTCAGAATCCGGTTACCGGCGACAGGCGATGGAGAAAATTCGTCCCGGCTTCCAAACTGGAGGTAACTCATTTCGCACACAAGAAAGACCGCTTCGCAAGCCCGATTAAGTCTAGACAATTCATTCCGTTTTGGCGTTGTTTCGTGGAACGCGGCGGCCGGTGCAGCCCACACCGGCTCGCGGCGGGCGCGACGACGTCGCCGCACCATCCCGGGAAGATTTTTGATGACCATCCGGACGATCACCGATTTCCCGCGGCGCGTGCGCACCATCGACACAGAGTGGATCACCTTGTCGGACGGCACGCGGCTGGCGGCAACGATCTGGCTGCCGGAAGACGCCCAAAGCGATCCCGTGCCGGCGATCCTGGAGTTCCTGCCCTACCGCCGCCGCGACAGCACGGTTTTGCGCGACCGCCAGACGCATGCGTACTTCGCCGGCCACGGTTATGCGGGCGTGCGTGTCGACATGCGCGGCTCCGGCGATTCCGACGGCATTCTGCACGACGAATATCTGCCGCAGGAGCAACAAGACGCGGTGGAAGTCATCGCCTGGCTGGCCGCGCAAGACTGGTGCAGCGGTTCGGTCGGCATGATGGGCATTTCCTGGGGCGGCTTCAATTCGCTGCAGGTGGCGAGCCACCGCCCGCCGGCGCTGAAGGCGATCATCACCGCCTGCTCCACCGACGACCGCTATGCCGACGACTGCCACTTCATGGGTGGCTGCCTGCTCAACAATTCGATCGCCTGGGCATCGACCATGTTCGCCTATGGTGCGCAGCCGCCGGACCCGCTCGTAGTTGGCGAGCGCTGGCGCGACATGTGGATGGAGCGGCTGGACAACAACCCGCTGATGGCCGCGACCTGGATCGAGCACCAGACCTATGACGACTACTGGAAGCAGGGTTCGGTCCGCGAGGATTATTCGCGGATCGAGGCGGCAGTCTACGCGGTGGGTGGCTGGGCGGACGGCTATTCCAACACCATCCCGCGCATGCTGGCCGGCCTGCCGGGGCCGAAGAAGGGCCTGATCGGCCCATGGGCGCATGCCTGGCCGAATGCCGCGCAGCCCGGCCCGCAGATCGGCCTCTTGCAGGAAGCGCTGCGCTGGTGGGATTATTGGTTGAAGGGCATCGACACCGGCATCATGGACGAGCCGATGCTGCGGGCCTGGATGCAGGAGAGCGTGCGGCCGGCGACGACCTATCCGGAGCGGCCCGGCCGCTGGATCGCCGAGGCGGCATGGCCGCAGGCTGGACGGCCTGCCAGGACGCTGCACCTCTCCGGCCGCGACCTTGCCGACAGTCCCGCCGGGAACCAGGACATCCTCATCGCCTCCAGCATCGCGACCGGTGTTTCCTTTGGTGAATGGTGTCCCTATGGGCTCGCCGGAGAACTGCCGGCCGACCAACGGCCCGACGACGGCCGCTCTGTTTGTTTCGACACGGTACCCCTGCCCGAGCGCATCGAGATCTTCGGCGCGCCGGTGATGTCGGTGGAGATCGCCGCCGATAAGCCGACGGCGATGCTCGCCGCCAGGCTGGAGGACGTCGCGCCGGACGGCTCGTCCACGTTGGTGACCTACGGCCTGCTCAACCTGACCCATCGCGACGGGCACGAGACTCCCAAGCCGCTGGAGCCAGGCAAACGCTACCGAGCAAAACTCGTGCTCAACGACATCGCCCAGGCTTTTCCGGCCGGCCACCGCATCCGGCTGGCACTGGCGACCGCGCATTGGCCGATCGCCTGGCCCTCGCCAGACCTTGCAACGCTGACGCTATCCATGGATGCAAGCACGCTCAGTCTGCCGATCCGCAATCCCTCGCCACTGGACAAAAACCTGAAACCCTTCGCCGAACCGGAACAGGCCGAGCCGGAACCATACGAGATCAACAAGTTCGCCGGCCGCAATCGCACCATCACGGAGGACCCGATGACCGGCGAGATCACGGTCACCGTGCATCGGGAACGGGCGTCTTACACGCTGCCGAAAATCGACCTGTCATTCTCTGCGGACTCCGAAGAGCACTATCGTGTTCGAGAAGGCGACCCGTCAGCAACGACGGCCGAAACCCGCGCGACCTGGCGGTTATCCCGCGAGGGTTGGGACATCCGCACGGAGACATCGACGCGCGTCTCCTGCACGCCGACCAGCTTCGACGTCAGGGCGACGATGGAGGCGTTCGAGAATGGCGAACTGGTGAAAAGCCGCGAGTGGGACCGCAGCGTTCCGAGATTGTAGACTGCAAGCTTCGTCTGCGGGCTCATACCGCCCGGAGATGCCGGATCGGCCGGCCCGGCGCCACCGCCTGCGCCGCCGTTGCAATACCGCGCGCGTCGATGCCGAAATGGCGGTAGAGATCGGCGATGGTGCCGGTCTGCCCAAAATGCTCGACGCCGAGCGAGCGCGTGCGGTGGCCCATGACCGAGCCCAGCCAGGCGAGTGTGGCCGGGTGTCCATCCAGCACCGTAACCAGGGCGCAATGCGGCGGCACGCCGAGCAGCAAGCGCTCGATATGGCTCAGCGCCTGGGAAGCCCCCTGCTCGCGCGCCCGCGACGCGGCTGTCCAGCCGGCGTTCAGCCGGTCGGCGGAGGTGACGGCCAGCAGGCCGACGTCACGCCGATCCTCAGCCATAAGCCCGACCGCCTCGATGGCCTCCGGCGCGACCGCCCCGGTGTAGGCCACCACGATTTGCGCGTTCGGACCCGGCCGGCGCATCCAGTAGGCGCCGTCGATCATGTCTTGGGCGAGGTCCGGCGTGATCGCCCGCTTCGGCTGCTCGATCGAGCGGGTAGAAAGACGCAGATAAACGGAGCCGCCCGTCAGATCCCGCAACCAACTGCGCGCATCGGGCTCGGCCTCGCCGGAACGCTGCATGTAGTCGAACGACCAGCGCAGGATCGTCGCAAGTTCATCCACATAGGCCGGTTCGAAACTTGCCAGCCCGTCCTGCGCCATGCCGATCAGCGGCGTGGCGATCGACTGGTGCGCGCCGCCTTCCGGCGCCAGCGTCACGCCGGAGGGAGTCGCCGCGAGGATAAAACGCGCATCCTGATAGCAGGCGTAGTTCAGCGCATCGAGGCCGCGCTCGATGAACGGGTCGTAGAGCGTGCCGACCGGCAACAGCCTTTCGCCGAAGATCGAATGCGACAGGCCGAGCGCCGACAGCACGATGAACAGGTTCATCTCCGCGATGCCGAGTTCCATATGCTGGCCTTTCGGCGAGAAATTCCAATTGTAGGTCGAAGGAATGCGTTCGGCCTTGAAGACATCCGCGAGTTCCTCGCGGGCGAACAGCCCGCGCCGGTTGACCCAGGCGCCGAGATTGGTCGACACGGTCACGTCCGGCGAGGTGGTGACGATGCGCTCGGCGAGCACCGTGTCGCCCTTGCCGATCTCGTGCATCAACAGGCCGAAACCCTGCTGCGTCGACATCGTCGGCTGCGGCGAGATTGCAAGCTCGTCCGGCACCGGAACGGGCGAGGCCGAATGGCGTCGCCTGCCAGCTTGAACGAACGGCACCGCGGACAGGAAGCGTTTGAGTTCTCCTTCTGGAAGACCGAGCCCCTCGAACGGCTCCCATTCGCGCCCCTCGCGGACGCTCATCGCCTTGCGCAGCGCCTCTACCTGCGCCGGTGTCATCAGCCCGGCATGGTTGTCCTTGTGTCCGGCGAGCGGCAGACCGAATCCTTTGATGGTATAGGCGATAAAGCAGGTCGGGCGGTCGTGTTTTCGGGCCTGCTCGAAGGCGTCGAGAATGGACGGCAGGTCGTGGCCGCCGAGATTGCCCATCAGCCGCGCCAGTTCTTCGTCGCTGCGCTTTTCGATCAGCCGCGACACCGGCCCCTGGTCGCCGAGATCGTCGAGCAGCCGCTTGCGCCACGCCGCACCGCCCTGGAAGGTCAGCGCCGAATAGAGCTGGTTCGGGCAGGCGTCGATCCATTTGCGAAGCCTTTCGCCGCCCGGCTCGGCGAAGGCTTGCCGCTGCAGCTCACCGTGTTTGAGGATGACGACGTCCCAGCCGAAATTGCGGAAGATCGCCTCGAAGCGCGCCCACAGGCCCTCGCGCACCACGGCGTCGAGGCTTTGTCTGTTATAGTCGACCACCCACCAGGTGTTGCGCACCCCGTGCTTCCAGCCTTCGAGCAGCGCCTCAAAAATGTTGCCTTCGTCCATCTCGGCGTCGCCGATCAGCGCCACCATCTTGCCTTCCGGCCGCTCGAGCCCCCAGCCTTTTGCGCGCACATAGTCCTGTGCCAGCGCCGAAAACAGCGTCTGCGCCACGCCGAGACCGACGGAGCCGGTGGAGAAATCGACGTCGTCGGCATCCTTGGTCCGCGACGGGTAGGATTGCGCCCCTTGATACCCACGGAAATTCTGGAGCTTTTCGAGGTTCTGGTTGCCCAGCAGGTACTGGATGGCATGGAAGATCGGGCTGGCATGCGGCTTCACCGCGACGCGATCCTCTGGGCGCAACGCTGAAAAGTAGAGCGCCGTCATGATGGTCGCCAGCGAGGCCGAGGACGCCTGGTGTCCGCCGACCTTGAGCCCGTCGTCGCTGTCACGCAGATGATTGGCGTTGTGGATCATCCAGGTCGCCAGCCACAGCACCTTGCGTTCCAGCGCGACGAGTGCGTCGAGATCCTGCCTGTTCATCAATGCCTCCCCGAAAGAGGCGACGACGTTACCAAAAACAGATTGCGGATTGCGACCAATCTTGACCTTTAGGGCGAGCAGGATTGGTGAATTCAGCTAACATGGCCTGACAAAGGGGGAAAAGCCACCAATGCGTAACCTGGACGAGATCGACCGGAAGATCATTGCCGCCATCCAGGCGGACGGCAAGATCACCACCCAGGAACTCGCCGACAAGGTCGGCCTTTCCGCCTCGCCTTGCGCGCGGCGGGTGCGGCTGCTGGAACAGGCCGGCATCATCAAGGGCTACACCGCCGTCATCGACCAGAAGAAAGCCGGCCTGCCAATCAGCGCCTTCGCCTCGATCAAGCTGGAGCGGCAGCGTGAGGAAGATCTTGATCGCTTCTCGCAGGCGGTGACGCGGTGGCCGGAGGTGCTGGACTGCTATTTGATGACCGGCCAGCGCGACTACCTGCTGCGCATCGTCGTGCGCGATCTCGACGCCTATGAGGAATTCCTGAAAGACAAGCTGACGCGGCTCGACAATGTCGCGTCGATCGAAAGCAGCTTTGCGCTGAAGCAGGTCAAGCGCTCGGAGATACTGCCGCTTTGACCAAGGAGGGCAGCTACTGCGCCCAGGCCGGCGTCTTGAAATCGTCCCAAGTGGCGCCGATGCCGGCATCGACGGGAATGGCCGCGCCGGTGATGCCGGTCGCCACCTGCGAGGTGACGAAAGCGATCGCCGCCGCGATGTCGCGCGGCGACAGCACGCGGCCAAGCGGATGACGGTCGGCATAGGATTGCAGGATTTCCGCGCCGTTGGGGATTGTAGCCAGACGGCCGTCGAGCAGCGGCGTTTTGGTAACGCTCGGGCAGACGCAGTTGACCGTCACGCGGTCGCGCGCCAGGTCGAGGGCCGCGGCGCGCGCCATGTTGAGCAGCGCACCCTTCGAGACGCAGTAGGAGAACATGCCGTGCTCGGCCTGCAACCCGTCGAGGCTGGAGAGCAAGACTATGGCGCCGGATTTTTTCGGCCGCATCTGTTTTGCCGCCTCGCGCACGACGAGGAACGAGCCGCGCACGTTGACGCCCATCACCTGCTCGAAATCCGCGACAGGCGTGTCGAACACCGGGCCGCCCGCGCCGAGCACGCCGGCGCAGGCAACGGCGACATCGACCGGTCCGAGTTTTTCCAGCGTCACCGCGAAGGCGTCGACCACTGTCCTTTCGTCGCCCGTGTCGCCGGTGACGGCCAGCGCCCGCCGTCCGGTCCTGCGGACTTCCTCGGCCGCCTGGTCGGCAGCGCCGGGCGTCCAGTCGAGGATGGCGACGTCGGCGCCGAGGTCGGCCAGCGTGAGGGTCGTCTCCAGGCCGATGCCAGAGCCGCCGCCGGTCACAAACGCGACCTTGCCTTTGTGCGAAACGCCGGGAAATGGTTCACGAGCAGCCATATCATACCTCCGAATCTGACTTTTGGTCTTCGCACCGTCCGTCCTTCGGGACGCCTGCGCCGAGCACGATGGCGCGCAGCCT
Organism: Mesorhizobium sp. LHD-90; assembly: GCF_030929505.1. GTDB lineage: Bacteria > Pseudomonadota > Alphaproteobacteria > Rhizobiales > Rhizobiaceae > Kumtagia. The sequence continues at coordinate 38,322 of NZ_JAVFVV010000003.1, read as the reverse complement.
TTTCGCATCGACTCCGCCATCTCTTCGTGTTGAACTCATCTGGCTGGTCAACAGATCGGAGGTTTCGATGGATCGTCGATTATTTCTGACCGGACTGTTTGGCATCGCAGGGGCGGCCGTCCTTGCAGGTTCACTTCGCTCAGGCACCACGCTAGCCGGTGTTCCGCAAGCCAGAGGCGGTATTCTCGACGAGCTGGACGCGCCGGCTGCCGACTATTCCGAGAATGAAGAAACTCAGGCAGAGTTGGAGCCGGTCCAGTATTGGCGGCGTCGCCGTCGGCGTAGGCGGCGCGTCTGGAGAAGGGTCTGCCGCCGCTATTGGCGCCGTGGCCGGTGGCGCGTCCGCTGCTATCGCAGGCTTGTCTGGGTCTGGACCTAAGGATCTGTCTTGCCGAAACCTCGGTAAATAGCCGGGGAATGGCGCGCGACCCGCCATCTCACCTGCCTCCCGCGATGCTGCCGGCCGCCGTCGGCGCACCGCCGCCGGGAACCGTCAGCTTCCACAGTTGGCCGCCGAGATTGGGCTTGTCGCTTGCCGCCAGCACGGTAGCGTCCGTCACCCACAATGTCTCGCCGGAGAAGATGCAGTTGGTCGGCGCGCCGCCGACCTCGATGAAGGCGTCGACCTTGCCGTTCGGCTGGACGACATGGATACCCTTGCCGACCAGATCGGTGACGTAGAGCCGTCCGTCGGCGCCGATCTTCATGCCGTCGAGGATCGGGTTGTCGCCCGGCATCTTTCCGAGATCCTCGATTTTTCCGTTCGGGCGGCGGCGGCGGACATGGCCAGTGTAGGATTCGTCCCAGACCACCGAGCCGTCCGCCTCGACCGCGAGCCCATTGGGGAATACCGGATTCTCGAAGGCGACGACGACGCGGGGCGTGCCGTCCGGCGCGATGGCAAAGATGTAGCTCGGATCGGGATTGGCTGGATTGTAGGTGCCGGGATCGGTGAAATAGAGGTGGCCGTCGGCGCCGAAGACGAGGTCGTTCGGGCCGTTGAGCTTGATGCCTTCGACCTCGGTGACAAGGATGACCGCCCTGCCGCCCGGCTGGACGCGCTGGATCGACGGCACGCTCATTTCCGCCGCGCGCCAGGGCCCGACCGTGCCGCCGTTCTGGCAGACATAGAGTTCGCCCTTGGCGCCGACGACGCACGAATTCGGCGCGCCGGCCGTATAGGCGAGGCGGCTGACCTTGCCGTCCTGGAAAACCGAAAGCTGGCTGCAATAACTCTCGACGAAGACCACGCTGCCGTCCTTCTGCAGCGTCGGTCCTTCCGGCCAGCCAAGCCCCTCGGCCATAAGTTGGGGCTTCCCAAAATCGGTCATTTGACGGCTCCTGCGGTCAGGCCGCGCACGATGTAGCGCTGGATGAAAAGCGAGAAGATGAGGATGGGTACGACGGTGACGACGCCGACGGTGGCCGCTATGTTCCAGTCGATCGGCCGCTGTGCGCTGACCAGCGTGGCGGCGCCGAGCGAGATGGTTTGCAAGGCTCGCGAATCGATGACGTAGAGGGCGACCAGGAACTCGTTCCAGGTAAACAGCGCGCCGAACAGCGCGGCCGTCACCATGCCGGGCCGAACGATGGGCAGGATGACCCGCCACAACGTCTGGATGCGCGTCGCGCCATCGATCATCGCCGCTTCGTCGATTTCTTGCGGCACCTCGTCGAAGAAGCCGATCAGGATCCAGACCACCAGCGGCAGCGAGAACGAGACGTAGGGCAGGATGAGGCCGGCATAGCTGTTCGTCAGGCCGATCGCCTTGACGGTCAGGAACAGCGGGATTGCCACCGCGATCGGCGGCATGAAACGCATCGACAGGATGGTGCTGGCCATTCGGTCGCTGCCGGCGAACTTAAGCCGCGAGAAGGCGTAGGCGGCGGGCGTGCCGATGACCAGCGCGATCAGCGTCGACAGGCCGACGACGATGATCGAGTTCAGGGTGAAGGACAGCATGCCCTGGCTGAACAGCACCTCGGAATAATTCTTGGTGATCTGTGCCCAACTGAAGTTCAGCGTCGGCGGCACCTGCGCGACGATTTCTATCCTCTTCTTGGTGGAAAGGATGGCGAGGTAGAGGAACGGCGCGGCGCCGATGATGCCAAGCGCGATCAATCCGAGATAGGCGATGACGCGGGCGGGTTTCATCGCGCCTGTCCCGGCCGAAGCTGCACGTAGCGCAGCAGGATGGTCGTGCCCACCGCGATGATGATCAGCATCGAATAGGCGACTGCCGCCGCATAGCCGTAGTTCTGGAACTGGAACCCGTTCTGGAACGAGAAGAACGCCAGCGTCGTGGTGCCGCGCGCCGGCCCGCCATAGGACAGGCCGTAGATCAGGTCGAAGGAGCGGAAGGCGTCGACCGCCCGGAACACGGCGGCAAAGACGATCGCCGGCATCAGCATCGGCAGGACGACGCGGCGGAATTTGACGATCGGCCCGGCGCCGTCCACTTCCGCTGCTTCAAAAATCTCGCGCGGCAGGCCCTGCAGGCGAGCGAACACGATGATGAAGACGAAGGGCGTCCATTGCCAGGTGTCGACGAGGATGAGCGTCACCATCGCCATGCCGACCGAGCCCAGCCAGTCGGGCGGTGTCAGGCCTATGGCCGAGATGGTCCAGTCGACCATGCCCCAGTCCGGGTTGAGCAGCGCCCGCCACATGACGCCCACGACGATCGGCGTGATCAGCATCGGCAAAAGCAGAATGCCGCGCACGATCCAGGCGCCCTTGAGGTCGAGGTCGAAGAACAGCGCCAGCGCCACGCCGAGCACCACCTGCAGCGCGACGGCCGCCGTCACCATGATCGCGCTGTTCATCGCCGCGTTCCAGAACAGCGGATCGGTGAGCAGCGTGTAATAGTTGGCGAGCCCGACAAAATTACCGGTGCCGGTTGCGGCCGTCAGGTCGGTGAAGGACAGCCGCAGGGAGTAAAACAGCGGATAGATCGAGAAGGCCACAAGGTAGAGAACGCAGGGACCGAGCAGCAGCCACGCGGTCAGCGCCGGCCGGTCGCGGCCTTCGATGACCGCGACCGGTTGCCGAGCGGCACTTACGGCGCTCATGCTTCGGGCCCCCGCCGAATTTTTCCCGCTCAGGCGAGATGCCCTGCCTTGCGCAATGCGTCTTCCCACTGCTTCTGGACCTTCTCGCAAGCGGTCTTGGCATCCTGCGTGCCGATCAGCGCTGCGTTGAACTCGACATTCATCATGTCATTCAACTGGAAGAATTCCGGGATGAGCGAGGTCGGGATGATCTCGGCGGTCGAGGCCGCCTTCAGCGCATCCGGCAGGTACGGCAGCTTGGCGACGAGGTCGGGATCGGTGAAGGCCGAGGTACGGCTGGCGTCGATCTGGTATTTTTCCACCTCGTACTTGTTGAACTCCTTGCTGGTCATCCAGGTCAGCGCCAGCCAGGCGGCGTCCTTCTTGGCCGGATCGGCATTCTTCGGAATGGCCATGCCCCAGCCGCCCTGGATGGCGCGCGGCGTCTCGCCGGGTTTTGCCGGCACGGGGCCGGTGCCGGTCTTGTCGGCCACCATCGAGTTTTCGCCGTTGAGGATCGGGCCGGCGATCGTCGACCAGAAGATCATCTGGGCGATCTTGCCGGTCGAGAAGCCGTCGACGTTTTCGGCGAAGCCGTATTTGGTGACGTTCTTCGGTGCATACGGCAGGAGGTCGATCAGCATCTGCAGGGCGCCGATGCCTTCCGGCGAATTGACCTGCGGCTTGAAATTCTTTTCCTTCGGCGAGCCGCTCATCAGCTTGCCGCCGGTGGTGATGAAGCGCGTGTACCAGTCGACCGCGGCCAGCGAGAAATCGTTGGCGCCGATGAACGAGCAGCCGGCGACGTCGTCGCTGTGCAGCTTTTCCGCCGCCGCTTTGAACTCGTCCCAAGTGGTCGCGGGCTTCAGGCCCGCAGCCTCGAACAGGTCTTTTCGGTAGAAATAGATTACCGACCCCGAATGCAGGCCGGGAATGCCGTAGATGTCCTTGCCCTGGCCGACGGTGCCGGTCGCCATGTCGAAAATGCCGACATTGGCCATGGCCGGGGGAAGGAAGTCGGCGATGTCCCAGTCGGGAGGCGTCTTGGCCGGGTCGTCGATATAGGCGTTGAGCTGTTCGTAATAACCGCCGCCGACCTGCTGGGTGGTGAGGAAGCCGAGATATTCGATCAGTTCAAAGGAGGATTTGTCGGCCTTGAGGTTCTGCAACGTCTTCTCGATCAGCGCGCCCAGCGCCGGCGAGGTGATCTCCAGTTCCATGCCGGTCTCTTCGGTGAATTTCGGTAGCATGTCGGCCAGCGCACGGTGATCGTTCTCGTCGCCGGTCATCAGGATCGAGAGTTTTGTACCCGCATGCTTCTTCCAGTCGAAGTCGGCTGCCCAGGCGTCGCCCGTGCCGAAGCGGCCGGCCAACGCCGCAGACAGGCCGAGCGCCGCAGCTCCCTTGAGCAGCTTGCGCCGGTCGGCCGCCACGCCCGTCAACAAGTCCCGAAGACCGCCTTTTCCGCTGTCGTCCATCTCTTCCTCCCGGTTCTGTAACGCCAAGCTCGTTCCGTCGGCTTGCAGCAAGACTAACTGGGACCTCGCCGCTTAGTCAATCGTTTGAGTTCCATCATGATATCGATTTCAAGGGATTTCGCGGAAAATGAAGGCCGATGACGATTCTTTTCCCGTCCGAATTGGTCAAACCATTGCCTAATCTCCCAGATCGGGTTTTATCTAGGTGGCCGCCGGCCCTGACGGGACGGGCCGAAAAACCTGGAGGGATCGTCATGGCAAGCAAAAGCGTCGTCGTCACCGGCTGCGGCACGGGCATCGGCCGGGCCATCGCGCTGCGGCTGGCGGTCGATGGATGGAGCGTGGTCGGGCTCGAACTCAACCCCGAAACCGGCGGCAGAACCGGCGCAGATCTCGGCGCCGGCCACCATGTGATGATCGGCGACGCTTCCGAACGGGCAGTGCTCGCCGCCGCTCGGGAGAAGGCCGAGACGCTGGCGCCGCTGACCGGCTGGGTGAACAATGTCGGCATTGCGCTGATGGGCAACCTGCACGAGCCGAAGGAGCCCGAGGTCGAGCGGCTGATGAAAGTCAATTTGATGTCGCACTTCTGGGGATCGTCGGAGGCGATCTCCACCTGGGTGCGGCAGCGCCGCGTCGGCGCCATCGTCAACGTCTCGTCAGTCCATGGCCGCTCCGCCTTCAACATGTGGGCGGCCTATGACTGCGCCAAGGCAGGCATCGACGCGCTGACCCGCTACATCGCCGTCGAATACGGGCCGGTCGGCATCCGCGCCAATGCGGTGGCGCCGGGCGCCATCCGCACGCCGCTGGTCAGCCAGGTGATCCGCGAGAGCCCGGACCCGGTGATCGCCGAGCGCGAGATGTCGATCCAGCATCCGCTGGAGCGCATCGGCGAGCCGGAGGAGGTGGCCGCGGCGGTGGCGTGGCTGCTCTCCGACGAGGCGTCCTTCGTCACCGGACAGTCGCTGGCGGTCGATGGCGGCTTGACCTCGCGCTGCTATCGATACAATCCAGATGCCCAATTGCTTGCCCGCTATCAGGAGGCGCGTGCTTGACAGAACCGCCGCGTCCCCGGCCCGCCACGCTGAAGGACATCGCCATGGCCATCGGCGTCGACATCTCGACGGCGTCGAAGGTCGTCAATGGCGGCGGCATCAGTGTGCGCCCGGAGACGCGCAAGGCGATCCTCGACGAGGCGGCGCGGCTGAACTACCGGCCGCACGCGCTTGCCCGCAACCTGCGCACACGGCGCACCGGCGCGCTCGGCGTGCTGCTTCCCGACCTGACCAACCCGATCTATGCGGCGACGATCCGCGGTGCGGTGCGCCGGGCCGAGGCGCTGGGCTACGTCACCCTCGTCGCCGAGGCGCAGGACGATGCGGCCTCGGCCTCGATCTACGCCAAGCTGGTGGCGGAGCGCCGCATCGACGGTTTTATCATCGCCGTCGCTGCGCAGAACGATCTGATCGCGGCGATTGACGCGCAGCCGGTGCCGCATGTCTTCGTCAACCGCCGCGCCACCATCGGTCGCAGCGTCACGGTGGACGACGAGGCGGCGGCGCGGTTGGCCGCGCATACGCTGATCGCGGCCGGGCACACGCGGCTCGGCTTCATCGGCGATTCCGACGAGATGGACACGGCGCGGCGGCGCCGCGCTGGCTTCCTTGCCGTCGCCAGGGAGGCGGGCCTGCCGCCGGTGGTCGACGCCGTCGGTCCCTATTCGCGGCGCGGTGGCTATGAGGCGTGCCTGAAACTGCTCGCCGCGAAACCGCGGCCGACCGGCATCTTCGCCTCCAACCTCGTGGTCGGCATCAGCGCGCTGGCGGCGGCGCGCAGCAGCGGCGTGCGCGTGCCCGACGACGTGTCGATGGTCACGCTCGACTTCGAGGACGCCAACTATTCCGCGCCGCCCCTGACGGCCATCGCCATGCCGCTCGACGAGATGGGCACGCTGGCTGTTGAGGAACTGCATGCGATGATCGAGGGCCGCGAGCCCAAGGACGTGGTGGTCGACGTCGCGCCGACGCTGATCTCGCGCGCCTCGGTGGCGCCGCCGCCGAGGGAATGATCCGCCCAGCGGCCTGAAGCTGCACAAGCCTGCGCGGCGAGACGCGGGCGGGCGTTCGCTTTTGCGACGGCTATCGGCGGCGACGCGACAGGCCTGAAACGGTTCCGCAAACAATACGTGACGCCGCGAGCGACTCCGCCCGACACCGCTCGCTCTGCACCATCACAAAGGAACCGCACGACGTTTCTGGACAACGCTAGCCCTTGTCGGCGCTGTACAATCCAAAGATTTTCCGTGCAGAGCCCAGGGTTTCAGCATGAACCATGCGAACGCCCTTGACCTTGGCGCAGGGCCATGATTATCGTTGAAACGTTTCAATATGCAGCCTTCGACGAGCAGCCCATGGTTCCGAAACTGAAGATCGAGCGGATCGAGTGCATTCCGCTGTCGATGCCGTTGCCTCGCACATTTCGAGGCAGCAACTATTTCATGACGCATCGCTGCACGATCATCACGCGCCTCTACACCAGCGCCGGCATCGTCGGCGAAATCTACAATGGCGACGAGTTCGAGACCCAGGCCGAGGTGGTGAAAATCATCCTCGACGAGATCCAGCCGCTGCTGATTGGCATGGACGCCTTCAACGTCGAAGGCTGCTGGGAAAAGATGCGCAAACCCTCGACCAACATCCTGCGCGACCGCAAGCTCGCCATGTGTGCGCAGGCATGCGTCGACAGCGTCATCTGGGACGCCGTCGGCAAGGCGCTGGATGCGCCGCTCTACAAATTGTGGGGAGGCTATGCCGAAAGACTGCCGGTGATCTGCATCGCCGGCTATTACGAGGAAGGCAAGACGCTGGCCGATTTCGGCCGCGAGATGGAGCAGATCCGCAAGGACGGCTACGCCGGCTGCAAGTTCAAGGTCGGCGGCCGCACTCCGAAGGAGGATGCCGAGCGCGTTCGCGCCGGCCGCTTGGCTGTAGGCGACGATTTTGTCATGATTGTCGATGCCAACCAGGGCTGGAGCCTGCGCCAGGCGGTCGAATTTTCACGCCACGCGGAGGAACTGAACATCCGCTGGTTCGAGGAGCCCGTGCACTGGCAGAACGACAGGCTCGACCTTGCCGCCGCCCGCTCGCTGACCGGTATTCCGATCTGCGCCGGCCAGAGCGAGATCTCGCGCGCCGGCTGCCGCGACCTGATGATGGATGGCGCAATCGACGTATGCAACTTCGATGCGAGTTGGGGCGGCGGGCCGACCGAATGGCGCCGCGTCGCGGCCATCGCCCAAGGTTTTTCCGTGCAGATGGGCCATCACGAGGAGCCGCAAATCTCGGCGCATCTGCTCGCCTCGGTGCCCAACGGGACTTATCTGGAGACATTCCACCGCGACCGCGACCCGATGTTCTACGCGCTGGTCGCCAATCGCTCGAAATTCGACAACGGCTACTATGCGGTTCCGCAGGGTGCAGGTTTCGGCATCGAAATGGACAGGGCGGTCATCGATAAGTACCGGGTTTGACGGCCACGGAGCGGGTAAACCGTATTTTTCGGCGGACAGCTTGTGTGGCGGCGTTGCAGTTGATGCGGGTTCAAGGTACCGCCTAAATCGTGGCCGGAGGACATTCGCCGGGCCGGCCAGGCAAGACCCGGCGACATGGAAGCGAGCTTTGTCGATCGCGAGGGAAAAGCCAGCCACCATCAGGGACGTTGCAAGAGTTTCCGGCGTCTCGGTCGGCACGGTGTCGCGCAGCCTGAATGCTCCCGACCTCGTCCGTCCCGAAACGCTGGCGAAGGTGCGCGCCGCGATCAGTTCGCTCGATTTCCGGCCGGACTCCCGCGCGCAGAACATGCGTCGCAAGAACACGCTGACGATCGGCTTCATCGTCGACGACATCGCCAATCCGGTGCATGCCGAATTGTTCAAGGCCGCCGATGCGACGTTCCGCGAGCAGGGTTTTTCGCTCTACCTCGTCAACACCGACGGGCGCGCGCGGCAAGAAGCCGATGCGGTCGAGATGCTGCAGCGCGGCCGCGCCGACGGCATATTGATGACCATCAACAGCGAACGCGATCCGGTCACACTGAAGCGGCTGGAGGCGCTGCGCGTTCCATCGGTCCTGCTCGACCGCGACGTACCGCTGCCACTCGACGCCGTGCTTCCCAACCACGCCGCCGGCATGGCCCAGGCAACGGAATACCTGATCGGGCTCGGCCACCGGCGCATCGCGCTGATCACCGCCGGCCCCGACATCAGACCTGGCCGCGAGCGTGTGCGCGGCTTCACCGAGACTTTCGAGCGGCTGGGCGTGCCGCTGCCGCGCGACCTGATCCGCTCCCACAGCCTTTCCGCCGAATACGGTTTCCGCGAGACGCTGGCGATGCTGCAGGCGCGCGAGCGGCCGACCGCGATCATCGCCGGCGGAAACCGCACGCTGGTCGGCGTGCTGCGCGCCCTTCAGGAGCTTTCGGTCTCCTTCCCCGGCGATATCTCGCTAGTTTCCTGCGACCAGACCGATCTGTCGCGGCTCTACCCCGGCCCGATCACCCTGATCGACCGGGACATGGCCGATACCGGGCGCACGGCGGCCCAACTCCTGCTCGAGCGTCTGGCCGGCAACGAAACCCTGCCGCCTCGCCGCGTCACCTTTCCGACCCGGCTTATCCTCGGCCGCTCCTGCGCCCCGCCTCGCGGGTGAAAGCCTCGACGGGCATCGCCGGGGTTGGCTTGTAGCTATTGACCCCGGCCGATCCGTCACCTGACCGAGGACGGTAGAGCCGGGTTCAGCCAATCGGCAATGTGCACCATTCCTTGCACCGTCCAGCCGCCGTCGACCACCAGCGTCTGGCCGGTGATGTAGCTTGCCCTGTCGCTGGCGAGATAGACGACCGGATCGGCGATCTCCCACGGCTCGGCGAGCCGGCCCATCGGAATGCGTTCGATCTGCCAGTCGCCGCGTATGGAACCATCCTTCAACCCCTGTTCGATCAGTTTCGTGCGGGTCGAGCCGGGCGCGACCGCGTTGACGCGGATGTTCGCGGCCGCGGTCTCGGTGGCGTAGACGCGGGTCAGGCTTTCGATGCCTGCCTTTGCGGCACTGTAGGGGCCACGTCCGGGGATGCCGACGATGCCGGCGACCGAAGCGATGCTGACGATCGCACCGCCCCTGCCCTGCGCCCGCATGCGCCGGATAGCCTGCGCGCAGCACAGGTGCATGCCCGTGAGATGGGTATTCAGGACCAGATGCCAGTCTTCCGGCCGCATGTTCTCTGCGAGCGCGACACGCTGGACGCCGGCATTGTTGACCAGGACGTCGATCTGGCCGGCCTCGCTGTCGATGCTGCCGAAGGCTTCCTCGACGCTGCCCGGGTCCGCCACATTGACCTTCAGGTAAGTCACGCCGTCCCGCGCCTCATCGGGATCGTTCAGGTCGAACGAAAAGACTTTTGCTCCCTCCGCGATCAGGCGAGCGGCGATGGCGTCGCCGATGCCACGCCCCGCGCCGGTGACAGCCGCGACCTTGCCCGAGAACTCACCAGGCATGCCACCCTCCTCAATACATCAGCCAGCCCCCGGACACGTTGATCGTGGCGCCGGTGATGTAGCCGGCATGGTCGGAAGCAAGAAACAGCACCGCGCCCGCGAGTTCGGAGGGATGGGCCATGTAGCCCAGCGGAATCTGCGCGGTCACGCCGGCCAGCGCGGCCTCGTCCATGCCGCTGCGCATCATCGCGGTGTCGGCAGCACCCGGCGAAACCGCGTTCACGGTAATCTTCTGCTTGGCCAGCGAGCGCGCCATGCCACGGGTCATCGAGACGATGCCGCCCTTGGTCGCGGCATAGGCCACCGATCCGCCGAAGCCGCCGCTCCAGAACCCCTGCGAGGTGAAATTGATGATCCGCCCGCCCTCGCCCCGCTCCGCCATCTGCCGCGCGGCGGCCTGCGCCAGGAAAAAACTCGCCTTGAGATTGACGTCGTGCTGAAAGTCCCAGTCGGCTTCGGAGACGTCGAAGATCGTCGGCCGACGCACCAGCACGGCCGCCGTCTGCACCAGCACGTCGAGCCGGCCGAACGCCTTCACGACGCGCTCGACCAGCGGCGCGTGGCCGACGACCGGCTTCAGATCGTAGCCGATCGCCAGATGCGGGCCGCCCTCCATTTCGGCGACGACGGCGTCAGCGCGCTGCTGATCGATGTCGACCGCCGCCACGCTTGCGCCTGCTCCTGCGAACGCCAGCGCCACCTCGCGCCCGATGCCGCCGGCCGCGCCCGTCAGCAACACGTGCTTGCCCTTGAGCCCCGCATTCAGATCGAAAGGCATGGCCGCTCTCCGAAATCGTCAGCGCCCGTCCGGCGGCTGCACCACGGTCTTCTCCTCGACGAAGCAGGCCTGGATTTCGCGCGTAAATTTTGGACGGTCCGCCGCCAGCAGCGATTTGAACGGCTCGGTGGCGAAAGCCGCGTGCGCTACCTCGACGCTGTCGAACCACAATTCGCCGATGCCGTCCCAGCGCGCCTCTTCCGGCGTCCAGCTCTGCACGCGGCCGAAGCGCAACCCGCGCACGCCCGGCATCTGCCTGACGATGTCGGCATGCGGACCGGTCCAATGCGCGAAGAACTCGTCCTCGCTCATGCCGTCCTTGCGGCGCAGGAAGCTGACGCGCTTGATCATGGCGATTTCCCTTGTGGCGGCGGCTGGAAGATCTCCAGCGTGATCCCGTCATGGATGCGCAGATAGGCCCCGCGCGCGCCGACATTCGGGCCCCCGTCTATGTCGACGGGACCGTCGGGCGTCAGCGGCCGCGCGCCACACGCAATGGCCTTGCGCCAGCTCGCCGCCGCGTCGTCGACCCTGATGCAGAGATGCGCATTGCCGGGGTTCGACGTGCGATCCGGATTGGGCGAGCGGTCGGCGACCTGGTAGTCGAGCAGTTCGACCACCACGCCGCCAGGCAGGTCGATGAAGGCCGCCTCGATCCGGACCCCCGGCATGCCGACGATCTTTCCGAGATAGGGCCGGTCGAGCGTCGTGGCCCAGCGCGCTGGCTTGCCCAAAAAGCCTTCCCAGAACTTCAGCGCGGCATCCCGGTTGGCAACGGTGAGGCCGACATGGTGGACCCCAACCATGACCGGCGTGACGGCATCGTTCATTTGCGGCATGGGTCAGATCCTGAAAATGCGTTCGGCATTGCTGGAGGCCATCTTCACCTGCTCGGCATGCGGGAAGCCGGAAATGATCTCGGCATAGGCGTTGATGACGTCGGGGTAAGAGCTGAACATGCGGTCGACCGGCCAATTTGTGCCGAAGACGACTCGGTCCGAGCCGAAGGCCTCGATACTGCCCAGCACATAGGGGCGGATCGAGGAGACGGTCCACAACGGATCGCCCATGCCCAGGCCGGAGATCTTCATGACGACGTTCGGCGCCTTCGCCATCGTGTCGATGGCCGCCCGCCAGCGCCGGAAGTAGGCATCGTCGCGCTGCGTCGGGATGGCGCAATGGTCGACGCAGATCACGATACCGGGGAAGGTCTTGGCGAGGCCCAGCACGTCGTCTGCCCGCTCGATGCGCGTGTCCAGGCAGTAGACGAGATCGCGCGCCTCGAGTTCGGCGAAACCGCGCAGCCAAGCCCGATCGATGAGATAATTGCCCTCGCCGAAATTGCGGATGCCGCGCACATTGGCGAATTCGAGGTGCTCGTCCAGAACCTTCGCCGCGTCGGGACGGGCAAGATGGCACTCCGCGACGATGCCGTGGGGATAGCCGGTCTCGTCGGCAAAGGCCTGCAGCCAGCGCGTCTCATCGACCGGGTCCGGCGTGTTCACTGCTGCCTGCACGTGGATCGCCTTCGGCACATTGGCGAAACGGATCTCCGCGAGATAGTCCTTGATACGGTAGCGTTGCGCCTTCAGCGGATCGGTATCGGGCAGAAAGCCGTGCACGGCCTCCGGTTCCAGCCATCCGTAGCGCAGCGCCGGATGCTTCATGTCATGCAGATGGAAATGCGTGTCGACGAAGGCGAGTTCAGCCATGGGCCGCTCTCCGTGCCGGATGCTTGGACACCGCGTCGGCGATCGCCTGCCCCAGCGCGGTGGTCGAGGCGGTGCCGCCCATGTCGCGAGTGAGGTTTTCGCCGGAGGCGAGCACGCGCTCGATCGCCGCGACGATCGCCGCGGCAGCTTCCGTCGCGCCGAGATGCTCCAGCATCATCGCGCCGGACCAGATCTGGCCGATCGGGTTGGCGATGTTCTGGCCGGCGATGTCTGGCGCCGAGCCATGCACCGGCTCGAACATCGAGGGAAAACGCCGCTCCGGGTTGAGATTGCCGGAGGGCGCGATGCCGATCGTACCGGTCACCGCCGGGCCGAGATCGGACAGGATATCGCCGAACAGGTTGCTCGCCACCACCACGTCGAAGCTCGAGGGCCGGCGCACGAAATGCGCGGTCAGGATATCGATATGATACTGCTCGGTGGCGATGTCGGGATAGTCCTGTGCGACCGCCCGGAACCGTTCGTCCCAGAACGGCATGGTGTGGATGATGCCGTTGGATTTTGTAGCGGAGGTAAGTTTCTTCTTGCGCCTGGCCGCAAGCTCAAAGGCAAAGCGCATGACGCGATCGCAGCCGTGGCGGGTCAGGATGGTGTTTTGCGTTGCCATCTCCTGATCTGTCCCGGGATAGAGCCGCCCCCCGATCTCGGAATACTCGCCCTCATTGTTCTCGCGCACGATGTAGAAGTCGATGGCGCCAGGATTGGCGAGCGGCGACGGCACGCCGTCGAACAGCCGCACCGGCCGCAGGTTCACATATTGCTGAAAGTTGCGGCGGATCGGCATCAGCAGAGTCCACAGCGCTTCCCAATCCGACACGGTCGGCCAGCCGACCGCGCCGAGGAAGATCGCATCGTGCCCGGCTATGCGGTCGAGCCCGTTTTCGGGCATCATCCGGCCAAACCGCGCGTGGTGGTCGCAGCCCCAGTCGAGATGGTCCCAGAAAACACCGATGCCGAACGCCCTCGCGGCCGCCTCGACGACGCGGATGCCTTCCGGCACCACCTCCTTGCCGATGCCGTCGCCTTCGATTACCGCGATCCTGAATCCCGCCATGTTGTCTCCAATACGAGGCTCTTCGGACGTCCCGTCATGATATCGTTTCAATTAGTAGCGGCGCTTTTGCACCTTTTCAAGACGCTCGCGGAGTAGGAAGCGTTTGATCGAACGATAAGGCGCAGGCGATGCAAACCGGCTTCGCGCATGAAAGTCCGGCCGGCCGCCGCTGATCGCGGCCGCCCGATGCTCACCGGGAGTCGCGGGCACCGCCTCGCCCTTGGCTGCGCCAGGAAAAACGAGCCTGGCCGCATCGCACAATGGTTTGATCCGTTATTTGCGACAGTGCGTCCGGGCGAATGGAGCGACTGGGTCTTAATCTGCGCCTCGAAAAATACCGGCGATCGCTCTGCCTCATCGCTGCCTTCCGGCTTCGAAGGAAACTGGTTTTGCCTCATGCCGAGCGGCGCGAACAATTTCACTTGCGCTTCATGGGAACGTTTCAATATAGTTTGTCCGACCGCCGCCTCGGGAGGGCCGGCGGCCGTCGAGACGCCCTGCCCCGAGGCCGACGCCCGGAGCGCGACGGCGTCAGCGCGAGTGCGCGTGGGTGAGGTCGATGGGTTCTGGCAACGACGGCAAGAGGGCGGTGGTGACTGGGGCCGCGCGCGGTATCGGCAAGGCCGTGGCGCGTCGCCTGCGTGCCGAAGGCATCCATGTGCTCGCGGTCGACATCGATGAAAACGGACTCGAAGACCTTGCGCGGCAGGGTTGCCGGACCAGATCGGCCGACCTTGCCGACCAAGCCCAGCGCGAGGCACTGTCTCGCGAGGCGGAAGGCTTCGACTATCTCGTCAACTCGGCCGGCATGCTGCGGGTGAAGCCGATCCTCGAAGTCACGGTCGAGGAATGGCGCTCCATCCAGACCGTCAACGCCGAAGCGGTCTTCTTCCTGTGCCAGGGCATAGGACCGCGCCTCAGGCCAGGCGGCGCCATCGTCAACCTCTCGTCGAGTTCGGCAAAACTGGCGACCTCGACAGACGTCGCGGCATATGCGGCATCCAAGACGACGATTCTGTCGATCACCCGCTCGTTTGCCTATGCGCTTGCCGACCGGCCCGTGCGGGTCAACGCCATCTGTCCGGGCATTGTCGATACCGAGATGCAGGATAACTTCCTGGCGGGCGTGGCGAGGAAGCGCGGCATCACAGCGGCCGAACTCGACGCGCAGCGCAAGAAGGCGGTGCCACTCGGCCGCGGCGCCAGCGCCGACGAATGCGCCGGCCTGATCCAGTTCCTGCTGTCCGACGAGGCGGCCTACATGACCGGCCAAGCGGTAAATTTCACCGGCGGAACGGTCAATTGGTGAGACGGAGTTGAGGACCATGGGGAGGAGATCATGAAGAAGCCGACACGAACCCGCGCGACGGGCCTGGGCCATCCTGAAGGCCCCTACGAGCTCGACGACGGACGCGTGATCTTCGCCAATACCTATGCCAGCGAGATCGGCTTCTGGGATCCGAAGACGGACACGCAGGGGCAATATGCCTTTGTCGGCGGTGGTCCGAACGCCTGCATGCTCGGCACCGACGGCGCGGTCTACTCCACCCAGACACCGAATGTCGGCGCCTGGGTCGCGCCGGTGCACCGCCCACCTTCGATCCAGAAGACTCTTGCGAACGGCAGGGTGGAGGTGCTGGTGACCGAAGCCGACGGTAAGAAATTCGACGGGCCGAACGACCTTACCTTCGGCCCGGACGGAAAACTCTACTTCACCGATTCCGGCGACTGGAACCCTGCCGAAAAACCGCATCCCGGCCGTATCGTGGTGATCGAGAAGAACGGCGTGGCAAAAATCCTTGAGGAACTCGACTTCGTCTATCCGAACGGCATCGTCGCCGAGCCCGACGGATCGATCGTCTGGGTCGAATCCTACACGCTGCGGGTCGTGCGCCGCACCCCCGACGGCAAGAAGACCGTCATACACACCCTGCCCGACGGCCATATCCCGGACGGTCTGAAGATCGACGCCAATGGCGACTTCTGGATCACGACCGTTGCCTCGGGCGGCGTCGACCATATCCGCAAGGACGGCACGCCGGTCGACTTCCTGGAGGTCGGTGGCACGATCCTCAACTGCGCCTTCGGCAAGGGCGGCAAACTGTTCTGCTGCGACATGGGTCCTTTCGACGTCACCGGCGCGGCGATGACAGGCCGGCTCGTCGAGGTCGATCTCGGCGTCGAAGGCATGCCGCTGTTACGTGGAGCGATTGGGTAGGAATTTTCACGCATGAAGATCGCAAAAGTCGAAGCCATTCCGGTCAGCTATCCGGAGCCGAACGATTTCAACGCGCTGCGGCATCTCTGCCTGGCGAAGGTCACAGCCGATGACGGTCAGGTCGGCTGGGGCGAATCCATCACCCAGTTTCCGGAGGCCAACTTCGCCGCCAAGGCGATCATCGAAGGCATGGCGCCAAACCTGGTCGGCAAGGATCCGGTCCACACCGAGGCGCTGTGGCGGCAGAACAAGCAACAGGCCTGGTGGTACGGCTATCACGGCGGCATCGCCTCCTACGCCACCGCCGCGATCGACATCGCGCTGTGGGACCTCAAAGGCAAGGCGCTGGGAAAGAGCGTGCTCGACCTGCTGGGCGGCCCGGTGCACGAGCGCCTGCCGGCCATCGCCTCCTGCCACGCCCACTTCGAGAACATCGAGGAGATGGCCGAAGAGACCGCCGAATGGGTCTCGACCGGGCTACAGGGGCTGAAAACCGGCTTCGGCAAGCGCGGCAACGCCCGCCTCGGTTACGAGCACGACCGCGACGTCGCCTATGTCAAGGCGATGCGCGAGGTGCTCGGCGACAAGATGCTGATGATCGACAACGGCATCGCCATCAAATGGGACGTCACCGACGCAGTGCGGCGCGCCAAGGCGATGGAGGAATACAACCTCGCCTGGATCGAGGAGCCGCTCGGCGCCTGGGACCCGGAGGGCTATGCGAACCTGCGCGCCAAGACGACGACCCGGATCGCCTATGGTGAGCGCGAGTGGACGCTTGAACAGTTCGAGCGCGTGCTGGCGACCGGCACGGTGGACGTGATCGGCGTCGATCCGGGCCGCGCCGAAGGGATCACCGGCTTCAAGAAGGTGACGGAGCGCTGCGAATTCTACCGGCGCCAGGCCAACGCCCATGCCTGGTCGTCAGCGATCGTGTCGGCTGCCAGCCTCGCCATCTCCTTCAACTCGCCGGCCTGCAAGCTGTTCGAACTGAAGCCGCTGCGCAACCCGATGCAGCACGACCTCGTGACCAGACCGTTCGAGCACAAGGACGGCTGGATGTATCCGCCGACCGGCCCGGGCCTCGGCATCGAGGTCATCGAGGAGGTGGTCGAGGGCTATCGCAGCGAAAAGGTGCTCGGCCTGGTCTGAAAAGAGGAGCCTCTGGCACGGGCGCCAAGGAAACACATGTGCGATCGACAACAATGGGAGGTTTGAAGTGAAGACGATCTACCAGCATATGCTTGCAGCCGCAGTCGGCTGCGCCGCCCTGGCGCTTGCCGGCGCCGCGCTCGCGCAGGAATCCAGCGAGAGCCAGATTCCGAAATCCGGCGACAAGGTCGAAGGCGCGCCCTTCGAGGTCAAGCGCGACTGGGGCACCTTCAAGCTCGCCGACCGCATCGCCGAAAAGATCAAGAACAACCAGCCGATCAACTACGTGTTCTCCTATCAGGCCTCGGGCATCCCGCTGTTCTCGCCGCAATACAAGGCGGGCTTCGAGATGGGCTGCAAGATGGGCAAGGAGATCTACCCAATGGAGTGTGCCTCCATCGCCCCCGTCCAGAACGACCCCAACATGCAGGTCAGCCAGATCGAAGCGAAGCTGGCGGCGGGCGAGATCGACTGCCTGAGCATCGAGCCGGTCTCTTCCGACGCCATGACCGCGATCACCAACAAGGTGATGGAACAGGGCATCCCGGTGTTCACGGCCGGCGTCACCTCGCGCGGCCACGAATTCACCAACTTCACCCAGATCCCGGACAAGGAAGGCGCCACCGCCGCCGAGACCGTGCTGAAGTGGATCAAGGACAACAACAAGACCGACATCAAGGTCTTTGCCGTCTCCGGCGGCGACCCCACGCAGTTCTGGGCGCAGGGCCGGATGAAGGGTTTTGAAGAAGGCATCAAGGCGGCCATTCCCGACGCTACTTTCGTCACGGCGGCGGCGAACGGCCTCAACACTTCCTATGAGCCGGGCAAGACCTACGACGTCTACAAGGCCTTCCTGCTCGCCAATCCCAACGTGCAGTTCATCCAGAACGTCGACATCGGCGCCGAACATGCCGACCGCGCAATCGTCGATCTCGGGCTGGAAGGCAAGGTCTTCACCATCGGCTGGAACTCCTCAAAAGGCCAGCTCGACGCCATCGAGAAGGGCATCCAGGTGGCGCAGCTCGACCAGCGCTGGCCCGACCAGGCCGCCTTTGGCGGACCGGCCTGCGCAAAATTCCTGAAGGACGGCGAAATCCTGCCCAACACGCAGACGCTGAAGGCCGTCATGAAGGCCGACGTTGCCAAGGCGCGCGAGGAACTCGACCGCACCCTGCAGGCAAAATAGCAACCAGCATTCCCGCGGGCGGGATTTCTCCCGCCCGCATTCCGTTTCAACGACGCCAGAGGTTCTTGATGACGACCGACACGACGCAGTCCGCCGCGCCGCGGCCCGCCGCAACGGGCGTCGGAAAGGCGACGCTCGACGTGGTGCTGCGGCTGGGGGGCCTGTTCCTGGCGGTCATCCTCGTCGCGCTGATCTTCATCTTCATCAATCCGAACTTCGCCAATCCCGTGCTCGGCGTCTCGGTGCTGCGCGCCATGAGTTCCGTCGCCATCATGGCGCTCGGCCTGACGCTCGTCATCGTGGTCGGCGAGATCGATCTCTCCTTCGGCGCCATGTACGGACTTGCGGCCAACACGCTTGCCGTCGTCTGGATCGTCATGGGCGTGTCGGTCTACCTCGCCATACCGATCGCCATCGGCGTCGGCGTGCTGGTCGGCCTGTTCAACGGGCTGATGGTGACAAGTTTCAGGATACCGTCCTTCATCGTGACGCTGGGCAGCTACAATCTGCTCTACGGCCTGTCGCTTTGGATTACCAACACCTCGACCTTCAATCCCAACTATCCGCCACCGGATGCGGAGATGCCTCAAGGCGAGCTGGATTTTTTCATCGGCCTGACCCAAAGCATCGGCCAATACCGCCTGTCGATCGAGGTCTTCTGGATGATCGGCATCGCGCTGGTGGTCGGCTTCCTGCTGCATCGGTCGCTGTTCGGCTTCCGGCTGATGGCGATCGGTGGCAACCCGGAGGCGGGCAAGCTCGCGCGGCTGCCGGTCAAGCGCTACAAGGTCACCGCCTTCATCCTCTGCTCCGTGCTGGCGGCCATTGCCGGCATCCTCGACTTCTCCTTCATCCAGACCAGCCAGCCCGATATCGGCCTATCGCAGACTTTTCCGGTGTTCGCCGCCGTCATCATCGGCGGCGCCAGCCTCTCGGGCGGCAAGGGCACGGTGATCGGCACGCTGGGCGGCGCGCTGCTGCTTGCCGAGTTGCAGATCGGCCTCGCCCTGCTCTCGCCCGGCCCGCACGTCCAGCAGATATTCCTCGGCGCGGTCACCATCGGCGCTGTGTCGCTCGACCTGTTCCTCACATCGCTGCGCAAGAGGCGCGCGGCATGAGCGCGACAAGCGGCATCAGCCTGCGCGGCGTCAGCAAAAACTACGGCAACACGATCGCGCTCGCCGGCATCGACCTCGACATCAAGCCCGGTGAAATTCTTGGCATCGCCGGCCCCAACGGCGCCGGCAAATCGACGCTGGTGCGCATCATCGGTGGTGAGGAGCGGCCGAGCGCCGGGGTCTTGAGCTTCGACGGAAAGCCGTGGTCGCCGGCCGACGACTGGCATGCGGTGGCGGTGGTTCATCAGGAGCCGCAGCTTTTCCCGAACCTGACGGTGGCGCAGAATGTCATGGCGGGTCGCGAAGGAACGGGCCGCGCCTGGCCGAAACTCCGCAGCGCCGACGCCGCCGTCATGGATGTGCTTGGCCTGGCGCCGTGGCGCGATACGGCGCTCTCCGACTGCTCGCTGGCGACTCAGCAACGCACCGAGATTGCCCGCGCCGTGGCCCGCCAGGCGCGCGTCTTCCTGTTCGACGAGCCTAACTCGGCGCTGACGGCGGAAGAATCCGACGAACTGTTTCGCGAGATGCACAAGCTCGCCGGGTCGGGCCGCATGGTGGTGCTGATCACCCATCGCCTCAACGATCTGGTCTCGCATTGCGCACGGGTAGCGGTGGTGCGCGACGGGCGCGTCCGCACGATCCTGTCCGGCGAGGCACTGACCGAAGAAGGGCTGGCGCGGCAACTCGTGACCGAGAGCGTGCAGGCCGCCCCCGCGGACGGCCGCGCCGCCGGCGCGAAATCGGCGAAGCCGCTCTTTTCCGTGCGCGGCTGGTCGCACCAGACCGCGTTCCGCGGCATCGACTTCGACGCCCATGCCGGCGAGATCGTCGCGCTGATGGGCGTCGAAGGCTCCGGCGCGCGCGAGTTGCTGCGCTCCTTCGCTGGGCTGGAGCGCACCACCGGTTCGATCAGGCTGGGCGAGACCGGCGATGTCGGGCTGCGCAGGCTCCGCTCCTACGTGCCGGCTACCCGCACGCTCAGCCTCTATTCG
Organism: Mesorhizobium sp. LHD-90; assembly: GCF_030929505.1. Classification (GTDB taxonomy): domain Bacteria; phylum Pseudomonadota; class Alphaproteobacteria; order Rhizobiales; family Rhizobiaceae; genus Kumtagia. The sequence goes on along the minus strand of NZ_JAVFVV010000003.1, from coordinate 18,005 downwards.
AATTTTTCCGTCGGCGAAAACCTTCTTGTGCGACTGGGCGTACCCGAAATCGCCTGGCCCGGCCTCGCCCTGAAGAAGGGACGGATGAAGCTGCTGGCACAGTCGGCAGTGAAGCGTTTCCTGGTCAAGACTGGCTCGATAAGCCAGCCGATCCGATCGCTCTCCGGCGGCAACCAGCAGAAAGTGGCGATTGCCCAGGCGCTGAACTGCTCACCCGAACTGCTGGTGCTGGAGGAGCCGACGCGCGGCGTCGACATCCATTCCAAGGGCGAGATCTATCGGCTGCTGCGCGACTATGCTGCCGGCGGCAAGGCCGTCGTGATTTTCTGTACCGAGGTGCTGGAGATTTTCGAGGTCGCGGACACCGCCTATGTGGTGTCCGACGGCCGGCTGTCGCCGCCGCTGTCTTCGGCCTCCTACGATCACGTCGAACAACTCGCCACCGACATCACCCGCCTCGAGGCACATGGCCGGGCGCCGCAGGCGGCGTGATACGAAGTGGCATCCGGCGGCTTTCTCTGTCCAGCAACGGCGAAGCCAAGGAAATGGAACCGATTTCTCGAAGAGAATTCCAGTGAAATTCGGAGCAGACAACAACTCTGATCCATTGCTTGACGATCGAAATGGAAACGATATTATCGCATCGAGAACGATAAAATCGTCACTCCGCCCTCGATGCTTTCGAGGGCGCCGGGAGGAACAATGCGGGGCTTGAAGGGAAAGGTCGCGGCCGTCACGGGCGCCGGTTCCGGTATCGGTCAGGCCGCCGCCATTCGGCTCGCCGAGGAAGGCTGCAAGGTTGCCGTTCTCGACTGGAAGGCCGATAGCGCCGAGAAGACGGCAGTCATGATCCGGGACGCCGGTGGCGAGGCGATCGTGATAAAGGTCGATGTCAGCGACGAGGCGGGCGTCGAGGCTGCGATGAGCAGCGTCGTCGAAGCCTTTGGACGGCTCGATATCCTCGTCTCCAATGCCGGCATCTTTTCCGGCGAACGCGACCGCAAGGTCGACGCCCTGCCCAAGGAAGTCTGGGACGAGATCGTCGGCGTCAACCTGACCGGCATGTATCTCGCCTGCAAGCACGGCGTGGCGGCCATCAAGCGCACCGCCGGCAAGGGCGCGGTGGTGCTGACCGGCTCGCCGACCGGCATGTCGGGCTGCACGCCGGCCAACATAGCTTACGGCTCGTCCAAGGGCGGCGTCCACGGACTGTCTCGGGTGATGGCGGTCGACCACGCGCCGGAAGGAATCCGCGTCAATGTCGTGGTGCCCGGCTTCACGCTGACGCCGATCGTGCGCGAATTGGTCGCCGACCCGAAAGTCTACGAGTGGCAGATCCAGAACATCCCGCTGCGCCGCGGCGCCGAGCCGGAGGAGATCGCCGGCGCGGTGGCGTTCCTGGCGTCGGACGATGCGTCCTACATGACCGGTTCGTTCATGTTCGTCGACGGGGGGCTGACCGCCATCTGAGACTGGCAAGGCGGCCGTTGCGGGCCGCGATACGACAACAGCAACGGAATTTTGGGAGGAATTTCATGCGCTTGATAACGACAACCTTGAAACTGGCGACCGTGGCGGCCGCCCTTCTGGCGAGCACCGCGTCCTGGGCAGCCGACGAGACGATCGGTTTCGTCACCCACGCGCAGGGCGACCCGTTCGTCCAGCAGATCATCGACGGCGCGCAGGCCGCAGCCAAGGATCTCGGCGTCACGCTGACTGTCGCCCAGCAGGCCGGCGGCGCGCCCGAAGGCCAGTTGAAACTGGTGCAGAACTTCGCCAATGCCGGCGCCAACGGGGTGGCTACCTCGGTGCCGGGCGAGTCCATGGCAGGCGCGCTCAACGAGTTGATCTCGTCCGGCGTGCCAATTGTTCAGTACAACCTGCTGAGCCAGGGCGTTAAGGCGCCCTATGTCGGCGAGAAGTCGGTCGAGAGCGGCCGCATCCTTGGCAAGATGATCGTCGAGAAACTCGGCGGCGCATCCGCCAAGGGCACCGTCATCATCGGCAACTGTTTCCCGGGTTTTCCGGTGCTGGAAAACCGCGCCAAGGGCGTGCAGGAATCGCTGAAGGCCGCCTCCGGCCTGAACGTGCTCGGCCCGTTCGACGTAAAAGTGTCCGCGGTGGACAACTACAACCGCTGGGAGCAGCTCTACGCCGCCAATCCCGATGCGGTCGCTCTGATCGGACTGTGCGCGCCGGACGTCACCAGCCTCGGCAAGCTGAACGCCGCCAATGGCGACAAGTTCGTGGCCGGCGGCTACGACCTGACGGAACTCAACCTGAAGGCGATCAAGGAAGGCCACGCCTATGTGACGATCGGCCAGAGCGCCTTCGTGCAGGGTTATCTGCCGATCGCGCTGCTGGTGAATTCGATCCGCAACGGCAAGGCGCTGGAGTCCGGCTTCTACAATTCCGGCTCGCAGATCGTCACCTCGGAGGGCGTCGACATGGCCAACGGCCTGCCCAAGATTTCCTTCGATGAAGCGGAAAAACTTGCCGCCGACCCTGCCGCCACCGCCGCCTACTACGCGCCGTGGACAAAATCGCTGACAGCCGAACTGCTGGGTGCCGCCCCACAGTCGATCGCCGCCGAGTCGGAGTGAGGTCCCTGGTTCAGAAGTCTTCGGAAGGCGGTCGCAGGACCGCCTTCCTTGTTCTTGGTCGTTGGCAGAGGCCGATTTTCGGGCTCCTCATTCGTTCGATGATATCGCCAAGCCGACCGGACGAGGCGCTCCGATGCCCTACATGGAACGCGGCAACGTGAACCCCAGCCCATCAACACCCCTGATCTCCGTGCGGCACCTCACCAAACGCTACGGCGGCGTGATCGCGCTGGCAGACATGAACCTCGAGGTCGAGCGCGGCACCATCCATGCGGTGGTCGGCGAGAACGGCGCCGGAAAATCGACGCTGATGAAGGTGCTCGCCGGCGCGGTGCATGCCGACAGCGGCGAGATATTGGTCGAGGACGCACCGGTGACGCTGGGTAGCCCCCGCGCCGCGCATCGCCAGGGCATCGGCATCGTCTACCAGGAACTCAGCCTGTTTCCCGAGCGCTCGGTGCTCGCCAACCTCTTCGTCAACCGCGAGCCGACGCGCCACGGCCTCATCTCGCTGAAGGCAATGGAGGACGAAAGCCGCGCCATGCTGGAGCGGCTCGGGCTCAACGTCGACGTGCGCGCCCCGCTCAGCCGCCTGTCCATCGGCGAACGGCAACTGGTCGAGCTCTGCCGGGTACTACTGGAGGAGCCGCGGCTGCTCATCCTCGACGAACCCAACTCGGCGCTGAACCGCCGCGAGACCGAGCGTCTGTTCGCCGTGCTGCAGGGTCTGCGCCGACGCGGCATCACCATGCTCTACGTCTCGCATCGGCTGGAAGAAGTGTTTTCGATCACCGACCGGATCACCGTGACGCGAAACGGCCGCGACGTGATGACCAAACCGACGGCAGACTTGACCATTCCCGAGGTGATCGAGGCGATGATTGGCCGCCAGCGCGAGGCGCTGTTCCCGCCGCCGTTGCCGCCCAAACCCGGCGTCGCCGAGCGCCACATCGAGGTCTCAAATCTTTCCGGCGGACGGCTGGAGCATGTTTCCTTCGCCGCCCGGTCCGGCGAGGTCGTCGGCCTGGCGGGGCTCGAAGGTTCGGGCGTCACCGATATCCTCGAAATCCTGTTCGGCATCCGCCAGGCGCGAAGCGGCAGCGTCGCTTTTCCGGACGGCCGCGGCTTGCCGAAAAACCCCACGGATGCCGCGAAACGCCGCGTCTGCCTCGTGCCCGCCGACCGGCGCAAGAACGGATTGATGCTCGACAAGTCGATCATGTTCAACATCTCCAATGTCTTCGTCGGCGCGCGCGGCGACGGGCCTGTCTGGTACTTGCCGAAAGACGCTTTTGGGCGTGCCCGCCGCCAGATCGAGGCGCTGCGCATCAAGGCGGGTTCGGCCTGGTCACTCGCCAACTCGCTTTCCGGCGGCAACCAGCAGAAGGTGGTCATCGGCAAATGGCTGGAGATCGGCCCCGACGTCTTCCTGCTCGACGATCCGACCCGCGGCGTCGATGTCGGGGCAAAACGCGAGATCTACGGCCTGATCCGAAAAATGTCGGCCGATGGCGGCATTGTGCTGTTCAGCTCGACCGAACTGCCGGAACTGATCGGACTGTGCGACCGCATCCTCGTCGTCTACCAGGGCCGCCTGGTGGGCGAGGTCAAGGGCGGCGAAACCGACAACCGCGCGCTGCTGCGCCTGATCAACACCGGCGATCTTTCCGCCGAGAACTCCAGGGCCGCGTCATGAACGAAACCTCACTTGCCCCGGCGCGCCGCCGCTTCACGCTGCCCGACGAGATCGGCGTGATCGCCGCCCTTGTCGCCATGATGGTGATCGTCGGCGTGGCGCGGCCGCGTTTCCTCAACCCGATCAATCTTTTCGCCCTGCTCGGCAACACGACGTTCCTGGGCATGCTGGCGCTCGGCATGGTGTTCCTGCTCGCCATCCGCGAGATCGATCTGTCGGTCGGCTGGATGTTCAATTTTGCCGCCGTCTTCGCAGCGATCCTGATGGTCGCAGGCCTCAATCCGTGGCTCGCCGCCTTTGCCGGGATAATCTTTGGCGCCGGCCTGGGTTTCGTGAACGGCATTCTGGTCGTCGGCCTGCGCCTGCCTGCCGTCATCGTCACGCTCGGCACCTATTCGATGTTCCAGGGCGCCTCGCTGGTCGCCAACCAGGGCCGCGCCATCGTGCCGTCGGATACGTCGAGCAATTTCTTCAGCATCATCTCGACGAAACTGTTCGGCGTGCTGCCGGTGGCCGCGCTGGTCTTCGTGGTGCTGGCGGTGGTCATGCACTTCGTGCTTCACCGCACCCGCTTCGGTTATCGCGTGCAGGCGGTCGGCAGCAATCCGGAGGCAGCCCGCTTTGCCGGCATCCCGACCGGCAAGGTAAGATTGCAGACGCTGGTGATGATGGGCGCGCTGTGCGGCCTGTCGGGCGTCATGTATGTCGGCTTCCGCGGCGCCATCGACCCGCAGGAGGGATCGGATTTCGTGCTCGTAGTGATTGCCGCCGTCATCATCGGCGGCACGCCGCTCGGCGGCGGCCACGGCACCATCATCGGCGCGGTGGTCGGCATGATGATCATCCAGGTGATCTCCAGCGGCCTGATCTTCTTCGGCATCGACGCCACCTGGTCAACCTTCGTCACCGGCGCCGTCATCGTGCTCGCCGTGGCGCTCGACCAATTGATCAAGTACCAGCGCGCCACGCGAGCGGAGCGGATAGCGCGGGGCTGATCGCGCTTCAGATCACCACGAAATCCGCCGCGGTAAGCCCGAGCCCCACGGCAACCGTGGCGAACTGGACCCGCGCGCCGGCGGCGGTTCCATCGGCGTCGAAGAACAGCCTGCCGGTGTCGAACTCGAAGATCACCCGGTCGCTGGCGTCGCCGGCAAGCCCGGTGGAATTCGCGCGGAAAGCGACGGCGGCCAGTGCTCCGGCCGCCAGTCCGGTGAAGAAGGCGTTGTCGATCTGGATCGTATCGTCGGCCACGCTGAAGTCGGTGATCGTGTCGACATTGGTCGACGCGCTCAGGGCCGAATTGAAGATGAAGATGTCGGCTCCGGTATGGCCGGTCAACGAATCGTTGCCCCCATACCCCTTGATGATGTCGTTGCCGGCGCCGCCGTTCAGAGCATTGGTTGCCGAATTGCCGAACACCGAATCGTTGTAGCTCGACCCCGAAAGGTTTTCGATCGAGGCAAAACTGTCGCCGAAGGCATCGCCGGTGTTGATGGTCGGGTTTGCCAGGCTGACGATGACCGCCTTTGTCGCCGAAGCGTAGGAGGCCCGGTCGCTGCCGCTGCCGCCGTTGAGCACGTCGGCGCCCGCGCCGCCCATCAACGTGTCGTTGCCGGCTTCGCCGAAAAAGGCGTCGTCGGCAGCGCCGCCATAGACCCTGTCGTTCTCGCTGCCTGCAAGCACCTTGCCGTCGAGGGTGCCCAGCCTGCCGTCGTAAAGGTCTTCATTGTCGCCGAGCAGGACGTCGCCGATCATCAGTCCCTTGTTGACGATGCGCTCGATGGAATCGCCGGCCGAATAGGAATAGCTGTTGGCGCCGCCAAAGATCGTGCCGTAGTTGGTCACCACGAGGGTCTCCCGGACGTCGGAGTTCTGCCGCCCGATGCCGGTGTGGTCGCCGTGGATCAGCCCATGATTGACGATGGTCGACTGGCCGCCATCCGTCGAGGTCGTGTACATGGTGATGCCGCTGCTGCCGCGGATCTCGCCATAGTTGGCGACTGTGTGCTCGCCGCCGCTCAAATAGATGCCGCTATGGAAGCTCGCGCTTACGGTTCCGGTTTCTCCGACGACGACATGGTTGTTCCGGGCGAGATCATTGTTGTTGAGAATGCCCATGTAGTCGCCGAACACGTAGCCGTCGATCGTGTACTCATGGTCATCCGTCGTTCCGGCGATTGCCTGGTTTTCGGTAGAGCCGACGGTGATCCCGCCGGCGACATAGACGTGTTCGCCAGCAAGGAGCGTCTCCTGGATGCCTGGACCGACGCGATCCTGAAAGATGATCTTGGTTGGCATTGGCGAACCTCCGGATTTTGTCGAGCTGATCCGATCTCAATCAAGGTATTTGACGCCAGCGTAGGCCATGACGCAAAGACTTCCAAGCAGTTCAACTTGCCGCGTCGGCAATCACCTTCCGCCATATCTTCGGCCCGCTCTCGTGGACCGACTGTCCGGTCACGTCGACGGCGACCGTTACCGGCATGTCCTTGACCTCGAATTCGTGGATCGCCTCCATGCCGAGATCCTCGAAGGCGAGCACGCGTGCCGACTTGATCGATTTCGAGATGAGGTAGGCCGCGCCGCCGACCGCGATCATGTAGGGCGCGCCGTATTTGCGGATCGCCTCGACCGCCGCCGGGCCGCGCTCCGCCTTGCCGATCATGCCGAGCAGGCCGGTTTCGCGCAGCACGAGGTCGGCAAAGTCGTCCATGCGGGTGGAGGTGGTGGGGCCGGCCGGGCCGACCGCCTCGTCGCGCACCGCCTTGACCGGCCCGACATAATAGATGACGCGGTTCCTCAGATCGACCGGCAGAGGCTCGCCGCGCTGCAGCAGTTGCGCGATGCGCTTGTGCGCGGCGTCGCGTCCAGTCAGCAGGCGGCCGGAAAGCAGCAGCGTCTCGCCGGCGCGCCAGGTCGCCGCCTCCTCGCGCGTGAGTGTGTCGAGGTTGACGCGCCGCACCGCGCCGCCCGCCTCTTCCAGGAAGATTTCCGGCCAGTCGCCGATGTCGGGCGGGTCGGCGAAGACCGGGCCGCTGCCGTCGAGGGTCAGCTTGATGTGGCGGTTGGCGGCGCATTGCGGGATGAGCGCCACCGGCTTCGACGCGGCATGCGATGGGTAGGTCGCGATCTTGACGTCGACGACCGAAGTCAACCCGCCCAGCCCCTGCGCGCCGATGCCAAGCGCGTTGACCTTCTCATAAATCTCGATACGCATTTCCTCGAGGGGGTTGCTTGGCCCGCGCCGCAAAAGATCGAGCATGTCAATCTTGTCGTTCAGCACCTCCTTGGCCAGCAGCATCGCCTTTTCCGCGTCGCCGCCGACGCCGATGCCAATCATGCCGGGCGGACACCAGCCGCTGCCGAGCCCCTCCATAGTCCTCACCACCCAGTCGACCACGGAGGCGGCCGGATTGAGGGTGACGAAGCGCGCCTTGTTCTCCGAGCCGCCGCCCTTTGCCGCGACGGTCAGTTCGATGGTGCCCCCCGGCACCAGTTCGACATGGGTAATCGCCGGCGTGTTGTCGCGCGTGTTGATCCGCGAAAACAGCGGATCGGCGACCATCGACGGCCGCAGCGGATTCTGTTCGTCCAGATAGGCTGAGCGCACGCCGGCATTGACCAGATCGGCAAAACTTTCGTCTGCCTCGATGCGCACGTCCATGCCGATCTTTGCGAAGACGACAACCAGCCCGGTATCCTGGCAGATCGGGCGCCGCCCGAACGCCGCCATGCGCGAATTGACAAGGATCTGGGCGATGGCGTTTTTGGCCGCCGGGCTTTGCTCGTGCTCATAGGCTGCCGCGAGATGACTGATATAATCCGGTGGGTGATAGCAGGAGATGTATTGCAGCGCGCCGGTGATCGTCCTGGAGATGTCGCTGCCGGAGATGGTGACGGGAGGTGCCATTTGTATCTTGGATCCCTGGGAGCCGACGCTCACATCAAACCCTGAACGCCTACCGATCGATCTAAGCAGGTTCGGCCGGCCTGGCCAACGGATGAGACGGTATTTTCGGACAGCACAGATCGCCGACACGGGGCGGAAAGGACCCGCGCCGGCGGTCGATTCTTCGCCTGGCAAAGTCCGAGGCAACATCAGGACGTGTCGGGGGATTCCAGCGCGTACACGGCCAGCGCATGGGCATGCGCCAGAATCTCGTCGATCTCGCGGATGTTGCGCGGATGGGTCGCGTGCGGGTCGTAGCGCGACAGCCGGCCGCCGGGCGGACGGCCGCGCCGCAGCGGCGAGATGCGCCGAAACCGGACTGCGGCACGATTTTGTCCGCCCTGCTTGCCTTGCGCGACTGCGGCGCGGGCTTCCCTTTGCCGCGCAATTGCTGCGTCGTGACGCACCTTCCAGCGGGCGAAACGTTGTGCCTGTCCCGGCAGGTCGTCGAGCGCCCGGCCCAACGCCTCCAGCCGCAAGGCGAGCCGCGATGCGTTGACTGGATCGTCGGGCGACGGCGGGGCAGGCAGGGGACGGTACGGTGCGCTGAAATCGAGCGACATGATGCGCGGCACGGTGCGGGCGGGCACATAACGGCGGCGAATGCGGAACGGATTTTTCAGCGGGTCGAGCAGCGACAGGTTTAGGACGCGCGGGCGGGCGGCGCGTTTGGCGGCGGCTCTCTTGGCTGCTTCGGCGCGAGCATGATCGGCATGCGACATGGTGACGGCGATGCCGAGGCTGCGCAGGACCGGCTCGACAGGTTTGGGCTTCGGCTTTCGCGGCCGAAACGGCGGCAGGGTTACGACGAGACCGCGCGCTGCCGCGATGATCAGCCGCCGCGCCGCCGCTTCGGCCGGACGCAGCAGTTTGAGGATGGCGCGGTGGAGATGGCGCGGCAGGGTGACCCCATCGCCCAGCTCGGCCATGCCGACAAGCATCGCCAGCAAGCGCTTCAGCGCCTCCCAGTTCTTGTCGATCGCCGGACTTCTCTCCATCCCACCGCCTCCTTCGAGCACAGGCAACCGGGATTATCGCCCAGGTTGGAGCGGGGGGATAAGTTTTGAGAAAATAATCCTGACAGATGCTGACGATCGTCGCTTCTGTTGAGATTCAACAAAGCGGTTGCCCCTCGGGCAGAGTTCATGGCCGAGCCGAACACTTCCCCGCCTTCAAGCACAGACCTCGCGCAGGCTTCACCCCACCGCATCCTCCTCGCGCAGCGGCCCCAGCACGGCATCGTTGTCGGCGGCGAAGGGTTTTCCGGCATGGCGCAACCGGCCGGGCGTCTTCGACAGGTTCGCCAGCATGTTCTGCATGACGATGCCGTCGACTTCCGTGATCATGCCGCGCGCCTTGAAATGCGGGTCGGCAAAGATGTCGCGCATGTCGAGCACCTTTGCGATCGCAGCGTCGACGCGGCGGAACTCGGCCAGCACCGTCTCCGAAGACCGCTCCGCGATCCAGGCACTGATCCATTCCTCCAGCGCCTCGCGGTTGGCGCTGCGCGCCTGGAAGGACGAAAAGCGCTCGTCGCCGGAGAGACCGACTAGGTCGAGAACCCGCCGGGCGATGCTGTCGGACGAACTCGACACCGCCACCCACACGCCGTCGGCGCAGCGATAGGTGCCGCGCGGAACCGTGTATGGAATGCCGGAGCCAAGCCGCGGCTGCAGATAGCCCATATGCGCATAGGCCGAGACCAGCGGCCCCATGATCTGGAACATCGACTGCAGCAGGTTGACGTCGACCACCTGCCCCACGCCGGTGCGTTCGGCATGGCGGACCGCGACCAGCGTGGCGAAAGCGCCGCCCAATGCGGTCACCTCGTCGGTCAGCGCGATCGGCGGCAGCAGCGGCGGCCCGTCGGCCTCGCCGAGCAGGCCGGCGAAACCCGACAGCGCCTCGGCGATGGTGGCGAAACCCGGATGCTGCGCATAGGGCCCGTCCTGACCGAAACCGCTGACGCGCAGGATGACCAGCCGCGGATTCTTTTCGTGCAGCGCTTCCGGCGAAAACCCCAGCGCTTCCAGCTTGCCGGGCCGCATGTTCTCGATCAGCACGTCCGCATCTTCGAGCAGCCGCCAGAGATCGGCCTTGCCCTGCTTCGACTTGAGGTCGAGCGAGACGACCTGCTTATTGCGGTTGACCAACTTCCAGAAATAGGCGTCGGTTTCGCCCGGACCGGTCCAGCCCATGCGGCGCGTCGGGTCGCCGCCGGGAGACTCGACCTTTATGACCTCGGCGCCGAAATCGGCGAGATATCGGCCGCTGCCAGGCCCCGCCACCACGGTGGCGAGCTCGATGACTTTTATCCCGGCAAGCGGGCCTTCAATCGCGTCCATCACGCCTCCCCGGCAGGACGCATCGGCAAAAGCACCGACCGCGTGAAGGTGCAGACCTTCGTTTCGTCCTGTTTGAAACCGTCCGTGCGCACCGTCAGCACGCCCTGCCCCGGCCGCGACTGCGACGGCCTGGTGGAAAGGACTTCGGTGACGCCGTAGAGCGTGTCGCCGTGGAAGAGCGGCGCGAGATGCTTGAGTTCACGCACGCCCAGATTGGCGATGGCGCGGCCGGAAATGTCGCGCACGCTCATGCCGGCCAGCAGCGAATAGACATAGGTGCCGACGACGACGTTGCGCCCGAACTCGGTCTCGTGCTCGCCATAGTGGCGGTCGGTGTGGATCGAGCTGGCGGAGTGCGTGAGCAGGCAGAAGAGATGGTCCTCCGCCTCCGTCACCGTGTGTCCCGGCCAATGCCGGAACACGTCACCAACCTCGTATTCGTCCAGATACAGGCCGAAATGTTCTTGCCGTGCATCGTGGACGCGGGGCATCGCTCTCTAGGCCTCCAGTACCAGGGTCGGGGCGCCGGTCGGCACTTCTTCTCCGACCTTGATCAAGATGTCGCGCACCGTGCCGGCAAACGGCGCCGGCACTTCGAGCTGCGCCTTGTCGGTTTCGACGACGAACAGGTTCTGGCCCTCGGCGACCGCGTCGCCCACCTTCACCAGCAATTCCATGATCACCACCTCGTTGGCGGCGTCGCCGACTTTCGGCATCTTCAGGGTCGACCGCATAGGCTGCCTTTCTTTTGAAACGTTTCCAGACTTGGACGGCTGCCCGCCCCGGGGCAGCCTCGCCCCCTTCCGATAGGAGAAAAACCAGGCCGCGTCGACATCACAATGCGGCTCCGCTGACGGCATCGAACAGCCTTATCCGGTCCGGATCGGCGGTCAGTGCTATCTTCTGCCCAAGCGCGGGCGCGGCGCGCGACGAAACCCGCATCTGGATGCGCTGCACACCGCCATCCGGCGAGGCGCCATTGCCGGCGGAGCCGTTCGCCGCCGCCTCTTCCGCCTGCCGCACGCGGATCGAAGGATCGTCGAGAACGATCGTCACATAGGCTTCTGGCTCGATGCTTTCGACGAAGTCTACGGTGCCGGGGAGCGCGCCCGCCGCCGCTTCGGCACGCGGCCGCCACGAAAGATGTTCGGGGCGGATGCCGGCCAGCACGCGTTCGGATTGCCCGGCCTTGGCCCGCGTGCCGAGCCCTATCTCGGCCGCTCCGATCCGCACGAAAGCACCGTCGCCGGCGAGAGCGCCCTCCAGAAAGTTCATCGCCGGACTGCCGATAAAACCCGCCACGAACAGGTTTTTCGGCGCCTCGTAGAGGTTTTTCGGCGTGTCGTATTGCTGCAGCGTGCCGCGGGAGAACACGGCGACGCGATTGCCCAGCGTCATCGCCTCGACCTGGTCGTGGGTGACGTGGATGGTCGTCACCCCGAGCCGCTGGTGCAGTCGCCCGAGCTCGGCACGCAACTGCACGCGCAGCTTGGCATCGAGGTTGGACAGCGGCTCGTCGAGCAGGAAGGCTTGTGGATGGCGCACGATGGCGCGGCCCATGGCGACGCGCTGGCGCTGCCCACCGGAGAGCTGGCCGGGCTTGCGGTCGAGCAAGTCCTTCAGGTCGAGGATGCGCGCCGCCTCGTTGACCCGTTCGTCGATTGCCGCCTGCGGGAACTTTCTGAGTTCCAGCGCGAAGGCGATGTTCTGGCGCACCGTCATGGTCGGATAGAGCGCATAATTCTGGAACACCATGGCGATGTCGCGGTTGCGCGAGGCGACCTCGTTCACGACCTTGCCGTTGATCGCGACCGTACCGCCGCTGATCTTTTCCAACCCGGCGATCATCCTGAGCAGCGTCGATTTCCCGCAGCCGGACGGGCCGACGAAGACGACGAACTCGCCGTCTTCGATGTCGAGATCGACGGACCTGACGGCGGCAACCGTGCCCCCGCCATAGGTCTTGCTCAAGTCCCTGAGGGTTATCGACCCCATCCGCTCCGCCGCTCGACAAAGGGGCCGCGCTGGCCCAATCGCGGAACAGTCGTAGACAGCCGAATCCCTCTTGTCAATCGTTTGACTTTAGGCAATCAATCGGTTGACTAGTCTGCCGGCGGCTCGTAACGTCGCGACCAAAGAGACAACGGGGAAACGTTTCAATGGCGAAGTCGGCCATCATCAAGGATGTCAGCGTCGCGACCATCCAGGCGCAGTTGCCGGCCCCGGTGGTCTTCGGCGACTGGGTCATGAAGATCCGCGAATTCGCAACCGTGAGGGTACGCACATCGACGGGACACGAAGGCTGGGCATTCACGCTGACGCGCGACGGCGCGGTCGCCGAGCAGATCCGCAAGAGCATCGCCCCAGTCTATGTCGGCACCGACATCGCCGACCGCGAGGCGACCTACAGGACGACGAAGGGACGCACCTACGGCTCCCATAGCGCCGGCATCGGACTACGGGCGCTTTCCATCGTCGACCTCGCCGCCTGGGATGCGGCCGCCAAGATCGCCGACAAGTCGATCGCCGAGTTCCTCGGCGGGCAGGCAAAGCCGATGCCGGCGACCTGCATCATCGGTTATCCGCCGGCGATCATGCCGCCGGAGAAGACCGGCGCGCAGACGGCGGAGTTTTATGCCAATGGCTGGCGGCGCTTCAAGGCGCCGATGGGGGCGACATGGGAGATCTCGGGCGCGCGCCTTCGCGCCGCCCGCGCCGCGGCACCCGACGCCTGGCTGGGAACCGACCTTGTCTGGATGTTCAAGACTGTCGACGAAGCGGCCGCCTACGCCAACAGCATCGCCGACATCGGCATGGGCTGCATCGAGGACATTTTTCCGCCCGGCAACGCTCGCATGCTCGCCGAACTGCGCAAGCGCGTGCCGATGCCGATCTGGCAGGGCGACGAACAGGGCGGCTCCTATTACCCGGAAGCGCTGATCATGGCGAAGTCCGTCGATCGCGTGCGCGTCGACCTGACCTGCATGGGCGGCATCACCGGCGGCCGGGCCGTTATCGACGAATGTCTGGCGGCGGGCGTCGATTTCGGCCCACATATGTTTCCGCACACCCACAGCCAAGTGTTCAGCGCCTGGGGTTTCGACGACAAGCCGATCGAGTGGGGCGTGCCATGGACGGGCGTGCACCCATACGACGATGCGCTCGCCCAGCCGGAGATCATCGAGGATGGATTGATGAAACCGCTGCCGCAGGGGCCGGGATTCGGCAAAATGATCGACAAGGAGTGGTGCCTGAGCCAGCCGCATCAGGATCCCGACCATATTCTCCAGGACCAATAGTTGCCACCGCGATCGGTCACAAAACCATGACGGACGAACCTTCCGTACCTGCCAACTACGCGAAAACGCTGTTCGACCTCGAGGGCCGCGTCGCGGTGGTCACCGGCGCCGGCAGCGGGCTGGGCGCGGCCATGGCAATCGGCTACGCGCAGGTGGGCGTCGACGTTGTGCTTGCCGACATCAACATGGAAGGCATGGAGGCGACGCGTGCCACCATTGCCGAGCAAGGCGGCAAGGCGGAAATCCAAAAGCTCGACGTGACCGACCGAGCTGCCTGTTTCGCGCTTGCCGACAAGGTCGCGGCCTCGCGCGGCCATGTCGATATTCTCGTCAACAGCGCGGGCTCGGCCTTCAGAAGCCCGGCGGAAGAGTTCCCGGAGGAGAAATTCAACTTCATCCTCGATCTGAACCTCAAGGGCACGTATTTCTGCTGCCAGGCTTTTGGCGGCAAGATGCTGAAACAAGGCAAGGGGTCGGTGATCAACATCGCCTCGATCGGCTCCTTCACCGCCTATCCTTGGGCCAGCGCCTATCTGGCGTCGAAGGGCGGCGTGCTGCAGGTGACCAAGGCGCTGGCGCTGGAATGGCGCGACCGCGGCGTGAGGGTCAACGGCATCGGCCCGACACTGATGGAATCGCCGCTGACCAAGGCGGCAGGGCAAAAGACCTCTATCACCGCCGATTTCATCAAGGCGCGCATGCTGCGCCCTCGCCTCGGCCTGCCGCGCGAACTGATCGGCACGGCGATCTTCCTCGCCAGCGATGCCTCCGAACTCGTCACAGGGCACATCGTGATGTGCGACGACGGGTATATGACGCAGTGATGATGAGGCTTACGAATTCACCCCCACCCCTAACCCCTCCCCACAAGGGGGAGGGGGGACACCGTCAGCGCTCTCACAACCAAACTCGGAGACGTCGGCGCCGGCCCCTCCGAGTCCCCCTCGGGGTGAATTCATCGCAACAGCGAGACGATAATGGCCAAGATCACCAAGGGACACCACACCGGCTTCACCGTAACGTCGCTGGAGCGCTCGGTTCACTTCTACCGCGACCTGCTCGGGCTGGAACTGGTCTTCCAGTGGAATCCCAGGGCGGCTTACATCGGCGAACTGGTCGGTTATCCCGATGTCGACCTGCATGGCGCTATCCTGCGCGTGCCCGGAACGGAAACGTTTCTGGAGCTTCTCGAATACCGGAACGTCCCGCAGGACCGCGTCGACATGGCAAACGGCAACATCGGCAACGGTCACATAGCGTTTACCGTCGACGATTTGGAAACGTTTCACAAAAATCTTGCGGAAGCCGGGGTAAAAAGCGTATCTCCTCCGGTGACGCCGACGATCGGTCCGAACAAGGGTGGCCGGGCGGTCTATCTGATCGATCCGGACGGCTTTCGAGTCGAGCTGATCCAGACGGCGACAGGGTTCGGAGACTACAAACCGGCCGCTTGACGCGGTCTAATCAGCCGGCCTCGACGCAGGCCGGGCCAGCAGGGAGGTGTTGAAGTGGCCATGATGCGTATGCGTCAGGCGGTGATGAAGGCACTCGACGACGCGCTTCGCGAGGACCCCACCGTGATCATGATGGGCGAGGATATCGCCGCCGCCGGCGGGCCGTTCAAGGTGACCGAGGGCCTGCTCGAAATCCACGGCCCACAGCGGGTGATCGACACGCCGATTTCGGAAATGGCCTTCATGGGCGCAGCCGTTGGCGCCGCCGTCTGCGGCATGAAGCCGGTGGTCGAGATGATGTTCATCGAGTTCATCGGCGTCGCGCTCGATCAGTTGACGACCCAGGCCGCCACCATGCGCTACCTGTCGCGCGGCCGGCTGACCACGCCGCTGGTGGTGCGCGCCTCCGCCGGCGCCGGCCAGGGTTTCGGATGCCAGCACTCGCAGATGCTCGACCACTGGTTCCGCGGCACGCCGGGCCTCAAGGTCTGCGTGGCGTCGGGCTCACGCTCGGTGTACGGCCTGCTGCGGTCGGCGATCGAGGACCCGGATCCGGTGGTCGTGCTGGAGCCGCGCATCCTTTATGGCGAGCGCGACGATTTCGACGAGCCGGACACCTTCCGCATCCCGCTCGGCAAGGCCGAGGTGGTGCGGGAAGGCAATGACGCGACCATCGTCGCCTGCGGCCAGATGGTGCGCGTGGCGAAGAAGGCGGCCGAGCAGGACGGGCTCGACGCCGAGGTCATCGACCTGCTGACCATCTGGCCATGGGATCGTGAGACCATCCTGAAATCGGTCCGAAAGACTGGCCGCCTCGTCACCGTCGAAGAAGCCACCGCCGGCAGCGGCTGGGGCGGCGATATTGTTGCAACCGTCTCGACAGAACTGTTCGGCGCGTTGAAGGCGCCGCCGCTGCGCATCACCCTGCCCGACGCGCCTGTACCCTACAATGGTGAACTCGAGGCCCGTTACCTGCCCAGCCCCGACTACGTCGCCGCGCAGACGGCATCGCTCGTATCCAAGAACCGCATCCCGGAACCCTGGTGGAGGAAGGCGTCATGACGGCTAGCCTGCATTTCTCGCACTCCATGCGGCCTGCGCCGGTTCAAGAAGCCGGCAGGGCAGGAGCGGCGCGAAGGGCGATGCGGGGCCATCGGGCGAGCGGCGCGACGAACCCTGCCGGCTTCTTCAACCGGCCCTTCGGGTTGCCTTTCGGCGGGCGCCTATGGCGTCGGGCGGCTCGACCGTATTCCCGATATGGCGCTTCGCCGCCCGACGCCATATCCGCCGCGCCGAAAGAGCAACGCAGGTCACATGGAGTGTGAGAAATGCAGGCTAAGAACTCGAACACCCCAATCGCCCGCCGCGAGGCGCTGGAAGACCGCATCGAGCAATTGAAGCGCATGATGGAAATCCGCCTCGTCGAGGAGCGCATCCAGAAGCTGTTTTCCGACGGCTATGTGCGCGGCTCGACGCATCTGGCCAACGGCCAGGAGGCTGTCGCGGTCGGCATCGCCCGCACCATCGACCCGGACGACATCGTCACCTGCACCTATCGCGGCCACAGCCACGCGCTGGCGCTCGGCGCCACGCCGCAGGGCGTGCTCGGCGAAATCTGCGGCCGCACCATCGGCTGCGCCGGTGGACTGGGCGGCTCCATGCACCTGGTCGAGCCGAGCGTCGGCCTGATGCCGACGGCGGCCATCATCGGCGCCGGCCTGCCGATCGCCTGCGGCGCGGCGATTGCCGCCAAGGCGCGCGGCACCGACCGGGTCGCCGTGGCGATCTTCGGCGACGGTTCGGCCAATATCGGCGCCTTCCACGAATCGCTGAATTTCGCGGCGATCCAGAAGCTGCCGGTGGTCTTCATCTGCGAGAACAATCTCTACGGCGAATACAGCCGCATCAACCTGACGACGCCGATCGAGGATATCGCCATCCGCGCCACCAGCTATGCGATGCCCGGCGTCATCGTCGACGGCCAGGACGTAGATGCGGTCGCGGCGGCGATGGAGACCGCGGTCGCGCGGGCGCGTGCCGGCGACGGCCCGTCGCTAATGGAGATGAAGACCTACCGCTATTCCGGCCATTCGCGATCCGACCCGGCGACCTACCGTCTGCCGGGCGAACTCGACCAATGGCTGAAGCGCGACCCGATCAATCTCTTTGCCGACAAGCTCGTCGGTGAAGGCTCGCTGGATGCTGGCGGTGTTGAAACCCTGCGCACGCAGATGAAGGCCGAAGTCGAAGGCGCGACGCAAGAAGTGCTTGCCGCTCCGCAGCCGGAGATGATCGAAATGCTGTCGCACATCAATGCAGCCGGTCCTGGCGCAGACCGCCGCGTGACCTTCTGGGACGACCGCGCCGGCAAGCGCTGAGCATGTGCCAAGGCAGCGGGTCCGGGGTCAACGAGCCGAGTTCGGAGCCCCGCGTCGGCGGAGAGCACCGTTGACAGAACGGGCGCTGCCTGCACTGTGCCGGGACGGCGGGCATCCCGTCCGCCGTCACACCAGAGCGTTTCTTGCTCAGATTGAATCATTCTGTTTGCCGTTTGGCGGGCGCCCACTTCGTCAGGCCGCTTGCCCGGGCAACCAGCCCGATCTGCGCGGCCTTCCTTGTGGATCGCCTCGCCAAACGGCAAACAGAATGATTCAATCTG
>NZ_JAVFVV010000002.1 GCF_030929505.1 Mesorhizobium sp. LHD-90 | reverse complement strand
AGAAAAGAAAGCGCCGTCGCCTTTCTCGAGGCGGCGAGCGCCTACTACGCCAGCCTCGGCGTTATCGTCACCCGCGTCATGACCGACAACGGCTCCTGCTACAGGTCGAAGGCTTTCGCCAAGGCATGCAAGAAGCTCGGCCTCAAGCACGTCCGCACCAAACCCTACACGCCCAAGACAAACGGCAAGGCCGAGCGCTTCATCCAGACAGCGCTCAGGGAATGGGCCTACGCCGTCGCATATCCAACTTCAAACCACCGAGCCGGTGAACTTCCCATCTGGCTTCACCGATACAATTGGCATCGCCCACATGGCAGCCTAAAGTCCAAAACACCAATCAGCCGCCTCGGACTAACCGAGGACAACCTCTTGAGGCTCCACAGCTAGGCTCGGTCACTCCGTGCTCTATGTGCGCGTACCCCGCCTGTTCGAGGACCTCGCGCTCGCCCGCCTCGATGGTTCCTTCCCCCGCCTCATCGACAAGCTCACCCGCGTCCAGTTGCTCATCCTCGACGACTTCGGCACCCACGCTCTCTCCGATCAGCAGCGCTTCCACCTCTTCGAAATCGTCGAGGAGCGTTATCAGAGAAAATCCACCCTGATCACCGCCCAAGTCCCCGTGGCAAGCTGGCACGATCTTATTGCCGACAGCACGGTCGCCGACGCCATACTCGACCGCATCGTACACAATGCACATCGCATCGCTCTCCAGGGCGAGAGCATGCGGAAGAAAAAAGCCACGCCCCTCTTGACCGACCCCGAGAACACCGAAATCAATCAGCACTGACAGCAACCAGGCTGCCGAGGACCAACCTCGTCAAACTGTCCGGACTTTTGTGAAAACGCTGTCCGGGAATTAGCGGAATCGCTGTCCAGCTTTTGCGAAGCGCGCACTATGCCAGCAAGGTCAACCGCGAAGCGGCGCGTTTAAACCCCTATTATTGCGACGGCATGAAACGTCCATCGGCTAATTGCCCCGGCTGACGATGTGACGTCGGGTTCAGCAGAGAACGCTCCCAGTACACAAAAAGCTAAATCATATAAATATTTTGTTGCCTTCTGAGGGACGGCCGCTATCATCGGCGGCGGTTTGGAGCAGCGGCCCTGCTCGTCGTTACGCGCCACAACGGGAGATTCCAATGAAACCCACTTGGCTTGCCGACCGCGATATCGCAAGCGTGATGCATCCTTATACCAACTTGAAGAAGCATCTCGACGTCGGGCCGGTGATGATCACCCGCGGTGAGGGCATCTATCTCTACGATGAGAATGACCGCGCCCTGCTCGACGGCGCAGCCGGCCAGTGGTGCTCCTCTCTCGGCTACGGCAAGGCCAACGCGCGCATCGCCAAGGTGGCGAGCGACGCGCTGATCGACCTACCCTATTCACACATCTTCCGGCACCAGTCGCACAAATCCGTGGTCGAGCTGTCCGAAAAGCTGCTCGCGCTCGCGCCGGTGCCGATGTCGAAAGTCATGCTGCAGTGCTCAGGCTCGGAAGCCAACGACACCGCCGTCAAGATGGTCTGGTACTATTGGGCCGGCCGCAACCAGCCGCAGCGCCGCAAGATCATCTCGCGGATGGGCAGCTATCACGGCTCGACCTGCGCCTCGCTCTCGCTGACCGGCAACACTGACTACTACCGTAGCTTCGGTCTGCCGCTCGATGGCTTCCTGAAGGTTTCCGGCCTGAACTACTACCGCACCGGCCTGCCCGGGGAGACGGAGGACCAGTTCACCGATCGCCTCGCCAAGGAGCTGGAGGACCTAATCGTCAAGGAAGGTCCCGATACCATCGCGGCCTTCTGGGCCGATCCCGTCCAGGGCAATGCGGGCGCCTTGCCGCCGCCGAAGGGGTATTTCGAGAAGGTCCAGAAGATCCTCAAGAAGTACGACATCGTTTTCGTGGTGGACGAGGTCATCTGCGGCTTCGGCCGCACCGGCGAATGGTGGGGCACGCAGCGCTACGGGCTGGAACCCGACATTATCACTTCGGCCAAGGGGCTCTCCTCGGCCATGCAGCCGATCTCGGCCGTGCTGGTAAACGAAAAGATCTTCAGTGTGATCGCTGCGGAAAGCGACCGTCTGGGTTCCTTCATTCACGGCTACACCTATGCCGGTCATCCCGTGACGACGGCCGTCACCGTCGAGGTCATCAAGGTGTACGAGGAACTCGACATCGTCGGGCATGTGAAGGGTCTGGAGCGCCAGTTCCAGGCGATCCTCGAGAGCTTCCGTGACCACCCGCTGATCGGTAATGTCTCCGGCGTCGGATTGCTGGGCGGTCTCGAAATGGTCAAGGACAAGGAAACGAAAACAGCCTTCCCGAAGGAATTTGGCCTCGCGCCGAAGATCGAGGCCGCTGGACGCTCGCACGGCGTGCTCGTGCGGGTGATCGCCGACCGTCTTGTCTTCGCGCCGCCGCTCATCATCACGGCGGAAGAGCTGGACAAGCTGGCGGCCGGCGCACGCGCCGCCCTCGACGACGTCTACGCCAGCATGGCCTGAACGCCGGCCACGCATCGCCCTCCGCACCTACCCAGGCGCGGAGGGTACAAGACTTCGGCAAGATCGCGGAACGACAAGCATGCCCCTCAACTTCCACAGACCCTCGTCGCTCCGCGAAGCGATGGACCTGAAGCAGGATCTGGGCGAGGCCTGCCATTTCCTGGCTGGCGGGACGGACCTTATGATCCAGCGCAACCGCGGCCGCAAGATCGTGGGCGCGGTCGTGGACCTGAGCCGCCTGCGCGGCCTCGACCGCATCGAACCGCTCGGCGACGGGTTGCGTATCGGCGCCCTTGCCCGGATGCGCGCGCTGGAAACCGATGAACGCGTGCGGATACTCGCCCCCGCGCTCGCCGAGGCAGCGCGCGTCGTGGGCGGGGCGCAGGTCCGCCATATGGCGACGCTCGGCGGCAACATCGCCAACGCCTCGCCGGCGGCCGACACCGTTCCGGTCCTGCTGGCCCTCGCGGCCTTTGTCGTCGTCCTCGGCCCGAACGGCGAGCGGCGTGTACCGATCGCGGAGCTCCTCGCCGGACGCGGCAGGACCACGCTTCAGGCGGCCGAGATCATCACCCATGTCGAACTTCCCCGACCGGCGCGCGGGAGCGCCTTCCTCAAGGCGGGACGGCGCAAGGCAATGGAGATCGCCGTTGTCAATGCAGCCGTCTCCTTGGAACTCGACGCCAAGGGCCTGATCCATGCCGCGCGGCTGGCGCTGGGTGCGGTGGCCGATCGCAGTCTCGTCGTCGCCGATGCCGAGGCCATGATGCGCGGTCAGGCGCCTTCGCCGGAACTCTTCAAGGCGGCCGCGACGCTGGCACGCGACGCAAGCCGCCCGATCTCAGATGTCCGCGCGTCGGCAGACTACCGCCGGCATCTGGCCAGCGTACTGACGGAACGTGCCTTGACCCTGGCGCACAAGCGCCTCGTTGCCGCGACCACTGGAATACCTGCATGAAAGCTCCCCTCACTCTCGACGTGAACGGAATGCGCCACGAGCTGGAAGTCTCGGGCGAGACGACGCTGTTGGACGCGCTACGCGAAGAGCTCGGACTTACGGGCACGAAGAAGAACTGCCTGGAAGCGGAGTGCGGTGTCTGCACCGTGCTGCTCGACGGCAAGGCGGTGAACTCCTGCATCCTTCTCGCCCATCAATGCGAGGGACGCAACATCACCACGGTCGAGGGACTGGCCCGGCCGGGCAGCCTGTCGCCACTACAGCAGGCCTTTATCCAGCACGGCGCGGTCCAGTGCGGCTTCTGCATCCCCGGCATGCTGGTCACGGCGCAATCCTATCTCGACGAACTCGACGGGCGCGCTCCGGATCGGGACGAGGTGCGCGAGGCAATCGCCGGGACCCTGTGCCGCTGTACCGGCTACTCCAAGATTGTGGACGCGATCGAGGCCGAGGCCCTTCGCCTCAACGCGGCGAGGTGGGAAGCATGCTGAAGAACTATCACGAACTTCTCGGGCAATCGCTGCCGCGGCTTGACGGCGAGCCGAAGGTGAACGGCTGGCACGTCTATGCCTCGGACGTGCGCTTGCCGGGCATGCTGGTGGGCCGTCTCCTGCGCAGTCCGCATCCCCACGCGGCAATCAGGCGGATAGACGTCTCGGCCGCGCTTGCAATCCCCGGCGTCTTCGGCGTGATCACCGCTGCCGACGTTCCGGACGTGCGCTTCGGCGTGCTCGTCAAGGACCAGACCCTTTTCGCCACGGACCGCGTGCGCTTCCATGGCCAGCCGGTGGCGGCGGTGGCCGCCCGCAACGAGGACATCGCGGAGCGCGCGCTGGCCGCCATCGTGGTTGACTATGAAGTCCTTGAGCCGATCGAGACCCTCGATCAGGCATTCGCTCCCGGTGCCACGCTGATCCATCTCGGCTGGGAGGGCTATGAGGCGAGCCCGGTCTGCGACCGGTCGGGAAATGTCTGTAACCATTCGCGCATCCACTATGGCGACGTCAAGGCGGCCTTGGCCAAGGCGCATCGCGTCTACGAGCACAGCTTCACCACGCCCCTGCAACATGCCGGCTATACCGAGCCGAGGACCTCGGTGGCGGCTTGGGACAGCAACGGCCTCGTCACGATCCACACCAACTGCCAGCTCCCTTTCGAGGTGCAACAGGTGGTCTCCGAGGTGATGCAGATTCCTCTGTCGTCCGTGCGGATCACCGTGCCGGGCATCGGCGGCGGTTTCGGCGGCAAGCTCCGGATCGGAATGGAACACTATGCGGCGGTTCTGGCACGGCATGTGGGCCGCCCCGTGCGCGTGTCGTGCACGACCGAGGAGGAGCTCATCGCCGCCCACCCGCGCCAGGCCGCGCATGTCACGGTCAAGACCGCCGTCGATCGGGAAGGCAAGCTTCTCGCCCGCGTCGCCCGCGCTCTTATCGATTGCGGCGCGCATGCAGGTTCCGGCCCAAGCGTCGCGGCGAACACGCTGCAGCTCCTGGCGGGGCCCTACGAGATCGAAGCCCTGGATGTCCAGGCCTACGCCGTCTACACGAACAAGGTCCCGACCGGCTCCTTCCGGGCGCCCTCCGGGCCGATGGCCAATCTCGCCGTCGAAAGCCAGATGGACATCATCGCCCGCGACCTCGGGCTCGATCCGCTGGAATTCCGCCTGAAAAACGTCTTCACCGAGAATTCGAAGGGACCTGTGGGTGAAAAGCTCGCCAGCGTCTCCATAGCCGAATGCCTCAACCGTGCCGCTGAAGCGATCGGCTGGGTGCGCGGCAATCCGGAAGCCAACCGCGGCAAGGGTATGGCCTGCGGATGGTGGCTGGTGGCGGGCATGTCGTCGGGCGTCGTGCTGCGGCTGAACGGCGACGGCACCGTCACAATGCAGAGCGGCGCGGTGGAGATCGGTACCGGCGCGCTCAGCGGGGCGGCGCAGATCCTCGCGGACGAACTCGGGCTCGCCCATTCCGACATCCACATCGCGATGGCCGACACCCAAACCTCGCCCTATGACTACGGTTCGCAGGGCAGCCGCACGCTGTTTAACGTCGGCAATGCGTGCCGCAACGCGGCCGAGGACTTCAAGGCCCAACTCAGGCAGATGGCGGGACGGATCTATGGCGTTCCGGTCGAAGAGGTGCAGATCCGCGACCGCGGCGTGGTCCTGCCCGACAAGCATGTGCCGATGGTGGAGATCGCCAAGATCGTGAATTTCCGCGAAGGCGGCCTTCTCGCGCGCGGAACGACCTTCACGCCGGGTCCGGCGTTCGACGCGTCGCGCGTAAAGAACCACACCCTTCCCGCATGGTCCAATCCCAGCTTCTTCGCTCACGCGGCCTCGGTCGACGTGGATGAAGAGACCGGCGAGATCACCATCCGGGACTATGTCGCGTGCCACGACGTCGGCTACGCCATGAATCCGGCGGCGGTCGAAGGCCAGATCCAGGGCGGTGTCACGCAAGCGCTCGGCCTGGCGCTGTCCGAAGAAATCATCTACCGGGACGGTATCGTGCAGAACGCCAACCTGACCGACTACAAGATGCCCACGGCGCAAGACGTGCCGGACATACGCTGCGTGCTGGTGGAGTCGCCCAGCGTCTCCGGCCCCCACGGCGTCAAGGGCATCGGCGAGCCCCCCTGCATCTGCCCCCCGGCTGCCGTTGCCAATGCGATCGCCACGGCCACGGGGCTCAGGATAACCTCGCTTCCGATCACGGCGGAGAAGATCGTGGCGGCACGCGCCGCCTGACGCGGCTGCCGCCCAATTCGCCCGCGAATCCCGACAACACTATAATTAATCTATAGCATTTCGCACCGTTGGACCGCCAGTCCGACCATTCGGACAATCCCTTGGGGAGTAACAACAGATGACAAAGAGCAGGGACGATTCCAGACATGACCCGCAGAGTGCGGGTCTTACGCGCCGGGCCCTGATGACGTCGTCACTTGCCGCCGGTGCAGTCCTCGGCCTGGGCGGCCCGGCTTCGCTTCTGGGCAGCAGCGCGCAGGCGGCGGAACCGAAGCGCGGTGGCATCCTCAAGATCGGCGTGAATGGTGGCGCAGCCACTGACCCGGTCGATCCGGCCGTCATCGCGTCGTCCCCTACGAGGCTGGTCACCCGCCAATGGGGAGACACGCTGGTAGAAGTTACGCCTGACCGCAAGGCCGTCGGCTTGCTTGCGGAGAGCTTCTCGTCCAACGCCGACGGCACCGAATGGACGTTCAACATCCGTCAGGGCGTGACGTTTCACGACGGCAGCGAATTGACGGCAGAGGATGTCGTCGCAACCTACAAGCGTCATTCGGACGAAGCATCGCAGTCGGCGGTCATGCCCCTCATGAAGGGCATCACCGAGATGAAGGCCGACGGTTCAAAGGTGGTCCTGAGGCTAGCCACCGCGAACGCCGACCTGCCGTACCTGCTTTCCGATTATCATCTGCCTATCCAGCCGCGGGGCGGCGTGGACGCGCCCGGGGCGACGATTGGGACGGGACCATACAAGGTCGTGTCTATCGAGCCCGGAATCCGGTACGTGCTCGAGAAGAACCAGGAGGACTGGAACCGAGACCGCGGCTACTACGACGGCCTGGAAATGCTCGTCATCAACGACTCGATGGCACGGACCTCTGCCCTGCAATCGGGCCAGATCCACATGGCAAACTACATCGATCCGAAGGTGGCGAAGTTCCTTGTCGCCGCCCCCGGCATCAAGGTGACGCAGACACCGAGCCGCGCTCATTACTGCTTCGAGGCAATGATCGACAAGCAGCCGTTCGGCAGCAAGGACCTGATACTTGCCCTCAAATATGCGCTGAACCGCCAGGAGATGCTGGACAAGATCCTTGGTGGATTCGGCTCGATCGGCAACGATATCCCCATCAATTCCGCCTATCCCCTCTTCGAAGAGAAGCTGGAACAGCGCCTATTCGACCTTGCCAAGGCCGCCGAACACTACAAGGCTTCAGGTCACGACGGCAGCCCCATCGAACTGCACGTGGCGGAGATCTTTCCGGGCGCGGTCGACATGGCGATGCTTTGGCAGGCTTCGTGTGCGCAGGCGGGCATTCCGCTCGCCGTAAAACGGGTTCCCGAGGACGGCTACTGGACACAGGTCTGGCTGTTCCAGCCTTTCGTGGCCGACTACCTGCTCGGCCGCCCCGTCCAGGACCAGCTGTATTCGATGTTCTTCCAGGCTGGCGCGGAATGGAATGCCTCGCATTTCGCCAATGCGGACTTCGACGCCCTCCTGCTTCAGGCCCGCGGGGAACTCGACGAGACCAAGCGCAAGGAGCTGTATGGGAAGATGGCGCGCATTCTCTGGGAGGAAGCGGCTGTCTTCATCCCCGTCTTCGCCGATTTCGTGAACGCTCATTCGGACAAGATCGCCGGATGGACGAGCAATCCGAACGACGAGCTGATGGGCGGTTTTGCGCCTTCGAGAACCTGGTTCGCGTGAGGTTCGTCGGCACTCCCTAAAATCTCCGATCCGCTGCAGGCCGGAGACTTCTATTGAGGTGTGATATGAGTGGCACTCACCAATAGCGTCGAGCGTGGTCCATGCGCCCGATACGGGCAGATATGCGTTCAGCCGATCGGTTCAGTGCACGCTGCACGCCAGAAAGTGGTCCCGTGTCGTGCCGATGTCGCACTGTGCCGGTGGAGCCCGCCACGGCATTCGACATCAAATAGGGCTTGGGCGCGCACCCAAGGCGCGGGCCGTCCCCAGCCGGCCGGGGATCAGATGACCCCCTGCTCTTTCAGCCGAACCACGTCGTCGGCGCTGTAGTCCAGCAATTCGGTAAGAACTTCCTCGTTGCTGGCGCCGAGTGGCAGGCTCGGTTCGATCGGCCGGCGCTCGATGCCCTCGAAGATCAGCGGGGAATTCTGCAGGACCACCTCGCCCATAGTCGGATGCTGCACGCGTTGCAGGCTGCCGCGCGCATGCATGTTCTCGTCCGTCATGACTTCACCGAGGGTGCGCACCGGAGCACATGGCACCGATGCGGCGAGCAGTCGTCTCGCCACCTCGGCCTTGGGCAGGTTCTTCGTCCAGGTTTCGATCAGCTCATCCACGAGCTCGAAATTCTTGACGCGCGCGGTCTTGCTGTTCAGCCGCGGATCGTCCTTCAGTTCCGGATGGCCGATGACGTCCAGGATCGCATGGAAGTGCCGGTCCCCCGGGGAATTGACGACTACATAGCCATCCGCCGTCGGGTAGGCGTTGTACGGGGAAATGCCGAGGCCTCCGTGGCGATTACCTGTGCGCTCCGGCGCCGCATCTCCGCGGGCGTGATACATGCCGAGGTTCGAGGCGAGGAAGGCGTAAGTCGCGTCCTGCATGGAGACTTCGACCACTTGACCCTTGCCGGTGCGCTCGCGGTTGTAGAGAGCCGTGATGATTGCCCCGTAGAGATGAACGCCGGCCGAGAAATCACAGACCGCGGCACCCGACTTGACCGGCGGCTGGTCCTGGAAGCCCGTCGAGTTGATGACGCCGCACATGGCCTGCATGACCAGATCCATCGCCGGGTAGTCGCGATAGGGGCCGGATTTGCCGTATCCCGAGCTCGAGCCGTAGATCAGGCGCGGGTTGATCTTTAGAAGTTCCTGCGCACCGACACCGAGACGCTCCATCACGCCGGGCGCAAAATTCTCGACCAGTATGTCCGCCTTGGCCACGAGACCCCTGAGGATATTCTTGCCCTCGTCGGTCTTCAGATTCAGCGTGACCGCCTTCTTGTTCGAATTCAGCATGGCGAAAGGCAGGTCCGCGCCGCCCAGATCTCCACGGCTGCGCAGATGCTCGCCGGTAAGCGGCTCGACCTTGATCACCTCCGCCCCCGCCATCGCCATCAGGAACGTGGCATAAGGCCCGTTGTAGACGTGCGAGAGGTCGATGACCCGCAATCCCGACAGGGGGTAGAGCGGCGCGGCGCCGCTGTGAGCAGAAACAGGTTCCGAATACGGCGACACGTCCAATTCCTCCCAGTTCTAAAAAAGGCCAGATAAAATATTCATATAGATGATTTATTCTTTTTGGTCCGGGATTCCAAGACAAAAATTAGGTTCATATTGCCTCACTGCATGCGGCAAACTTGCCGACGCTCATCTCCGTAAACCAGTCGGCGGACTTTCCCCTTGGGCCGCACAGAACCGCGGCTGTCAAGGACGTCACGACCGATCGACCAACCCGGTCGGCATGAAGGCCAGTTGAGCCCGTGCGCGGCGACGCGCAGGAGCGTCCGGCCGGGCGAAATCACGCGGCCGAATTTCTCCGTTGCACCAGGTCGAAATAGGCGCGCACCTCACTGTCGACCCTCTCAGGCGTCCAATCCGTGTATTCGCCAAGGATTTTCGCGACGGCGGTCGCGTATTCCCGCGCCATGTTCTCTCCCCAGCCGAGGCCGGTACGTCGAAAGAGGATGTCGTCGAGGGAACAGGCCTGCTCTGCCTCGATCGCATGGCGTATGTCCGAGACGCGTACGGCTGGCCCTTCGTTGGAAAGGAGCGGAGACGGGTCGTTCGACGGCGGCAGGTGCGCGGCAAAAGACAGCTTCTGCGGGCTGCCGCTCGGTTCGATGCGCTTGCGCACCGCCGTCACCGCGTCGCGTCCGGTCAGCCGGCTTCGCATGATGGTCGCACCGGTGAGCGCCAGGAAATTCGGCATGCCGTCATCCGTCAGGTCGTGGATCTCGCGCGACCAGGTGCCCTTCGGCACCGTCGGGTCATAGGTGCGCGGCCTCACGCCGGCCCAGGAGTAGACGACATCGGAGCGCTTGAGCGGAAGCCCCGGCATCATGCGGCGGGTGAGGTCCAGCATGAGCTCGATATCCTCCTCCGTGGGGTTGATATCGTCGAGATTACCCTTGAAGACCGTGTCCGTCGGGCCGATGTAGTGCAGCCCCCGCCAGGGAACGAGATAGAAGTGCTCCTTGTTGGCATCCTCAGTGAAGATGCCCTTGTCCTGAAGTTCCGGAGCGAGCCTGACCATGATGTGGACGCCCTTGGCGCCGGTGGTCAGACGGCGCGCCTTGTGGACGTTACTCATCCGGTTCACCTGGTCAACCCAGACACCCGCGAAGTTCATCACCAGCTTCGCACCGACCTTGATGGCTGGGGCGGCGCCATCGAGGCGGTCGGACAAGGTCAATTCCCAGCCGTCCCCCTTGCGGGTGTAGCCTTCCATGGCCGTGTAGTTGCGCACGGTGGCACCGAGCCGGCGCGCTTCCATCGCGCTGTCGACCACCACCCGCTCTGCCCAGTCGAACTGATATTCGCGAAACGAGGCACCGCCGACCAGCCTGTGGGAATCCCGCATCTGGGCCAGCAGCGGCGCCGTCCGAGCCTGCCTGGCGTTCAGACGCTGGTAATCTAGCGGCGGCCCCCCCTTGTTGAACCTCTTCAGGATGGCGAAGGCGACATCGATCTGCCAACCGCGGTAGGGGCTGTTGTCGAAGATCGGGAAATAGAAGGTGAATTTCTGCACGCGTTCGGGCGACGTTCCCGCGAACTCCGTGCGGCTGAGGGATTGTTCCCTGGCCGACTTCAGCGCCGCCTTGAACTTGCCGGGCTTGAACAAATACTCCCAGGGAGAGCTCGCCGGGGCGAGACCGGCCAGGCCGACATGGAGAAGCCGGCTGGAACGACTCGACGTGCCCGAGCCGAAGTCGTTCTTCTCGACGAGAAGGACCGAATAGCCTTCGGCCGCCAGGTGCTGGGCAGCGGCAGTGCCGTTGATGCCTCCGCCTATGACCACCACGTCGAAGGTCCGGCCATCGAGACCGGCGATGGGGTTCGGGATTGGCCTACACTCGGGAATCACGCTTTCAGGTATCGTGTTTGACATTGCCATATCCCGGTTCGTTTGATCCATTCGCCTCAGGGGCGTGTGCCTTATGCCTGTCGGAAATTGCTGAAGAACGATTGAGCCGACGGGTTCTTGGAGTGATCCATGACCTCGGCCGGCGAACCCTGTTCGACGATCTGGCCGTCGCGCATGAAGATCATCTTGTCGGCCACGTCGCGGGCGAACGACATCTCGTGGGTGACGATGATCATCGTCATGCCTTCTGCCGCCAGTTCCCGCATGACCGACAGCACCTCGCTCACCAGTTCCGGATCGAGGGCCGAGGTCGCTTCGTCGAAGAGCATCACGGCCGGCTCCATCGCCAGCGCCCGCGCGATCGCGACACGCTGCTTCTGTCCGCCCGACAGTTGGTTGGGCTTCGCGGCGGCCTTGTCCTGCAGTCCAACTTTGATGAGGAGTGCGCAGGCCTTTGCCTTGGCGGCTTCACGGCCCATTCCCTTGGCATAGCGCGGGCCTTCCATGACATTCTCGATCACGCTTAGGTGCGGAAAGAGATTGAAGTGCTGGAAGACCATTCCGGTATTGGCGCGGAAATTGGCTTGCGTCCGCGTGCCTGGGAGGCGCGCCCCGGGACCGAAAACGAAACGGTCGGAACCGATGCGCATTTCGCCCCGGTCAGGGATGACAAGGAGATTGAGGCAGCGCAGCAGAGTCGACTTGCCAGACCCCGACGGACCGACGAGCGCCACGACTTCGCCCTTGTCGATGCCCAGATCGATGCCCTTGAGAACGTGATGATCATCAAAGGATTTGTGGATACCGGAGACCGAGATCATTTGGGCATCGGCGCTCATGTCAGTACTCCTTGAGCCTGCGCTCCATAAACTTGGCGAGCGCCGTCAGCGGGAGAAGGATCGCCACGTAGATCAAGGCAACGGCGGTATAGACCTCCAGCGGCCTGTAGGTATCCATCGTCGCGCGCTGCGCCTGGTAGAGAATGTCCGGTACCGCCAGAATCGAGACCAAGGACGTGTTCTTGAACATCAGAATCGACTGATTCATGAGCGGCGGGATCATGCGCTTGAAGGCCTGCGGCAGGACGATGCGACGCATCACCCTGGATGGCGTCAGACCGAGCGCAAGTCCGGCCTCGGACTGTCCGGGATCTATAGAGACGATGCCGCCCCGGATCACCTCTGCATAAAAGGAACCCCCGTAGAGCGAGAGGCTCAGGACCGCCGCTGAGATCGCGCTCAACTCGACCCCGGACAGGATCGGCAGCGCGTAGTAGACCCAGACGAGCTGGACCAAAAGCGGCGTGGTGCGGAAGAACTCGATGTAGAGCCAGGACAACCAGCGAAGGATGCGGAATCGGGACAGCTGGCCGGCCGCCCCAAGAAGACCGCAGATCAGGCCTAGCACGATCACAGCCGCAGTGAGAGCGATCGAAACCCATATCCCCTCGAGGAACAGGAACCGATACTTCCATAGCGGACTGAAATCCCAGATATACATGCAATCAATCCCGCGCTGGACGTGCCGTTCCACCCCTACCGGCGGGGAACTTCGGCCGGTTCGATGAAGAGGGCGTTGGCTTCAGGCCCGGCGATCAGAATTCGATGCCCTGAAGGGCCTCTTGCGGATCGATCCCGATGGACTGCATGGCATTGAGATAGGCAACCTGGATGATGCCCGCGCCGCGCGCGTAGTCGATCCATCCGTTCATGAAGTCCCGCCATGTCTTGTCACGCTCGCGACGCATGCCGATGTTCGAGCTCGAAAAGAAGATCGGCTTTGGGACTATGGTCTCGCCGATGCCGGGATCGTTCAGGGTCGATCGCCTGGAACTCGTCCAGAAAATGCAGTGGGCGTCGGCGCGGCGACTGCGGACGGCAAGGGCCGCTTCTTCGACTGACTTCAGCGCGATGATCTCCGCGTTGGGGCAGAGGCGTCGGGCCATGTGCTCATGGACGGTTCCGACATCGCAGGAAATCTTGATCTCCGGCTTGTTAAGGTCCTCCCATGTCTCGACGGCGAGGCCAGGACGCGCGGTGACCGCAAGCCGCGTCTTATACATGCCGCTTGAAACGTCCATGACCATCAGGCGCTCCGGAGTCGGCGTGGTTCCGAGGATCAGGTCGAGCCTGTTCTGCTGCAGCTCGATGATCGAGTTGCCCCACGTCGTCTCGACGATCTCAAGCTCGGCGCCAAGATCGCCAGCAAGGCTCTTGCTCACCTCGTAGAGCCAGCCACGCCAGCTCCCGTCGACATCCTTCCACATATGCGGCTGGTTTGCCGAGAACCCGGGTACGCGAAGCTTCTTCGTATCGAGAATCTGCTGAAAGGTTTCGGTTTCCATCAGCGTGCTCGCCTTGGCGGCCGAAGCTTGGAGCAACAAGCCACCCGCTGCGATCCCAGCGGCTGCACCGCCAAACCCACGTCGTGTAATCATCCAGCTCTCCTGCTCAGGGTGCATCCGGACATCGGATCCTCTGAAATCATATATATCATTTCTAGGATTGCAAGACTAATATCGGTGAAGTTCACGAGGGGAGTAACATGCCGATGGATCTTGATCTCAATGGCCGATGCGCGCTGGTTACGGGCGCGAGCGCAGGAATAGGACGCGCGACCGCTCTTGCTCTGGCGCGCGAAGGCGCAACCGTCATTGCAACGGCGCGACGCGCGGCCCTGCTCGAATATATCTCGGTTCAGGCACGTGACACCGGGGGACAGATCCTACCGTTTGCGGCCGACCTCGCCACCGCGGAAGCACTGCATCGCTTCGTCGGAACAGTGCAGCAGGCCGCGGGGCCGATCAATATCGTCGTCAACTGCGCTGGTGGAACACGCCCGGTGGCACTCGATGCATCAGAGGAAGACTGGGAAGAAGCCTTTTCGGTCAATTTCACAGCGGCGCGGCGGCTGGCTTCGGCCATGCTGCCGGCGATGAAACATGCGGGCTGGGGCCGGATCATCAACGTGACCGGCATACTCGAGCCAATCGGGCTCAATGCCGCCGTGGCCGCAAAGGCAGCCCTCAACCTCTGGTCCAAGGGGATCGCACGCGATGTCGCGCGCCACGGAGTGACCGTCAACTGCATCGGCCCGGGCCGGATCCTGACCGAACAGATCCGCGACAAGGTCCATCCCACCGAGGAGTCGCGCCAGGCCTTCGCAGAACGCTATATCCCCATGGGTCGGTTCGGCGAGCCTTCCGACGTCGCGGACCTGATCGTGTTTCTTGCCTCACCGCGCGCGAGCTACATCACGGGCGCATGGATCCCTGTCGATGGCGGGATGCGGCGCGGCCAGTGACCCAGCCGAGCTTATTGGATATCGACCACGTAGTTGCCGTATCTGGTCAGTGTCACCGACGACTTCGGGCCGACAACGATCGTCGTCAGGACTTCGTCAATGATCAGCGGTCCCTCGACGGCCCTGTCGATCTCCAATGCCATCGGCCCGTAGACCGGCACGTCCACTGCTGCGGACAGTTCGCGGAAGTAGGCGCGGCGACTGCTGGTCGGAGGCTTCGGCAGGTGGCCGGCGCTGATGTCCGGCAACCGGATATCGGTCAGCTTGCCGATGGCAAGCACGTTCCACTCCGTGATCTCGACGTCTTCGTCTTCCGAAGCCGACTGATAGAGACTGCGGTGGAGCTTGTGAAACCGGGTCGAGAGCAGGGCGCCGGGATCCTCCGCGTCCAGATCGGAGGCATCAAACGGCAGTGTAAGCTCCCAGACCTGCGCACGGTAGCGAGCCTGGCAGCTCCACAGCATCCGTCGCGCCTCGGGCGCGACGTCCAGGCCGGTCAGGAACCTCTCGCCTTCGGCCTTCAGCTCCTGCAACGTCTTCCGCACGGTATCGACGTCGAACGCGCCCGTCGTCGTCGCGACGCTGCGCGCAAATCCGAATGTCGCGTCGCCGGCCAGGATTCCGAAGGCCGACAGGACACCCGCCATCTTCGGCAGGATCACGCGCTTGATCCCGATCTCACGGGCCATCGCCACGGCATGCGCGCCAGCGGCAGCGCCACCGGCAACCATGATGTATTCGCGCGGATCGACACCGCGCCGCACCGTCAGATCCTCGATCGCGGCGACCATATCCTGCTCGCAGGCGAAGGTGGTCAGGCCCGCGGCCTCGTCATTGCTGATGTTAAGGCGACTGGAGATGTGCTCCTCCACCACCTGTTTCGACAAGTCGCGTGACAGGGTCATGCCGCCGCCCGAGACGAAGTTCTCGTTCAGATAGCCCGAAAGCAGATTTGCATCGGTGACCGTGGGCCTCGTGCCGCCGCGGCTGTAGCAGGCGGGACCGGGATAGGAGCCAGCGCTTTCCGGTCCCACATGCACGAAGCCGCCGGCATCGACGCGGGCGATCGAACCGCCGCCCGAGCCAATCGTGTGGATCTCGACCGAGGGGACGCCGAATATGTGCCCGGCAATGGTCCCGGCGCGATGCATCGGCAGCTCGCCCTTCGTCGTGATCGACACGTCGAAGCTCGTGCCACCCATATCGACCGTGATGATGTTGCCGACCAGATCACCCTCCATGCGGGCGAAACGCCTGCCGGATTCGGGAGCAGCGGACGGCCCCGAGAAGCAGAGGTAGACCGGACGCCGCAACACGTCTTCCGGCGCCGCCTTGCCGCCGGACGAGGTGATGTAGGTCAGTTTGCCCTTGTAGTTCACCTCTTCCAGGCGGCGCTTCATCGAGGCGATGTTGAGGGCCGCCAGAGGCTTTAGGGAGGCATCGAGCGCGCAGGAGATGGTGCGGCGATGCTCGCGCAGGCACGGATTGACTTCGTGACTGACGCTGACCTGCACCTCTGGAAGATGCTCGCGGATCAGCTCGGCGATGCGCAGTTCGTGCGCCGGGTTGGAGATGGACCAGATCAGCGAGACCGCAACGGCCTCGACCTTCTCCGCGCGCAGATCTTCGATGGCCTTCAACACGCTCGCCTCGTCCAGCGGCTTCAAGACGTCGCCTTCGGCGGTCATCCGCTCGCCGATCTCGAAGGTCAGGGCGCGCGGGACGTAGGGCTGCGGGTATTCCGCATGCATGTTGTAGGTGTCTTCCTTGCCGCCCTCGCGGACGACGAGGACGTCGCGGAAGCCTTCCGTGACGATCAGGCCCGTCCGGGCCGCCTTGCCCTCGAGGATGGCGTTGGTCGCGGCGGTCGTTCCGAAGTCGATCCGCGTCAGCCTGTCGAAGATGGACTGGGTGGTAACGCCGTTCTGCGAGGCGATCAGGTCGATCCCGTTGAAGAAGCCCTGGATGATGTCGGGCTTGGTGGACGGCGTCTTGTAGCCGACGACCGAGCCATCCTCGTAGGCGACGACGAGATCGGTGAAGGTGCCTCCGACGTCAACTGCGACGTGCATATCAGATTCTCCAGTTCGATCAGCGCGCGGCGCCGTAATGCTTGGCTGCGAAGTCCGGCGAGATCCAGCCTTCCCTCACATCGCGCGAGACGCGTTCAGGGTCCCGCTTGGCCGGATCGCCATAGCCGCCGCCGCCGCAGGATTCGGAGTGCAGCCTCTGGCCTGGCTGGAGCAATATGTCTCCGTTGTTTCCGAGAAGCTGCCGTTCGCCGTTTTCAGATTCGAGCCAGGAATAGGTCGGCGCCCCGCTCCTGCCGCCTCGGACGCCTTTGGGAGGATGCGTGCGCGAGGCGGCGTAGTAGACGAAACGCACTGGAGACTTGTGCGCGAGAAAGCTGATCGCCGCGCCCGGCCCGCCCTGGAACTGACCTGCACCGCCGGAATCCTGCCGGATCGCAAGCTTCTCGACGATAAAGGGATGCTGGAGTTCAGACACTTCCACCGAGGACTGGTAGATCGCCCCCTGGGTGGAAGCCGAACCGTAGGTGAGCCAGCCGTCGCTCTTGCCGGTCGCCGGACCACCCCAGTAACCCATCAGGATCTGGTTCACATATTCCTTGCCGTTGTAGCGCGGGTCGCGGCCTGAGACCACGGCAGCCGAAGCCGGAACGCCTACCGTCCCATATCCGGAACCCAGTCCGTCGTTCAGTTGCGCGTAGAGCGCATGAAGGTGGGAAGCGAAGGCCGAGCAGAGGTTCGACGTGGCCGCGCAGGTCGCCGCCGGATAGCCCGGCTTGCCGATCACCGCGCCCTCGCGCATCCTGACCTCGATCCGCCGGAAAGCTCCCGAGCAGCGCGGAATATCCGCCCCGAGAATGTTCAGCGTCGACATGCGGCATGAGGCCAGGGTGGTCGACTCCGTCAGGTTGATACCCAGCGGTACATTGTCGACGTTGCGGGTCAGGTCGATGA
Organism: Mesorhizobium sp. LHD-90; assembly: GCF_030929505.1. Lineage (GTDB taxonomy): Bacteria > Pseudomonadota > Alphaproteobacteria > Rhizobiales > Rhizobiaceae > Kumtagia. The sequence continues at coordinate 385,400 of NZ_JAVFVV010000002.1, read as the reverse complement.
CGATCCTGCCGGCCTCGGGATCGACATCGATCTCGGCATGGATCGGCAGTCCGTCGCGGTACTGCGGAAGGTCCGTATCGTAATAGTACGTCCCCTCGACCTTGCCCTTCGACAGCTTCGAGATGGCGTTGACCGCCATCATCTCTGCATAGGACTGGAACTCCTCCACGAACGCCTCGAGGACATCCGAGCCGTAGGTGTCGCACAGTTCATCGAGACGCTTCTCTCCCGTCCGAACGGCCGCAAGGCAGGCCTTGTAGTCGCCGTAGAACTGTTCAGGCGCGCGGATGTTGGCGCGACAAATGTCGACCACCTCGCGCACGTCCTCGTAATCCTTCTGGATCCGCACACAGGGAAGCTGCAGACCTTCCTGATACCGGTCGACCGCATCGGCACCATAGGTCGTCGGCGTCGGGAAGCCCATGTCGGCGAAATGGGCGCGGGCGATGGCGTAGAAGCGTATCTTGCCGCCGAAGAAGACAGGAACGCAGAGCGTGAAGTCCGCACAGTGGGTGTTGCCGAGATAGCCGTCGTTGTTGGCGAAGCAGTCGCCGGGCGCCATCGCGCCGCCATAACGCTCCGCCGCGACGCGCGGGATGAGATCGATGGCACCGGTATGCACCGGCAGGCCTATGGCGACGGAGATCGACTGGAAGCTGGCATCGGTGATGGAGCAGGAGAAATCCATCGCCGTGTTCAAGACACCTGAGCGCCCGGACTTGAACAGGGCGTTGACCATGTCCCGGATGATGGCCTCGAACCGACGCCTCAGGACGATCATCAGAAAATTGTCAATCATCTGCGCCCTGTCCTCGTCTCATGTCCAGCTGGCTGCGACACTCATCACCTATATAGGTATATCATTTATATGATTTTGTCATTTGGCAAGCCTGCTTCGTCGACCAGATCGATTTTTTACGAAGTAAGCGGCCTACCGGATAATCCGATCCCTATTTCTGGCGCAGATCCCACCAGTCGCGAAGGTTGTACCATTCGATGCCGAGTCGCGAATACAGCCGGTTCATGGCCGATGGACCGGGGATCCTGGGGAACCTGAGGTCGTCCACCGCGGTCGCCGAGTCGGCTTGCGGCGCTCCGAGAATCCTGTTGCCGATGCGGTTGCCCAGATAGGTACCGGCACACATGCCGACGCCGCAGCATCCCACGATGTAGTGGATGCCATCGACCTTGCTCACATGCGGAAGGAAGTCCATCGGAAAAGCGATCACGCCATACCAGCAGTGGGTCAGCTTGATGCCCGCGAGTTCGGGCACCATCGCGACCATGTCCTGGTAGAGTTTCCTGGCATGCACCTCGGGATCGTTGCCCATCATGCCGCCACGTCCGCCAACCATCAGACGGGTGCCGTCGGGGGTCGGACGGATCCATCCCATCGAGCGCTTGCTGTCGGCTAGCTGGCGATCGGGGAAGAAGCGCTCCATCAGCTTCGGATCGACCGGTTCGGTGGCTGAGAGATAGAGACGCGCGGGTATGAGGCGCTGTTTCAGATAGGGCACAGCACCGTCGGAATAGCCATTGGTCGCGACGACGACTTCCCGTGCCCGGACCTCTCCCCGCTCTGTGACCAGCGTCGTCGTGCCACCGCCGCCTCGCATCTTGAGGACGCGGCACTTGCCGATGAGGTCGACTCCAGCGGCGATGCAGGCCTGAGCCACACCCTGGATATAGAGACCGGAATGCATCGCGAGCGAGTTCGGGATGTGCAGCCCGCCGTGATATCCGCGCACGCCCGTCCGGCGCTCGAGTTCGGCCTTGTCGATGGGCTTCCAGCCGAGACCGAGGCCGCGTTCGCCTTCCAGTGCCGCATCCGCGACGTAGTGCGCGTAGTGCTTCGGGCTGCAGGCCAGGAAGAAGCGCTCGTAGGGCTTGATCATAGGGTCGAAGCCATAGCGCTTCGGCACCTTCAGCAGATGCTCGAACGCGTCGACGAACATCCGCGCGACACGCGCACCCACCTCTGCCCCGAACCGCGCCTCTAGCTGCTCCTGATGCAGGAAGTGGAAAGGAACGATGGACCCGTTGTTGCGGGTGCTCGCGCCTGAACCGATCTTGCCGGAATCGAACACCACGACCTTGCGGCCGCCTTCGGCCAAGGCCAATGCGGCGTTCAGGCCGATCACGCCGGAGCCGACGACCGCGACGTCGTAGTTGCCGTCGGGGGCGGCGCGGGTTCCATCGATCGGCGGGGCGGCTTCCCACCAATAGGAAGTCGGCTTGAACTGGCTGGAGAGCACTGACATCTGCGCTTGATGACCCGGCTGTTGATCGATGCCGCAGCCCCTACCCAGCCTCGGCGTTCACGTTTTGAAACTGTACGGACGTCTGTATCTATCTAACTGATTTAAGTCAATTGCGGCTCCGCTCCACCTTTCGTCCGGGACCCGGAAACAAGCGCCGATCGCGCGATTATCTTCCGCGCCGCCTTCAGATGCGGTGCTTCGACCAGACGGCCGTCGAGGACCGCCACGGTCTTGCCGCCAGCCAGGACCGAGACGATCGCCTCGGCCCTGGCAATCGTCTCCGGGTCGGGCGTGAACACGTCGTTGATGATGTCGACCTGCGCGGGATGGATCGCAGCCTTGCTCCCGAAGCCGTCGTGCAATGCCTCGGCGGCTTCGGCGCGCAGTCCGCCGCCGTCGCGAAAGTCCGTGTACACGGCATCGATACCGACGGCCGATGCCGACACGGCCGCGAAAAGGCACAGCGATCGGGCTGCCAGATAGGGACTGGTGTAGGCGCGATCATGGCCACGGTTGCGAGAGGCGCCTAGATCCGCCGCCAGATCCTCACCACCCCAGAGCATGGCGGTCAGCCGGGGATGGCCTTCACGGTAGCTTGCACCCGCGAGAATAGCCGCCGCCGTCTCGGTAATAATGGGCAGAATGGCCGTACGGCCGGCTTCGAGGCCTTCGCGCGCTTCCAGGACGTCGAGATAGTGTCCCAGCAGCTTCACGTCGTCCAGGCCGGCGCATTTGGGCAGCATGATGCCGTCGGGGCACCCGCGCAGCACGGCGGCCAGATCGGGGCGGGCGTCCGGCGTCCTCAGCCCGTTCATGCGGACGACCAGCGGCTTCGAACGCTGAGCCCCGAGGACATCGAGGCACAGGCCGCGGGCCCGTAGGCGGTTCTCAGGCGCCACCGCATCCTCAAGGTCGAGGATTAGCGCATCGGCCGAACCCTCCAGAGCCTTGGCGATCTTCTTCTCGCTGTCGCCGGGAACGAAGAGAAACGACCGGACTGCGTCGAACATCAAAAATTGCCCATACCAAGGAAACCGTCATGCGGGAAGTCGTTTATGATCTTCTTGCCGACCAGTTCCTTGAGCGTCTCGGTGGTTCCGCCGCCCAGTGTTCCGTAGCGGGCGCCCCTGAAGTAGCGCGACACTGGAAACTCGTCCGTGAAGCCGTAGCCGCCATGGACCTGGATGGCCTCCGACGTTACCCGAATCGCCATTTCGTTGCAGTACATCTTCGCCAGCGCGGCTAGATGCGGATCCGGATAGGGGTTGGCGGACGCCGCCGCGCGATAGAGCATCGAGCGTCCGATCTCGATGTCCCTATACATCTCGGCCAGCTTCCAACGCATGCCCTGGAATTTGCCGATCGGGCGATTGAATGCCGTGCGGTCCCGGCAGTACTTCACGGCCTCCTCGAACGCGCCTTCGGCAAGCCCCAGCGAAATCGACGGGTTGAGGCAGCGCTGGGTGTTGAAGGCGCTCATCAGCTTCTTGAGGCCGTCTCCCTTGATGACCAGGTTCTCGAGCGGAACCTCGACATTTTCGAAGGTCAGCTCGAAGAGATGCTCGCCACCCATCGTGTGGAAGCGCCCGGTGCGGATCATGCCCGGTGTATCGCGATCGACCAGGACGCAGCCGATGCCTTCGCGGCCGGCTATCTTGTCGACGCGCGTGAACACGACGAACAGCTGGGCTTCGTCGACCTTGGAGATCAACGTCTTCGTGCCATTTATGACGGCGCGGTCACCCTTGATCTCGGTGTTGGTCTTGATGTTTGCGACGTCGGTGCCGGCGTGGGGCTCCGTCATGCACACTGCAAGGACGTACTCGCCCCTTATCACCCCGTCGAATATGCGCCGCTTCAGTTCCTCGGGTGCATACTGCGCCAGGATGCGCGTCTGCACGCCGAGCTGCGGCATCAGCGCCATCGCGGTCGTGTAGCAGCCCTTGGCCACTTCCTCGACCACGAGGGCGGTGTCGAGGACGCTCAATCCCAGCCCGCCATATTCCTCCGGTATAGCCATGCCGGTGATGCCTATCTCGGCGAGGTCCTTGAGATTCTCCCACGGAAAGGTGCCGTCGAGAAACTTCAGCGCGCGTGGCTTGATCCGCTCCTGAGTGACGGCGCGCACAGTCGCGACCATCTCTCTCTGTTCAGGGCTGAGCCGGAACTCCATGTGCGCATCCTTCATATGTCTAAATCATTTAATTTTAAGAGTGGACGTTCCCTATGTGGGGCGGGGCAGTTCTCTTAGCTGCGGGGCGTTCTATTGAACACGCGCGTCGGACGATTGATGAGTTCCTTGTAACGCTTGCGTACAAGGGTTTCGAGCTCGCTTACATGGATCTCCATGCGCTCCGCAGCCAGGCGAGGATCGCGGGCGCGACAGGCATCAAGGATGCTCTGGTGAGCGGTGACGACATGCTGCTGGTTGGATTCGCTAAGCTTTACGCCGTACTCAACGCCGTCGGCCAACGCGCTGATGCTTCCCCAGAAGGCCTCGAGAACCTTGTTGCCGCTGGCTTGCGCTACGGCCTGATGGAAGAAACGGTTCTCAGCGAGGAAGGTCTCCTGATCCTTCGCGCCCTTCATCCGCTCGATCGATTGCTCCATCGTGGCAAAGTCGTCTTCCGTACCGTTCATAGCCGCTTCCGCCGCGAGACCGGGCTCGATCACCTCACGCGCCTTGATGACATCGAGGTACGGCACGCGATCCACCATCAGATAGACCGAGAGCGCATGGGCCAGGATATTGATCGATGGCTTGCGCAGGATGATGCCGCCCTTTGGGCCGGGACGAAGCTCCAAAATGCCCTGAGACTCGAGGACGCGCAGGCTCTCGCGCAGCGTTGGACGGCTGACATCGAACTGCTCGAGCAATTCCGCCTCTGTCCCGATCGAAACGCCCGGAACGAGGTTGTTCTTGATGATGTTGTCCAGCAGTCGCTGGGCGACATGCTCGGCTTTGCTAACGGTCGGTATCGCGTCCATGATCGGAATATCCTAGTGAAGGAAAACGTGGCGGCCGCTTTTCGGCAAACGCAGCAATACCCTCTAAATAATCTGCCGATCCGAAGATGGAAAGCAATGCCTGATGCTCGCATTCCAGCCCTTCATCCAACGGCAACATGCAGCCACGTGCGACCACGTCCTTCAATTTCATCGCGCAGTCCAGCGAACGCGTCGCCAGTGTCGCCACGTAGGTGTCGGCAACCTTGCCCAGTTCGTCGGCGGGCACAGCCAGGTTGACCATGCCGATGTCGGCAGCCCGGCGGCCGGTCACCGGCTCGCCGGCATACATAAGATAGAGCGCCTGGGACTTTCCGATCAGCCGCGGCAAACGCTGCGTGCCACCCGCGCCGGGGATAGCGCCCAGGCGCGCCTCGGTCAGGCCGATCATAGCCTCTTCCGCTGACAAGCGGATGTCGCAAGCGAGCGATATCTCTAGTCCGCCCCCAAGCGCCGCGCCATGGATCACGGCGATCGTCGGCACCGGAACGGCGGCCAGTTCGTCCGCGAGTGCGGAAATCGCCCGATTGTGCGCATAGCGCTCCTGTTCGGTCATGGTCGCACGCTGCTTGAGATCGGCGCCCGCGCAAAAGGCGCGCCCATGCGCCCTGAGAACGACGACCCCGGCCTTCTGCTCGACGGCCTGACGCACCACGTCGCGCACCGCGGAGACCATCTCCCGGCTCAGGGCGTTCATCCGATCCGGCCGGTTGAGCCATAGCTCCACGGATCGCCCATCACCTGCCTTTATCTGGACGGCGTCATTCGGGGATCTGATATCAAGCGGTTTCATCAACCCATCATTCTAATTGGCGACCGCGACCATCTTCATTCGGCCGCGATCGCGTCAGCCTTTGCCAGTTTGTCGCGATGGTCGGGGTGAGCTATCGCGATCAAGCGGCGGCGACGCTCATCGAAAGGAACGCCGCGCAGATCCGCGACGCCATATTCCGTCACGACCGTGTCGACATCCGAGCGGGGCGTCGTGACAGGCCTATCGGCAAGCGACGCAACGATACGGGAAACGCTTCCGTTGGGTGTCGTCGCAGGCAGGGCTATGATCGAACGTCCGCCCTTGGAATAGCGGGCGCCGCGCACGAAATCGACCTGTCCGCCGACCGCGCCGAGGTAGCGGCCCGCGGCGAGTTCCGCATTGACCTGGCCAGATATATCTACCTCGATCGCGAAGTTGATGCTGTGAAACGCGTGCAGCTTCGCCATCACCGCGACATCGTGGGTGTACTCGACCGAGCGCATCGTGATTGCGGGATTACCGTCTGCCCACGCATACAGGCGGTCGGTCCCGAACAGTCCGCCGGTGACCGTCACGCCGGCGTCAATCCCCTTCCAGGCATTGGTGACGGCGCCCGATTCCACCATGTCGACCAGCATGTCGGAGACGACGCCGGAGTGAACGCCGAGCTCCTTGTGGCCGAGCAGCGCCCTTGCGACCGCGCAGGAAAGCCCTCCGACGCCCAACTGAACCGTCGCACGATCGGGGATCAGCTCTGCAACCCTCCTGCCCACGCCATGCTCGATATCGGTCGGGCGGGGGTCCGATATCTGAATGATGTCGCCGCCAGCCTGCACGAAATGATGAATGGCGGAGGCCGGGATGACGGCATCCCCGCGAGTCAGCGGCAGCCGTGGATCAACCTCGGCCACGACGACGCGGGCGCAAGCCACAAGCGCTTCGGTATAGTCGGAGATGACGCCCAGCGAATACTCGTCCGACCTGTCGGTCGGTCGAACACGGATCAGCGCGACGTCAACCCGAATGTCCCGATTGCGCAGCAGCGCCGGGACGGTCGACACATGCGACGGGATCACATCCATGAGCCCGCGCGAAACCAGCGAGCGGTTGGTTCCAGCGCCATTCAGGCCAACCATCTTGAACTTCATGGCGACGGCCGGCGACAGTGTGTCGCTCGCCGTCATGCCGACGAAAATGCCGCGCCCTGGGAGATGATCGGCCTGCGAAACGAGACGGCGGGTGAGCCCAGTCGGTTCGCCGGGGCCTTGCGGCCAGGAGATGACATCTCCGGGCCGCGAAACCGCGCCAAAATCGAAATCCGAACTCTTTTCCAAAACCCACCTTGCTTCTTGGTGCCGCTGCTCAGGGCCCTAGACAATCCGCCCTTCCCTTGATAGAGAAAGCGACCAGCATTGTCAAATCATTTATATCATTTACGCATCACGAACACGTCAAGAATTTCGGCCCCGCGCCTGGCTTGCGCAAGCCCGTCGACGCGCGTGCGGAAGCGCCGGACCGTATCCTCCGGCCACGCCAATCCGCTGGCCGCGAGGCAGCCCTCCATCTTCATATCGAAGTCGCGCTCGCTCATCGGAGCATCGGGATGCCCCTTCGGGTAGTCGACACGCATCGAGAAGGTTCCGCGTACGGTCTCAATCTCGACATCCGCCGGCGAGACCGCGCGTGGCCAGTCCGCCTCGATCCCTAGATCGACGCGGCATTCGGTTTTGGCGGCCAGCGCGAGCACGTCAGGCCGATTGAGCGCCTCGTCGGAAAGGTCGTTGAGATTGACGCCGCCCGTCACCAGTGCGGTGGCGAAGGTGTAGGGAATGGAGAACTGGGCCTGGACGATCGTCTTCGGCGCTCGGCGCATTTCGGGCGGGGTGCATACCGCCTCGTAGGACTGGTTGTTTACCCCAACGCGGATGGCGCGGATGTCCGACAGGTCGCCTCCGAGTTTCTCGCGCAGGACAAGCGCCGCATCGATGGCCGTGTGGTTGAAGCGGCAGCAGGGATAGGGCTTGTAGCTCAGCGCCGCGAACTCGAACTGGCTGCCCAGCCCCTGCCGCAGGCGTTCGGGATCGTAGCGGTCATGCAGATAGGTGCGGAATAGCCCGTCGACGCCCTCGAAGGTCATCTGCGCACCGCGGATCCCGAGCTTGCTCATGGCGACGGAGATCAGACCGGTTTTTGCCGCAAAGCCCGGCTGGATCCGCTTGGTCAGCGCAGCGTCACGGGTCACCTGATGGTTGCCCGCCGCCTGGCTGTAAGCGATTCCCAGCGCGTTGCGGGTCTGCGCAGCGTCGAGCCGCATGACGCGGGCCGCCGCCGCGGTGGCCGCGAAATGCCCGAACAGCGAGGTGTACATGTAGCCGCTTTCGATGATGCCGACCCTTGTGGCCAGGCCCAGGCGGGAGATAAGCTCTAGCCCGACGGCGACGCCAGCGATCAGATCCTCGCCGGTCGCCTCGGGCGCGGTCTCGGCCGCAGCGACCGCGGCGGGAATGACGGAAACGCCGGCATGCAACGTCGCTGCATCTAGCGTGTCGTCGAAGTCGCGGGCGTGCGACATCATCCCGTTGACCCAGGCTGCCATCGGAGCAGGCACGCGTATGTCGGTGAACCAGACACTTGCTTCGGGCTTGCCGCCCCAATCCGCCACCAGTCCGGCCAGATCCCGGACACCCGCCCCGGAGATACCGCCTGCCGCGCAGGCCATCGTATCGAAGATATTGGCCTTCGCCGCCTCGACCACCTCCGGGGCGAGATCCTTCACCTCGACGGTCGCCGCGAAGCGTGCAAATTCCTCGGAGAAATCGATCGCCGGCCGGTTTTTCGACCCGTCATTCCCTGCAGCCATGAGACGCTCCCCTGCAATTCCACGACGCCGACTAGCTCGAAACGCCGATGAATACAAATCATTTAACTTTTTTTCCAGCGACGCGGGCGACATGTCAATCCCTTTGTTGGACGGGATGTTGCAGCACCCTAGGAGCCCGCCATACGCACGACCCAGCAATTTCTATTTGACTAGTTCATCTAGATGAATAGAGTTCGCACGCGAAGTCGGAGGTCGGTCGACCCTGCACGCCACGAGGATTACCGTTCCATGCCCGAGATCCCATATTCCCATCTGACCATCGACGGTCGAAGCGTGCTCGGCGTCGGGCCAGAGATAGCGGTGGTCAATCCCGCGACGGAGGCGGAGATCGCGCGGATAGCATCGGCGTCCGTCGATCAGGTGGACGAAGCCGTCCGAGCCGCGGCCAGGGCCTTCGACGATCCTTCCTGGTCTGATCCGGCCTTCCGTGCGAAGACGCTCCGCCGCTTCGCCGACCTCATCGAAGAGAACCGCGACGTCCTGATGGACGCACTGATCTCGGAGATGGGAACCCCCGTCAATCTGACCTCCAATCACGTGCTCACTCCTGCGACCTATCTTCGCTGGTTCGCGGACCAGGCCTTGCGCGACCGATCCGTGGAGCTCGGCGCCAATGCCACGTTCAGCGGTGTGAGCAGGATTGTCTATCGTCCCGTCGGGGTGGTGGCAGCCATCTCCGCCTTCAACTATCCGTTGCTGATCGGAGTCTCAAAGCCGGCGGCCGCTCTGGCGATAGGCTGCACGGTCGTGCTGCTCTCGTCTCCACAAGCGCCGATGGCGGTGAACATGCTGGGCAGCCTCATCCGGCAAGCCGGTTTCCCGCCAGGTGTTTTCAATGTCATCGCGGGAGGCGCCGAGGTCGGACGCGCCCTGACGGAGCATCCCGGCGTCGGCAAGGTCACCTTCACCGGGTCGGTGGATGTCGGCCGCAAGGTGATGGAACAGGCGGCCAAAGGGCTGCGCAGCGTGGTCCTCGAACTCGGCGGCAAATCGGCCGCGATCATGCTCCCCGGCGTCGACTACAAGAAATATGCGTTCCAGCTCCATGCTCGCTACGCCCGCAACGCCGGCCAGGGCTGCGGCTCGCCGACGCGCATCCTCGTCGAGGAGTCGCGCTACGAAGAATTCTGCGCCGCGAGCCGTGAGATCTACGCGAGGCTGAAGGTCGGCGATCCGCGACAGCCGGACACCATCCTGGGTCCGGTGATCACCTCGGCGCAACGCGATCGCATCGAGGCCAAGATCCAAGCGGCGGTCGATCGTGGTGGCGAGATCATCGCCGGAGGCGGACGACCCGATATCGAGCGCGGCTGGTTCCTGAACCCCACGCTGGTCGGTCGCCTGACGAATGACGATCCGCTGGCCCGGGAAGAACTTTTCGGCCCGGTCTCCGTTGTTCTGACCTATCGCGACATCGATGAGGCGATTGCGATCACCAACGATTCAGACCTCGGTCTGAAGACATATCTGTTCGGTGATCGTGTGCAATGCATGGCGCTGTGCGGCCGCCTGCGCGTCGGTACCGTGCAGATCAACGGCGGATCGCCCTTGCGTCCGGATGCGCCTATGACCGGATACAAGCACAGCGGTGTCGGCTCGGAATGGGGTGAAGACGGCCTGCGGGAGTTCGTGCGCCCCCAACACATCGATATCGCGTTCGGCTGAGCTGGCCGCCTGCCCGCCAAGAGCAGGCGGGCGGATTCGCATCGCGTGGCTCGCCGGCGTTTCGCGCTTGCGGCGCTCAGCCGGCAGTCGGCGCGTGCGCGGGTACCGCATTCACGCCGTGCAGCCGGCTGATCTGGTCGTAGTAGCGCGTCACCTCCTCGTTGATCCGCTCGGGTGACCAGCCGCGACATTCGCCGAGGATCTGCGCGGCGACCTGTGCCCCTTCGCGGGCCATCGACCCGTTCCAGCCCAGGCCGGTCCGCCGGAACATGATATCGGACAGCGTCTCGGCATGCTCCTCTTCGATGGCGTAGCGGATATCGGCGAGGCGCACGGTCACATCGTCGCTGAGCAAGGGAGGCGAGTTGGGATCGTGCGGACGCTTTTTCGCCGTGTAGGAAAGCTTGGCGGGCGTGCCGCGCGGCTTCAGTTGCGCGCGCATCCTTGTCACCGCATCGCGTCCCGACATGCGGCTACGACCGATCGTCGCGCCGGTCAAAGCCATGACATTTGGCATGCCGCTCGCCGACAGATCGTGAATCTGGCGCGACCACGTGCCTTCAGGATTGTTCTTGTCGTAGGTGCGAGGCTCGATGCCGGCCCAGGAATAGACGACATCGGAACGCTTGAGATCGAGACCCGGGAGTATGCTCCTGGCGTTGGCGAGGACGACGTCGATGTCGTCCTCGGTCGCATAGACCTCATCGAGACTGCCCGTGAATGGCATTTCCGTCGGCCCGATGTAGTGCATGCCGCGAAAGGGGACGACGTAGAATAGCTGGTGACCATGGATGAAGGTGAATATGCCGTGGTCCCTGTGCTCGACGGGGAGGCGCACCATGATATGTACGCCCTTGAACCTCTGGATCAGTTGCGCGGAACTGGGCGTTGCGGCGAGCTTGTTGACGTCGTCGACCCAGGCGCCGGTGAAGTTCATGACCTTCCTCGCGCCGACCCGTACCGACGTGGTGCTGGGATCGAGACTGTCCGACAGGACCAGCTCCCAACCGTCACCTTTGCGCTCGAGGCGCGTCAGTTCCGTGTAGTTTCGCACGCTGGCGCCGAGTCGCTCGGCTTCCATGACGGTGTTCATGACGATGCGCTCCGGCCACTCGAACCGGCATTCGCGGAAGGTCGCGACGCTGCGCAGCCGGTCCTGCGAATGAAGGATGGAAAGCATCGGAATGTCGCCGAACTGCTTCTTGCCCAGCCGGCGATAGTCCAACGGAATGTCGCCGGCGCCCACCCATCCGAGCATCCTGAACGCCGCGTCCATCTGCCAGCCCGAATAGGGTCCACCTTCGTAGACCGGATAGCAGAAGGTGAATTGGCGTACATATTCCGGCATGGTCGACGCGAATTCCTGTCGGCAGATCGACATCTCCCTGGCAGACCGAAGCGCCGCCCTGAGCTTGTTTGGGTTCCGCACAAATTCCCAAACCGACGAACTGGGAGCGAGGCCGGCAAGACCGCAGTGGAGCAAGCGGCTTGAGCGACTGCTCGCACCGGTTCCGAAGTCATTCTTGTCGAACATGAGGACGGAATAGCCCTCGGCCGCGAGGTGCTGGGCGGCCGAGCCTCCATTCACCCCACCGCCGATGATGACGACGTCATAGGTCTGGCCGCCATAACCGCTCAATGGCCGGCGTTTGCCGGACGTTCCACAAGTGTTGCTCGTTGTCGACATGGTCTCCTCCACCGACGATTACGGATTCCTCACTGTCAGTAGTGCTGCCGCGGCAAGGGACCTTTCTCGAGGTGCCCTTACGGTCGGGTCGGGCCACCGCCTTCCCTGGTTCCGTGGCGATGTGCGAGTTCGTCCAGGTAGCGCTCGACCTCCTCGTCGATGCGTTCCTGCGGCCAGCCGCGACATTCGCCCAGTATTCGGGCCGCGACCTGCGCGCCTTCGCGCCCCATCGACCCGTTCCAGCCGGCTCCCGTCCGGCGGAACATGATGTCCGTCAACGTCTCGGCATGCTCATGTTCGACTGCATAGGTGATGTCCGACAGCCGAACTGTTGGGTCGTCGTTGAAAAGCGCAGGCGAATCGGGATCGTGCGGGCGCTTGTGGGCCGCGTAGGAGAATCCCTTGCGCGCGCCACTCGGTTCCAGTCGGGACCGGATCGCCGCTGTGGCATCGCGCCCTGTCATCCTGCTGCGGCCGATCGTTGCGCCGGTCACGGCGAGGAAGTTCGGCATGCCACTGGCGGAAAGGTCATGGATCTCGCGCGACCAGGTTCCTTCGGGGTTGGCCGGATCGAAGGTCCGCGGCTGAACGCCAGCCCACGAGTAGAGCACGTCCGAGCGCGTCAACTGAAGGCCCGGGATGACGCGGGCCGTGTTCGCGAGCACGTGTTCTATATCCGCCTCGGTGGCGCAGACATCGTCCAGGCTGCCCTCGTAGGGCATGTCGGTCGGGCCGATATAGTGCATGTCCCGCCACGGCATCATGTAGAGGAAGATGTCGTCCGGACCGAAGGAGAATATCCCGTGGTTGCGGAACTCGGGCGCGAGCCGCACCATGATGTGGACGCCCTTGTTCCCGTTTATCAGACGGGGCGAACGGGGTTGTCCGGTGAGTCGGTTCACGTCGTCGACCCACGGGCCCGTCATGTTCATCACCACGCGCGCATCGACCGAGACGGGTCCTGCGCCGGCGTCGAGCCCATCCGACAGGAAGAGCCTCCAGCGGTCTCCCTGGCGCTCGAAGCGCTCCAGCGCCGTGTAGTTGCGCACTGTCGCCCCATGCCGCTCGGCTTCCAAGACCGTGTCAACAACGATCCGTTCGGCCCAGTCGAAATTGTATTCCGAGAACGTCGCCACGCTGCGTAAGCGTTCGGGCGACCGCAGCTTCGAAACCAATGGTATTGTTGAACGCGCATCCTTCGCGCTCAGCCTGCGGTAGTCGAGCGGCACCTTCGCGTCCTTGCGGTCGAGCAAGCGAAACGCGACATCGAGCTGCCAGCCTGGAAAGCGACTGTCATCATAGATCGGTAAGCAGAAGGTGAACTTCCGAACATATTCGGGCATCGTCGTCACGAACTCGTCGCGCGACTTCGACTGTTCCCGCCCAGACTTCAAGGCGGCTTTGAGCTTCCAGGGCTGGAAGACGAACTCCCAGGGGGACGATTTCGGCATAAGGCCGCTCAGACCGCAATGCAGCAGACGGCTGGACCGGCTGCTCGCTCCGGTGCCGAAGTCGCTCTTGTCGAACATGAGGACGGAGTATCCCTCGGCGGCCAGATGCTGTGCGGCGGCGCCGCCGTTGATGCCGCCTCCGATAATGGCGACGTCGAAGCTTTTCCCCGACAGGTCATTCAATGGTGAGCGCATGACAGATCCCCCTTCGTCTCGCAGCCTCGCGGCGGAACTCGCCTGGAATATATGATCTAGATCGTTTATACAATAAGGTTGATCTTAACGAAAGCTGGGACTATCGTTTCCGTCGTAGGATGCTCGCCGACCCAAGCCATGTGGCATGAGCTCGCGTTCATCTGCGGAGAAGCAAGGCGCATCCGGCTTTGAGCCGGCGTAACTGGGGAATTAGGAGGAACCTGTGACAAACAGAAACAATACAGGCGGCATATTCCACGTGAGGATCAACCGGCGTTCCATGCTTGGAGGCTCGCTCGCCTTCGGCGCACTGGCGTTTGGCGCGTCGGCCGGCTGGAGCAGTTCGGCCCAGGCCGAGGAGCCGAAGAAGGGCGGCGTTCTCAAGATCGGCATCGGCGGCGGCTCTAGCACGGACCCGCTCGACCCCGCGCTGATCGCCAGCCCCATGACGCGCATTCTCACGCGCAGCTGGGGCGAGGGTCTGGTGGCGGTCAATCCGGACGGCACGCTTGACTACCGGCTGGCGGAAAGCGCCACCCCGAACGATGACGGCACTGAATGGGCGTTCAAAATCCGTCAAGGCGTAAAGTTCCACGACGGCACAGAGCTCACGCCGGACGACGTGGTTGCAACCTACAAACGCCATTCCGATGAGAAATCGCAATCCGTCGCGCTGGCTCTCATGAAGGGCATAACGGACATGAGGGTCGACGGCCAGAACGTCGTCCTGAAGCTCTCGACCGCGAACTCGGACCTACCCTATCTCCTGTCCGACTATCACCTGCCCATCCAGCCAAGGGGCGGCGTCGACAAGCCCGATGCCGCGATCGGCACCGGTCCCTACAAGCTGGTATCCTATCAGCCGGGCGTCCGCATCGTGATGGAGAAGAACATGGACGATTGGGATGCGACCCGCGGCCACTATGACGGGCTCGAGATCATCGTGATCAATGACTCGACCGCTCGCGTTTCGGCGCTGCAGTCCGGCCAGGTGCACATGATCAACCAGATCGATCCCAAGATCGCAAAGTTCCTGAAGAGCGCCCCGGGCATTCAGGTGAGGAACACTCCAAGCCGCAGCCACTACGCCTTCGAAGCACATGTCGACACCGCGCCCTTCAACAGCAAGGACCTCAGGCTGGCCCTGAAATACGCGATGAACCGCGAGGAGATGCTGGACAAGATCCTGGGCGGTTTCGGCACGATCGGAAACGACGTGCCTATCAACGGCACCTATCCGCTCTTCGCGAATGAACTCGAACAGCGGCCATTCGATCTCGCAAAGGCGGCCGAGCACTACCAGGCATCCGGACACGACGGCAGCCCGATCGAACTCTTCGTGGCGGAAACCGTGTTCCCGGGCGCCGTCGACGCTGCCCTCCTATGGCAGGCGACGGCCCAGCAGGCCGGAATTCCGCTGGCGGTGAGGAAGGTGCCGGACGATGGCTACTGGGCGGATATCGCCGGTGTCAAATCCTTCCACGCCGACAACTATCTTGGCAGGCCGGTCCAGGACCAGCAATACACCGTATTCTTCCAGACCGGCGCCGAATGGAACCTGACGCATTTCAACAATTCCGAATTCGACGCACTTCTGATCGAGGCACGCGGCGAACTGGATGAGGCCAAGCGCAAGGAGCTGTACGCCAAGATGGCGAGCATCCTGTGGGACGAGGGCGGCCTGTTCGTCCCCGTCTTCGCCGACTTCATCAACGCGCATTCAGACAAGATCGCCGGATGGTCCGACAATCCTACGGACGAGCTGATGGGAGGCCTCGCGCCCTCCCGCACCTGGTTCGCATAACGGGACAGACGGGCCATGGACCTGTTCCGCGGCAGAACCGTTCACCCATCGGAATCAACGAAGGCCGGATCTTCCGGCCTTCGTCTCATCTGCGGCGGCGGTACCGGCCGGACAGCCATGCCGCGGCCGCGCTTCACTCAACCATGCCGGTTGCCTGTCCGGCCAGAGACGAACTCTGGCCGTGAAGCCAGGAATCTAGCCCACGCGATCAGCCTCTCAGACGAAAGAGCACTGGGAGCATCACAAACTCCTGGCGACTTCAAACAAGGACACAGACATGCAAGCGAACGAAAAGCACGGCCCCGCGACGATCATCCGCAACGAGGATATTTCGGAAAGGCTCGGGCAGAGTCAGCAGACCATCCGCCTGATCGGGCAGGAAACCAGCACCACGATGGCAGTCGGCGTCGGCACCTTCAAAAGCCTCGGCGAGCCCTACACCGTCAAATACGATGAGGTCGTCTATGTGATCGAGGGCACCTTCCGCTTCCTGATCGATGGCGTCGGGCGCGAGTGCCAGCCGGGCGACGTGGTCTGGCTGCCGGAAGGCACGACGCTTCAGTACGACGGCGACGAGGCGAAGGTCCTGTTCGTCATCGCGCCCGTAGACTGGCGCGAACGACACGGCATCAGTTGAACAAGCGAGTGTGACGAATAGCTTCGGGGCTGCCGGTATCTTGCGATCGCCGGCGGCCCCAACATCCACGCGGCCGTCGGCATGGCCCCGGCAGGCAAAAACAGGGAAACGGCCAGATCACGCTCGACGCTTTACAAAATCATATATATCATTAATGTCATTTGACTGATATGTTTTTGATGGAGGTCAGCGTGAATATCAGGAAGTTGGCGGTTCAGTTGCTGGTCGGTATCAGCCTGACCGGATTGTCCATCGCCGGGACGCTGGCCGAGCCGATCAAGATCGGCGTCATCGCGCCGCTGACGGGCGCCGGCGCGCAATGGGGCATGGCGGCGGCTGAGGGCGTCAAGATCCTGGCGGCGGAGACCAATGCGAATGGCGGCCTGGACATCGGCGGCGAGAAGCATCAGGTCGAAGTCATCGCCTATGACGACAAGTATCAGGCCGCCGACGCCGTCGCCGCCTACAACCGACTTCTGAACATCGACGGCGCGAAATATGTCTTCCTCGTCGCTTCGGCATCCACGCTGGCTCTCAAGCAGAACCTCGAGGGTGACGCCGTACTCGGACTCACCGCCTCGGTGACAGACAAGGCTATCGATGAGGGCAGCAACTTCATGTATCGCATGCTCCGTCCGCCGGTGGATTACATGCCTCCCTTCCTCGACTGGGTTCGCGACAACGTGAAAGAAAGGCGGGTCGCCATCGTCAATCCGAATGACGAAACTGGCTGGAGCCAGGCCCAACTCACCGAGCGACTGTACAAGGAGCGCGGCTTCGAAGTTCTCGGCATCGAATTGTACGAGCGCGCGCAGCAGGATTTCGCGCCCATGGTCACAAAGATCCAGGGCTTGAATGTCGATATCGTCGAACTTGGCAGCACATCGCCGGCGACCGCCGGGCTCATCGTCCGTCAGGCGCGGGATCTCGGCTATCCGGGTCTGTTCATCAAGGTCGGCGGCACCGGCGCGGAAGCCATCGTAGCGGGAGCTGGAAACGAAGCGGCGGAAGGGCTGGTGAATGTCATCTTCGCCGACAGGCAGAATGAAGGCTTCAGGAATCTGGCCACCGAATACGAGAAAGCCGTAGGGCAGCAGCCGAACGAGTACATCGTCAACTTCTACGACGCTGCGAATGTCCTGGTGCAGGCAATCCAGAAGGCGGGCGATGCGGATGATGCGGCCAAGGTTGCCGCCGCGATAAACGACGTGCTGCCGATCAAGTCGGTTCAGGGAGGCGACCTCACATTACGTGGCGCTGGCAACCGCGAGATCATGGCGCCGGTCTATGTCGGCATCATCAAGGGCGGCCAGGTGGCAGTCGTCGCCGAAGTGAAGTAGCCGCCCCACGCGGCTACCAACCACCAGAGGGTGTCCTGCCAAGGGGGATCGCGTGGTTTACCAAATGCTGATGAACGGCGCCCTGGCCGGCCTCATCTATGTGATCATGGCGCTCGGCTTCACGATGATCTTCGGCATCATGCGCATCGTCAATTTCGCGCATGGCGAGTTCTACATGATCGGGGCCTTCGTCGTCCTGCTGCTTTTCGGCAGTCTCGGCCTGCCGTTCTTCGCGGCGGTCCTGGCGGGCGGCGTGGCGGCCGCCGTTCTTGGCATGGTGCTCGAGCGTCTGCTGTTTCGACGGCTCGTGCATGACGAGATGCCGGGCATGATCATGTCCCTGGCGGTCGCGATCATCCTGAAGTCCCTCGGCCTGATAACCTTCGGCCCGGCCGAGCACACCGTGCCACGGCCCTTTACCGGGACATGGCAGGCATTCGGAGCGGTGGCCCCCTGGGACCGCACGGTCGTTGCGATCTGCGCCCTGATCATCCTCGCGATCTTCTATCTGTTCCTGAAGCATTCCCGCCTCGGCCTTGCGATGAAGGCTGTCGCGCAGGACCCGGAGACCGCCAGCCTGATGGGCGTCAAGTCGGGGCAGATCTATCGCGCCGCCTTCGGCGTGGCCTGCCTGCTCGCCGGACTGGCCGGCGCACTCATGGCGCCGATCTACAATGTCGGGCCTTATATGGGCGAAATGCCAATGCTGAAAGCCTTCGTCGTGGTCATTCTCGGCGGTCTGGGAAGCATCCTCGGGGCCGTGGTCGGCGGCCTTCTGCTGGGCCTCAGCGAGGCGTTCCTGTCCACCCTCCTCAGTCCGCTCGCGGCGCTCATTGCTTCCTTCGCGATGGTGCTGATCGTCGTCATCGTAAGGCCCAACGGCCTGCTGGGACGGACCGCGCGGTGAGGAAAACCTACCTTGCCTATCTGATCGTAGCCGCGCTCGCGACACTGCCCTGGGTCGTCGGCGGCCGCTACGTGTTCCACGTGGCTACCATGATCACCATCATGATCCCACTCGCCCTCAGCCTGAACCTGATGCTCAAGGTAGGCCAGTTGTCCCTCGCCCAGGCCGCGTTCATGGGCATCGGCGCGTATGGCGCGGTCCTGCTGACCATGCGGCTCGACTTTCCGCCAATGCTGTCCGTCTTCGCCGGAGGCCTTCTCGCCGCCGCCACGGCGGCCATATGCGGCCCGGTGTTCCTGCGCATCAAGGGCGTCTACTTCGCGCTTCTGACATTCGCCTTCGGCCAGATCGTGAATCTCGTCTTCCAGGAATGGACGTCCCTATTCGGCGGAAACAGCGGCATCTACGGCATTCCCAAACTGTCCGTCTTCGGCATGCGCTTCTCGACGACGCAGCATTATTACCTGTTCGGCCTCGTCTTCTGCGCCGTCTGCTACGTTGCCCTGCGCCTGCTTGAGCGCTCGGAGATCGGACGAATCTTCCAGGCGCTCAAGGAGGACGAGACGTTGAGCCGGTCGCTTGGCTCAAATGCCCTTGCGTGGCGCGTCGCCGCCTTCGTGGGCAGCGCATTGATCGCAGGCATCGCCGGCGGGATCTACGGATTCTATATAGGCTTCCTTTCGCCGGACGCCTTCACCTTCTGGCTGTCGGTCGATCTCATCGTCATGAACGTTGTCGGAGGCGCGACTTCGGTGCTTGGACCCGTGCTGGGCGCGATCTTCATCGTCCCGCTACCCGAATTCCTGCGCGAGGCCCGCGCTTTCCAGCTCCTGATCTACGGCGTCGTCCTGATTATATTTCTCGTCCTGATCAAGGACGGCCTCGTCACATTGTTCGAGCGCAGGAAGCCGGGCTGATGAAGAATCTTCTCGATGTAAGAGGCCTGAGCAAGCGTTTCGGCGGACTTACGGCCGTTTCGGATATCAGCTTCTCGATGAAGCGCGGCGAGATCTTCGGGATCATCGGCCCCAACGGCGCCGGCAAGACTACGCTCTTCAACGTCATCGCGGGCCAACACAAAGCGAGCGCGGGTGGCGTGACGTTCGACGAGCGGGACATCTCCGGCTATTCGAGCGACGCCATCGCGCGTCTGGGCATCGGCCGCACCTTCCAGGCCGTGACCGTGTTTAAGTCGGAAACGGTCGCCGAGAACCTCCGACGCGCGAACGTGCTGCGGAGGCGGCACAATCCCCTTGCGGTTCGGTCCGCGGCGGCGAGCGAGGATCGATTCCGCGCGGTCGCCAGCTTCATCGGGCTGGGCGACCATCTCGACGGCGTAGCCGGGGACCTTGCATACGGGCTGCAGAAGTTGCTCGGTGTCGGCATGGCCATGCTGATCGAGCCCAAGCTGCTTCTGATGGATGAGCCCGCGGCCGGCCTCAATCCGTCGGAAAAGAGGGAGGCAGGCACGCTGATCCGCCGCTTGCGCGACGAACTCGGCATCAGCATCCTCCTCATAGAACACGACATGCCGCTCGTCATGGACGTCTGCGACCGCATCCTCGTCATGAGCCAGGGAGCCAAGGTCGCGCTGGATACCCCATCTGAGATCAAGCGGGACAGCAGGGTCATCGACGCCTATCTCGGAGATGATTATGACTTTGCTTGAGGTCAGCAATCTTTCCGTCCACTGTGGCGGCATGCAAGCGCTGCGCGGCATTTCGCTTGCGGTGCCGGTCGATTCGGTCCTCGCGGTGATCGGGGCGAACGGCGCCGGCAAGTCGACCTTGCTCAGGGCGATTGTAGGACTGGTCCGCCACAGCGACGGCGCCATCCGCATGGACGGAGAGGACGTCTCGTCGCTGACAATCCAGGAACGGCTCGCCAGGGGCATCGTACTTTGCCCGGAAGGAAGACGGCTGTTTCCCGACCTTACCGTCTACGAGAACATTTGCATGGGCGCCTATCGCATACGCGATCGCGCGCTGTTTCGGCAGCAGCTCGAAGTCATCTACGGAATCTTCCCGAGGGTGGCCGAACGGAGCAGGCAGGTCGCATCGAGCCTCTCTGGCGGCGAGCAGCAGATGGTCGCCATCGCACGGGCGCTCGTCAGCCGACCACGCATCCTGATGCTCGACGAGCCGACGCTCGGACTGGCGCCGAAGATGGTTCTGGAAGTGGCCAAGTTGGTCACGACCATCAAGCAGCAGGGAACGACGATCATCATCGTCGAGCAGAACTCCAAGCTCGCCCTCAGGATCTCCGACTACGCCTGCGTGCTGAAGACCGGCTCCCTCGCTCTTGAAGGCCCGAGCGCGGATTTCCTTGAGAATGACAAGGTGCGGGAAGCCTATCTGGGCGGAAGCAATTCTGAGCCGCCCGGCGGCCTTGTCACCTGACTATCGAAATGGAGCCGCTCAAGGCGCGCGATTCCTATCTCGCGCACTGCCTGTCGCATCCGCTCACAAAGAACATGCCGCCCATAGGCGCAGCAGACAACAAAATTCCAAGCTTTGAGGCCTTCAGCATGACGTCTTTTCCCTTCCTAGTTGAACCGGGAGAACTCGCCCACTGCCTTGGGAAGACCGGATTGATCATCCTGGATTGCAGCGTCGACATGAAGTCGAACCCGAACGGCCGCGCGCTTGTCGAGAGCGACTACGGTCACTGGCGCGAGGCTCACATTCCCGGCTCGCACTACCGCTACCTCATGGAGGATTTCTCTTCGCCGCGCCGCGCCATTGGCTACGGACTGCCTGAGCCCGATCAGATTGCCGCCGTGCTGTCCGGCCTTGGCTGGCGCGAAGGTTCTGTGATCGTCCTGTACGGTCGGCTGTCGCGCTGGGGCAACCAGTCAGCAGTCGCGAGGATATACTGGGTTCTGCGGGCGTGCGGCGTCTCCAACGTGATGATCTTGAACGGCGGTTGGGAAGCCTGGATTGAGGCGGGCCTGCCAGTGACCAGCACAATCACGCTCACGCCCCACCCCACCGAAGTGACGTTGCATGCGGTAAAGGACGCGATCGCTTCGCTGGACGAAGTCCGCGCGGCGTTGGAGAAACCAGACATCCAGCTTGTCAACGCTTTGCAGCGGAACCAGTTTGAGGGGACCGGCGGTAGCTACTACGGTCGGCCCGGGCGAATTCCCGGCAGCCTGTCACTTCCTTTCGCTGAACTCATCGACCCGCAATCGAATCGCTATCTCGACCCGGACAAGTTGGAGCAACTCGTCACGGCAGCGGGCATCGAGCCGCAGAAACGCACGATCATTTATTGTGGTGCCGGTCTCGCGGCCAGCATGGCCTATTTCGTCCTCGAGAATCTCGACCACCGTCGCATCAGCGTGTATGACGGCTCGCTCCTCGAATGGTCGTCATATCCTGATCTGCCTCTGATCACGGACGCGACAGGTTAGCGAGCAGCTGCCGACTTTGCAACTCTCAGGCCTCTTTCAGCAGCTGCAATGGACTCCTCGGTCAGCCCTTCAGCTTGAGGTTCTGCGGATCATAGATCGCCTCGGCGCAGACGGTCGCCGAGCGCATCTCGCCGAGCATCTTGATCTGGAGTTCCGTACCCGGCGCGGCATGGGCGTCGTCGACCAGGCCGAATGCGATCGACTGGCCCACCCGGAAGCCGAACCCGCCGCTGGTGACCGCGCCGATCAGCTTGCCATTGGCGTAGACCGGCTCGTCGCCCCATGCGTCGTTGTCGGAATTCTGGACCGCGAGATAGACGAGGCGAAGGCTGTTGGGGTCCTGCCGCTCTGCGTCGACCGCGGCCCGGCCGCGATACTGCTTCCGCGTGCTGGCGAAGAACGGCAGGCCCGCCTGATCCAGCGAGTAGCGTTCGGTCAGTTCGGTGCCGAAACCGCGGTAGGCCTTTTCGAGGCGCAGCGAATTGAGTGCCCGGACGCCGATGTTGCGCAGGCCGTTGCCCGCGCCTGCGGCATGGATCGCGTCATACAGTTCGGCAAGACGGTCCATCGCCACATGCAGCTCCCAGCCGAGCTCGCCGGCATAGGAGACACGCAGCGCTAGGAGCGGGATGCCCGCGACGGTGATTTCCTGGGCGCTGAGCCACGGGAACGCTTCGGAATCCAGCGACGTCGACGTCAGTCCCTGAAGCCCGCCCGCTGGATTGGACCGGGGGTCAGATCAAACCCGCAAACCACGCTGTCCGTCCCCATGGACCTGCTCACATTCCTCGATGCTTGGACGCGAGCGTAACTACGCTTATCAGACAAGGCAATATGAACTAATCCATTTATATGAATATTTCTAAAGCGTGGCCGGGAGCGGCGCTTTCGGATATCTCGTATCGACGGAGCCGCGAAGGCATTGCCGCATCCAACAGTAGTCTGGGTTGGACACGGCTACGATGCGCTTTGAGCGGCAGATCCTCTCGAACTGGCCCGCTCCAGCCAGCCGATTTCCATCTCGGGCACCGAGGAAAGAAGCAGGTCGGTATAGGCGTCGAAGGGGCGCGCCAGCACGCTGCTTTTCGGGCCATAGCGCACAACTTCGCCGCGATACATCACTGCGATGGAATCGGCGATCGCCTTGACCGTGTGGAGGTCGTGGGTGATGAACAGATAAGCTACGTCCTCGATCTTCTGCAGACGAAGCAGCAGCTTCAGGATGCCGTTGGCCACCACCGGATCGAGCGCGCTCGTTACCTCGTCGCAGATGATGAGCTTGGGTTTGGCCGCAAGTGCGCGGGCGATGCATATGCGTTGTTTCTGACCACCCGAGAGTTCGGCCGGGTAGCGGTTCATGAAGCCCCTGCCCATCTCGATCTCGTCGAGTAGTTCGGCGACGCGGGCATCGCGCTCCCTTCCGCGCATGCCGAAGTAGAACTCGAGCGGCCGGCCGATGATGGTGCCGACGGTCTGGCGCGGATTCATCGCCACGTCGGCCATCTGGTAGATCATCTGCAATTGCCGCAAGTCATCCTTGGTGCGCTCGGCGAGGCTGGACGCCAGCGTCCGGCCGTCAAAGGTGATGCTGCCTGAGAGCGGAGGCATCAGGCCGGTGATGACCCTCGCAAGCGTCGACTTTCCAGAACCGGATTCGCCGACGATGGCGAGTGTCTGGCCCGGACACACCTGCACCGATACATTCTGAACTACTTTTACATGCGCACGACCATAGGCTGCCGTGACGTCGTTGACGGACAGCAGCGATGCGGCGCCGGGTTGATTCTCCACGTGCTCGAGTGAACGCACCGAGACCAGAGCCTTGGTGTAGTCCATGCGCGGCGCCTCGATTATCTGCCGCGTCTTCCCGTACTCGACCATCTTTCCGTGGCGCAGCACCATGATCTCGTCCGAGACCTGGGACACGACGGCCAGATCGTGGGTAATGTAGAGCGCAGCGACGCCAGTGTCGCGGATCGCATCCTTGATGGCGGCAAGCACGCCGATCTGTGTCGTCACGTCGAGGGCGGTGGTGGGCTCGTCGAAAACGATCAGGTCGGGCTCCGGGCACAGCGCCATCGCTGTCATGACGCGCTGCAACTGGCCGCCGGATACCTGGTGCGTATAGCGCTGACCGATGTTTTCAGGATCCGGCAGGCCGAGCTTCCTGAACAGCGCCACCGCGCGCTTCTCCGCCTCGGCCCTTGTCGCGATGCCGTGGTGCAATGCCGCTTCGACGACCTGGTCCATGAGGCGCTGAGCCGGGTTGAACGCCGCTGCGGCCGACTGGGCGACATAGCAGATCTCGCTGCCGCGCACCTTGCGCAACTCGTGGACGCCGCCTTTGAGGATGTCGCGACCGTTGAGGAAGACCTCTCCGCCCGTGATCCTCATGCTGCCGCGACCATAGCCCATGGAGGCGAGACCCATGGTGGACTTGCCGGCGCCGGATTCGCCGATCAGTCCGAGGACTCGGCCCTTTTCCAGCGTGAGAGAGACGTCGTCCACGATAACGACGTTCTGCGGATCGTCGCCGGGCGGATGGACGGTCGCCTCGATGCGCAGATTGCGCATGTCGAGCAGCAGGCTGCTTTCGGGGTCACGCCACGTCCCTGCCGGCTTAAGCATCACCTCGCCCTCCCGTTAGTGACGTGGTTCGGTTGAGTATCCAGTCCGCCACGAGATTGACCGAGATCGAAAGCGCAGCGATGGCCCCGGCCGGGATCAGTGCCGCCGCCACGCCGAAGACGATCCCGTCCTTGTTCTCCTTGACCATGCCACCCCAGTCCGCGTCCGGCGGCTGCACGCCGAGCCCGAGGAATGAAAGCGCGGAGAGGAAGAGCACCGCGTTGATGAACCGCAGGCCGAGTTCCGAAACCAGCGGCGAAAGCGCGTTGGGAAGGATCTCGCGGAAGATGATCCAGCCGCTGCCTTCACCCCGCAGCTTGGCCGCCTCGACGAAGTCCATGACGTTGATGTCGGTCGCCACCGCGCGCGCAAGGCGATAGACGCGGGTGGAGTCCAGGATGCCCATGACCAGGACCAGCGTTATGAGGTTGGAAGGCAGGACCGACAGCACGACAAGGCCGAAGATAAGGGTCGGAACGGCCATGAGCAGATCGACAAAACGCGACAGGATGCTCTCAAACCAACCGCCGACAACAGCAGCGAGGAAACCGAGAATGGACCCTAGAGTGAAGGAAAGCGCGGTCGCCATCGCTGCGATTAGGATCGTGGTCTGGCCGCCGTAGAGCATGCGAGAGAGGAGATCGCGGCCAAGATTGTCGGTCCCCAGCCAATGTTCGGGCGACGCCGGTTCCCAGACATCTCCGACGATCTCGCCGAGCCCGTAGGGCGCGATCCATTGCGCGAAGATCGCAATGAACAGAAAAGCCGCACAGGCGATCAGCCCGATCAACGCGCCGATCGGGATGCGGGCGCCATAGCGGAGCACGAGTGCTGTCATTTCGGGTGCCTCAGGCGCGGATTCACGAGGATTGCGGCAATGTCGGCGATCATGTTCAGGCCGATATAGACGGCGGCGAAGATCAGCCCCACCGCCTGCACGACGGGCACGTCGCGTTTCGAGACGTGGTCGACGAGATACTGCCCCATGCCCGGATAGACGAAGATCACCTCCACCACGACCACACCGACGATCAGGAAGGCGAGGTTCAGCATCACGACATTGATGATCGGCGCGACGGCGTTCGGAAAGGCGTGGCGCCGGATGATCTGGAGCGGTTTGAGGCCCTTCAGCTCGGCGGTTTCGATGTAGGCCGATTGCATGACGTTGAGGATTGCCGCGCGCGTCATGCGCATCATATGGGCCAGCACCACGAGCGTTAGCGCCGAGGCCGGCAGGGCGATCGCCTTCATGCGTTCCAGGAAAGGCATCCCGTCGTAGACGGTCGAGAGGCTCGGAAACCATTGCAGCTTCACCGCGAACAGAAATACCAGCAGATAGCCGATGAAGAACTCCGGGAGCGACGTGGAGGCGAGCGCCAGGCCCGAAATCGTCTTGTCGACGGGGCCATTGCGGTAGCGCACCGCGAGCAGGCCAAGGATGATTGCCAGCGGCACGGCCACGACGGCCGCCCAGAAAGCCAGGAAGAGCGTGTTCCAGAGCCGGGGGCCGAGCGAGGACGCGATGTCTTGCCGGCTCGAAAGCGCGGTGCCCAGATCGCCGGTCAGGACCCCGCCCAGCCAGTGAAAATAGCGCACGATCGCTGGGTCGTTGAGACCAAGTTCCTCACGCAGATTGGCGAGCGCCTGCGGCGTCGCTGACTGACCCAGGATCGATGCCGCCACATCGCCCGGAAGGATTTGCGTGCCGGCGAAGATCAGCACCGATACCGCAAACAGGAGAAGGATGCCGAACGCAATACGCTGGGCAACGAGGTTGGCAAGGGACGTTCCCACTTACGTTTGCTCCTATTTCGCCTATCAGTCCTTCTCAACGGCGACCCCGAACCGCGGCTGCGATGAGCGATCGAGCTCGCCGGGTCGAGCAGGCGCCAAGTGTTGATCAGAACTTCGCAGAGAGGTTGATAACCCGCGGTCGCTCCAAGTCGCTGCCGGGGTCAATTCCTCTTGCCCACGGCCGTCCCATTCAATGAACCTATCTTATTTAAATGATTTATGTCAATTCTGATGATGGAAGGGACGTATGGCGCGATGCCGTGACTGAGCCCCCCTTCAAAACCAGATCGGGCGATGCTGCGGAGTGCGGAGCAGGATGAACGTGCGGAGGCTCCGAGGGACCGCAGCGGATAGCACGCCCGGCAGTCAATGGCCTGGCTCCGTCGCGATGGCCCCGTCCCCTGCCTGCCATCGCAAGGTGCGGTTCTCGATGAGCTTGAGAAGGCTGAGCAGACACAGGCTGATCAAGAGCAAGACAAAGAGGCCTGCGAAGACGCCAGCGGTGTTGACGAAAGCCGTCGCCTCCTTGATCCGATACCCGACGCCGGCGTCGGATGCCACAAACTCACCTACGATCGCACCTATCAGAGCATCGGGCAGCGCGATACGCAGGCCCGTCAACATCCACACAGCGGAATAGGGAATGGCTATCTTGGTCCAGATGTCCCAGCGATTGGCCCCAAGAAGCCAGGCATTCTGCACGAGCTCTCGGTCGACACTGCGCACGCCGCGGTAGGTGGTGAAGAAGACGATGAAAAAGACGAGCATCGCCGCAAACATCACCTTGTTGGTCACGCCGATGCCGAGCCACAGCACGAACAGCGGCGCCAATGCGATCTTCGGAATGGAATATAGCGCAACGATATAGGGTTCGAGTATGTCTCCGAGCCGTTGTGTCCAGCCGAGGACGAAGCCCGTGAAGCCGCCTGCGATACAGCCAACGATGAAGCCGAGGCTCGCCTCGGTCATGGTCACCCGCAGGTCGACCCAAAGGTGACCGGATCGTTCCCACCGGACGAGTTCCGTTGCTACCGCGGTAGGACTGCTGATCCAAAAGTCGAGATCGAAGCTGCGTGAGGCGGCTTCCCAGAATGCAAGCCCGACGATCCCGACGAGCACTTGAAGAAACGTGTTCGAGCCCACGAAAAATCGCCAGCCGTGCCGCGCCGGCTGTCGGTTGTCGATAGCCATGTCCAGCCTCCCTAAATGTCCTAGTGAACGTCGAGAGCGGCCCACAGCGTCTTGAAGTATGCGCCGAAAGCAGGGCTCGCCTGAATATCGATTATGTCCCGAGGGCGGGGCAGGTCGATGTCGACGACAAGTTTCGGAATTCCTGGCCGCTTCGACATGACGACCACCCGGTCAGCCAGCGTGATCGCCTCCTGCAGGTCATGCGTGACGAAGACGAAGGTCGCCCCGGTCTCCTGCCAGATCTTGAGCAGTTCTTCATGCATGCGCGTGCGCAATTGCGCGTCGAGGCTGCCGAAAGGCTCGTCCATGAGATAAACGCTCGGCCGGTATGCCAGAGTGCGCGCTATGGCGACGCGCTGCTGCATCCCGCCCGACAGCTGCTTGGGGTACGCCTTCTCGAATCCAAGCAGCCCGACCATGGCGAGCGCATCGCGAACTTGTTCGCGCGCATCTGCGGGAGGGACGTTGCGAAACTCGAGGGGAAGGCGGACGTTGCCCTCCACCGTGCGCCACGGTAGGCAATAGTTCTTCTGGGTCACGTAGCCAACGTCGTGGTTGATACCCGCGACCCCATTGCCCTTGTAGGCGACTGCACCGCTGCTGGGCACCAGCGTGCCGGCAACGAGGTTCAGCAAGGTCGATTTCCCGCATCCGCTGGGACCTACGATCGCCAGGAACTCGCCATGGCGGACGTCGAGGCTGGTCGGCCCCATCGCATGAAAGTCGCCAAACTTGACCACGACCTCGTCGAAACTGATTGCCAGCTGCCGGCAGATGACAGCCGCGGCGGTAGCGCTTCGGATCTGTTCCATGTACTGTTCCACTGCGCACGGGTCTGCATATTCGGACGCGCAAGCCGCACGTCAGGCACAACGATCTCCCTATCGAGGGCCCCGTTTTTCAACGAGGCCGTCGATGGACGCGTGCCAACAATCTACGGGTGAAGCATCTGGCGAGCGTCTATACCCTCCAGGCTCGAAAGCACTCCGGTGCGCAGTGCGAATTCGAGGTCGGCCTGGACATCCTCGACCGTGAGCCTGTTGGCAGCCCAAGGACCGGATTCCGAACCGAAGAGCAGTTTCAGTTCCTCCGCCGACAAGGCGGGATAAAGCTTGCCCAGCGCCGCGATCACATCGTCGGGGCGGTTTGTCATGGCGGCGATCATCTCGTCCACGACGGCGATCAATGATCCGGTAATTTCCGGCTTGCCGTCAGCGGTGGCACGCATCATCTGCAAGCTGATCGAACTGCGCGGCGAGAATTCCGGAGGCAGCTCTCGTTTGGGACCGCTGATCCAGACGACAGCCGTTCCCGACAAGACTTGCGCGCCCCAGTTCGGGGCGCTGGCCACGTAGCCCTGAACAGCGCCGCTCTGCAGGGCAGCCGGCATGGCACTTTGACTCATAAACACGAAATTGGGAGCAGCCCCCTGCCCGGCCGCAGCCGACTTGAAGGCGAACGTATAGTCGGAGGTCGGGCTGGGCGCAGCGAGCGTCAGCCCCGAAAGCGCTTTCAGGCGCTGCTGGAGCGGAGCGTCAGGAGCGACCCCGCTCGCGTCTGCAACTGCCCTGTCGAGTACCAGCGTCGCGCCGAAACCGCCATATGTGTTCGCAAGGATGACGACATCTTGGCCACGCGAACGGGCGACTGCGTTCTCGGTTCCGCCCAGCATCGCTGCATCGACCGACCCGGAAACCAGTGCCGACAGTGTCACGGCGCCGCCATCCATCACCGTAAACTTCGGCTTCAGGCCGTGTTTCTCGAACATGCCCATCACATCGGCGAGCCGGATCGATCCGCCGACGACGCTGGTCGATGGAAGCGCTATCGACACATCAGTCAAAGTCTGCGCCCGCACATTGGCAACAGGAAGCAACAGCAGGCTAAGTACAGTGCATAGAATGCGAATGCTCATCTCCGGCTTGAAGTCTCTCAAGGCTCTCTCCATTATGCTTCCCAGGCGGTACCAGACTTCTGCTCGACATCCCCGGCTTCACACGTCCGTCGTGATTGCGACCGAGGCGCAGCGGTCCCCAGTCCGGAAGAGGAACTTCTTGAACCTCCTCCGGCGACGGTCCTCACCCGAAGTTTCCAGAGATATTGTCGACCGCAGTGTCCGAACCGGCTCGATCATCTTGGTGGCGAGCCGGAGCAATGTCAATAAACCATTTAGTTCATATATCACATTGCGATGGTGCCGGGTATCGAGACTCTTCGCTGTCGCGTTTTGCAGTGGAGCTCTATGGACGAACCGTCGGGATCGCGTCCATTTCAGCCGTCGCATCTGGCAGTCGCGGCAACGATCGCCATGGCTAGATGAACAAGCCGGGCCGCTTCCCTCAGAGGAGATCCCCCTCGATTGCCATCAATGTTGCCGGACCATTGGTGATGGAAAGCTCCAGCGCCAGGGTCTGTGGCAACACCCGTTCGACAAAAAAGGCGGCAGCGGCGCGCTTGCGGCGGCGGAGCGGAGCGTCGCTGTTGGCTGCCTTCAAAGCCATCCGCGCCCACATCCAGCTACACGCGACGAGTGCGAACAGGCGCAGATAGTCGGTCGCCGCAGCGCCGGCCGCCGCGAGATCGGCACGGGTAGCGAGAAGATAGGACGTCGTCCGCTCGAGCCGTCCGAGCGCCTGTTCGGTTGCCCTGGCGATCTGCTCGGCTTCGGGCACTTGCGCCGCAATTTCAAGGTCCTGCTTGATTATCGAGAAGAAGCGACCGGCCGCGGCTCCGCCATCCGCCAACAGCTTGCGGCCAACGAGATCCATTGCCTGCACACCGTTGGTGCCCTCGTAAATCTGCGTGATGCGCGCATCGCGGACAAACTGCTCCATCCCCCATTCGCGGATATAGCCGTGGCCACCAAACACCTGCTGCGAAGCCACTGCCGTTTCAAAGCCGAAATCCGTGAAAGCCGCCTTGATTACAGGCGTCAGCAGCGCAACGAGAGCGTCCGCTTCCTTGCGCACAGCAGGGTCCGGATGACGGGCAGCGACGTCCATCTGCATGGCCGTCCATACCGCCAACGCGCGCGACGCATCCGCCAGGCTGCGTCCGGTCAGCAGCATCCTGCGCACGTCGGCATGCTCTATGATGGGAACAGGCCAACGGCTCCCATCAGCCGAACGCCCCTGCCTACGCTCATGTGCATAGTTTGCGGCCTTCTGATTGGCTATCTCGGCGATACCCAGCCCCTGCACACCAACGAACAGGCGCTCCGCCTTCATCATTGTCAACATGGCATCGAGGCCGCGACCCGGTTCACCGACCAGCCCGCCGATCCCACCGTCGTAATTCATGACGCAGGTCGGCTGAGCATGTATGCCCATCTTGTGTTCCAGAGACCCGACCGAGATCCCGTTTCGTGCTCCGGGCGTGCCGTCTTCCTCGACGAGAAACTTTGGCGTCAGGAACAGGCTGATACCCTTTACTCCCTTCGGGGCATCGGGCAAACGAGCTAGCACCAGGTGGACGACGTTCCCCCCAAAGTCGTGGTCGCCCGACGAGATGAAAATCTTCGTTCCATGGATACGATAGGAGCCGTCGCCGACAGGCCCGGCCCGCGCTGTCAGGAGACCTGAGGTCGGTGCCGGCCGACGATTCTGTCAGGGCCATCGCGCCAGTCCATTCGCCGGCGATCATCTTCGGCAGGTATTTCTGCCTGAGCTCCGCGCTTGCGTGATTCGAGAGCGCTTCCACGGCGCCACGCGTAAGCCCCGGGAAGAGGCCAAACGACAGGTTGGCGGAGGACAGCATCTCATCGAACAGGATCTGGATGACGCGAGGCAGGCCCTGCCCGCCATACTCCGGGTCTGCCGAAAAGGGCCGACCAGCCCGCGTCTACAAAGGCCCTGTATGCTTCAGGCATCCCCTTCGGTGTGAAGACCTGGCCGTCCGTGAGCCGACAGCCTTCCTCGTCACCGGACCTGTTCAACGGTTCGAGCACGCCCGTACAGAATCTACCGCCCTCTTCCAGGATAGATACCGCAAGCTTGGCATCGACGTCCTGGCAGCCGGGAAGCGACCGCATTAGGCGGTCAAAATCAAAGACCTCCGCAAGCAGGAAAGCGATATCATCGATCGGAGGCGAATATGAAGCCATCTCTTCTTCCATCTATCGGACAATCGTTTGCTTGATCCGGAGCCATCACGCTCGCCGTTGCGCCGGGACGAATATTGAATGTCCTGTTCACCAGGGCGTATCGCCCTTCGGGTTCACGGCATCCGTCGACGAAGCGGTACCGATCCAGCGGCCACGTGAGCCCTCCGGACCGACGTGTAGGCCCTGTGTGCAATCTCAAGCTGCCCCGATCGCAGCTGACTTGTGCATGTCTTGTTCCGAAACAGGCCCCCGTTGCTGGGAGGACCTGGTTAGGCGTGCGCGGAACTCAAGCCCGGACATTGGCTTCTCGCGTGTATCACGCGACTCGAGGACAATGTAGGGGCGATGCACGGTTTCGGCATAACTCAGCGCTCAATGGTGAGGCGTCCTCCAACAGGCTATGACAGTTGCGCTTCAACCTGGGAAGATGGTGAAGCCGCCGTCGACTCGGATGACCTGGCCGTTAATGAAGCGTGCACGCGGACCAGCGAGGAAGGCCACCGCTTCCGCGATCTCTTCCGCCTCCGCGTAGCGGTTCAAAGATTTCTGGCTCGAATCCATCCGTGCCGGATCGACCACCCGGCTCGCCTGGAACCGCGCGGTCTTGGTCGCGCCGGGGCTGATCGCATTGACACGCACGCCGTCGTCAATCAGTTCCTTGGCGAGGCAGCGCGTATAGTGGACGACCGCGGCTTTCAGCGTCGAATAAACGACTTCCGGCGAGCAGCCGATATGCGCCGCCGCCGAGGCGATGTTGATCACCGAACCGGAGCCGCGCTTGACCATCGGCGGTACAAATGCCTGGCAGACCAGCATTGTGCCGATGAGGTTGTTCTCGGTCAGTGTCCTGATGTCTTCGTAGGCGATGTCGAGCGCGTTGTTGGGATTTGGCTTTACCCCCTTTGCACCGATGTCGCCGCCTGCGCAGTTGACCAGGACGTGCACATCGCCGAGGTCCGCCTCGATCTTCCTCTTCATTTCGGCGATGGCGTCCCTGTCGCCGATGTTGCCGGTGACCGCAGTCACGCGCGTGCCATGCTTTTCCAAACCCTTGGCGGATTCGCCGAGGTCGGCGAATTCGCCATATTGGGAGGGCCTCGTCCAATCCAGATCGTGTATCGCGACGTTTGCTCCGAGTTCGGCCAGGCGCTCGGCCATCACGCGGCCGAGACCGCGTCCAGAGCCGGTCACGAAGGCGGTGAGGCCGCTAAGTTCTCGGGCGGTCATGTTTGTTTCTCCGTTGTCATAGATCGAACTTCTTCATGTTGGCGGCGCTGCGGCGGATCATATCGAGCTCATAAGAAACGAGCGCGCCGTCCTCCTCGCGCTCCCACGGCGTCCGGTAATCGGCGTCGTCGGCAAGGCGGTTCACATGCGCGGCGCTAAGGCAGGCCACCAACTCACGCGCGGTCTTCTCAGGGTATCCGTTCCACCACTCATCGGTGAGAAGGCGAACGTGGCGGGCCTCCAGCGCGCCGGGTTCAAGCACCGCGGTTAACGTGTCGTGGTGCTCGGCGAGGATGGCCGCCAGTTTGGCAAAAGGCACGGCGCCGTCTCCGATCGCACAGCGGACGAGACGATATCCCTCATCGGTGAATTGCACGCGGTAGTCCTTCAGGTGGACGTGGCGAACGTGGGGCGCGATCCTTCGCGTGAAGGCAAGCGGCGCCTCGCCGACGGGGAACGTGTTGCCCGTATCGAAGGTGATGCCGACAGCTGGCCCCCCAAGCTCGCAGAACGCGACCAACTCGTCGCTGCCAAAATCCTGATGGTTCTCGATGGCTAGCACCCGTCCTTCCGCCGCCGCCCGCGGTCCCCATTCTCTCAGGGCAGCGCGGATCGTCGCGTCGAATTCGGTCCACTTCTCGCCCCACGCGTTGCGATCGCCGCACAGGACGGGGGTCAGCGCGGTACGGATCGTCGTCGCTTCCAGCAGGCGCGCTGCGCGGAAGGCTTTGTCCAGGGGACCGGCGACGAGAAGGCCGCCGCTCACCACCGGCACGATGCCGAGCCCGGCCAGTCGCTTGCGCAGGTTGACGACCTCGGCGTCGGGCAGGTCGGTGAGCCAAGGCTCGTAAATTTCGAGCGTTCGTGCACCAAGTTCCTCGGCGAGCGCGATGAAGCCCTGGAGACCCGCCCCATTAGGGTTGTGGCGCGGTGTTCCGCGACCCTGCAGGCCGAGATGATAAGTCAGCCCATAAGGATTGAGGCCGAGGCGAAACATCAACTTGGCTCCAGTGGGGAATGAGGGAATGATCGCATCAGCGCAGACCCGCATCGACGGTGATGGATTGCTTGGTGATCATGCGGCTGTCGTCCGCCGCCAGGAAAAGTGCTGCCCGCGCGATCTCCTCGCCCAGCAGGACGCGGCGGATCAGCTGTCGCTGCACCGTCTGGTCGATTGCGTCCTGCGTCTTGAACCACAGCTCGCGCTGCCGCTCCGTGATGACGGCGCCAGGCTCGATCGCATTGACGCGGATGTTGTCAGGACCGAACGATCGCGCAAGCGCGCGGGTCAAGGCGACGACAGCTCCCTTGGCCGTCGCATAGGTCACCATCTGATCGGCCCCGAAGCGCCAGGAGATCGACGAGAAGTTTATGATCGAGCCGAAGCCGAGTTCCTTCATATGCGGATGCACTGCCTGCGCAGCGAAGAAATGATGGCGGAGATTGACGTCGAAGCTGTTGTCCCAATAGTCGGCAGTCACCTCGCCGATACTGTGCCGCTGATCGTTGGCGGCGTTGTTGACGAGGACGGCGACCGGACCAAGCCGCGCACGCACATCTTCTATCGAGGCCTGCAGCGCATCGATATCGGTCACGTCGCAGCGAAGATAGAGCGGTGCGTGCCTGGCCTCGCTCAGCTCCGCCACCAGCGCCCGCGCGGGCGCATCCTGCACATCGAGAAGACCGACACGAGCGCCGCTCGAGGCGAAGGCTCGGACCATGTCGGCACCGATGCCGGAGGCGCCGCCAGAGATCAGCACGACGCGGTCGGTCAAGCTCGGGTAAGTCGCGAATTGTGGGGACATCAGTCAGAGAAGCGCCTTGGTTGTCGGGTCGAACAGACAGGCGCGCGACATATCGATGCCGAGCGTCACCATTTCGCCCATCGTGGGAGCGGTGTCCGGTTCGAACCGGCCGGTGATTTCCAGGTCGCCGAGTCTCAGCACCGCAAGCGTCTCGGCACCCGTCGGCTCGACCAGCTCGACCGGCGCCTCCAGGGAGGCGACCGCGGGTTTCCGCGACTTCAGGTCCGTCGTGAAGCGATAGATGTGTTCCGGCCGGACCCCGAGTATCAGGTTATCAGGTGCGCCGGCAGCCACCGGCGTGGGAAGCGCCAGGGTGGCGTCGCTGCCATTGGCGGTGCGCACCGAGATATTGGCCGGGCCGGCGAGGCGGGCGGGAATGAAATTCATCGCCGGCGATCCCATGAAGCCGGCCACGAACATGTTGGCCGGCCGCTCATAGATGGACTTCGGCGTGTCAAACTGCTGGACCGAACCTTGGTTCATCACCGCGATCCGGGATGCGAGCGTCATCGCCTCCACCTGGTCGTGGGTGACGTAGACAGTCGTCTTGCCGACGCGATGGTGGAGCTTCTTGATTTCGGTGCGCATGTCGACACGCAGCTTGGCGTCGAGGTTGGACAGCGGCTCGTCGAACAGGAACAGTTTTGGATCGCGCACCAGCGCCCGCCCCATCGCAACCCGCTGCCGTTGGCCGCCTGAAAGCTGGCCCGGCTTGCGTTTGAGCAGCTGCTCGATCTGCAGGAGCGCGGCAACCCGCTTCACGGCTTCGGCTTGATCGGCTCTCGGCACGCCTCGGCTTTCCATACCGAAGGTGATGTTCTCGCGCACCGTCATCGTGGGATAGAGCGCATAGGACTGGAAAACCATCGCGATGTCGCGGTCCTTGGGCTGCACCGAGTTGACGAGCCGGTCGCCGATCCAGATCTCGCCCGAAGTGATGGTCTCCAAGCCGGCAATCATGGCGAGCAAGGTGGACTTGCCACAGCCTGAAGGGCCGACTAGAGCAACGAACTCCCCGGTCTGTGCCTCGAGATTGATGCCGGTCAGGACTTCTACAGCCCCGTAGCGTTTGTGAAGGTTGCGGATCGTCAGCGCAGACATTAAGGGCGTCTCATTTGATGGCGCCCTGGGTCAGGCCGCGTACGAAGTATTTTCCGCCGAACAGGTAGATCAGCAACGGCGGCAACGCGCCGATCAACACTGCTGCGCTCATAACGTCGTAAGCGCGGGCGGTCGTACCGCCGGCAGTGAGAGCGACCAACGCAGCCGTGATCGGCTGCTCCTGCCCCGATGTGAAGACGACGCCGAACAGATATTCGTTCCAAATGCCGGTGAACTGCCAGATGACGGTGACGATCAGAATCGGCGGTGACAGCGGCAGGATGATCTTGCGGAAAATGCGCCAGAAGCCGGCGCCGTCGATGCGCGCCGCCTTGATGAGGTCGTCGGGGATGCTCACGTAGAAATTGCGGCAGAACAGCGTTGTGAACGAGATGCCCTGGATGACGTGAATCAGCACGAGGCCGTACGTCGAATTGGTGAGGCCGAGCTTACCAAGCAGGAACGCCCACGGCATGAGCGAGATCTGGCCGGGCATGAAAACGCCGAGCAGCATCAGATTGAAGAGCACTTCGGAGCCCTTGAAGCGCCATTTGGAGAGGATGTAGCCGTTTATTGCTCCGAGAACGGTCGA
Organism: Mesorhizobium sp. LHD-90; assembly: GCF_030929505.1. GTDB lineage: Bacteria > Pseudomonadota > Alphaproteobacteria > Rhizobiales > Rhizobiaceae > Kumtagia. The sequence continues at coordinate 348,957 of NZ_JAVFVV010000002.1, read as the reverse complement.
GATGATGGTGGCGGGGACCGTCATCCATAGCGAGTTGAAGAAATTGCGCCGCATTCCCTCGCAAGTTCCGCTGATGCAGTAGGAGCCCCAGGCATCGGCCCATGCATCAAGGCGGAAGCTGCGCGGCAAGGAGATGAGGCCGTTCTGCGCGATCTCGGGCTGCTCCCGCAAAGAGTTGAAGATCACGACCAGCAGCGGCACGAGGTAGATGACCGCGAAAAACGTCAGCACTGCATAGACAAGAAAGCGGCTCCAGAAATACCGTCGCCGAGCAGCAGCAGCTTCGGGATCATACCTGTCGTTGAGGGCGATGCTAGCCATCGCGCCCCTCCGCCTGCCTGCGCCAGACGATCCACAGCGAATAGGGCACCAGCACCACGGCAAGCGCGGCGAGCATCATCATCGCCGCTGCCGCACCCTCGCCGATTTGCCCGCGCTGGAACATCAGATCGTACACATAGATGGCCGGGAAAGTCGTCGACACACCTGGCCCGCCCCGCGTCAGCGCCGCCACCAGGTCGAAGGTCTTGATGGCGAACTGGATCTGGATGACGGCTACCGCCAGGAATATGGGGGCGATCGTCGGCAGGATGACTTTGCGATAAGTGCGAAACGTCGAAGCGCCGTCGATCTGCGCGGCCTTGACGAGGTCTGGATCGACTGACCGCAGCCCGGCCAGGAAAAGGGCCATTGCGAAGCCGGACGACTGCCAAATGCCGGTAATGATGACGGCATAGATCGCGGTGTTACGGTTGGCGGTCAGGGCAAAGCTGAAATCGCTCCAGCCGAGCCCCCTCACGAAAGCCTGGATGCCGTCGACAGGGTTGTAAAGCCAACTCCACACCGTACCGGTGACGATGAAGGACACCGCCAGCGGATAGAGGAAGATCGTGCGCCAGATCGCCTCGCCGCGGACGCGCTGGTCGATCAGGATGGCGAGCAGCAGTCCGACCGCCATCGATCCCAGAATATAGAAAGCACTGAATAGGAAGAGGTTCGTGTAGGCGATGTTCCATCGCCGGTTCGCCCAGAGCGACACATAATTGTCCACGCCGACAAACCCGTAGGTCGGCAAAAGCGATGAATTGGAAAGCGAGAGGTAGAGCGTCCAGAGTGTAAAGACAAAGACGTAGATGAAACTCGCCACCAGCGACGGTGCCAACAGCAGAACAGGCGCCATCGTGGTCAGTCGCTCTCGCCATGGCGGAGCTGCTGAAGCCGCAACCGGCACGGTCAGGTCAGGCGTGGACATCGGGCAGCTCCGGCGAAGTCTGGCCGGGCGTTTCCGCCCGGCCTTTCATCGGCAGCGTTACATCTGCGCTTCGGCGGCATCGGCCATCGCACTGGCCGCATCCTGCGCCGACATGCCGGGCGTCGCCACGAATTCAGTGACGGTATCCATGATGGCGCCGCGCACCTTCTGCGGGATCGTCATGTTGTGCGCCATCGAGCGGACGAGCGTACCCGCGGTGATCGAAGCCTGCAGATCCTTCTGCGAGAGTTGCTGGCATGGGTTGAATCCAGTCGACAGATCGACGTCCAGCCGGGACGGGATAGAGCCCTTGGTCTGGTTGAAGGCTGTCTGGAACTCGGGCGACAGAATCAGAGAGGCGAGCAGCTTCTGCCCCTCGACGTAGTCCGGATCGGTCTGCTTGAAGAACACAACCGAATCGGAGTTCAGGATGAAGCCCGCCTTGCCCCAGTCGGTCGGGGCTTGAGCGCAGACATAGTCCGTGCCTTCCTTGAAGCCGCCGGCGGTCAAGAGGCCGAGCGTCCAGTCACCCATGATGTGGAATGCGGCCTCGCCGCGGCCGACCAGATGCGACATGGTATCCCAATCGCGCCCGTTCATGCCGGGGTCCATGTACTTTGTGGTCATGGTGCGCATCTGCTCGAAGGCCTTGACCATGCCGTCGCTGCGCATCGCCTTGACGTCGCCCTCGACGAAGGCCTTCTTGAACAGATCGAGATCCATGCCGTAGACGACCACTTCGAAGACGGTCGAGTCCGTCCAGTCCGCGGTCGAATGCGAGATGCAGATCTTGCCCGCCGCCACAATCTTGTCGCAGGCGGCGTTGAAGTCCGCCCAGGTTTTCGGCACCTCGGCCACGCCTGCTTCCTGCAAGACCTTCGGCGATGCCCACAGCCAGTTGATGCGGTGGATATTCATCGGCGCAGCCACCCAGTTGCCTGTAGGCTTCATCACAGGCAGCAATTCAGGGGCGACAACTTTCTCCCAGTTTTCTGCTGCGGCCAACTCGTCGAGATTGGCGGTCATGCCGGTCTCGTTCCATTCGGCGATCTCGGGGCCTTTGAGCTGCACCGCAGGAGGCGCATTGCCGGCAATCACGTCGGCACGCAATTTTGCGAGCGTGTTGGCCGTGTGACCCGCGATGGAGGTCTGCTGCCACGTGCCTCCCTTCGCCGTGAACATCTCACCTAGCTTGGCGATCGCCTGGGCGTCGGATCCGGTCGCCCATTGATGCAGCAGGTTAGTTTTGGGCTCGGCGAGGGCTGCCCCAGAAACCAGGGTGCAGGCAGTAGCGGCCGCGAGGACCGTCATGGTGTATTTCATCGTTTCTCTCCCATTATGAATTCTACGGTTCGTATTGACCGCTTGTGGCTTTAATACCGCCAGCGAGATACTGTAGTCTCGAGTTCTTTCCAGAATGTCATATTCAAGCTATGAGTCAACGACCTTGTGATCGTTCATGACCAAACCCTTGCTTAAGAGCCTGCTCAACGATCGACTGTCCGCATCACCGGAGAGCCTCATCGTCCGATGCCTGAGTGAGCGTGGCGTGCTCTCCGCGTCGCAGATCACCCGTGTCACCGGGTTGGCGCGATCGACGGTCTCCACCGCACTTGCTGGCTTGAGAAAGTCAGGAATGGTCGTCGAAACCTTGGCGAGCGGCGACCGTGCAAGAGGCATCGGCAGGCCGGCCGCGACGCTCACGCTCAATCCGGCCGCAGGCACATGCGTCGGAATCCACCTGAGCCTCGACGAGATGCGTTTCGTCGTCGCTGACGTCTCGCATTCTGTCATCGCCGAACAAACTATACCCATGGGGCTGGACTATCAGCCGCGGCAGGCGGGGCAGGTGGCCAAGTCAGTGATCACGCGATGCTATGAGGAAAACGGGTTGCCGATGGCCGGGCTGCTGGGGGTTGGCGTTTCAGTCTCGGGCCCGGTCAGCCGCGAAGGAGTCGTGCTGCGCGCGAGCATTGTTCCGACCTGGGCCGGCGTCAACATTCGAGATGTTTTTGGAGCGGCTCTCGAGCAGCCGATTTTTGCCGACAATGAAAGCAACTGCGCCGCCATCGCGGAATTGATGTGGGGCGCAGCCGTCGGCCACGATGATTTCGTACTCTTCAAGATAGACCTGGGGGTAGGCGGTGCCGTTGTTCAACAAGGGAGACTCGTGACGGGCATCGCCGGCGGCGCCGGAGAGTTCGGGCATATCAGCATTGACCCCGGTGGCGATCTTTGCCGGTGCGGCAATCGCGGATGCCTGGAACTTTATGCGAGTTTTGTACGGCCGCTCGAGCAGATTTCGCGCATCGTTCGGCGGCCGGTCACGATGGATGACGTGATCGAGATGGCCGAGCGGGGAGATGTCAGGGCCTTGCGGATGATCGAGGACACGGCCGAGGTGGCCGGCCGCGGTCTGGGCGTGATCGGCTCGGTGCTCAATCCGCCGCTCATCATCATCGGCGGCCGCATGGCCTTGGCTGGCGACATTCTGCTGGCGCCGCTGGTCGCATCCTATGAGCGCCACACGCTGATCAAATCGCGCGACATCGCGCCGGCCCTGCGCACGCGGATAACCGTGGGCAAGCATACCGAAAACGACGCTTTGCTCGGCGCGGTAGGCCTCGTGCTGCGACACAACAGCCGATTGCAATGATGTGGCTCTGTCCCCGCCGGTTCCGAATCTTGCTCTCCCACGCGAATGCGCTGACTACGCAATGCCAAAACGACCAGACATGAATTTCAACGTTTCGCGGCAAAACGTCAGGTTTCGCGATGACGATGCCCCGAAACTGCCAGTCCGTTACCGACCCTAAGTCGGCGTCGGCAACGCGTCGCCCTGATCAGCGCCGGGTGTTCGACGGCGAAACGGCCGACCCTGATCAACAAGCCGCACGCGACGCTGATTGCGCTTTTGGCTGCCGCCACTGCAGAGGCACAGGCGATCGCTACCAAAGAGGCCCAGAAGGTCGGCATTGCCGCCGCGCGGGCGACAAGTTCAACGGCATATCGAGGGCGCAAGCTAAGTTATGATCGGAAGACGTTTGAGACCGTGGCTTTCATGTTCAGTCAGGGCGCTGGGGCGTCGGCCGTTGCCGCGGAAACGGGATTATCGCGACAGGCGGTCCTGCGGATCAGCGATCAGCAACACTGGCTGCAGAAGCGCTCGGCAGGAACCTAGCCGACACATATCGTCATTATTACGGTGATCGGCACGCGGAATTTGCGACGCTGCCAGATGCCGGTGCGCGAGGCTTTTGGTCGAACGCATCGGTGAGGACGACATTGAACTGGGCGAAGTCGACCTGTGCCTGCTCGCCAGGCGGGGTCTCGAAGCGGACCTCGTAGCCGCGCTCCGCCGCAGATGGACGGACGTCGCGCAGGAAGTCGGTGACGGCCGTGTAGCCGCCGCGATAGCCGAGTTCCTTCAGTTCCCGGAAGAGCCGGCTGCCGGTGAGGCCGGGACGGCCCGCAGGGCCCTTTCGGCGTCCTCCTCGTGAGCGTGCGGATAGCCGAAATATGCAAGCACGCCGTCGCCCATGTACTTGGCGACGAATCCTCCGAACTTGGCGACTTCCTCGGTCACGGCGGCTTGATAGCCGCCGATCACTTGACGCAGATCCTCCGGATCGAGCTCTGCCGAGAGCGTCGTTGATCCGACCAGATCGCAAAACATCACTGTCAATTGACGACGCTCGGCCACATCGACATCACTTGTCCAGTTCGGAATTCTCGGGCGGACCGCTTCCATCAGTTGAAGAGGGTCTGTCCGTGAGTGCGGCAATCGCTGCAAGCAGCTTGCGGCGATGACCGACGAGGCTGACGCCGAGTTCCTTGAGATCGTCGGCAGTCAACTCGCGCGAGGTGTCGGCATCGACTGCGTTCTCCTCGAAGGCAGCGGCGTATTGGCCAAGCCCCAAGTCACGCAGCCAGCTGTCAACGTCCATGAATCTCCCCCGATCGGAGTCGTCGCGGGCAAGTTGCTTTAGTCTACCTCAAAATGCGGCGGAGCGAGCGGCAAAATCAGGATACTGTACCTTCGATCGCATCCTCGGGTCCTCAGCAACGTGTAGCGCGGATGGCCAGTGAGTTTAGCTCCAGCCGCCGGGTTGGAACGCACGGATTTGACCCCAACGCGGACCTTGCGCGGATCGGGATGGAAGGTCTCGATTCGGTCAGATCAGGTCGACGCCTGCGGCTGCAGGGATTGTCCGCTTCTCAAAATCCGAGCCTCGAAGCTGCCAGTCCGCTTACGGGCCCCTTGGCACCGTCGATCCGCAATGCTTGTCGAAATCGGCCATCGGGTGGCTTGTGCCTTCGGCGAAAGGGAGACATCCTTTAGCTAAGTCACGAGATCGCGGATTCCAGCCAAACAAGTTGTTTCGCCTGCTACCCGAAGCGTTCAAGCGAAGCATATGGATGCATCCCGCTCGAGTGGACGGTGATTTGTTCAAAGAGTTGGAAGGTTCTCATGGCCGATCATTGCTGTGGACCCGGTTACGCTTCTCCTGCCGAAGCGATCAACGCACCTCGCGAGAAACTGCTCTACACGATCGCTATTTACACCGGTACTGGTATTCAGAAGCCCGACTATCTTTGCACCATAGACGCGGACCCCAAGAGCGCAACGTATAGCCAGGTGATTTCGCGGCTCGAGGTCCCGGGAATAGGTGATGAGCTGCACCACATGGGTTGGAACGCCTGCTCCTCCTGCCACGGCGACACAAGCATGGAGCGCAAGTATCTTATCGTGCCGGGTGTGCGTTCGTCGAACCTGCACATCGTGGACTGCGGAACCGATCCCCGTAACCCGACCCTCTACAAGGTGATCGACGGAGCCGAAATCAAAGCCAAGACCAACCTGTCGGCACCCCATACGGTGCACTGCCTCGGCTCAAGCATCATCATTTCCATGCTTGGCGACGCGCGCGGCAATGCACCAGGAGGATATCTCCACCTTAACAAGGACTTCGAGATTGTTGGCCGGTGGGAAAACTCCATGGGCAACATCAAGTTCGGTTATGATTTCTGGTATCAGCCCAGACACAATGTGATGGTGAGTTCGGAATGGGCTGCGCCGAACACGTTCATGCCGGGCTTCGACCTTGAGGAAGTGGGCCACCTGAAATATGGGCGCGAGATTCATCTATGGGATTTCGCGCAAAAGGAGCCGCGGCAAACCTTCTATCTTGGTGAGGACGGTTTGATCCCGCTGGAAGTGCGTTTTCATCACAACCCCGACAGCAGCCATGGCTTCGTCGGTGCGGCGCTATCCGCCAATATCATCCACTGGTGGAAGGACGCCGAGCGCGAATGGCAGTGGGAGAAGATCATCGACGTAGCAAACGAGCCGCATCCGGAGTGGCCGATCCCGATCCCGGGCGTGATCTCCGTCATCCTGATCAGTATGGACGATCGGTTTCTCTATCTCTGCAACTGGCTGCATGGCGATATTCGCCAGTACGACATTTCAGACCCACACCACGCCAGATTGACCGGGCAGGTATGGATGGGCGGTCTGCTCGGTCGTGCACCGGTGGTCAACGGCGTGAAGGTCACCGGCGGACCCCAGATGATCCAGCTCAGCCTCGACGGCAAGCGCCTCTACGTGACGACGTCGCTGTTCTCGACTTGGGACAACCAGTTCTATCCGGAAATCCGCACCAACGGCGGCTGTATGCTAATGGTCAATTGCGACACCAGCGAAGGGGGAATGGAAATCGATCCGCACTTCGTCGTCGATTTCGGCAAGGAACCGAATGGGCCTAGTCGCTGTCACGAGACCAGGTATCCCGGCGGCGACTGCACGAGCGATATCTTTATATGACCAGCTTCACCATCACGCTTGCAAATCGTGGCGGCGTGGCATTCGATGTCGATCGCCGGAAGCCGCTGCTGCAGAGCCTTCTCGATCACGGCGTCGACCTTCCCTACGGCTGCAAGTATGGCGGCTGCATAAGCTGCGCGGCCCGGTTGATCGCCGGGAAGGTCGACCAGAGAGCCCAGGTGGCGCTGAACAACCGCCAGATCAATGATGGCTATGTCATCCTTTGCGTGGCGCGTCCGATGAGCGACTGCACGCTGGAGGTCGGGGTCGAGAGCCACGGGAAGCTTTATCGCAACCCCTTCACGGATCCCCTCGCCTTGCACGAACTGAAGGCCGATATCGCGGTTCCCCTGAGAGAAATCGAAATGACCCATATGAACCACGACGATCCTTACCCCGAGGAATACCTCCAGGGCATTCTGAAATCGGTGAAGACTATCGCGATGGTCGGCGCCAGCCCCGATAAGACGAAGTTTTCTTACGGCGTTCTGCGCGTATTGCACGAAACCGGCTACGACATGATCCCGGTCAATCCCACACCGGACCTGCAGGAGATTCGCGGACTGAAGGTTTATCCGTCGCTGGCCGCGATCGACCAACCGGTCGACATGGTCGAGGTCTTTCGTCGCTCGGAAGATCTATACGCGGTGGCCAGGGAAGCCATAGAGATCAAGGCCAAGGTCCTGTGGAGCCAGATCGGGGTTCGCGATGACGCCGCGGCGCGGCTGGCGGAAGACGCCGGCCTGAAGGTCGTCATGAACCGCTGTCCTAAGATCGAGCTGTTCCGCCCTTTCTGGAAACCGAAGCTTCACCTCGGCATCTGATCGACGTGTCGCTGCCGACCGTCACTTTCGCCTGAGAAATGCGACGAGGTGATCGCTAAGGTCGCGTGCATCGTCGCCCGCGCCGTCGATCAGCGCCGACTTTCGCCGGCGAAGGAACTGCATCCCCATGAGGTACAGTCCCGCATGAGCGACAATGCCGCCGTCGTGCCGGATGTTGCCCTTGCGATCGAGGACCGCGACGTGCAGCCAGGAATAATCCGGCCGGTAACCCGTGGCCCAAAGAATCGTCTTGATCCTCCCGGAGCTAAGATCAATGTGGAGTGGCGGCTTGGCCTCGACCTGGGTGGGGTCCAGGCGGTGCGGTGCTTCCACTTGGCCATCGAATCCGTTCTCCGACGACCACTGATCGAACGTGTTCAGCAGCCGGTTCATCTTCAGGTCAGCCATCGCGCAACTGTTGTGCAGCGATCCTGAAAACTGCGCCTTCCCGTCGGAAATAGCGGCGATTCGGCCCACGAGCTTGACGCCGATCTCAGTCAACGCGTTGAGATCCAGCGTTCGCCGCTCCGGCGATCCGGCCAGTTGAAACGACGGCAGCCGGCGCGCGCGTTCGATGTCGTCCACCCGATCATAGCGTTGATCGTTCAGTCCGGTGACATCCATCCACCACTCGATATCCTTTCCCCGATAGACGCGTGGGGCCCTAACATGCTCCCCCACCACCAAGGTGACGGGCCTGCCGGAGCGGTGGATTTCGTCGGCAAGTTGCGTGCCTGTGGCGCTAGCGCCGACCACCATCACGGCCCCTTCGTCCAGTTGCCCAGAGTTCCGATAGTCTTTCGCCGTGACAGTCGCGACGCTTGGCGGAACCATGGCGGCGAGCGACGGGACGCGCGGCACGTTGCATGCGCCGGAAGCCAGCACGACCGTGCGGCAATTCCAAGCGCCTTTGTCCGTGGCTACTGCGAACCCTTGGTCCGTCGTGGAGACCGATTTGACGGTGGTACCGGTCTGCACGGGCGCGGAAATCACCCTGGCGTACCGGTCGAGAAAATCGATGACCTCCGGCATCGTGCGATAGCCGTCGGGCTCACCACCGTCGTAGTCGTAGCCCGGCAGGCGGCTTTGCCAGTTCGGCGTCAACAGGCGCAGCGAATCCCAACGCTCTGTGCGCCAGGAGTTCGCGACCTCCCCGCGCTCCAGCACGACATGATCGACCGATCGTTCGGCAAGGCACCGGCTCATCGCGAGGCCGGCGTGGCCGGCCCCGATGACCACCGTGTCTATGGTTCTATTGTTGCCCACCCCGCCGGGCAGATAGTCTAGCTGTTCACGTTGACGAACACATTGGTCGGGTTGGTGACGATGTCGAAAACGGCCGAGCGCTTCTGCGACTGGGCGACCAGAGCCTTGATGTCGTCCTCGCTGGCGTCGGCATCGATCTTGAAATCGACCTTGATGCCGTCAAACCCGTTGCGGACGTCCTTGTCGATGCCGAGGATGCCTTGAATGTTCATCCCCCCTTCGAGCGTAGCCTTCACCGACCGCAGCTGGATACCTCTGTTTTGGGCAACGGCCGCCACGCCGGCCGTCAGACAGCTCGCAAGACCCACAAGCACCATTTCCACAGGCGTGGCGCCATTGTCCTCGGATGCAAAGACCTCCGGGTGATCGGCATCGAAGCTGAAGGTTTTCCTGTGCTTCTGCTCTTCCCCAAGGCCGAAGAAACTCTCCACCGTGGAATGGCTGTGCGTGCCGTTTTTCCATTCGCACATCGCCCGCCATTTGAAATTCGCAGCCTCCGGCGCGTTCGTCAGCGCCTCCCTGGCTGAAAGCAAGGCGGCAACATTGACGCCATTATCGACCTGAACGTCGGAAGCCATAGTCATCCTCCTTGCACTGGGCCTGATGGGTGAATCGCCGGCCGGGATCTGGCGATCCGATCGGAGCTTTGCATCGTACGGATGACGGAAGACTTCTTCAAGATAATTCCACCTTTCCAGCAAGCAAAGCGCTTCGTTTTCTACGCGCGTAAAGATATGGCGTCACTCCACTGGCAAGTCCTTCTGAAAGCGCTGCCCCCCGATGACTGTGTCGATTCAAGGTTCGCTTCTGAGCGTCGGTCCCGCGTTCCACTGTTTGTCCACCTGTCACTGATGGACGGCTCTGCGGTGCAGAATCGCCACTCCAGATGGCTGGAGTTCGGGCGCAGGCGGATCTGTTGTCGACGCACCTAGGTTGCGGTTTGCCCTTGAAGCTTCGGCGTTCAGATGTCACATGAGGCATTCGCGCCCCCAACCTGTTGTCCGCCAAAACCCATGGTCACGTATCTAGACGCCGATGCCGCGCCGGCCCGCAACACCGGGCAGATAAAACTCTATGGCGAGGAAGCGTTCGCCGGCATGCGCAAAGCTTGCGCGCTCACCGCGCGCTGCCTCGACGAACTCGCAGGCATGATAAAACCCGGCGTCACCACCGAGGCGATTGACCGCTTCGTCTTCGAATACGGCATGGACAATGGCGCGCTCCCCGCCACGCTGAACTACCGCGGCTACACGAAATCCTCCTGCACCTCGATCAACCATGTGGTCTGCCACGGCATCCCGGACGCAAAGCCGCTGCGCGACGGTGACATCGTCAACATCGACGTCACCTACATACTCGACGGCTGGCATGGCGATTCCAGCCGCATGTATCCGGTCGGCACCATCAAGCGTGCCGCCGAACGGCTGCTGGAGGTCACCCACGAATGCCTCATGCGCGGCGTCGCCGCGGTGCGCCCCGGCGCGCGCACCGGCGCCATCGGTGCGGCGATCCAGAGTTATGCCGAGAGCGAGCGCTGCTCGGTGGTGCGCGATTTCTGCGGCCACGGCGTCGGCCGCCTGTTCCACGACGCGCCCAACATCCTGCACTACGGCAGCGCACATGAGGGCGTCGAGATGCGGCCCGGCATGATCTTCACGATCGAGCCGATGATCAATCTTGGCCGCCCACATGTCAAAGTCCTGTCTGACGGCTGGACCGCGGTCACCCGTGACCGTTCGCTGTCGGCGCAATACGAGCACACGGTCGGCGTCACTGCCACCGGCTGCGAGATCTTTACGCTGTCGCCGGTGAATCTCGACCGTCCCGGCCTGCCCGCCTGAGGCAGCCGCCGCCGAGCGCCAGCGTCTCCGCAGCGGCCGCCGCGCGACCAGCGTATCCCGAAATTCTCCCGTTTCCACATCGGAACGGCTTGGGCTAGATTGGTTGGATCGCGACGACGGTGCCCCGGGGAGCGTCGGTCGGGATCGGTCGGGGGCTGCATGGCGGCGGACGAAACGGACGAGCGCGGATTCTTCGACGAGCAGCCGCTGGCGCTGAAGCACGGCCGCCAGCCCGCGCGAAAATCTTCCCACACTGGTCACCGCGAACGGCTGCGCCAGCGTTTTCGCGAGGCAGGCGCCGGTGCGCTGGCCGACTACGAGTTGCTTGAATTGCTGCTCTTCCGCTCGATCCCGCGCGCCGACACGAAGGCGCGCGCCAAGGCGCTGCTGAAACGTTTTGGCTCGCTTGCCGAGGTTTTGGGCGCGCCGGAACACCTGCTACGCGAGGTGGACGACATCGGCGAAGGCGCGGCGCTGGACCTGAAGATCGTGGCGGCGGCGGCCCAGCGCATGATGCGAAGCGAGATCAAGGGCCGCGAGGTCTTGTCGTCCTGGACACAGGTGATCGACTATTGCCGCGCCTCAATGGCCTTCGAGGACCGCGAGCAGTTCCGCATCCTTTTCCTCGACAAAAAGAATGCGCTTATCGCCGACGAGGTGCAGCAGACCGGCACGGTCGACCACACACCGGTATACCCGCGCGAAATCGTCCGCCGCGCACTGGAACTCTCGGCCACGGCCGTCATCCTCGTGCACAACCACCCATCCGGCGATCCGACGCCGTCACGCGCCGACATCGACATGACGAAAACCATCGTCGCCTCGGCAAAACCGCTGGGCATAGCGGTGCATGACCACATCATCATCGGCAAGAAGGGCCATGCCAGCATGAAAGGTCTGCTGCTGATCTAGTTCTGCAATTGCGCATTTTGTCATGAGGCGATTCCCGGCCTGCGTGCGCGAAGGCCGGGAACCCATAACTCATTGTCGCAAGTGCGTTATCCGCCCCCACGCCCTTCACTCGTTTGGCAAATCCGAGCTGGAACTGTTCGGCGCAACAGCCAGTAAACGCGGCGGCGGGAGGGCCGTGCAAACCACCAGCCCTCCCCTGGAACCGCTTTCCCTATACCACCACGAAATCGGCTGCCGTCAGACCCGGCGCGCCAGTAAGGTTGGCGATCTTGATATTGCCGAACGCAGCGCCCGACCCGTCGGCATCGTAGTAGAGATTGCCGGTGGCCGAGTTGTAGATGATGCGGTCGTCGGCGTCCTTCGCCCCATCGGCGGTGTCCTTGAACGCCGCCGCTGCAAGATTGCCCAGCGAGGACAGCGCGGTGTAGATCGCGTCGTCCAGCCAGATCGAGTCGTCCGCCGCGATGAAGTCGAGAATCCTGTCGACATTGCCCGGATCCACCGGCGCGGTGTCGAACAGGAAGGCATCCAATCCCGTGCCGCCCTGCAAACTATCCCTACCAAGGCCTCCGGCCAGCGTGTCGTTGCCGCCATTGCCTTTGATGGCGTCATTGCCGGCGCCGCCGACGATGATGTTGCGGGCGTCGTTGCCGTGCAGGACGTCGTTAAAGCCCGAGCCGGACAGGTACTCGATCGAAATATAGGTGTCGCCGGCCGCATCGCCCTTGTTGATCGCCGCGTTGGCCAGGCTCGCGGTCACGCCGGCCAGTGACCCCGCATAGGACGCGGTGTCGGCACCGCTGCCGCCATTCAGCACGTCAGCGCCGCCACGGCCGAGCAGAATGTCCCTGCCATTGCCGCCGAACAGCGTGTCGTTGCCGGCCGACCCGACATTGGGCATGCCGACATCGGCGGGCGCCACCGAGACGTTAAGCTCGTAGGTCGAGCCCACCGGTACGGTCGGCGAAAAACCGCTCGGCGAAGCCCCGTCGACCCAGGCGCCAACCTGGACATAGTAGGTGCCGTCCTGCGTGACCGTATAGGTCAGCCCCGAATCGCGCCCCGAGCTAGAACCCGGATCGCCGCCATTGTCGTCGTTGTTGGCGACAAGCACGCCGCCGGCCCCGTTGTCGCGGATCAGAAGGATCCAACTGTCGTGCACGTCGGGATCGGCGATATGGTCGATGTCGACCGACAGCGTCGCGCCCTTGGTCAGCGTCAGCTTGTAGAAGCCCGACTGCCCATTGCCGGTGGCGTTCACCGTGGTGTGCGGCACCGTGTCGGAATCGAAGATGTCGGGATCGGCTTTCGTGGTGAAGTTGCTGGTAATGTCAAAGGCGGCAGCCAGCGAGTTGTTCTTCGCTTTGCCGTCGAGCGTGGCGTAGCCGCTGCCCAAGCCGATGCCTGTGGGCGGAATCGGAATGAAGTCGCCGTCGAGCACGTCGTCGCCGTCGCCACCGACCAGCGTATCATTGCCGCCCTGGCCAACCAGGCTGTTGGCGCCGGCGTCGCCGGTCAGCTTGTCGTCGAAGGCAGAGCCGGCAAAACCCTCGATCGACACCAGCGTGTCCTCACCAGGCTGGGTGAGGTCGGCGACGACGCCGGCGGTGCTGTCGTAGAAGGCCACCATGTCCATACCCGCGCCGCCGTCGAGCAGGTCCTTGCCGCCGCCACCGGAGAGCGAATCGTTGCCGCCGGCGCCACGGATGATGTTGACCCCGGCATCGCCGGTCAGCACGTCGGCGAATTTGGAACCTGTCAGGTTCTCGATCGAGACGAGGATGTCGCCCTGGACGCCCTTGACGGTGTTGCCCTCGGCGTCGCCGCCGCTGGCCACGCCGGTGTCGAGGTTGACGGTGACGCCCGAGATCGCCTTGGAGTCCGCGCCAAGCGTATAGTCGGCCGTATCCCGGCCGGCGCCGCCGTGGATATAGTCCTGGCCGGCGCCGCCGATGATGCGGTCGTTGCCGGCGTCGCCATGCAGCACGTCGCCGTCACGCGCGCCGTCCAGCACGTCGTTGCCATCGCCGCCGTTGAACACATCGCCGCCGCCGAGGCCGCGGAAATGATTGGCGTCCTTGGTGCCGATGAAGCGGTCGATGCGGTCATCCGAGCCGATCAGGTTCTCGATGCTGTAGAACGTATCGCCGGAGGCAGTGCCACCGCTGGCGATGTTGAGTTCGAGATTGACCAGCAACTGGAACGGGCTCTCGCGGCTGAAATCGACCGTGTCGACGCCAGCGCCGCCCTTGAAGACGTCGACGCCGGCCATGCCACGCAATGTGTCATTGCCTTCGCCGCCATCGAGGATGTCATTACCGGCGCCGGCATCGATCGTGTCGTTGCCTTCCTCGCCGTAGAGCCGGTCGTTGCCGTCCTTGCTCTCGGGGCCGGTAACGGGAGGCAGCGTGTTGTTGCGGTCGCGGCTGTCCAGCGTGTCGAGGCCGCCGACGATGTAGTCGTTGCCGGTGCCGCCGTAAATCACGTCGGCCTGATTGCCGCCATTGATCTTGTCGTCACCGCCGTTTCCGGCGATCTTGTCGGCACCGTCGCCGCCGAAAAGAGAATTGTTGCCATCATTGCCGATGATGATGTCGGCGAAGGCACTGCCAAGGCCCCTCTCGATGTAATATTCGGTCGCGTCGGCGTTGTGGCCGTCGAAGATGGCGACGTTATATTCGTGACCGTTGACGCTCGACCAGCGCCCTGCCCTGAGATCGAGCAGCGTGCCGGCGGTGGAACCGGAGAAATCGATCGTGTCGGTGCCGCCGGTATCGTGGATGACGAAACCGATATCGTGTCCCGGTCCATCCTTGGTCAGCTCGTAGCCGAGCTTGTTGCTGCCGAAACCGTAGCGGTCGTCGCCGGTATTGAGCTGAATGTCCTGGTAGGTCCTGACTCCTTCTTCGTCGACGGTGGCGAAGAAGCGGCGGATGACCGCTTCGATGTCGCCGACCGATGGGGTGGTCGAGGTCCAGCGGGTGGTGCCGCCGACGTCGATGCCGTCGAAGTATGACATGATGCTGTAGCGCTGCTGATCGTAGACCCAGGTTGCGCCGTTCAGATAGTTGATCTGGTCGCCGCCTGGACCACCGTAATTGTAGACGCCCGGATGGTTCAGACCCCATTCGTGGCCGAATTCGTGGACGAAGGTGTTGAAGAGATAGCCGCCCGGTTCGCTGGTGTTCGGCTCGGTGTCGTGGAAGCGCTGGCCGACGCTGACATAGCGGCCGGCCGAATAGGCGCTGCCGTCATCCTCCTCGCCCAATTCCGGGCTCACAACTTCAAGATAGTCGACATCCGGATCGAAAGGCCGATCGTCGACGATCTCGAATTGCAGCGGTGTCGTCGCCGACCACTGCTGCAGGGCGCCGATCGCGGCCGCCTTGTAGTCCGGATGGTTGTTCAGCTCGTAGAGGTTGACCTTGAGCGGCCCCGCCGCGAGCTCAGGTGTCAGCGGCCGGTTCAGCGCGCCGAGATAGTCAAGAAACGCCTCGTAGTCAGTGCTCTTGCCGTATGGATTGTCCGGGGTCTGGTCGATGTTCATCCATTCGAGATTTTGTACAGGCATCGGGGTGTCCCATCCTTTTTGGTTGGACTTTTCTTAGACCACACCGAAGCCCAGCACCCCATCGGAGTGGCGTGATTCAACCTCCGCGATACGGAAGTCGAACATCCCTCCGACCAAACGCTACAGATGATCGCTATGCATGACAAGCAAATTAGCTATGCGATTCGAGGTTGACTGGGCAAGTCGCCGGAAGAAACAAACCTTAAAAAACAAATATATATGCCGGAATCATCATCTTCCGGAAATCGACCTGCGTTCATGCCCACTGGTTACGCTGCGGAAGGTTTTCAGCCGGCAGACGCTGTCGGGCGCCAACTCTGCCTCTGGAAGAACGGTGCCTTCGCCGGGCGGGATGGGACAACCGCCGGTCGCCAGCCGCAAGAGGCAATCTCGCCGACAAATCTCGCGGTGTGAAGGATGGCATCGTCGTCGCCGCTAGCGGGACCCGTGAACTGGCTCGCGTCGACCCGTGCGCGCCATGCCGGTGATCACAAGCTCTTACGTCATGCCGTATTGTTTGTTCACCGCACGGCCTCCAAAGGTGCGTCGAAGGTTTCCCTCGGACTTTCGATGCACTAGCTTGCAAATCCTATTCGTTTCGACGCAGCAGGGGCAGAGTTGGATCGTCTCCCGCAGGATGTCTTGTGCGATCCCCCGAAAGCGGATCGGGGCAAGTGCCGCATCTTATCCACATCGATTTCCCGGCGGTTGCCGATCGCGGCCATCGGCATGGCTGCGTCGATGGCCGCCTGCATGGCGGCTTCCGGTTGCGCGCGGAACTATGACGGAACGATCGTCCCCTCTTACACGGCAAAGATGGTTTCCGACGGTGGCTTAGGCCGCATGGAATACCGCAAAACAGATCTGCTGCCGCCGAGCCGGCTCCACGACTTTCCTTCCGCCCCGCCCCCACCGGCAAGCGAGGAACCTAGGCCGGAATTCGTGCGCGCGCCGCCGCGCCGCGGGCCCGGCCGTCTGATTCCCAAGGTCCCTGCCGAGTTGCCACGCAATATCCAATGCCGCAACGAGCAGGGTGAAGGCGGCCGCGTTCGGGTGGTCTGCCTGTAGCGCGCTGGATCTGGTCATTCCTAGAGCAATGTCCGGTCAGATTGAACCATTCTGCCGGCGATGGTTTGAGCCAAGGTCGAGGGCTTCGTGGAATGGCCGTACCGGCGGTACGATCGAGACGAAGCCCGAAGGGTCCGAAGGACGCCCAAACCAGCCCGGCCCTTCGGGTTTTCGTTTGGCGGGCGCCCGGTGCGTCGGCTTGCTCGGCCGATGGAACCCCATCGACCTTCGCGCAGGGCGAGCCACGCGTCTCGCCCGCCCTTCTGGCCCTGCCGAATCGCCTCGCCAAACGAGAAACAGAATGATTCATTCTGGTCGGACATCGCTCTGGCCGGCGGCCTTCACGCCGTTGTCACGCACTGTTTTTATAAGAAGACCGTTCGCGGCCTGACCATGGATGTACCGGCAGGAAACGAATGTCAGGAAAGGTCGGGTTTCCCGGCCTTTTTTGTGTTTGCCGCCTTCTTGCCCGCCGCCTCCATCGGCCCGTCGACGGCTGAGAATGTCGTTGCTCAGACCGCTGGCCGTCCGGAGGCAAATCTCTGCCGGTATGCCCGCGGGGTAACCTGTTTCTGCGTTAGAAACTGCCGGTTGAAGTTGGCGAGCGTCCGGTAGCCGACCGCGTCCGCAATATACGCGATCGGCCTTTCGGTCGCCGAAAGCATCGCGCATGCTTCGCCGATCCGCATGCGGATGACATATTCCGACACGGCCATGCCCATATGTCGGCGGAACAGCCGATGCAGACCCGATGGGCTCAGGGCGGCGACGTCGGCCAGTGCTTCGATAGACCATCTTTCAGCATAGTTCATGTGGATGTGGTCGAGCACGCGGTCGATCCGTCGCCGGTCCGGGTCCGGCGACGGCACCAGCGCGCGGCTGGCCAGCGGCACGGCGCGTTCATCCTTCGATACTGCATTCAGTACCTGGAACAGCAGCAGAAGGCGTTCGTCCTTCGACGCGACGAACAGCTTTTCGACCAGCGGCCGCACGCCGTCCGACACGCCGGGCGAAAAGGCGAGGCCCGCGGCGGCGCGGCCGAGCATTGCGCGAATGCCCGCCAACTCTACGAAGGACGCGCTCAGCGCCTCGGCCCAGGCGGGAAGAAACCACATGACCAGTGCGACGTGCGGCCGCCTGTCATCCAGTTTCGTGCTGGAGCGCCAGGTGTGCGGCAGGTTAGGGCCGACCAGAACCAGGTCGCCATCGTCATAAGCGCCGATATGGTCGCCTATGAAACGCTCGCCGCGCGAGTTGAGCGTCAGCGTCAGTTCGTATTCCGGATGGTGGTGCCACTGGAACGGAATCTCGTCGTCGAGACGGCGATACAGCATCGCCCAGGAGGCGCCCGGTTCCGGTCGAAGACGTTCGAGAAATGGCTTCATCGCGCAAAAGGAACGTAGTGGAGGCCATGATAGTATCAGAACTGGCGGCGTCGCTACAACATCGGCCGGGATGGAGAATTACATTCGGGTTTCGTCACAAGATGCTTTTTGGGAGAGAGAAGTGACTCACGAGACCGATCTCACGCTGGACAGCCATCCCACGTCAAAGAAACTCACCACCCAGCTCAACGACATTCACAAAAAACTGCCGCTGCGTGCGCTCAGCGAGGACGACTGGCAGCACTGGGTCGGCAAGGGATATGTGATCGTCCGCAACGCGGTCCCCGCCGAGAACGTCAAGCGCCTCGTCGACCTCTTGTGGGAATTCGACGAGAAGGATCCGAACGACCCGTCGACCTGGTACGCGCCGCAGCGCCGCGATCATGCCATGAAGGAACTCAACGGAGCCGGCATGGTGGAAATCTACAATCACCAGTATCTGTGGGATAACCGCCAGGTCCGGCGCGTCTACGACGCCTTCGTCGACATCTGGGATCGCGAAGACCTTTGGGTCGCCATCGACCGCGCCAACCTCAACCCGCCGAAGAAGATCCCCGGAAATCCGAACGGCTTCATCCACTGGGATAGCGATACCTCGCAGCGCCCGCTGCCCATCGGCGTGCAGGGCGTGCTTTCGCTGGTCAGGCAGGATGGCGACATCGGCGGTTTCCAATGCATCCCCGAGCTCTTCTACGATTTCGAAACCTGGGTGAAGACGCAGCCGGCCGACCGCGACCCGCATCATCCAGACCTCACCGGGCTCAATATCACCAACATAGAAATGAACGCCGGCGACCTTCTGATCTTCAACACGCTGCTGGCGCACGGCGTGCGGCCGAACCACTCGAAGGACCGCGTACGCATGGCGCAGTACATCTCGATGTTCCCGGCCAACGAGGACGACGACAAGGAACGGCAGGCCCGCATCCGTTCCTGGCGCGAGCGCGAAGCGCCGAAGCGCGCCGCCTTTCCGGGCGACCCGCGCGACTGGGAAAGAAAGAACGCTACGACCGCCGTGCTTAGCGAACTGGGGAAAAAACTGCTCGGATTGACGCGTTGGAGCCCTTGAGCGCCGCAGGCTTCTCGCGGCCTGAACCGGCGGCCGCACAGTCACACTGACGTTCGGCTAGCCCGTCAACACAGTCCCCGATCCGCGATCAATCACCCAGACTCGCATCCGCCGTCCGGCCGTTGCTTTTGCGTCCGTTCCGAGCATCCCGCCTTTAATTTCCGGCCTGCTGGCCGGAAATGAAATAGTATGAAGCGCGTATAGACCAGAAGAGTGTGTCGCCAAGATCTAGATCAGCCCTCGTGAGCTTGACTTATCTTGAATCGACTCAAAGAATGAGAATGTATGAGGACGACGCATTTTTGATTCTTATCTCTTTGGAACCGCCGCCGCTGGCCAACTTTCATCAGCGCGCCGGTCGATTCGAAAGACGAACCGTGCTAACGCGCCGTTGAAAATTAGTCTTGATTCGCCTGAATTTTGAGACCACGACATTCCGATATTCCGGAGAGAGAGAGAACGTGGACGACGAACATACCACAAGGCTGGAGCTGACAGCGTCGATCGTGTCGGCTTATGTATCGAAGAATAGCGTGCCGATGGCAAATCTTGCCGAGTTGGTCGCCAGCGTG
This sequence comes from Mesorhizobium sp. LHD-90, assembly GCF_030929505.1. Classification (GTDB taxonomy): domain Bacteria; phylum Pseudomonadota; class Alphaproteobacteria; order Rhizobiales; family Rhizobiaceae; genus Kumtagia. The sequence continues at coordinate 329,370 of NZ_JAVFVV010000002.1, read as the reverse complement.
CATGCCTCCCTGGAGAAGCTCGCAGGCAAGGCGGAGCCGGAGTCCGTGCCGCTGGTACCGGCTGTACCGGTCAAGAAATCGATCACCCCCGAATATCTGATCTCGCTTGAGGACGGCCGAAAGTTCAAGTCTTTGAAGCGCCACCTCAGTGCCCAGTATGGCATGAGCCCGGAACAATATCGTTCCAAGTGGGGTCTCCCTTCCGACTATCCGATGGTCGCCCCCAATTATGCCGCCACACGCTCCGCGCTCGCCAAGACGATGGGGCTGGGGCGCAAGGGACAGGAAGAGGAAGCAGCTTTGCCGGCGGCGCCGCGCCGCAAGCGAACGGCCAAGGCCAAGGCCAAGGAATAGTTCCGGTCGGTTCCGGACGCCGGGCTGCTCCCGGCGTCTGCTCCAGCGGCATTGCCGCCAGTCTACCGACGGAGAGAACGCCATTGCGCCACATCGGCGATGCCGGCGCGCCGTCGTGGGCAGTGATTTGGTGTGCCCCAATTTCGGTTCCGGAGTGCCGCTGCGGCTTGACGCGACGGTGCATGGCCGATAGGCGGACACCGCGACGTGGCGTTTTACGAGGTTATCCATTCGATGGAAATTTTCACGGCGGCTGGCTTCTCCGCATTGTTGCAGGTCATCGCGATCGACCTGGTGCTCGCGGGCGACAACGCAATCGTCATCGGTCTGGCCGCCGCCGGCCTGCCCGCAGACCAGCGCAAAAAGGCAATTCTGGTCGGCATCGGCGCTGCCACTGTGTTGCGTATCTTCTTTGCGCTGGTCACCCAGCAGCTCCTCCAGATCGGGCCGATCCTGCTCATCGGTGGCGGCATCCTTCTGCTCTACGTCTGCTGGAAAATGTGGCGCGAACTCAGCACCACGCACGAGGAAGAAGAGGAGGCAACCGAGGCGCTCTCCGACAAGGATCACAACAAGAGCGGAGCGGTCGCCGATAAAGCCAAACGCAAGACCTTTGCGCAGGCCGCCTGGCAGATCGTCATAGCCGACGTTTCCATGTCGCTCGACAACGTGCTGGCCGTCGCCGGCGCCGCGATGGACCACCCGACCGTTCTGATCATCGGGCTCGCCCTCTCGATCGCACTGATGGGTTTTGCCGCTTCGTTTATCGCGCGCCTGCTCCACCGCTTCCGTTGGATCGCTTATGTCGGCTTGCTGGTCATCCTTTACGTGGCGATCGAGATGACGTTGAAAGGCGCATACGGCCAGTGGCCGGAGCAGCTCTCGGTCCTCGGCACCTGGTTCGGACCTCCGGGGGCCGTCGGCCACTAGGATCGTCGAGATTCGGACGGCGCGGGCCAGACCCGAATAGCTAATCTTATCAATGACATCCTTGATGCCCTGTTCAAGGGCATCAGCACAAAATCACTCCGCCAGCGTTCGAAGAAAAGCCACCAGCGCTGTCTTTTCCCGGTCCGAAAGCCGCAGAGGCTGGAGTTCCGAGGTGCCGTTGGGAGAAGGCGGCGCTGCGGCATAGTGATCGACCACCTCCTCCAGCGTGTCGAACTGTCCGGCGTGCATGAAAGGTCGGCGCGTGGCGACGCCGCGCAGCGACGGAGCCTTGAACGCCCGGCGCAATTCCGGGCTTGTCGTCACCATGTGGCGAAGCTCGCCGCAGGCTGCTTCGTCGCCGTCGCGGAACCGGCCGAGGCAATTGAACGGATCGTCGGCAACCAGACCAACACCCTCCTCCCGGCCAAAATCAGGCGATTTTTCAACGGCTTGCGGTACGCCGGTGTTGTGAAAATGCTCGTCGGTCAAACGCGGGCCGTTGTGGCAGGTCGAGCAGCGCGCCTTGCCGATGAACAGTTTTAGTCCAAGCTTCTCCTCCTCGGTGAAGACCTCATCGGGCTGCGGCTCGCGACCGGCGGCGAGCACAGCGGCAAACCGGTCGAAGCGCGTCGGCTGATGCACGATCGTACGCTCGAAAGCGGCCAACGCCTTGCCGAGATTGGCAAAAACCACGTCGATGTCATAACGCTGATCCCCGCTCATCGCCACCCAGGCGGCCTGCTCCACCGGCGTCCCGAACGGACCGGCCGAGGTAGGCAAGCCGGAAAGGTTTGGCAGCGGCCCAAAGATGCGTTCGTAACGGCCCTTGAACTCACGCTCGATCAGATGCGCGTAAGCCGTTCTTGTTCCTGCATGTTCCTGCAAATCCTCCAACGGCGCCAGCGCCTGCGCCCAAAGACTGTCGCGCCGCCCATCCCAGAAGAACCAGGCGCCATGCGCGACGCCCGCCAGCGGCATGGTGCGCCGGCGCGTCTCGCCTGCGGCGATGCCGAACGGCCGATCGTCCTGGAATTGCCGGTCGATCATGTGGCAGGTAGAACAGGCTACGTTGCCGTCGCGCGACAGCCGCTGTTCGAAGAACAGGGTCGCCCCGAAAGCGGCCGGGCCGGGCAGGTCGGCATATTTGTTGGTCGGATCGGGTGGCAGTGGCGGCAACGCCGAAAGCGACAATGAGGCAATCGTCGCCTTTTCGGCATCCGAGAAATTCTGGTCGCCGCAGCCCGCCAAGCCAAGCGCTGCTCCCAAAAAGGACAGCCAAAGCAGACGGGAAAACATGGATTTTCAAAACCTTAGAGGACGACGTTGAACGTCGCCTCGTCCGAGCCAAAGTCCGCCGTCGAGATCACGAGCTTGAGTACCCAGACACCGGGCATGGTAAATTTCAAGCCCTCGATACGATAGTGTCCCTCGCCGAGGTCAGTGCTGACGGTCGGCTTGGTGGGCAGTCCATGATTGTGGTCGGGCATGCCGCCGTCGAGTGAAATCAAGGCGTTGCGCACCGGATGGCCATTGGGGAGCCGCAACGTCAGCATCCAAGAACTGAGCGGCCCAACCTTCGGCTCGCCGCCTTCGGGGGCGATCGAAGCCACGAACAGTTTGTTTTCAGTGGATTTTGCGCGGGTGACGTCGGGGGCATCGTGGCGCGGGGCGGTCAGATAGATCTGGGCGAAACAGAACAAGGCGACCAGCGCCAGGACCGGGATGACGATGATTCCCCAGGATTTTTTGTGCATGAAGGTTTTCCGGAGCGGTTGCGGCGGTGAATTTAGGACTTTGCGGGCAAAACGGGAAGCCGCCGCATGAGGCAGGTTGCCCGTTGCGCCGGCAGGTGGCAAAAGGTTTTCAATTTCAGCATCTTGGGAGCTTCCAGGTGGCGCGCGGAATAGCATCGGTCGGCGAGTGCATGCTGGAGCTTTCCGGCCAGGGCGGCGAATCCTGGCGTATGGGCTACGCCGGGGACACTTTCAACACGCTGTGGACGCTTCGGGCGTTAACGGAGCCCGATCGGGCCGCCGACTATGTGTCGGCATTCGGCGACGATCCCTTTTCGATCAAACAGATAGCGTTCTTTTCTGAGAACGGAATTGGTATAGCGGCGAGCCCAAGGATCCCCGGGGCAAGGCCGGGACTTTATGCGATCACCCTGACCGGGGCGGAACGGTCTTTCACCTACTGGCGCTCGGACGCGGCCGCGCGGCAACTCGCCAGCGACCCCGCCGCACTGGCAAAAAGCCTTGAAAACCAGTCACTTGTTTACTTTTCCGGAATTACCTTGGCAATTCTTTCACCGGAGGCGCGGAAGGTCTTGCTGAACGCTGTCGCCGGGGCGCGGGCGCAAAAGACGCTAGTGGCCTTCGACCCGAATTTTCGTCCCCGCCTTTGGCCGGATGCGGAGACGGCGAAAGCCGCCTTCGAGGCTGCTCTTGCGACCACCGACATCGCCCTGCCGACGTTCCCCGACGAGCAGGCGCTGTTCGGCGATGCCGCACCCCACGACACCGCCAAGCGATTGAAAAAGCTTGGTGTTTCCGAGATCGTCGTGAAGAATGGCGAGGCCGAGGCGCTGATTGCCCACGGCGATCTTTTGACCCCCTCGCCCGCCACGGCGGTAGCAAAACCGGTCGACACGACCGGTGCCGGCGACAGTTTCAACGGGGGATATCTTGCCGCTCGGCTGGTGGGCGACTCGCCAGTGGAGGCGGCCGTCCGTGCGCACCGGGTCGCCGGCGCGGTGATCCAGGTGCGCGGCGCGCTGGCGCCGTTCGAGACGCTGCGCGCGGTGTTTAACGGATAGCGACAAGCTATTGTTTTATGTACCATATTGAAGAGTTTGTAATGGTGCGAGGAACTCGCTCCGACACCGACTCAAAACTTCCGTGAAGTCCGGAAGATCACGCAGTTTCAAAGGCTTGTCGGAAACGCACCGGCAAAACCGCGCGACGGGCTTCATTTTGGCCCTGTTTTTGCGGCCGCGCGCTTGTTTTGTTGGCGTTTCGCCATTGCCGCGAGGGTGATTTTCTTTCCGTTGCCGGCTTTCACCCCCGCCGGAAGCGGAACTCGGTGACGTGCCGACAGATTTCGCCGGGCAAACCCGTGCCGGCCAAAAATTGACGCGGATGGCGTCCAGGCCACGGCTTCCTACATTCGTGCCGGTGCAAACTGTGGGCATGTTCCGATGCATTGGTCCATCAAATTTTCGCTCGGGGTCTTGCTGCTGGCCAGCGTTGCATTGGTGCTGCAGGCTGTCTACCGGACCCACAACCTCGGGCCTGCCGTGAAGACAACTTATCCGAATGGCGAAATCGTCTCAGCAGTGTCTGGACGCGGCACGCAGTTTGTCATCAAACTGAATGATACAGACGAAACCTTAGTGGTCCGCGACACGGTCCTGCTGCCGCTTCCGGCCGGTACGAACGTCCCGCTGGAACGGCGAGAGTTTGCGGATGGGACAGTCCGGTACAAGATCATTCGCAATCGATAGTCGCGGCGGGGTCCGAGCCCGCCATGAGTCATGCGCACCGGAAGCGGAACTCGGTGACGTGCCGATAAGTCTCGCCCGGCCGCAGCACCGCCTGCGGGAAATAGGGTTGGTTGGGCGAATCAGGCCAGATCTGCGCCTCCAGGCAGAAGCTGGAGAACGGCCGGTAGCGGCGACCGCCGAGCCCGATGGCGTCGAGGTCGACATAGTGGCCGGCGTAGAACTGCACGCCGGGCTCGGTGGTCCAGACTTCCATTTCGACGCCGGACTTTCCCGCTTGCGCCCGGGCGGCGAGGCTGATTTCGCGCCGGGCGGAGGACAGGCAGAAATTGTTGTCGTAGCGGATCAGGTCGGCTTCCGGCATCGGCCGGATTTTTCGCGGCTCGCGGAAATCGAAGTCGGTGCCGGCGACGGGGGTCACCGCGCCGGTCGGGATCAAGTCGCCGTCGACCGGCAGATAGGCGTCGGCAAAAATCGCCAGTTGGTGATCACCGGTGTCGGTCTCGCCGCCGTCCTCGAGGTTGAAATAGGCGTGGCTGGTGAGATTGCAGAGTGTCGGCTTGTCGGCGGTGGCGGTCAGCGTGAGAGACAGCGCTCCCTCCCCGCCCAGCCGGTAGGTGCATCGGGTTGCTAGGGCGCCCGGGAAGCCCATAAGACCGTCGGGGTCGGCAAGCGACAGCGTGACAAAATCCTCGCCGGCTTCGTCGACGGTCCAGTTGCGGCGGGCATAACCGTCCGGCCCGCCATGCAGACCGTGGCGTTCCGGATGTTCTGGATCAATGGCGTAGCCTTTGCCGTCGATGCCGAAGCGGCCGTTGCGGATGCGGTTGGCATGCCGGCCGATGACGGCGCCGAAATAGTTCGGGTGGGCCAGATAATCCTCGAAGCGTTCGAAACCCAGCATCAGCGGTGGTTCGTGACCTTCCAGCCGCAGATCCTGAAGGATCGCGCCGAATGACAGGACGTTGGCCGTCAGGCCGCCGCCGCGAAGGATGACCCGGCGGACAGGTTCGCCCGTTCCCGTCTCCCCGAAAACCTCGCCGAAACTCATCCCCCGACCTCTATCAATTGTATCAAAAAATCGATTGCCTGGCTCGGGCTGCCGGTCGTGCAAACGCACCCGCCCTCCGCTTCGCTCGGGGCGACCTCTCCCCGAGGGGAGAGGACGTCGCGGACGTCTTCGCCTTTCCTCTTCTCCCCAGCGGAGGGAAGGTAGCCGCGAAGCGGCCGGGGCTGACCGACAACCCGCGAGGCGCGATATCAGAGACCAAGCCCGCCGATGCAGACATATTTCGTGTCGAGATAATCCTCGATGCCCTGGTGGCCGCCCTCGCGGCCCACGCCGGACTCCTTCACGCCGCCGAACGGCGCCTCGACGGTGGTGATCAGCCCCTCATTGACGCCGACCATGCCGTACTTCAGCCCTTCCATGACCCGGAAGGCGCGGCCGAGATTGCCGGTGTAGAAATAGCAGGCAAGGCCGAATTCGGTGTCGTTGGCGAGTTTTACCGCCTCTTCCTCGGTTTCGAACCTGAACACCGGGGCCACGGGGCCAAAAATCTCTTCCTTCATGAACATCATGTTCGGCTTGGCGTCGGCGATCACGGTCGGCTCGAAGAACGAACCGCCGAGCGCGTGGCGCTTGCCGCCGGCAACCACCTTGCCGCCCTTGGCTTTTGCGTCGGCGACGAATTCTTCGACCTTCTCGACCGCCTTCTCGTCGATCAGCGGGCCCTGCTGGGTGCCCTCCTCCAGCCCGGCGCCGACCTTCAGCTTGCGGCTCGCCTCCGAAAATCTTTCGACGAAAGCGTCATAGACGCCGGCCTGGACGAAGAAGCGGTTGGTGCACACGCAGGTCTGGCCGGAATTACGGTATTTCGCCACCATCGCGCCTTCGACCGCGCGATCGATGTCGGCGTCGTCGAAGACCAGGAACGGCGCGTTGCCGCCGAGTTCCATCGACACCTTCTTCACGGTCGAGGCGGCCTTGGCCATCAGCATCTTGCCGACCTCGGTGGAACCGGTGAAGGTGATCTTCTTGACCAGCGGGTTGGCGCAGATCTCGTCGCCGATCTCGCCGGCAGATCCGGTGAGGATGTTGACCGTGCCCTTCGGGAAACCGGCTTCCTCGCAGAGCGCACCCCAGGCCAGGCCCGAATAGGGCGTCTGCGAGGCAGGTTTCACCACGGTAGTGCAGCCCGCTGCCAGCGCCGGCGCCAGTTTTCGCGACAGCATGGAGGACGGGAAATTCCACGGCGTGATCGCGGCGATTACGCCGGTCGGCTCCTTGGTCACCAGGATGCGGCGGTCGCCCCAGGGCGACGGCACCACGTCGCCATAGGCGCGTCGGCCCTCTTCCGCGAACCACAGCACATAGGCGGCGGAAATGGCGATCTCGCCCTTGGATTCCGCCAGCGACTTGCCCTGCTCCATGGTCAGCAGTTCGGCCAGCGGCTGCTGGTTGTCCATGATCGCGTCGTGCAGTTTTCTGAGCAGCTTGTGGCGCTCCAGCACGGAGGTCTTCTTCCAGCTCTGGAATGCGGCTTCGGCCGCCTCGATGGCGCGGCGCGTCTCGGCCTTGCCGGATTTCGGCACGGTGCCGATGACGAGGCCGGTGGCCGGGTTGGTGACGTCGACCGTTCCGCCGGAATCCGCCTGCACCCACTCGCCGCCGATGAAATTCGCCTGCCGCATGAAATGGCTGGTTTTCTGGAGCATGTTTTTTCTCCCTTCAGCGTTCGCCGGGAACGCTCGGCCGTGGGGTTGAAGCGACACCGCGTGGGCGGCGGATGGTGGCCGCCGTCTTAGCGTTCCGAGGGCAAAGGATCAATTGGCGCAGGGCACGGAAGTGGGTGGCACGGGATGGACATGCTGGAGACAGGTTTTCTCTTCATCACGCATCACCGCGGCTTGTTTGGATTTTGACGACGGATTTCAGCGCGTTTCGCGTGTTTTTTTATGCAATTTCAGATGGCAATTTGAATAAAGCGGTCAAGTTATTTTTCAAAGACCTGCTCTGGCGACCTCGTTATTTGAGGAATAGACTAGGATCGTCGATGGCCTTCAACAGGGGCCGCGAGACAATGCTGCAACAACAGTCAAATTGTCTGTGATCGACCTGATAAGCCCCAGGGAGGGGATTCCAATGGATAGTAGCGTTTTACGCAGTTTGCTGCTCGGCACTGCTTTGACCTTTGGTGGCCTTGCGATGGCTCAGGCCCAGGACAAGCCGCCCAACATCGTCGTTATCATGGGCGACGACATCGGCATGTGGAACATAGGCGCCTACCATCGAGGCGTGATGGCGGGCAGGACGCCCAACCTCGACAAAATCGCCGCCGAGGGCATGTTGTTCACCGATTACTACGCCGAGGCGAGCTGCACGGCTGGCCGGGCCAACTTCATCACCGGCGAGCTGCCGATACGAACCGGCATGACGACAGTCGGCCAGGCTGGCGCCACGACTGGCATGCCCGCCGAAGCGATCACGCTGGCGACCGCCCTCAAGGACATGGGTTACACCACGGGCCAGTTTGGTAAGAACCATCTGGGCGACCTCAACGAGTTCCTGCCGACGGTCCACGGCTTCGACGAGTTCTTCGGCTACCTGTACCACCTCGACGCGATGGAAGATCCGGCGCATCCCAACTACCCGCAGGAACTTCTGGACAAGGTAGGGCCCCGCAACATGCTTCACAGTTGGGCGACGTCGACCGACGACACGACGGTTGATCCGCGCTGGGGCAAGGTCGGCAAGCAGAAGATCGAGGACGCCGGCACCCTTTATCCAGAACGGATGGAAACAGTCGACGACGAGATTCGCGACTACGCCCTGAAGTTCGTGGAGAAGGCCAAGGCCGACAACAAGCCCTTCTTTCTCTGGCTCAATCCCACGCGCATGCACGTCATCACCCACCTGTCGCCGAAATATGAGGCGATGAGGACTTCCGAGAACGGCTGGTCGCTGCAGGAAGCCGGCATGGCACAGCTCGATGACGATGTCGGCATCGTCATGCAGAAGCTGAAGGATCTGGGCGTCGACGACAATACCATTGTCCTATTCACCACTGACAACGGCACCGAAACCTTCACCTGGCCGGATGGCGGCAACACGCCGTTCAGGGGCCAGAAGGGAACGATCTATGAAGGCGGCTTCCGCGTTCCCGCCTTCATCCGTTGGCCTGGAAAGATTCCGGCCGGCAAGGTCGAGAACGGCATCATCTCGGGTCTCGACTGGCTTCCGACCTTCGTGGCCGCCGCCGGAAATCCGAACATCAAGGCCGAGTTGCTGAAAGGCAAGACGATCGGCGACCGCACCTACAAGAACCATCTCGACGGCTACGACCAGACGGCCTTGATCACCGGCAAGGGGCCTTCGGCCCGCCATGAAATCTTCTACTTCGGCGAGAGCACGCTCGGCGCAGTGCGCATCGACGACTACAAGTACCGGTTTATCGAGCAGCCCGACGGCTGGCTTGGCGCCAAGCAGGTCGTCGACGCACCGTCGATCACCAACCTTCGCCTCGATCCCTTCGAACGCCTGGGAACACCGGCCAACGGGACCCTGAACGGAGCACAGGGATATTTCAACGAGTGGTTCATGTATCAGTTCTGGCGGTTCGTCTTCGTGCAGCAGGAAGTGGGAAAGCTCGCCCAGACCGCCATCGAATTCCCGCCGATGCAGAAGGGCGCGAGCTTCAACCTCGACTCTGTGAAGGCGCAGATCGAAGCCGCGAGAGCGTCGCTGGGCAAGTGACGTATCGCATCTTCGGGTGGGCGGCTCGTAAGGGCCGCCCACCGAATGCCACGGCTTGAAGCCGACAGGCGCGCTGCTTCTCAGATCTGGTTCGCCCCCAGGAACGCGCCGTTAGGTCCGAAGCGGCACTGGAAGGTCCCTGCCGTGTCGTCGTCGTTGGGCAAGGTCCATGTGCCCCTGATCGTCGTTCCACCAGCGCCGACGACGGGATCGTCGGTCGAGATTGCACCGGGGCTTACTCCCGTCTGACTGGCGAATTGCGACCGGCAAAAGTTTGGCATCTGGCCGGCCGACACGATTTGCCCGGCCGCCGCCGAAGCGCCCGTACCGGAAGACCCCTGGCAGCCGGCCAGCGCGAGGCCGGCGAAGACGCTTGTCCAGAGATAGCTTTTCCGTCTCATTGTCATTGGGTCTCCCTCCTCGGATGCCGGCAGGATGCCGTTGTGTCGTCTCTGGATCGCGGTGCGAACCGTTCGATGATTTGCGCCTTGCGCCCAGCCGCGCAGGCCGCAGTAGGCCTGACGCGTTCGACGACTGGCGTTTTCAGTACAGTAGCGGTAGCGGCCGATATCGCCAGCGCCGGCGTGTAACTTACGTGGGCCCTACTCCGCCCGCCGCTTCCGCGCCGTGCCGAGCCGGCCTACCCGAACACCGCCACCACCACCGTCATCCAAAAAGTCATGGTGACCACCGCGAGCGCGGTGGCGATGGTCATCTGGTTGGAGGCCAGCGCCTGGCCGGTACCGAACTGCATGGCGATCAGGTAGGAATTCACGCCCGACGGCAGCGCGGCCGCCGCCACCGCGATCTTCGCCGTCAGCGGCGGCAGGCCGAAGGCCAGCGCCAGCGCCATGGCGGTGGCGGGCATCAGGAAGAGTTTCAGCATCGACAGGGTGACCGCCGGCCGGACGTTTCCCGAGATGCCGAATTTTTTCAGGCCGAGCCCCATGGCGAACAGCGCGAGCGGTGCCGCGATGCCTGCAAGCGCGTCGACGAAACGCATGGCCAGCACCGGCAGGTCGAGCCCGGTCAGCCGCCACAGCAGGCCGCAGAAAATGCCAAGGATCAGCGGGTTGGTGAATATCTTGCGCAGGAAATCGCGCAGGATGATCAGCGGGTGCATGGGCTCGCCGTCGCGCCGGCTGACGAACTGGAAGATGACGATCGAGGCCATCAGCATGATGGGCAGGTGGATCGAGATCAGCAGCGACAGTTCCTCAAAACCTTTCTGGCCGAACACGCCGAGCATGAACGGGATGCCGAGCAGCACCAGGTTGGAGAAGGCCGAGGAGACGCCGCCGACGACCCCCGCCTTGGAGTCGCGGCCGAAGACGCGGGTCGTCACCAGATGGCCCGCCGTCCAGGCGACGACGACGGCCGAAAAATAGACGCCCCACAGGCCCCACGGCGCCGAGCCATGGAAATCGGCGGTCACCATGGTGCGGAAGAGCAGCAGCGGCAGCGCCACGCCGACCGCGAATTCCGACAGCGCGTCGCCGGTCTGGATCTTCAGGTAGCCGGTGGCGCCTGCGAGATAACCCAGCGCCACGAGGCCGAAGATGAACAGCACGGTTTCGACAAGCGGGGACATTTTTTCGTGACCGGGCGGGCTGCTGCGCGCGAGAGAGAATGCGGGGAAAGGGCTGCGGCCTTGATAGGCGAGCCTTTTGCCGTGCGCAACGCCTGCAGGTCTTTCGCGGGGTAGACCGACCACAAGCCTTGTTTTTCCATATGCTTTGCCATCCCTATGTCCGGGAAGCCGGATCGGGAGGATGGATGCTTCGATTTTTTGCCGCGCTGGTGTTCTTGCTGTGCGCCGGGCCGGCTATGGCCACCGAGGCCGGCTGGGCGCTGCTGCGCGAGGGCGGCCATGTCGTGCTGATGCGCCACGCCATGAGCGGCGGCGGCGCCGAGCCCGCCAATTTCGACATCGAGAAATGCGCCACGCAGCGCAATCTCTCCGAACGCGGAAAGCAGCAGGCACGCAAGATCGGGGCGCTGTTCGCGGCCCGCGCCGCGCCGGTGGAAAGGATCCTGTCCAGCCGCTGGTGCCGCTGCCTGGACACGGCGCGCATCGCCTTCGACGCCAAGCCGGAGATCTTCGAGGCGCTCGATCCGCCGAAGGCGGACGAGGCGCAAAAGGCGGCGCAGTTGAAGGCGGTCGTGGACACGATTGCCGGTTTTGCCGGTTCGGACAATCTGGTCATGGTCACCCATGCCGAGGACATCCTGGCGCTGACCGGCGTTTCGGCGCGCGAGGGCGAGGCGGTGATCGTGCGGCCGGACGGCGAACGGCTGCATGTGCTGGCGCGGATCGTGTTCAATTGAGATCGACGCGAAGGGGCAGGCCGTTCAGTTTCCGGCGGCCAAGCTGCTAGTCGCCGCCGCCGCAGCCTCCGCCGCCGCAACCGCTGGCGCCGTTGCAGCCCGCCGGGCCGGAGCCACAGCCGCCGGCTGACACGCCCCTCTGCGCCTTGGCCTTGACAGGCATACTCCCGGCCAAAGCTGTAATCACGAGCAAGATCCCCAGCAGGACCAGCATCGCGAGATAGAATTTGCTGGGATAGGCATTTGCCAGCGCGGCGCCGGCGAAGAAGATGGCTGCGCCTGCGACTGCCAATGAGGCGCCGTACTGCTTTGCGACGATGAAATAGCGATCGTCACTCACCTTCACCGGACTGGCGTTTTCCGAAAACCGGGCCTCCGCGTCCGGCCAGATCAGGCGCGGCGGCTTTTCCCGGAACTCGGCCCGGTAGGCGCGCAAAGTGTCGTTGTAGAGTTCGGCAAACTTGCCGGCCTCGGCCTGTCCGCCCTCGGTCGGCGTGTGGTGCAGGTCGCGCTTCAGCGTGTCGCGGCAGAACCGCTCCCAATAGTCGCGTGTATAGGAAAGATGCAGGTGCCAGGCCTCGTCGACGTCGCGCGACGGCGTCAACGTGCCGTCGGAAATGCAGACGAGGTAGATGAAACGCTTGTATTCGCCGATCACCTCGGTTGCGTAGCCGTCCGACCAGTCGTTCTCGCGGGCAAGGCGGCTGGCAAAACTCAGCTCGGCGTCGGCGGGGCCGATCGTGTAGGCGTCGATGCGTGCAAAAAGGTCGGGATCGGAAAGCCGTAGCGGCGGGTCAGCGGCCGGCCTGTCCCTGTGAGAGAGGTCGATCTCGGTGCTGAATTCAACGTCCATCAGCGGCCCACCCTCGTGGACCGCATGTTTATCCTAATCCGCCGGCGGTTTCCAGCCATGCGCGATGCGACCAGTTTAACTGCGACGGCCGTATAGCAACGGGTGGCCCGCTTGTTATCGCACTGACACCAACGGCCGGTGCTATTTCGTTTCCGGCGCCCAGTTCAGGAAGAAGCCAACGTCGCCGGGGATTCCGCCGGGAAAGTTGATGACCATGGCCTTTAGCTTGAAGCCTTGCGGCTTGCCGAACTTGAGGTAGCGGCCGTAAAACTCCTTGGCTTTTCCTTGCAGCGTTTCAGTCCATTGAGGATCATTGCTGTTGATCGCCCGGCCGCTGTCGGAGCACAGGTCAGACGGAAAGCTGTAGACGAGGGCCTCGAACTTGCCGTCCTTGACCGCATTCGTCACCAGACGACGAACCATTGCTATTTCATCCTCGGTGACATGATCTTTCAGAAAATCTTCGGCGAAGCTCGTGACTTTCTGCTGCTCCTGCGCCCTCTTTGATTCTCTCTTCTTCATTTCCGCGAGTTGCTCCTCCAATAGAGCCATCCGAAGGTCGGCGGCGCTTGGAGGTGTGGCATTCGGATCGATAGTCTTGATGTCGGCCATTGCAGTTCCTCCCTTGAAAAGTCTCGTTGAGCCTATGTCCCGCTGAACACGTCCGGCACCACCTTTCGCGGGGTACTGTCGTCCTTGAAGCCATTGGGTCGCTTTTGCCGCTTGCCCAGCTTGGGTTCTTCGAACGGGACACGCTCGTAGGGGATCGAGTTCAGTATGTGCGAGATGCAGTTGATGCGAGCCTGCTTCTTGTCGTTCGACGGCACGATCCACCACGGCCCGTGACTGGTGTCGGTCATGCTGATCATCTCGTTGTAGGCGCGGGTAAAATCCCACCAGCGGCGATAGGACTCGATGTCCATCGGGCTCAGCTTCCACTGCCGCACGGGATCCTCGATACGCTGGCGGAAGCGCTTCTCCTGTTCTTCCTCGCTCACGTCGAGGAAGTATTTGAGCAGGGTGACGCCGCTCTCGACGATCGCCGCTTCGAAGCCGGGCGCCAACTCGAGGAAGCGGCGTGCCGCGGCGTCGCTGCAAAAGCCCATCACCCGCTCGACGCCGGGGCGGGTGTACCAGGAGCGATCGAATATCACGATCTCGCCGGCCGCCGGCAGGTGCGCAACGTAGCGCTGCATGTAGATCTGGGACTTTTCGCGGTCGGTTGGCGCCGGCAGCGCCACGACGCGGAACACGCGCGGGCTGACCCGCTCGGTGATGCGCTTGATCACGCCGCCCTTTCCGGCCGCGTCGCGACCCTCGAAGACGATCACGATACGCGCCCCGGACTTCTTCACCCATGCCTGCAGATGAGCAAGCTCGACTTGCAGCCGCTCGATTTCCGATCTGTAGCCGCCGTTCGGCTTTGTCTCCGCCAACGCACCGCCCGTCTCGACCTGCGGCTGGTTCGCCCGATGCTCGTCGTTCGCGTCTGCTTCACGCTTTTTCTTGTTCTTGTTCTTGCCCTTGCTCATGGTTCCCTCCGGAGCTTGGCCACTCTGCCTTTCAAGTTCGAACGCGTTTGCCTTGCGCTTTGAAGGCGAGGTCCACGTCCTCCAGATCGTCGAAGATCATCGCCTCGCCAATTCGCTCGATCACCCCCGCCCGTCCGAGCATGTCGCGCGCTTCGCTGTGCAACTCGGCCAAACCAAGCCGTATCCCGCGGTCGGCCAGAGTGGCTCTGACCTCGTCCAGCATTGCCGCCGCCGAACTGTCGATCTGGGCGATTGCGCTCGCGTCGATCAGCAGCCAGCGCGTGTCGCCGGGCAGTTCCGCGGCAATCGCCAGCAGACGCGATTTCACGTAGTCGGTGTTGAAAAACAGAAGGCTGCCCTGGATGAGCACGATGGCCAGCCCGGGTATGGAACCGGCATCGGAAACGCGATGCAGCTTGAAGAACCCGGCACGGCCCGGAACGCGACCGAGCAAGGCATCGCGGGGAAACATGAGCTTGCGAAGAAGATAGATCAGCGTCGCGCCCACTGCGATCACGACGCCGTTCAGGACGCCAAGACCTATCGGCCCCCACATCGCAATGAGGGCGAAAACGAATTCCATACGGCTGACCCGCCAGATCCGCCTCAGCGCATCGAGGTCGATCAGACCTATCGCGGTCGAGGCGAGGATCGCCCCGAGTGCGGGGATCGGCAGAATCCGAAGCGCCGGAGCCAAGAACAGAACCGCTGCAACCAGGGTCGCGGCAGCGATCAGGCTGACCACCTGCGAATTCCCCCCGACTGTCAGGTTGACCGCCGTGCGCGAGTCCGATGCGCTCACCGGGAAGGCGCCGAAAAGGCCTGCGGCGATGTTGGCCGCGCCGAACCCGGTTAGCTCGCGGTTCGCGTCGACCGGAAAACCGGCTTGGGCACCAAAGCTGCGGGCACAGACAACTCCCGACCCAAAACTCACGAGAAAGATCGCCGCGGCGCCGAGCAAGACCGTGTCGATTGGCAGGCCTGAAACTTGCGGCAGCGCAAGCGAGGGAAGCGCGGCGGGGATGTCGCCGACGACAGCGATGCCATGCCCTTCGAAATCGAACAGCGCCGAGAGGATGACGGCGAGCACAATCACCACAACGGGGCCGGGAACCGGGAAGCGCATGCTTCGCGCGATCTGCAACAGAACAAACATGCACATGGCCAGCAGCAAGGACGGCCAGTGCGTCGACGCGGCTTCGCGGATGAATTCGAGGACCGGCCCGATCAGGCCATCGGCCTGGATGCTCAGCCCGGTGAACCGGCCGATCTGTCCGATCAGGATCGAAAGGGAAATACCCGCGAAGAATCCGGTCAGAATTGGACGGGACAGAAAGTTTGCGACCACACCGAGCCGAAGCGCGCGGGCCAGCAGGCAGTACAGGCCGACAGCAAGGGCCAGCGTCGCGGCAATCGCCGGACGGTCCACGGCGACGCCCGCAGGCACGCTCGCGACGACAGCGGCCAACACGGCCGCCAGAACGGTCATCGTCGCGGCATCGGGTCCGACAATGAGCTGTCGCGAGGGACCGAAGAACGCATAGGCGACTAGCGGCAAGATGCTGGCGTATATGCCCGTCTCCGGAGGCAGGCCCGCAATCGCCGGATAGGCGATGGCGCTGGGAAGTCCTACTGCCGCGACCGCAAGTCCCGCCGACACGTCGCCTCGGACCCAGCCCGCCCGATAGCCCGACAGGCCGGCGAAGATCGGGAGCGGGACGACACCCTTGCCCATCAGATACGAGATGGCCCCATGAACAATGCTTCCCCCGGCATCTGGACAGCATGAACATCCGACTTGCAGGACGCCACCCGCCGCCGGAAAATCGGCGGATGCACCATTCTGGCAGCATCAACCGCATTGAAAGAAGGTGTTTGG
Organism: Mesorhizobium sp. LHD-90; assembly: GCF_030929505.1. Classification (GTDB taxonomy): domain Bacteria; phylum Pseudomonadota; class Alphaproteobacteria; order Rhizobiales; family Rhizobiaceae; genus Kumtagia. The sequence continues at coordinate 313,239 of NZ_JAVFVV010000002.1, read as the reverse complement.
CGATGCCGGACGCCCCCGGTCCAGGGCCACCAAATATCCAAATCCCTTCACATGCCTGCCGCCCACAAAGGTTGGAGCAACAATGCGGCGCGCGACGAACAGCCTCCAATAAACCGCCTCCTCCATACCTCTTCAGGCACATTTCGCAGACGGCCGAAACGACCTTGATATTTTATCACGCGGCAATAGAACTGAGAAGCCGACTTATTTGCTGTCCGCCGCTTGCCCGCCACGAAGACAGGCTTATCCCTGTCGGTCCTCAATCCAGATGGATGCGCGTTCCGCTCGCGCCGTTGAGCAGCCGCTTGAGGTGGAAGCCGGCGAGGCGGTCGTCGGGCTGCCTGCCGACCTCGGCGGCGAAGGCCCCCATTGCGCCTGGGTCCAACGCTTCCAGCCTGGCAAAGGCCTTCAGGTAGCCGTCGGCCGAGACGTCGTCCTGTTCGCCGGGCCGCAGCGGCTCGTAGGCACGCAGAGGCTCGGTCCTGCCCCGCAGAATCAGATCGCCGACCGGGCGGCCCCGGAAAGCCGGCACCTGGCTGACCACGCTTTCACTGATGCAGACGCGCGTTCCGATCTGCTTGTTGGCGTTCTCCAGCCGCGCCGCGGTGTTTATCGTGTCGCCATAGGCGGTGTAGTCGAAGAAGCGGCCGCCACCGAAATTGCCGACGATCGCCGGGCCGGCATTGACGCCGATGCGCGTCGGTCCGAGCGCCACGCCTTTTTCCAGCCAGAGTTTGCGGAAGGACTGTGCGAAGAGGTCGAGGTCGAGCGCGCAGGCGACCGCGCGGGCGGCCCGGTCGGGCTGGTCTCCCGGCGCCCCGAACAGGACGTGCAGCGCGTCGCCGACGATCTTCGCCAGGGTGCCTTCATGGGAGAAGACAACCGACGTCATGCCGGCGAGATAACCGTTCAACAACTCGCCGAGCACGCCCGGTTCCATCGTCTCGACCAGCGAAGTAAAACCCTCGATGTCGGAAAACAGCACCGCGACGTCGCGGCGCTCTCCCGAAAGCTCGATCTCGTCCACGCCAGTGGCGGCAAGGCGTTCCGCCAGATTGGGCGAAAAGTACCGCGACAGTATCTCGCGGTTGCGCGCTTCGAGTTCGGAGAAGAGACGAGCGTTCTCGATTGCGATGACCGCCTGGTCGGCGAAGCTGGCGACCAGAGCTATCTGCTTTTCGCTGAACGGGCGGACCTCTTGGCGGTGGAGGGTGATGATGCCGACGACATTGCCATCCTTCAACAGTGGCACGCAAAGTAACGTCCTCGCGCCAAGCAGCCTCACAACGCTGAGCCGACCTGGATCACCATCACGATATGCCTGATCGTCCATTGCGTCATCGACATGGATCGGCATGCCAGTCGCGAGCACGCGGCCCATCGCGGAACTTGGCATCGGATGCATAATTTGCAGATGTTGGCGGCGATATTCTTCCCATTCCGGTGTGCCGCCAAAGGCGGCGACGTTGCGCCAACCGTCGCCATCGCGAAGCGCCATGTGGGCGGAACTCGCATCGCACAGCCGAGCCGCACTCTCCAGAATGGCGCTAAACACCGGCTCGGTCTGACCGACCGAACGACTGATCACGCTCAGCACATCGGCAGAGGCGGTCTGCTGCTCCAGTGCCTCGCTCACTTCGCGGTTGCGGACTTCGAGTTCGGAGAAAAGCCGGGCGTTCTCGATGGCGATGACGGCCTGGTCGGCAAATGTCTCGATGAGTTCGATCTGACGTTGGGTAAAAGGCTCAACGCGATAGCGCGCAAAGGAGAAGACCCCGATCGGCTCTCCGCTCCTGAGCAGAGGAGCGGCGAGCACCGTACGGATGTTGCCGACCCGAGCCTCATGTTTCAGCTCATATTCCGGATCTTCCAGCACATCGATGATCTGGACAGCGCGCATCTCCTGGAGCGCTCGGGCGACCGTGCTTGCCCGGCCCGGACGGATCTCCAGCAACTGCTCTAGTTGCACATGGTCCGAACCGAACAGATGCGCGACGGCAAGCCTGTAAACGTCGCCGTCGCGGCGCCAGACTTGGGCCGGGCCAGCATCGCAGAGGCGGGATGCCGATGCTATCAGCGTCCTCAGCACTGTATCGAGATCGAAGGTCGATCGGCTAATGGCCTTCAACACGTCCGCCATGGCGGTCTGCTGCTGCAACGCCTCGCTCACTTCGCGGTTGCGGACTTCGAGTTCGGAGAAAAGCCGGGCGTTCTCGATGGCGATGACGGCCTGGCTGGCGAAATTGGCGACCAGAGCGATCTGCTTGTCGGTAAAATCCCGCACCTCCCTGCGGTGGATGGTTATGACACCCACGACCGCGCCGTCCTTCAGCAGCGGCACCGAGAGTATCGTCCTTGCACCGAGTAGGTTCACCACGTTGAGCCGGCCTGGATCGCCGTCGCGATAGGCCTGATCATCGATTGCATCATGAACATGAACCGGCATTCTGTTTGCAAGAACACGACCGATCGCAGAACTCGGCAGCGGCCGCAGGATCGGATGTTCCCGACGGTACGCCTCCCACTCTGGCGGGAAGCCATAAACGGCAGCGTGCCGCAGCCCGCCGTCCTCGCACAGAGCCAGATTGGCGAAGCTTGCCTCGCACAGACGCGCGGCGCTTTCGAGAATGGCCTCGAACACCGGCTCGGTCTGGCCGACCGAACGGCTGATCACTTTCAGCACGTCGGCGCTGGCGGTCTGCTGCTCCAGCGCCTCGGTGATCTCGCGGTTGCGGGCGTCGAGTTCGGAGAAGAGCCGCACGTTCTCGATGGCGATGACCGCCTGGTCGGCGAAGGTCCTGACCAAGCTAATCTGCTTATCCGTGAAAGACTTCACTTCCGTGCGCGTCAACGCCATGACGCCGACCGGGATTCCCTGGCGCAGCATCGGCACGCTGAGCACGGTGCGGAAGTTGCCCAGCTTCTGCGCAGTCAAAAACGTGTACTCGGGATCTGCCAGGACGTCAGCGATATGCACCACCTTACGCTCGGCAAGAGCCCGACAGTCAGCCGTCTCCCTGCCGGGCTCGACTGGCAAGTCCTTTACATAGTCGAGAAACTCCTCCGAGAAACCGTAGGTCTCGGATCGGAAGAACTGGCCGTCCCGCTCCCTGGTGATCGAGACCTTGTCGGCATCGCACAAGTGGGCGGCGGCTTCGACCAGCGCATGCAGCACCGATTTCAAGTCGAACGCGGATTGGCTGATCAGCTTCAGGGTGTCGGCCGTCACCGTCTGCTGCTTGAGCGCTTCGCTGACCTCCTCGAACAGCCTGACGTTTTCGACCGCGATGACGGCCTGGTCGGCAAAGGTGCGGAGCAGTTCGACCTGTCGCTCGGGGAAACGGCCCGCCTCCCGCCGATCCACAGTTATGACGCCGATGGGAACGCCGTCCCGAAGCATCGGCATCGCCAAGACGCTTCGCAATTGCAGCACCTCGGTCAGCGCGCTGACCTGGTAGTCCGGATCCGACCGCATATCCAGAACCTGCGCGACCTGACGGGTGAGTATTGCCCGACCGGCTCCGGTAGTCCTTCCCGGCGGCAACGGAAACTGCATGTTGACGGCTGCGACGGCATCCGCCTCGATGCCGTTGTGCGCCACGAAGTGCAGCAGTTCGCCGTCGAATCGGAATACGAAGCAATAAGCCGCAGAACAGAGGCGCGCTGCGCTATCCACAATCGCCTGGAAGACTGGCTGCGTGTTAGACGGCGAATTCGAGATGATGCGCAGAATATCCGCTGTCGCCGCCTGCTGCTGGCGCGCTTCATCCAACTCGCGGCCGAGCCGCGCGACTTCCGCTTCCAGCCTGGATTTCGAGTCCTGCACGCTTGCGCTCGGCCCCTCGCCGCCCGCCCCTCTGCGGGTAGCAGGACGATCTTAAAGCGGACGATCCTGGAAAACCAGCGACGCGGCAAACGCGCGCATGGCTGCCGGGACAATTCCGCCCCTTTTCCTCCCGGCCAAAACCGATTAGACAGCGCCGGACTTGCGCGCGGCGGGCGGGCTGCGCAGACTGCACTCTTTATTCAAGGAATCGCCGTGTCCACGACATTCGACAAGGTCGCGAACATCATCGCCGAAACGAGCGAGATCGACCGTGACAAGATCACGCCGGAAAGTCACACGATCGACGATCTCGGCATCGACAGCCTGGATTTCCTCGACATCGTCTTCGCGATCGACAAGGAATTCGGCATCAAGGTGCCGCTCGAGAAGTGGACGCAGGAGGTCAACGACGGCAAGGCGTCGACCGACGAATATTTCGTCATGAAGAACCTTTGCGCCAAGATCGACGGGCTTGTCGCCGCGAAGGCGGCGTCCTGATCCGCGCTCCGTCGGCGGGCTGACATGAGCGAACGCGACGTCGTCATCACCGGCATCGGACTGGTTTCCTGCCTCGGCGAAGGCCCGGAGGCGCACTGGCGCGCGCTGAGCGACGAGGCGGCGGCCCCGGCGGTCGATACGGAGCGCTTCGCGCCCTATTGCGTGCATCCGCTGCCGGCGATCGACTGGAACCTGCAGATCCCGAAGCGCGGCGACCAGCGGCAGATGGAGACCTGGCAGCGGCTGGGCACCTATGCGGCCGGGCTGGCGCTGGACGACGCCGGGCTGAAGACCGACGAAGCACTCTGCGCCTCTATGGACATGGTGGTGGCGGCCGGTGGCGGCGAGCGCGACGAGGCGGTGGACGCACAGATCCTCGAAGCCTCGGCCGCCCGCAACGACCGCGAGGTGCTCCTCAACGAGAAGCTGACCACGGATCTGCGCCCTACCCTGTTCCTGGCGCAGCTTTCCAACCTGCTGGCGGGCAATATTTCCATCGTCCACAAGGTCACCGGCTCGTCGCGCACCTTCATGGGTGAAGAAGGGGCCGGCATCGCGGCAGTGGAGACGGCGGTGGCGCGCATCCGCTCCGGCCAGTCGAACCACATGCTGGTGGGCGGCGCCTTCAACGCCGAGCATGCCGACATGCTGCTGGGCTACGAACTCGGCGGTTTTCTGCATCGCGGGGCGTGGAAGCCGGTTTGGCAGCGCGCCGGCGCGGAAGGCGGCGGGCTGGTCGCGGGCTCGGGCGGCGCGTTTCTGGTACTGGAATCACGCGGGCACGCGGAAGCCAGGGGCAGAAAACCCTATGCGAAGATTGAGAAGGTGAGCTCCTCGCGCGTGCGGCGCTCGCGGGAAGATCTGACGGCCGGCATCGCCGACCTGCTGAAGCGCCTCGATGCGCCGGCCGATACGACGCTGGCGCTGTCCGGCGCGTCCGGCGCGCATGCCGCGACTGCCGCCGAGAAGGCGGCGATCGACGCGCTGTCGGATGTGGCGCTGCGCGGCTTCGGCACGCGCACCGGGCATCTGAAGGAAGCGCAATTCCCCTTCGCGGTGGCGCTGGCCGCACTCGCCGTCCACAACGGCGCGGCCTACCCGGCTTTCGACCGCGCGGCGGAAAAGCCGTTCTCGGGGGCGGCCGGGCGGGCGTTGGCGACCACGGTCGGCTATCATATCTTCGAAGGTGCGGCGCTGATTGCGCCCGCCGACTGAGGGTTCAGCAATGACCAAAACCACGGATCACCTCGGCCGGCCGCTTGTCGCCGTCACCGGCATCGGCGTCGTCACCTCGCTGGGCGTCGGTAAGAAGGACAATTGGCAGGCGCTCACCTCCGGCCAGTCGGGCATCCACAGAATCACGCGCTTTCCGACCGACCATCTGAAGACGCAGATTGCCGGCACGGTGGATTTTTTGGCCTCAAGCGACAAGGGCGCCAGCCCGCTGACCTTCGAGCTCGCCGACACCGCCGCCACCGAGGCGGTCAGCCAGTCGGGGCTGAGCCTGGACGATTTCGGCGGGCCTCTGTTCCTGGCCTCGCCGCCAGTCGAACTCGACTGGAAGGACCGCATGGCGCTCTACCATGACGGCAAGGGCGCGAGCGCAGCGGCGCGCATCGCCGAGGCCGCCGGAACGCTGAAATCGCTCGACATCTTCGAGACCACGCAGTTCGGCGCCATCGCCGACCGGCTGTCAGACAAATTCGGGGCGCGTGGCCTGCCGATCACGCTGTCGACCGCCTGCGCATCGGGCGCCACCGCCATCCAGCTCGGCGTCGAGGCGATCAGGCGCGGCGAGAGCGACCGGGCGCTGTCGATCGGCGCCGACGGATCGGCCACCGCCGAGGCGCTGATCCGCTTCTCGCTGCTGTCGGCGCTCTCCATGCAGAACGAGGTGCCCGAAAAGGCCTCGAAGCCGTTTTCCAAGGACCGCGACGGCTTCGTGCTGGCCGAGGGATCGGCGGCGCTGGTGCTGGAATCGCTGGAAAGCGCGCTGGCGCGCGGTGCAAAAGTGCTGGGCATCCTTGCCGGCTGCGGCGAGCGCGCCGACGATTTCCACCGTACCCGCTCGAAGCCGGACGGCTCGCCGGCGATCGCGGCGGTGCGGGCCGCGCTGGCCGATTCCGGACTGGGCGAAGACGGTATCGGCTATGTCAACGCGCACGGCACCTCGACGCCGGAAAACGACAAGATGGAGCATCTGTCGCTGTCGACGGTGTTCGGCGAGCGGATGAAAAAGATCCCGATCTCGTCCAACAAATCGATGATCGGCCACACGCTGTCGGCCGCCGGGGCCATCGAGGCGGCGTTCTCGCTGATGACCATGCTGGAAGGCGTCATCCCGCCGACCATCAATTACGACCATCCAGATCCGGCGATCGACCTTGACGTGGTGCCGAACAGGAAGCGCTCGGCCGATGTGTCGACGGTGCTTTCCAACTCGTTCGGCTTCGGCGGGCAGAACACCTGCCTTGTCATGGCGCGGGAACCCGTTTAGGCGGAACGCTCGTTTTTCTGTTTTCCGAGCTGTTGCCGTTGCGTTCCTTCGCACCCCCCTCTGTCCTGCCGGACATCTCCCCCTCAAGGGGGGAGATTGCGCCCGCCGCTTGGCTTTCGCCAATCACCAGCGCTGCAAGCATGGCGGTAAGAGCGAAACTGCCGATCTCCCCCCTTGAGGGGGAGATGTCCGGCAGGACAGAGGGGGGTGCGAAGGAACGCCAGCCGTCGAACGCTCACAGGATCATCCGATAATGCGCGCGCTGCAACTGATCGAAGACCGCAGGCTGGAACAGGTCGACATCGCCGAGCCGCCGCCGCCGGCCATCGGCGAGGTGACGCTCAAGATCAAGGCCGTGGCGCTGAACCATATAGACGTGTGGGGCTGGCGCGGCATGGCGTTCGCCAAGCGAAAGCTGCCGCTGACCATCGGCGCGGAAGCCTCCGGCGTGGTGGAAGAAATCGGCCCGGGCGTGGCCGGCCTCGTGCCAGGCCAACTGGTCTCGATCTACGGCGCGCGCACCTGCGGCCTGTGCAAGGCCTGCAAGACCGGCCGCGACAATCTGTGCGAACATGTCGGCGGCGTTCACGGCTTCCACCTCGACGGGTTCGCGCAAGAGAAAATAAACCTGCCGGCACGCCTGCTGGTCCCTGCCCCTCCCGGCGTCGACGCGGTCGGCGCGGCGGTGGCGCCGGTGACCTTCGGCACGGTCGAGCACATGCTGTTCGACAATGCGAAGCTGGAGCCGGGCGAGACGATCCTGGTGCATGCCGGCGGCTCGGGCATCGGCTCGGCGGCGATCCAGCTCGCAAAACGCATGGGCTGCACGGTGATCACCACGGTCGGCTCCGCCGACAAGATGGACAAGGCGGCGGCACTTGGCGCCGACCACGTCATCAACTACCGCGAGGACCGGTTCGAGGGCGTGGTGCGCAAACTGACGAAAAAGAAGGGCGTGGACGTGGTGTTCGAGCATGTCGGCGCCGACACTTGGGCCGGCTCGATGCTGTCCCTGAAACGCGGTGGGCGCATCGTCACTTGCGGCTCGACCTCCGGCGTTTCGACACCGATGAACCTGATGCAGCTCTTCCAGCAGCAGATAAAGATCTTCGGCTCGTTCGGCTGCCGCATGCAAAACATGGCCGACGCCATGCAGAAGATGGCGGCCGGCATCGTCAGGCCGGTGATCGACACTGAGGTCGATTTCTCCTCCATCGGCGAAGCGCTGAAGCGCATGGAAACCCGCGACGTGTTCGGAAAAATCATCCTGCGGGTCGGATGAAGTCGCGCGACCGCCTCTACCACCTCTCACGTTTCCTGACGCAGGCCGGCTACTGGCTGACCGCGCAGGTGGCGCTGGCGATCATGCGCGTGCTGAGGCTGCTGCCCGCCGACAAGGCGATCGATTTCGCCGACCGGGTCGCGCGCCGCCTCGGGCCGCTGGTCGGCCGGCACCGTGTGGCGCTGGAAAACCTGCGAAAGGCCTATCCGGAAAAGAGCGAGGCCGAGATTCGCGCCATAGCCGTCGACATGTGGGGCAACGTGGCGCGGCTGGCCGCCGAATACGTTTTCCTCGACCAGTTGTTCGACTTCGACGTGAACTCCAAGACGTCCGGGCGCATCGAGGTCGACGGCATTCCGTTCTTCGAGAAGATCGCCGGCGAGGACCGGCCGCACATCCTGTTCACCGGCCATCTCGGCAATTTCGAGCTGCTGCCGATCGCCGGCGCCGCCTACGGCATGAAGGTGACCTCACTGTTCCGGCCGCCGAACAACCCCTACATCGCCGACTACATCAACGCCACAAGGCGCTCGACCATGGGCGCCCTGATCGCCTCGCGCGCCGGCGTGTCGTTCACGCTGGCACGAATCCTCGACGACAACGGCACGATCGGCGTGCTGGTCGACCAGAAATTCCGGCACGGCTTGCCGACCACCTTCTTCGGCCGCCCCTGCGAGACCAGCCCGCTGCTGCCGAAACTGGCGCGGCAATATGAATGCGACGTCTATCCGGCGCGCTGCATACGCCTGCCCGACAACCGGTTTCGTCTCGTCATCGAGCCGAAGCTAGAGCTGCCGCGGCTGGAGAACGGACGCATCGACGTGAACGCGACCGCGCAGATGCTCAACGACGTGGTGGAACGCTGGGTGCGCGAGGATCCCGGCCAGTGGATGTGGTTCCACAAGCGCTGGAAGCTGACCGGCAAGAACCGCCGCGCCCGCAAAGCTGCATAGTTTGTCAGCCCGTCGCGGCCTCGTGATCCGCTTGCGCTGGAACATTTCGCGAACTCATCCGTTCCCATCGGAAATACGCAGCAATATTAAGTGTGCGTTAACCATGTGGACGGAGACTTTCCATGCACATTGTTCCGAAAGTGGAGCCGATGCTGAAGCGCCCGAAAGCCGAGAAGGCCAGTCCTGTGATCTGGACTCCATGGGGTCCGCAGAAATTCTCGGAACGCGACGCCCAGATCGCCGCGCGCCACCGCCTCGGGCGAAAGGTCGAAAAGATCGGCGCGCGCAAGCCCGCTCTCGCCGGCTGAGCTACCCTTCGTAATAGTTCATCACCGCATGGCGTGCCTCGGCGAAGAACAGCCAGCGTTCCACGAACATCCCCGCATAGTGCAGCAGCGCGGCACACGCGATCACGACGGCCGCAGTGACGGGAACGGCCGAGAGAGCCGCCGCCACGAGCAACAGCAGCACCGGCAGCGCCCCACCCGCCAGGAACGATATCCGGGCCAGCTTCGCCGCATGCTTGCGGGCGATCACAAAACCCATTTCCCGGGTAAGATAGTTTTCGTTCATATGCGGCCGCTCGAACAGGCGGACTTTTCCGATCGACCCGAGCCCGGTGGCGGTCTCGGGTGTCGACAGCGGCCGTAGCGACAGCATGCGCCGCCGCCACGCCGTCTTTGCGATCCAGGCGGCAATTGTCGCGGCGATTGCGCCGAGCGCCGGCCACAGCGCGTCGCCACCGCCGGCCGCGCCGGCAAGACTGGCAAGGGTCAGTCCACCAGACAGAGCGAACAGGATGAAGCACAGCGGCGTCAGCGGCGTGTGCCAGGTCTGCACGGATTTCAGCGAGGCATAGATCATGCCGGTGCAGTAGATCGTCACCGCCGCGCCCGCCGCGCCGAGCAGGCCGGCGACGGGCGCGTGACGGCCTTCGACCACCGCGAACCACGCCGACCACAACAGCGGCAAAAAGGTCAGCAGCGCCATGACGCCTTCGCGGGACAGCCAGCTCGACCGCCATTGCGACAGCGCCCGCCAGGCGCGTTGCGGATTGCCGAGATGCAGCGTCGAGGACAGCAGGCCCACGCCAATCAGGACGAGCGCGGCGAGGTGGGCGAGCTTGGTGGCCATGGCCGCCGGATCGAGGATGCCGAGGCCCAGCACAGCGGCAAGCCCGTAGCCGAGGCCGGACAGGGTGGTGAAGACAATGATGGAGAAGGCGGGGTGCATTCCTAGGCGTCCCACTCCGTCCAACACCCCTCATCCGACCTCGCTTCGCTCGGCCACCTTCTCCCACAAGGGGAGAAGGAGGAGTTTCGCGCCGACGCGCCCGCCAATCTCCAGCGTTGGCGATTGGCAGAGCAGTTGATGCAACGCTCCGCCTTCTCCCCTTGTGGGAGAAGGTGGCCGAGCGAAGCGAGGTCGGATGAGGGGTGTTCCAGCTTGACGCTTGCGATAGATCGAAGCGAACCCGTGGGCCAGGCGCTTTGCATGTTACCCATTCAAATCCGGTCCAGCATACCGTCGAGCCAGGCGAAGAAGCCGCTGGCGCCGGTGGTGTTTTCGGCCAGCAGCGCGCCAGCGCTGGCGGCAAGCGGCTTTCGCGGACGCGGCGGCAGATATTTGTTGACGGGGCGCGTGCCCTGCTCCGGCATGAGGTCGATGCCGCCGCGCTCGGCGACCATGATCGACACCGCCGAGGATGGATCGGCAAGGTCGCCGTAGTGCCGGGCATTGGCCGGGCACGTCCGCACGCAGGACGGCACGCGGTCCACTTCCTGAAGCGTCTCGTTGTAGATGCGGTCGACGCAGAGCGTGCATTTCTTCATGACGCCGGCGGCAAGGTCCATCTCGCGCGCCCCATAGGGGCAGGCCCAGGCGCACAGGCCGCAGCCGATGCATTTGTCCTCGTCGACCAGCACGATGCCGTCCTCGCCGCGCTTGTAGGAGGCGCCGGTCGGGCAGACGGTAACGCAGGGCGCGTCGTCGCAATGCAGGCAGCTTTTGGGGAAATGCACGATGCGCGCCTCGCCCGCCTCGCCGATCACCTCGCCGCCTTCCGGCACAACCTCGAAGGAATGGATGCGATTGAGGAAGGTGCCGGAAACATTCGGGCCGTAGGGGTCCTGGTCGGACAGCGCGGCGCCATAGCCGCCGGTGTTCCACTCCTTGCAGGAAACCACGCAGGCATGGCAGCCGACACAGACGTCGAGATCGATGACCAGGCCGAGCTTTTTGGCGCTGCGTTCGGTGGGAAGGCTGGTCACTTCGCCCACTCCTGCCCGTAGCGCAGCTCCGCCGGGATGTCCTCGCCGCGCCGCAACCGGGCGACCGCGGAAAAGTGCGGCTGGCTCTCGACGCCAGGCTCCGCTTTCTCGATGCGGACGCGCAGATCGTACCAGGCGGCCTGGCCGGTGATCGGGTCGGAGTTCGACCAGCGCAGCCCATCGCCCTTCGGCGGCAACAGCTCGTTGATAAGATGGTTCATCAGGAAACCGCGTTCGGCTTCGGGCACCTTTGGGTCGAGCGCCCAGGCGCCGCCGCGCTTGCCGATCGCGTTCCAGGTCCAGATTGTCGAGGAATTCACCGCTTCCATGCGCTGGATCTCGACTTTTATGCGACCGTGGTTGGAGGTCACCCAGACCCAGTCACCGTCGGCAAGCCCGTGCTCGTCGCAGATGGCGCCCGGCACGTAGAGCGGATTGCGGGTGTGGATCTGGCGGAGCCAGGCGTTCATCGAGCCCCAGGAATGGTACATGGCCGCCGGCCGCTGGGTGATCGCGTGATACGGAAATTCTTCACGGTCCACCGCAGCTTCCTCGAACGGCCGGTACCATATCGGCAGCGGATCGAACGTTTCGAGGATGCGCGCGCGGTGCGTTTCCGGCGCAATCGGCTCGCGGACACCTTCCGCCGACAACCGGAATTTCTGCAGCGATTCCTGGTAAAGCTGAAACGTCACCGGCTGCGGCTGGTCGAAAAAGCCCATGCGCACCGCAAAGTCCTGATAGGCCTTGTTGGCGTGCTTGAAGAATTGCGCCTCCAGCGGGATGTGGGCGGAGAAAAAAGAACCGTTCTCGATGTAGCGCTTCAACTGCTCGGGATTGCTGGCGCCGCGTCCGGTGCGATCCCCTTCCCTGCCGCGAAAACCTGCCAGCGGGCCGATGCCGGGCCGCCGCTCGTGGCGGACGATATAGTCGGCATAGTTTTCGTAGATCGGTTTTCCGCGGTTATCGACGAAGGCCGGCAGCTTCAGCCGCGCGCCGAGATCGAGCAGCACGGACTGGAACCCGCGCACGTCGCGGTCGGGCTCGACAACCGGCCAACGGATGGCGTCCTGCACCGCGTCGGGTTCGGAAATGGGCCGGTCGAGCATCGAGATGCAGTCGTGGCGCTCCAGATAGGTCGTGTCGGGCAGCACGAGGTCTGCATAGGCCACCATCTCCGAGGCATAGGCGTCGGAATAGATGATTTTTGGGATGCGGTATTCGCCGGTGGCCGGATCCTTGTCCTCCAGCATTTTTATGACGCCCGCCGTGTTCATCGACGAATTCCAGGCCATGTTGGCCATGTAGAGGAACAAAAGATCGACGGGGTACGGATCGCCGGCATGGGCGTTGGCGATCACCATGTGCATCAGGCCGTGCGCGGAAAACGGCGCGTCCCAGGAAAACGCCTTGTCGATGCGGGTCGGGTTGCCGTCCTTGTCGATCAGCATGTCCTCCGGCCCGCGCGGAAAGCCGAGATGCGGACCGGACAGCGGCTTGTTGGAGCCGAAATGCTCCGCCTTGCCGTGCGGCGTCGGGTGCGCCTCGACGGGCTTCGGGTAAGGCGGCTCGAAGCGGAACCCGCCGGGGCAGTCGATGGCGCCGATCAGGACCTGCAGCAGGTGCAGCGCGCGCGCCGTCTGGAACCCGTTGGAATGGGCGGAGATGCCGCGCATCGCATGGAACGAGACGGGCCGGCCGACAAAGCCGTCATGGCGGTTGCCGTTAATGTCGGTCCAGGGCTGGTCGAGGAAAATCGCCTCGTCGAAGGCGACCCGCGCGATCTCGGCGGCGAGACCGCGGATCACATCGGCCGCAACGCCGGTCTCGGCGGCGACCGCTTCCGGCGCGTATTTCGGATCGAGGTATTTTTCGGCCAGATGCTGGAAGGCCGGGCTGGCAAAACGACCGCCAGGGAGTTCGACGCGGCCGGACAGCGCCGCGCGTGCACCCTGCGTGCCGAGCAACACCACCCGCTCGGTGACGCTTTCGAAGATGAGCGGCTTGCCGTCCGCGTCGCGGGCAAACAGGCCGTGGTCGGCCGAACCCGGCTGGTCGATCACCAGCCATGTCGCATTGGTGTAGCGCACGATGTAGTCGACATCGATCTTCCGCGCTTTCAGCAATTCGTGGATGACCGAGAGAATCAGCAGCCCGTCGGTGCCGGGCCTAATACCGATCCAGTTGTCGGCGATTGCCGAATAGCCTGTGCGCACCGGATTGACCGAGACGAAACGCGCGCCGTTCTTCTTCAGCTTCGACAGGCCGATCTTGATCGGGTTGGAATCGTGGTCTTCCGCCACGCCGAACAGCACGAAGAGTTTGGTTCGGTCCCAATCCGGCGCGCCGAATTCCCAGAACGCACCACCAATGGTCATGATGCCGGCAGCAGCCATGTTGACCGAGCAGAAGCCGCCATGCGCGGCATAGTTGGGCGTGCCGTACATCTGCGCCCAATAGCCGGTCAGCGACTGCGACTGGTCGCGACCGGTGAAGAAGGCGAGTTTTTTGGGATCCTTCTCCCGCACCTCGCCCAGCCAGCGCGTCGCGGTTTCCAGCGCCTCGTCCCAGGAGATTTCCTGAAATTGCCCCGAGCCGCGCGGTCCGACGCGCTTCAGCGGCGCCTTCAGCCGGGCCGGCGCGTAATGCTGCATGATGCCGGCCGAGCCCTTGGCGCACAGCACGCCGCGATTGACCGGATGGTCGCGGTTGCCCTCGATGTAGCGGATCTTGCCGTCCTTGATGTGGACGTCGATGCCGCAGCGGCAGGCGCACATGTAGCAGGTGGTCTTGCGGACCTCGTCGGAGACGGGTTCCGAAAGCGCGACCCGTGGCTTAGCCGGCATTCCTTACCCCTCGGCCTGGCTGGTCATCGATGGACCTTCTGCCCGACAATCTCTATCGGTCGCACACGGGGAAGAAAATGCTCTAAAGCGTCAATCCCTAGCAAATTTTGTATAGACAAAACCCATGCCGCGGAAAATGCAACATGGGCCTGGCTGCTTTTTGATCCGACGCGCTGCCGCCGTGAATGTCCGAGACGGGTCAGGTCAATTGGTGACGACGATCCGCGTGTTGCCAGGTCCGAACTGCTTGACCAGCGAATAGAAGGTCGCGGCATTGGCCGTCGCCAGGCGCACGCAGCCATGCGACGCCGGGCGGCCGAGCGACTTCACGTATCCGGTGCCATGAACGGCATAGCCGCCATAGTAGAACACCGAATAGGGCATCGGCGCATTGTCGTATTTGCGGGAGCGCCACATCTTGTGAAGACGCGTCGGGCGCCAGCTTCCGCGTGGCGTAATGTATCCCTTGCGCGCCGTGGAAACCTTCCAGACATGGATTACCTGACCGTACCTGGATACCGTCATGGTCTGATTGGCAACGTCGACCCGAGCAACGAGGCTCGCGGCGAGACTTGGGCTGACACCGCCGAAAAGCAAGCCGCACAACGCAACGGCAATCAACGCAGACTTACGCATACAACCCACCCTCATCATCATGGCGCTATTGCACCATCATCGCCTTAGCCGTCGTATCATGAAGACTTTGAGTAATTTACCAAAGTCAATGCGCACATTCGATCAATTCCGCGCGATCTGCATCAGCACCGCCATCCATCCAGGGTTGTGGCGCCACCCGCTTGCCAAACCGCCTCTCCGCCTGCTCAAATTGGCGCATGACCGACAGACTGATCGAGGCCGTGGCCGCGCGCCGCGACGAACTCGTTACCCTCACCATAGAGCTGATCCGTTTTCCGACGGTAAATCCGCCGGGCGAAGCCTATACGCCTTGCGCCGAACATCTCGGCGAGCGGCTGCGCCGGCGCGGCTTTTCGGTCGAATATGTGCGCGGGCACGGCACGCCGGGTGATAACGACCGCTATCCGCGCACCAACATGGTGGCGCGGATCGAGGGCCGGTCGCCCGGACCGACGGTGCATTTCAACGGCCATATCGACGTGGTCGAGCCAGGCAACGACTGGACGATCGATCCTTTCGCCGGCGTGGTGAAGGACGGGCGCGTCTACGGGCGCGGCGCCTGCGACATGAAGGGCGGGCTGGCGGCGGCGATCGTCGCGGCCGAGGCTTACATCGAAATCAATCCGGATTTCCCGGGCGCTATCGAGATATCAGGCACGGTCGACGAGGAATCCGGCGGTTTCGGCGGCGTCGCCTATCTGGCGTCGAAGGGCTATTTCTCCAAACCGCGCGTCGACCACGTCATCATCCCCGAACCGCTCAACAAGGACCGCATCTGCCTCGGCCATCGCGGCGTCTGGTGGGCCGAGATCGAGACCAGGGGCGAGATCGCCCACGGCTCGATGCCATTTCTCGGCGATTGCGCGGTGCGCCACATGGGCGCCGTGCTCGACGCCTTCGAGGCCGAACTCTTCCCCCTGCTCGAGACCAAGCGGACGCGCATGCCCGTGGTGCCGGAGGGTGCGCGGCGATCGACCCTGAACCTGAACTCCGTGCATGGCGGCCAGACCGACGACTTCAAGCCCGGCCTGCCTTCGCCCAATGTGCCGGACTCCTGCCGGCTCACCATCGACCGGCGCTTCCTGCTGGAAGAAGATCTTCACGACGTGAAGCACGAGGTGGTGTCGATCCTGGAGCGGCTGAAGCGCGAACGGCAAAAGTTCGACTATACGATCCAGGACATCATGGAAGTGCGACCCATCATGACCGACCGTGATGCACCGGTGCCCAGCGCGCTGGCGCAAGGCATACGCGCGATTTTCGACCGTGAGCCCGACTATGTGATTTCACCCGGCACCTATGACCAGAAACACATCGCCCGCATCGGCCATGTCTACGACTGCGTCGCCTACGGCCCCGGCATCCTCGACCTCGCCCACCGGCCGGACGAATGGGTCGGCATCGACGACATGGTGCAGTCGGCACAGGTCATGGCGATCGGGCTCGACCTGCTGCTGCGGGGTAGAGCCGGTTAGCCAGTTTCAACCGGCGATAAGAACCGAATGAACGCATCGCCTATCGTCGTGGTTCGTTTTTCCATAAGCCCAGAACCGCTCATAGTAACGTTAAGGCCGCCTTCAACAAGCTTCTCTCGATGCAGATCATCATAGATAACTGGAATTGCATCTCTGGCTATTTCGCCGTTTGAAAATGCCGCCTCCATCATATCCGAGAGGCCACCCATGCTGACTCTCTCCATTTTCGCAACGGCACTTGGATTCGCTTTCGGGTTCTGAAGAAGCCTCAGCATAAGGACATGGCCGGGCGAAAACTGCTCAATAAATGAGAGAAATCGTCCAGCAACCGCGTCGTCCACCATAATCCCCGAGACCGCGTTCGTCGCCGCATCAATGAGATGCTGCTTTTTGGCTTCCGAACGGGCACTTCGAAACTTATCGCGAATGTCGTTGATGAGCCCTTCGAAGTAGGGGTTGTCGTGCAGTGCTGCAATATCAAGCTGCTGCCGCTTCTGGAGATCCTCGACGGCACGGCCGAGTCGATCGAGGAACTCTTCTTCGCGTTTTCGATACGGATCAAAACCCAGTGACTGCATCAACTTCTGCAGCCCGGCCCCAGCACCCGGAATTGAGGCAACAGCCGCTTCAAGCACATCATATGTGTATGATTTGGTGTCTCTCTGCGGATAGCTGCCGATCTTCTCGACATCAGTCGAAGTAGTATCGGATGGACTCACGATAGGCTCCCGTCGCAACTTCAGAACAAAAGCAGAACCTACGTATTGTGTCAAGGCGCTTTAAATGAAACCGAAAGCCCTCTAGCTCTTCCTTGCCGTCACCGACAATTCCGGCCGCTGGTTGAGCGTTTGGAACACCACGCAATAGCGTTCCGTCAGCTTGAGCAGCGAATCGATGCGCTCCTGCGGCTCGTCGGTGCCAAGCTCGAAGGCAAGCCGGATCGCCCGGAAGCCGACAGGCGCGTCCTTGGCGACGCCCAGCGTGCCGCGGAAATCGAGATCGCCCTCCACCGAGACGGTCGCGCCGGAAAGCTTGAACTCCAGCGCCGTTGCCACGGCCTTCAGCGTCACGCCGGCGCAGGCGACCAGCGCCTCCAGCAGCATGTCGCCCGAGCAGAGTTCCAGCCCGCTGCCGCCGGTCGCCGGATGCAGGCCCGCGACCGCGATGGCGCGTCCGGTCTCGACCTTGCAGGCGATTGCCCGGTCGTCGATCGAACCCTTCGCACGCAGCGTGATCAGCGCCGCCTCCGGTGTCTCGCGATAGGCGTTCTTCAGCGGCGCCTGCTGCGCCTTGAGCGATGCGGCATCCATCGACAGCTCCTCCCTCATATTTGCGGGCCACTTATAGATCATGCAAATCGCCGCCGCACGTCTTGTCGCACCGCGCAAGCGGACCAGCCTTTGCCGGCAAATTGGAATCCCGTTCCCCGTGGAAGCATCGCCGCGCAGCGAAAGCCGATTTACTCCGGCCGGAAATCAGGCTTCTATCCGCCGCATCATCCGACGGAGGGAGCATGCCGATGAAACCGTGGAAGACATTTGCCGCCGCGGCAACGCTGACGGCGCTCAGTGCGAGCGCTGCGTTCGCCGCCCGCGCTGACCTCGTCCTCGGCATGCCGCTGGAGCCGCCGCATCTCGATCCGACCGCGGGCGCCGCGGCGGCGATCGACGAAATACTCTACGCCAACGTGTTCGAGGGCCTGACGCGCATCGGCCCGTCCGGCGAGGTGCTGCCTGCGCTGGCCGAGAGTTGGACCGTCTCCGACGACGGAAAGACCTACACGTTCAAGCTGCACGGAAACGTGAAATTCCACGACGGCTCCACCTTCGACGCCGAGGATGTCAAGTTCACACTCGACCGCGCCCGCGCCGCCGATTCCACCAATGCCCAGAAAGGCCTGTTCGCGGCGATCGACGCCGTCGAAGCGGTCGACCCGACGACTGTGAAGGTGGCGCTGAAGAACCCGCAGGGCTCCTTCCTGTACAACATGGGCTGGGGCGACGCGGTGATCGTGGCGCCGGAAAGTGCGGCCACCAACAAGGAGAAGCCGGTCGGCACCGGCCCGTTCCGGTTCGACAACTGGGCAAAAGGCTCGGCGATCACGCTGGTCAAGAATCCCGATTACTGGGGCGAGCCGGCTTCGCTCGACCGCGCCGAGTTCCGCATCGTGCCGGATGCGGCGGCGGCCATTCCGGCGCTGCTCTCCGGCGACGTGCAGGCGTTCCCCAACATGAATGTCGGCGACGCACTGCCGCAGATACAGTCCGATCCGCGTTTCAAGGTGGTGATCGGCGCCACAGAAGGCGAGACCGTGCTCTCCACCAACAACAAGAAGCCGCCCTTCGATCAACTGAAGGTCCGCCAGGCCATCGCCCATGCCATCGACCGCAAGGCGATCATCGACGGCGCCTCGTCCGGCCTCGGCACGCCGATCGGCTCGCATTTCTCGCCCGCCAACAAGGCCTATGTCGACCTGACCGGCACCTATCCGCACGACATCGCCAAGGCGAAGGCGCTGCTCAAGGAGGCGGGCCTTGAGAACGGCTTTTCGGCGACGCTGAAACTGCCGCCCGTGGCCTATGCCCGCGACGGCGGCCAGATCGTCGCCTCGCAACTGCGCGAGGTCGGCATCAATCTGGAGATCATCCCGGTCGAATGGGCCGACTGGCTGAGCCAGGTGTTCACGGAGAAGAACTACGACCTGTCGATCGTCTCGCACACCGAGCCCAACGACATCGATATCTATGCGCGCAAGGACTATTACTTCAACTACGACAACCCCGCCTTCGACAAGGTGATCGAGGAACTGAACCTCACCTCCGACGACGCCAAGCGCAGCGAACTCTACGGCCAAGCGCAGAAGATCCTTGCCGACGATGCGGTGAATGGGTTCCTGTTCGAACTGCCGAAGATCGGCATCTGGGACGCCAAGGTCGAGGGGCTTTGGGAAAACTCGCCGATCCAGGCGAACGACCTGACGAAGGTCAAGTGGGTGGATTGATGATGCCGGCGTCCCCCTCCCATTTGAGGGGAGGGTCGGCGCGAAGCGCCGGGGAGGGGTCGTTGCGGCAGCGCGGGACGCAAAGATGAAGGTCGAGTACGGCCGCGATTACCCCTCCCGGCTCGCTACGCTCGCCACCCTCCCCTCAAGGGGGAGGGAGATGCCTGCATGACGGCCTATCTCGCCCAACGCTTCTTGATCGCCGTTGCGACCCTGCTCGTCGCCTCGCTGGTGGTGTTCGCCGTGCTGGAGGTGCTGCCGGGCGATCCGGCGCGGCTGATGCTCGGCATCAACGCCACGCCGGACGCCGTCGAGGCGCTGCGCGAGCAGATGGGGCTGAACAGCCCCCGGCCCGTCCGCTACCTCGACTGGGTGGCGGGCATGCTCTCGCTGGATTTCGGCCGTTCCTACACCTACTCCGTGCCGGTGATCGATCTCGTCGCCGAGCGCATCGCCGTCTCACTGCCGCTGGCGCTGATCTCGCTTGTCCTGTCGGTGGCGATCGCCATTCCGGTCGGTGCCTTCGCCGCGCAGCGGCGCGGGCGAGCCGGCGACGCGGTGGCGATGGGGGCGGCGCAGGTGGGAGTCGCCATCCCGAATTTCTGGTTCGCGCTGCTTTTGATCTATCTGTTCGCCGTCTGGCTGAGGCTGGTGCCGGCCGGCGGCTTTCCCGGCTGGAGCGCCGGCGTGTGGCCGGCGCTCAAGGCGCTGTTCTTGCCGGCCATCGCGCTGGCGCTGCCGCAAGCGGCGATCCTCGCCCGCGTCACCCGATCGGCGCTGATCGAGACGCTCGGCGAGGACTATATCCGCACCGCCCGCGCCAAAGGACTGCCTTTCGGCGCGGTGCTGTGGCGGCACGCGCTGCGCAACGCGCTGATCCCGATGCTGACCATTATCGGCCTGCAGTTCTCCTTCCTGCTTGCCGGCACGATCATCATCGAGAACGTGTTTTATCTCCCGGGCCTCGGCCGGCTGATCTTCCAGGCGATCACCCAGCGCGACCTGATCGTGGTCGAAGGCGTGGTGATGCTGCTGGTGGCGACCGTCGTCGTGGTCAACCTGCTGGTCGACCTGTCTTATGCCATCGTCGATCCAAGACTGAGGACCCGGTGATGGACGGCCCTTCCATCACCCATTCCCAGGATGGCTTTTCCGGCTTCGTCGCCCGCGCACTGGCCAGCCGCTCCTTCGTCGTCGGCTTCGCGGTCACGGCGCTTATCGCGCTGATGGCATTGGTCTCCTTTGTATGGACACCCTACGACGTGACCAAACTGGTGGTCGCCGACCGCATGCTGCCGCCTTCGGCCGCACACTGGTTCGGCACCGACCATTTCGGCCGCGACGTGCTGTCGATGATCATGGTCGGCGCGCGCAATTCGATTGCCGTGGCGCTGGTGGCGGTGGGCATAGGCATGGGCTTCGGCGTGCCGCTGGGCTGCCTGGCGGCGGCGCGCGGCGGCTGGCCGGACGAGATCGTCATGCGCTTCAACGACCTCGTCTTCGCTTTCCCGGCGCTGCTGTCGGCAGTCATGATCACGGCGGTGTTCGGGCCAGGCGCCATCAACGCCATCATCGCCATCGGCATCTTCAACATCCCGGTGTTCGCCCGCGTCGCGCGCGCCGGCGCGCTCGCCATCTGGCCGCGCGAGTTCATTCTCGCCGCACGCGCCGCCGGCAAGGGCAAGGCGCGCATCACGGTCGAGCATATCCTGCCCAACATCGCGACGCTGCTGCTGGTCCAGGGCACCATCCAGTTCGCGCTCGGCATACTGGCCGAGGCCGGCCTGTCCTATGTCGGACTGGGCGCGCAGCCGCCGATGCCGAGCTGGGGCCGCATGCTGTTCGACGCGCAGACGCGCATGATGGTGCTGCCGTCGCTGGCGCTGTTCCCCGGCCTTGCCATCGTGATCACCGTGCTAGGCCTCAACCTGCTCGGCGACGGCGTCAGCGATGCGCTCGACCCGAAGCTGAGGCGGCGGGCATGACCCTTCTTGCGATCGAAAACCTGTCGCTGTCGATCGGCGAAACGCCGATCCTGAAGAATATTGGTCTTTCGATCGAGCCGGGCGAGGTGTTGGGGCTCGTCGGCGAATCCGGCTCCGGAAAATCGATGACGGCGCTGGCGATCATGCGGCTGCTGCCTCAGGGCGCGCGAGCGGACGGAAAGATCCTGTTCGGCGGCGAAAACCTGCTCGACGCGAGCGAAGAGGCGATGTGCCGGCTGCGCGGCGACGACATCGGTATGGTGTTTCAGGAGCCGATGACGGCGTTGAACCCGGTCAAGACGATCGGCGAGCAGGTTGCGGAAGGCATTCGCTGGCACACCGGCGCCGGCCGCGCCGAGGCGGAGCGGCGCGCGGCGCAAATGCTGGACCGGGTCGGGCTGTCCTCAGCAAAATTCCCGTTGTCGCGCTATCCGCACCAGCTTTCCGGCGGCCAGCGCCAGCGCGTCGTGATCGCCATCGCCTGCGCGCTGAAGCCGAAGCTGCTGATCGCCGACGAGCCGACGACGGCGCTGGACGTCGTGCTGCAGGCGCAGATCCTCGAGTTACTGCGCGAACTGGTCGACGAGAACCGGATGGGCCTGCTGCTGATTTCGCACGACCTGGCTGTGGTGACCGAGATGTCGGACCGCATCGCCATCATGCGCAGCGGCGAGGTCCTTGAGACCGGCGAGACGGCGCGGACGCTGTCGGCCCAGCAACATCCCTACACGCGGCAGCTTGCGCTGGCCTCTACCCATGTTCCAGCGGGGCGGAGCTTACCCTCCCCCTTGTGGGGAGGGTCGGCGATCCGGCTGAGCGAAGCAAAGCCGGTGAGCCGGGGTGGGGGTATTCGATCACCAGCATCCCGTCTCACGGTCTCCGCTTCGCTACGACCGCTCGCCGACCCTCCCCACAAGGGGGAGGGTAGACACCCCCTTCTCGAAGTCGCCTCCATCACCCGGGATTACCCCGGCCCTCGCCCTTCCCTTTTTTCCAAGGCAAAGACCTTTCGCGCGGTCGACGATGTCTCGTTCAGCCTCATGCCGGGCCGCTCCGTGGCGTTGGTCGGCCGCTCGGGCTGCGGGAAGTCGACGCTGGCCCGGCTGGTGCTGGCGCTAGACAAGGCGACGTCGGGCACGATCCGCTTCATGGGCAAGGACATCACCGGGCGACCCGAGGCGGAGTTGCGGCAGGCGCGCCGCAACATGCAGGTGGTGTTCCAGGACCCATACGGCTCGTTCAACCCCCGGCATCGGGTCGAGCGGTTGGTCGCCGAGCCGCTGTCGCTGGTGGAGCCCGCGCCCGACCCACTGAAGCGGCGCGAATTGGTGGCGCATGCGCTGCATCAGGTCGGACTGAAGCCGCACGACATGCAGAAATACCCGCACGAGTTTTCCGGCGGCCAGCGACAGCGCCTGTCGATCGCCCGCGCCATCATCACACGGCCGAAACTGGTGGTGGCCGACGAGGCCGTCTCGGCGCTCGACGTATCGATCCGCGCCCAGGTCCTCGACCTTTTCGCCGAGCTGAACCGTACGCTGGGCATCGCCTACCTGTTCATCACCCACGACCTGACGGTGGCTCGCGCCATCACCGACGAGGTGCTGGTGATGCATGAGGGCAGGATCGTCGAGCGCGGCACGACCGCCGGCGTGCTCGACAACCCGCAATCGGAGGCGGCGAAGGCGCTGGTCGACGCCGCACCCGACCTGCGCCGGGCGATCTCGCACAAGCTGCGCGAGCAGGGATGACGGGGCGGATGCGGGAAGGCTTCCACGTCAGAACGGCAGGCGAAGGCGACCTGCTCGCTCTGCTCGGCCTCTACCGGCAACTCATCCCAGACGACCCGGAGCTTTCGTTGGACGCCGCGCGCGACATTTTTCGACGGCTCGGCACCTATCCGGGCAGCGCGATTTTCCTCGGCAGCGTCGGCGACGTACTCGCGGCGACCTGCACACTGGTGGTCATCCCGAACCTGACTCGCGGCGGAGCGTCCTACGGGTTGATCGAGAACGTCGTCACCGACGCCGCCCACCGTGGGCGCGGGTTCGGACGGGCCATGCTCGCCGAGGCAGCGGGCGCCGCGTGGCGGTCGGGCTGCTACAAGGTGATGCTGCTGACCGGCGCGAAGGATCCTGCCACGTTGAATTTCTACGAACGCGCCGGTTTCCGGCAGGACAAGACCGGTTTCCAGATGCGTCGCATTCCGCCTCGCAAGGCTTGAGGGGCTACACTCACCCCATCGGGCGGACCACGTCGACCGGGCTCAGCCCCAGCAGTTCAAGCGTGCGGCGAAGCAGCCGCACCTCCCGCTCGGCCAGGTGCGAGTCGGCCTTGGCGATGTCGGCCATGTGGCGGGCGAGCAGTTTCCGGCGGTCGATGTCGAGATCCTGGAAGAGCGCAAGCGCCTGCTGGCCGCTGGTCTCGTAACCGAAATCGTTGAGGAACTCGACGACGCCGTCGACGCTGTCCTCGCTGATGCCGAAGGCATCGCGGCAGATGCGGCGGAACGTCGCCAACTCGCTCTCGCTGACCTCGCCATCGGCAAGAATCATGCGGAAAAGCAGAAGCAGCTCCGCCGACAGCGCCGGATCGTCGGCGACCTTGCGCACGCCGGGGTCTCCCTCGAACATGTTCCTGAACCGCGACAGTAGTCTCTGCTGCATGCGAACTCCCCTGCATCGACTTGCGGTCGGATATCGACAACCCCTGAGCGCCGACAGCCGCCGTTCCGCTCCTTCGTAGCGCGAAATCCGCCTTGCGCAAACTGCCGCCTTGTGGTCGAAGGCGTCAGTTTCAAGTCCCTGCCCGCGTGTTCGACGTTCCCACCGAAATCGTCCTTCTGCTCGCCTTCGCCGCCTTCGCGGCGGGCTTCATCGATTCGATTGCCGGCGGCGGCGGGCTGATCGTGGTTCCGGCGCTGCTGCTCGCCGGTTTTTCGCCGGCCGAGGCGCTCGGCACCAACAAGCTGCAGGGCCTGTTCGGCACCGGCGCCGCCACACTCACCTATGCAGCGAAAGGCCAGGTCGACCTGCGAAAGCAAGCGCCGATGGCACTGATAGCCTTCCTCGGCGGCGGGCTGGGGGCCATGCTCGCCAGCGTGCTGCCGGGCGAGTTTCTGCGCATCGTCATTCCCTTCGTACTTATCGCCATTGCGCTGTTCTTTGCGCTGAAGCCCAACATGGACGACGTCGACCGCGCCGAGCGGCTGAAACCGTTCCTGTTCGGACTGACGATCGTGCCGGCGATCGGGTTTTACGACGGCGTGTTCGGGCCTGGCGCCGGCTCCTTCTACATGCTCGCCTTCGTGACGCTCGCCGGCTACGGTGTGCTGAAGGCGACCGCCCACACGAAGCTGCTCAATTTCGGCTCGAATGTCGGCGGCTTCACCGTCTTCGCGCTGGCCGGCGTCGTCGGCTGGAAGATCGGGCTGATGATGGCGTTGATGCAGATTGTTGGCGCGCGGCTCGGCGCCGGGCTCGCGGTGAAAATCGGTGCGCGGCTGATCAAGCCGCTGCTGGTGATCACCTGCGTGGCGCTGGCCATCCGCCTGCTCGCCGATCCCGCCATCCGCTGCGGGTGATGCTGGGATTTTGACGCGCCGCCTTGCGGCACATGGCGATCGCCCTCGAACCCGGCGGTAATGCCGCGGTTTGACGTTCGAAAAGAGGGCAAGCTGATCTTGTTCCGCCGGCGGCGTTTTGACGGCCGGCCCGCCGGTTGATAGGCTGTGTCCAAGTGCGTCCAGGGAGTTTCGGATGCAGCCGTCGCCACAGCCTCCGCAATCCTCCGGTATCGAACTCGTCGAGATGCGCCCGGCCGGCCCCCTGGAAGGCGTCGTCACGCGCATCACCGGCTACCGCGAAACAGCACGGCAGCATATCAGCATGCGCGAGACGGCGTCGCTGACCGTCCCGTTCATTCTCAGCTTCGGCGAGCCGTTCGCGATCGGCCTCGGGCGTGCGCCGACCGCCGCAGACCGGATCGGCAGCTTCGCTGCCGGCCTGTTCGCCGGCCCCGTGCTGATCGAATCCTTTGGCGCATCGCACTGCCTTCAGATCGACTTCACCCCGTTGGGTGCACGGCGCTTCTTCAAGATTCCCATGTACGAACTCGCCGACCGGATGATCCTGCTGGACGATGTGCTCGGCAATGACGGTCTGGCGTTGCGCGAACATCTCGGCAACACGACGGACTGGAAAAGCCGTTTCGCGCTTGCCGCCGGCTTCGTTTCATCGAGGATCGGAGACGGCTGCCCGCCCTCGGCCGAGGTGCGCGAGGTTTTTTCCGGCATCGACGCCTCGGGCGGCCGGGCGCCGGTGTCACGGCTTGCGACCCGCGCAGGCTGGAGCCGGAAACATCTTGCCGAGCGGTTCCGTGCCGAGATCGGGCTGGGACCGAAATCGGTGGCGCGCATCGTGCGCTTCAACAGGGCGCTCGCCGCCGCGCGCGCCGGTGACAAATGGGCCGACATCGCCGCCGGCTGCGGCTATGCCGACCAGGCGCATCTGACGCGCGAGTTCCGGGCGCTGGCCGGCATTTCGCCCGCCGCCTGGCAGGCAGGTCTCGCCTGAGCAGGTAACATTCCTTCAAGACGCTGCAACCTCGACGGCGCATTGTGGCTTATCGCAACACATCCGCCACAGGAGGACATGATGGCCGAAAACATCCAGATCGAGCCCCCGCGCATCTACCCGACCTTCCGCTACCACGACGCGGCGAAGATGATCGAATGGCTGGAAAAGGCGTTCGGCTTTGCCGTCCACGCAAAATACATGGATGGCGATCTCGTCGCCCATGCCCAATTGACGCTCGGTTCGTCGATGATCATGCTGGGCAGCGTGCGCGACGACGCCTATGGCGCAATGGTCGGCGGACCTGGCCACAATGCCGGCAAGAGCACCTATGTCGCCGTTGCCGACACCGACGCAATCTATGCCAAAGCCAAGGCGGCCGGCGCGAGAATTCTGGAGGAGCCAACCGACCGCGACTACGGCAGCCGCGATTTCATCTGCGCCGACCCGGAAGGCAATGTCTGGTCCTTCGGCACCTATTGGCCGAAGGCGCATGAAAAAGCGTGAGCGCTATGGCGACGACCACCGACACCACGCCGCTCCGACCGCTCGTGCTGGCACCCGGCGAGGGCCGCGCCTACGCCATGCCTGCGATGCGCGTCGTCTTCAAGGCCGACGGCGCCGAGACCGGCGAGCGCTATTCGATCTCCGAATGGTGGGTGGAACCGCATGGCGACGGACCGGGCGCGCACAGCCACGAAGCCAATGACGAGATTTTCTACGTCATCGAAGGCACCGCCTCGGTGCTGGTCGGCGATCGCTGGATCGAGGCGCCACGCGGCTCGTTCTTCTTCATCCCGGCCGGCACGACGCACGACTTCGCCAATCGCACGGAAAAGCCGATGGGCCTGTTCAACGTCTTCGTGCCCGGCGGGTTCGAAGAGAACATGCCGGCGATCGTGAGATGGTACCAGGATAACGCCGCGGCCGGAGCGTAACGGCAGTTCGCCATCTCCCCCGGTCTATCCGCCGGGGAGATGGCGACGCCGGTCAGTCCGTTGCAGCTTGTCCTGGGTCCGGGTTTCGAAGTCGCCGGCGTCGTGGCGTTCCCGCAACTGGCTGGAGGGATGGCCGCTGGTGCGGTTGACCATGCGCCCGCGCTTCACCGCCGGCCGGGCGTAAAGCTGATCGGCCCAGCGCAGCACGTTCTTGTATTCATGCACGGCCAGAAACTCGCCGGCGTCGTACTGCCAGCCTTTCGCCATGCCGCCATACCAAGGCCAGATCGCCATGTCGGCGATGGTGTATTCGCCGCCTGCAACATATTCGTTGCCGGCAAGCCTGCGGTCGAGCACGTCAAGCTGGCGCTTGGTCTCCATCGCGTATCGGTCGATCGCGTATTCGAACTTTTCCGGCGCATAGGCGAAGAAATGTCCGAATCCGCCGCCGACAAAGGGCGCGCTGCCCATCTGCCAGAACAGCCAGGACAGTGTTTCGGCGCGGGCGGGCTGCTCCGTCGGCAGGAACGCGTTGCCGAATTTTTCCGCCAAATACATCAGGATCGCACCGGATTCGAATACGCGGATCGGCGTGGCGCCGCTGCGGTCGAGCAGGGCCGGGATCTTCGAATTCGGGTTCACCTCGACAAAACCGCTGCCGAACTGCTCGCCCTTGCCGATGTCGATCAGCCAGGCGTCGTATTCGGCGCCGCCGTGGCCGAGCGCCAGCAACTCCTCCAGCATGATCGTCACCTTCACGCCGTTGGGCGTTCCCAGCGAATAGAGCTGCAGCGGGTGTTTTCCTACCGGCAGCTCCTTCTCATGGGTCGGGCCGGCAATCGGGCGGTTGATGTTGGCGAACTGCCCGCCATGGCCCTTCTTCCAGGACCAGACTTTCGGCGGCGTGTAGGATTGCGCATCTGACATTTTGGGATCTCGCTTGGACAAGGCTTGGTATCAGGGCGGTCAAGGTCAGATAGGTCGCAGATCGCAAAACCGCCACCATGACGGCATTTGCGCCAACACGAAAGCGCGACTGGCTCAGCCGGCCGCGATCCGAGGAAGACACAGGGAAGAAGCAAGGACCGGACAGTGACTGCCAAGCTTTCGCCACCGTCATCCCTTCTGCTGCCGCCATGACCGCGCAAACCGCCATCCATGCCCGTATCAGCGGCCGCGTCCAGGGTGTTGGATTCCGTGTTTGGACACAGGAGCAGGCGCTGGCGCTGGGGCTTGCCGGTTGGGTGCGCAACGAACGAGACGGTTCAGTTTCCGCGTTGCTGGCGGGACCCAACGAAGCGGTGGCAGCCATGCTCGAAAGGCTCCGCGTCGGCCCGCTTGGCGCGAAAGTCACCGCTGTGACGACGACACCGGCGGACGACAGCCGCACCACCGGCGTCTTCCGCATCCTGAGCTAGATCTTGGCCGGATGTCTGCGGACCACCCGCCCGAACCCTGCGTGAAGTCCGGAATGTTCAGCGTTTTCAACCGCCTGGCGCGGCAGCACCGGCAAATCCGGCCGGCAGGCTTGACGCAAGCCTCGAAAACACGACGCGGCCCGGCTTTTCCAGCGTGATGGGCTTGGCGCCGGTCGTTTCGGCCAAACGAAATTGACGCGATTCGAGGCCGATCTTGTGCCAGCGGCAGATCGGTCAGGCGGCCGCCGGCACGATCCGGATGACGTTGCCCCACGGGTCTTCGTGGACGGATTCCCGGCTCGCGGTCTTCGACCGGAATTCGACGAAGGACAGGCCGGAGCGGTCGGCGTCGCGCTCCTTGGCGCCGGCGCTCTGCCAGGAATTGGCGCCGACGCGGTGGTGGTAGCCGCCAGTCGACAGGAACACAGCGCTGCCGCCAAGTGCGACCACCGTGTCGAAGCCGAGTTCCCGGTTCCACCATTGCTCAGCCTCGGCGGCATTGCCGACGCGCAGATGCACATGGCCGACCATGCTGCCGGCCGGCGCGCCGGTCCATTCGGGCTCGCCAGGCCGCAATTCGCCAAGCAGGTTTTCGACGTCGAGCCGCACCGTGCCGATGTTCAGCGTTCCGCCGTCATAGCTCCAGGCCTCACGCGGCCGATCGGCATAGATTTCGATGCCGTTGCCTTCCGGGTCGGTCAGGTAGATCGCCTCGCTGACAAAGTGATCCGACGCGCCGGTCACCTCGATGCGGCTGTCGATGGCGCGCCGGGTCCATTTCGCCAGATCGAGGCGTGACGGCAGCAGGAAGGCGGTATGGTAGAGTCCCGCCGCGCGCGGGTCGTCGGGTCGCGCCGCCTTGAACTCTTCGATCTCCAGCAGCGGCAGCCCGCCGGCGCCGAGCACGATCGTGCCGGGACGACGCGCCATCTCCTCCAGCCCGACGGCGTCCTTGTAGTAGCCGGCGAGCGTGTTCACGTCGCGCGCCTTGATGCCGACCGTGGTCACGCTCACTGGCGCATCCGCCGCAAAGGGCAAATTTGTCATCATCGTCTCCGCTCGGGAAAAACCCGTAACCGCATCGAGGGCCAAAAACCCGGCCGCGCCGGAAAAGCTGCGTCTCGATATTCGCATGTCATCCTCGCGACCGGCCGTTGTCGTCCCAACATCGGGCTGTCCGGCCGCGCGCGCAAGGCGACGGACGGCGAACACGGTGTTCACAAAACGAGAACGGCCACCCAGGCCAACTGGCTACGACGGTTGACAATCGGATTGGCGCTCTTGCGGGCCAAACATTGCAAGCGCGAGGGCGCGTCGCTAAATGCGGGCGCATGAAAGTCAAGGATGCAGATATACTGATCGTGCCCGGTTACACCAATTCCGGGCCTGAGCATTGGCAGACGCGCTGGCAGCAAAAACTGTCGACGGCGCGCCGCGTCGAGCAGGCGGAATGGTCGAAGCCGGTGCGCGAGGACTGGACGCAACGGCTGGCCAACGCCGTCAACGAGGCCGAGCGGCCGGTGGTGATCGTCGCCCATTCGCTCGGCGTGCCGACGCTCATTCACGCGCTCCCTATGCTGACGAGGCCTGTGGCAGGCGCCTTCCTGGTGGCTCCTCCAGACGTGGCGAACCCGGCGATCCGGCCGAAACATCTGATGACGTTCGGACCCTATCCGCGCGATCCCCTGCCCTTCCCGTCGATCGTGGCAAGCAGCAGCAACGACCCGTTCTGCGCGCTGGAGGTGGCCGAGGACATCGCAGCCGCCTGGGGATCGCTGTTCGTCCATGCCGGCGAGGCCGGGCACATCAACGCCGACTCGGGCTACGGCCCCTGGCCGGAAGGCAGCATGGCCTTCGCGAATTTCATGACGCGGCTGGAAGGATAAACGGTTCATGGCCAAGCAGGTGCTGGTGGTCGGCGCGGGTATCGTCGGGGCGTCGATAGCCTGGCATCTGGCGAAGGCCGGATGTCGAGTTACCGTCATCGACGCCGGCGACGGCGGCGGGCTGGCGACGGCCCACTCCTTCGCCTGGATCAACGCCACCTGGGGTAATCCGGAACGCTATTTCCACTTCCGCCGGCGCTCGATGGCCGGGTGGCGGCGGCTGGAGCAAGAGGCGCCGGGCGTCTCGGTCGACTGGTGCGGCGGCCTCATCTGGGACATGCCAGCCGATCAATTGGAGGCCTATGCCGAGGAGCATGGGCGCTGGGGTTACGGGCTGCGCCGTGTCGGCCGCGACGAGGCGCTGCACATCGAGCCTAACCTGGTCTCGCCGCCCGGTCTTGCGCTGCATATCGCCGAGGAAGGCATGGTGGAGCCGGTCGCCGCCGCCAGGGCGCTATTGGCAGACGCCGTCGCCAGTGGCGCGCTGCTGGTGGCGGCGACCAGAATTCGCGAACTGCTGGAACGCGGTGGCAAGATCGCCGGCGCGGTCGCCGAGGACGGCACAATCCTCGAGGCGGAAGAGACTGTCGTCGCCGCCGGCGTCGGCACGGCGCGACTGCTGGCCACAGTGGGCGCGCGGCTGCGCATGGACACGCCGCCCGGGCTGATCATGCATTCGACGGTCGCCGATCGGCGGTTGTTGAACGGGATGGTGATGGCGCCGGACCTGCATCTACGCCAGACGCGCGAAGGCAGGCTGATCGCCGGCGCCGATTTTGCCGGGGCCGATCCAAAAGGACGGGAGAACGAGATGGCTCGCGACCTGCTCGGAAAGCTCAAGGCGGCGCTGCGCGGGACCGAGACACTCGAGGTCGATTTTTTCACCGTCGGCCACCGCCCGACGCCGGCCGACGGTTTTCCCGCGATCGGCCGCGTTGGCGGCTTCGAAGGCCTGTATGTGACAGTGCTGCATTCCGGCGTAACGCTGGCGCCGATCGTCGGCGAGCTTGCGGCGCGCGAGATTGCCGAGGGCGAGCGTGATGGCGATCTGGAGCCATACGATCCAGGGCGAGCGGAGTTGGTGTAGCAGCCGGGGTTACTGCGAAGCAGCATTCGCCTTGATGAGGGCCAGTGTTGACTGCAGAAGTTCGACTGCGGCCAGTTCGGCCGCCGAGCCCCTTACAGAGCCGCGGCCACCGTCTCGCCCGCGCGAAAATGGCTGGGCGGGGCGCCGATGACGCGCTTGAAGGCGCGGCTGAAGGAGGCTTCCGAATCGTAGCCGAGGCGTTTCGCCACCACGGAAATGCGCATGCGGTCGCGCACCAGCCATTGCCGCGCCTGGTGCATTCGCACCTGCGCGACGTAACGCGCCGGCGTTTCGCCGACTACCGACGCGAAGCGTTCGGCGAAACCGGAGCGCGAGGCGCCCATCAGCCGCGCCAGCGCGGCCACGGTCCAATCGCGGTCGGGTTGGAGGTGGATCGCCGCCAGCACGCGGCCGACATCCGGGCTGCGGACCGCGGCGATCCAGCCGGTGGCGTCGCCGCAGCCCTTTTCCACCCACACCCGGATGATACTGGCGGCCAGCACGTCGGCCAGCCGCGCCAGCATGCCGCCGGCGCCGACACGCTCCACCGTCACCTCGCGCGCCATTGCTTCGAGTAGAAAGGCGATGTTCGGCTCGATGGCGGCGAGTTCGTGCACCCACATCACGTCGGGCATCATGCTGAGCAGCGGATGCAGGCTGTCGACGTTGAAATGCATGCTGCCGCAGAACAGCAGCGTGACCTCGCCCTCGCCGCCGCCGCAGACGTCGAACACGTTGCCGCAGATCGGCTTGACCTCGTACGTCCTTATCGGCAGAGCGCTCACGTCCGGCTGGCTGGCCAGAATGTGTTCGGCGCCGCGCGGCAGAAGCACGGCGTCGCCCTCCTTCAGCTCCACCCATTGCTTGCAGGGCGTGAGCAGCCAGCAGCCGCCCCGGCCTATGAAATGGAAGCGCGCCGCTTCCTGAGCCGGAAACAGGATGCCCCAGGGCGCCGTCATCTGGCAGCGGCCATAATCGACGCCGTCGAGGCGTAGGCCCCGCAGCATCTCGGTTAGCGCATCGCTGACGCCGGACGGCATGGGTTTGGACGAACGGTCAAGCATTTTGGCTTTTCTAGCATGGAAACTCCAGACGGTCACTCCTTATCTTGCACCGCACAAAAGGAGTGCCGCTGATGTCAGATTCGCTTTCCGCCACAACCGTCGAGGAGGCTGGCGCTGCCGCCGGCACGGTCGAACGTACGGAGGCCCTGTGGGCCGCCGTCGTTTCGCTGTCCCTCGGCGTGTTCGGGCTCGTCACCGCCGAATTCCTGCCGGCCAGCCTGCTGACCCGCATCGCCGGCGATCTCGGTGTCAGCGATGGCGCGGCCGGCCAGGCGGTCACCGCCACCGCTGTTGTCGGCGCCATCGCCGCGCCGACCATCGCCATCGTCACCAAGAACATCGACCGCCGCATCGTCATGTGGACGTTCACGCTGCTCTTGATCGTCTCCAACGTGCTGTCGGCCACCGCTTCCGGCCTGACGACGCTGCTGGTGGCGCGGGTCATCCTCGGCGTGGCGCTGGGCGGCTTCTGGTCGATGGCCGGCGCCATGGCGATGCGGCTGGTGCCAGCGAAAATGATGCCGCGCGCCATGTCGATCGTCTTCACCGGCGTGTCGGTGGCCACCGTCTGCGCAGCACCGGTCGGCGCCTATATCGGTGAATTGTGGGGCTGGCGCGCCGCCTTCGGGCTGGCGGCAATCGTCGCGGCGGTGACGCTGGTGGTGCAGATGCTGACCATTCCGCGCCTGTCGCCCATCGGCTCCCCGGGCCTTTCCGCCCTCGCCGGCCTGCTGCGGCGGCTGAGCGTGCGGATGGCGATCGCCGCCACGCTGCTGATCGCCTCCGGTCATTTCGCTGGCTTTACCTATATCAGGCCGTTCCTCGAAAACGTGACGAAGTTCGAGGTCGAGGCGATCTCGCTGACGCTGCTTGGCTTCGGCGTTGCCGGCTTCTTCGGCAACCTGGCCAGCGGTTTTCTGATTGAGCGCAGCCTGAAAGCGAACGTCGGCATCGGCGCGCTGGTCATCGCCGTGACGGCGCTGGCGCTGGTGCTCTTCGGCTCGGCGGATTGGGTGTCGGCAATCGCCGTCACCGCCTGGGGTTTCGCCTTCGGCATGCTGCCGGTCGGCTTGCAGACCTGGATGGTGCGCGCCGCCCCAGATGAGGCCGAAAGCGCCGGCGGACTGCTGGTCACGGCCTTCCAGGTGGCGATCGCAGGCGGCGCCATCTTCGGCGGGCTGCTCGTCGACGGTTTTGGAGCGTCGGGCGCCTTCGTCTATGCCGGCATCGCCATGCTTTTGGGCGCGCTGCTGGTGTTTTCGCTGGGCGGCAAGGCGCTGCCGCGGGCGGTCTAGCCGCCCTGCCCGATCGAGTTCTTGATGGCGCCGAGTTGCAGCTCGGCGCCGCGCGCGATCAACTGGCCCTCGCTGCCGGTGGCCAGCAGGCGGTAGCCCATCTTGACAAAACGGCCGGCGATCGACGGGTCGATGACGTAGATGCCGGTGAATTTTCCCGCCGCACGGGCGCGCGCCGCCACCGACGCCACGGTTTCCATCATGTCCTCCAGCGTCGAGTTGACGGTCTTGCCGCCGCTCCAGGCAATCGAAAAATCCGATGGGCCGAGGAAGATGGCGTCGATGCCCGGCACCGCCAGGATGTCGTCGAGGGCGTCGAGCGCCTGCCGCGTCTCGATCATGGCGAAAGCCAGCGTGCGTCTGTTGCTCTCCTCCAACCACGCCTGCATCGTGGTTTTTCCATAACGCGGCAGGCCGAAGGTCGGGCCCCAGGAGCGCTCGCCGACCGGCGGATATTTCATCGCGGCGGCGAAGCGTCGGGCATCCTCGACCGAATTCACCATCGGCGCAATCACGGCGTCGGCGCCGAAGTCGAGCGCGCGGCTCGCCATGTCGAAGCGGCCGACCGGAATACGCACGATCACCGGTTTCTGGGCACGCTTCACCGGGACGATTGAGCGCAGCACGCTGTCCTCGTGATGGCCGCCATGCTGCATGTCGAGCGTCACGGCGTCGAAGGGCTGGGCGGCCATGAGTTCGACAGTGAGCGCGTCCGGCACGCCGGACCACGCGGTTATCACAACCTCATCAGCCGCCAGCCTGTTCGCTAAAGTCACCGTATTTCTCCTCTGCTTGTGGCGGCGAGATTGCCCGCGCGCCGCGCCGAAGGCAAAGAAAAACCGCCCGGCAAGCGGGCGGTCGTCTTGGTCCAGCGCAAACGCCGTCAGCTATTCTTCACCTGCTCGACGGCCTGCACCATCAGCTCGTCCATGGTGCGGCGGATCTGGTGGTCCGACTGGTCGACGCCGGCGGCGTCGAAATCCTTGCGCACCTTGCGGAACACGTCGTGATCGCCGGCTTCCTCAATGTCGGAGACGATGACTTCCTTGGCGTACGCCTCGGCGTCGGCGCCCGACTTGCCGAGCTTTTCGGCCGCCCACAGGCCAAGCATCTTGTTGCGGCGCGCGGTTGCTCGAAAACGCTGTTCCTCGTCGATCGCGAACTTGCGCTCGAAACCTTCCTCACGGTCTTTCATGCTGGTCATGGCCATTCCTCCGGCTGGGAATTCGATTCAGTCGGTCCCATATAACGGTTCATCAGCACAAACCAAAACGCCGCGTCCCGGTCAATATCGGCGCACATGCTGCGCTGCGGCAAATCGTGCCCGGAAAGCCGTTGATTGCCCGGAAATGCCGATTGAGGAAAAGTCCGGTTTGCGATAGAGACCGCCGTTGAAACCCATGATCGCGCGCCAGATCGCGCGAGTCGGAGGGTACGGGTATGATCCGCCTTCCAGTCAATCCAGAGAAACCGCTATGAAAAATCGCCGCCGAATCTACGAAGGCAAGGCAAAGATCCTTTATGAGGGCCCGGAGCCGGGCACGCTCATCCAGTTCTTCAAGGACGACGCCACGGCGTTCAACAAGAAAAAGCATGAGATCGTCGACGGCAAGGGCGTCATCAACAACCGCATCTCCGAGCACATTTTCAACCATCTGAACCGGATGGGCATCCCGACCCACTTCATTCGCCGCATCAACATGCGCGAGCAGTTGATCAAGGAAGTCGAAATCATCCCGCTCGAGGTCGTGGTGCGCAACATCGCCGCCGGCTCGCTGGCAAAACGCCTCGGCATCGAGGAAGGCACTGTGCTGCCGCGCTCGATCATCGAGTTCTACTACAAGGCCGACGCGCTCGACGACCCGATGGTGTCGGAAGAGCACATCACCGCCTTCGGCTGGGCCTCCCCGCAGGAAATCGACGACATCATGGCGCTGGCCATCCGCGTCAACGATTTCCTGTCCGGCCTGTTTTTGGGCGTCGGCATCCAACTCGTCGACTTCAAGATGGAATGCGGCCGCCTCTACGAGGGCGACATGATGCGCATCGTGGTGGCCGACGAGATCTCGCCGGACTCCTGCCGGCTGTGGGACGTGGCGACACAGGACAAGCTCGACAAGGACCGGTTTCGCCGCGACATGGGCGGACTGGTGGAAGCTTATCAGGAGGTCGCGCGTCGCCTCGGCATCATGAACGAGAACGAGCCGCCGCGCCCGACCGGGCCGATCCTGGTCGCCTCCGGCAACGGAAAAGGCAAACCGCACTGAGCGGCTGCCCGATTTCCAGAATCTTCGAATTTCTGCAAGGAACGACCGTCTCGTGATCAAAGCCCGCGTTACCGTCACCCTCAAGAACGGCGTGCTCGACCCGCAAGGCAAGGCGATCGAGGGCGCGCTCGGCACGCTGGGTTTTTCCGGCGTCGGCCAGGTGCGCCAGGGAAAAGTGTTCGATGTGCAGCTTGAGGGAACCGACACGGCGAAGGCCGAGACCGACCTGAAAGCCATGTGCGAGAAGCTGTTGGCCAACACGGTGATCGAGAATTATAGTGTGACGCTTACCTGAAATTGTGCCCTCGGAGGGCGCGGTGGCGGAAATTGATGGAGAACTGATCTACGAACTGCTGAAGAAGATTCATCAGCGCATGGACAAGTTTGATCATGCGCTCGGCGAGGTGAAGCACGAGATCGTGGCGATGAGGCTGCAGGCGCTGAGCACGCAGACCGACATCAACAATATCTATGCGGTCACATCTCGCATCGACGATCGGCTGGAGCGCATCGAACGCCGCCTCGACCTCCACGAACTCGCAGAAGCCCAGAACCCTTACGAGCCAAAATGAAATCCGCCGTCGTCCTGCTCCCCGGCCTCAATCGCGACCGCGACATGATCGCGGCGCTGACCAAAATCTCCGGAAAACCGCCGGTCACCGTCTGGCAGACCGAGACTGAAATCCCGGATGTCGACCTGATCGTCATTCCCGGCGGTTTTTCCTATGGCGACTATCTGCGCTGCGGCGCGATCGGCGCGCGCAAGCCGGTGATGCAGGCGGTGGCCGAAAAGGCGAAAAAAGGCGTGCCGGTGATCGGCGTCTGCAACGGTTTTCAGATTCTTCTCGAAGCCGGCCTGCTGCCGGGCGCGCTGATGCGCAACAAGTCGCTGAAATTCGTCTGCCGCGAGGTGAAGCTTTCAGTCGCCAACGCTAACACGCTGTTCACCCGCAACTATGCGCCGGGGCAGGTCATCCGGGCGCCGGTCGCCCATCACGACGGCAACTTTTTTGCCGATGCCGAAACGCTCGCCCGCATCGAGGGCGAGGGCCGGGTAGTGTTCCGCTATGCCGAAAACACCAATCCGAACGGTTCGATCAACGACATTGCCGGCATCATGAATGCATCGGGCAACGTGCTCGGCCTGATGCCGCATCCGGAAGATCTGATCGAGGCGGCGCATGGTGGCATCGACGGGCGCGGCCTGTTCGAAAGCGCGCTGGGCATCGCCGCCTGATTTGCTCGAAACAATCGCAGCTTCACAGGGACAATCGATGCGACTGAGACAAGCCGCCCTGCCCGTCCTTGCGTTTATGCTCGCCGCCTGCCAGGCGCAGCCGGCAAAAGTCACCACGGGTTCGGGCGGCAAGAGCGCCTCGCTGCGCGCGATGGAGACTGTGGCGACGGCTGCGCACAAATGCTGGTTCGCCTCCAAGGACCCGGCCTTCCGCTCCTATCGTTTCGCCAATGAGCTGAATTCCATGACCGGCACGCCGCGCTTCCTGCTGGTGCCTGCTAAAAATTTCGGCGGAAAGCCGCTGCTGGTCGTGCAGGCGCAGGGAAGTTCGTCGCGCGTCGATGCGTTCGGACCGCTGATGAGCGAGCCGGTCGGCGCCCGGATTTCCGGCGATCTCAAGCGTTGGACGGCCGGCGACACGTCCTGCGGCGCAGCCGCCTGACCTGAAGACACTCTGCTCGGACGAACCGACCGTGACGAGGGCCGACGCGCTGGCCGGCACAAGATTGCGTCCAGATTGAACCATTCCGTCGGTGGATTGCAGCAAGGGATGCCGCAGTTCGATGAGCCGCGCTTTTACGGCGCCTCACCGGCGGAAAGGTTCAATCTGGACACTTTGGTTTGCGAGGATTGGCCAAGGCGCAGCCCTCACTGCCAGGGACGCCGCAGCCCTTCGCGTTCCGCATCGGCTCTCGAGAAACCGATATCCTTCAACTGATCGTCGGTCATTTCCAGCAGGGCCAGCCGGCCGCGACGCCGCTCGAACATGGCCGACAGGCCTTCGATTGCGCCCGAAACCAGACGCAGGGCGCGCGTGCCGAAACCGGCAGCCGGCGACGTGGAAGGATACGATCCGCTCGTCGATAATGTCTTCATTGCGCTCATTGCAATTCCCTCTCGATTGACTTGTCACGATTGACAGGTACAATCTTGTGAATTGACTCCATTGCAATGACAAGATATGAAATTGTCCCCATGACAAATTGGCTCCCTGATCTCTCCAAAGGCACCGGTCCGCTCTACCTGCGTCTGGCGGACCAGATCGAAACCGACATAGGCGGCGGCGCGTTGCCGCCCGGCGAGAAATTGCCGCCGCAGCGCAACCTCGCCTTCGACATCGGCGTGACGATCGGCACTGTGACCCGCGCCTATGCGGTGGCGCGCGAGCGCGGGCTGGTGAGCGGCGAGGTCGGGCGCGGCACCTATGTGCTTGACCGCAATGTCGAAGAACCGCCAGCACGAAGCGCAGCGCAGCCCCTGCCCGAGCGGCTGACGATCATTCCCGAGGCGACGCCCGCGCAGATCAAGCTGCGCATGGACACCACCTCGGCGCCGGATGTCGGCCAGGCAGCGATCATCCACGACCTGCTCGGACAGATCACGCTGAAGCACGCCGACAAGATTGGCGACTATACGCGCGCCTGGCCGCAGGAATGGCGCGAGGCCGGCCGCAAATGGCTGGCGAGCGGCGACTGGGCGCCGGACCCGCAATCGATCGTGCCGACCACCGGCGTGCACGCCGCGATCATGGCGGTGATCGCCGCAGTGACGGCACCTGGCGACAAGATCGCCTTCGAGCAGCTCACCTATGCCTCGATCTCGCGCAGCGCCAATCTGATCGGACGGCGCAGCGTCGTCTTCGCCAATGACGGCAACGGCGCTGACGCCGACGATTTCGAGCGGCTATGCGCGCAGCAGCACCCGAAACTGGTCTTCCTGATGCCGGCGGTGCAGAACCCGACGCTGTCGGTGGTGCCGATCGAGCGGCTGAACGCGATTGTCGAGGTGGCGCGCAAATACAATGTCTGGCTGATCGAAGACGCGATCTTCGCCACCCTGCTGGAGAACCGCTACACCCCGCTCGCCGCGCTGGCGCCGGAGCGCACCTTTCATGTCGGCGGCCTGTCGAAGGCGGTGGCGGCGGGCGTGCGCGGCGGCTTTGCCGCCTGTCCCGCCCACATGGCGCCGCGCGTGCAGACCGCGCACAAGATGGTGACCGGCGGGCTGCCATTCATCCTGGCGGAGCTGACGGCACAACTGGTCAATTCAGGCCAGGCCGAAGCGATCCGCGAAAAGGTGCGCCGCGAGATCGCCGAACGCGAGGCGCTCGCCCGCCGCATCTTCGACGGCATCGAGTTCAGCTCGCACCGCAACATCCCCTATCTGTGGATGAAGCTGCCGGAGCCATGGCTGTCGGGCACGTTCAAGCAGGTGGCCGCCAATGAGGGCGTGCTGATCGACGACGAGGACGAATACAAGCCGGCGCGCGCCGAAAAGGTGTTTCACCGCATCCGCATCGGTTTTTCGATGCCGTCGAAACGCGAGCAGGTGGTGGGCGGGTTCAACACGCTGCGGCGCCTGCTCGACCATGGCAGCGCGGGTTATGATAGCTATGGTTGAGACGGGCACAATCTGCTGACATGCCAGCCGGATCTTATTTCCGGTGATTTCCTGCAAAAGCCGCAGTCACTCCCAGCCCGATGAACACCACGCCGCTGACGTAGCGCTCGACGTTGAGATAGGCCTTGCTGCGCTTCAGCCAACCGCCGGCGGCGCTGGCGGCCAGCGCGTAGCAGCCGTCGCTGATGAAGCCGAGCAACGTGAACAGCAGGCCCAGAAAGGCGATCTGCATCGCCACATGGCCGCGGCTGACGTCGACGAACTGTGGCAGAAAGGCCAGGAAGAACAGCGCCGTCTTCGGGTTGAGAAGGTTGACAACAAAACCTTCGCGGAAGAGCCGCCCGTAGTCGGCGCGCGGCGTCTCCGCCTCAAGATCGAGGGGTTCGACGCGGCCGAAAATCTTCTTCAGGCCGATCCAGATCAGATAGGCAGCACCCGCATATTTGACGATGCTGAAGGCGATCGCCGAGGAGGCGAGCAGCGCCGACAGGCCGAGCGAGGCGGCGAGCACATGCACCAGCGTGGCGGAATGGATGCCGAGGTCGGACACGAAGCCGGCAAGACGGCCCTGCTCGATCGAGCGGGCGACGATGTAGAGCACCGCCGGTCCCGGCGTCAGCAGCAGCACGAGCGCCGCGCCAGTGAACAGGAGCAGGCTTGCAGTTCCCGGAATTACGAGTTCCATGTTTCACCTCGCGTCACGACCGGCCCCTGGATTCGAAGGCTGTTCGGCCAATCGCGGAACGGCGGACGCTAGCGGGCTTTCTCCGGGCCAGCAACAGCCACGAAAAATGCGCGACTGAGTCCAACGGATGTGGGTTTCTCCCGCTTTTGGCGGCGGCGGGGATGCCAATTCCTCGCCGTTGCTATATGAGACGGGCCGATCCTCCCCCGGAACAGAGCACGACCCGCCCTCTATGACCATTTCCAACTCCGTCCCGATCACGCCCGAACTCGTCTCCTCGCATGGGCTGAAGCCCGACGAATACCAGCGTATCCTCGATCTCATCGGCCGCGAGCCGACTTTCACCGAGCTTGGCATCTTTTCGGCCATGTGGAACGAGCATTGCTCGTACAAGAGCTCGAAGAAATGGC
Source organism: Mesorhizobium sp. LHD-90 (assembly GCF_030929505.1). GTDB lineage: Bacteria > Pseudomonadota > Alphaproteobacteria > Rhizobiales > Rhizobiaceae > Kumtagia. The sequence continues at coordinate 272,709 of NZ_JAVFVV010000002.1, read as the reverse complement.
TGCGCACGCTGCCGACCAAGGGCGAGCGGGTCATCCAGGGGCCGGGCGAGAATGCCGGCGTGGTCGACATCGGCGACGGTCAGTGCGTGGTCTTCAAGATGGAGAGCCACAACCACCCCTCCTACATCGAGCCGTACCAGGGCGCCGCCACCGGCGTGGGCGGCATCCTGCGCGACGTCTTTACCATGGGCGCACGGCCGATCGCGGCGATGAACGCCCTGCGCTTCGGCGAGCCGGATCATCCGAAGACGCGGCATCTGGTGGCAGGCGTGGTCTCCGGCGTCGGCGGCTACGGCAACGCCTTCGGCGTGCCCACCGTTGGCGGCGAGGTGAATTTCGACGCGCGCTACAACGGCAACTGCCTGGTCAACGCCTTCGCGGCGGGGCTGGCGCGCACCGACGGCATCTTCCTGTCCGAGGCGAAAGGCGTCGGCCTGCCGGTCGTCTATCTCGGCGCGAAAACCGGGCGCGACGGCGTCGGCGGGGCCACCATGGCGTCGGCCGAATTCGACGACACGATCGAGGAGAAACGTCCGACCGTGCAGGTCGGCGATCCCTTTACCGAAAAATGCCTGCTGGAAGCCTGCCTGGAACTGATGGCGTCGGGCGCGGTGATCGCCATCCAGGACATGGGGGCGGCCGGTTTGACCTGCTCGGCGGTGGAGATGGGCGCCAAGGGCGATCTTGGCATCGAACTCGACCTCGATCAGGTGCCTGTGCGCGAGGAGCGCATGAGCGCCTACGAGATGATGCTGTCGGAAAGCCAGGAGCGCATGCTCATGGTGCTGAAGCCGGAGCTGGAGAAACAGGCCGAGGCGATCTTCCACAAATGGGGACTGGATTTCGCCATCGTCGGCAAGACCACCGACGATCTGCGTTTCCGGGTGATCCATCAGGGCCGAGAGGTCGCCAACCTGCCGATCAAGGAACTTGGCGACCAGGCGCCGGAATACGACCGGCCGTGGAAGGAGCCGAAGTCGCGCGCGCCGCTGCCGGCCGGCGATGTTCCCGAGATGGACGTGGCCGATGCCTTGCTGAAAATGCTCGGCGGGCCGGACCTTTCGAGTCGCCGCTGGGTGTGGGAGCAATATGACATGCTGATCCTCGCCAACACGCTGCAGATCCCCGGGGGCGACGCTGGCGTGGTGCGCTTGGACGGGCATCCGGCCAAGGCGCTCGCCTTCTCGTCCGATGTCACGCCGCGCTATTGCGAGGCCGACCCGTTCGAGGGCGGCAAGCAGGCGGTAGCCGAATGCTGGCGCAACCTGACCGCCACGGGCGCACTGCCGCTGGCGGCTACCGACAACCTCAACTTCGGCAATCCCGAGCGGCCGGAAATCATGGGCCAGTTCGTCAAGGCGGTGCAAGGCATCGGCGAGGCCTGCCGCGCGCTGGATTTCCCGATCGTGTCGGGAAACGTCTCGCTCTACAACGAGACCAACGGCCAGGGTATTCTGCCGACCCCGACCATAGGCGGCGTCGGTCTGCTGAAAGACTGGTCGAAGATGACGCACATCGGCTTCGCGGCCGAGGGCGAGGCGATCATCCTGGTCGGCGCGCCGCCCTCATGGGGCACGCATCTCGGCCAGTCGATCTATCTGCGCGACCTCTTTGGCCGCGCCGACGGCCCTCCCCCGCCGGTCGATCTCGCGCATGAGAAACGCGTCGGCGATCTCGTGCGCTCGCTGATCGAAAGCGGCGTCGCCACCGCCGTGCACGATGTCTCCGACGGCGGGCTGGCGGTTGCGCTGGCCGAGATGGCAATGGCCGGCGGCATCGGGGCGAGCGTCAACCAGCTCAAGGACTTTTCGCCGATCCCCGTCTTCTTCGGCGAGGATCAGGGCCGCTACGTCGTCACGATTGCGCGCGACAAGGTCGACTGGTTCCTCGAAGAGTTCCTGAAGGACACCGGCGTGTTCGCGCCGTGGATCGGCGTTGCCGGCGGGCAGGAGCTGAAACTCGGCGAGGCGCGGGCGATTCCGCTCGCCGAGCTGAAGGCGGCGCACGAAGGCTGGTTCCCGAATTTCATGGCCGGCGACTTGCCGCAGGAAAATTGACGGGATCGCTCCGGCATACGAGGGTTGCTCCTTCGGTGATCGACGGTCGGGCCGATTGACCTCCCCGGCTCCGGAGGCCATATCTGGCTCAAGCAGAACGAACGGGGAGCTTCGCCCATGGCAATGGACGCGCACGACATCGAACGCCTGATCAAGGAAGGCATCCCGGACGCCAAGGTGACGATCCGCGATCTCGCCGGCGACGGCGACCATTATGCCGCCGAAGTCGTGGCCGAGAGCTTTCGCGGAAAAAGCCGCGTCCAGCAGCATCAGATGGTCTACCAGGCGCTGAAGGGCAACATGGGCGGCGTGCTGCACGCGCTGGCGCTGCAGACCAGCGCGCCGGAGTGAGGTATTTGTGACGGAAGACGCGAAACGCTCCCAACCAATTGGGAAGCACCTCAAGTTTTTTGTCGCCTTTATGGCAATTCTGATACCCGCCTCGTTAATTTTTGTACTCTTTTTTCCAACGACGCCAATAGCGAGCGGGCTTTTTACAGGCCTATCTGTCTATATAGGACTCATTCTTTCAAGAAAATTTGGAATTCATAGGCTCTAAGCGGAACCTGACTGCTCTCATCCACCTTGCCCTTTGCCGCAGATGAGGAGCAATATCTAACGCTTAGGCGTGACGCTCAAGATCGGCCCGACCGGATAGTCTCCGCCCAGCAGCGTTCTTTCACCGTTCGACAGCGTCGAAATCGCGCCGTCGAGGAACAGCGCGTTAGGGCATCGCAACTCATCGCGGAACAGTCGCGCAAAGCTGCCCAAGCTGACTTCCGAGAGCGAGATCGCCAGAACAACCGTGTCCGGATCGCGCACGCCGACGCCGTTGCGCGTAAATTTCGAGGTGCCATCCGGCAGGAATTTCGGATGGACTTGTCCGTCGATCACCAGCATCGGACCGGACTGGGTGGCGAATCGTGATCCCGGCCGTCGCGCGACAAATTCGCCCGTCTCCATCATGGCCGCCTTGCCGTCCCCGCCGATCAGGAAAATGCCATTCGGCTTCAGATAAAAATTCCCCTCCCCTTCACCGGAATCGACCGGCGAGACTTTACGGCCGTCCTCCACCAGCAGCCCAACCGGTGAAAGACCCTCGTGATACATGCCGGCATTCATCGCCAGCACGACCGGCCTGCCCTGCTCCACCATCGCCCTGTCAAAGGCGTCCAGCGAACCGTAGGCTATTCCGTCGGGGCCGGAGTGATGGATGCCCACATCGGCATGCCGCAGGTCGATCTCGCAGACGATGTAGGACACGCCCTCGAAGCCGAGTTCCCGGCACGGTTCGGGCAGTTCGGCGGTGCTGTAGGGCACGACCGGGCGGCTCCGCTCGACCAGCCAAAAACCCAGCAGCGCCGTCAGGAACAGGGCAATGACGACAATCGCGGCAATCGCTTTGGGGCTCACGAAGTGCGTTCCGTGGTTTTGGAACCCGGCACGATGCGCCGCTTTGCGCCGTTTCGATGGCGAGGCCGCGCTGGACCAGCCGGAAAAAGGCGCGCCGTCTTGTTTCGGGTCGCCTATGGGTTTATTTGAATGTCATGTTTCCGGCCCGACTCCCAGCGGGCGCGAAAGGACGATTCATATGAGCGGCATCAACGACTACATCGACAGCGAAGTGAAGAGCCAAGACGTCGTGCTTTTCATGAAGGGCACGCCGGGTTTCCCGCAGTGCGGCTTCTCCGGTCAGGTCGTGCAGATCCTCGACTATCTCGGCGTCGACTACAAAGGCGTCAATGTGCTGACCTCGAACGAGCTTCGCCAGGGTATCAAGGACTATTCCAACTGGCCGACCATCCCGCAGCTTTATGTGAAGGGCGAGTTCGTCGGCGGCTGCGACATCATCCGCGAAATGTTCCAGGCGGGCGAGTTGCAGGGTTTCTTCGAGGAAAAGGGCGTCAGCGTCAGCAGCGCCGCCTAACACCGCGCCGGCCGTAGCGCCGGCTGCCTCAATTTGGATTGATCGATGCGCCGGTCCTCCGGCGCATTTCGTTTTGCCGCATGGCCGGAGCCTTCCGATGGACCAGCAAAGCTCGAAGAGCACGCAACTTGCTTTCTCGCTTCCACGCTGGGAGTTCATCACCATCTGCGCCGGCCTGATGGCGCTGAATGCGCTCGCCATCGACATCATGCTGCCGGGCTTGCAGCAGATCGGCGAAAGCCTCGGCGTCGCCGATGAAAACCATCGGCAGCTCGTCATCCCGGTCTATTTCCTTGGAATGGCCGCCGCGCTGTTGTTCTACGGCCCGCTTTCCGACCGTTTCGGCCGGCGCAAGCCGCTGTTCGTCGGCCTGGCCATCTACATCGTGGCGGCGACGGTCGCCGCCTTCGCCCCCAGCTTCGAGATGCTTCTGGCCCTGCGTTTCATCCAGGGCATTGGCGCCGCCTCGACGCGCGTCATCGCCGTGTCGATCGTTCGCGACCGTTTCGGCGGCCGCGCCATGGCCGAAGTCATGTCGCTGATCTTCATGGTGTTCATGATCATCCCGGTGATCGCGCCGAGCCTGGGCCAGATCGTTCTCTTGTTCGGCGAATGGCACGAGATCTTCCTCGTCATGGCCGGCATCGCCCTTGCGATCACGCTGTGGGCCTATTTCCGCATGCCCGAAACGCAACACCCAGAAGACCGACGGTCGATCGATATCGGCTCCATCTTCCAGGGTTTCGGCATCGTGCTGTCGAACCGCATGTCGATCTGCTATACGCTGGCTTCGACCATCGTCTTCGGAGCGCTGTTCGGCTTCATCAATTCAGCGCAGCAGATCTATGTCGGCATCTACGGGCTCGGCGTCTGGTTTCCCGTTGTTTTCGCCGGCGTCGCCGGCCTGATGGCGCTGTCGTCCTTCCTGAATTCCCGCCTGGTCGGCAAGGTCGGGATGCGGCGGCTGTCGCATGCGGCGTTGCTCGGCTTCCTGTGCCTGAGCGTCATCTGGCTGTTCTGGTCGCTGACGGGACCGGTGCCATTTCCGGTATTCGTCGCGCTGTTCGCGGCGGCGATGTTCCTGTTCGGCTGGATCGGCTCCAACTTCAACGCGATCTCGATGGAACCGCTCGGCCACATCGCCGGCACCGCGGCCTCGATCCAGGGGTTCATCCAGACGCTTGGCGGCGTGATCATCGGCACCGCCATTGGCCAGTCCTTCGACGGCACGGTGACCCCGCTGGCGGCCGGCTTCTGCGGCGTGGCAGTACTCGGCCTGGTCATGGTGCTGATTGCCGAGCGCGGAAAACTGTTCCGGCCGCATCATGACCAGCACCCGGCCGCGGCAGATACCATGGGGCATTGAGACAGGACGTTGATGGTGCGTCCTTCGAGGCTCGCCCGCGGAGGTTTTACCTCAACTTTCAATGCGTTGCGGGCTCGCACCTCAGGATGAGGACCTTGGGTGCTGAATGATAAGCAGAAAAGTTGGCGCTCAAACGAGACAAGACGGTCGACAATCATCTTGGCTTGTCCCGCCCCAACAGTTTCGAGCGCGCCGACGCCAGGAGGCCTTGGGGCCGGCCTTGAAGTTTGGCATTCAGCCCCCACGGTCCTCATCCTGAGGTGCTCGCCCTTTTTCCGTCGAAAGACTAGTGCGAACATCTATGGGCGAGCCTCGAAGGACGCACCGAAAAGCACCCCTGTGCTGTAGAATCAATCCGCCCACAGCGCGCGCCGGATTTCCTGCCAGCTTTCCCTGTCCGGCGCGGCGAGCAGCCCGCCGCCGACATGCGACGGCAGATAGGCCGAGCCGTCGAGACGGGCGGAATAGCCGCCGGCCTCGGCATGGATCAGCGTGCCCGGCAGGTGGTCCCAGGGCATCAGTTTCATGTAGACGACGAAATGGGTGTTGCCGGTGGCCAGCAGGCGATACTCGTGCGCTGCGCAGCGGAAATTGAAGTTCGCGTTGAACTTCGCCTGGTTGCGCGCCAGCATCGAACGCTCCGGCTCCCTGGTGTAGGACCAGGAAACCGCGCCATTCATCGACGAAACCGGCGCCGGCGGTGCGACTCGGCACGGCTCGAGCCGGGCGTCGCCATGGCGGATAAACGCACCGCCACCCTTCACTGCGAGAATGAAATCCTTGCCGAGGGGATCGTGGATGATGCCGGCAACCGTCTCGCCCTTGACAACCACCGCGAGCATCACGCCGAACAGCGGCATGCCCGAGGCAAAGTTCAGCGTGCCGTCGACCGGATCGATCACGAACGCCAGATCGGCATCGCCGAGTCCATCGAGTACCGAAGCATCGGCCGCGTGGGCTTCCTCGCCGACCACCAGTGCGGTGGGAAAGCGCTCTTTGAGGCGTGCCGTGATGAAGCGCTCGGCATTGACGTCTGCTTCCGTCACCAGATCAGTGGCCGAAGTCTTCTGGCGGATGTCCTCGGCGCCAAGGCGGCGCCAGCGCGGCATGATCTCCACCGTCGCCGCCTCGGCAAGGAGCGCGGTCAGCCAATCGACCGTCTTGTCGTCAAAGTGCATGAAAATGTCTCGCTGTTATCTACGGCCCGTCGGCCTTGGTGAGTGCGGCGAAGTCGAAGAGGGAGCGGTCGAGCAGGTGCGAAGGCCGAACATTTGCGAGCGCCCGGATCATGGTGTCCTTGCGGCCCGGCATTTTTTTCTCGATGTCGTCGATCATCGCCTTCATGGCGTTCCGCTGCAACCCGTCCTGGCTGCCGCAGAGATCGCAGGGGATGATCGGGAAACGCATGGCGTCCGCGAAACGCGCAAGATCGGCCTCGGTGCAGAAGGCGAGCGGCCGCAGTACCATCACGTCGCCTTCATCGTTCAGCAGTTTCGGCGGCATGGCTGAAAGCCGGCCGCCATGGAAGAAATTCATGAAAAACGTCTCGAGAATGTCCTCGCGGTGATGGCCGAGTACCAGCGACGAGCAGTTTTCCTCCCGCGCGACGCGGTAGAGGTGGCCGCGTCGCAGCCGCGAACACAACGAACAGTAGGTGCTGCCCTCGGCGATCTTGTCGGTAACGATCGAATAGGTGTCGCGATATTCGATCCGATGCGGGATGCCGTAGCGGTTCAAAAAATCCGGCAGGGTGTGCTTTGGAAAGTTCGGCTGGCCCTGGTCGAGGTTGCAGGCGATCAGTTCGACTGGCAACAGGCCGCGCCATTTGAGGTCGAGCAGGACGGCGAGAAGGCCGTAGGAATCCTTGCCGCCCGACAGCGCCACCAGCCAGCGATCACCCGGCCGCACCATGCCGAACCCGTCGATCGCCTCGCGCGCCTGGCGCAGCAGCCGTTTGCGCAGCTTGTTGAACTCGACCGAGGACGGGACGTCGCGGAACAGTTGATGGCAGCCGTCGGCCTGATCGTCCCCGGCCGGTTGCGCGTCCGGCGCCTCGATGACTGGCCGATCAACTATGTCGAGAACCATGCGGCTGCATCTTCCAATTCAGCCACGCCGAGGGGTGCGGCGGACGGAACCTTCGATATTCCCGACCGAGCGCCGGGCGCAAGACCAAACCGTCGGTCGATGCCGAATATGTCGCAGCCCAAAATAAAACGAGCGGCGGAAAGTCCGCCGCTCGTTGGAAACTCAAAAAATCTACCGGATCAGCGCGAGTAGAACTCGACCACCAGGTTCGGTTCCATCTGCACCGCGAACGGCACATCGGCTAGGCCCGGAACGCGGGTGAAGGTGGCGGTCATCTTGTTGTGGTCGGCCTCGATGTAGTCCGGCACGTCGCGTTCGGCGAGCTGCACCGATTCAAGAACAATGACCAACTGCTTCGACTTCTCGCGGACTTCGATGACGTCGCCGGCCTTGCAGCGGTACGAACCGATGTTGACGCGCTTGCCGTTGACGTTGATGTGGCCGTGGTTGACGAACTGGCGGGCAGCGAAGATCGTCGGCACGAACTTGGCGCGGTAGACGACGGCGTCGAGGCGCGATTCCAACAGGCCGATCAGGTTTTCCGACGTGTCGCCGCGGCGGCGGTCGGCTTCCTCATAGGTCTTGCGGAACTGCTTTTCCGAGACGTCGCCATAGTGGCCCTTCAGCTTCTGCTTGGCGCGGAGCTGCAGACCAAAGTCCGAAAGCTTGCCCTTGCGGCGCTGGCCGTGCTGGCCCGGGCCGTATTCACGCTTGTTGACCGGGGACTTCGGGCGGCCCCAGATGTTTTCGCCGAGACGGCGGTCGATCTTGTATTTCGCGGATTCGCGCTTGCTCATCGCATTCCCTTTCAAAACATTGCACCCGAGGCCCATGCTCCGGGTGAAGGAAACGCGCCCTCCTCTGGCCTCCGTTTTCGAGACCTGACAGGGTCTTCCACGCACGCTTTGCGGAAAAGACCCACGGGACACGTCAGTTTGCGGGACCGGGAAAATGCTTGCGGTTTTCAGCCCGGTCTCGCGGCCACAAAAAACCAAACACCGGGCTTTCGGCCCGGCGCTGGCGGGGCTGTAGATGACTGTTGTCGGACTGTCAAGAAATTTCGGAATGCGCTGCCGTAGGACTATCTCAGTCAGCCAGTCACTATTTTACTGACCTTGTGGAAGCCGACCCCCGGCTCGCCTGCCTGGTTTACTATCCGCTCAAATTGCAACGGCACAAGTCCAGTGTTTGCGCCGGATTGTTTCTCGGTTACAGCTACGAGATTAAGGATATCACGGATCTGTTGACGGTGCCATGCGTGCCAGTCGTCATCATCTGATATCAATCCTATGGCCCTGGCGAACTGCTTGTACCGCATGGTACTGTCCGTGATTGCCAGCGCCCGGAGTACCGCAACAGCGGCACGCGCATATTCCAGACGCGCCTGGATGTCGATTGCTTTCATCTTTGACTCACGAACTGTCTTGTCCCGGTCAGCCGAGCCAGCAACAGGCATTCTTATTGCACATATGTCGGCCGGCGGCGAGTGCACTCGCCGCCGACCGCATCCCGTGAAAGCTATTTTTTCTGAAGCCGCTCGCCGATCTTGGAGGCATAGTTCATGACGTGGAACGTGTAATTCTCCTCCACCGTCCCCTGGAACAGATGCGACCAGGGTCCGATCGCGTAGATGCCGAGGTCTTCGCCGCCATGCGTCTCGCTGCCGAGCGGAACGAGCGAATGCTGCACGAAGTCCGGCTTCGTCGTCTGCTCCGAGGTCAGCATCGGCCGCTCGGTCGGCTTTTCCGAACCGCCGGGTCCGTTGGCGAAGCCGATGGTCGTGTAGGTCTTGCCATCCTTGCCGTAGATCGGTTCGTCGTCGACGCCGACAGAGATGCCGAGGATCGGGTTCCCCCGCTTGGCATAGCCGGAGATGGTCAGCGTATGGCTATGATCGCCGGTGACGACGATCAGCGTCTCATCGAGATCGACCTTGCGCAGGATCGCCTTCACCGCCTCGTTCATCGCCACGCCATCCGAGAGCGTCCGGTAGGCGTTTGACTCGTGGCTGGCGTGGTCGATGCGGCCACCTTCGACGAGCAGGACATAGCCTTCCGGATTTCTCGAGAGAATGTCGATCGTCTTCTCGGCCATCTCCGCAAGCGACGGCTCGCCGGATTTGTCGGTCGGGCGGTCATGCTCGTACTGCATGTGCGACGGCTCGAAGAGACCGAGCAGATGATCGGTCTTGGCCGGGTCGATTGCCGCGAACTGCTCCTTGTTCCAGACGTAGGCGCCCTTGTCGCCATATCGGTCGAGCCAGGCCTTTGTCAGATCCTTGCCGTCCTTGCGCCGACCCTTCTTCTTCTCCGCGTCCCCATACTCGGCATCATTGGCGCCGGCCGGCATGAAATTGGCGCGCCCGCCGCCCATCGCGACTTCGAGACCGTCTCCATATTTCATCTCGACCAGTTGCCTGGCGATGTCGGCGCAGCCGGCGGCGACCGCCTCGGGCGTCATCAGGTCGTCGGATTCCCAATCGCGGTTGGCGATATGCGCATAGGTCGCGCCGGGCGTCGCATGCGTCAAGCGGGCCGTGGTGATGGCGCCGGTCGACATGCCAAGCGTCTCGGCCATTTCCCACAGCGTCGTCACATGCTTGGTCTTCTGATCCTCGCAGGAATCGAGCTTCGCGGTGTGGTCCAAACCCATCACGTCGTTGATGGTCTTGACGCCGGTGGTCATGGCGACGGCACTCGGCGCCGAATCGGTGATCTGGGCGTCGGCGGAATAGGTCTTGGAAGCGGCCAAATAAGGAAAGCCCTCCCAGGACAAGATGTTCGATTCGCCGTCAACGCCGCGTTGCTGGCCCTCGAAGATGCGGGTCGCGGTCACTGTCGAAAATCCCATGCCGTCGCCGACAACCAGGATGACGTTCTTGGCCTGGTTAGTGTTCTTCTGGCGTTTCAGGATTTCCGTTAGGGCGGCATCCGCCTGCCTGTAATAGGGATCGTCGCCCTGCATTAGCCTGGCATCTTCCGCGCCTGCGACGCCTGCCGCCGCCATGCCGGCAAACGCAACCATGGCCGGGCGGGCGAACGATTTCCATTTTATCTTCAATGCTTCCTCCACAAGACGATGACGCCCACCCGCCGGGCAATCATTAGCCCGCTAACGATCCCAATCAATCCCAAATTCTGTGGAAAGCGCAAGGTCACAATGTGGAAATTTCCACAGCTCCAAAAAAGCCGTGGTACGCAAAGATTGGCCGGCGCGTTCGACCACGGAACGTGGAAGCGCGCCGTCCCTTGGCATCCGCCGGTACGCTCTTGGGAAACCCAACCTGACGTGCGGGTTCGGCCGATCAATCCTTCGACTTCTTCTCCGGCAGACCCTTGCGTTTGGTCTCGGCGAACTCCTCGAGCTGCTTTTCGCTCATGGATTCGTACATTTCCTTGGATGCGCCCTTGAGTTCACTCTTCTTGATGTCGCCGCGCTTGGCGGAAAGCGCGGCGCCGGCCGCTTTCTGCTGGGCTTTGGATTTGGCGGGCATGATCCGTCTCCTGTTCCAAAACAGGCAAACGCCAGCGCCCCTGGCAGGTTCCGCAACCTCACTGCACATCAAATACACAAGCTAACACGTTGTATTTATTGTATTTAGATCCGTTCTAGACTGTGGTTTTACTTGACATGCCATGTCATCTTTATAAGGTGCGGTCACTTTAACAGTCGAGATCGGCCGGCTCCGCGGATCGGAAAGGTCCTGCCATGACATTCCTGCGTGCCCTGCTCCTCCTCCCTTTCGTCAGCACGTTCCTGGCGCCTTTCGGCGTGACGCCGGCATCGTTTGCCGGCGAAAAATCCTTCACGCTGACCATCCACGATCACCGCTTCAAGCCGCAAACGCTGAGGGTGCCCGCCGGCGAAAAGTTCTCACTGGTCGTGGTCAATGCAGATCCGACGGCGGAAGAATTCGAGAGCAACGATTTCCACGTCGAAAAGGTGATCGGCGGCGGCAAGCAGATGACCTTCCATGTCGGCCCGCTGACCGCCGGCGAATACGGCTTCTTCGGCGAGCGGCACATGGATTCCGCACTCGGCAGGCTGTTCGCGGAGTGACCCGATGCTCTCGACCTTCGTCATCGTCTTCCGCGAGACGCTCGAGGCAGCACTGATCGTCGCCATCGTGCTGGCCGCCAGCAGGGGCATCGCCGGCCGTGGCGGCTGGGTGGCAGCGGGGGTTGCGGCCGGCCTTGGCGGCGCAGCGGTCCTCGCCTTCTTCGCCGACGGCCTCTCCAACCTCTTCGACGGCAACGGCACCGAAGTTTTTAACGCCATCGTGCTCTTGCTCGCCGTCGCCATGCTGGCCTGGCATCAGATCTGGATGAGCACGCACGCGGCCGAACTCGTCAGCGAAAGCCGCGCCATCGGACACGCGGTCAGGGAGGGTTCGAAGCCGCTGTCGGCGCTGGCGATCATCTGCGCGGTGGCGGTGTTGCGCGAAGGCTCCGAGACGGTGATTTTTCTCTATGGCCTTGCCATCGACGGCGAGATGACAGTTGCCTCGATGCTGCGGGGCGGCCTGCTGGGCGTCGCGGCCGCCGCGGTCGTCGGCGTCCTGTTTTACGCCGGTCTGCTGCGCGTGCCGCTGAAACACATTTTCCGGCTGACAGGGGTGATCATCATCCTGCTCGCTGCTGGCCTCGCCGCGCAGGCCGCCGCCTTCCTCGTCCAGGCCGGCTACCTGCCCGCGCTCGGCTACGACATCTGGAACACGTCGGAAATCCTGCCGCAAACGAACGCGCTGGGCTTCCTGCTGCATATCCTGATCGGCTACGTCGCCCGGCCGGAGGGCATTCAGATTGCCTTCTATGCGGCCACTATCGCGATCATCCTGGCGGCCTCGGCGGCAGTCAGGCGCTCACAGGCTGCCGCCGTTTAGCACAAGGCCAAAACCCTGCATCAGCCGGCGTGACGCGAACTCGGCCTTGCCGGAGGTGAATATGGCGATGTCGGAGCGGTCCGGCAGCTTCGCAGGCACTTCGCTATCGGCCGCCGGCAGCAGCGACAGCGCCCTTCTGGCGATCGCCTCGGCCGGGTCGATCCAGTCGACCGGCCAGGGCGCGGTCTTGCGCATGCGGTTGACCAGGAACGGATAATGCGTGCAGGCAAGCACCACGATGTCGGTGCGCCGGCCGTCCTGCTCCAGGAAGCACGGGGTGATCTCGGCCCGCACGGAGTCCTCGTCGACAAACCCGTCGCGCACATAGATTTCGGCCAGCCCTGCCAGCCGGTCGCTGCCGACCAGCCGGACATGGCACTTCGATGCCCAGTTGGTGATCAGGTCGCGGGTATACTGCCGTTTCACCGTCCCCGGCGTCGCCAGCACCGAGACCAGGCCGGAGCGCGTACGCTCGGCCGCCGGCTTGATGGCCGGAACCGTGCCGACGAAGGGATGCCCCGGAAATTTGTCCCGCAACGCGTCGATCACCAGCGTCGAGGCGGTGTTGCAGGCAATGACGGAGATTTCCGGGTCGAAGCGTTCGAGCAGACGGACGAACAGAGCCAGGATGTGCGCCTTCAGAGCCGGCTCCTCCCAGGCGCCGTAGGGAAACGCCTTGTCGTCGGCGACATAGACGAAACGCCGGTCCGGCATCAGGACGCGTGCCTCGCGCAGAACGGTCAGGCCCCCGACCCCGCTGTCGAAGAAAAGGATCGGCCGTTCAGCCATCGGTTCCCTCATCCGTCGTCCCGGGCCGGGAGGCGGAGTGCGCAACCTGGTCGGCCTGCGCCTTGCGCTCGGGATAACCGGCGCCGCGCGGCTCCTTCGGTGAAAAATAATCGAGCGAGGCGACGATGCCGCGCAGCACCTTGATCTCACCGCTTGAAAAGCCCGGCCGCGTCAGTACCGCGCGCAACTTGTCGGCCATCTTCGCCTTCTTGGCGGTCGGCCGGAAATAGCCGCGAGTGTCCAGCGCCGCTTCGAGATGACCGAGCAAGCCGTGCAGCTCCTCCTTCGGCGCCGGCGTCATTTCCGGCCCGACGAACGGGATGTCGGTCTCGTGCTCCTGCCCAGCCTTGCGCCATTCATAGGCCATCAGCAGCACCGCCTGAGCGACGTTAAGCGAGGCATAGGCCGGATCGACCGGGAAGGTGACGATCTCATCGGCCAGACTGATCTCGTCATTGTCGAGCCCGAATTTTTCGCGGCCGAACAAAATGCCCGTGCGCGCCCCCGCGGCCTCCTGTTGCCGCAGCATGCGGCCAGCCTCGACCGGGCCGGCTACCCTCTTGAAACCGTCGCGCTCGCGCGCCGTGGTGGCGAACAAAAAGTTCAGGTCGGCGACTGCAGAACGCAGATCGTCGAACACGGCCGCCGTCTCGACGACATGCGTGGCGCGGCTGGCGGCGGCGAGCGCCTTGTCGTTCGGCCAGCCGTCGCGCGGCGCGACCAGCCGCAATTCGGACAGTCCGAAATTGGCCATGGCGCGCGCCACCATGCCGATGTTCTCGCCCATCTGCGGAGCGACGAGGACGATCACCGGTGCCGGCGATTTGGGAGCGGTTCTGGTTGAGGCGTCGGACATGGAGGATCGATGCGATGACTTTGCGGCGGAGTTCGGTCCCTGCCATAGTTGTGTTGGAAAATGAAGGCCGGGGAAGTGAACGATGACGAGCGAACTGGCAGACCGCATTCGCGATATAGTAGGGCAAGACCCGAACATCGGCGAGATCCGCATGTTCGGCGGCATCTGCTTCACGCTGAACGGCAACATGCTGGTCGGTACGATGAAGGACGGCACCTTGCTTGTCCGCGTCGGCGAGGCGCAGGAGGCCGGTGCACTGGCCCGGCCCGGCGCCTCGCTCATGAACTTCACCGGCCGTGAGATGAAAGGTTACATCATCGTCGCCGCCGATGCCCTCGACGACGCGGCGCTTGCAGACTGGATCGCCTTGGCCTCGTCGCATGTGGGGCCGATGCCGCAGAAACAAAAGAAACCGGCGAAGGCCAAGAAAAAATAGATACGGCCTACGCCAGCCTTGATAGACGGCATCGTCGCGCTCACGCCGTGTTCCTGCTCTCTTCCCGACCGGCGCGGCGAGGCGCGAATTGAAGTTGCCGTCGCTCGATTTGCTTTGATATAGGGTCCGTATTCCCTGGCCCACGCCGTTCGGCAACGGTCGCTCCCAACAGCAAGGCATGGTTTCGATGGCGAAGATCAAGGTGGCCAACCCCGTCGTGGAACTCGACGGCGACGAGATGACCCGCATCATCTGGCAGTTCATCAAGGACAAGCTGATCCACCCCTATCTCGACCTCAATCTCGACTACTACGACCTCGGCATCGAGCATCGCGACGCCACCAACGACCAGGTGACCATCGACGCCGCCAATGCCATCAAGAAATACGGCGTCGGCGTGAAATGCGCGACCATCACGCCCGACGAGCAGCGCGTCGAAGAATTCAAGCTGAAGAAGATGTGGAAGAGCCCCAACGGCACGATCCGCAACATCCTCGGCGGTGTCATCTTCCGCGAACCGATCATCATGAAAAACGTGCCGCGCCTGGTGCCCGGCTGGACCAAGCCGATCATCGTCGGCCGTCACGCCTTCGGCGACCAGTACAAGGCGACCGACTTCAGATATCCGGGCAAGGGCAAGCTGACGATCAAGTTCGTCGGCGAGGACGGCACGACGATCGAGCACGACGTGTTCGACGCGCCCGGCGCCGGCGTGGCGATGGCCATGTACAATCTCGACGAATCCATCCGCGAATTCGCGCGCGCCTCGCTGAATTATGGCCTGCTTCGCAACTATCCGGTTTACCTGTCGACCAAGAACACCATCCTGAAAGCCTATGACGGCCGCTTCAAGGACATTTTCCAGGAGGTCTACGAGCAGGAGTTCGAGGCCGAGTTCAAGTCGCGAAAAATCTGGTACGAGCACCGGCTGATCGACGACATGGTGGCCTCCAGCCTGAAATGGTCGGGCGGCTATGTCTGGGCCTGCAAGAACTATGACGGCGACGTGCAGTCCGACACGGTGGCGCAGGGCTTTGGGTCGCTCGGCCTGATGACCTCGGTGCTGATGACGCCGGACGGCAAGACGGTCGAGGCCGAAGCCGCGCAC
Source organism: Mesorhizobium sp. LHD-90 (assembly GCF_030929505.1). Taxonomy (GTDB): domain Bacteria; phylum Pseudomonadota; class Alphaproteobacteria; order Rhizobiales; family Rhizobiaceae; genus Kumtagia. The sequence continues at coordinate 257,200 of NZ_JAVFVV010000002.1, read as the reverse complement.
GGCACGGTGACGCGCCACTACCGCCAGCACCAGAAAGGCGAGGAGACCTCAACCAACTCGATCGCCTCGATCTTCGCCTGGACGCGCGGGCTGGCGCATCGCGCCAAGCTGGACGACAATGCCGAATTGAAGAAATTCGCCGACACGCTGGAAAAGATCTGCGTCCAGACCGTCGAGGCCGGTTTCATGACCAAGGACCTGTCGCTGCTGATCGGCCCCGACCAGCCCTGGCTGTCGACCACCGGCTTCCTCGACAAGGTCGACGAGAATCTTCAGAAGGCGATGGCCTGACGCGAGACCATGGGTCAGCCGGTCGTCTACGGCGCGGATTACAGCGTCTATGTGCGCATCGTCCGGCTGGCGCTGCATGAAAAGCGGGTCGACTACGAGCTGATCCCGGTCGACGTCTTCGCCGAAGGCGGGCCGCCGGTCTGGTATTTCGACCATCATCCGTTCGGCCGCATCCCGGCCTTCGAGCATGACGGGCTGCGGCTTTACGAGACCACGGCGATCACCCGCTATATCGACGAGGCGTTCGGCGGCCCTGCCCTGCAGCCGGCGGACGCTCGCGACCGGGCGGTGATGAACCAGATTGTGGCGCTGATCGACGCCTACGCCTATCGCCCGCTGGTCTGGGACATCGCCGTCGAGACGGTAGACAGGCCAAAGGAGGGCATCGCCACCGATCCTGCGGTGGTCGAGGCGGCGATGCCGAAAGCAAGTCTGGCGCTATCCGAACTGACCCGCCTGAAACGGCAGGGCGACTGGCTGCTCGGTGAGAACCTATCGCTAGCCGACCTGCATGCCGCGCCGATTGTCGGCTATTTTCTAAAGGCGCCGCTCGCCGGCCCGATGATCGGGGCGCATTCCAGTCTCGTCGAATGGTGGCGCAAGATCAGCCGGCGGGATTCGTTCCTGGCCACGGAACCGGCGGACTGAGCAGCCGCCGATATCGCCAGCTTCCCGACTCACCGATCCCGTCGGGTTGTGCCGATCTTTGGTGACCGCGGCCCGCGGTGCCCCGACATCAGGCCGCCTCCATCGCCGTCTTCACAGCGGCGATCGCTTCCGCGGAGCGGCTGGCATCCGGACCGCCGGCCTGCGCCATGTCCGGCCGGCCGCCACCGCCCTGCCCGCCAAGTGCCGAGGAGGCGACGCGCACTAGATCGACCGCGCTGAAGCGTTTGGTCAGATCGTCGGTCACGCCGACCACCACGCTCGCCTTGCCGTCATCGGCGGAACCGACAAAGACGACGACGCCGGAGCCGAGGCTCTTCTTGCCCTCGTCAGCGAGGGGCTTCAGATCCTTAGGCGAGACGCCGGAAACCGACTTGCCGAGGAAACCCACGCCCGCGACGGATTCCTTGTCGCCGCCGGCGTCGCCACTGCCGCCGCCGCCCAGCGCCAGCTTCTTGCGGGCGTCGGTCAGTTCGCGCTCGAGCTTCCGGCGCTCGTCGACCAGCACCTCGACGCGCGACAGCGCCTCGGCCGGCGCAACCTTCAACGCCGCCGCGATCGCCTTGAGGCGCCGGTCCTGCTCGTCGAGATGTTTTCTGGCCGCCTCACCCGTCAGCGCCTCGATGCGGCGCACGCCGGCCGCCACCGCGCTGTCGGAAAGGATACGCACCAGGCCGATGTCGCCGGTGGCGACGACATGGGTGCCGCCGCACAACTCCACCGAATAGGACCGGTTGGACTTGGCCCCGTGCAGGCCCGTGCCCATCGAGACGACGCGCACCTCGTCGCCATATTTCTCGCCGAACAGTGCCATCGCGCCCTCGGCAATGGCGTCGTCGACGGACATCAGCCTCGTGGTGACCGGGCTGTTCTGAACGACGATCTCGTTGGCCATCCGCTCGACCTGCTCGAGTTCCTCGGCCGAGATCGGCTTGTTGTGCGAGATGTCGAAGCGCAGCCGGTCGGGCGCCACCAGCGAGCCTTTTTGGGCCACATGCGTCCCGAGGACTTCGCGCAGCGCCTCGTGGACCAAGTGGGTTGCCGAATGGTTGGCGCGCAACGCCGAACGGCGTGCGTGATCGACCTTGAGTTCCGCCGCCGCGTTGACACGTACCGTGCCTTCGGCGACCGTGCCGAAATGCACGAACAGGCCGTCGCCCTTCTTCTGCGTGTCCGAGACCTGGAAGCGGAAACCTTCGCCCGAGACGGTGCCGGTATCGCCCATCTGGCCGCCGGATTCGCCATAGAACGGCGTCTGGTTGACAATCAGCCCGACCGTCTCGCCCTGCCTGGCACTGTCGACCGAAGCACCGTCCCTCACCAGCGCGACAACGACACCCTCGGCCTGTTCGGTGTCGTAGCCTAGAAATTCGGTCGCGCCGGTCCTTTCGCGCACGCCGAACCACACCGTTTCCGTCGCAGCCTCGCCAGACCCTGCCCAGCTCTTGCGGGCCTCGGCCTTCTGCCGCGCCATCGCATCCTGAAAGCCGTCGAGATTGACGGAGATGTGGCGCTGGCGGAGCGCGTCCTGCGTCAAATCCAGCGGAAAACCGTAGGTATCGTAGAGCTTGAACGCCGTCTCACCATCGAGCATGTCGCCCGGACCGAGAGACGCCGTCGCGTCTTCGAGCAGGCCGATCCCGCGCGCCAGCGTCTTTCGGAAACGTGTTTCCTCCAGCTTCAGCGTCTCGGTGATCAACGCCTGGCCGCGCACCAGTTCGGGATAGGCCTGGCCCATCTCGCGCACCAGCGCCGGAACCAGCTTCCACATCAGCGGTTCGTTCGCGCCGAGCAACTGGCCATGACGCATGGCGCGGCGCATGATGCGCCGCAGCACATAGCCCCTGCCCTCGTTTGAGGGCAGCACTCCGTCGGCGATCAGGAAGCAGGACGAGCGCAGATGGTCGGCGATGACGCGGTACGAGGCGACATTGTCCTTGTCGGGTCCACGCCCCAGCGCCGAGGCGGTGGCATCGATCAGGGTGCGGAACAGGTCGGTCTCGAAAACACTGTCGACGCCTTGCAGGATCGAGGCCATGCGCTCCAGCCCCATGCCGGTGTCAATCGACGGGCGCGGCAGATCGATGCGCTGTTCCTTCGTCACCTGCTCATATTGCATGAACACGAGATTCCAGAACTCGAGGAAACGATCCCCGTCCTCCTCCGGACTGCCGGGCGGGCCGCCCCAGATGTGCTCGCCGCGGTCGATGAAAATTTCCGAGCACGGGCCGCACGGCCCGGTGTCACCCATCGCCCAGAAATTGTCCGAGGTCGGGATGCGGATGATGCGGTCCTCGGAGAAGCCGGCGATCTTCTTCCACAGATCGGCAGCCTGGTCATCGGTGTGATAGACGGTGACCAGCAGCTTGTCCTTCGGCAGGCCGAAATCTTTTGTGATCAGATTCCAGGCAAGCTCGATGGCGCGCTCCTTGAAATAGTCGCCAAAGGAGAAATTGCCGAGCATCTCGAAGAAGGTGAGATGGCGGGCGGTGTAGCCGACATTGTCGAGGTCGTTGTGCTTGCCGCCGGCGCGCACACTTTTTTGGGCGGTCGCGGCCCGCACATAGGGGCGTTTCTCCAGGCCGGTGAAGACGTTCTTGAACTGTACCATGCCGGCATTGGTGAACATCAATGTCGGATCGTTGCGCGGCACCAGCGGACTGGAGGCGACGACCTCGTGACCGTTCTTCCCAAAATAGTCGAGGAAGGTCGACCGGATCTCGTTGACGCCACTCATGTCATTGCCTTCTGAAACCCCGCGCGGCGGGAAAATGGACATGGCCTTTTAGCGGCAGCGCCAAAGCCTGTCCACAAGGGCCAAAACCCGCAAAGCCACCGCAAAACACCGCCGAGAACCCGCCCCTTCGGGCCGGCGCACAAAACAAAACCGCCGGCGCGAGGCCGGCGGCAGATCGACAGGAAAGGGACCGGACCCGGTCACATCTCGGCGGCCTCATCGAAACCGCCGTCGCCGCCGTTCTCCAGCAGGCGCTCGGCGATCAGACCCGCATTCTGACGCAGCGCCGTCTCGATCTCGCGCGCCGCATCCGGATTGTCTCGGAGGAACGCCTTGGCGTTCTCGCGTCCCTGGCCGAGCCGCTGCGAATTGTAGGAGAACCAGGCACCCGACTTCTCGACCACGCCGGCCTTGACACCGAGGTCGATCAGTTCGCCGGTCTTGGAAACACCCTCGCCATACATGATGTCGAACTCGACCTGCTTGAAAGGCGGCGCCAGCTTGTTCTTCACCACCTTGACGCGGGTCTGGTTGCCAACCACCTCCTCGCGGTCCTTGATCGCGCCGATGCGGCGGATGTCGAGACGCACCGATGCATAGAATTTGAGCGCGTTGCCGCCCGTCGTCGTCTCCGGCGAACCGAACATGACGCCGATCTTCATGCGGATCTGGTTGATGAAGATCACCATCGTGTTGGATCGGGAAATCGTGGCCGTCAGCTTGCGCAGCGCCTGGCTCATCAGCCGCGCCTGGGCGCCCGGCAGCGCGTCGCCCATCTCGCCCTCGATTTCGGCGCGCGGCGTGAGCGCGGCCACGGAATCGACCACCAGAACGTCGATGGCGCCGGAGCGCACCAGCGTGTCGCAGATCTCCAGCGCCTGCTCCCCGGTGTCGGGCTGCGAGATCAGCAGGTTTTCCAGGTCGACGCCGAGTTTCCTGGCATAGACAGGGTCGAGCGCGTGCTCGGCATCGACGAAGGCGCAGATGCCGCCCTTCTTCTGCGCCTCGGCGACGGTGTGCAGCGCCAAAGTGGTCTTGCCCGAGCTTTCCGGCCCGTAGATCTCGATGATGCGGCCGCGCGGCAGGCCGCCGACGCCCAGCGCGATGTCGAGCCCGAGAGAACCCGTCGAGACGGTCGCAATCTCGACCACGTTCTCGTTGGCGCCGAGCCGCATGATCGAGCCTTTGCCGAACGCCCGCTCGATCTGCGACAGCGCCGCGTCAAGCGCCTTTGATTTGTCCACCGATCTATCCTCAACAAGCCGCAATGTGTTCTGCGCCATGATACATACCCCTTGATCGTCTATGAAGGCCGGCCGATCCGATATTCCTGGTATCTTGTACCGTTTTTGTTCTCATTTGCAAGGGCAACCAAGACATTGGTTTTGCTCAATTTTGCCATGCGCGTTCAAAATATGTTCCGTCTATGGATGCGAACGATGAATCGCCGGATCGGTCAGGGCGCGTCCACACCGCAGGTTTTGGCGAGCCGGGCAACGGTCTCCCCGATTCCCGCGAGGTCGAACACCGCTTCGCCCCTGCCCGCGAAGACGCCGAAGCGCCACGAGAGAAAGAATCGACGGGCGCGCGTCAGCCGGGCGATCTGCTCCTCGCCGTCGGTCTGCAGGGCCCGGCCCATCTGCGCGAGCACCCACTCCTCTCCGAAAGCGCCGCCATTGTCGAAACGGATGGTGACGCCGGCCCGGCCGTCGCCCGAAACCGTCTGGCGCAATTGCACCACCTTCCGCCAGACCGGATAGCGCCGCGCCTCGCAGGACAGCACAAGGGCCGGCCGATAGTCGATGGTGCGGGTGCCGGTGGTCAGCGTATTGAGGCTGTAGAGCGTCGCGCTCGCCTGCTCCCGCCCCTCGGCAACCTTCCAGCGGCCCGCCTGCTGCGCGGCGGCCGGCGCCAAGCCGAAAAGCACTGCGACGAGTACGAGAACGGCCGGCGCGACAAATCGCATGTGCATGGAAACGCTGATCCCACCCATTGTGGCGCGAGTTTTCGGTGCGAACGGCCGCCAAGGCAAGAGCCGACGCTTCCGACTGGGCAGGCCAGGCGAGCCATGTTTAACCGAATCCTGCCGGCATCGGCCAGGAACGGGTCCATGCGGTACGGCCGGGGCGCGTTCCCGTCCGGTCGCCAAGCTGTCAATCCGCCGCGGCCTTCTTGGCCAGTTCCTCAAGTTTCAGCACGGAATTCCAGTTGCGGGCGGTGTTTTGCACCCCGATCAATTTGTCGAAACGCTCCGCCATTTTCGACGTGCCTAAGCCGCCGGGCGTATGGATGTAGGCGACCTTGTCGATGATCTCGATCTTTTCTCCGTCTTTCGCATAGGCGCGAATTGCCTCGACATTGTTCGTGGCGGGCACCTTCTCGAGCACGGCCGCATGCAGGAATTTCGGCACCGCCACAGCGTCGGGGAAGGGGTTGCTGGCGATCAGTTGCGACCATTCTTCCAGCGTCGGCGCATGGATCGCCTTGGCGAATCCGAATCTGTCGCGGCAAATTTCGGCAACCTTGGCGACCGTCTCCTCGCGCGAAAGACCGGTGCGCACGACGGCGTTGCCGCTGTTGATGTAGGTCGCGACGTTTTCGAAACCCGCCGCCGTCAGCGCGTCGCGCAATGGGCCGGTCGGCAATTGCGTGGCTCCGCCGACGCCACGGAACAAAAGGATGAAGACAGTCACAGCACCAAGTCTCCGCTTGAAAGAGCGCAACCGCCTGTCATAGCTGGTTGCTGACTTCGACGAGATTGCCGTCCGGATCGTTGAAATAGACGGACAGGATCGGCCCGCGCGCACCAGACCGCTCCGCAGGTCCTGCAACGATCCGCACGCGCTCATCTTTCAGACGGATCGCGAATTCGGCAATCGGCATGTCGGTGAGCAAACAGAAATTGCCGCTTCCCACAACGGTCGCCGCGGCGATCGACGGCGACGCCCTCGCGTCCTGCAGGCTGATCTTGTTCGAGCCGAAATGCAGCGACCATTTGCCCGGCTTTTCTTCACGCGGCTCCATTCCGAGGACACGTCGGTAGAAAGCAATGGTGGCCGGCACGTCGTTCACGCAAAGCACGATGTGATCCAGCGACCGAATGCTGACCTTGCCGCTCATATGATGAACCCCGCCAGCGTCTCGTTGTCGGTAATGTCCTGATATGCCCATCCGGCTTCGTGAAAACGTTTCGCCAACACGGCGAAGTTTCTGGAATCCTTGGTTTCGAGGCCGATCAGCACAGAGCCAAAATTGCGCGCAGATTTTTTCAGATATTCGAAGCGGACGATGTCGTCATCCGGCCCGAGCAGCGCCAGAAAATCCCGCAGCGCCCCCGGCCGCTGCGGGAATCGGAAGACGAAATATTTCTTCAGCCCCTCGAAGCGCAACGCCCGCTCCTTCACGTCGGGCAACCGCTCGAAATCGAAATTGCCCCCCGAGACGACCAACACCACGGTCTTGCCCTTAAGCTCGCGCCTGGAAAAGTCCTTCAACGCGTCGATCGCCAGCGCGCCGGCCGGCTCCAGCACCACGCCTTCGACGTTGAGCATCTCGATCATGGTGGCGCAGAGCCGGTTTTCCGGGATCAGCCGGACCGCGTCGGGCAAAAAATCCTTCAGATGCCGGAGCGGCTCGCGGCCGATCTCTGCCACCGCGGCGCCGTCGACGAAATTGTCGACTTTCGCCAGTTTCACCCGCTTACCCGCTACAAGCGCCTGCTTGAGGCTGGGCGCACCGGCAGGCTCACAGAAGACGAAACGCGGCCCTTTCGCGCCGCCCATATAACGGGTCACGCCGGCGGCGAGCCCGCCGCCGCCGACCGGCAGAATGACGATGTCAGGCTGCTGGCCGTCCGGCATCTGGGCGGCCATTTCATGGGCGACCGTTGCCTGGCCCTCGATGATGTCCCTGTGGTCGAAAGGCGGCACCATCAGGCCGCCGCTCTCCTCGGCAAAGGCGAGCGCCGCCTTCAGGCAGTCGTCAAAAAAATCGCCGATCAGCCTGATCTCGACGAACTCACCGCCGAAATGTCTGGTCTTGTCGATCTTCTGTTGCGGGGTAGTCACCGGCATGAACACCACGCCGCGTCGGCCAAAATGCCGGCAGACGAAGGCAAAACCCTGAGCATGGTTGCCGGCCGATGCACAAACGAAAAGTTCGGCCCGGTTGCCGTCATTCAGCGCCTTGCGGAAGAAGTTGAAGGCGCCGCGGATCTTGTAGGAGCGCACCGGCGAGAGATCCTCCCGCTTGAGGAAGACGTGTGCGCCGGTTTTGTGCGAGAGATAGAGGTTCTCCTGCAACGGCGTCTCCGCGAACAGGCCGCGCAGGGCTTGGGCCGCGGCCGCCACGCCTTCGGCGAAATCCGTCATGGCTTGCCGCCTCCGATCACCCTGCATTTCCCTTGGAGCATGATCGGCCGCTATTGCATATTCGGCTTCGCGAAGCCACTGTCGCGCGCCGTAGGCGGGCCGCCCGAAGCGTATCCGCCGTAGCGCAAACCGGGGCCAGGGCGCACGTCGTGAACAGATCCGCCGTCCGCGCCGCAGTGCATGTCGCCGCGGTCTTTGCGATCTACCTGTCGCTGGCCATGCTCGTGCCGGCAGCCGTCGACCTGTCGCGCGGCAATCCGGATTGGCGGGCCTTTGCGTTGTCGGCGCTGTTCATGGGCGGGCTGGCTCTGGCCGTCGCGCTGGCGACACAGGGCCGCGCCCCGGCGGTGACGACGCGCTTCGGCTTCCTGCTGGTCAATCTGCTATGGCTGACACTGGCCATCGCCGGCGCAGCGCCGTTCATGATCTCGTCGCTGGAACTCAGCCTCGCCGATGCCTTCTTCGAATCGGTGTCTGGCATCACCACTACCGGCTCCACCGTGATCAACGGGCTGGACCGCGCGCCGCCGGGCCTGCTTCTCTGGCGCTCGCTGCTCAATTTCATGGGCGGTCTTGGCGTGATCGCGCTCGGCCTGTTCCTACTGCCGTTCCTCAACATCGGGGGCGTCTCCTATTTCAAGATCGAATCCTCGGACATCGAGGACCGCCCCTTCGAGCGTTTCCAGACCTTCGCCATCAGCCTGATCGGCGTCTACACGGCGCTCGTGGTGGCCTGCGCGATCCTTTTCGCGGCGGCGGGCATGGGCGGCTTCGACGCCATCAATCACGCGATGGGCGCGCTGGCGACCGGAGGGTTTTCGACCCATGACACGTCGTTCGTGCGCTATTCCGACAATGCCGCCATCCTGTGGATCGGCACCATCTTCATGTTCATCGGCGGGCTGCCCTTCTCGATCATGATCCTGTTCGCGGTGCGCGGCCGGCTCGACGCCTTGCGCGACCCGCAGATCCGCGTCTTCGCCGGCTATTGCGCGGTGTTCATCGTGGCGGTCGCAATCTACCTGCGCGTCAGTCTCGACATGCCTTTCCTACGGGCGCTATCGCATTCGGCGTTCAACCTGACCTCGATCATCACCACCACCGGATTCGCCAGCGACGACTATACGCTGTGGGGACCGTTCGCAGTCGCCTGCATCTTCGTGGCGACTTTCCTTGGCGGCTGCTCCGGCTCGACCACCGGCGGCATAAAGGCCTACCGTTTCCTGATCCTCTATCGGCTTCTGTCGAACGGACTCAGCCGCCTGATCTATCCCGACGCGGTGCGCCCGGTCCGCTACGGCGACCGCACCGTCGACCCGGATACGCAGCGCACTGTGGTTCTGTTCATCGCCGCTTTCTTCGTGATCTGGGGGATCGGCACGATCCTGCTCGGCGCGACTGGGCTCGACCTCGTCACCGCCACGACCGGCGCGCTGACGGCGCTGACCAATGTCGGGCCCGGCCTGGGGCCGATCATCGGCCCGGTGGGAAATTTCTCGTCGCTGTCCGATACGGCGAAATGGGTGCTGTCCTTCCTGATGCTGCTCGGACGCCTGGAGATCCTGGCGGTGCTGGTGCTGTTCACGCCGGCCTTCTGGACCCGGTGACTCGCCATGCGCGCGCTTGCCGCGCTGGACCGGAGCCGCGCATACGTCTATCACGGCGGCCAATGTAGCTAGAGCGCCGCCGAGGGATCATGGTTGGGGGACATCTGCCGAGGCTGGTCCTCATTGCGTTCGCACTCGCCCTGTCAGGCTGCGCCGGCGGCCAGGCGACGCGCGATCTGATTTCCGCCAGCGTCGTCGCCGTGCCGGCCAACCAGATCTCGGGGCGTCACGAGATTTTCGTCGCCACGACGCGCCACAAGTCCGAGCGGCGGGAAGAGGTCTTTGACGGCAGGCGCTCGCCGCAAGTCAGCTACGCCAAGGTCGACATCACCGTTCCGGCGATCCACAAGACCGGCGAGATCGAGCGGCGCAAGAAAAGCCAGCCCGCCGATCCGTCGAAGTTCATGGTGGCGGAATCCGTCACCGCCTATGACGAGTCGGAGTTCGCGAAGGCGCTGCGCACCGACATCGCCAGGAATGGCGGCCGCGCGCTGGTGTTCATCCACGGCTACAACACCGCCTTCGACGGCGCCGTCTACCGGATGACGCAGATCGTCCACGACGCCGGCTACGAAGGGACGCCGGTGCTGTTCACCTGGGCATCCGGCGGGCGAACGGTCGACTACGTCTACGACAGCAACAGTGCCAGCGCGGCCCGCGACGCGCTGGAGCAAACGCTTCGGCTCGTGGCCAAGGCCGGCGCGAAACGCATCGACATCATCGCGCATTCGATGGGCAACTGGGCGACGATGGAGGCGCTGCGACAACTGGCGATCTCGGGCGACCGCGACCTCGACAACAAGCTGGGCGACGTGGTGCTGGCCTCGCCCGACATCGACGTCGATGTCTTCAAGTCGCAGATGGCGCGCTACGGCGTGCCGGACAAGCCGTTCATCCTGTTCCTGTCGTCGGACGACCGGGCCCTGCGCATCTCGGGCCTCATCGCCGGCAGCCAGCCGCGGGTCGGCGACTATGGCGACGCCGCCGATCTCGCCAGTCTCGGCGTTATCGCCGTGGACCTGTCGCAGATCAACTCAGGCGACAGCCTCAACCACACAAAATTCGCCGACAACCCGGTGCTGATCAAGATGCTCGGGGAGCGGCTGAAGCACAACAGCAGGCTTGTCACCAACCAGGAGGAAGCGGACCAGCGGGTCGCCTCGCTGACGCACGGCATCACCGGCACGCTGACCTCTGCGGCGGAAGTCATCATCACCACGCCGATCAACGTGGTGCGGATCGCCGTCGGGCAGTAGGCCCGCGGCGTTTCAGAGAAACAGATCGACCTTCTGGAACGTCGTGACGTCGACCAGCCCGACGTCGGATATGCGCAGTTCGGGGATGACCACCAGCGCCAGCAGCGAATGCTGCATGTAGGCGTTGTTCAGCGAGCATCCCATGTCGCGCATCGCCCTGGTCAGCCGGTCGGCCTTTTGCGCCACGATCTCGGCGCGCTCGTCCGACATCAGCCCGGCGATCGGCATTTCCACCAGCGCCAGATCCTTGCCTTCCGAGATCAGCACCACGCCGCCGCCGATCTCGCCCAGCCGGTTGGCGGCCATCGCCATGTCGGCCTTGTTGGTGCCGACGACGATCATGTGATGGCTGTCATGCGCCACGGTCGACGCCATGGCGCAGTCCTTCACATAGCCGAAGCCCGAAACGAAGGCGTTGGTCACAGCGCCCGTGCCGCGATGGCGTTCGACCAGCGCGATCTGGCAGACGTCGTTCGCCCTGTCCATCGCCACCAGTCCGTTCTCGACCGAAAGATCGGCCTCGAGCGCGCGGGTCGGCGCCTGGTTCTCGATGACGCCGATGACCCGCGCCCGCACCTCGTTGGCGCCCTTGGGCGCCACGATGTCGAAATCGGCGACCTTCAGTCTCTTGCCGAGTCTCACCGTGTTCTTCGCCTGCTTCGGATAGTCGTAGGCGGGAATCTCGGCCACAAGCTTGCCGTCCTTCGCGAGCTTGACGCCGCGGGCATAGACCTCGTCGATCTTCAAGGTAGGCAGGTCGGCAACGATCAGGAAGTCCGCCTGCCGGCCCGGCGTGATCGAGCCGATTTCACGGCCGAGCCGGAAATGCTCGGCGGTGTTGATGGTCGCCATCTGGATGGCGGTCACCGGCTTCAGGCCCTGCGCGATCGCATGGCGGACCACCCGGTCCATGTGGCCTTCATGCACCAGCGTGCCGGAATGGCTGTCGTCGGTGCACAGGATGAAGTTGCGCGGGTCGATCCCCTGCTCCGTCACCGCCTTGATCTGGGCGGCCACGTCGTACCAGGCCGAGCCCAGCCTGAGCATCGCCTTCATGCCCTGGCGCACGCGGGCGATGGCGTCCTCGGCGCGGGTGCCTTCATGGTCGTCCTCCGGCCCGCCGGCGACATAGCCGTGGAAGGACGGGCCGAGATCGGGCGAGGCATAATGGCCGCCGACGACCTTTCCCGCCCTGACGGTCTCGGCGATCTCGCCGGCCATCACCTCGTTGTTGGCAATGACGCCCGGGAAATTCATCACCTCGCCGAGCCCGATGATGTTCGGCCAGGTCATTGCTTCGGCGACGTCGGCAACCGAAAGTGCTGCGCCCGCATGCTCCAGGCCCGGCGCGGACGGCACGCATGACGGCATCTGCACGTGCACGTTGATGGGCATTGCCATCGCCTCGTCATGCATCAGCCGCACGCCGTCCAGCCCCAGCACGTTGGCGATCTCGTGCGGGTCGACGAACATCGATGTCGTGCCGTGCGGGATGACGGCGCGGCAGAATTCCGTGACCGTCACCATGCCGCTCTCGACATGCATGTGGCCGTCGCACAGGCCCGGCACGAGATAGCGCCCGCCGGCGTCGACCACCTTCGTCCCCTCGCCGATGGCGTGCGCCGCGTTCGGCCCACAATAGGCGAAGCGTCCGCCGGCAATGGCAAGATCGGTGCCGGGGATGATCTCGCCGGAATGCACGTTGACCCAGCGGCCGTTGCGCACGACCAGGTCGGCCGGCTTGCGGCCGGTGGCGACATCGACCAAGAGGGTCGCGATCTGCGCCCAGGGTTTCGGTTTCTCGAATGCCGGGTTGCTGGCCATCGCGAAGGAGACTCCATTTCCCGGCACATTGCCAACTCGCGATCAAGATTACCAGTTCCGTTCGGGCCTCACCGAACAGCCGATTGTGTCGGGTCGCGCCGGTCCTGTAATATCTGGCCGCCGTGACAGCGAACACGGCATGTGGTGGCCGATGGTTTCAAGACTCCTCAGCGGACGAGGCATATGGATCGCACTGCTGCTTGCGGCGGCGGCCGTGGTCATCGGCGCCTCGGTCCATCGTATCGCGACGCGCGCTGCGCTGGACGAAGCCGCGTCGCGCGGCCAGACGACGCTGCGGCTGGCGGTCGCCGCACTGTCGGGACAGATGCGCCGATACGAGCCGCTGCCGAGACTCATCGCCGACCAGGAACTCATCCGCGCACTGCTCGCCTATCCGGACGATCTCGCGCTGCGAGCCGAAGCCAACGCCTATCTGAAGGAGATCAATACGCTCCTCGACTCCTCCGACGTCTACATCATGAAGACCGACGGCGACACCATCGCCGCCAGCAACCACGACAGCGAGATCAGCTTCGTCGGCGAGAATTTTACCTACCGCCCTTACTTCCAGGACGCGATGGCCGGAAAACTCGGCCGATTCTTCGCGCTGGGGACAACGTCATTGAAGCGCGGCTATTATTTTTCGGCGCCCGTCATGGTCGAAAACGCCGTGCGCGGCGTCGTGGTGTTCAAGGTCGACATCGACGCCGTCGAGGCATCCTGGAGGGGTGGCAACAACGAGATCATCGTCACCGACCCGGAAGGCATCATCTTCATGAGCGGGCGTGCTGACTGGCTCTATGCCGGCCTGAAGTCGCTGACCGAAGACCGGCTCGCCCGCACCGCCGAATCGCGCCGCTACGCCAACGCTGTTCTACGCGAGCTTCCGGTGTCGCGCGGAAAACCCGAGGCGGGGCATTTTTTCCTGACGATCGCCGGCGACCGGGGCTCCCGCGAATTCCTGGAGCTTTCGGAAGACATGCCGGACGCGGGATGGACCGTGAGCGTGCTGACCGACACCGCTTCGGCGCGCGCGCAGGCGCTGACCAACACGATCGCCGCGCTGCTCTTGTTCGGGCTCGCGGCCCTGCTCGGCGCCATCGTGCTGCAGCGGCGGTCGCGGCTCGCCGAGCGCATGGAGATGCAGAGAAGCGCCCGCACCGAACTGGAGCGGCGTGTCGAGGAACGCACCGCCGACCTTGAGGCGGTCAACACGCAACTCGAACTGGAGATCGCCGAGCGCCGCACGACCGAGCAGCGCCTGCGGCAGACGCAGGCCGACCTCGTGCAGGCCGGCAAGCTGGCGGCACTCGGCCAGATGTCGGCGGCACTCAGCCATGAGTTAAACCAGCCGCTGGCGGCGGTGAAGAACTATGCCGACAATGCCGCCGTGCTGCTCGACCGCGGCCGGGCGGCGGAGGCGGGCGACAACATCTCGCGCATCTCCAGCCTGGCCGACCGCATGGCCACCATCAGCCGCCACCTTCGCAATTTTGCCCGAAAACCGAACCAGAAGCTCGGCCCGGTTCCGCTGGTGGAAGCCGTCGGCGACACACTGGAAATCGTCGGCAGCCGCCTGAAGAGCGCCGGCGCGACGCTCTCGATCGATCTCGGTTCAGATCCGCCAATCGTAATCGCCGGCGCCGTGCGCCTGCAGCAAGTGCTGGTGAACGTCATTTCCAACGCGGCGGACGCCGTGGAGGGGCGCGAAAACCGGACAATCGTGCTGTCGGCATACCGCGACGGTGGCAAAGTGTCGGTAACCGTCCGCGACCCTGGACCCGGCGTACCGCCAGCCATCCTCGACCGCATCTTCGATCCGTTCTTCAGCACCAAGGGTTTTGGCAACGGGCTCGGCCTCGGGCTTTCGATCTCATACAACATCATCAAGGATTTTGGCGGCAGCCTGTCCGCCGCCAACCATCCCGACGGCGGAGCGGTCTTCACCATCGTTCTTGATGCCGCCGATCGCTCCATTGCCGAGGCCGCAGAATGAAGGCGCCGACGATCCTGCTCGTCGACGACGAGGACGAGTTGCGGCGCTCCGTCGCCCAATCGCTCGACCTGTCGGGTTTTGCCGTGCGGGATTTCGCCTCCGGCGGCCGGGCGCTGGACTTCGTCAGCCAGGGTTTCAACGGCGTCGTCATAACAGACATCCGTATGCCAGGCATGGACGGCATGACGCTGATGAGCCGCATCCGCGACATCGACCCGGATATTCCGGTGATCCTGACCACCGGCCATGGCGACGTCCAACTCGCGGTGCGGGCAATGCGCGAAGGCGCCTACGACTTCATCGAAAAACCGTTCACGCCGCAGCATCTTGCCGACATGGCCGGCCGCGCCATGGATCGCCGGCGGCTGGTGCTGGAAAATCGCGAGCTGCGCGCTGTCGCGGGAAAACGCGACGACATCGAGGCCCGGCTTCCTGGACGCACCGCGGTGATGGTCGATTTGCGCTACCGCATCCGCGCCGTGGCGGCGACGGACGCCGACGTCTTGATCATCGGCGACACCGGCGCGGGCAAGGAGGTCGTCGCCCGGGCGCTGCACGACATCAGCCAGCGGGCCATGAAACCCTTCATCGTCATCAACTGCGCCGCCCTGCCCGAGGCGCTGATCGAAAGCGAGTTGTTCGGCCACGAGGCCGGCGCGTTTCCGGGCGCGTTGCGCGCACGCTTCGGAAAATTCGAGCATGCGCGCGGCGGCACAGTGCTGCTCGACGAGATCGGTTCGATGCCGTTCGAATTGCAGGCGAAGCTTTTGCGCGTCATCCAGGACCGCAGCATTACCCGCCTCGGCTCCAACGAGGCGGTGCCGCTGGACGTACGTTTCATCGCCACCAGCAAGGCGGACCTTGAGGCCGAAGCCGCCGCCGGCCAGTTTCGCGCCGACCTGCTCTACCGGCTGAATGTCGTGACCTTGCGCGCGCCTGCTCTCAAGGCGCGACTGGAGGACGTGCCTCTTCTATTCCTGCATCTGGTCGACGAGGCCTGCGCCCGCTATCGCCGCGACAAGGTCGAGGTGCCGCCTTCGGTGATCGCCGACATCGCCCGCCGCGACTGGCCGGGCAATGTGCGCGAGTTGCGCAACGCGGCCGACCGTTTTGTCCTCGGCCTCGCGCACGAGACCGGCGAGGAAGCCGCCGACGATACCGAAAAGACGCTGGCCGAGCGCGTCTCGGGTTACGAGCGCAAGCTGATCGAGCGTGCGCTCACCGCGCATAATGGAAGCCTGAAGCCCGTCTATGAAAGCCTCGGGATCGGCCGCAAGACGCTCTATGAGAAGATGCAGAAATACGGACTCGATCGCCACGATCACGCCAGTGACGAGAAGCTTCCTTAGGCTGCCGACCCGACCGGCTGCCGGCCGCGTGCCAATCCGGCGATATGGGTGGATTTCCACCCACGATGGCGGGCGAATGTCTCGATTCCCACCCGAAAATCTCGATTGTCGGCGAACTCAAGCCGTGAAAATTCCTTCGCGACATTGCATTCGCGGCGTATTGCGTCATTTGCAGTAGGCATCGCCGCCGGCGCAGGGAGGACTGCTCGCGATCCGGGCCGGCGCATGCTTGAAGCCAGGGAGGAAATTTGATGAAGAAACTGCTCGCGACTCTCGCCGTCGCTGCCTCGTTCACGCTCGCAGCCCATTCGGCCGGTGCCCAGACCTACCCCGAGCGGACGATCACGGTGGTGGTGCCTTTCGCCGCCGGCGGGCCGACCGATACCGTGACTCGCCTCGTGGCTGAAGCGATGTCGAAGGATCTCGGCCAGCAGATCGTGGTGGAGAACGTCGGCGGAGCCGGCGGCACGCTTGGTGCCGGCCGCGTGGCCAGCGCCGATCCGGACGGCTACACGCTGCTTCTCCACCATATCGGCATGTCGACCTCGGCGACGCTCTACCGCAAGCTTGCTTATGACACGCTGAATTCGTTCGAATATGTCGGCCTCGTCACCGAGGTGCCGATGACCATCGTGGCGCGCAAGGATTTCGAGCCGGCCGACCTCAAGGGGCTTATCGAATACGCCAAGGAGAACAAGGACGCCGTAACGGTCGCCAACGCCGGCATCGGCGCGGCGTCGCATCTGTGCGGCATGCTGTTCATGTCGGCGATCGACACGCCGCTGGTCACCGTACCCTACAAGGGCACCGGCCCGGCGATGACCGACCTGCTCGGCGGCCAGGTCGACATCATGTGCGACCAGACCACCAACACCACCAAGCAGATCCTCGGCGGCACCATCAAGGGCTATGCTGTGACCACGCCGAAGCGGCTCGACGTGCTGCCCGACCTGCCGACCACCGAGGAAGGCGGCCTGCCCGGCATGCAGGTCTCCGTCTGGCACGGCCTCTACGCGCCGAAGGGCACGCCGGCGGAGGTCAGCGAGCGGCTGTCGAAGTCGCTGCAGGTGGCGCTGAAGGATCCGAACGTGGTCGCCCGCTTCGCCGAGCTTGGCACTACGCCGTCGCCCGAAGCCGACGCCACGCCGGCCGCGCTCAAAGCCAAGCTGGAAAGCGAAATCGCGCGCTGGAAGCCGATCATCGAGGCCGCCGGCCAGTACGCCGACTGAGTTTTCGTCGCCGCCTCCCTGGCTGAGGGGGCATCGCATAGGGCCGACGAGCCGATGCTTTTTGCACCCTCGCCGGCCCTCAAGGCCGCCTATCCCACGAAGGGAGGAGGGCGCCGGACGTGGCTCCTCGCCCTCCCGTCGAGGCGACGGGTGCCGGGCGAAGCGGGTCGGCGGGAAACGACGCTGAGCAGCGATTGTTCCGCCGGACGCGCAGGTGCTGCCCGACCCGCCAATGGCTCCGCTCCGGCAAAATCGCCTCGCGCAGCTTGCGGGACGTCGGCAAAGTGCCGTCGATCGAGAGAGACCGCGGCTCGCGACTGCGAAACTACGAGGCAAAACGGGGAGAAACGATGAACTCGCTGACTTTCGACCGGACCAATGCGCTGTGCGGCGGGTTCTTCATCCTTGCCGGGCTCCTCTTCGGCTACCAGTCTCTGACGGTCGACCTGGGATCGTGGCTGCGCATCGGGCCTGGCGGGATGCCGCTGGTGCTGTCGGGCCTGCTTGTGCTTCTCGGCGCCATCATCCTCATCCAGGCCGCGCGGACCGAAGGCGAGCCGGCCGGCCGCATCGCCTGGCGCGGCATGGTCTTCATCCTGCTCGCACCGCTGATCTTCGGCCTCACCGTGCGCGGGCTGGGTTTTGTCGGCTCGGTATTCATCACCGCGCTGTTCGCTTCCTTCGCCTCCTACCGCATGAAATTGTGGATGGCGTTCGCGCTGGCCGTCGCCCTAGCCATCTTCTCGACGGCCGTCTTCAGCTACGGGCTCGGGCTGCCGTTCGAGCGCATCGGCCCCTGGCTGCGTTGACGGGAGGCGAATCATGGATCTTTTCTCGAACCTCGCGCTCGGCTTCGCCACCGCCTCGACGATCGCCAATATCGGCTTCTGCCTGATCGGCGTGCTGCTCGGCACGCTGATCGGCGTGCTGCCCGGCATCGGCGCCACCGCCACCATCGCCATGCTTTTGCCGATCACCTTCCAGATCGGCGATCCGGTCTCCTCGCTGATCATGCTGGCCGGCATCTATTATGGCGCGCAATATGGCGGCTCGACCACCGCGATCCTGATCAACATGCCGGGCGAATCGTCCTCCGCCGTCACCGCCATCGACGGCTACCAGATGGCCCGCAACGGCCGCGCCGGCGTGGCGCTGGCCACTGCCGCGATCGGCTCGTTCGTGGCCGGCACCATCGCCACGGTGCTGATCGCGCTGTTCGCCCCGCCGCTCACCGCCATGGCGCTGAAATTCGGGGCCGCCGAATATTCCTCGCTGATGGTCGTCGGCCTCGTCATGTCGGTGGCGCTGGCGCACGGATCGGTGATCAAGGCAATTGCCATGGTGGTGCTCGGCCTGCTGCTCGGCCTGGTCGGCCAGGACGTGATTTCCGGGGCGCCGCGGCTGAATTTCGGCCTCACGCAACTCGGCGACCAGCTCAACTTCGTCGCCATCGCTGTCGGCCTGTTCGGTATCGCCGAGATCCTGCGCAACCTCGAAGAGGAACGCACCCGCGAGGTGCTGATGGCGAAGGTCACCGGCCTCATGCCGACACGCGAGGATTTCCGGCGGATGACCGCGCCGATCCTGCGCGGCACCGCACTTGGCTCCGCCCTCGGCATCCTGCCGGGCAACGGCGCGGTGCTGGCGGCCTTCGCCTCCTACACCATCGAGAAGCGTGCCTCGGACCGACCGGAGGAATTCGGCAAGGGCGCGCTCGCCGGCGTTGCCGGGCCGGAATCGGCCAACAATGCCGGCGCCCAGACGTCCTTCATCCCGATGCTGACGCTGGGCATTCCCGCCAACCCGGTGATGGCGCTGATGATCGGCGCGATGATCATCCAGGGCATCGTGCCCGGACCCAACGTCGCCTCCGAAAACCCCGACCTGTTCTGGGGGCTGATCGCCTCCATGTGGATCGGCAATTTGCTGCTCATCATCCTCAACCTGCCGCTCATCGGGCTATGGGTGAAGCTGCTGAAGGTTCCCTATTACGTGCTGTTCCCGACGATCATGGCGTTCTGCTCCATCGGCGTCTATTCGGTGAACTCCAACGTCTGGGACCTCTATGTCGTCGCCTTGTTCGGCCTGCTCGGCTATTTCCTGCTGAAGCTGCGCTGCGAGCCGGCGCCGCTGTTGCTTGGCTTCGTGCTCGGACCGCTGCTGGAGGAAAACCTGCGCCGCGCCATGATTCTTTCGCGCGGAGACCCGACCACTTTCGTCACCCGGCCGATCAGCGCGTTGCTGCTGGCCGCCGCGGTCGCGGTACTGGTGATCGTGCTCTTGCCCTCGGTGCGCAAGAAGCGCGACGAGGTGTTCGTCGAGGAGGATGGTTGATCAGCCATCGCGTCCCGAGCGCCGCTGGCCGGCGTTCCGAAGGCCCAATCGCAAAATGCCCGGCCGCCGTGCAGCGGCCGGGCATTTTTGTGCCCTCAACCACCGATCTGCCAAGCCTACATGGTCGCGGCTTCGCAGATGTCCGAATATCTGCGGTCGTAGGTGCTTTCACAGGCAGCCTTGAGCTTGGCCTGGTTCTCCGGCGTCATCTTGGCGAAGGCCGCCTGGGCTTCCGCCGACGGCTTCACGGTGGCCATGCTGTCGTCGGTGAAGAAGTCGCGCATCCACGCTCCGGTCCAGAAGCCCGGCCCAGAATCGGTGGTGGCGGCCTCGTTCGCTGTGCCCGTCGAGGACTGGGCAAGCGCCATGGAAGGCAAAGCCAGGGAAGCGGCGAGTATGGCAACGGTGATGATTTTCATTTGAGGGCTCCTTACAAGGGATGCCCCCCACCGGTTTTCCAACCGATGCCGCCGGAAGATGTTCCCTGACCGGTTCGGCCGAAGCCCGTTATGCGGCCTGACGCTGCGCTAGCGCGCCTTCCGTCGCGTTCGCGCGCCACCGTTCGACTGCACCGTCGAAGCTGCGGTCCATGGTGCCGATCTCGCGATCGCCGAATTCGCCGAGCGCCGTCCAGACGTTCCGGTCCCGCTGGGAGACGATCACGTCGAAGTGTCGTCCGGCGATCGCAACGCTAACCACGCGCCTCATTGGACACCCTGCCAAGATCTCGACAATCTGTCTGGACGAACCCGCCCCAGCATTTCCGCTACGTCATTTGTGCCGGTTTACAACGAAAAAGCAAGAGGAAAATCTGTTGCAGCAACAAATTCGGTCATTTTCCGGATGATAACGGTCAAAATACAACATGATGACGAGAGTGGGAACAACGGCGCCAGGCAGCACTGGTCGACAGTGTGAGGATAGGCCGGTTCTGCACTAACCGGCAGGAACGTTTTTCGCCGATCAAGCCCGGCTGCGGAGACATGGCCAGGCTTTCGCCGAAAGCAGCGGCTACACCTTGATCACGAGCGTGTCTGTAGCGATCGACGACAACAAGGTATGAGCTGAACTGCCCAAAAGGGCATGGCCCAATGCGCTGCGTCTCCGGCTCGCGAGTACGACGATGTCGGGATCGATGTCCTGTATCGCTTCGCCTATGACGATGTGTCTCTCACCATACCCCAATCTCCCATGCACTCTGGCTCGCAATTCAGGGAGGAACGCTGAATTGCCAAGATAGCCGTCAAGATCCGCCTGGACGGCTCGCTCGATCTCTGTGCGGTTCGGCGGTGTGTCCAGTCTGCCTTCGAATGGCACTTGGTAGGCGTGAACCAAATGAATGATGGCGTCGGGGAAAAGATTGGCCGCTGTCAGTAGCGCGGCATGCGAATGGTCAGAAAAATCGGTTGGAACCAGCATTGTCCGGTAACCGTGGCGGGGACGCTGCTTCACCACCAGCACTGGAGCGGCCGCGTGTCGCAGGACATATTCGACCGCCGTGCCCAGGAAATAGTCGCCAAAATGATTGTATCGCGCGATGCCTGTGACGATGATGGCGCTTGCCGTCTCCTCAGCGCATCTGGCGATGGTCTCGGGCGCCGAACCATGAGGAAGCAGAATATCGATATCGGCAGTCGGATCGCGAAGTGTTGCCCGCACGGCCTTCTCAAGTTTTGACTGGTCACGAGTGTCCCTGTCATCGACGACATGGATAACCCTCAATCTGCCTTCCCAATCGACTGCGAGTGCGGCTGCCCGATCGACGGCCCGATCACATCGTGCGCTAAGGTCGGTCGCCACCAAGATCGACGATGTCGGCTGCATGATTTTTCTCCGGAAACTGACTGATGCTCAGCCTATCTCTGATCGAAAACCAATCAAGTCCATCCGCCGAAGCCGCAAGAAGGTTGCAGGGCACGGTTTCGGTACAACGCCGTTTCAACGCCAGAGTACCAGGTAACCATCGAAGGGGCGATGTCTTCGTCTGATGGGCCAGCGCGCGGAAGGGCTCCCCCCGGGAGTTCGCCTCTCCGCCCCGCAGCCTCGCCGCTCGTCACTTCTTCCGGTGCAGCAGCCCGCACGCGACGGCCATGTCTGTCGGCGTGACATGGGTGTAGCAATAATCCAGCGTGTCGGCATCCACCACGACGCCGTCGAACGTTCCGTCCCTGTCGGCGATGACAAAGCGTTTACCGTCCACCGATATGGCTCCAATCAGCTTCTCTGAGACCTTGCCCGAGGACAGGCTTCCCCAGAAAGTCCGGCCTTTCTGTTCTTCGAAACGGAAGACGAAGTCTGAGGTGTGCGTTTGAAGCGTTTCTTCATCCGGGACAGGCGCGGTCCCGCTTTCCTGGTGCCGGCTTGGACCGTCGACGATATGGGCGCCCTCGCCAGGGGTCCATGTCCCCCTCAAGTCTGGCGCCTCCTGTGCCATGGCGGCACCGGTGAACAGCAGCACGAGCCCGCCGAGCGCACGAAGGTTTCTCATTCCAAGCCCCCTCTTTTGTTGGAACGTAACTTGTATGAGGAATGGCTGTACAGCGTCCGAGTTGGGCCAGCATCCCGCAGTCATCCGTTAAGGTGAACAGACAGGTAATCGTGAAACTGCGGTACTCGCAGCGCGCTGCAAGTCACTCGACGCGCCAACGATCGCACAGCCCCGATTAGGTCCATGGGTGTCCGCCGAGCCGGCGCAGCATCCCAATACACCGGTCACGGATGCCACGACAGGAACCCAAGCTTGCTCCATGGCTAGACAGGTCATCTAACGGTGAAAATTGATCAATAAGTTCAATCTGGTGCGGACGACGGGAATCGAACCCGTACGGGCAAGCCCGAGGGATTTTAAGTCCCTTGCGTCTACCGGTTCCGCCACGTCCGCTCGGCGACCAGTCCTAGCGGAGCGGCACCGAATTGCAAGAGGAAGGCTGCGGCGCACGCACCTGGCCAGAATATGGATCTGACCGCTCCTGTCACACGGCACGCATGCGACAGACAGAGCAGCTCGGGGCCCGAACGAGCAGGCTCAGCCCGTGATGGTGCGCATGTCGCTTCTGGCCGAGGTGGGATCGAAGAACCCAAACGTCTCGTCGGCTGAAGCGAGCCGGCTCGACGGCTGCCCCTCGCGTATACCGGAAGCGAGCAGCAAGGAATTGCCGGTGGCGGTGGGAATGCCGTCGGCACTGACCGGCAGCCCGAGCCCATGACCGAGACCGGCAAGCGCGCGTACGATCCTGGCGGCGTCCTCCTCTTCCATCTTCTCCACGAAACGCCGGTCGATCTTGACCTTGTCGAAGCCGAATTCCTGGATGTGGTAGAGGTTGGAATAGCCCGTGCCGAAATTGGCCAGCGCGATTCGCACGCCGGCGTTACGCAACGGGCGCAGCGCCAACTTGGCAGCATCGAGATTCTGAACGATCAGGCTTTCGGCGACGTCGATCTCCAGCCTCGATGGTGCGAAACCCGCCTCGCGCAGTATCCGCAGGATGCTGGTAGCGAAGTCGCGGTCGCGCAGTTGCGAGGCGAGCACGTCGATGGACAAGGTCACGTCCTGCGGCCAGCGGCGCGCCGCCGCGCAAGCGAGTTCCAGCACCCGGCGCGCCATGGCATGGACCAGGCCGGTCTCCTCGGCGATCGGGATGAACCGCTCGGGCGGCACCTCCTCACCGCCCGCCGTTCTCCAGCCCGGCACCACCTCGAAGCCGAGCACCCGGCCCGAGATGAGGTCGACGGACGGGCGGAACAGCGGCCGGATGAGGTCGTTGCCGACTGCCTTGCGCAGGTCGCGTTCCATCCGCCCGCGCTCTCGCGCGTACCGATCCATCTCCTCCTCAAAGAAGCGGAAGCTGGAACGCCGCTCGGCCTTGGCGCGATAGAGCGCAAGGTCGGCCTTGCGCAAGATCTCCTCGCCGCTCGCGCCATCCGCGGGCAGCAGCGCAATGCCGATCGCCGTGCCAACATGATGCACGACTCCACCGGTGGCGATGGCGTCGTCGAAGCCCTGGATCACGCGCAGCGCGATATTGGCGACGGCCTCCGGGCCAATCAGGTGCCGGGCGAGCACCACGAATTCGTCGCCGCCGAGCCGGGCGACCAGATCATCGTCGCGCGCCGCCCGCGACAGGCGCTGGGCGACGACGACTAGCACCTCGTCGCCGATGCTGTGGCCGTAATTGTCGTTGATCTTCTTGAATCCGTTGAGGTCGAGCAGCAGCACGGCATGGCACGAACCGGCTGCCGGCGGGGAGGCAACGGCTATCCCTAGCGCCTCGTCGAACTGGCGACGGTTGGCGAGCCCCGTCAGCGGGTCCTGATAGGCGAGTTCGCGCGCCAGGCGCTCGGCGGCGATGCGCAGTTCGATCTCGCGCTTCTGGTCGCGGTAGCGGCGGATGGCGAAGATCAGCAGGCCGACGGACAGTACCGTGCCGAGCAGCAGCATCTCATTGAGCGTGATTCGCTCGTCCTCGAAGCTCGCTCTGCCCTCATGCGCGAAAATGTCAATCTCGAAGGCGATGTAGGCGAGCACGAGCATGATCGCGGCGATGACGCCAAGATCTTGGATGCTGACCCGATGCCTCACGATAAAACTCCCGATTCGCGACGCCAAACGCCGGAACCGGTTTTCGGACGGCAAGGTTTCGGCGGACATTGTTGCCGCAGCGCGCGGAGGATCGCCGGCGGAAGCCCCCGCAAGGGGGAGTTCCTGTCGCGTTGATCGCGGTTGCAATGCCCCCTCCCCGTCGGTCTACCGGAAAGCCCTTTCGGCCATACGGCGGACAAAAACCTCGACTCGATCCGGCGATGCGAATTGCGGCATATGGCCGACCCCTTCCACCAATTCCAGCTCGAAATTTTTGATCCGCCCGGCCAGTGGTAGTGCGTGATCCTCGTGGCGGATGACCTGGTCCGCCGTGCCGAACAGCACGCCCACCGGCATTTCCAATTCCTCCAGCCGCGACTCGTAGCGGCCCACCTCGTGCTCCAGTGCCACGAAGTCGGTGACGGTCGCTTCGAAATGCCTCGGCCGCAATCCGAGAATGCCACCGCCACCGACTATATAGTCGTCGCCCGCCGCCTGCGGGCCGAAGACGAAAGCCAGCGTCTGCGGCGCCCGCTTCAGCGCCATGGGTATCGCCGTGGTATGCGCCAGCAGCTTCAGCTTGAGTGGCGAGCGGATGGAAAGCGCGGAAAATTGCGGCGGCGCCGCTGTCTCCTGGTGCGTCACCGGCGACAGCAGCGCCAGGCCGGAAACCGTCTCGGGATGGTCGAGGGCAAGTGCCAGCGCCACCCCGCCGCCGAGCGAATGCCCAACCACCAGCGGCTTTTCCAGGCCGAGTTCCTCGATGAAAGCTGCGACGAGCGCCGCCTGCTCGCCCAGCTTTCCGCTGGCGCCACGCGCACGCACCGAATAGCCGGAGCCGGGGCGGTCGAGCGCGATCAGACGGAAATCGCCTGCAAGCCGGTCGAACAGCGTATGGCGGAAGTGATGCAGTTGCCCGCCGAGCCCGTGCAGGAAGAGGATCGGCCGCCCCCGCCCCGCCTCGACATAGTGGAGGCGATTGCCGGCGACGGATACGAACCTGCCGCTGGCGGGCACGCGCCTTTCGGCCTCCTTCGCCAGCCGGCGTGTTGCCAGCACAAAGAAGCCGAGCACCAGGCACGCCGCCAGGAATGCTATGGCCAGAAGCCAGAGAAAGATGTCCGTCGTCATCATGCCTGTCGCTCGATCGGTCAGGCGGCGACACTAGCCGAAGGCCGTGCGCGCGGCAAAACGCGTATCGCCGGGCGCCAGGGCCCGGCGATACGGAATGCCACGAAGGATCCGAAACTGCTTTCGCTGGCGGACGCGTGCTCAGCCGTGCAGCTTGGCGGCGATTTCGGCGACCCGCTTGCCCTGGAATTTGGCACCTTCCAGTTCCTGGGCCGAAGGCTGGCGCGAGCCGTCGCTGTCGCTGGTCGTGGTCATGCCGTAGGGCGCTCCGCCGCGCACCACGTCGTTGCCGGACTGGCCCTGATAGGCATAGGATAGTGGCACGATGATCATGCCCTGATGCTGCAGCGTGACCTGCGTAGCGATCAGCGCGAACTCGGCGCCGCCATGCTGAGTGGCGGTCGACGACATCACCGACGCCACCTTGTTGACCAGCGCGCCCTTCACCCACAGCGGTCCGGTCTGGTCGAGGAAATTCTTCAACTGCGCCGCCATGTTGCCGAAGCGTGTCGAGACGCCGAAGATGATCGCATCGTAGTCGGCGAGTTCCAGCGGATCGGCGATCGGCGCTTCCTGGTCGAGCTTGTAGTAGGCGGCCTTCGCCACCGCCTCGGGAACTAGTTCCGGAACCCGCTTGACGGTGACCGTGGCGCCGGCCTCGCGCGCGCCCTCGGCGGCGGCCTTCGCCATCTGCTCCATGTGACCCCAGCTCGAATAATAGAGCACCAGTACCTTGGCCATCTGTCTCTCCTTTGGAATTTCGGTTGGCGATCATCCGCTCGCGGCAAGAATGGCGGCGCGGCGCGTTCATTGAAAGCGCCCTTGACGCCGACACATCGTTCACCGTTCTCGTACCATTGCCGCTTTGGCGGCAGCGCGCTATCTCCGGTCGGCAATATTCTTTGGGGGCAGTCCATGTCGGAAACCGTCAGCGCCGCGATGCTCGTCATCGGCGACGAGATTCTTTCGGGGCGCACCAAGGATCGCAACATCGGTCACCTCGCCGACATCATGACGGCGATCGGTATCGATCTGAAGGAAGTCCGCATCGTCGCCGACGACGAGGACGACATCGCCGGCGCGGTGAACGCGCTGCGCAGCCGCTACGATTACGTCTTCACCTCCGGCGGCATCGGCCCGACCCACGACGACATTACCGCCGATTCGGTCGCCAAGGCGTTCGGCTTGCCGTGCGAGCACGACGCCAGGGCGATGAAGCTGCTCGGCGAACACTATGCCAGGCGCGAGATGGAGTTCACCGAAGCGCGCCAGCGCATGGCGCGCATGCCGCGCGGCGCCGAGCACATCGACAATCCGGTATCGATGGCGCCCGGCTTCCGCATCGGCAACGTGCACGTCATGGCCGGCGTGCCGGCCATCTTCCAGGCGATGCTCGACAATGTCGTGCCGACGCTGCGCACCGGCGCGAAGCTGATCTCGGCCACCGTGCACTGCCCGTTCGGCGAGGGCGTGATCGGCGGACCGCTCGGCGACATCCAGAAGGCGCATCCCGAGACAATCATCGGTTCGTATCCGAAATATCGCGACGGCTCCTTCTGGACTGAACTCGTGATACGGTCTCGCTCGGCGGATAGGCTGGAAGCCGCCCGCGCGGCGGTCGAGGCGATGGTCAAAAACCTGGCGCCGGCCGCGTGACGGCACCCGGCCGGAACTTGCCGGGCGGAATGGAATTTCTCTGCAAGCGAATGCAATTCGAGGGAGCGTCAGATGAGCTACAAGACGATCGCCGTCATCCTGCAAAGCAGGGAAGACACCCAACGCGTGCTGGAATGCGCCGTACCGCTGGCGCAGGCCTGGGGCGCGCACATCGTCGCCGTCCACGCCGAACCGATCCCCGTCGCCTACAGCGCCGCCGTCGGCTTTCCCGACGTCGCCGTGATCGAGACGGCGACGGAAGCCGCGGAGGAGCGCACCAAGGAGGTCGAGGCCTTCTTCACCCATCACGTCAAGGCGGCCGGCGTCAGCTTCGACTGGCACAGCCTGCGCTCGTTTTCCGGCGACAGCGCCTACACGGGCGCGACCGTCGCCCGCTCGGCCGATCTGGTGGTCGCCGCACAGCGCAATCCGGACTGGGCGAGCGACGATGCGCCGAGCATCGAGGGCGTGCTTTACGAATCCGGGCGGCCGGTGCTCGTCGTCCCCCATTCCGGCGCGCTCACCGCCAGTTTCAGCCGCATCCTTGTTTCGTGGAACGGCAGCCGGGAAGCCGCCCGCGCCGTGTTCGACGCTCTGCCGCTGATCGTCGAGGCCGAGGCGACCGAGATTTTCGTCATCGATCCGCCGGAAGATGACGACGTAATCAGCGCCGGCGCATCGGCGCTCGCCGCCGCCCTGTCGCGCCACGGCGCCGAGGTGACGGTGGCGACGGAAGCTTCCGCCGGCCGCAGCGTCGACGAGGTGATCCGCGACCGGGTGGCTGCCACCGGGGCCGATCTCCTGGTGCTCGGCGCCTTCAGCCATTCGTGGCTGCGGCAGTTGCTGTTCGGCGGCGTGACGCGCAGCGTGCTGCACAGCATGTCGGTCGCCAGCTTCATGTCGCGGTGAGCGCCGGGCCGGCCGGCCTGCCCGTCATATTCGCCGAGCTTTGGAGAGACGCTTGCCAAGGAAGGCGACTCACCGCTAATTCAGCCCGCATTCCTCGTGACCTCGTGCCCGAAAGGCGCGCAAAGGAGTGCATTGCATGTCCCTTCCGGAGAAGGCCTTCCCTGTATCGTGGGATCAGTTCCACCGCGACGCGCGGGCGCTCGCCTGGCGGCTGGCCGGCGCCGGCACGCAGTGGCGGGCGATCGTCTGCATCACCCGCGGCGGGCTGGTGCCGGCCGCGGTCATCTCGCGCGAACTTGGCATCCGCATCATCGAGACGGTGTCCGTCGCCTCCTACCACGACTACACCTCGCAGGGCGAACTGGCGGTGCTGAAGGAGATCACGCCCGCCCTTCTGGAAAACGAGGGCGAAGGCGTGCTGATCATCGACGACCTGACGGACACGGGCAAGACCGCGGCAATCGTACGCGCCATGATGCCAAAGGCGCATTTCGCCACTATATACGCAAAACCCAAGGGTCGGCCGCTGGTCGACACATTCGTGACCGAGGTGTCGCAGGACACCTGGATCTATTTTCCGTGGGACATGGGCTTCACCTATCAGAAGCCGATCGCGGACGATCACGTGGGCTGAACCTGTGGAAAACAGGCATTCCCCCGGATCCGGGGGAATGTTTTGGTGCCACAATTTTTACTTTTCTTGCGGATAATTAACCGTAATATTCGTGAGACGGCAAACGATTCCGGGCGGGTACTGGCGGAGATGTTTATCGGGCACAGCAAGCGCAGTTTTTTTGCCGACAGGGTCAGGCGCCTGCTCGGCGGTGCGCCCTGCCGCGTGCAGGTGGCCGCGCTGCCGTGGCGCAAGGGGCCGGACGGCGTCGAGATCATGCTGATCACCAGCCGCGACAGCGGCCGCTGGGTGCTGCCGAAGGGCTGGCCCGAAGGCGACGAGGCGCTGTGGGACGCCGCCGCGCGTGAAGCCTCGGAGGAAGCCGGCATCGACGGCGCGATCGCCCAGTCGGAGATCGGCCGCTACTACTATGCGAAGCTGCAGCCATCCGGCGCCGAAAAGCGCTGCGAGGTGCGTGTCTTCCCGATGGAAATCGACGAGGTCAAGGACAAATGGCCCGAGCGCAGGCAGCGCAAGCGCCAGTGGTTCTCGCCGCTCGAAGCAGCGCGAAGCGTGCGCGAGCAGGACCTTGCGGATCTGATCGCGCGCTTCTCGACCAATCCGCGACGGTCGGCGGCCTGACCGATCCAGAATCATCTTCCCGACATGTAATGCTCCCACCATGACTGCCGGCGCGACGAAGCGGGGTTGATTCGACGGGCGCGGGAACGGAAGCAATGGCAGAAACCCGCGCGGCACCGCGCAAGACGGCACTCGACAAGGACCTCGCCCGCCTCGATGAAGTCGGGGAGGCGACCAACGTCGTCTCGCGCGGGCTGATCGCGCCGGGCATCGCACTGCTGTTCATCGGCCTTGCCGCCGTCTTCGCCTCGCTCGCCGCCGGCGGCGAACCGGCGACGGTCGTGCTGGTCGTCGCCGCGGCGATGGCCGCCTACATGGCTCTCAACATCGGCGCCAACGACGTCGCCAACAATGTCGGCCCGGCGGTCGGCGCCAAGGTTCTGACCATGGGCGGCGCACTGGTCATGGCCGCCGTGTGCGAGACCGCCGGGGCGCTGATCGCGGGCAGCGACGTGGTCGATACGATCTCGGGCGGCTTGATTCTGCCTGCAACGGTCGCCGCCCCTGCCCTCATCCGGGTCATGCTGGCGGCGCTGCTGGCGGCGGCGCTGTGGATCAATGTCGCAACCTGGATCGGCGCGCCGGTCTCCACCACCCATTCCATCGTCGGCGCCGTTATCGGCGGCGGCATTGCGGCCGCCGGGTTCGGCTCCGTCAACTGGCCGGCCATGAGCGCGATCACGCTGAGCTGGATCACCTCGCCGATCCTCGGCGGCATGATCGCCGCATCATTCGTCGCCTTTATCGAAACCGCGATCGTCTACCGCGACGACAAGATTGCGGCTGCGCGGCTCTGGGTGCCGCTGCTGATCGCGCTGATGGCAGCCACCTTCTCGACCTACCTGGCGTTCAAGGGTTTTCAGAACATCGCAACCTTCTCCGGCCCGGTGCTGGCGGCCATGGGGCTGATCAGCTTCGCCGTGATCTGGGTGATCGCGCATCTCCAGGTGCGCCAGGCCTCGCGGACTATGGAGAACCGCAACCAATCGCTGAAAAAGCTGTTCCGCGTCCCGCTGATCATTTCCGCCGCCCTGCTCTCCTTCGCGCACGGCGCCAACGACGTCGCCAACGCCGTCGGCCCGCTGGCGGCGATCGTGCGGGCGGCAGCCGCATCAGGCAACGCCTCGGCCGTGCCCACCTGGGTGATGTTGATCGGCGCGCTCGGCATCTCGGTCGGTCTGCTGCTTTACGGGCCACGGCTGGTGCGCATGGTCGGCGCCGAGATCACCAGACTCAATCCCATGCGCGCCTTCTGCGTGGCGCTGTCGACTGCGTTGACGGTGATCGTCGCCTCGTGGTTCGGCCTGCCGGTGAGTTCGACCCACATCGCCGTCGGCTCGGTGTTCGGCGTCGGCTTTTTCCGCGAATGGTACATCGCCAATTCCAGTCAGCGCCGCCGCTATCTGGAGCGGCGCAACGCGCGCCGGCTCGCCGAACGGCGCGCCTCAGGGCTGGAAACCGCCGAAGATGAGGACGACGAACCGCCGGCGGTGTCGCGCGAGGAGATCGTCCGCCGCCGGCTGGTGCGGCGCGCCCATGTGGTCCGGATCGTCGCCGCCTGGGTCACCACCGTGCCGATCTCGGCGCTGCTATCGGCACTGCTCTTCCTGCTGCTGGACACCTTCGCCTGAGGCGCATCCCTCCGGCCGGACGAGCGGCGAGATGCGCCTCGGCGGGGCCGCGCCTCACGCTACGGAAAAATCCGCGTTGGTGAGGCCGAGGCCCACGCCGACAGTGGTAAAGTGGACGCCTGCTGCGCCGCCCACTCCGTCGGCGTCATAGAACAGTTTTCCGGTGTCGCTCTCATAGATGATGCGGTCGCTGGCGTCGTTCGCCAGGCCGCTTGTGTTGACCCGGAAGGCCGCAGCCGCAAGCACACCTGGCGACAGCGCCGTGAACACCGCATCCGACAGAAGGAACCGGTCGTCGGCGACGTTGAAGTCGGCGACGGTATCGACATTGTTGGCTCCCAGACCGGTGTTGAACACGAACGTGTCCTTGCCACCCAGTCCGCGCAGCGTGTCGTTCCCCCCACGACCTTCCAGCCTGTTGTCGCCGGCGTTACCGACAAGTTCCTGCGCGAACTCGTTTCCGGCAAGATCGATCGCCGACTTGGAGGACGAGCCGTTGGTCGTCATGATTTCCACGTGAACACCCGCGCCGAGCCTGTAATCCACCGCGGC
This sequence comes from Mesorhizobium sp. LHD-90, assembly GCF_030929505.1. Classification (GTDB taxonomy): domain Bacteria; phylum Pseudomonadota; class Alphaproteobacteria; order Rhizobiales; family Rhizobiaceae; genus Kumtagia. Next base: position 225,828 of record NZ_JAVFVV010000002.1, on the reverse strand, counting down.
CGTCACGCGGTCGGCGGCGCCCTGGCTCGCGGATTCGACGATGACGTCATCGGCATTGAAGATGCGGTAGGTGTCGTTGCCGCCAAGGCCGCGCAGGACATCGCCGGCTCCCTTGCCGCCGTCGTGGAGCGTGTTGTTGCCGGCATTGCCGACGATCTCCTGCGCCAGCGCATTACCGGTGAGGTCGATCGCCGTCGTCGCCGAGGCTGCGGTCGTGGTCAGCAATTCGATGTCGGCATGTTCCGCCAGCGCATAACTCACCCGCGCCATCACCCTGTCGGCGCCGCCGTTTTCGATGATCTCGACGACCACGTCGTCCTGTGTGTCGACGATGAAGACGTCGTCGCCGAAACCGCCGGCCAGCCGGTCCGCTCCGCTGCCGCCATCGAGCACGTCGTTGCCGTCGGCGGCTGAAATTGTGTCGTCGCCGGCGCCGCCATTCACCCTGATGGAAATCAGCGCGCCGAGCGCGCCGGTCACGGTGACGACATCGTCGCCGTCGTTGGCGTTCAGCACGAGGGCCTCGCTGGTGCCGATATCGATGGCGAAGAGTTCGGGGTTGAGCCCCTCGACGCGCACCCGGTCGACATTCGCGGAGATCGAAAAGACCTCCGAGCCGTCATTGCCATTGACCTCGACCGTGTCGGTGCCATCGCCGCCTTCGACCAGGTCGGTGCCGTCGCCGGACCTCCAGATGAAGCGGTCGTCGCCATTTTCGCCGAACATCTGGTCGTTTCCGGCTCCGCCAGAGATGGTGTCGGCATCGTCGCCACCGGCCAGGAAGTCGGCGCTGGCGCTGCCCTTCAGCGTGTCGTTGCCGGTACCGCCATTGACCACCACCGCATGCAGCGCCGCCGAGGCGTCGACCGTGTCGTTGCCGCCGAGCACATTGATGGCGACACCGTCGGTGACCTCCAGCGCTGTGACCAGCACTTTCGCGGCAAGTCCGCTCACCGTCATGTTGGTGGAGCCGCCGGTGATCTTGACGGCGTCGCCGCCATTGGTGCCGCTGACATTGACCTGGTCGATCGCGGCATCGCCGGCGGTTCCGCCCAGCGTGCCGGCAAGATCGACCAGAACCTCCTTCACGTCGGTGCCGGACAGGTCGTTGACGTTGATGACGTCGGCGCCGCCGAGCGCTTGATGATCGATCCGCTCGACGTCGTTCAGGTCCATCACGATGTTGGCGATGTTGCGCGTGAACAGCACGCGGCCGCCATTGGCGGAAATGCCGATGATCTCGTTGATGTTCGAGCCGTTGAAGCTGAGCGCGTCGAAGCCACCCTGCCCCTCGATCGTGTCGTTGCCGTCGCCCGGGTCCCACTGGGCGGCGTCGTCGCCCTCGCCGAGCAACATCACGTCGTTGCCCTGCTGGCCGTCGATGAAATCGTTGCCGTCACCACCGAGCAACAGATCAATTCCGTTGCTGCCGAGAATGGTGTCGTCACCCTCCCCGCCATCGACGGTGATCTTGATCAGCGCCGCCAGGTTGCCGGTCATCGCTATCCTGTCGTCGCCGCCGCCCATGTTGACGACGAGCTCTTCGGTCGTGCCGATGTCGAGCGCTGAGGGCGACGGATTGAGCCGGTCGAAGCGCACGCGCGCGCCGTTGGCGGTGATGGTGAACTCCTCCGCCCCGTCGCTGCCGTTGGCTTCGGCCGTATCGGTGCCGTCGCCGCCCTCCATCAGGTCGGTGCCGTCGCCGGAATTCCAGACCATGCGGTCGTTGCCGGCCTCGCCGAGCATCTGGTCGCCGCCGAGACCGCCTGTGAGCAGGTCATTGTCGTCGCCACCCTGGAGAAGGTCGGCGCCGCTGCCGCCCTTGAGCGTGTCGTCGCCAATCCCGCCATTGAGCACGACCGCATGCAGGGCCGCGCCGGCATTGACGGAATCGTTGCCGCCGAGCGCGTTGATCCGCACGATGTCGTTGGCTTCCAGCGTTGTGATCTTCACCGAGGCCACGACGCCGGCAACATTGACGTTGGAGGCACCGCCGGTGACCTTGATCGTGTCCGCGTTGTCGGTGCCGGCCACAGAAATATCGTCCACCGCGGCATCGCCGGCCGTACCGCCCAAAACCCCGGCAAGGTTGATCTCGACCTGCTTGACGTCGGTGCCGGAGAGATCGTTGACATTGATGATGTCGGCGCCGCCAAGCGCATTGTGCCTGATGCGCTCGACGTCGTTCAGGTCCATGACGATGTTGGCGACATTGCGCGTGAACAGCGCACGCCCGCCATTGGCGGAAATGCCGATAATTTCGGCGATGTTCGAGCCGTTGAACGAGAGCGTATCGAAACCGCCCTGCCCCTCGACCGTGTCGTTGCCGTCGCCCGGATCCCATTGGAACGTATCGTCGCCCTCGCCGAGCAGCGCCAGATCGTTGCCCTGCTGGCCATCGACAAAATCGTTACCGTCGCCGCCGAGCAAAGTATCGATGCCATTGCTTCCGAGGATGGTGTCGTCGCCCTCGCCGCCGTCGACCGTGATCTTGATCAGCGCCGCCAGGTTGCCGACCATGGAGATCTTGTCGTTGCCGCCGCCCATGTTGACCACCAGCGTCTCGGTCGTGCCGATGTCGAGGAAGGACGGCGCCGGATCGAGCCTGTCGAAGCGCACGCGAGCGCCGTTGGCGGTTACCGCAAATGTCTCGTCGCCGCTGCCGCCATTGGCCTCGGCGATGTCGCTGTCGTCGCCGCCCTCCATCAGGTCGGAGCCGTCGCCGGAGTTCCAGATCATGCGGTCGTTGCCGGCGCCGCCCAGCATCTGGTCGTTTCCGCCGCCGCTGGCCACGGTCGGGGAAACGAAGCCTGGCGTGATGGTCTCGTCCGCGATGCCGCCGGTAAAGACTGCCATGGTTTGACCTCTCTCTGCGGTGGCTGTCAGCCACCGGGTAAGAACCGGCAGCGGTGGCGCGCCAGGCTCGCGCGACCGTCGCCAATCCAGGAAATTCACCGGGCATGATGTCCTGATTATCTGCAACGACGCAATGTCGCCGCACCGCCGGCCGCGCTACCAAACTGTTACAGGTGGCACATCTGTTGTGAAAGGAGACACAATCGGAAGGTCGCGGATGGAGGAAACCTGCGCACAAGGAATCGACGACGCCGCACCGGTCAGATGCGTCGCCCATCCCCGTTATCCACACCCCTGACCCACAACATATTGGGGGTCACAAAAGCAGCACAAACGAATCGTTGACGCCGCGAAACGAGTCGTCTCATATGGATCATGTGCTCCTGTTGCGGGCGCGGCCGGCGGCTCTCTCGCCGACCTGATTAGCGGATCTCCAAGCGTTTCCAGGCATTTGGCCGCCATTCCGGCGGGTGTCTCCTTGCGCGCGCGGACTGTCCGTTTTTTTCGCGTCATGCCGCGGGAAAACGTGGCAAGAAAGGTGTGGTTAACCTATATTTAGTGTTTACCGGAGACGATAGACGCTAGATGAAGTGGTTAGACGACTTTTCGAAAAAATCACGTCGATCCCGGGAAAACGGTCGGACGGACCGGCTTCCGGGACCGGAAGAACGCTCCAGGCGGCTGCCCTCGGAACGAGCGCGGAGGCAAGCGGAGCGGGACTGTCGCGGCCATGAGGGCCGCGGCGAGCGGTGGACAGGCGCCCGGCCCATGAGGGCTGGTGGAAGACCGGCGGACGGGCGCTATATATAGATTGATGAAGGACTGAATTCCGATGCTGATCGAGCGGCGTTTCACCAAGTCCGGCCAGAGCGCTTACGCGGAAATCGAATTCCGCAAGGCGGTGAGCGAGATCAAGAACCCGGACGGCTCCATCGTCTTCCGGCTGGCCGACATCGACGTGCCGGCGCAGTTTTCCCAGGTCGCCGCCGACATTCTCGCCCAGAAGTATTTCCGCAAGGCCGGCGTGCCGGCGCGGCTGAAGAAGGTCGAGGAGACCTCCGTCCCCTCCTTTCTGTGGCGCTCCGTGCCCGACGAGGCCGAGTTGGCGAAGCTGCCGGAGAACGAGCGCTACGGTTCCGAGACCGACGCCCGCCAGGTCTTCGACCGCCTCGCCGGCACCTGGACCTATTGGGGGTTCAAGGGCGGCTATTTCGCCTCCGAAGAAGACGCCAGGACATTCCGCGACGAACTCGCCTACATGCTCGCCACCCAGCGCGTGGCCCCCAACTCGCCGCAGTGGTTCAACACCGGCCTCTTCTGGGCCTATGGCATTGACGGCCCCGGTCAGGGCCATTTCTACGTCGACCCCTTCACCGGAAAACTGACCAAGTCGAAGTCCGCCTACGAGCACCCGCAGCCGCATGCCTGCTTCATCCAGGGCGTGGCCGACGACCTCGTCAACGAGGGCGGCATCATGGACCTGTGGGTGCGCGAGGCCCGCCTGTTCAAATACGGCTCCGGCACCGGCTCCAATTTTTCGCACCTGCGCGGCGAAGGCGAAAAGCTGTCGGGCGGCGGCAAGTCCTCCGGCCTGATGTCGTTCCTCAAGATCGGCGACCGCGCGGCGGGCGCCATCAAGTCGGGCGGCACGACGCGCCGCGCTGCAAAAATGGTGATCGTCGACGCCGACCATCCCGACATCGAGGCCTTCATCGACTGGAAGGTGAAGGAGGAGGAAAAAGTCGCCTCCCTCGTCACTGGCTCCAAGATCGTGAAAAAGCACTTGGCCGCGATCATGAAGGCCTGCGTCAATTGCGAGGGTCATGACGACGACTGTTTCGACCCCACCGTCAACACGGCGCTGAAGCGCGAGATCAAAGCCGCCAAGAAGAATTCGGTTCCCGAAAACTACGTCAAGCGCGTCATCCAGTTCGCCAGGCAGGGTTACACATCGATCGATTTCCAGACCTACGACACCGACTGGGACTCCGACGCCTACCTCACCGTGTCGGGCCAGAACTCCAACAACTCGATCTCGCTCAAGGACGATTTTCTGCGCGCGGTCGAGAAGGACGAGGAGTGGAACCTCACCGGCCGCATCAGCGGCAAGGTGATGAAGACGCTGAAGGCGCGCGATCTGTGGGAAAAGATCGGCTACGCCGCCTGGGCTTCCGCCGATCCGGGCCTGCATTTCAACACCACCATGAACGACTGGCACACCTGCGTGTCGGCCGGCGCCATCCGCGCGTCCAATCCCTGCTCGGAATACATGTTCCTCGACGACACGGCCTGCAACCTGGCGTCGATCAATCTGCTGCCCTATCGCAACGCCGACGGCAGCATCGATATTGCTTCCTTCGAACACAGCGTCCGCCTGTGGACCATCGTGCTCGAAATCTCCGTCATGATGGCGCAGTTCCCGTCGAAGGAGATCGCAAAGCTCTCCTACGACTACCGCACGCTCGGCCTCGGCTACGCCAATATCGGCGGCCTGTTGATGACCTCCGGCATCCCCTATGATTCGGCCGAGGGCCGCGCCATCTGCGCGAGCCTCACCGCGATCATGACCGGCGTCGCCTATGCCACGTCTGCCGAAATGGCCGGCGAGCTCGGCGCCTTCCCGGACTATGACCGCAACAGCGTCCACATGCTGCGCGTCATGCGCAACCACCGCCGCGCCGCCTACGGCGAGCGCGACGGTTATGAAAAACTCGCCGTCAACCCGGTGCCGCTCGCCCATTCCGACCTGAAGCAGGCCGCACTCGGCGAGCACGCCAAGGCCGCCTGGGACCGCGCGATCGAACTCGGCGAGGAGCATGGCTACCGCAACGCCCAGGCGACCGTGATCGCGCCCACCGGCACGATCGGCCTGGTCATGGATTGCGACACCACCGGCATCGAGCCCGACTTCGCGCTTGTAAAATTCAAGAAACTGGCCGGCGGCGGTTATTTCAAGATCATCAACGCCGCCGTTCCCGAGGCGCTGCGCACGCTGGGCTATTCCGAATCCCAGATCGCCGAGATCGACGCCTATGCCGTCGGCCACGGCAACCTCAACCAGGCGCCCGGCATCAACCCCGGCTCGCTGCGCTCGAAAGGTTTTTCCGACGAGAAGATCGCGGCTCTGAACGCGGCGCTGAAATCGGCCTTCGACATCAAATTCGCCTTCAACCAGTGGACGCTCGGCGCCGACTGGGTGAAGACGGCGCTCGGATTCACCGACGAGCAGCTCAACGATTTCTCGTTCGACATGCTCGCCTCGCTCGGCTTTTCGCGCAAAGAAATCGAGGCCGCCAACATCCATGTCTGCGGGGCGATGACGCTGGAGGGCGCGCCCTTCCTGAAAGACGAGCACCTGCCGGTGTTCGACTGCGCCAACCCGTGCGGCAAGATCGGCAAGCGCTACCTCTCGGTCGAGAGCCACATCCGCATGATGGCGGCGGCGCAGCCCTTCATCTCGGGCGCGATCTCGAAAACCATCAACATGCCGAACGAGGCGACGGTCGAGGACGCCAAGAACGCCTACATGCTGTCTTGGAAGCTGGCGCTGAAGGCCAACGCGCTCTACCGCGACGGCTCGAAACTGTCGCAGCCGCTGAACGCCTCCCTCATCGCCGATGACGAGGACGACGAGGACGACGCCGTCGAGGCGCTGGTCGCCGCACCCGCGGCCGCCAAGGCCGTGCAGGTCACCGAAAAGATCGTCGAACGCGTGGTCGAGCGCCTCTACCGCGACCGCGAAAAATTGCCGAACCGCCGCCAGGGTTACACCCAGAAGGCGATCGTCGGCGGCCACAAGGTCTATCTCAGAACCGGCGAGTTCGGCGACGGCCGCCTCGGCGAGATTTTCATCGACATGCACAAGGAGGGCGCGGCCTTCCGGGCGATGATGAACAGCTACGCCATCGCGATCTCGATCGGCCTGCAATATGGCGTGCCGCTGGAGGAATATGTGGAGGCCTTCACCTTCACCAAATTCGAGCCGGCGGGCGTGGTCATCGGCAACGACGCCATCAAGAACGCCACCTCGATCCTCGACTACGTCTTCCGCGAGCTCGCCGTCTCCTATCTCGGCCGTAACGACCTCGCCCATGTCGACACGTCGGACTTCGGCAACACCGCGCTGGGGCGCGGCATCGAGGAAGGCAAGACCAACCTCGTTTCGACGGGCTGGACCCGCGGCCACAAGCCGACGCTGGTGGCGAGATCCGCCGAGCCGAAAGGTTTTGCCGGCGGACCTGCCGGGGCCCCTTCCCCCGCCGCGACGCCCGTCCGGGCCGCGCCGACCGCCGCCGCCGGCTCCAACGTGCGCGCCTTCACCGGCAGCACGGTGACCGCGCTAAAACCGCTCGCCTCGGAGCGGACGGAGGAAATCACCGCCTTCAAGCGCGACTACGAGGAGCGCGCGGCGGAATTTGCGGAAGACATCGAGGCCGACAGCCCGCCCGACCTGTTCGACGCGCCGTCCCCCACCACCGCCCTGTTCTCCGACAAGGCCCAGGCCGACGCCTCCGCCGCAAAAGCGCTCGCAGCCGAACGAAGGCAGCAGGCGCTGATGCAGGGTTATACCGGCAACATGTGCTCCGAGTGCCAGAATTTCACCATGGTGCGGAATGGCACGTGCGAGAAGTGCGACACGTGCGGGGCGACCAGCGGGTGCTCGTGATCTTCATGAGAGACTGAACTTGGGCGTGCAGGGCGGATTGCTTTGCACGCTAGTTGCATGTAGAACAAATTGGCAACGGGGAGGTATATATGGCCAAAACTCCGGTAACCAAACGAAACTCCGGCAAGCCTTGGACACCAACGGAGATTAGAGAATTAAAGACTCTTGCAAAGGGAAACACCCCCACAAGAGTAATAGGTTTAGAGTTGGGCCGCACGCCCGGTGCGATACAAACCAAGGCGTCTGCCGAAGGAATCTCTCTTAAGCCCACAAACCAGTCTCCTTATAACAAGCGCAAGACCTGATGCTCCATGACCACCGCATCGTCGTAGGCTCCAAAACTTCATTGAGTTGTGTGCAGACGCTGCGATATGGCGATTCAGGAACCGCAAAAAGAAAAGCTCGCGATATAGGTGGCAAATGGCCAACAAATATCCCTACGTTGCATCGTCGGGACCATTAGCCAAGACAGTTGATCATCTGCGACGAAGAGCGTTCCCAAAATAGTTAACTGCCGAAACTCTAAGAAAATTGGGAGTGGCCCCCAAAAATGAATCTTACGTAATTAACGTTCTTCGTTTTCTAGGACTGATCGATGATGAAGGCAAAAAAGTCGACGAGAAGACTAAGGCTTTTGTACAACACAAAGACGAGGAATTCCAAACTCAGTTGGGAGCTGTGGTACGAGACGCCTACGCCGAACTTTTCGAACTACATGGCGAGGATGCTTGGGGAATGGACCGGTCGAGCTTGGTCCAGTTTTTTCGTTCGTCCGATCACTCCACTGAGATAGTCGGCGGCAGGCAAGCCGGAACTTTTCAATACCTTGCGGCCCTGTCAGGTCACGGCTCGGCTCCGCCTGTAAGGGAAGCGCCCCCTCGCAAACCTCCTCCTAAAAAGACATCAGAAGCCGGCAACAAAAAAACAGGCGGAGGAACTGCCACCCCACCAAAGTCCTCTGAGGAAGCTGTACGTGAAACTGATACCAGTTCGTTCGCTTCCAATAGGCAGGAATCAAATATCGGGTTGACCGTTCGAATCGAAGTCAATTTGCCCGCCGATGGGAACCAAGAGACTTATGACCGCATATTCCGGAGCATTCGCAAGAACTTAATCGATGGCCAGACGTCTTGACGATTTTGAGCGAATAGCCCGACAGGCATATCGATTTACCGAAGCTGCTTCTCCTCAGAGAGAGGCGGGCCATCCGTTTGATTCACGAAACCTACATTCCGATCTCCCTCCCGACACCAGACGGTTATTTGACAACGGTCATTTCGCACAGTCGACTTTTGAGGCGTTTAAGTTTGTCGACGAGGAGATGCAGCGCATCTCGAACGATAACGATTTTGGTACAAGTCTAATGATGCGTGTGCTTGGAGGGGTCTCGCCTGCCATTAAGCTAACTCCTATGATGACGGAAACGGAAAAGAAAGAACAGGAAGGGTTCAAGTTCCTCTTCGCCGGCGGAGTGCTTGCAATCAGGAATCCGCGTGCTCACAAAAGCGGGATGTCCGACGATCCAGATACCTGTCTCGATCACCTAACTTTTGCATCAATGCTGCTCAGAAAGTTAGACGAGGCGGGGTTGCGATAGGGGTTGTCGAGGGCCACAGGCTGCTCGCTCCTAAGTGGGAAGGGTGAGCCCTCGCCGTCACTGCTGGTGGTGCGGCATGCCGCCAGATTATGCGCAGACTGCATTTCTACCAACACCTGTCATCCGACCTCCCTTTCAAGTCTCAAGCGCAGCGAGCGAGTCGAAAGCGAGGTCGGATGAGGGGTGTTGGACGGAACGCCAACGCTACTCAGTTCCCTCGCACCGCAGTTGCTCGCTCCCCGCCTCATACCGCCGGCGATTGCCGAACCGCATATCCTTGTGCCGGACGCAGCAGCCGTTCGCCTTGTGGGGCTTGCACAACAGACACCCTGCCCGCCTGCTCTTCGGGCGCTTCCGTTTGAAGTTCATCAAAACCTCCGATCACCGGTGCGCCCTAACGGCGCACGCGCATCTTCGAAGGATCGGACGAAGGACGGGTCATGGCTGCGATGTAGCCATATCTCGATCCCGTCTTCAATCCGGGAAACCGTCTCCTGTTCTTGAGCTACTGCATTCACCGGTGTCCGTTTTGGCTCCGGCTTGCCGGCTGGTCGAACGCAGCGGTTCTTCGCCGGCTCCGGCTTCACGCCTGTCGCGGCCTGGATTCCCGACCTCGTGAGCGAGCGAAGCGAGCGGAGAGTGTCGGGAATCCAGGCCGCGGATTCGACGATACAAAGCCGGTGCAGAACATTCGAAATCGGACAGGCTGAACAGGCTTTGAAATGTCTCGCCGAAAGGGTTGGAACCGGAAATCCGGGGATGGAATTTTCGCCTCGCCGGAAAATATTCTTGGGCGCATGCCGCCAAACCATTGCTTTTGCTGATCCCGCCTTCTTCCGCCCGGCATGCGAAACCCCGCCGGGAACGATTCTTATCCCCACCCCCAAAACCTTCCTCATACTGGTCGGGCCGGCCGTGGTGCGAAAGGAATTGGCGATGGACGGAAGTGGGGCGATCGAGAAGAATCTTCAGGCGCTGAAGCGCATCCTGGCATGGCTCGTGTCCATGGCCGGTTTTGCCGATGGGGCACCGACCCTGCCGCGCCAGCTTCACCGCGCCATCCTGCGGCTGCTGCGTCCGGCCGAATCCGCGGCGCGGCGGCTGATCATCGCGGCGGCGCGCGGGATCGTCGTGACCTTGCCGCCGTTTCGCCCGCGAAAACCGAAACCCGCGGTCCGTCGAGGGCCACGCGCCTTCATGCCGGTGGGCCCGAAGAAACGTCCAAAACCCGCCCTGCGCACATTGAGCCTGCCGCTGCTCGATCCGCTCAAGAATCCGTTCCGCGTCCGCCGCCGTTATGTGCCCGCGCATGCCGTGCCGCGCATCTTGTCGTTCGACGCACCGTACCGTCCCCTGCCGCCGCCGCCGTCGCTCGACGATCCGGTCAACGCATCGCGGCTGGTCTTGCGGCTGGAGGCGCTGGGTCGCGCACTCGACGATCTGCCGGGCCAGGCAAACCGTTTCGCCCGCTGGAAAGCGCGCAACGACGCAGCCCGTGCGCGCGACAGGGAAGCCCGCGCCGCAGGCGTGCAAAACCAGCAACGCCGCGAGGCGGTCCGCTTCCGGCGCGTCTCGCCGCTACGGCGCGGGCGTCCGCCCGGCGGCAGGCTGTCGCGGTACGACCCGACAGCCATCCATCCGCGCAACATCCGCGAGATCGACGAGATTCTGGCGCATGCCCATGCGCTCGCCGTCTACGCGCTCGATTCCCCCAACACGTCATGACCGCGCGGCGGCTCGCTCCGGAAGGTTAGGGCCCGGCGCAAGATCACAAGCGGAGGACCAACGGCCGGCGCGGATTTTTTCCGCCCCAGGGCGGCGATCCGTGCTGCCAGAAATACCGTTGTCCGTTTGTTAGCAAAACTCACCGAACGCGCCGACGACCAGCACCGACGGCCTTGCTTCCCGCCTCGCACCGCGCCAAAAATCAACCCGGCAGGAAATCGGGGGGATTGATGACGGCCAAATTGTTTCGCGACGCCGGTGCCGGGTTGGCGTTTTTCGGCGCGGTGGCATTCGCCTGGCCTGCGCTGGCCCTCGATCCCGCGCCGCAGTCGGTGGTCGTCACCCCGCTCGCCTCGACAAACGTAACTGCCGCCGGCCAGCCGATCGTGTTGCCGGCCAAGGACGCGCGTGTCATCGTCTCCAACTTCGAGATCGCGCCGGGCGCCACGCTGCCGGTGCACAAGCACCCCTACCAGCGTTACGCCTATGTGCTGGCCGGCGCGCTGCGCGTCACCAATGCCGAGACCGGCGAGAGCACCGACTACAAGCCCGGCGACTTCATCGTCGAGATGGTCGGGCGCTGGCACCAGGGCGCCAATATCGGAACGGACACGGTGAGGCTGCTGGTCATCGACCAGGTCGAGGGCGACCTGCCGAACACGCTGCTGAAGCAGTAGTTTGCATCTGTGTGCGAAAGGCGATCGCCGGCGGATTCAGGGGAACATTCCCGAAAAGACTTCGTTCCTTCGGTTCAGCATATCGAACGGCGGCGGGGTTCACCACACAGGGAGATTGCCATGAAAATCGGCCACTGCATGACCAGGGACGTTCAGATCGCCAATCCCGAACAGTCGATGCGCGAGGTGGCGCAGATGATGGGCAGGCTCGATGCCGGCGTGATGCCCGTCGGCGACAACGACCGGCTGGTCGGGATGATCACGGATCGCGATATCGCCGTGCGCGGCGTCGCCATGGGCCTGGGACCGGACGCCAAGGTGCGCGACGTCATGAGCACCGAGGTGAAATATTGCTTCGACGACGAGGAAGTCGAGCAGGTGCTCGAGAACATGGGCGACCTGCAGGTGCGCCGGCTGCCGGTTCTCAACCGCGACAAGAGGCTGGTGGGCATCATCTCGCTGGGTGATCTGGCGAAGAAAGGCGAAGCTGCCGAGACGGGAGCGGCCTTGTGCGGCATCTCGAAACCGGGCGGCGAGCATTCCCAGATCGTCCACTGACAGCCGCGGCGGCCGGCGCCGAGACTTCGGCCCCGGCCGCTCGCTCCTCCAGCCGCAGGATTAAAGTCGCTCGACCACGTCGATGCAGAACTTCACACCATCCTCCAGTCCCCGCAACGTCCTCAGCAACACGCCTTTGGCCGAGGCGGGAACGCCGTAGGAGGCCTGATCTTCCGAAAAACCACCCGCCGCACCGCTCTCCCTTCGGAGGATTGCAATCGCGGCCTTGAGGCGGCCAGCCGGCACGCGACTCTGCCCTCGCTCATATTTGCCCACCTGCTTCGACGAAATCTCAAGCTGCAAGCCGAGTTGTTCCTGCGTCAGGCCGGCCGCCCTGCGCAGCCGGGCCAGTTCCCGGCCCTGGGCCTTGTCGTACTCGTCGGGTTTTCGTGAAGTCATCATGTCGCCGCGCTGTCAAAGCGCGACACTTAGACTTGCCACCCTTCCGGAACAATGCATCCAAGGTTCCTTTCGATAGCCGCGTGGCTACCTCGGGTTCCTATCGCGCCAGCGCGAAGATCGCGTCGCAGTCGAGGTGCTTTTCGAGTTCCGCCGCCACCGCGTCCAGCGCGCGCTCGACCTCGGCACGGTAGTCGACGCCGCCGCCCTTCACACCAAGGCTTTCGAGGAATTTTGCGCGGAAAAGATCGCCGGAAAACAGCCCGTGCATATAGGTGCCGAATACTTTTCCGTCGGCGGAAGTCGCCCCGTCCTCGACGCCGTCGATCACGGTCGAGGGCCGCAGGCAGTCCGGACCAAAAGTGCGGCCCAGATGGATCTCGTAGCCCGACAGCGGCGCATCGAAGGCAATCGAGCGCGCAGTGACGTTGCGCACCGTCTTTTCCGGCTCCATAACCGTCTCGATGTCGAGCAGGCCGAGCCCCGGAGTCTCGCGCACGCTTCCCTCGATGCCGTCGGGGTCGCGCACGCTGCGGCCGAGCATCTGAAAGCCGCCGCAGATGCCGACGACATGACCGCCGCGCCGGCGGTGGGCATCGAGATCGGCATCCCAGCCGTTCTTGCGGAACTCGATCAGGTCGCCGATGGTGGATTTCGAACCTGGGATGACGACCAGCCCGGCATCTGCCGGCAGCGGTTCGCCGGGCGGCACGAACACCACCTCCACTTGCGGCTCGGCCTTCAGCGGGTCGAGATCGTCGAAATTGGCGATGCGCGAAAGAATCGGCACCGCCACTTTCAGCGCGCGGCGTGTCCCCGCCGTCAGCCGCTCCAGCACCACCGAATCTTCCGAGGGGAGCAGCGCCGCCGCCTTCAGCCAGGGCACGACGCCGAAGCAGCGCCAGCCGGTGAATTTTTCGATCGCCGCGATGCCGTCGTCGAACAGCGAAGCATCGCCGCGGAACTTGTTGATGAGGTAGCCGGCGACCATGTTGCGGTCCTCGTCCGGCAGGATGAGATGCGTGCCGGCGACCGAGGCAATGACCCCGCCGCGATCGATGTCGCCGACCAGGATGACCGGCACGTTCGCTCGCGTCGCAAACCCCATGTTGGCGATGTCGCGCGGCCTCAGATTGACTTCCGCCGGCGAGCCCGCTCCTTCGACGATGACGAGATCGGCCCCCTCGCCTACCTGCCGCCACGAGTCCATCACGGCGTCCATCAGCTTCGGCTTCAGCGCCTGGTAGTCGCGCGCCTTCGCCTGCCCGTACATCTTCCCCTGCACGATGATCTGCGAGCCGATGTCGCTCTGAGGTTTCAGCAGCACCGGGTTCATGTGCACCGACGGCACAACACCACAGGCGATCGCCTGCAGCCATTGCGCACGGCCAATCTCGCCGCCGCCGGCCTCACCGGGAATGTCGGCGACCGCCGCGTTGTTCGACATGTTCTGCGGCTTGAACGGTTTTACCTTCAGTCCGCGTTTCAGCGCCGCGCGGCACAGCCCGGCGACCAGCACCGTCTTGCCGACGTCCGAGCCGGTGCCTTGCAACATGATTGCCCGCGCCATGGTCAGCGGCCTCCGCCGATGACCGGGCGCTGTGCCAACGGCCCGCCCCGCCACAGATAGAGGGCGAGCAGCGGGTCGTCACCGGTGCGCATGGCGTGATTGACGTTCGATGGATGGTGGATCACCTCGCCCGCTTCCCGCACCACGAAATCGCCGCCGCTCTTGCGCCATTCGGTCCCGCCGGTCAGCGGAATGTAGATTTCTTCCGCGACATGGTGATGATCCGGATAGAGCAACTGCGGACCGAGGATCAAAAGACCGGCTGCGATCTCGTCATGGACGAAATGACCGCGCGTCCCCAACAGTTCGAGCCAGCCGTAGTTGTCGACGAATTTTTGGCCGAAGTCGGCGGCCGTATAGGTCTGGCCCCAGTGAAGTTGGTCGCCGCCGTGAATTAATATGTCGAGCAGCGGCTTCGCTGCTGGCGGCGCCAGTTCGCCTGCGCGCTGGAGATGGCGGAGACAGACAAGCGGTCTTGCCGCAAGCTCCCGTTCGACGAGCGCATCGCCGATCCCCGCGAGAAAACGCTCCGGCACGGCGCCGGCTAGGCCTTCCAGAAAATCCCGGAACCTTAGGAGCAATTCAGCGGCAGTCGTCACGCAAACCTCGATCTTCAATTCCCGCACAACCGATGCGCGGCCTGATCGGTTGCGCGGCGGCATCATTGGTCTAGATTGCCGGCAAGGCATAGCCAAAAACGTCGGGAGGACGCCCATGGACGCCGCAGTCGATCCGGCCGCCACGCAATTCGACCTCTCCGAGGACCAGCGCGCCATCAAGGAGATGGCGGAGGCTTTCGCCGCCGACCGCGTCGCGCCGAACGCGCTCGACTGGGACAGGAACAAGCATTTCCCGGTGGATGTCATCAAGGAGACCGGCCCGCTTGGCTTCGGCGGCATCTATGTGCGCGACGATGTCGGCGGCTCCGGCCTGAAGCGGCTCGACGCGGTGCTGGTGTTCGAGGCGCTGTCGCGCGCCTGCCCGGGCTACGCCTCCTTCATCTCGATCCACAATATGGGCGCCTGGATGATCGACCGTTTCGGCAGCGAGGAGCAGCGCCAGCGCTTCGTGCCGAAACTGACCGCGATGGAGTGGCTCGCCAGCTACTGCCTCACCGAGCCCGGCTCCGGCTCGGACGCCGCGGCGCTGAAGACGCGCGCCGTGCGCGACGGCGACCATTATGTGCTAAACGGCACCAAACAATTCATCTCCGGCGCCGGCGACAGCGACATCTATGTCGTCATGGTCCGCACCGGCGGCGACGGGCCGAAAGGCATCTCGGCGCTGGTGGTCGAGAAGGGCATGCCCGGCCTCTCCTTCGGCGCTATTGAGCACAAGATGGGCTGGCACATGCAGTCCACCCGGCAGGTGATTTTTTCCGACTGTCACGTGCCGGTCGCCAATCGTCTCTCGGAGGAAGGCGCCGGTTTTTCTATCGCCATGGCGGGGCTCGACGGCGGCCGGCTCAACATCGCCGCCTGCTCGCTCGGCGGCGCACAGGCCGCGCTCGACAAGGCGGTCGCCTATGCCGGCGAGCGGAAGGCGTTCGGCAAGGCGATTCGCGAATTCCAGGCAGTGCAGTTCAAGCTGGCGGACATGGAGACCGAGCTTCAGGCGGCGCGCGTCTTCCTCTACGCCGCCGCGTCAAAGCTGGACGCCAAAAGCCAGGACGCCGGCAAATGGTCGGCGATGGCCAAGCGTTTCGTCACCGACATCGGCTTCCAGGTCGCCAACGATGCTTTGCAGGTGCATGGCGGCTACGGCTATCTGCACGACTACGGCATCGAGAAGCTGGTGCGGGATCTCCGCGTCCACCAGATCCTCGAAGGCACTAACGAGATCATGAGGATGATCGTGGCCAGGGCATTGGTGGGAAAGAACTAGGCAGTAGGGAATAGGCAGTCGGCAGTAGCGATAGAATGGGGACTATCTCCTTTCGCTCGCGAGTTGCCGGCTCCGTAGATCCTCCCTCGATCGTTTCTTGTTTCCCCTACCGCCTATTGCCTACTGGCACTTGACCCTTCTGCCCCGGAGAACCCCACATGACCACCATCGCATTCATCGGCCTCGGCAACATGGGCAACCCGATGGCGGCCAATCTCGTCAAGGCCGGCCACACGGTACAGGGCTTCGACCTCGTGCCGGAAAACCTCGCCACGGCGAAGGACCACGGCGTGACGGTCATGGCCAACGCCCATGCGGCGGTAAAGGATGCCGATATCGTCATCACCATGCTGCCGGCCGGAAAACATGTCATCTCGGTCTATGAGGACATTATCCCGCAACTCGGCGATGGCGTGCTGCTGATCGACAGTTCGACCATCGACATCGAATCGGCTCGGCAAGCGCATGCGATCGCGGCGCGGCGCGGCCTGCTATCGGTCGACGCGCCGGTCTCCGGCGGCACCGGCGGCGCGGCCGCCGGCACGCTGACCTTCATGGCAGGCGGCAGCGCTGAAGCCTTCGCCAGGGCGGAACCCATCCTCAAGCCGATGGCCGGCCGCATCGTGCATTGCGGCGAGGCCGGCACCGGTCAGGCGGCGAAGATCTGCAACAACATGATCCTCGGCATATCGATGATCGGCGTCGCCGAGGCCTTCGTGCTCGCCGAGAAGATCGGGCTCACCCACCAGGCGCTGTTCGACGTCGCCTCCACCTCCTCCGGGCAATGCTGGTCGCTGACCACCTACTGCCCGGTCCCCGGCCCGGTGCCCACCTCGCCCGCCAACCGCGACTACAAGCCGGGTTTTGCCGCCGCGCTGATGCTGAAGGATTTGAAGCTCGCGCAGGAGGCCGCGCAGGCGTCCGGCGTCGCCACGCCGCTCGGAGCGCAGGCGGCGCAACTCTATGCGCTGTTCTCCGGGCTCGGCCATGCCAGCGACGATTTTTCCGGCATCGTCCGCATGCTGCGCGGTGACGTTGGGTAATCGCGGAGAGCATCTTGTTAAGCCCAAAAACGCCCATGTTTAGGTTTGCTTAAGCTCTCGCTAACCCTGCAGTAAGATTGTCCGCGTACAAACAAACCAGAACGGTCCTCGCAGCCGCTCTCATGCTCCGGATCAGGTATTGCGTACCGGAGCCGTCATCTTCGCAGTGTATTGCGTCGCGAAGGCCATGCGTGACCTTGGCAAGACCGCGCCCTTTCGCTCACCGAAAGGCGCGGTTTTGGCTTTGGCCGGTTTGTTAACCACGATATTCGTTGATATCCCTCACCCCTGCTCCGCGACCGATTTCCAGCGGGCTTCCGCTGCGCTATGAACAGCGGCGACGCAACTACGCGTTGTCTCTGGGGGAACTATCGATGAAATTCCTGCGCCTTGCGCCGCTCGGCCTGTTGGCCGTCGCGAGCCTCGCCACGCCTGCTTCGTCGGAGCCGGTCGACATGTCGACCATCACCTGCGCGCAACTGTTGAGCATGAAACCCGACGAGGTTTCCTTCATCCTGACCTGGGTCGCGGGCTACACGGCCGGCACCGCCGAGGAGCTTTCCATGGACCCGGACGTGCTCGGGAAGACGGTGAGCGACACGGTCACCTACTGCCAGGAGAACTCCGAGATGAGCGTGCTCAACGCCGTCAAGGAAGTATCGGGCGCCTGATCCTTGAGGGTCAAACCTCTTCGGTAGAAATTCGATCCGGCAGATCGGGCGCGGACGTATCTATGCGTCCCGCGAGCGCGCGCTGAGCCTGCGATAGTTGGCCTTCACCTTCGTGCCGATCGGCTTGAGCGCCGCGTGCAGCGCCTGCTCGGCTGCCACGCCGGTCAGCATCGAGGGCGTGCGCCCCGATAACAGTTCCGGCCAGAACCGCATGGCCGCGCCAGCCATCGAGACCTGTGCCGCGGCCACGCCCTGCGCCACTGCCAGGCTTTTCTCGGTAACGGCCCGCATGGTCTCGACGCCGGCGGGACCTGCCTTCGCCTCGGCGGCGAGCAGCGGCAGCCGCATCCACATCACCATCGGCGCCAGCATCAGGTCGGATGCCAGCGTGGTCGCGCCGTGAAGACGTTTCGTGCTGCGTTTGGCCATCAATCGGCGTCCCTCAATTTTTCGATGTCGAACGTCCGGCTCACTCAATCATTTGGCTGGAACTGCACATCGACCGGAGGCCGCAACGCATTGGCCAGGCGGTTGGTTTCTTTGGCCATGCCAACCACCGACAGCAATTCCATGAACTGCTCTTCCGTCATGCCTTTGGCGCGCGCCGAGGCGGTGTGCGAATAGGTGCAGTATTCGCAGCCATTGGTCGCCGACACGGCGATGTAGATCAGTTCCTTGGTCAGCGGGTCGAGCGCACCCGGCGCCATCACCTGCTTGATCGATTCCCAGGTGCGCTTCAGCAGCACCGGATCGTGCGCCAGCACCTTCCAGAAATTGTTGATCCAGTCGGACTTCCGCGTTTCCATGATGTCGTCGTAGACGGCGCGCACCTCGGCGCTTGCCATCTCGTATTCGACCAATCCCACCAGCGCCTTGCCCGACATTCATTTCCCTCCGGTTTGGAAATAGTTGGGGCGGAGCCGCCGCTCCGCCCCTGGAGATTTCAAGCCGTGCGGCCGTTCAGTCCCGCTTGCGCAGGTCGGCCAGCGCCATGTCCAGCGCCTTGACAATGCGCTCGCCGGCGAGATCGACGGTGTCGCGCGTCCACATGATCGGCGGCGACAGGATCATGGTGTCGCCGGTCGCCCTCATCATCAGGCCGGAATTGACCGCGTGGTCGCGCACCATGACCGCGGCGCTGCCGGCCGGCAGATAGCGCTCGCGAGTCGCTCTGTCCTTGACGATCTCGATGGCGCCCATCAGGCCGACGCTACGCACCTCGCCGACCAGCGGATGGCCGGCCACCCGCTCCTTGAGCATTTTCGCGAAATACGGCCCGGTGTCGTCGCGCACCCGCTCGACCAGTCCCTCCTTTTCGATGATCTCGAGATTGGCGAGACCGACCGCGCAGGCGACCGGATGGCCGGAATAGGTGTAGCCGTGATGGAACTCGCCGCCCTTTTCCTCCAGCGTGTGCGCGATGCGGTCGCCGACCAGCAGCGCCGACAGCGGCAGGTAGCCGGAGGTCAGCGCCTTGGCGGTGGTGATGGTGTCCGGCTCGATGCCGTAGGTCTCGGCGGCGAACCAGTTGCCGGTGCGCCCATAGCCGGTGATCACCTCGTCGAGCATCAAGAGCACGTCGTATTTG
Organism: Mesorhizobium sp. LHD-90; assembly: GCF_030929505.1. Classification (GTDB taxonomy): domain Bacteria; phylum Pseudomonadota; class Alphaproteobacteria; order Rhizobiales; family Rhizobiaceae; genus Kumtagia. Next base: position 206,594 of record NZ_JAVFVV010000002.1, on the reverse strand, counting down.
CGGCAGATGCGCTGCACCTCCGGCCAATAGCTCGCCGGTGGGATTTTTACGCCGCCAGCGCCCATCACCGGCTCGCCGATGAAGGCCGCCACCTTGTCGGCCCCGGCTTCGAGGATTGCGTCCTCGACCGCCTTCGCGGCCCGCAGGCCGAACTCGTGGTCGCTCTCGCCGGGCAGCGAAAGCTCGAACGAATAGGGCATCATCACGTGCACGATGTTGGGCACCGCGCCGCCAAGCTGCCCGTGCATCAGATCCATGCCGCCCAGCGACGTGCCGGCGATGGTCGAGCCATGATAGGCGCTTTTCCGGGAGATGATGCGGTTCTTTTCCGGCTTGCCCTCCAGTGCCCAGTAGTGGCGTACGATGCGCAGCGCCGTGTCGTTGGATTCCGAACCGGACGAGCCGAAGAACACCTGGTTGACGCCCTTCGGCGCGAGTTCGGCGATTTTTTTGGCGAGCAGGATCGGCGTCGGCGTCGAGCAGCGGAAGAAGGCGTTGTAATAGGGCAGCTCCTTCATCTGCCTGTAAGCGGCTTCCGCCAGTTCCTCGCGGCCGTAGCCGACATTGACACACCACAGGCCGGCCATGCCGTCCAAAATCTCGTTGCCTTCTGAATCGTAGATGAACGGCCCGTCGGCACGCACGATCATGCGGCTGCCGGCGCTGCGCAGTTCCTTGTGGTCGGTAAACGGATGCAGATGGTGCGCGGCGTCGATCTGCTGCAACTGCTTCAGCGAATAGTTCTGGTAAGTCATTGGCTTGTCTCCAATCCTTGAATTTATCCGGCAACCGCCGGGACGAATTCAGCGACGGAGGGCGTGGGGCGAATAGCCGATGCGGGCGCAGAGCCTGAGCAACTCGGCATGGATCGTCCGGCTCGACGGCGTCGAGGCATGACGGTCTCTGTCCTGCCGGGCGTGGATCATGGCGGGACTGTAGCCGAGCCGAACCGGCACGTTCAAGTCCAGCGGCGGCGCGCCGACCGGTAGAGCGCGAAGGCGGCCAGAAACCCGGTCAGGCCGGCGATCACCGCCGGCAGGCCGTAGGGCCCGATCGCCTGCATAAGTCCGCCCGCGCTCGGCGGCCCGACGATGCCGCCGACACCCCACAGGAGCGCGAAGGCGGCATTGCCGGCCACCAGCGCCGATCCCTTGAAGCGGTTGCCGAGTTCGACCAGCGCCATCGTGTAGACGCCGTAGCCGACGCCACCCATCACCACCAGCAGCGGCCAGACGAACAGCGTGTGGATCAGCGGCCCGAGCAGCAGTGCGCAGCACGCCGTCGCCAGCGCGCAGAAGACGATCATGAAACGCGCGCCCGCTTTCTCGGCGGCAAGCCCGAGCGGCACCTGCAGCACGATGTTGCCGAACGACAGCGCGGTGATCAGCGCAGCCAGCGTCGCCTCGGCCAGGCCGAAGGAGGCGCCGAACACAGGCATCAGCGAATAGGTGCTTTGCTGGGCCGCCGCCGCAACGAGAACAGCCAGCAGCAGCGCCGGCGCGGCGCGCACGAAGAACGGCAGGCCGCCGGAAAGCTCCCCGTCCTTTTCAAATCCGGTGAGCCGCGACGACACCATGGCTAACACCGCCGCGCAGGCGGCGAAGGCGGCGACACCGACGAGGAACGGCGGCCAACCGTCGGCGCCGACCACGGTCAAGGCCAGCGGGCCGAGGGCGTAGCCGGCGCCCATCACGGCGTTGAACACGCCCATGACGCGGCCGCGCTGCGCCGGCGGCGCCAGCGACAGCGCCCACACCTCACCCAGCACATAGAGCGGATTGATGACGAAGCCGATCAGGAAGCGGATGACAAACCAGGCGAACTCGTTCTGCAGCGCACCGACCGCCAACAGGCAGAGGCCGCCCGAAATGGCGCAACCGACCGCGAGATTGCGCGCCCCGAAGCGCCCCACCGCCGCCGGCACCAGCGAGGCCGACAGGATCAGGCCGAGCGGCATCATCGCCGCCGACAGGCCGATCAGCGATGACGAGATGCCCTGCCGTTGCATCAGGATGGTGAACAGCGGATAGCTCAGTCCCTGCGCCGCACCGAACGCGGCGAGCGCCGCGGTGACGCCCGCGAGCCCTGCCCAGTTCACGCGTGACCCGTCGCCGGGCTGTCCGGTCACGCGCTTGCTCCCCGCTTCGGCAGGGCGAGACCCGCCAGGATGCAGACAACAAGCGATCCGCACAGCAGCCCGAGCGCCAAAGGCAGACCCTCGACCCCGATCAGATCCATGATCGCCCCAGTGACCGGCGGGCCGGCAATACCGCCAAGGCCCCAGACGAGCGCGAAGGCGGCGTTGCCGGTCATCAGCATCGGCCCCGAAAAACGCTCGCCGAGCATGATCAGGCCCATCGTGTAGATGCCGAAGGCGACCGCGCCCCAGACGAAGGCGACCGGCCAGATCAAGGACGAGGCAAGCAGCATCGGCAGAAGCGCACAGCCGCCGACGGCCACCACGGCGCAGAGCAGCATGACCTTTATCGCGCCGACGCGCTCGGCCAGCGCCCCGAGCGGAATCTGCAGCGCCACATTGCCGGCGATGAAGACGGCAAGCAGCGTGGCGATGCGCGTTTCCGAACTGCCATGCGCTTCGCCATAGACGGAAAACAGCGCCAGCAGCGCCTGCTCGAAGGCCGCCGCCGTGAACACGGCGAACAGCAGCAGCGGCGCCACCAGTACGAAACCCGCGACAGAGGTCGGCGGCTTTTCGTCCTGCATTTCCGGCAGGCGCGGCAGCGCCAAAAGCAGGATCAGTGCGCACAGCAGAAAAGCGGCGACGCCGACAAGGAAGGGCGCCCAGCCCTCGGTGCCAACGATCGCCAGCGTCACCGGCCCGAGCGCGAAGCCAGCCGACACGATCGAGGCGTAGACGCCCATCAGCCGGCCGCGTCTTTCGGCGGGCGCCATGGCGATCATCCAGGTTTCGCTGATCACGTAGAGCGGATTGGCCGCGAAACCCAACAGGAAGCGCAGCGGAAACCACCACAGCGCATCCTGCCGCCAGGCGATCGCCACGAGCAACACGGCGGCCGACAGCGCGCAGAAAACCGCCAGCCGGCCCGAGCCGACATGGCGGGACATCGCCGGAATGAAGAAGGACGACAGGATGAACCCCAGCGGCGTCATCGCCGCCGACATGCCGATAAGGGCTGGCGACACACCCTGCCGCTGCAGGATGAAGCTGAGCAGCGGATAGCTTAGTCCCTGACTGATGGCAAACACCGCGACGGTGGCGATGATGCCGGCGATGGCCGCCACCGGCATTTCGGGATTTTCGGTCTGAGGCGGCGCGGCAGTCATGAATTCGGCGGCATCCCTGGAAATCGCTGCTCCGCCATGCCACGCCGCGCCATGAAGGTCACTGCGGCAGGCGAACGATTTCGCTCCGCCAAGCGCCGACGCTCACCCTCCCCCTTGAGGGGAGGATCGCCGAGCGGTCGGAGCGAAGCGAAGGCCGCGAGGCGGGGTGGGATCACCTCAGGATGGCGCCTCAGCACGGACCCCACCCCGCCTCGCAATCCGCTCGTTCCGAGCTCATTGCTCCGCGACCCTCCCCTCAAGGGGGAGGGTAAGCGGTGGCACTGCCCCACCGCCCCATCCGAAACCGGCCGATGTCGCGCGTCGTCTCCCCCGTCGTGGCGAGATCAGCCACGACCTCGCCCACGACGCTGGCGAATTTGAACCCGTGGCCGGAACAAGGCGACGCTACGACGATGCGCGGATCGTCTGGCAGCGTGTCGATGACAAAATCTTCGTCGGGCGTCATCGTATATATGCAGGTCTTCATCGCTTTCAGCCGCCCCGCCCCGTCCGGAAGATATCGTTCCAGAAACCGCCGCGTTCGCGCCTCGTCAGCGGGACCTGCGTCCTGGCGCGCGTCGTCGGCTGTTGCCAGCCGGCCACTGCCGAAATGCGAGGCGCATTTGAAGCCGAGGCCGGCAAAATCCGGGAAGCCGTAGGCAAAGTCGTCTTCCCCTTCGATGGCGAACACCGGAAGCGCTCCGAGCCCGAACAACTCGGGTCGCTTCGGTTCGTACCAGGTGAGCACCATGCGGTTCAGGAACAGCCGCGGCCTGAGTTCCGGCACAAGTTCCGTGATCCACGGGCCGGTCGCGACGACGACCGAACCCACTTCGATGGCACGGTCGGCGAGCACCACGCGCACCCCCGCCCCGCGCGGCTCGATCGCCAAGACCTTGGTGTCCGCAAGGATCGTCGCGCCGGCCTTCGTCGCCAGGCCGAGATGCAGCGCGTTGGCGAGATCCGGGCGCACGAAGCCGCCCTGCGGCTGGAACATGGCCGAATAGTCGTTGGGCAACCGGATGGCGGGAAAGCGGCGCGCGACTTCGGCCGGATCGAGCAATTCGTGGTCGAGCCCGTGCAGCCGGCAGGCTTCGAGCGAGCCTGAGACCAAGATGCCGCCAGGTTTGCCGGCTTCCAGGATGCCGGTGACGGTCAGCACCGTCTCGCCGGTCAACTGCTCGAGCTCGCGCCAGTTCTCATAGGCGCGGCGCACCAGCGGCACATAGGACGGATGCTCGAAATAACCCAGCCGGATCGCCCGCGATTCGCCATGCGACGAGCCGCGGTCGTGGCCGGGCTGGAACTGCTCGATGCCGACGGCCTTTACGCCGCGCCGCGCCAGGTGGAACAGCGCAGCGCTGCCCATGGCGCCGAGGCCGATAACGGCGACGTCGTAATTTCCATCGGATGTCTTGTTACGCATTTCATATTACCCAGCATGTCCGGCCTTTGTGTCGGCTTTGATACCGAAACGGCACCCGCTGCAATCGTGTCGTTACCGCGCAGCGTTAATATTGTCCGATGTTTCCGCACCGCGGGCCAAGCGAGTGAGGCTCCGGCGGAAGTGCCGATGCGCCCGGAGATTCAAGGCTCCGACCGACGGCCGCCGGAGGCGAGGCCATGGCAATCTCATACGCGCGGTTCCCGGGTCATTGGGGTTTCGATGCTGGCGTGTCGCCTCCCTGGCAGATGGTGCCTGTCGGCGGGATGCGCTTTCTCATGGTTTCGGGAACTTTCGGCCTCATCCCGCGCCTGCATATCCCTTCGGGTTCCGCTGCCTCGCTCACGGTGACGGAATCCTTTGCCGCGACCTACAGCCTGCTCAAGCTGAAGGGCATTCGCGCGGGAAAGGCCTTTATCGACTGGGCTCCGCCGGGAACGAGCCTGTCCGATCCGTTTGCATCGGAGGGGACGCTCGAGGTCAGCGTCAAGGCGCAGAAGGTAGTCGGTACCGCCTTCCACTATGTCGAGGCGGGCCGCCGCCAGACGACCGCGCGCCGCATCTCCGATCTGGAGGGCATGATCCAGGGTGCCAATGACGTGCTGACGCCCCAGGCCAATGTCAAACTCGAATCCACGAGTGCAAAAATCCTCAACATGCGCCAGCGCCTCGGCAAAGTGGTCCACGACGCCAGCGACCTGGACAAACCCTGGAAGCGCGACGAGTGGGAGATCGTCACCCGGAACGCCGATCCGTCCGCCGACTTCAACGTCTTTTTCGTCAGGGAATTCGAGGACGACGCGACGCCGCGGGCCGACCGCACCGACGCCGCCACCCGCTGGTGGGAACTCAACTGCATCATCGAGGATGACACGCGGCACGACGCCTCGGAGGTGCTGGCGCATGAGACGATCCATCTGCTCCGCCTCGGCCACAGTACCAAGGCAGCGCACCTCAGCGCACCCGGCTATCTTCGAACCGGCACGACTATCACCCGCGACCAGGCCAACATCATCAACCGCTCCGGCACCTGAAGGCGACTTACCCGGCGCATGTCGCTTCCCCATTGCTGGGAGTCGCTGGCCCCGCTGTCGCTGGCTTGCGCAAGCGGCAATATGCGACCTCAATCCTGCCTTTCGTTTGCGAGTGCCCGCATGAATGCCGCCGTCCAGCCTGCCGAGCCGATCCTCGCCACGGAACGCACCCGCCGCGGCGGACGGGCCGGAAAACGCGCCGGCGGCAGCGCCGCCTTCGAGCAGCCGCCGTTCCGGCAGCTCAAGATTCCCTTCCAGCCGACAAAACTGATCTCCGACGACGAGCTGGAATCAATCCATCTCGCCTCGCTGCGCGTGCTGAAGGAGATCGGCGTCGACGTTCTGCATGACGGCGCGCGAAAGATCATGAAGGAGCATGGCGCCGACGTGCGCGAAGGCAGCGAGCGGGTGCGGTTCGATGCTGACATGATCCTGGAACTGGTCGCGCACGCGCCGTCCGAGTTCACCATCCACGCCCGCAACCCGGCGCATAATGTGCGCTTCGGAGGCAACAACCTCGTCCTGTCGCAGATGGCCTCGGCGCCCAATTGCTCCGACCTCGACGGCGGCCGCCGACCCGGCAACCAGCGCGATTTCCGCAATTTCCTGCGGCTGGCGCAGATGCACAACATATTGAATACCACCGGCGGCTATCCGGTCGAGCCAATCGACATTCATCCCTCGGTGCGCCACCTCGAATGCATCCGTGACCTCGCGACGCTGACCGACAAGGTCTTTCACATCTATTCGCTGGGCAAGGAGCGCAACGTCGACGGCATCGAGATCACCCGCATCGCCCGTGGCATTTCACACGAGCAGATGCTGGAGGAGCCGTCGGTCTACACCATCATCAACACCAACTCGCCGCTAAAACTCGACGTGCCGATGATGGAGGGCATCATCCAGATGTCGTCCGCCGGCCAGGTGGTCATCGTCACGCCCTTCACACTGTCCGGCGCCATGGCGCCTGTCACCATTGCCGGCGCGCTGGTGCAGCAGAACGCCGAGGCGCTGGCCGGCATCGCGTTTACCCAGATGGTGAGGAAAGGCGCGCCCGTGGGTTACGGCGGCTTCACCTCCAATGTCGACATGAAATCCGGCGCGCCGGCGTTTGGCACGCCGGAATACATGAAGGCGCAGCTTGTCGGCGGGCAACTGGCCCGGCGCTACAGGATACCCTACCGCACCTCCAACACCTGCGCCGCCAACACGGTGGACGCGCAGGCAGCCTATGAAAGCGTGTTCTCGCTGTGGGGCGCGATCCAGGCGGGCGGCAATTTCATGCTGCACGGCGCCGGCTGGCTGGAAGGCGGCCTGCGCTGCTCCTACGAGAAGACCATCCTGGACATCGACCTCCTGCAGATGGTGGCGGAATTTTTGACCCCCCTCGACCTGTCGGAGGATGCGTTGGCTGTGGAGGCGATCCGCTCAGTCGGCCCTGGCGGCCATTTCTTCGGCACCCAGCACACGCAGGACCGCTACAAGACGGCGTTTTATTCGCCGGTCATCTCCGACTGGCGCAACTTCGAGACCTGGGCGGAAGCGGGTTCGCCGACCGCCATGGAAAAAGCCAACCGCGTCTGGAAGGAGCGGCTGGCGAGTTACGAGGAGCCGTGGATGGACCCGGCCATCCGCGAGGAACTCGATGCCTTCGTCGAAAAGCGCCGCGCCGAAGGCGGCGCGCCGACAGATTTTTGACCTACAGATTAGGAATCTGCCGTTCCGATGAAACTCCGCCCCGTCAACGCTCCGGATGCGCCCACCGCACCGACCTACCACCAGGCCATGGAAGTGTCGGGCGCTTCCCGTATCCTGTTCATCTCCGGCCAGATCCCCGTGACCACGGACGGCAGCATTCCCGAAAACTTCGCGGACCAGTCGCGGCTCGCGTGGAAAAACGTCATCGCCCAGCTTACCGCAGCCGGCATGACGCTCGACAATCTCGTCAAGGTGACGATCTTCCTGTCGGACCGCAAATACATCGCCGACTACCGCTCGACCCGCGACGAGGCGCTCGGCGGCCGCAAGGTCGCGCTCACCACAATCATCACCGGCATTTTCGACGAAAACTGGCTGCTGGAGATCGAAGCGATTGCCGCAGCCTGAGTTCAACAGACTTTGATCACTCTTTGCAGTAACGGATCCAACCTTATGAAATCCCACGTCAAAGCGGTTGTCATCGGCGGCGGTGTCGTCGGCTGCTCGGTGCTTTACCACCTCGCCCGCGCCGGCTGGACCGACACCATGCTGATCGAGCGCTCCGAGCTCACTTCCGGCTCGTCCTGGCACGCGGCCGGCGGCTTCCATACGCTGAACGGCGATCCCAACGTCGCAAAGCTGCAGGCCTATACCGTGCAGCTCTACAAGGAGTTGGAGGAAATTTCCGGCCAGTCGTGCTCGCTGCACCTGACCGGCGGTGTGATGATGGCCGACACGCCCGAGCGCATGGATTTTCTCCGTCTCGCCCATGCGAAAGGCCGCTATCTCGGCATGGACACCGAGCTGATCACGCCATCCGAGGCCAAGGCGATGTTCCCGCTGATGGACGAGACCAATTTCGTCGGCGCCATGTGGGACCCGGTCGAGGGCCATCTCGATCCCTCCGGCACGACCATCGCCTATTCCAAGGCGGCGAAGAAGCTGGGCGCCGAGATCGTGCTGCGCAATCCGGTCAAGGAACTGACCCAACAACCGGACGGCACTTGGAACGTCATCACCGAACAGGGCGTCGTGCATGCCGAGCATGTCGTCAACTGCGGCGGCCTGTGGGCGCGCGAGATTGGCCGCATGGTCGGCGTCGAGCTGCCCGTACTCGCCATGGAGCACATGTACCTCTTGACCGAGCCGATGCCGGAGGTCGAGGCCTTCAACAAGGAGACCGGCCGCGAGATGGTCGGCGTGCTCGACTTCAAGGGCGAGATCTATACCCGCCAGGAGCGCAACGGCATCCTGCTCGGCACCTATGAAAAGGCTTGCAAGCCGTGGTCGCCGGTCAACACGCCCTGGGATTTCGGCCACGAGCTGCTGCCACCCGACCTCGACCGCATCGCGCCGTCGCTGGAGATCGGCTTCAAGCATTTTCCGGGCATCGAGAAGGCCGGCATCAAGCAGATCATCAACGGCCCCTTCACCTTCGCACCGGACGGCAACCCGCTGGTCGGCCCGGTGCAAGGCCTGACCAATTTCTGGGTTGCCTGCGGCGTCATGGCCGGGTTTTCGCAGGGTGGCGGCGTCGGCCTGGCACTGTCGAACTGGATGGTCAACGGCGATCCGGGCTTCGATGTCTGGGGCATGGACGTGGCGCGCTGGGGCGAATGGGCAAGCCTGCGCTACACCAACGCAAAAGTCCGCGAAAACTATTCGCGCCGTTTTTCCATCCGCTTCCCCAATGAAGAACTCCCGGCCGCGAGGCCGGCACAAACAACTCCGCTGTACGACATCATGGTCGCGCAGAACGCCGTCATGGGCGATAGCTGGGGGCTGGAAACGCCGCTGTGGTTCGCACCGAAGGGCACCGAGCCGAAGGACGTGGTCTCCTTCCACCGCTCCAACGATTTCGAGCAGGTCGGCGCCGAGGTGCGGGCGGTGCGCGAAAAGGTCGGCGTCACCGAGATCGCCAACTTCGCCAAATACGAAGTCAGCGGAAGCGGTTCCGAGGATTTCTTGAACCGCCTGATGACCAACCGCATGCCGAAAAAGGGCCGCATCGTGCTGACGCCGATGCTAAACGAATTCGGCAAGCTGATCGGCGACTTCACCATAGCGCGCGCTGGCGAAGAGCGTTTCATGATCTTCGGCTCGTCGGCTGCACAGAAATACCACATGCGCTGGTTCGAGAAGCATCTGCCGAAGGACGGCAGCGTCAGAATCCACCGTTTCGACCAGACGCTCGTCGGCCTCTCCATCGCCGGGCCGAAGGCGCAGGCGCTGCTGCAGAAACTGGTCGACGAGGACGTCTCGACGCAATCCTTCAAGTTCATGGATTTCCGCGAGATGGCGGTCGGCGGCGCGCCAGCAATCGTCAACCGAGTCACCTACACCGGCGATCTCGGTTACGAGATCTGGATGCAGCCGGCCTATCAGCGGCTGGTCTACGCCGCGATCAAGACCGCCGGCCAGGAATTCGGCATCGTCGATTTCGGCATGCGCGCCCTGCTGTCCATGCGGCTCGAAAAGAACTTTCCGACCTGGTTCCGCGAGCTGCGGCCAATCTATGGACCGTTCGAAGGGGCGATGGACCGCTTCATCCGGCTGGAGAAGAACGATTTCATCGGCCGCGACGCGGCGGCGAAGGAAAAGGCCGACGGCCCCAAACTCAAGCGCGTCTCGCTGATCGTCGATGCGCTCGACGCCGACGTCATGGGCGACGAGCCGATCTGGGCGAAGGTTTCGGCCAAGGATTTCGGCACGGTCGGCAAGACGCACGACTTCGGCGCGCCGCGTTTCGATGCCAGCGGCAAGCCGGTTCGCGGCTCGACCGCGGCAACCGGCGCCTCCGCCGTGCGCGGCATCCATGATGGCGAGTGGTCGGTGGTCGGCTGGGTGACGTCGGGCGGCTACGCGCATTTCGTCGAAAAGTCGCTGGCGCAGGGATATGTGCCGGCCGCGCTCGCCGAGGACGAGAGCGAAGGGATGTTCGAGATCGAGATCCTCGGCCACCGTCGCCCGGCCCGTATCAACCGCGAGCCTCTGTTCGATCCGGCGGGTGAGAAGATGCGGGGGTAGCGCTTTACCCTCCCCCTTGTGGGGAGGGTCGGACGGCAAAGCCGGCCGGGGTGGGGGTAGAATGATTTTCGTGCGGCTTCAAAAGACCCCCACCCCGCCCTGCGGGCGACCCTCCCCACAAGGGGGAGGGTAAAGTGCGCCATCGCAAGATCGCACCGTTCAATCCTGGCCAAGAAGCGGCACTGCGCTCCGCATCGCGGGAGAAAGCCGCGGCGCTCAACCAGCATGTCCTCGGCTATGGCGACCTCGCCGAAGCCGAATGGGCGGCCGCGGGCATCCCGGCGCCCGACCTGCCCACCATGCGAAAATATCGGCTTGAGCGTATCCGGACCGAACTGAAGCGGTGCGACTATGCCGGCATCCTGCTCTACGACCCGGTCAACATCCGCTACGCCACCGACTCCACCAACATGCAGCTCTGGGTCGCCCACAACCCGACCCGCCACTGCTTCGTCGCAGCGGACGGCCCGGTGGTGCTGTTCGACTATTTCTCCTGCGAGCATCTTTCGGACCATTCCGGCGTCGTCGACGAAGTGCGGCCGGCCGTCTCGTGGATGTATCTGTACGGCGGCGAACTCAGCGACCAGCGGGTGAAACGCTGGGCCGGGCCGATCGCCGACCTCGTCTGTACCCATGGCGGCGGCAATTTCCGTCTCGCCGTCGATCATCTGAACCCGGAAGGCGTCGCCGAACTCGCCCGCCTCGGCGTCTCGGTCCACAATGGCGAAGCCGTCATGGAAGAAGCCCGGCTGATCAAGTCACCCGACGAAATCCTCGCCATGCGCCGCGCCATCGTCTCCTGCGAGACGGCGATGGCCGGGATGCGGGCAGTGCTTAGACCAGGCATTTCCGAGAGCGAACTCTGGGCCGAACTCCACCGCGGCAATATTGCGCGTGGCGGCGAGTGGATCGAGACCAGGCTTCTATCTTCGGGGCCGCGGACCAATCCGTGGTTCCAGGAATGTTCATCGCGAAGGATCGAAGCAGGCGATCTGGTCGCCTTCGACACCGACCTGATCGGCCCCTACGGGTTTTGCGCCGACCTGTCGCGAACTTGGCTGTGCGGGAGCGGCGAGCCGGGCGACGAACAACGCGACCTGCATTCCATCGCCATTGACCAGATCGCCCACAACATCGCCCTGATCCGACCAGGGATTTCCTTCCGCGACCTTGTCGAACAATCGGCGGTTCCACCGCCAGACTGTTTTCCCGCGCGCTACGGCGTTCTCTATCACGGCGTCGGCCTGGCGGACGAATACCCGACCTTGCCGCACGCTTCCGACTGGACGGCCGACACACCCGACGGTGTGCTCGAAACGGGCATGGTGGTTTGCGTGGAGAGTTATATCGGCCGCCTCGGCGGCCACGAGGGCGTCAAGATCGAGGAACAGGTGCTGGTGACCGAGACCGGCAACGAAACCCTGTCGCGCTATCCGCTGTCGCTCACCGCATAGTGCCGGCAAGCCGGCCGAACCTGCGCGAGCGTGGATCGGGCTCGCGCTTGCGCTTTTCGGTGTCGACCCGCACCGGGCAGCCGTCGTTTTCCTCAGTGTCGGCGTAATACTCGCCAACCGCCTCGCACAACTCGCTGCGCTCTGCCGGCGTCAGCCTGCGCTGCCTGATCAGCGTGTAGGCCAACGGCGGCCAGGAGCACGGGACCGGCTATGGCGAGCAGCATCCACCACGTGGAATCGAGCATGGCACGCTCCTGCCGAGAGATGGCGTTACTGCGTCAACGCAGGACTCGCGCCGCCGTTCCCACGAACAATACTGGTGGTCCTTGCGCTACGCAGCCGCTTCCCCGAGAGCAAGCGCGTGTCGGTTGCTGCGCGGATCGACAAATGACGTCGCGCGCCCAGCCACGCGGCCCGCGCAAGGAGGCTCGTCAGGGCGGCCAGCGCGTGACCGGCGAGCCGAACGCCGCGATATAGGGCAGACCTTTTCGCCTTGCCGTCCAGCCGACCGCCGCGACCTCGCGCGCCGCCGGCTCGAAGCGTTGCGCCAGCGCCCAACTGCGGCAGTCGATCGCCGCGACATCCGCCCTGCCCTCGGCCACCGCGACGATCGAATTGCGATGCCCGCCAGTTTCGATGCGTTCGGAGAAGATCTCGAGGCTTTCGCCCATCGCTGTCAGGTCGCGGGTCAACGCGATGATGCCGGACATGGAGTCGTCGCTGTTGAAGGCCAGGCGCCTGCCGCGGATGAGGTCGAGGGGAATACGCGGCCGACCGCTCGGTGGAGATGCAACGGCGCCGTCGCACCCTACGTTGCCCCCCTCTGTCCAGCCGGACTCCGGGGCGAGCCACGGGTCTCGCCCGTCCTTCGGACCCCCCACAAGGGGGGAGATTGCGCCGGCCGTTCGGATTTCGCCAATCGCCGGCGTTGCAAGAGAGGCGATTTCGCCCAACCTGCCAATCTCCCCCCTTGAGGGGGCGATGTCCGGCAGGACAGAGGGGGGTGCGAAGGAGCGCCGACGTTCGCCGCTGTCCCGTCGCATCACCACCGCGCTCGAATAGAACTCCCCCTCCCCGCCCTCATAGGCAGAATAATCCGGCTGGCCGACAACGCGCACGTCGCACGCCAGTCCGTCCTCCAGCGGCCCCCAGCAGGCCTGGCCGAACAACAGTTTCGGATGCCGCCACACAGTCGGAAAATCCAGTCCGTCGGGCGACAAGGTGGCGGGATCCGGCGCGATCACCTTGCCCGCGCCATTGCGGATGCCGCCCGGCACCGCCGGCATGTCGGCGTTGCGGCGCACCAGCCTTTCCGGCGCATCGAATCCAGCCGCGGCCAGCCGCGCGCGGATCGCCGCCCATTCGGCGTCGGCCTCGGCGCGGACCTCGGGCCAGTCATACATCGGCAAGGCAGCGAAGAAGTCGTTCATCGGGCAAATCACACGAGGGCTGGTGCCGGGAAATGCTACACCCCCACTCCGGCCCTTCGGGCCACCTCTCGCCCTTGCTGGGGTAGAGGGAAGACGCCGCCGCGATGCCGGCGCTCATCCAGCTTGGCGTCCTCTACCCCTCTTAGCGGGCGAGGTAGCCTGAAGGGCCGGAGTGGGGGTGCCTACGACCTAGAAAGGAAATTGCCGGAAGTCAAAGTCGACACGGCAAAACGAATACGCGCCGATCGAGGAAACGCCCGGCTACTCCTTCGGTGGCTCGGCCGGCACCGGCACCGAGCCCATGCCGTTCAGCGAGCGCGCGCGCACGCGCGGCTTGAAGGCGCGACCCGCTTCCGGCGCGCGCCGAAGCGCCGGATGCACCACCGGCTCCTTGGCGCGCAAGGCGTAGCTCCTCAGCAGCGCAAGATAGTTGGGAAACACGTAGCCATGATTCATCGCCACCCACTCCGCCCGGCGCGCGCGGAACATTTTTGGCAGCCTGTACCAGGCCACCGTCGGATTCTTGTGGTGGACGAGGTGCAGGTTGTTGTTGAGGAACAGGAAGGCGAAGGGCGAGCGCTCGACGATGATGGTGCGCCCGTCCGGCCGCTCCGACCACTGGTGTTCGGCAAAGGTCCTGACCGAGATCAGCGACTGGCCAAACCAGACGGCGATGAGATAGGCCCAGAGCGGAATGCCGAAGCCGAACATCACGACCGGCACCACGATCGCCAGCCCAAGCCCATGCAGCAGCCAGGCCTCCCGGATAGCGCGGTCGCCGGCAACCATCGCGCGCAGGTCGTTGAGGAGGAAGCCGACGCTGCCGAGCAGCGGGTTGAGCAGCATGCGGCCGAGCATGGTGTTGTTGATCGCCAGCAGGCGTTTCATCGGCTCGGGCAGCGTTTCGTGCCGCCACAGCGACTGGTAGTAGCTTTCCGGGTCGTCGAACGGATCGGTCAGACTTTCATCGGCATGGTGACGCAGATGGACGGCGCGGAAGCGCCGGTACGGCCAGACCAGTCCGATCGGCAGGCCGACCAGCAGCTCATTGACCCAGGCCTTTCGGGTCGGATGGCCGTGGCAGGCCTCGTGCATCAAAGAGGATTGCAGCGCCAGCACGAAGCCGAGCGCCACGATCGCGACGACGGGATAGGCCGGCCAGACAAGGCCGCCGAGCAGCGCCCAGGCACCGTACGTCGCGAAGATCAGGAGAACGGTCGGCCACTCGACCCGCGACCGGGCCGTCTTCCCCCTGCGCCCACATGCTTTCATTTATCGGCCACTGCCCCCAGTCGTCGGAACCATTGTCGATTCCTGACAGCATGGTGTCAGCAGAGTGCGCCGCGTTCAATGCGACAATGCGCAGAAGATGTTGAGATTGCGCATATTGAGCCCCAGATGTTATAGATAGTCAACATTGCGAGGATTCAGATACCCACCCCGCGGTTCTGGGACAAAGTCATGGGTAGAATTTTCCGCCGAGGAGGCGATGTGGACAAACGCGATCTTTCAAGCCTGTTTCGCGAGAGACTGCGCACGCTCCTGCAAAGGTCTGCCGGAAACCAGTCGGCTTTTGCCGCCTCGATCGGCATCGACCGCTCGGCTTTGTCGCAGATGCTGTCGGACGCCTCCACCCGCCTGCCCCGCGCCGAGACGCTGCTGGCGATTGCCGCCGAGCACAAGGTGTCGCTCGACTGGCTGCTGGGGCTCAGCCACGACGAGGGGCTGACCGGCGAAATCCGCGAAAGCCTCGAGATCGAGGAGGCGCCCGACGGTTTCGACCGTACGCTGCTCGCCCGCTGGCACGCCGAGGCCGCGGGCACGAAAATCCGCTACGTGCCAGCCGGCATTCCCGACCTTCTGCGCACCGAGGCGCTGATCGACTACGAATCGGAGATTTCAAACCGCAGCCGCGAGGCCCAGGCCGGCGAAACGCAATACCGCATCGACTACAACCGGCGGCCGGAGACCGACATGGAGGTCTGCATGCCACGCCACACGCTGGAAGTCTTTGCGCACGGGCTCGGCGTGTGGTCGGGCTTTCCGGAGGCGGCTCGCCGTGAGCAGCTCGAGCACATGGCGGCGCTGCTCGACGACCTCTATCCCGCCCTGCGCTTGTTCCTCTACGACGGCCGCATGCGCTATTCGGTGCCCTACACGATCTTCGGCCCCTACCGGGCGGCCGTCTATGCCGGCGACATGTACCTGGTGCTCAACGCCACGGCGACCGTGCAGCGCCTGACCCGGCATTTCGACACTCTGATCCGCAGCGCCGAGATCAACCCGCACGAGACGTCCGCCTTCGCGGCAAAGCTGGCAGACATGCGGTTCTGACGCCCAGTCGCCTGTCGAGCCTGGTTTTGAATACCCGCTCGTCGCCCCATGGGAGACATGGCAAATACGACTGTGTCGGCGACGATACGATCGTTGACGTGACATAAAGACTTCTTTATATCTTTATCCAACTGGCTCCAACAAAAAGTCCCGTCCCATGACCAACCCGATCGACGCCCTCATCGCCGAAAAGGGCATTCTGCTTGCCGACGGCGCCACCGGAACGAACCTGTTCAACATGGGGCTTGCCTCCGGCGAGGCGCCGGAACTGTGGAACGAGGACGCGCCGGAAAAGATCGCGGCGCTGCATCGGAATTTTGTCGAGGCCGGCGCCGACATCATCCTCACAAATTCCTTCGGCGGCACGCGCCACCGGCTGAAGCTGCACAATGCGCAGGACCGGGTCCATGAATTGAACAAGAAGGCCGCCGAGATCGCCCGCTCGGTCGCCGACAAGGCCGGTCGCAAGGTGATCGTCGCCGGTTCGGTCGGCCCGACCGGTGAACTGCTGGTGCCGCTCGGCGCACTGACCTACGAGGACGCGGTTGCCGCGTTCAAGGAGCAGATCGAGGGTCTGAAGGCCGGCGGCGCCGAGATCGCCTGGATCGAGACCATGTCGGCCCCCGACGAAGCGAAGGCGGCGGCGCAAGCCGCCATCGACGTCGGCCTGCCTTACACCTATACGTTTTCCTTCGACACCGCCGGCCGCTCGATGATGGGCCTTGCGCCGAAGCATATCCACGGCGTCGCCGACGGGCTGGTGGAGCCGGCGGTTGCCTGCGGCGCCAACTGCGGCGTCGGCGCGTCCGACATCCTTGCCTCGCTGCTCGACATGACCGAGGCGAAGCCCGACGCCACCATCATCGTCAAGGGCAATTGCGGCATCCCGGAATTCCGTGGCACGGACATACACTACTCCGGCACGCCGGAACTGATGTCCGACTATGTGCGCCTCGCCGTCGACGCCGGCGCAAAGATCATCGGCGGTTGCTGCGGCACCTCGTTCGAGCATCTGGCCGCCATGCGAAAGTCGCTCGACGCGCACCAGCGCCAAATCCGCCCGACGGTCGCGCAGATCGTCGAGCGCATCGGCCCGCTGCGCAACAAGACTGCGGACCAGAGCGGCGCGGTCGAGGGTGGCGAAGGCCGCCGGCGGCGCAGGGCCTGATCTCAGCGCAAAGGCCGCACACCGCGCGCGCCGCCCCATGCGCATCCTGTCCCTGAATGCGTGGGGCGGGCAGCAGCATGCCGACTTGCTGCCCTTCCTGGCGACGGCGGACGCCGACGTCGTCTGCCTTCAGGAAGTGCCGCGGGCGCCCGGCCGAACGCCTGACTGGCTGATCTACCGCGACCGCTCGGTCGAGCTTCAGCAGCGCTCCAACCTGTTCGCGGAAATTGCCGCGGTTCTGCCGGATCACGATTCCGCGTTCTTTCCGACGTCGCGTGGCGAACTGATCGGCAGCGACGGCCCGGTCTGGGTCGAGTTCGGCATCGCCACCTATCTACGGAAATCCCTGCCTGTCATCGGCCAGGCGGCGGGCTTTGTGCACGGCTCGTTCTCGCCGCATGCGTTCGGCGACCATCCGCGGCCGCGCAACGCCCATTGCCTGCGGGTCTTCGACTACGCTGCCGGCCACGCCGTCACCATCGCCCATCTGCACGGGCTGCGCACCATGGACGGCAAGGGTGACAATGCGGAGCGCGACGCACAGGCGGCTGCCCTCGCGAGCCTAATCCGATCCGTCTGGCCAGGCGGCGAGCGGCTGGTCGTTTGCGGCGATCTCAACGTCCTGCCCGGCGGCGGGATTTTTCGGGTTCTGGGCCAGTTCGGGCTCACCGACCTGGTCACGTCGCGCGGCTTCTCCGGCACACGGACATCGCTCTACCGCAAACCGGAACGCTTCGCCGACTACATGTTCGTCACGCCGGACATAAGGGTTCTGAGCTTCGACGTGATCCGCCAGCCCGAGGTCTCGGATCACTGTCCGTTGCTGCTCGACCTGGCTTAGGGCCGCTCGGGTTTTGGATGGCCTACTCCCCGCCCGACTGCTGTCCCGGGCGCAATGAGCTCAGCACGCGAAAATAGTGCTCCTCGCGCTCTTCCAGCCATTCATGGGCACGCGGCCAGGCGCCGGGGTCGGTCACCGGCAAGGGGTGGTTGCTGAGATAGCAGCAACCTTCATAGCCGCGCAGGCTGGCGCCCAGCGCCTCGCCGAGCTGGGGTTCATGGGCTGAAAGCCTGTTCACTGTCGTCGCCCAGCGCTCGCCGCGCTGGCCGCGGACGAAAAGGCCGACGCCGCGGTTGGTCAGGTAGAGCGAGATGACCAGATCGTCGGCGACATGGCGCCAGCGCGAATAGAGGCTGCCGTATTTGACGGGCGAATCCCGCCGGCGAGCGATGTAGGCATTCCAGAACATCCCGATCTCGGCCGACGAGATCGAGCGCAGGCCGCGCGCAAAATCCCATTCGTCGAGGCCGCCTGCCGCCATGATTTCCTACCCTTGCCATGAAGCCCGCGCGGCAAAGCCGCCGCGCGGCGCGGTCGCGGTCTATCACAGATCCTCGATGTCGCGGCGGGCCTTTTTGAGGATGTCGCGGACCTTGCGCGTCTGTTCGGGCGTGAACTGGCCACGCCGCAGCCGCATGAACACCGCCTTGGCGACCCCCCTCACCTCGTCGCCGAGCGAAATCTCGCCGCCCTCGGCCGAAACCTCGTCGATCTGGGCATTGATGCGCGCCAGTTCCTCGGCATTCTCTTCAAGATACGCCTTGCCCTGCTCGGTGATCGAGTAAAGGCGCTTGTTGCCGTTGGCCTGCGAGGTAACGAGGTCGGCCTCCTCCAGCATCTGCAACATCGGATAGATGGCGCCGGGGCTCGGGCTGTATGCGCCCTGGAACTTTGCCTCCAGCGCCTTGATGATGTCGTAGCCGTGGCGCGGTTCCTCCGCGATCAGGCCGAGCACCACCAGGCGCAGCGCGCCGGGGTCGAACATGCGCGGGCCGCGACCACCGAACGGGCCGCCGCGATGGCGGCCGAAAGGCCCGCCCATGCCGCCGCCGCGCCGACCGCCGAAGCGCCCGCCGCCCTCGCCGGACATGGACCAGCCGCCGCAATGATCATGCAACTTGCGAAAACGATGGAACATTTTGGATTTTCCCTTGTCAGTTATATCTCTCATTCGACATATCTATGCAAAGATATATCTTTTGACAAGAGCGGTTTTCGAAACCTCCAGAACTGCAACAAAAAAGCCGGCTGAGCTTTTGCCCCGCCGGCCTGCCTCACCGCCCAAAACCTGCGTTCTCCACCGGAAAGTTCGTCCGAAGAAGCCGAGCCTTCTCCTACCGGTTGCCGGTGTCCAGTGCCGCCGCCAGCCGCGCCAGCGACAGGAATTCCGAGCGATAGCCGAACGGATCGGCGCCGCGCGCGGCGGTGGCGATCTCAATAATCCTGTCGTAGCCGAAGCTCGCCACCTGGTCGGCATTGCGCAGTTTCTGGCCGAAGGCGGCGACCGCCACCGAAAACCGCTGGTCGGTCGAGGCGGTATCGAAGGACGAAACCGCATTGGAGTCGGTCACCGGCGTGGTGATCAGCTTGGAGACGTCGCCGTCCGGCGCCTTGTAGCGGATCTTTACGAAGGCATATTCGCCGGCGTTGGCGACGCCGCCATTGTCGACCGACGCCTGGCCGTAGCGCAGGTCGTCCATCGCCGTCGCCGGGCTGCCCTTCGGCGTGATCTCGTAGATCGCCGTCACCGAGTGACCGGAGCCGATCTCACCGGCGTCGACGCGGTCGTTATTGAAGTCCTCGCGCTTCAGAGCACGTGTCTCGTAGCCGATCAGCCGGTATTCGGCGACCTTTTGCGGATTGAACTCGACCTGGATTTTCACGTCCTTGGCGATTGGGAAGATGGTTGAGGACGCGTCCTGCACCAGCACCTTTTCCGCCTCGGCCAGCGTGTCGATATAGGCCGCCGTGCCGTTGCCGTTCTGGGCGATGGCCTGCATCATCTGGTCGTTCAGATTGCCGCGCCCGAAGCCGAACACCGAGAGGAACACGCCGCTCTTGCGCTTCTCCTCGATGATGCGCTTCAGATCCTCGTCGTCGGTCTGGCCGACGTTAAAATCGCCGTCGGTCGCCAGCATGACGCGGTTGACGCCGTCCTTGACGAAGGATTGTTCGGCCAGCCGATAGGCCTCGCGGATGCCCGCCTCGCCCGCCGTCGAGCCGCCCGGCGTCAACGTGTCGATGGAGCGCAGGATTTTTTCCCGCTCCGACACCTTGGTTGGCTCCAGCACCGTGCCAGCGTCGCCGGCATAGGTGACGATCGACACCGTGTCGTCGGGACCCAGCGTGTTGACCAGCAGCCTAAAGGCGGCCTGCAGCAGCGGCAGCTTGTCCGGCTCGTTCATCGATCCCGACACGTCGAGCAGGAAGACGAGATTGGCCTTCGGCTTTTCCGCCGGCTTCACGTCGTAACCCTTGATCGCCACATGCATCAGCTTCGTGTTTCCGTTCCACGGCGTCGGCATCACGGTGACGGTCGAGTTGAAAGGCGTTGTCGCGTTGTCCGGGCCCTTCCAGTCGTAGGGGAAATAATTGACCATCTCCTCGACCCGTACGCTGTCGGCGTCTGGCAAAATCCCTTCCTTCAGCGAGCGGCGCACGAAGGAATAGGAGGCAGTGTCGACGTCGATCGAAAAGGTCGAGACCGGATTTTCCAGCACCGAACGAATGGGATTGGTCTCGAAATCTTGCACGCGGTCGCGGTTTTCCTCCTGCACGGCCGGCATGTCGGAAGGCGCGATGCTCGGCGCCGGCTGCGCCATGAGTTTCGAATCGGCTGCCGCGTCGCGGGCGGCTCGCCCGGCTGCCATTGGCTTAGGCGTCGCGACAACGCTGCGCGCCCCGCTGTCCGCGCCACTCTCGGCCACCACGGCCTCGCTCGCCGGTTCCGGCGCGGCAGGCGGCTGCGCCGGTTGAACCGTCAAGTCGGCCAACACGTCGTGCTCGGCCTCGTCCTGGTCGCCCTTCTTCTTCTCGCCAGCCGCTACTTCCTGCTTGCGCTCGCGCGGAGCATCGCCAGCCTGCTGGCCGGGCGTGAAGACCAACGGCGAATCTTCCATAAGATAGAAGGCCGTGTAGCCGGCGATCGGCAGCGCCACGAGGGTCGCCAGGGCCGGCGTCGCATAGAGTTTCTTGTGCATCATCCCACTCCAAAGCTTGATTGCTCTGTCGGTGAGACGCAGCGGTTTTGCCGTTCCTTGGGTTGCTTGCGAATTTTTTTCGGCCTCGAAGGCAGCCATCGCCGCCTGCATGGCGCGCGCCCTCGCCTCACCGGTGGGTTTCGGCGGTTCGATGCCGCGCAGGGCAAAAAGTTCGTTGTCGTCGACCATGGTCAAACTTTCCCGGCTGAACGCATCAGCACCTTCAGCCGTTTCTTCGCTTCATGGATGTGCCATGAAACCGTCGCCTCCGAGATTGCCATCACATCCGACGCCGCCGCATGGCTGAGCCCTTCGCCATAGACCAGCAGCACCGCGTCGCGCTGCTTGTCCGGCAGTTGCCGCACGGCGGCCCAAAGCGCCTCCGCCTGGTCTTCGGGCTCCGGCTGGGCTTCGCCGTCGATCAACGCATGCACGCCGAAAGCTTCGGTCTTGGCGGTTTCCCGCGCGGTCTTGCGCGAAAAATCGCGGGCGGCGTTCAGCGTCAGCGTGTAGAGCCAGGTGGTGAAGGCGCCAGCGCCGCGATAGGTTTTGATCGCCGATCCCAGCCGCACGCAGACTTCCTGCGCGACGTCCTCGGCGTCGGTTTTTCGGCCGCACCAGCGCCAGGCGACGCGGTAGACAAAATCATAGTGCCTCTCGACCAGTTGGCCGAAAGCCTGCCCGTCGCCCCCGCGCGCCCGGCCGATCAGGTCGGCGTCGGAAGCCTCGATCTCATCCACGGCAAGCGCCATCATTTGCCGGTGAGACGAAGCCTACAGGCCATTCCTTGGGGTGTTGAGAAGATTTTTTTTGCAAGAACTAGGCGGTCCCGCGTTCTGCACCATTGGAGCACCTCTTCGCCGTTATGGCCGCTCCAGAATTCGCAGCGTCTCGCGATCCGGCTCGCCGTCAAAATATTTGTCCAGCGCGCGCAGAAAAACCTCCTCGCCGCTGGCCTCGGCAAACAGCGTCAGGCAGGAGCGCAGTTTTGTGTCGTCGGGGCTGCCGAAGATGGCGTGCGCCGAGTTTCCCTCCTGCTCCAGCACGATCTCCACGCATTCGCGCAGCCGCTCGCCGAGCAGCGGATGCGCCAGATAGGCGCGCGCCTCGGCTACCGAGCGAACCGCGAATTTCTGCGACATGGCGCTCATGCCGAGGCCGGCGACCTGAGGGAACACGAACCACATCCAGTGGCTGGTCTTGCGTCCCTGCCGCAGTTCGTGGAGCGCCCTGTCGATCACCGGCGCCTGCGCACCGACGAAACGGGAAAGTTCGAAAGGATCGTCGGACATGGGTCTGTCGAGATTCAGGTCAGGGCGAGTCGAAATTACGGATTTCGAGAACCGGAATGGTGTGTACGTTCCGCTACACGAATACCGGAAGCGCAGAAAGCCGCCATTTGCAGACCGCCATGGCCTGAATATCACAGATCCATGGCGGTCATGCCGGAAAGCGCGCTCAGACCCTATCCGATAGGGTTTCCGCAAAAAAGGTGGTCAGTCTCTCCCAGTGGCGCTCCGCCCCGATTTCGTCATAGGCGCCGTGGTCGGGTACGCACCAGCCGTGGCCCATGCCGACATAGTTCTCGATGATGTGGTCGACCTCCGCCTCGCGCAGCGCCTGCGCCAGTCTGGCCGACTGTTCGGGCGGAAAGCTGCGGTCGACACCGGCCACGCCGACATAGACCCGGCCCTTGATGTTTGCCACATGGCGGTGCGGGCTGTCAGGCGCATCCGACGCCAAATTGCCGCCGTGGAAACTGGCTGCCGCCGCGATGCGGTCCGGATAGGTCGCAGCGGCGTTCAGCGCCCGCCCGCCGCCCATGCAATAGCCGACGGTACCGATCGGCCCGGTCGCGCCGGCCGCGTCGAGCGCGGCCAGGAAAGCGGCGGTGTCGCGCTGCGTCATCTCCTGCGTGGTGCCGCCGATCAGGCTTGTCAGTTGCGCGCGCGTCTGGTCATTGTTGAACGCGGTCTTGGCCTCGAACGGCCCGTAGGGCGCCTTTCGATAGAACAGGTCCGGCACCAGCACTGTGTAGCCTTCGCCGGCCAGTTGCTCCGCCATTCCGTCCAGTGCCGGCCGCAGGCCGAAGGCGTCCATATAGACGAGGATGCCGGCCGCACCGCCCTCGAACAGATGCGCCTTCGCCGTTCCATCCGCCGTCTTGATCTCGATCTCGCGTTTGCTCATGTCGGTCCCGATGCTGCCGGTCGTGCTGGGAGAGTAGTGCCCGACCCGGCCATCTCAAGTCCCTCACCAGGAATTGCCGATGAAACGACCGAAGGTTCCGCTCAACCTTTCGGCGCCGCTGACGCGGGCGCTCAGCGCTCGCCGGCGAAAAGCACGAGGTTGCCGTCAGGATCGGCAACGATGAAGGTGCGGGCGCCCCACATCTCTGTCCTCAGCGGGGAATGGAAGGCGACACCCTTCGAGGAAAACTCCTCGAAGAGCGCCTCTATGCCTTCCACGACGATCGAAGCGGCGAGCAGGTCGGGCTCCCTGGGGTCGGATGGAACGGGCCTGCCTGCATCGATGTGACGGATGTTGAGTCTTGCCCCGCCGCGTTCCACCTGACCGTAGAAGGGCGGCTGACCGTGCAGGAAACGGACCGAAAACCCGAGGCGGGACGCATAGAACGCGCATGAGGCCGCGACGTCGGCGCTGAAGAGTTGCGGTTCCGCGCAAACCAGCCTCGGGGCTTTCGCTGTCATGGCCGCCTCGTCAGTTCACCGGGCCGCGCGAGCCAAAATCCTCGGCGTCAGGCGCTGTCGGCGTCACGCCCATGCGCTTGTTGATCGTCACCGTCACCACCCACAGCACGACGCCGATCGCCAGCAGCACGCCGGCGATCGTGTATTGCTCGGGGTTGCGGCCAGTCCATGGCCCCGTCAGAAAACCGCAGGCGACCGCGCCGATGACCGGCAGGATGGTGGGCGCGTGAAAATGCTCATGCGCCACCTTGTCCTTGCGCAGCACCAGCACAGCGACATTAACCACCGTGAACACGCACAGAAGCAGCAGCGCCGTGGTGCCGCCGAGTTGCGGAACGCCGCCGACGAAGGTGATCAGGCCGAAGGCGAGCAGCGTGGTGAAGCCGATCGCCAGATAGGGGGTGCGCCGTGTCGGATGCACCTTGCCCAGCACCGGCGGCAGCACGTGCTCGCGGCTCATGCCGTAGATCAGGCGGCTGGCCATCAGCATGTTGATCAGCGCGGTGTTGGCGACCGCGAACATGGTGATGAAGGCGAAGATGCCGATGGGAAAGTTCGGCGCGCCGGCCGCCACCACCTTGAGCAGCGGCGTCTCGCCCTCGCCGAGTTCAGCCGGCTCGACCAGAGCCACCGACGAGATCGACACCAGCATGTAGATCAGCGCGGTGGCCAGCAGCCCGATCAGCAGGATCTTCGGGAAGATCCGCACCGGATCCTTGGTTTCCTCGGCCATGTTGACCGCATCCTCGAAACCGACCATGGCGAAGAAGGCGAGTGTGGTCGCGGCGATCACCGGCCAGAGGGGGCTGGCGCCTTCCGGCGCGTGGAACTGGGTAACGCGCGAGACGTCGCCCTGCCCGGCGCCGATCGCCCACAGGCCGATGAAGATGACGATGAGCAGGCCGGTCAGCTCGACGCAGGTCAGCACGATGTTGACCTTCACGCTCTCGCCGACGCCGCGGAAATTGATCGCCGCCACGATCGCCATGAACAGGAGGCCGAGCCACATGATGCCCCAGGTGTTGTTGCCGACGGCCGGGTCGCCGAGGCCGAGGCCAAAGGCGGCGTCGAGATTGACCGAGAAGGCGCGGGAAGCTGTCGAAGCCGAGGTGATGCCCGAGCACATGACCGTGAAGGCGACGAGGAAGGTGACGAAGTGGATGCCGAACGCCTTGTGCGTGTAGAGCGCAGCACCCGCCGCCCGCGGGTATTTGGTCACCAGCTCGAGATAGCTGAAAGCGGTGATCAGCGCGACCACGAAGGCGATGAGGAACGGCAGCCAGACAGCGCCGCCAACCTGCTTGGCCACCTGGCCGGTCAGCGCATAGATGCCGGTGCCCAAAATGTCGCCGACGATGAAGAGCAGCAGCAGCCACGGTCCTATCGCCCGATGCAGGGTGGGCTCAGCGGGAACGGATTTTGGGGAAGCGGTGACGTCGGTCATGCAAAGTGCCTCCACGCGCGATTGGCCTCGCGCCATGCCCGGCCTTTTGCGAGGCCGGCGTTGACCTCCCCCGACATGCGATGGTTGCGCAGGTTGCCGACAATATCAACGCCCGGCGAAGGCGCGCATGTGGAAAGCCTGCACCTCTGCCGGGTAGCGGTACGCCGTGCCATGAGGGCAGGCATTGCGGTCTAGGCAACCTTTGGTCATGCAGGCTTCTCCCGCCGCCGAACGCACATGGGACAGGCATCCCTCATAGGCGAAGCCGGCGTCCGTATAGGCATCGACCGGGCAGGCTTTCATGCAAGGCTTTCCGGCGCACGCATCGCAAAGGTGAATCGGCTCCTCAGCCGGCGGAAATTCCAGTGCCACGTCGAACAGCAGCGCACCGCGATAGGCGTGCCACAGCCCGTATTCGGGGTGCATGAGGATGCCCAGCGGCGACGGTTTCAGACCCTCCGCCCGCATCGCCCAATTCTGGAACGGCAGATAGGGTTTTTCGGAAGGCGACACGGCGCGCGCGCCGAATCGTTCGGCGACCTTGTCGATCGTTTCGCGCGCCCACGTGTCGAGCGGGTCGCGGATGTCCGTTGGCTGCGTTTTTCGCCATTCCACGAAATGCGACCATGGCCCCGCGCCGGCTTGCCCGACCAGCAGCACCGACTTCGCCGGCAAGCCTGAAGGTCCGGGCGGCGCGGTCTGGCTCGCCTCGAAATTGAAGCCGCCCCGCGGGATCAGCCCGTGGGACACCAATTGAATGCAGATCTCCGCCACGCCGACGGCGGTCGACGCCAAACGGTCCCTCTGCCCGGTCCGGTGCTCCATCCAGCAAGCCTACGCCAGCCGGGACGGCGACGAAACCGCCGCGCCGACATGTTCCGGGTCACTTGCGACCCCTCGGGTCGCCGCACGTGACCGTGCTATGATCTCCCCCGCCAAAAAAACACCCGATTTCGAGGGCTGACGTGGCGGCGAGGCCTATTCTCTGGGATAGCTGGGCGTGACGCCCAGCCGGTTGGCTACACACGCCGCTGCTCGCGACCGGGATCATGCGGCCAGGAGTAGCCTCCAGTCACATGTACCCATTCCCGTCCTCGATCGTCCCGGATCGCAAGGCGCAGGCGGAATGCCTTCTGCGGTTCTCCATTGCGTTTGAAGTCACGGCTGGGTCCCTCGCCGAGTTCGAATGTCGCGCCGCAGGCCGACGGTTTAAGTCCCAAAGCGCGGCATCGGTCGAGAAGCTTCGCCCTATAGGCCAAGATCATCGGCAGCAAATGGGCCGTGGGAGGGTCGGCCGTTCCGTTGAGCAAATCGAAGCGAACAACCCCGCTTGAAACAGTCGAAGCGACGGTGTGGATTTTTCCGATGGCCCAATAGCCATCCAGATCGTTGTTGCGGCTCACAAAAGAACTGGCGAGATCGTTCGCCACGCCTTTCAGCATTCGCCTGCGCGCCATGTCGTTTCCTTTTGGCGCGCGCTCACCTCTTGCCCGGCCCGAAAGCGCTGCGCCAGACTTCCTTGTGAATAATTTCGGCCACTTTAGCCCGGCCTGAATCGGGCTCCCTTCACGTGAAGGCGTCGGGCATCGAGTTCTTCTTCTGTGTAATGAAGTCGACCAGCGCCTCGTCGATCGCCGGATCGAGGTGCGGCGCTTCGTAGCTCTCCAGCCAGCGCCGGCAGAGTTCGTTGGCGCGCTGCGCGGCGCTCTTTTCGCCTTCCGCCAGCCACTGCTCGTAGGAATTGTTGTCGGCAATCGACGAGCGGTAGAAGGCGGTCTGGAAATTCGCCTGCGTGTGGTCGCAGCCAAGATAGTGGCTGCCCGGCCCGACCTGGCGGATGGCGTCCATTGCCTGGCCGTTTTCGGAAAGATCGACGCCCTCTGCCATCTTCTGGGCCATGCCGAGCTGGTCGACGTCCATCATGAACTTTTCGTAGCCCGATGACAGCCCGCCCTCCAGCCAGCCTGCGGCATGCAGCACGAAATTGGTACCGGCAAGCAGCGTCGAATTCAGCGTGTTGGCGCTCTCATAGGCGGCCTGCGCGTCGGCGATTTTCGACGCGCAGAGCGAGCCACCGGTGCGGAACGGCAGGCCGAGCCGCCGGGCCAGTTGCGCCGCGCCGTAGGACACCAGCGACGGCTCCGGCGTACCGAAGGTCGGCGCGCCCGATTGCATCGAGATCGATGAAGCAAAAGTGCCGAACAGCACCGGTGCGCCGGGGCGGATCAGTTGCGTCAGCGACGCGCCGGCCAGCACCTCGGCCAGCACTTGCGTCAGCGTGCCGGCCACCGTCACCGGGCTCATCGCGCCGGCGAGAATGAACGGCGTGACGATGCAGGCCTGGTTGTGGCGCGCATAGACTTTCAGCGCCCCCAGCATCGTCTCGTCGAACACCATCGGCGAGTTGGCGTTGATGAGCGAGGTCAGCACCGTGTTGTTCTCGACGAAATCGTCGCCGAACACGATCTTTGCAATCGCCACCGTGTCCTCGGCGCGTTCCGGCGCGGTCACCGAGCCCATGAACGGCTTGTCCGAATATTTTATGTGCGAATAGATCATGTCGAGGTGGCGCTTGTTCACCGGCACGTCGACCGGCTCGCACACCGTGCCGCCCGAATGGTGGATCGACGGCGCCATGTAGGACAGCTTCACGAAATTGCGGAAATCCTCGATGGTGGCGTAGCGCCGGTTGCCGTCGAGGTCGCGCACGAAGGGCGGACCGTAGACCGGCGCGAACACCGTGGCCTTGTCGCCGATCTCGACATTGCGCGCCGGGTTGCGCGCGTGCTGCGTGTAGGTCTTCGGCGCGGTCTTCAGCAACGAGCGCGGCAGGCCGCGCGGAAAATGCACGCGCTCGCCCTTCACGTCGGCGCCTGCTTGCCGGAACAGCTCCAGCGCCTCGGCGTCATCGCGAAAATCAATGCCAATCTCTTCCAGCACTGTGTCGGCATTGTGCTCGATCAGCGAGATGCCTTCCTCGCCAAGCACCTCGTAGAGCGGGATCTTGCGTTTGATGTAGGTGAGTTGCGTGCCGGGCCCGCCGCCGCTGCGCGCCGCGCGCCGCGCCGCCGCGCCGCCCGAAGCACCCCTGCCCCGCCTGCCGCCGGTTTCCTGCTCGGCCGTCAGGTTGTCGCTCATGGTCGTTTCCTCAAGAATCCGCTCCAGCCGCGTCGCCCGCGGCCTTTCCTCCAGATCGTAGCCAACGACCATGCCCGAAACGGCCCGGCAGCGCCAAGCCCTGTCGCAATGAAGACACGGGCACTTCAGGGGAACTTGCGGTCGACTGCATCGCACGCACCGTCAATCGATGACGGCTTGGCCAAAGCCGGCGACCACCGTTTCAATCGGGAGAAACAGCGTGCGGCTATCCGCCGGATACTCGATAAATTCCGCACAGGCCAAGTAGAAGCGTTTTGCTCGGTCGTCCTTGGCTTGAACGAGCACGGCCCCTATGCCGATGCTCTGCGACGCAACCGCGATGCGGCGGAGTGCGTCCGACAGCAGGTCCGCGCCGAGACCGCGGCCGGCATGGTCGCGGTTCACCGCCAGGCGCCCGATGATCGAAACAGGAATTGTGTCAGGCGCGTTGCGTCTCACCTTGCCTGGCGCCGCCATCCGCTCGACCGCTCCGACCGAAATGCAGAAATAGGCGACGACCCGGTTGCCGTCGCAGACGACGTAGGTGCGCGAAAACCGGCTCTCGTTCTTCAGGGCGCGATGCCTGAGCCAGTCATTCAGGACCGGCTCGCCGCAGTCGAAATCGGAGAGATCGTGATCCGAGGTCAGCGGAACGGGCGACGATAGTCCTGTCTGCCGACCTTCCGGCGTCATCTCTCCCACGCCGGCGTTCGGTCGAGGAGCGCGCGCAGCTTCGGTCCCGGCGCGGGCGGATCGTCGAGCGCCCGCACGAAGGCGTCGTATCGCTCGGCATCGAGTGCGAACAGGCGCTGGTCGAGAAGAACGTCGATCGCCGCCGTCCTCGCGCTTTCGACCATGAACTCGGTGCGCGTCTTGCCCAGCACAGCGGCCGCATCGTCGATGAGCCGGCGTGTCTGCGTCTCGATGCGCAGGTTGATGCTGCCCTTGGCGTCGGCACCCGGAGGTCGCTCTGCGGCTGGCGCCGTTGCGACGACAGATTTTACCAAGGAAGAAAAGCGGCTTCGCGTCATAGCGACAATATGGAAGCCCGTATCTACACTGTCAATACGATCCAACTGTCGCAATGAAGACGCGGCCTATGGCAAAGGACGGTTCATTCCCGCGGCCCCTTCGCCCACACGGTCCGTCGCTGCAACGGCGCTGGCTCGGAGCTTATGACTTGGCGGCGAGCGACCGGTATCGGGCAGCCGCGGCGGCAATCATGGCGACGTGAAACAGGACCGCCAAAGCCGCGCCCGCCAGGTGCGGGAAGACGCCTCCGGTCCAGCCCACCGTCCAGATCGTGAACAGGCTCAGCGGCAGGAAAAGAATTATGCCGGTGACAAGGCCGGGATTGTATTTGCGCAGCCGCACCGATGTGGCGAGGTGTGCAAACGCGTTGACCAGCATCACATAGGGAGCAACCAGACCCCAGGCGGGCCCCCACGCGTAGGCAGCATAGAGGGCGAGCAGGTTGATGCCCCACACACATGGCAGGTTGATCACGAGAACGGAGGCGACACTGAGCGCGTCGCGGCCCGCGAAAACATTCTCGTTCACGAATTTGCGGAACCGGTCGTGGGTATGCTCCTCGACCTGATGCGCCATGTAGAACGGGCTGTGCAGAAAGATCAGGAACACCGGCAGCGAAAGCGGGAGGACCGGCGTTATCGCGATCAGCGCCGCCGCCATGAAGCCGGCACCGACGACCCAATAGTCAGCCAGCCAATCCTGAAGTTTGCGCATTGGCCTCCGCTCCGCCTGCCACCCGCAATCCAAACCTACCGCCGCTTGAACGGATAGGGCTGGCCGTTGTCGGCCGAGGCGAAGCGGAAGCCGCTGATGCCGCCGTCCAGCCCCACCTCGAACTGAGCAACGCCGATGGACGTTGGCCCGAGGTTTTCGGCAATGGCGGCAAAGCGGCCCTCCGGCACCAGCGTGACGGAAAACGCCTGCCCGCCGAGATCGTCGAGCTTCAGTTTCGCGCCGGTCTCCTTAAGTTCGACCAGCAGCCCGGCCTCCGCCTCGCTCACCGTTACCTGGCCAAAACTATCGTTGACATAGTCGCCGACCAACGGCGGTAGCACAGTCGCGGCCTGCCGCGTAGCGGGTGCCGCGCCTGCCTTCTCGTCCTGGGCGAAGGCCGCCTTTGCCGCCTTCAGCCGCTCCGCCACATGGTCGACCTCCGGATTGCCGAGCAGCCTGTCGAGCGTCCATTCGCCGATCGCATCGGGCAGGCCGACATTGGTTTCGTTGGTGAGCACGATGACGCCGACGTCCTTGTCCGGCGCCATGCCGATGAAGGCGCCGTAGGCGGTGGTGCCGCCATTGTGCCAGACGAGACGGCCGTTCGGTGTGCTCTGGATGACCCAGCCCATCGCATAGGCCAGCCGGTCCGACATGCCGGTGCGCGGCGTCTTGGTCACACCAAGGTTTTTGGCCGAGACTATCTCCTTGCCCTCGAACTTGCCGTTGGCGAGATGCAGCCGCACCCACGGGCCGAGATCCTCGATCGTCGAGTTGATCGCGCCGGCCGCACCGAAACCATAGGGGAAGATCGGCGTGAACGGCACCTCGACCGAACCCTGTGGCGTCCAGCGGTAGCCTTCCGTGTGATTGGGCGCCGCCTGGATCGCTTCCGCGGTGAAGGAAGAATTCTGCATGCCGAGTGGCCCGAAAATTTCCTTCCGCACCACCGAATCCCAGTCGGGCGCGGAAAACTGGCGGGCGACGATGCGCTGCGCCAGCATGTGCGTCACATTGGTGTAGGCGAAGGTCGACCTGAAACTCGAAACCGGTTCGACGAAACGCATGGCGCGCACCATGCCCGCCTGGTCGACACCCAGGATGCCCATCACGTCGTTGGCCGAGGGCGGCATGCCGGAGCGCTGCGCGAGCAGGTCGGAGACGCGGAAGGCACTCGTCACCCACGGATCCTTCATCTGGAAATCCGGATCGAGGTCGGCCACGCGGGCGTCCCAGTCGAGATTTCCGCGATCGGCGGCGATCGCCATGGTGGTGGCGAGAAAGGCCTTTGTCGTCGAGCCGATCTGGAACACCGTCTTGGTGTCGACCGGTTCGCCGCCCTTGCGGCGCACGCCGTAGCCCTTGAGGAAATACAGCCTATCGCTCGTGACGATGCCGATGGCGGCACCTGGGCTGTCAAAATCCTTCATCCCCTTTGTCACATATGCGTCCAGCCGTATCGCAAGATCGCGGATACGAATCTCCATGGCCTCGTCGGCGCGGGCGCCTTGCGTCGCGCCGAGTGTCCAGACGATCAGTGTGGCGAGAACCCGCAGCGCCCCGCGTCTGGCGAGGACAAATCTTCCGGCGCCAAAAAATCTGTGAAATCCCATGACTTCCCCTCGCCCGCACCATACCCTTGCCAGGACAGCTACCGCATGCCGAGCGTGTCGAAATTCTTGCCGCAGCTTCAGGTTGACAAGCGCGCCGCCCCGTTTCCCTTGGGGAATGTCGTTCTATGGTTATCAAAACGTAACGCAAAGGACTTTCAACCGGGGCTGCCACCCCGGCCGCGGCGTTCCCAACTGGCCGCGCAGGAAGACCGCTTGCGCAACAAGATCGCCGATTGCTGGGCCGCCGGCTCTCGCCTTGTTCGATCGAGGGGAGCGGCTGAAGGTCCGCGGCCATGCCGCTCCATGCGTCATAGGCGCCGCAAATCGGCCATGAAACACAAGGTTAGTGTCAAAGAAGGGTTACCAAACGAAGCTGTTGAAAATGAGAGGGGAAGACTTCCGAACAAGTCTTTTCGCAAACCTCCTTGTTCTGGGGACTTTGTCGGCGGCCTATGCGCATCCGATATGCAACGCCCCTGATAAGGCCAATGACTATGTCGCGCAGTGGACCGAAGCTTTGGTGCTGGCGAAGTGTGGTCCCGAACTGCTGGAAGAGAACGGCAAGAAGCGTGAGATGGGTTGCGACGCTATGCGCGAACCATTGGACCGGGTCCTCGCAGAAGCCAAACGACGGTTCAACCTCGACAGCCCAAATTATCCTACCCAAAAAGAGATCGAGGAGTATTGCGAAATACTCGACAAGGAGAGGATGGACCGACCTTTTTGATCGATGTCCCAGTAGGCTGCTCGGTTGAGCCGCGGCGCCATTGAGGAATCCCCAGTCGCTTTCGTTTTGCAGCGCGTCGCAAATCAGCTAAGGATTTGCAGCCTTTGCGGGCTAGAAATCCGGCGTCGCCATGGCGCAAGCTGATGCGCCCCCGCGCGATGACAAAACCCGAGGAAGACGATGGCCGACGACGAGATCATCCTGTCCGAGCTTTCCGACGACGAACTCGTGCAGCAGATGCACGACGATCTGTATGACGGCCTCAAGGAAGAGATCGAGGAAGGTACCAACATCCTGCTGGAGCGCGGTTGGGTGCCCTACAAGGTATTGACCGAGGCGCTGGTCGAAGGCATGCGCATCGTCGGCGAGGATTTTCGCGACGGCATCCTGTTCGTTCCCGAAGTGCTTTTGTCGGCCAACGCCATGAAGGCCGGCATGTTCATCCTGCGCCCGCTGCTCGCCGCCACCGGCGCGCCGAAGCAGGGCAAGATGGTCATCGGCACGGTCAAGGGCGACATTCACGACATCGGCAAGAACCTTGTCGGCATGATGATGGAAGGCGCCGGCTTCGACGTCATCGACCTCGGCATCAACAACGCGGTCGAAAAATATCTCGCGGCCATCGAGGAGCACCAGCCCGACATCCTCGGCATGTCCGCCCTGCTCACCACGACCATGCCCTACATGAAGGTCGTCATCGACACGTTGAAGGAAAAGGGCATCCGCGACGACTATGTCGTGCTGGTCGGCGGCGCGCCGCTAAACGAGGAGTTCGGCAAAGCCGTCGGCGCCGACGCCTATTGCCGCGACGCGGCGGTAGCCGTCGAGACCGCCAAGGACTTCATGAAGCGCAAGCACAACGTCCGCGCCTCGGCCTGAACCGTTTTTTGGCAAATTCAGTATTTTACATCCCATCTGCCGGTTCATTGGTTGCAACACGTTGCAACCGCCATTACGCGCTTCGCGATTTTTCAACGTGTTGCCAATGAGTCCGCGCAACACGGCAGGTCTGAAAAGCCCTGCCGTATCCGGCAAGCGTTCCTGTGCGACGCCTCTACTTTGGGGGACGGTTGATGGAATGGCAGCGTCAGACCGCTACTGTAGCACTTTCGCAGGTCGGACCGTCTGCATAACCCCGTCGAGCCAAGCAAGCACTCCCCGCGATCACGGCCCTGGTGGAGCCGCCGACGGCCGATAAAGCCGCCACCTGAGGACTTTCAATCCTCGATCGGATAGCGGTAATTTGGCGGCCGCCCGATTGCCACACATTGCGGGTTGTACTACGGTCCCGGCTCGGCGGGGGACTTCCAGAGAAAGATATACCATCCGCCCCTATTACCAAGGAGTGGAAATGAACGTTGCACCAAGGAAGATCTTACCTGCCAGTGACCGCGATCTCATTGAGGCGCACGATGAATCGCTTCGCCTTGAAAAGCGGGCCACGGCAGAATTGCGGGATCGATTGGATAGCTATCTTCCTCCCAATTATCGATCCCGCAAGATGGTCGACCACTGGGACCGTTTCATCGATAATCGTGGTTATATGACGGAAGACGAATATATGAACTTCCGTTATGCCTGCGAGGAAACCCGACTACAGAGCAATATTGTGTTCTCATCTGTACTAGCCGACAATCTTCCTTCCGCCAAGATCAAAATGGAGGAATCGATGTTTGCCGATGCTTTGAAGAAGGGGAGTGAAAACACTGTCCGCCTGAACGGCGAAGACGATTCAGTTCAATTGTCCGATCCTTGGGCAAGCGTCATCGACGGTGGCTACAAGTACCTGAGGAAATATGGATACTGGAAGGTTCCATCTCTCGCTCCGGCCGATTTGGTCAAGAATCTGCGGTCCAAGATCGAGCGCCAGTTCTCAAGCATCCAGGAAGAGGTCGACAAGACGATGGCCGGCAAGGATGGCGCTCAACTCGCACATTGGATCAAGACCAGCCAAGCTTTTGTCTTCGAAGACCTCCACAAGCTCGCTTCAGACCCTCTGTTGTACTCTGTTGCCCAGAAATATCTCGGCGTACCGCCGATCTTCACGACGCCGGTCTCCGTTCTTTCCGGTCCGGTGCGGCCCAAGCAACAGACAGAGATGTTCGGAACCGGCCAGCTTTATCACTACGACATGCATCGGCTGAAATTCGTCAAGATGTTCATCTACTTGACGGATGTTGGCCCAGGCTCTGGCCCACATACGCTCATCCCCGGCACGCACATCAAGCGCCCCGACTCCTTGTTGGAAGACCGTCGCTACAGCGAGGAGGAGATGATCGCCTCGGGCGTAAAGGGAGACGAAGTCAGTATCACCGGTCCTGCGGGAACCGTGTTTTTCGTGGATACGAGTTGCTATCATAAGGGTGCCTCTCCCCTGACCGATTATCGGATAATGGCACAGGTCCAGTTCAGCAACTCGTTGTTCGGAAAGCCCGTCAAGCCGGTCGAGCACAAGATCCAGCACGCCCATTCCACCGACCAGATGAGCGGAACGCTGGAAAAATCGTGCAACCTGGTGCGCAAATATGCGCGAAAAAGGGGGGCGAGGTTCATGCAGAACTACATTTGAGGGATCACAAGTCGCTATGGCGACGCAAGGAATATCTTCATCTTCAATTCGGCGCTGAGCGCATCGACTAATGTCGACGCCATCGCCGACTTCCTTGCCGCCGACGACACGATCTAGCTCGACGACGCCGTCTTCACGATGCTGACCACCGCCGGGACGCCGCTTTCCGGCTATTTCAGCGCCAACGCCACGGAACTGGCGGCCGATGCCAACGGCCGCGTCACCTACGAGACAGATACCGGGACACTCCGTTGCGACGGCAACACCGCCGACAGCGCTACCCTGTTCATAAGTCTGACAAATCTGCCGGCAATCACCTATACGGGTTTCGTGGCCTATAGTTCCGGTCACGTCCTGATATCTTGCCTCAATCGATCCGGTTATTCCAGGAGCGATCACGCTGCGGCGCTAACGGCTCGGCTGTCGGTAGCTAATTAAGATGTCCGGTTTTGGTAGCACATCATTTGTCCGCTTCTGTTGTTGCGTCGAAGCGGTTCACGCGGGCGGGCGAAGCGGGTATTATGCGCCGGCAGGTAGGTCTGTGCGATGAAGCGGTTGGCCGCGTCGATCTCGCTGATGCCGGCAAGCGCCAGCTCTTTCGGCAGCCGGTCATGCAACGTGGCGAACATCCGCTCCGAGCGGCCCGGGCCTCCCCCGCGCACGGCTTCCGCCGGTGCGCGCCGCGCCGCTTCGACCGCTCCACCAGCCCAGCCGCGTGAAGCCGCGTCTTGGTGAAGGTGTAGCCCCAACTGAAATTATGGTCGCGAACCAGGTGCTCGTGAAAATGCTTCACGTTCCAGCCGCGATAGCGTTCTCGGTAAAGCCAAAGCATCTCCTCCACCGCAGCCGCCGCCGCTCGACGCCCCGAAACGTTGCCAAGCCAGCGGTCCAGCAGACCGGCATCCCCACTCTCCTCGTAGCGGTCACGATAGCGCCGGAACTGCCGCTCCGACATGCCAAGCAACTCGCCGGCTTCCAACAGCGATAGATCGCCGCGATCCCAGCGGCTCAATACGTCCCGAAACTTCTGCATCTACCGGTCCTGTAGCCATGCTGCCCGTCTCATCCCCAGCCTCCATCCGCTGGCGATCAAGCCGGACAACTCGTGTGCTACCTAATCCGGACAACTCATCTGCTTACGACACTATTTCGGCTGAGGCTGGATTTTCGCGCCACATCGGCGTATCCTCTCGCCATCTGGAACATGCTTGGGCCCGAACATCTGGCCTGAAAGCCGGGCCGGGGCCGGTCAGCCGGACCTTGGCTTCATGGGACGGTTTCACGCGTCCGACCTTCCGAACGGGGCATACATCTTCGCATTGAAATGACCTTTCATTTCAAGGAGGAAACATGCCTGTTCTCAACGTGGACGTTTCAACCGACTTCTCGGCCGACAACCTCGTCGACATCGACGGGATCATTTACGGCGATGGCGTCTCCATCGCAGCGACCTTCGACAGCAGCCAGTTCGGCGGCGGAAAAATCTCCGACAGCGTGGAGGTGACCGGCGGCGCGGGCACCAATTTCCTGCGGGTGGACATGTCGGCGGCGGGTGTCTTCTCAGCCCTGGACTGGACGTTGACCAACTGGACCGGCTTGGACCAGGTCCAGATCTTCGGCACGGTGGGCAACGACGAGATCCACGGAACCGACGGCAGGGACCAGATCGGCGCGCTGAACAATGGCGGAGGCGTCGACAAGCTGTTCGCCTATGACGGCAACGACGTCCTGCGGCTCCCAGGCGGCGCCGTGGCGGGCTCCATCTTCGACGGCGGCGCGGGTACCGACGGCCTGCTGCTCACCCAGGTCGCCGACTATGATTTCACCGGGACCACGATCGTCGACGTCGAGCAGGTGCAGTTCGCACAGATCATCACCGCCACCTTCAATGACAACCAGTTGGGCGCCGATGCGATCAATCAGGTCATCGGCACCAAGTCCGACCAGAACGTGGTCGTCGTCGAGGGCTCCGCCACCGACCTGAGCGAAGTCAGCTTCCTCACCTGGGGCCGCCCCGACCAGACCATCTCGATCGAGGGCGAGATCTTCGTGGCTAACGACCTCGTCGGGTCGGATCAGGACGACACGATCAACGGCGGCTCCGCCGGCGACACACTGGAGGGTGGTGGCGGCACCGATACCCTGTTCGGCAACGACGGCGCCGACAAGTTCGTCTACCGCGCGGGCAGCGATCTGGTGAAAGGTGAAAACGAAGCCGTGATTGGTGCCGCCGGCACCGACACCCTGCAGCTTGTCAACACGGGCGCGATCGACTTCTTCGAGGCCGTCTTCAACGGCGTCGAACAGCTCGCCTACCAGTCCGGCACCAGCAGCGCTCGCGTCGGCTCCGAGGCGATCATCGATTTCGACAAGGTCACCGGCAGCGCGCAGGTGGACACACTGACCGTCGACCGTACCGGCGCCGGCCTGTTCGACCTGTCCAAACTCGCCTTCTCCAACTGGGCCAACGGCACCGACGTGATCAAGGTCAACGGCACCGCTGCCGGCGAGATCGTCATCGGCACCGTCGAGGACGACACGATCGACGGCAAGGGCGGCAACGACACCATGTCGGGCGGCGCCGGCGACGACGTCTTCCGCGTCGGCCAGGCCGGCGACGTCATCGACGAGGTGGTTGGGAAAGGCGACGACCGGGTCATCTCCACGACCAGCTACGCGCTGAATGGAGGCGCATCCGTCGAGCTTCTCACCACCAACAGTTCGGGCGCGGTGGTGGCCATCGACCTCACCGGCAACAGCTTTGCCCAGGAGATCGTCGGAAACGCCGGCGAGAACACGCTGCACGACGGAGGCGTCGGCGCGGCCGACACGTTGAGAGGGTTAGGCGGCAACGACATCTATCGCGTGTTCAACGGCGCCGACGTGATCATCGAAAGTTCGACGCAAGGGGCGGAGGACCGAGTTATGGCCGCCGTCGACTACACGCTCGGCAAGGGCGTCTTCATCGAACTGTTCACCACCAACGGCTCCACCGGCACGTCGGACATCGACCTCACCGGCAACGAGGTCGCCCAGGAGATTCTCGGCAACGACGGCGACAACCGGCTGGAGGGCAAGGGCGGCAGCGACACGCTGCGCGGCTTCGACGGCAAGGACAGTTTTGTGTTCGCCTCGACCATCGGCGCCGCCAACATCGACATCATCCTCGACTTCGTTGTGGTGGACGACCGTTTCCTGCTCTCGGACAACATCTTCACCGTGCTGGCGGGAGGCACGCTGTCGGCCGCCGCCTTCCGCGCCAACGCGACGGGGCTGGCCGAGGACGCCAGCGACCGCATCATCTACGAGACCGATACGGGCGAAGTCTACTACGACGCGGACGGAACCGGCGGCGGCGCCGCCGGCATCGAATTCGCCACTATCGACGCCGGCTTGGCGCTCACCAACATGGATTTTTCGGTCGCCTAGGCGTGACTGGCACCCGCCTCGATACCTGAGGACGACATTCCCTCGAATCTGGCCGGCGTAAAATGACAGGAACGCAATGGAGGCAGCATCATGGCAGGGTACTCAGGCAGCAGCCAGGGCGATACGGCGAATGCCGCGACCGGCGTCCTCCAGGGATTCTTCGGCGGAAGCCTCAACCAACTCACCGACAACCTCGGCGACATGATCTACGGGTTTGGCGGGGACGACTTCATCTTTGCCGGCAATGGCAACGACTACATCGAAGGCGGCCCGGGGCATGACGCGCTGAACGGCGGCGCCGGGGACGACACCATCCACGGCTATGACCCTCTCCGACCCGAGGACTCAACCGGAGACGAGATCGTCGGCAATGACGGCAACGACAGCCTGTATGGCAGCGGCGGCGCCGACGTCATGGACGGCGGCGACGGTGACGACGTAATGAGCGGCGGCGGCGCCGACGACATCATGTGGGGCAATCTCGGCGTTGACGGCCTCGTTGGCGGGGATGGCAACGACACGCTCTATGCCGACCTGTTCAATCGGCGTGACGATCTCGCCCCGAACACCCTGCACGGCGAAGGCGGCAACGACGTCCTGATCGGCGCGGCCGGCAATGATCGCCTGCTTGGCGGCGCAGGCGACGACGTCATGGAGGGTGCCGACGGCGCCGATTCGTTCATATTCCAGTTGCCTGGCGAGGTGGGCGCCGGCGAGATCATCGACGGCGGCGCGGGCACCGACAGAATCGAGTTGGTGGACGGCGTGAGTTTCGTCCAGGCCGCATCGATCGCCAGCATCGAGATGGTCGAGTTCCGCAACGCCGTCGCCGCGACCTTTTTGGCCCAGCAGGTCAAGACCGGCATGGCTGCGAATCTCGTGCTCAAGGCCA
This sequence comes from Mesorhizobium sp. LHD-90, assembly GCF_030929505.1. GTDB lineage: Bacteria > Pseudomonadota > Alphaproteobacteria > Rhizobiales > Rhizobiaceae > Kumtagia. Next base: position 167,389 of record NZ_JAVFVV010000002.1, on the reverse strand, counting down.
GCTTCCCCGGAGAGGGGGACGATACCTTCGTGGTCCAGATGCGGGCCGAAACCAGCATCGATCTCGCGAGCTTCAACTTCGAGCGATGGGAAGCGGGCGATCACATTCGGATCGAGGGCGACGGCGATGCCGAGACCATGACCGGCAGTTTCTACAAGGACGTTCTGTTGGGGAACGGCGGCAACGACATTCTCGAGGGCGGCTTCGGCAACGATACGCTGGACGGCGGCGCCGGCATCGACACGCTGTCGGGTTCCTTCGGCGACGACTTCTACGTCGTGGACAATGCCGGCGACCTTGTGACCGAGACGGCCGGCAACGGCAGCGCCGACCGGGTGGCGGTGCGGGTGAGTTATGCATTGGCGGCGGTCGTCGCCGTCGAGTTGCTGACGACCACCGCCTCCACTGCAACGACGGCGATCAACCTGAGCGGCAACGGCCTTTCGCAGACGATCACCGGCAATGCCGGCAACAACGTGCTGAAGGACGGCGGCGGCGCGGGCGACGTGATGAAGGGGTTGGCCGGCAACGACGCTTATCTCGTCTACAGCGCGGCAACGACGATCATTGAAGGCGCCTCGCAAGGCATCTCCGACAAGGTTGCGGCAGCCGTGGATTTCACGCTCGGCGTCAACGTTCATGTCGAGACGCTCGCCACCACCAAGGCTTCCGGCACCTCCGGCATCGGCCTTACCGGCAATGCGTTGAAGCAGGAGATCGTCGGCAACGCCGGTGCCAACGTCCTGCACGACGGCGGCGTCGGTGCGGCCGATACGCTGCGAGGACTCGGCGGCAACGACACCTATCGCGTATTCAATGCCGGCGACGTCATCGTCGAAGCGTTCTCGCAGGGAACGGCCGACCGGGTGACGGCCGCCGTCGACTACAAGCTTGCGACGGGAGTTTATGTCGAGCTGTTGACCACAAATGGCTCGACCGGCACGTTGGACATCGACCTCACCGGCAACGAACTTGCCCAGGAGATCATCGGCAATGCCGGCGACAACAGGCTGGAGGGCAAGGGCGGCAACGACACGCTGCGCGGCCTGGCCGGCGACGACACATTCGTCTTCGCCTCGGCACTTGGCGCCGCTAATGTCGACACCGTCCTCGATTTCTTCGTCGTCGAAGACCGCTTCCTGCTCTCCGACGCGATCTTCACGGCACTCGACACAGGCACGCTTGCGGCAGCCGCCTTCCGTGCGAACACCACCGGCCTGGCACAGGACGCCAACGACCGCATCGTCTACGAGACCGATACGGGCGAAGTCTATTACGACGCGGACGGGACCGGCGCCGCCGCCGGCATCGAATTCGCCACCATCGACACCGGCCTGGCGCTCACCAACATGGATTTTTCCGTGGCGTGAGGAGCAGCTTCACTCCCGCGCCGGCTGCAACGACGGCACGCACGAGCGCGGATCATTCGAAGCCACGGATCATCGCGACCAGCGAGGCTTGCGTGCTTGCCCCGGTCTTCCCGAAAATCCGCTTGAGGTAGGTCCGCACGCTGTCGACGCCGAGACCGAGCCGCAGGGCGATGGCCGAGGGGCCGCTTCCGGTCGCCAGCAGCGCGGCAATTTCGACTTCGCGCCGCGTCAACCCGAACGCCTCGGCCACGGCCTCGCGGTCTATCTCCCGCGCCGCGTCGGGTTGGCTGACGAAAACGACCATCGCGCCGGACGGTGCACCGCCGCCGAGACAGCCGGCCGGGACCAGCCGCAGCATCAGATGCGGCCGGCCGGATGGCCTCGACAGCCTGAGACGGGTCGCGCCGTGCCGCTCGGCCAGCGCAAGGGCATCGCGCAGGCGCCGCGTATCTTCCGCAGTTGCGCCCAGAAGACCCGAGATCCCGACATCCAGTCCGTCGCGTTCGGCAAGCAGGCGCCGCGCATCCGCATTGGCGAACAGCGGACGGTGGGACCGGTTGCAGATCATGGCGCTCTCGCCGATGTTCTCGAGCAGCGTCTCGAAGGCCGCGGTCGCAACGCCGACCTGCGCCGTGCGCTGGCCGATATCGATCGCCATCCTCAGATGCGGCAGCAGCAAGTTTATGCTGCGCGCGTGCATGCGATCGAAATCAGTCCGCGTCGCATTGCGGCAGATGACCAGCATGGGGCCGGCCGGCAAAGCCTCCACCTTGGCGAACATGCCGTGGAATCCCCCCAGCGGCCGGATCGTCTCGTTGTAGTGGACCGTGCGCGCATAGTCGGCATCCGGCATCAGCGCCGAGCGCAAATGCGCCACACCCGAGGGCAGCGGATCGATCGAGGGGCCGTCGTAAGCCACGTCGGCCATCGCCGCCGCCGATCTTGCGAGTTGGCGCGTGTCGACGCCGGCGCTGGCGAGGAACGGCGGCGTGCTGAGGATGACGTGATCGGCGCGCACCGCATCGCCGATGCCGGCGAGCGCCTCGGTCCATTCCACACGCTGCAGCGCGGCGCCGTAAAGGCTTTCGACAATTGGCAGAATTCGTGTCTGGTCCACCTTCCGCGCTCCCAAATGGGGGCATCGGCCCGTCCGGCCTTACGTTAGGGTAATCGCGGCTGTGCGGCAACGACGAGACTTGCTTGCGGAAGCGGGCGGAGTTTCGGGCTGTGCGCCGCCGGGACGCTGGAAGCCCTTACGGAGCTCGACATGGCCATTTGCAAGATAACGCCGCTGTAGACGCGAGCTTCCCGCGACCGGTTGAAGCGCCCCCACTGCGCGAGACGACCGGACCTGACCAGATCGACAACACTGCAACGAGCCCGCGTGGTTACGCCGCGCGGAAAGCACCGGCCTGGCATCGGACCGGCCAACCGAAGCGAGCAAAGACAGGATTTCTCCATGGCAACGCTTTTTGTGTCCAAGACGACCGATTTTCGCGGCGGCGCCGCCGAAATCGACATCGACCAGATCATCTTCCAGAATATCGCCAACGCCTTTGCCATTTTCGACGAGGAGCAGTTTGGCCCGGGGTTGATCGAGAACACTGTCGCGATCACCGGTGGTAATGCCACCGATGTCATCGACGTAGCCTTCAGCGGCGCGGGCAGTTTCACGGCATCCGGCTGGAAATTCACGAACTGGGTGGGCGACGACCAACTGCGCATTTTCGGCGATACGAACGATCAGACGATTACCGGCTCGACGCAAGGCGACTTTCTGCGCGGCGGCGGCGGCGTCGACAAGATCAACGGCGGATCCGGCGCCGATACGATCCAGATCACCGACGATTTCCTAATCGCGGCAGGCACGACGATCCAGGGCGGAGGTCAGGCGGCCGGCACTTTCGACCGGATATTCATCGACACCGGAAACCCCGCCGTGGTCGACATCAGGCCGGCCCAGATTTCCGGCGTCGAGGAACTGGCGTTCGACGATGCCTCTACCGCCATCGTCAGCGGCGAGCAGATCGGCGCCGGTCTCATCGTGCGGGTGGTGGCCAACGCGGGCGACAGCGTGACGCTCAGCGTGCTCGACGACAAGGCCGACCTGTCGGGCGTCAAGTTCCTCGGCTTCGACGGGGACGACTCGATTGACATCGAGGGAACAAGCACCAAGTCGAACGTCCTGCGCGGCTCCCTGATCGCCGACAAGATCGCCGGGATCGATGCCTCCGAGGATACGATCACTGGCGGCGGCGGCGGCGACACCCTCATCGGCTTCGCCGGCAGCGACAACTTCCAGTATTTCTCCGGTGCCGAAGCCGTGAGTGGCGAGGTGGTCATCGGCGGCCTCGGCAACGACAGGCTGTCGCTGATCAATGCCGGCGCGATCGACTTTACCCTTGTGGCGTTGAGCGAGCTCGAAGCCCTCGACTTCCTTACCGGCAGTTCGGCGGCCACCTTCGACGGCAAGCAGATCGGGGGCGGCGCCATCAAGACCGTCTCGGGCTCGCTCGCCATCGATAAGCTCGTCGTCACCGCCGTCGGCCAAATCGCCGATCTCTCCGGTGTGAATTTCAACACCTGGACCAACGGCACCGATTCCATAGCCGTCAACGGCTCCAAGGCCGCCGACACATTGACCGGTTCCAGCCAGAACGACACGCTCGACGGAAAGGGGGGCGCCGACACCATGGCGGGCGGCCTCGGCAGCGATGTCTACCGCGTCGACAACACCGGCGACGCGGTGAACGAGGAGGCTGGCGGGGGTGCGATAGACCGGGTGATCACGGTCGTGGACTACATCCTGACCGCCAACTCCGAGATCGAACTCTTCACCACCAACAGTTCCTCGGGAACCTCGGCGATCGACCTCACCGGCAACACGTTGGCGCAGGAGATTGTCGGCAATGCCGGCGACAATATTTTGCACGACGGCGGCAAGGGTGCGGCCGACACGCTGAGAGGTCTTGGCGGCAACGACACCTATCGCGTGTTCAATGCCGGCGACGTCATCGTCGAGTCGTCGGCACAAGGAACGGCGGACCGGGTGACGGCCGCGGTCGACTACGTGCTCGGCACAGGCGTCTTCATCGAATTGTTCACCACCAACGGTTCCGGCGGGACATCCGACATCGATCTCACCGGCAACGAGATCGCCCAGCAGATTCTCGGCAATGCCGGCGACAACCGGCTGGAGGGCAAGGGAGGCGCCGACACGCTGCGCGGCTTTGGCGGCAAGGATAGTTTCGCCTTCGCCACCGCGCTCGGGGCCGGCAATATCGACACGATCGTCGATTTCAACGTTGCCGACGACCGCTTCCTGCTGTCGGCCGCGATTTTCACCGAACTGGACGCCGGCCCGCTTTCAGGCGAGACGTTCCGGGCAAACGCCACTGGCCTCGCCCAGGATGCCAGCGACCGTATCATCTACGAGACCGACACCGGAAACGTCTTCTACGACGAGGACGGCACCGGCGCGCTCGCCGGCATCCACTTCGCCACCATCACGGCCAATCTCGCGCTCACCGGCGCGGATTTTCTGGTCGAATAGGGCCGAGCGTGGCTCGCCAGTTCAAACGGAGGGAGCAACATCAGGCCCCTGCCGATTGGTGCGCTCAGCTTAAGTTTCGAGTCGGACTCTGACAGGGAAGCTGTCGCGATAGGTTCCCTGTTATTCGTCGGACGTCACAGTTGTAGGCATCCCAGCCTTTCTCAAAAAGGCTGCATTCGTGGGTTCGAGCTTGGCGGCGTGCATGAACTCCAACTTTGCTAAGTCCCTGTCACCATTTTTCTCGAGGGCGAGGCCAAGATTGTAGCGGGTCCTGGCATGGTCGGGCACTAGTCTGAGGGTTTCGCGACGCAAATCGATCGCCTCTCCTAGGTAGCCCAGTGTGCTCAGGCAGGTCGCAAGACTACTGCGGAACGGCACGTGGTCTGGGTTTAGGATTTTTGCAATGGAAAGGTGCGGAAGCGCTTCAATTGGCTGACCCTGCCTCCACAACGCATGGCCCACCATATGTTGGCACAATTCAGACGCGCGATAGATCGAGAGCGCTTGCTTACCTAGCGAGACGGAAGCGGCCCATTTGGATTGCCTAAATGCTTGATAAGTCCGCAGATAGAGGGACGGAAAATCCGGATACTCCAAAACCCTGCCATCGGCGGGTGTTCGGCAAATCGGTTTGTTGGTGAGGAAGGAGTTCAGGTGTTTCGACAAAAGACCCACATCACGCAAATACTCTGGCGTGTTGTGCTCGACATGGCGAAATGTCGTGATCTTCATGTTTGGGGAACGCTGAATGATGTTCGCGCAATAGATATCGACCGCGTCCATCTCGCCGTAGAAACCATAGATCGGGGCGGCCGACTGGGCGATATGGCCGGAGAGATCGGGGTAGATGACGCGATTGCCGGGGACCATGAGGTTTTCACTACGACTATGCGGTATTCTCAGGATAATCTCCGCCGAATAGGCAAGCACGCGGGCCTTCAGTAACGACCCGTAGAGGATAGCGGCATACGCGCCCATTGAGCCGCCTGCGGTGTAGATTTCAGTCGCGCCAAGGAAATCGGCCCACCTCCGGATAGTGGCCACTGTCTCCTCTATCGACGAACCCAAGCCGGGCACTCCAGATTGGTACCATTCATTGCGCCCGTTTTGCACGAACATGCGATGGCAATCGAGTTTGTTGCCATCTTTCCAGAAGTTGAATTGTCCCGGCTTGGTGCCGGTCGCTGAGAAAAACACTATCAGCTTCGACGAAGCAGGATGTGCCACGATCTCGAAGGTGTCGCTTTTGAACGAAGTCGGTGGCTGGCGCATCATATCCATTTGGCTTCAATCCATAACTCTTGCGCCTTGAAGGTCACCACCACGCAGGGAGGGCAACTGAGGCTAGTGCAAACCCCGGCGTCCGGCAACCGGACCGATAATTCACAAGGACGATAGATATGGAACCAACCTCAGGCCTCGTGCAGGAGCGCCTGCGCACTCGGCTATGACGTCGGAAAAGCGGGTGCCGGGGGCAGGCCCGGCCGACACACGATAGCCACGATCCGCCAGTTCCAGACGGACAAGAAACTCCATGTCAGATGACTGGGCACGATCGAATCGATCACGCTGGCGGCTCTCGACCTGAGGTGAAGCGCGCCTCGGAGCCGGGCGTCTTGGCGGATGAGATCGTGCCTCCCTGGCTGGCGCGGCGCAAGGTCGGCTTTCGCGAGAAGGCGCGCAACAAGACGAGGCGCGACTGGCTGAAGACAGCAACTCGCCGGGTGAGCCCGCTAAGCTGCCAAGATGTTGCGATTTCATGCTGACGGCTATCGCCATCACGAAATACTCGGTGGCTTTGCGCACGGTGCGCACCCCAACCAAGGCCTGATCAGCCGATAGCGCACTTATTTTTGCCCTGCGCGGGCGTGCTTGGCGGTGGGCAATGTCATTTTTGCCGAAACTTTGCGGCAATACAATCGCTCCCTAGCCTCCGGCTGATCAAAACATAACGAAATGCGCCGTCCAGGTTGACACACCCCGCGCTGTAAGTGAAGAGACATGCTTTTGATCAGGCTGATGGCCTAGATCAATGATGTCTATTGACGTTCCTGACTCGACCACGGAATGATGATGCCGAACCTAACGACACCCATCGAAGACTTCTCAATTGGCATCTCAGGCCCAAACGGTGAAAAAGGCGGACAATCGATCACCATCTACGGTGACCCGATCCACGCCACTGTCGAAGATGTCATCAAATCATATGAAGCCATGACCCTTTCGGATTTCTTGGCAAAGGAAGCACGTCACGGAATAGGCAACTATCTGCTGCTGATACGCAATGGAACAAAAACCCGTATCATTACCTCCAACGGCTACTGCGGCGGATATATCTTCCAGAGCGACGCCGGGTTGAACATCGGCACGACGTTGGCTTCCGTCTTGCCGGAGTATCCGGCCTTTGACTCGTTCGGCCTTTGCTTTCTGCTGACGGCCCATCCGAAATCGGCATGGAGCAGCATGCCGCTCACGACTCCGTTCGCAGATACCCATCGCCTGCCTCCGTGCTCGATCTTCGAGTTCGAGGGCGCCAGCATCACGTCAGGGCGTTCCTATCTGGCGGCGAGCGCCGGACTTGCCCCGGCTGCCGACTTTGCTGCGGCTCTTGCCGAGGTCGCGGAGTCTTTTTCGTCCTATTACAAGCGCACCGGCACGAAGCCCACGGTGATGTTCTCCGGTGGCGTCGACAGTCTGGTTCTGTATCTGGCCCTCGCCGAGCATATGGATCCGAAGGATATTCGTGTCATTACGATGAAAACCGCCGCCGGTCGGTCTACGGCAAATGGACACGAGCGCGCGTTGCCGGTCGCTCGCAATTCCGGGATGACGATAGAGGTTCTGGAAGACCGTTCGTTGACCGACATTTCTATCATGGAGGCTACCGCCGCGCTGATGCGCAAAGACATCATCGGCAGCCGCGCGCCGCACATTTCGCTGCTCCAATACGGCGTGAAAGATCACATCATCCATGGCCAGAACATGGATTCGATCGTCAAGCACAACATGGAGATTCTGCAGCTCAACAAGGACCGCGGCTACTTGAGTGACTCCATGCAGTCGCTTGCGTCCGGTGACAAGGAAGCCCAACAGCACCGCGTCTTCCTGCAGAATCTGCAAGCAACGGATGCGTATCTGACCGACGAGGCATTTCAGGTCAGTACTGTTCGCACCTATGCCAAATGGCGGAAGGGTATTCCAGACCCTGCGCCCGGGCGCGAAGGGATTCTGCGCGGGCTGCTGACCAGCCAGTTTGCGAATGTCTTGCCCTACCCGATCAAACCCGCCAGCCACTGCAGCATGCTGGATGCAGCCGACAGGGAGGCAGGCCTGTTCCGTGACTTCATGGCGCCCGATTCGCTTGGATTGCCGCGCCTTGTTGCCGCTGCGCGGTTTTATACCTATTCAGCGATTGCATCCAAAAGACTCGCCACGTTTTCCATTCCGACCGGCGGAAGTGTGCAACTGGCTGCGATGTCCGGGCCCATCATCAGCTACTACGCAGGCCGACCGAAGGAGCTTCTGGACGCCAGTCAGCCGAAACGCGAAGTCTTCGCCTATGCACAACGACGGACCGGCAAGCCATATCACGAATTGTCGACTCCGAGCTCAGACGATCTGAAGAAGTTCCCTCGACAAAACCGCGACGACTCCAAGGCTGATGGATTCTTGCAGCAGTATAGGCGCCTACTGGATCCGAAAAACTCGCGTACTCTCGACGCTATTCCGGATCCGAAGATCCAAAACAATATCACGAAATATTACAAGGAAAAGGTCTCCACCCTGAACGATGAAAGCTTTTCCGGCCTATTTCGCACGATCCTGGGCTTGGAACTCTTGCTCGAAAACGTGTCGACAAGATCTAGTCGGTCGGGCAAGGAGGCCGCGATAGCCCCTACAAAGCGATGGTGGCAGCCATTTGGCAGATAGCTTCCGACTGATCTGTAAGGCTTCCGCCCACCTTAGTCCTATGTCTTCTTGAAACGGCACGCACCTTGACCAAGGGTCACGCGACGATACGCAGAATGTCGAATGCGCCCCCTTGCGATCTCGCGGACGGCACGTCGCGAACTGAGCGATCGACACAAAAAAGCCCCGCTGCCGAGGCTTTTTTCATCTCATTGCCCGAAAAGGATCACTCGACCGTATCTTCGACCGCCTGTACGGTGCCCTTGATATCCTTTCCGGCGCCGCGCACAGTGTTGGCGCAAGCCGAAACGGCAAGCGCGCAGGCCAGCAGCACGGCTAGCGATGCAATACGGGTCGATGTCATGGTGATTCCCTCTGGTTCCAAGTGCTAGATTTAACAGACGAAGCTCAAACAAGTTCCATGCCGGCGAAGCAAAAGCCCGACTCACCAGACCGCCGCGAACGCGTCCTCGTTATCGCCTGCGGCATGCTGGCGCGCGAGGTGCTGGCGGTCAAGGCGCAGCTTGCGCTTGACCACATCGATCTCACGTGTCTGCCGGCCGAATACCATTTTCGGCCGGACCGCATCGCGCCGGAAATGGACAAGGCGATCGTCAAGGCCAAGGCCGACGGCTACCGCCACATCTTCGCCGGCTACGGCGACTGTGGTACCGGCGGTATTCTCGACCGCGTCCTCGAAAATCACGGCGTCGAGCGCATGGACGGCCCCCACTGCTTCGCGTTTTACCAAGGCGCCGCCGCATTCGAAGCGGGCGGCGAGCGCGACATGCTGGCCTTCTACATGACCGATTTTCTGTGCCGGCATTTCGACAGCTTCTTCATGAAGCCGCTCGGCCTCGACCGCCATCCGGAACTGATCAAGGATTTTTTCGGCAACTACGAAAAGGTCATCTATCTGGCCCAGACCGACGACCCTGCCCTCGACAGGGTCGCCGAGGACGCCGCGAAGCTGCTCGGCCTCGCCTTCGAACGTCGTTTCACCGGTTATGGCGATCTTGTCCCGGTCATGCAATCCAAAGCTTTGTCTTGACATCGGGCGGACATGAATCAGCCGACTGGCGTGCGCCTTTCCTTGTTGCGCGGCGCTCGTCGTTGTAACCCGTCCAGACAAACGAACATGGAGTTAGTTCCCAAGCATGGATCAGCGCATACAGACCAAAAGCGTTCCCGCTCCTTCGCCGATGGAAGGAGCTTCGTTCAAGGTAGTTCCTCATTCTGGCGCCAAGCAACTGGTGGTATTCTTGACCGCCGCGTTGGGGCAAGGAACGCCAACCAACACGTTCAATTACTGGGGCGCAGGCAATACACTTCCGGTCCATCGGATCTTCGTCACGAACGGTCCCCGAAACGAATGGTATCAGGACGGCATACCGGGTCTCGGAAGTAGCGTTCCGGATACGTTGTCCACATTGACCCAGTGGGGGCGGCATTTTGGAGTGGAGGAGACGCTGTTCGTAGGCACAAGCATGGGCGCCTACGGGGCCATCTTGTTCGGTGCCCAAATGAACGCCCGCGTGCTGGCATTCGGACCCGAGACAACGATAATGCTGCCCTCGAGCCGCAGCGAGAAGATGATCCATCGGGATACGACGGTGCGCTATCCCAGCCTGCATGCCATGATCAAGAACTCGTCCAGACCGGTTACGGTCTTCTGCTCCGAACGGGATCCGATCGACCTCTACTGCATGAGTTTGGCCAAGGATTTGCCCAACTATGTCGCACGCCCGATGCGGTGGGCATCGCACGGCGTTGCCGGTCATCTTCACAACAGGAAGCGCCTGGTCCCGCTGTTGAATAATTTCATCGAAGGCACACCGCTCGGACCGATGCCCGAGGATGGCAACATATTGGATCGGCGCGGCTTCGCCGAAGCGTTCTATAAATTGCATGTCGCACATACGAAAGGCGAATGGAAAGCCGCAGCAAAGATTGCCAGTGGGCTTTCAGAGGGGAACTCGCAGTCCGACCATGTATACGTCCTGCTGGGGCAATCGCTTATCAAACTGGATCGTTATGAGGAGGCGCTGCAGGCTTTTTCAACAGCGAACGCGATCTTACCCGATACACGGGAAATATTGTTCTTCATCGGCTCGACATATCGCCTTTTGCGGGATTACGATCAAGCATTACGGTTTCACAAAAGAACTATTAAACTATTCCCTAAAGAGCCGAAAGTATATTATGAATTAAGCCTTATATACTCAAAACTCGGCCTGTACAAGCGGGCGTACAGCAATGCGTTGGCGGCGTCCCGTCTCGTTCCGAGCAACAAGGTCTATGCAAAGGCCGTGCGGGACTGCAAGGCGCGCGTCGACGCCGTGCCGACTGATTTCTCGAAGGAAGCCATTCGATTCCGTTCCGTATATGGCTAGGGTCCTGCTGGGGAATGAGGCCGAAAGAGATTCGGCGGATATCTGGAAAATTATTATGAGAACTATCTTTCTTCCTGCCGCCGCCGCGCTTGCCGTGTTTTGCACCCTGCCCGCTTTTGCCACCGGCGAGATCGTCAATCTTATCACCGCAGCCGACAAGAAGCGCCTCGACAGCTACGGCGCAACGCGCGAGCAAGCGCTGGCCGAAGCCCGCCGCAGCAGTCCCGCCGACATCGCCACGCTCGACGCGCTCCTTGCCAAGCCCATGATTTCCTTTGGCGATTTCGACATGACGGGCAATTGGCAGTGCCGCACCATCAAGGCCGGCGGCCTTGCCGAACTGGTCGTTTACGGCTGGTTCAAATGCCGCGTCACCGACAACGGCTCCGGCTGGCAACTGGAGAAGCTCACAGGCTCGCAGCGCACCTCAGGCCGCTTCTTCGACGACGGCGCTAAGCGATTGATTTATCTTGGCTCTGGTTTCGTCGCCGGTGAGCGGATCAAACCCTATGGCGCTGGCCCCGAGAGCGATCAGGTGGGCTATGTCTTCCGCACCGGACCTTCGGAATGGCGCATCGAATTTCCCGCGCCCCACTACGAATCCAAGCTGGATATCCTTGAATTCAAACGCTAAAGGTCGCTTTCCGGTCGCCGGCCTTCGAAAAACCGGCGCCCCGGCGCCAGCAAGACGCCGACTCACGGCCCAGCCGTAAAACACTTCAGGCTCGATGCGGCGGCAGCCTATTGCACCGTTGCTGCTTCGGCCTCACATTCTGCGCTTGAAAATCGTATTGTCATCAAGATTTAACTCCTGCATGGACATTCTATCTTGCTTGCATAGGGGCTTGCGGGCGTTGGCAAGGGCGGCATGAGAACGGAAATCGACGGTCCGGAGCCGGAACGTGCCGGCGGAGCGGGCGCACGGCGCAGGCCGCGCCGGTTGTCGCAGCTTTTCGCTAGGCTCTCCGACGAAGCCAAGGATCGCGTCACCATCGCCAGCATTCTCGACGCGCTCGGCGACCGCAGTTTTGCCGCCCTGCTCGTGCTGTTCGCGGCCTTCAACCTCATTCCGCTGCCGCCGCCCTCTTCCGCGATCCTTGGCCTGCCGCTGCTGGTGGTCGCCGCGCAACTGACTTACGGCAGCAAACGAGCCTGGCTGCCTAAGTTCATGGCGGAAAAGTCTATTTCCGCCGAACAGTTCCGCTCGATCATGGACCGCGTGATCCCGCGGCTGGTCCGGCTGGAGGAATTCGTGCGGCCGCGCTACTGGCCGTTCTGGCGCCGGCGCGGCGACCGGATCATCGGCGTGATCTCGCTGGCGCTGGCCGTCATCGTCACCTTGCCGATCCCGCTCGGCAACTGGCTGCCCGCTTTTTCAGTCGCGCTGCTCGGCCTGGCGCTGTCGGAACGGGACGGCATTCTCCTCGCAGTCGGCGGCGGCGTCGCCCTCGCCTCCATCGGCGTGGTCACTCTCGTCTTCGGCGCGGCGACCGCGGCGGTCCAGGCTACCGTCCTGTGGATGTTCTGAGCGACACCCACCGCCGCATCGTGGTGGTCACGGAGGGTGGTTTCCATATCTGGGGCATCGTCAACGCTCTTTCGGCGCGCTTCGGACCGGTGACGGTGATCCTCGAACAGCCTGAATCGAAATGGGCGATCCTGAAACGCCGGGCGCGCCGCCAGGGGTGGCTCTCGGTTGCCGGCCAGATCGGCACAATGGTCGTCATCCGCACCTCGAAGGTGCTTTTGGCGCGCCGGCTGGCTGCCGTTGCGGTCGAGACTGGTTTTGACGCGACGCCGCCGAAACCCGAGCGAACCGTTGAGATACTCTCGGCCAACAGTCCGGAGTTCCTGGACGCGTTGCGCCGGCTGGCGCCGGAAGCGGTTCTGCTCGCCGGCTGCCGCCTGCTGAAATCGGAGACGCTGGCCGGCATATCCTGCCCGGTGCTCAACTACCATGCTGGCATCACCCCGAAATATCGCGGCATGAACGGCGGCTACTGGGCGCTGGCGACCGGCGACGCCGAAAACTTCGGCACGACGGTGCATCTGGCCGACGCCGGCGTCGACACCGGAGCCATCCTGTATCAAGAGCGTGGAAAGCCTTCGAAAAGCGACACAATCGCCACCTATGCGCTGACCCAGGCCGCCTTTTCGCGCGAAATCATCGTTCGCGCACTGCAGGACGCGCTGACCGGAAAACTTGTCCCGGTCGATACCGGCCTCCCGTCCCGGCAATGGTATCATCCGACGCTCTGGCGCTATCTGTGGACCGGATTGATCAGAAACGTGTGGTGATCGAAGGTTACAGTCCGCCGGCTTTGCCGCTAGACTCCCACGCATGGCCGCGATCGACCACCGCGCAATCGTCGCGCAACTGTCACCGGAGGAGCGCCGGATCATCACGGCGAAATCCGACCGGCCGGGTCTCCTGCGCCTCGCCGTCCATGCCGGCCTCGCCATCGTCTGCGCCATTCTGATCGCGCTGAAAGTTCCGTTCTGGCCGTTGCTGATCGTGCCGCAAGGCGTTCTGATCGTCTTCCTGTTCACGCTTCTGCACGAGTCGATCCACGACACCGCCTTCGAGACGCCCTGGCTCAACCGCGCCGCCGCATTTCTCGCGGGTTTTCTGATTCTGCTGCCGCCAAACTGGTTCCGTTATTTCCATTTCGCCCATCACCGCTACACGCACGATCCGGACAACGACCCCGAACTCGCGAGCCCCAAGCCGGAGACGGTCGGGCAATATCTGCTCTATCTTTCGGGCATTCCTTACTGGACCGGCATGGCTCGGGCTATCTTGGCAAACGCCGCCGGAAACAACCGCGACAGCTTCGTTCCGGAGAAGGGGCGGCCAAGAATCCGGCGGGAAGCCTGCATCTTTCTAAGCCTCTACGCCGTGCTTCTGGTGGGCTCGCTGCTGGCCGGTTCGGCAGTCTTCTTGTGGATCTGGATCGTGCCAGTGCTCGCCGGCCAACCTTTCCTGCGCGCGTATCTGTTGGCCGAGCACACACGCTGCCCGCATGTCGCCAACATGCTGGAAAACACCCGTACGACCTTCACCACGCGGCTCGTCCGGTTCTTCGCATGGAACATGCCCTATCATGCCGAGCACCATTCCTATCCGACCGTGCCATTCCACCAGTTGCCGCGCTTTCACGCGATCGTGGCCGAACATCTGCGCAGCACCGAAAAAGGCTATGTTCGTTTTCACCGCAAACTCGCGGCTGGCCTGGAGCGGCGGCTGTTCCAGCAAGGCCTGTAAAACCTCCATCCGCGACATCATTCCGCGTCGCTTTTGAAGGCCCGCGCGTCGTCTGGCGAGAAGCGGCACTCCGGTGCTTCCGGCAATGCTTCAACAACAGCAAACAGCGAGTTCTCATGGCCGACCTCATCGTCGTCTTCTGGCGCGACATTCCCGCCCAAATCATCGTCAAGCGCGGCCGCGCCACCGCCAAGCGCGAGTTGCCGCTGCGCTTCACCGAAGCCATCGACATGGCGGCGATGCGTTCGGGCGCCGCCGAGACCGACGCCTATCTGGCGGAATGGCGCAAGGCCGACCCGGTGCCGGTCGGCGACGACCTCGAGGCGGAGGCGGAAAAGGCAGCGGCCGAACTCGATGCGAAATACGACCGGGAGCGGCTGGTCGCTCTCGCGAAATCCGGCGGCAAGGAAGATGTCTGATACCCAGCCGAACTCCACAACGGCCAAAGGGCCGGCAAATGGCACGCCCGTGGTACCGCCGTCGGCGGCCGGCGGCCTCACCCAGGCGACGATCGTCAAGAAGACGGCGCCCAAGAGCGACTACAAACCGGCCGACGTGTCGCCGCAACGGCGGGTACAGCGCTCCTATTCGGTGCGGCTGTGGTCGATCCGCCATTCGCGCCTGCTCGAATGGTTTTACAGCCGCTTCGCCGACGTCTTCCTGCTTCTGCATCCGCTATGGAGGGGCATCGGCTACGGCCGCGTCGAGGCGCCCGTGAAATTCGTCGAGAAGCGGGTGAAGGGTCTCATGTTCGACTGCCGCATGTGTGGCCAGTGCATCCTGTCCTCCACCGGCATGTCCTGCCCCATGAACTGTCCGAAGCAACTGCGCAACGGCCCTTGCGGCGGCGTGCGCGCCAACGGCAATTGCGAGGTCGAACCCGACATGCCCTGCGTCTGGGTGAAGGCCTGGGAAGGCTCGCGCAACATGGTCAAGGGCGACGCCATCCTGACCGTGCAGAAGCCGGTCGACCAGTCGCTGCGCGAGACGTCCGCCTGGCTGCGCGTCACCGCGCAGGCCGCCGCGGCCAGGGCAGCCGCAAAGACTGGAGCGTCGGCATGAGCGCCGCCCGCCCACCCCAGCGCGACGAGAACCCGGACGGCATACATCTGCCGCTGGAACCCCTGCCCGGCCACTCCTCGCGCGGCCGGCTGGAACGCGTGCTGCGCCGCGGCGAGTTCGCGGTGACCACCGAGCTCAACCCGCCCGACAGCGCCGATCCGGAAGACGTCTACAACCGCGCAAAGGTGTTCGACGGCTGGGTGGACGCCATCAACGCAGTGGACGCCTCCGGCGCCAACTGCCACATGTCCTCGGTCGGCATCTGCGCGCTGCTCACCCGCATGGGTTACGCCCCGGTGATGCAGATCGCCTGCCGCGACAAGAACCGCATTGCCATCCAGGGCGACGTGCTGGGCGGCGCGGCGATGGGGGTCGCCAACGTGCTCTGCCTCACCGGCGACGGCGTGCAAGCCGGCGACCAGCCCGGTGCAAAACCGGTGTTCGATCTCGATTCCATGTCGCTGCTCGAAACCATCCGCATCATGCGCGACAACGGAAAGTTCCTGTCGGGCCGCAAGCTGACCACCCCACCGCAACTGTTCCTGGGCGCGGCGGTCAACCCTTTTGCGCCGCCTTACGATTTCCGCCCCATCCATCTCGGCAAGAAGATCGCCGCCGGAGCGCAATTCGTGCAGAGCCAGTATTGCTTCGACGTGCCGATGTTCAAGACCTTCATGCAGAAAGCGCGCGACCTCGGCTTCACTGAAAAGGTTTTTGTCCTCGTCGGCGTCGGGCCGTTGGCATCGGCCAAGACTGCGAAATGGATCCGGTCCAACGTGCCCGGCATCCATATCCCCGACGCCATCATCAAGCGGCTGGAGGGCGCCCAGGACCAGAAGGCGGAGGGCAAGAAACTCTGCATCGACATCATCAACGAGGTTAAGGAAATCCCCGGCGTTTCCGGCGTCCACGTGATGGCTTATCGCCAGGAGGAATATGTCGCCGAGATCGTCGACGAATCGGGTGTGCTGAAGGGCCGCCAGCCGTGGAAACGCGAGGCGCGGCGCGACGACCAGATGGTCGCCGAACGGCTCGACCACATCCTGCACGACAACATTACCGAGACCCAGGTCGACATGGTGAAAACCGCGCATTGAGCGCGTGCGCCTGTTGAACAAAATCAGATAACGATATAAAGAAGTCTTTATATCACGAGGAGAGCGTCATGACCCGCACCATCGTCGCCTCGGCGACCCGCGAAATCGTCATCGGTTTCGACCAGCCCTTCTGCGTGATCGGCGAGCGCATCAACCCGACCGGCCGCAAGAAGCTGGCCGCCGAGATGCAGGCCGGCAATTTCGAGACCGTCATCAAGGACGCGCTGGAGCAGGCCGCCGCGGGCGCCACCATGCTTGACGTCAATGCCGGCGTCACGGCGGTCGACCCCAACGCGACCGAGCCCGGCCTGCTGGTGCAGACGCTGGAGATCGTGCAGGGCCTGGTCGACCTGCCGCTATCGATCGACTCTTCCGTGACCGCCGCAATCGAGGCCGGCCTCAAGGTCGCGAAAGGCCGGCCGCTGGTGAATTCGGTCACCGGCGAGGAGGAGAAGCTGGAAGCCATCCTGCCGCTGGTGAAGAAATACAACGTTCCGGTGGTCGCTATCTCCAACGACGAGACCGGCATTTCGATGGATCCGGACGTGCGTTTCGCGGTCGCCAAGAAGATCGTGGAGCGCGCCATGGACCACGGCATCCCGGCGCATGATGTGGTGGTCGACCCGCTGGTCATGCCGATCGGCGCGCTAGGCGACGCCGGCCGTCAGGTTTTCGCGCTGCTGCGCCGCTTGCGCGAAGAACTGAAAGTCAACACCACCTGCGGCCTCTCCAATATCTCCTTCGGCCTGCCGCACCGCCACGGCATCAATGCCGGTTTCATCCCGATGGTCATCGGCGCCGGCATGACCTCGGCGATCATGAATCCGGTCCGCCCGCAGGAAATGGAGGCGGTTCGCGCCGCCAACGTGCTCAACGGCACAGACCGGGACTGCATGACCTGGATCAAGACCTACAAGGACTTCAAGCCGGGCGAGCACGCCCCCCCCCCGCCGGTGGCCGTGGTAGCTCCGGGCGCCGAGGGCGCGGCCAACAATGGCGGCCGCCGTCGCGGCGGACGCGAGGCGCGGCTGGCGCGGGGGTAAGAGGGAAAATTGCGCAACATAGGCTTCGCAAAAGAGGTTGGTGGGAGGGACGGGCTTCGAACCCGTACTGAATGCCGTCTCAGGACGTTGCCTCTGCCGATTGGGCTACCCTCCCGTGGTGCGAGCGGAGGGAGTCGAACCCACACTGCCTGCAGTCTGAGTGCAGTGCCTCTTCCAGTTGGGCTACGCTCGCAGGAATTTGGTGCGGGTTATGGGACTCGAACCCATACAGGACGGATTTTAAGTCCGTTGCCTCTACCGATTGGGCTAAACCCGCGCAGATGGCGGGCGAGTATTGGGATAAGAAATGCCGTTACCCGCTCGCCGTTAGGCAAGCAGGGTTAGTCGCTCGAAGCGAAAGGCGACGATATGTGCAGAGGCATTGATCATAGAATTTCTCATGAAGTGCTTGCGAAGGCGTGTCAAGCCGTCGCAATCTGCTCAGCGAAGTAAATAATCATGAATTCTCCAGCAAACATCACCGATCCCCTCGTCCTGTTCATGCCGTCCGGCAAGCGTGGCCGCTTTCCCGTCGGCACGCCGCTGCTCGACGCCGCCCGCTCGCTCGGCGTCTATGTCGAGAGCGTCTGCGGCGGGCGCGCCACCTGCGGCCGCTGCCAGATCGAGGTGCAGGAAGGCAATTTCGCAAAACACAAGATCGTCTCGGCGCTCGACCACATCTCGCCGCGCGGGCCGAAGGAGGAGCGCTACGACCGCGTCCGCGGCCTGCCCGTGCATCGCCGCCTCTCCTGCTCGGCAACCGTCCAGGGCGATCTCGTCATCGACGTGCCGCAGGATACGGTGGTCAACGCGCAGGTGGTGCGCAAGGCCGCCACCGACCGGGTGATCGAGCGCAACGCCGCCATCCAGCTCTGTTATGTCGAGGTCGAGGAACCCGACATGCATAAGCCGCTCGGCGACCTCGACCGGCTGAAAGTGTCGCTGGCGAAGGACTGGGGCTGGAAGGACCTCCTGGTCGCGCCACACCTGATCCCGAGAATCCAGAAGATTCTGCGCACGAAACTGCCCGACCAGCCTGAGGTCAGCGAAGGCAAATGGGGCGTCACGGCGGTCGTCCACCGCGACATGGATTCGTCGCGGCCCTTCATCATCGATCTCTATCCGGGCCTGAAGAACGAGGCCTACGGCATTGCCTGCGACATCGGCTCGACCACGATTGCCATGCACCTGGTGTCGCTGCTGTCGGGCCGCATCGTTGCTTCCTCCGGCACGTCGAACCCGCAGATCCGCTTCGGCGAGGATCTGATGAGCCGCGTCTCCTATGTGATGATGAACCCGGACGGCCGCGAGGCGATGACCAAGGCGGTACGCGAGGCCGTCAACGGGCTGATCGGAAAGGTCTGCGACGAGGGCGGCGTCGACCGCCACGACATTTTCGACTGCGTCTTCGTCGCCAACCCGATCATGCACCATTTGTTCCTCGGCATCGATCCGACGGAACTGGGCCAGGCGCCGTTCGCGCTCGCCGTCTCGGGCGCGCTGCAGTTCTGGGCGCATGAGATCGGCATCGAGGTGGCACCCGGCGCGCGGCTCTACACCTTGCCGTGCATCGCCGGCCATGTCGGTGCGGATGCGGCCGGCGCGACGCTTTCGGAAGGCCCGTACCGCCAGGACAAGATGATGCTGCTGGTCGACGTCGGCACCAATGCGGAGATCGTGCTGGGCAACCGGCAACGGGTCGTCGCAGCGTCGTCCCCGACCGGTCCGGCCTTCGAGGGCGCGGAAATCTCGTCCGGACAGCGCGCCGCCCCCGGCGCCATCGAGCGCGTGCGCATCGATCCCGAGACGCTGGAGCCCCGCTATCGCGTCATCGGCACCGACAAATGGTCGGACGAGGAGGGTTTCGAGGAAGCCTCCTGGGCGACCGGCGTCACCGGCATCTGCGGCTCCGCGATCATCGAGGTGGTCGCCGAGATGTACCTGACCGGCATCATTTCGGAGGACGGCGTCATCGACGGCGCGATGGCCGAGCGCAGCCCCCGCATCGTCCCGAATGGCCGCACCTTCTCCTACTTGCTGCGCGAGGGGCGCGCCGGCGAGCCGCGCATCACCGTCACCCAGAACGACATCCGCGCCATCCAGCTCGCCAAGGCGGCGCTCTATGCCGGCGTGAAACTCTTGATGGAGAAGCAGGGCGTCGAGACGGTCGACACGATCCGTTTCGCCGGCGCCTTCGGTTCCTTCATCGATCCGAAATACGCCATGGTGCTGGGCCTGATCCCCGATTGCGACCTGGCCGAGGTCAAGGCGGTGGGCAACGCCGCCGGCACCGGCGCGCTGATGGCGCTGTTGAACCGCAACCATCGCCGCGAGATCGAGAAAGAGGTTTCGAAGATCGAGAAGATCGAGACGGCGCTGGAACCCAATTTCCAGCAACTGTTCATCGACGCCATGGCCCTGCCCAACAAGGTCGACCCATTCCCCAAACTGGCAGAGCAGGTGAAACTGCCGCCGCGCAAGGTGGTCGAGCAAACCGCCGGCGACGGCGGCCCGCGCCGGCGTTCGCGCGAGGATCGCGCCGCGCGCCGGGCGCGGGAGTGACGGCGTGACGATCGATCTCGCTCCTTACGATTTCGTCGACTTCGGCTGTTCCTCGGGAGGCTCCATCAAGTTCGCGATGGAGCGGCTCGGCGGCGTCAACGGCATCGGCGTGGACCTCGATCCGCTGAAGGTGGCCGCCACTCGCGAAAAGGGCTTCACAGCCGAGCTTGCCGATCTGACGCTGCCGATGTCCTTCAAGGGCAAGGCGCGCTTCTCGTTGATTGCGCATGTCCTGGAGCACATTCCCTCGCCGAAAATCGCCGGACAGATCCTGCGCACCGCCGCCGCCATCAGCTCGGAGTTCGTGCTGGTCCGCCAGCCCTGGTTCGACAGCGACGGCCCGCTGGCCGCAATGGGCGTCAAGTTGTACTGGTCGGATTGGAGCGGACACACCAACCATATGACGACGCTGGAGATGTATCTGGCGCTGAAGCCGCTGCTTGTGAAGAAGCTCATCGCGAGCTTCACCATCTTCGGATACCGGCGTATCAGCCACACCTCGTCCGACCGGATCGTGCCGCTGGACGGTCCGATCAATCGCCATCATTATGCGGCCGAGATTGACGGACCCAAGCCGCAGGCGGACCTCCCGTTCGATTGTTTCGACGAACTGGTGGCGCTGATCGGGGTCAGCCACTCCTACGATGCGACGCGTCTTCCGCCATACTTCCGCGACGCCAAGCCGATCCTAGCGCTGCCCGTTGCGGGCGACATGCCGGCCGCAATCGCCTTGCCGAAATAGGGCAATCTCACTCTACGCGGCCGCCTGCTAGTTTCCACTCATCGAGGGGAGCCAGCATGCTCATGGCGCTGCCCAACAAGGTGGATCCGTTTCCCAAACTGGCAGAGCAGGTGAAACTGCCGCCGCGCAAGGCGGTCGAGCAGACGGCCGGCGACGGCGCTCCGCGCCGCCGTTCGCGCGAGGAGCGGGCCGCACGCCGCGGGCGCGACTGACCTTCGCCCTCGCCTTCCCTGTACATGTCGATCTTGCACCGTTGATGTCGCCAGGCTGCATGGCGCGTATCGCGCCGGTTTCCACCGGGCAACGGCCGCGCCCTGCGCCGTCCTTCAGGCGCGATCCATCCGATACAGCAGCGCAATAGCATCTCTGCATCGACCCGCCAGATACATCTCTGGCGGAAATAAGCGGGAGGGAAATCCTCATGAAGACGAATCCGAGCGGTGGCCGCGAGGCTGCCTGCGTCCGCACGCCATGTTCGCGACGATGTGGAATTTCTCGCGGCAGCCGATGGAGTCGCCGCTGATGCCGTTCCTCGATCATTTTCACAGGGTCGGCGCTCGTTATCGACTGGCGGCAAACGCGCGCAGGACCCGGCGCATCATGAATGCCCTGCCTCCGGAGATTCAGCGGGATCTGGACTGGAATCCTCCGCCATCGACGATGGCCAGCATCTATCGGGCAATCACCGCTTCCATACGGCGCTGAGCCCGCCTTTCCGAAAGCGGCAACCGCAGGAAGCGCGGCCCATCCGCATGGATTGAAACAACCTGACCGGCCGGCGCAATTCGGCGGAAACAAACCGCCGGCATATCTCCGCCCGCAATCGGTTCCCGGATGATCCGGCAGCCGCGACAGCGATGGAGATGAAAATGTCGATATTCAACAATATCGGCCGGTTCGGCGCCGCTCTCCGCATGGCGCGCCGCAACAGGCTGGCGATGCGCGAGATGAACGCGCTTCCGCCGGAACTGCAGAAGGACATCGGCTGGCCAGCCAGTCCGGAGTCCCGCACGGCAACCAGCATCCGCGAAATCTATCTGAAGGCCCTGACCTGACAGCCGGCGGCGGACCCGGGATCGAGCGACGGGCGAGGCCTAGACGATCCCGCGACCTCGCTCTTTGCAGCGTCGACGCAACAGAATTTGTCGATTTCCACATTATATGTGCCAGTTGCAACATATCTGCACTCCGGCGCGATTGTCCGGAAACGCTGAGGCGTAAAAATCTCCCCGGTTCGCATCCGACCTGACTCAGGTTCGGATTCCCGTACGACCGAGTGGAGGACGAATGAAAACCTACAACAGAACAGCAGCCGCAACTTACGCCATCAAATATGCACTCAACTACAACACAGAATGGCCGTCCGACAAAGGATTGGGAGGCGACTGCACAAACTTCGTATCGCAAGCCTTGCATGCAGGAGGCTGGACGATGGTCAAGCGCGGCACGATACTCGGAAGCGCAAGGGATAGCGGTTCGTGGTTCTCCGGCAAGGCGGGATCGGATCTTTACAAGGAACGAAGCCGAACCTGGGCGGCAGCCGCCAACTTCAGCCAATATCTAACCTGGGGTAACCGCGCAAAACCCTGCACCCCGGACGACCTTGCCCTCGGGGACGTCGTGCAACTACGCAAATTCGACATAACATACCACACGATGATCGTGACTGGCCTCCTGCCGACCAGTATTCGCAGCAAATCCATCGCGCTGCTGACCTATCATTCCAACGACACGCTGCAAAAGCCGATCACCGCCATCGGAACCGAACACATGTTGTGCTGGAAGATATCCGACACCTTTGAAGAAAAGGTCCCATATGTCATGCCCAGGGCCGGTTAGCGGACCGGGCAGCCGGGCCGGACCGGAAGGCTGCGGCCGGACACCGCCGCCGCGATACTTTCGGTAACCCAAGCTTAGAACTTCCCCGTATCCCGGAACACCTCGAATGTCGCGCGGATATGGTCGGCCACCGCCTTTACCGGCGCGCTGGCGTCGGGCGACACGATCATAGCCAGATTGTAGGTGCCGATCTCCGGCATACCGTCCTTGGGTCCGAGTTCGACCATGTCGTTGCCGAGAAACGATTTCGGCAGCGGAGCAACCGCAAGGTCGGCCTGGATGGCGGCGCGCTGGCCGGCCGTATGGGCGCTCATATAGGCGACGCGGTAGTTG
Source organism: Mesorhizobium sp. LHD-90 (assembly GCF_030929505.1). Lineage (GTDB taxonomy): Bacteria > Pseudomonadota > Alphaproteobacteria > Rhizobiales > Rhizobiaceae > Kumtagia. The sequence continues at coordinate 144,221 of NZ_JAVFVV010000002.1, read as the reverse complement.
CGGCCCTCGCGGCCGAGCGCTTCCAGTGCGCCGGCCCGCCAGACGCAGCCCTCCTCCCACAGTGATACGGGCAGCGGCTCGCGCATATGGGCGCAGCCGCCCTTGGCGCCCGCCCATACGATCGGTTCGGTGAGCAGCACTTCCGCGCCGATCGCGCTGGTCTTGTAGGAGTTGGTGAGCAGCGTGATGTCGAGGGCGCGATCGTCCATGCGGCGGCGCAGATTGATCGACTGGTCGATGGTGACATCGACGGCGATCGAGGGATGCGACTGGGCGAAACGCTTTAGAACATGCGGCAGGACGCGCTCGCCATAGTCGTCCGGCGAGCCGAGCCGCACCACCCCGACGATGTCGGGCACGATGAACTTCGACACCGCCTCCCGGTTGATGGCAAGCAGGCGGCGGGCGTAACCCAGCAGCATCTCGCCGTCAGTGGTCAGCGCTACCGAGCGCGCGTCACGGGTGAATACCGAGCGGCCGAGCACGTCCTCGAGCTTCTTGATCTGCATCGACACCGCCGAGGGTGTGCGGAAGACAGCGGTCGCCGCGATGGTGAAGCTGCCGGTCTCGGCGATCGCCACGAAGGTGCGCAGCACGTCGAGGTCGAGCAGCGGAAGCGGATGATTTAGCGGGGCGTTCATGAGATTCGATCCATTCAAAAAATCTGATCGGAAGCATCATTCCATTTCGTTTGATTGAACATGACGCAAGGGCCATAGTCAACAGTGTGGAAGGCGGCAAACTTGTCATGCTCACAATCGCCGCCACCCGAAGACCGGAAATGCAAGTTTTGACGGATCGCATGCCGGATGGACCGGTGTGCGGCAACGGTCCGGCTTTGCCTGGCCACAACTGAAGGAGGATAAAATGTCCATCTTTTCTGCCATCGGCCACTTGGCCCACGAGTATAGTGTTGCCCGCGCCCGCTACCTGACCGAACGCCAGGTTCGCGCCCTGCCCTACGAGATCCAGAAGGACATCGGCTGGCCGGACGTGGCCAACCGCGAGCCTTCCTCGCGCATCGCGATCGGATCCTGGGCTGGAGGCCGCTGATCGTGAAATGTCCCGTGTAGCCCGCCGTCATTCAGGATGACGGCGGGCTTTCTGTTCCCCCTCCTGCCTTGTCCGCAGGCATGCTTGCCGCGCATGACGCATCTGAAGTAATCGCATGGCTGTGCCTTGTCGGCATTATTTCATTGATTTGATTTTTCTTTTTCCCTCTTGCCAGCACTGTCGGATATCCGACCATGTCGCTTTTTGTGCGGGCCGCTTCGCTTTTGTTGCTGCACTGCACAGTGCAAATGCCTATATCCACGCCATCAACGAGATGCCCCACTCCTAAGCAGACCCTAGCGAAGGCACCCCGTGTAACTCTCTGCATGGATCCGTGTCATGAAACTGTTCTCTCGTCTTTTTTCCCGCAACCGCGAAATCAACCTGACGACCGCCCTGGAGCGTCAGCGCCTCGACCGCACGATGCCCGGCCAGTCCGGCGCGCTTGCCGCCGCGCGCCTCGGTTTCGTGGTTCGCTGAACCGCCGGCCGGAAACGGCCTGAGCCTCGAACCAACGGACCGCGTCGGCCTCGCCGGCGCGGTTTTCGTTTGTCCGAAGCCGTTACCGAGTTCATTGGCGCCTGATGTCGCAAATTTTGCCTTAGACAAGCCCGCGGCTCCATTGACAGCACGGGTTTTTCCTGATGTGCCTATGCTGTTAGCGACATCGATGTCGCATGCGTGGTCTTGCGTGAGGCTTGCTTGAACGCCGTCAAACATCCGATCAAACGATCGCTTGTCTTCTTCCTCATCCCCGATTTCACGATGATCGCTTTCGCGACGGCGCTGGAACCGCTGCGTTCGGCCAATCGCATGCTGGGCTACGAGGCTTATCGCTGGCGGCTGGCGAGTTATGACGGGCGGCCGGTCAACGCCTCCAATGGCGTCGAATGCGCCGTCAACACCTCGCTGGAGGAAGAGCGGCGCAAGATGGCCGGCCCCGAACGGCCGTCGATGGTGGTGGTGTGCAGCGGCATCAATGTCGAACGCTACCAGAACAAGTCCGCCTTCGCCTGGCTGCGCGAGGAATACAATCGCGGCGTCGCCATCGGTGGTCTCTGCACCGGCGCGCATGTGCTCGCTTCCGCGGGCCTGCTCTCCGGAAAACGCTGCGCCATCCATTGGGAAAACCTGCCGGGCTTCTCCGAAGCCTTTCCCAAGGCCAACGTCTTTGCCGACCTCTTCGAGGTCGACCAGAACATCTACACCTGCGCCGGCGGCACCGCCGCGCTCGACATGATGTTGAAGCTGATCGGCGACGATTTCGACGACAATCTCGTAAACCGCGTCTGCGAGCAGGTGCTGACCGACCGTGTCCGCAGCCCTACCGACCGCCAGCGCCTGCCGCTGCGCGCGCGCCTCGGCGTACAGAACACAAAGGTGCTGTCGATCATCGAGCTTATGGAGGGCAACCTCTCCGAGCCGCTGTCACTCATCGAGATAGCCGATCATGTCGGCCTGTCGCGACGGCAGATCGAACGGCTGTTCCGCACCGAGATGGGACGCTCGCCGGCGCGCTACTACCTGGAGATAAGGCTCGACCGGGCGCGCCACCTGCTCATCCAGTCGTCGATGCCGGTGGTGGAGGTGGCGGTCGCCTGCGGCTTCGTGTCGGCCTCGCATTTTTCCAAATGCTATCGCGAGCTTTACGCGCGCTCGCCGCAGCAGGAGCGCGTCGACCGCAAGCAGTTGCTCGCCGCTTGAACGCCCGGGCTATTCGCGTTCCGGCGGTTGGCCAAGAACCGTCTCGATCACCTCCAGTACGGCAATGTTTTCGCGCAGCGGCATGACGCTCGACTGCGCCTCGCCGTTCAGCACAGACCGCATCGCCGCCTCCGCCTCGAACTGCAGGCCGCCACCCGGAAACCGGTAGCGGAAAGTCCTGCGCCCCGGCAAAGGCAACCGCGACAGGATTTTTGCGGCAGGTCCTCCCGCCGGTCCTTTGGCGCCGAGAAGCGGCAGGCCGGCCGTCCTGCCCTCGAAGACCGTCAGCGCCTGGGCTTTCAAGAACGGCGCTTCGACACGAATGGCGCCCTTGCTGCCGAAGACCGTAAAGATGTTCTCGCCGTCACGGTCGAAGCCGCAGGACAGCGCCGCCGTGGCGCCGGCGAAGGAAAGATCGAAGCTGCAACGCATGTCGACGCCGCTTTTTGCACGCCACCAACGCCCGGAGAATTTTTCGGGAACGCCGAGCAGATGGATGGCGAGCGACAGCGGATAGACGCCGAGGTCGAGCGCCGAGCCGCCACCCAGCGCCGGATCGAAGAAGCGCCCTGCCCCCGCCTCGTCCTTGCGGTAGGACAGGCCGCCCTCGACATGCGTCACCTCGCCGATCGCGCCGGCCGAAAGCATGTCGCGCAACGCCTGCATGGCGGGAAGGAAGCGCGTCCACATCGCCTCCATGACAAAACATCGTGTTATGCCGGCCAGATCGGCGATGCGGGCGGCATCGCCGCTCGACGTCGCCAGCGGCTTTTCCACCAGCACCGGCTTTTTCGCGCGCAGCGCTTCCAGCGCCTGCTCCGCATGAAAACTGTTCGGCGTCGCCAGATAGACCGCGTCGATGCTGCCGTCGGCGAGCAGTGCCGCGAGACCGGCATGGGCCTTCGGTGTGCCGGTCGCCGCCATGAAGCCGTTGGCGGCGGCTTCGCTGCGCGAGCACACCGCGCCAATCCGCGCGCCGGCGACGTGGTCGAGGTCGTCCGCGAATTGCCGCGCGATCGCGCCTGTTCCAACCACACCCCAGGTGAAGGGTCGCGCCGAAGCGGAGGGCTGACTAGTCTGCTGGTCCTGCATGGAGCACACCATACAGCGGCGCGACTAAGAGAGGATTGACGGACGGGCCGGCATTGGGTCGGTCGCGGCCAATGGGATCAGCGCGAATCCCACATGAACGAGCGGTCCCGCCACATCTTTTCGCCGACCATGCAATCGTAGCCCAGAAGATCCTGGGCTAGAATCACCGGAAACTCATCGTCGGCTGGCGGCTGCTCAAGATTGCCGGCCAATTCCAGTACCAGCTTGCGGCGGATCGCCTCCGGAAACTGCTCCCAGTCGTTGACCGGGATCATGAAGGCGCCTGGCCCGCCGATCACGCAGTTGGTGTAATAATTGTCGAGGTCCTTGACGTCATAGACGCTGGTGAAGCCGCCACTCGTCATCAGCGGCAGGCCATTGACGACGATGCCTTGTGCCACCGCCGCGTCGCGGCTGATCACCACAGGAGAACCCTGGTTGTTCGGTCCGTCGCCGGAAATGTCGATCACCCGCTTCGACCCGCGAAACTGGCTTTCGGCGAACAGGTCGGCCCCGAATTCCAGCGCACCGGAGATCGAGGTGCGTCGCGCGCTGTTGGGCGGATTGGCGCCAAGCTGCGCCACCACTCGCTCGGCGTCGGCGCGTGAGCCGATCACCGTCCACGGCACGATGAGATGCTGCGTGGTCGAGCCCGCCCATTCGAAATAGGTGACGGCGATCCTGCCGTGGGCGCCGTCGGCAATCGCTTGAAGCACGCGCTCGTCGGTGAGTGCCGCTGCATAGCCGCGCCGCTGGATCTCCAGTTCCTGCGGTGACATCGACAGCGACACGTCGACAGCGAGCACCAGCTCGACATCGACGGCTTGCTGGGCGTTTGCGGACTGGGAGAGGAGACCGCCGGAGAGGATCGAGGCGGCCATGAGAATCGGTCCGGTGGGCCAGGAGCGAAACATGACGTTAGGTTACGCAAAACACCGGGCCTGAAAAGAAAGGCCGGGAAAAATCCCCCGGCCTGTCCTTCACAATTTCGCGACTGAGTAATTGAACCCGCTTAGCTCCGCGGCTTCGAATTCTCCGGGTCGTAGAGCGGCTTGTAGCCGACGCCGGCCACCTCGGCAGGGAACGTCTCGCCGAAATACTCGACCGTCAGCTTTCGACCCTCCTGGCAGTAAGCCCAGGGCAGGTAAGCAAGCGCGATGTTCTTGCCGATGGTCGGGCCGTAAGCGACGGAGGTGGTGAAGGACCGGCGGCCGAGTTCGTCGACCAGTGGCTCGCCCGTCTCGGGATCGAGCACCGGCATGGCGCCGACGGGATAGCGGGCCACGCCTTTCGAATCGCGATTGTCGGTCATGACGAGCGTGCACAGCATGGCCGGCTGATTTTTGCGCGCACGATGCTGCAGATGTCTTGCCTTGCCGCGGAAATCCGCTTCCTTGACCTTCGGCCGTTGAAGATCGGCTTCCAACAGATTGTATTCCGTCAGCAAATCGGCGTTCTGCAGGCGCAGGCTCTTTTCCATGCGGCGGCTGTTGGCATAGGTCTCGACGCCGAAAGGCATCACGCCGGTCGAGCGCAGCGCATCCCATACGGCGAGCCCGTCCTCGTAGCGCATGTGCAGTTCCCAGCCCTGCTCGCCGACATAGGAGATGCGGAAGGCGGTTACATCCTTGCCCGCGATCTTGATCGGCTTGATAGCCGCGAACGGGAAATTTTCGAGTGAGAGCGCGGCCGCATCCTCGACCACTTTCTGCAACGTCGCCCTGGCATTCGGGCCCCAGATGCCGATGGTGACGTATTCTTCCGCCACATCGGTCACGGTGACGTCGAACCCTTTGTCCTCGGCGACGCGCTTCACATAGTGAAAGTCGCGCGGACCGGCATCTGCGCCGTCGACGACGCGGCAGCGGTCGGCCATGCGGATCACGGTCAGGTCGGCCCGCACCATGCCTTCGTCGTCGAGGAAGTGGGTATAGATGCCTTTTCCGATATTGGCGTCGCCGCCGATCCTTGCCGCGCAGAGCCATTCCATCAGCGCGACGTGGTCGGGGCCTTCGACGTCGAACATGTAGAAATGCGACAGGTTGACGATGCCGCAATCCTCGCTCATCGCGAGGTGCTCGGCATTGGAACCGCGCCAGAAATGTCTGGCGTCCCATTCGTTCTCGCGCACCGGCACGCGGTTGCCGTATTTTTCCAGAAGATGCTCGTTGGCGGCGTAGCCGTGCGCGCGCTCCCAGCCGCCAAGTTCCATGAAATAGCCGCCGAGTTCCTTCTCGCGCTCGTAGAAAGGCGAGCGTTTGATGTCGCGGCCGGTCGCATAGGGTTCGCGCGGGTGGACGGCGGGCGTATAGATTTTCTGCGCGGCCTCGCCGCAGCGCCCGGCGATGAAATCTTCCTTGATCTGGTGCGGGTAGAAGCGGGCAAAATCGATCGAGGCATGGTCGATTTCAGTGCGTCCGTCGGTCATCCAGTCGGCAACGAGCTTGCCGTAGCCGGGGCCGTCCTTGACCCAGATGCCGACAGCGTACCAGAGGCCCCTCACCTTCTGGCTCTCGCCGACCGATGCGCCGCCTGCGGCGGATACCTGCAGCAGGCCGTTGAAGGAGCGACGCTCGTCGTAGCCGAGTTCGGCCAGGATCGGCGTCAGTTCGATGGCGCGCTCCAGCGGCTCCAGAATCTGCTCCATGTCGAGGTCGCGCTGCGACGGCGACAGCCGCGCCTGCTCCTTTTCGAGCAGGTCGCGGGGATGGCAGAGCCGCGGGTTCCTCTCCTCGTAATAGCCCCACTCGATCATCCCGCCTTCGGCAGTGGTCGGGTCGCCGGTGTCGCGCATGTAGGCCGAGTTGCCCTGGTCGCGCATGAGCGGGTAGCCGATATCCTTGCCGGTTCCGGCAAACTTGTCGTACGGCCCGAAGAAGGTCAGCGGGTGGTCGACCGGCATCACCGGCAGGTCCTCGCCCGCCATCTCGGCGATCAGCCGGCCCCACAGTCCTGCGCAGACCACGACATGGTCGGCCATGATGGTGCCGCGGTCGGTGACGACGCCCTTGATCCGCCCGCCCTCGATGACCAGCGACTTTGCCGGCGTGTTGGCGAAAGCCTTCAGCCTGCCGGACTTCTCGCCCATGTCGACGAGCTTGCCGGCGACGGTCTGCGAGCGCGGAATGACGAGGCCGGCGTCGGGGTCCCAGAGGCCGCCCTGCACCATGCTTTCCTCGATCAGCGGAAACTTTTCCTTGATCTGGGCGGGCTCGATCAGGCGGGCGCGTGTGCCGAAAGCCTTGCCCGACGTTACCTTGCGCCTGATCTCGTCCATGCGCGTGTCGTCGCCGACGCGCGCGACCTCCAGGCCGCCGATGCGATCGTAATGACCGAGCTTGTCGTAGAAATCGATCGAATAGAGCGAGGTCCAGCACGACAGGAAATCGTGGCTGGTCATGTAGCAGAAATCCGAGGCATGCGCCGTCGAGCCGATGTCGGTCGGGATGCCTGACTTGTCGATGCCGACGATGTCGTCCCAGCCGCGCTCGATCAGGTGATGCGCGACCGAGGCGCCGACAATGCCGCCCAGCCCGATGATGACGACCTTCGCCCTTGCCGGAAACTCTGCCATAACCCGCGATCCTGAAATGGAATTTGCCGCACACTATAGGGCGGCGGGGCGAGAATGCAGCCTGTTTGCGACATCGCAAAAGGGAGCGGCGACCAGATGCCAACTGGCCGCGCCGGCGACTGGTCCCCGGTGACCGGCGGAACCTCCCTGCATCCAACAGAAGGATTGCCAATATACGGCATTTTGCCGTAAACTGTTGGCAGAGGTGATGTTCATGGCTCAGTCACAGATCGAAATGGCGCGGCTTGAGGCGCGCATACCGGCTCAGGCCTACGAGCAGATGCAGCGCGCAGCAAAGCTGCGGGGCATGACCTTGACCGGCTATCTTCTGGCAACCGCCGGCGAGGACGCAAGACGTGTGATCGAGGAGACCGAGATCATGCGGCTGAGCCGTGAGGACCAGATCCGCTTTGCCGAAGCCTTGATCGATCCTCCACAACCCAACGCCAAATTGGCACGCGCGGCCAAACGCCATGCAGAACTTTTCCGAGGCCGGTAGACGCGACCTCGTCATCGAACCGTTGAGCAAGGCGCATGACCGATCAGGTTTCGCTTGCGGCAATGAGCGGATCGACGCCTATCTGCGGCAAACGGTTTCGCAGGACATCAAGCGCGAATATGCGACCTGCTTCATCGCCCGCCTCGCGGAGAGCAATCGGGTCATTGCCTTCTACACACTTTCGTCCAGCAATGTGCCGCTCAACGAAGTGCCCGAGCCGCTTGCGCGGAAATTGCCTCGTTACCCGACCGTCCCTGCCGTATTGATCGGTTGGCTGGCCCGCGACCTGGGCCATGCGGGCCTTGGCCTCGGCGAGGCGATGTTGTTCGACGCAATCAAGACGGTGGCGACCGCACCTATCGGCGCTCATGCGATTTTCGCGGATGCGATCGACGACCGCGCTGCTGCCTTCTACCGGTCCTTCGGCTCCCTGCCTCTGGTGTCGCGTCCGGCGACTTTCTATCTGCCGCTCGCTTCCGCCAGGGGTTAAGCGCACCGAGGACGAGCCCTCACGCGAAGGCCCATACGTCCTCGGCGTGCAGCCCGACCTGGTAGCCGTTGGTCTTGAGTTTCAGCACGACCTTGCCGATGTCCTCGGCGGTCAGCGCGCCGACTTCGATCTTGATCATGCCCGGCCGGTAGCGCTCGATGTCGAGTTGCTCGAACACCTGCCAGTCGACCCCCTCGCAGTCGACGAGGAAGGCGTCGATATGCTCGACGCCGTTGCGGTCGAGCAGCGATTGCAGCGTTGCGCCCTGCACTTCGATCGATTTCAGAAAGGGCTCGAATTTCTGGAAGTTCTGGTCCCGCTCGCCCCAGGCGTTGCTGCCCGACATCAGGTTGGTGTCGCTGATCGACGAGCAGCCGATAAATTCGAGCGGCAGCGTGCCCGCTTCCAGCGCCGCGGCGTCGAAGGTTTTGATTGTGATCGGCCCGCTGGTCTTCGTAACCGCGACCGGTTCGATGACGAATCGCTCCGCGTCCGGATAGTTGGCGCGCAGGCGCTTCTGGTTGTACGGGATCGGTTCGACCAGCATGGCACGCGAGCCCTTGATACGGTGCAGCCATGGCGTCACATCGTCGAACAGTTTTCCGTCGCAGGCACCGACATTGACCATCTGGAACGGCCGGCCGCCGCCCATCCGCGCCCGCATCGCCGCCTGCGCGAGGAAACGCGTACCTCGTAATGGCGCGCCGCGATCCAAAATGCCGACGGGCAGGACCAGCGAGAGGAAGACGCGCAAAAGTTCGATGAATTGCGAGGCTTCCCCACCATCCATGATATCAGTTCCTTGCTCTTACGATATCGAAACGCGGCTTCCAGATCGTCACCAGCAGCACCGCGATACCCAGCAGGAAGACATGGTAGAAACGATCGTCCGGCAGCGGGAAGCTGGCGAATTTGCCGACCGTGCCGATCATCAGCGCGAAGATCAGGCCGTTCTGCCGGTTGGTGATCGGCTTGCCGTAGCGATAAAGCAAGGCCCAGCCCGCCGCGAACAACGCCAGGATCGCAGGCCAGTCGCTGTTGATCAGCGCCACCACGAAGCCGCGCGCATAACCTTTCAGCATCGTCACCAGCGAGAAGTCGGGCTGGAAGTCGATCATGGAATTCTGGATCTGCACGCAAGAGAAGTAGAAATGCGCCCACCAGCCCGGATGGTGGCCGAATTTCGAGATCACCATGCAGCCGACGAAGGAAGCGACAAAGGTCAGCAGCCAAGGCAGGATGCGCCAGCCGAACACCACTGCGGTCACCAGCATGGCGAAGATCAGGATCAGATTGTCCGGCCTCACGAACACGCTGAGGAACAGCAGCACGCAGGCGAGCGTATCGCGGCTGCGGATGAAGGCGTAGAGCGCCGCGATCGACACCAGCGACAGCAGCATGTCCGGCACGACCGCCGACGTCATCTGCGCCTGGTCGGCCAGCATCAGCAGCGGCGCCAGGATGAAGCCGCCCTGCAGGGCGTTTTCCCGCGCCAGCCAGTAGAGCAGGACGCCGCCGACCAGCAGCGACGGAATGACCGACAACAGGATCGACGCCATCGCCGCCCCGAAGATCGGCTCAAGCGCGCGGATCGCCCAGATGTAGCCGACCTTGACGCGATACATCGACAGTTGCGACTGGAAGTCGACCGGGTTCTCCCACTGGTGCTTGTTATAGGGATTGCCGTACTGGATCTCGTAGAGCTGCGACGGGCGCGCGCCTTTCGAGATCTCCGCCCAGGTGGCCGCATGCAGTTCGACCGGATCCTGGTAGCGGTCCTCCAGCGCGGTGGCCACATAGGCCACCATGTCCCAGTTGTAGTCGGGTTTGACCAGCGCGTAGAGCGCGATCACCACGCAGACCAGCGCGAAGAACGTCGCGCCCAGCCGATCGAGCAGCGCCCGGTTGGTGGTAGCCTCGGCGACGCCCTTGCCGATCCCCGTATCCAGCGCCCATTCGATCGGCGCCCGTTCGATCTTCGTCAACATAGTTTGCCCGCCCCCATTTGCCGCAGCGGCGCCCCTCGCGCCGCTGCGACCTGCCCGGTCAGCTCATCTGGCTCTTCACGAAGTCCTTGACGATGGTCACGATGCCGCGCGACAAGAGGCTGTCGAGCGCCTCGACGAAACGGTCGACATGCTCGCGCTGGCAAATCAGCGGCGGCTCCAGCCGGATCACGTTGCGGTTGTATTCGGTGAAGGCCACCAGCACGTCGTAGTCGCGCAGCAACAGCGAGCCGACGAAACCCGACAGCGAGCCCTTCAGCTTGTCGTCGAGCACGCTGACAACCGGCCGCAGCACCATCGGCAGAGTCTGCGAGAAGTCGTGGAACTCCAGGCCGACCATAAAGCCCTTGCCGCGCACGTCCTTGATGATTTTCGGATATTTCGCCTGCACGGCCTTGAGCCGCTCCAGTAGATAGGCGCCCGTCTCGGCCGAATTGTCGATCAAGTGCTCGTCGTAGAGCACGTTGAGCGCCTCGATTGCCGTAACGCACGCCTCGCCGATGCCGCCGAAGGTCGCCATGGCGTGGATCATCGCCGTCTTCGGCGTGCCATAGGCCTTCATGTAGACGTCGCGCTTGGCGATCATCGCGCCGACCGCCGCCTTGCCGCCGCCGAGCGACTTCGCCAGCGCCGTAACATCCGGCACGACGCCATAGTGCTCGAAGGCGTAGAAGCGGCCGGACCGGCCGTAACCGCATTGGACTTCGTCGGCGACCCACAGCACGCCGTACTGGTCGCAGAGCGCCCGCAGCTTGGTCCAGAACTCCGCCGGCGCCTGGACGATGCCGCCGCCGCCCTGGATGGTTTCCAGCACGATCACGCCGATCTCCGGATCGGTGCGGAAGGCCCGCTCGATCGCGTCGATGTCGCCGAACGGCACCTTCACCGTGTTGTCGGTCACCTTGAAGTCGGCGCGGTAGAGCGCGCCGTCGGTGATGGCCAGCACGCCCTTGGTCTTTCCGTGGAAGGAGTTTTCCGCGTAGACGATCTTCGGGCGCTTCGGCCCGGCGGCGCGCTCGGCGACCTTGATCGCCGCTTCCATGGCTTCCGAGCCGGACGAGCCGAGGAAGACCATGTCGAGTTCCCCCGGCGAGCATTTCGCCAGGTTGTGGGCGAGTGCGGCAGCGTATTGCGACATGAAGGCGATGGCGATTTCCTGCCGCTTCTCCTCTTGGAATTTTTTGCGCGCCTCGAGGATTTTCGGATGGTTGTGGCCAAACGCCAGCGAGCCGAATCCGCCGAAGAAATCGAGAATCTTCCGGCCGTTCTGGTCGATGTAATACATGCCCTCGGCGCGCTCGATCTTGATCTTGTGGAAGCCGAGCAGCTTCATGAAATGCAACTGGCCGGGATTGAGGTGCGTCTTGAACAGGTCGGTCAGCCGGGCGACATCCATCGCCTTGGCTTCCTCGACGGTGATCAGGTCCGGCTTGGGCAGAAGATTGTGCCCGGCCGCGATTGTCGAGCGCATCGTGTCCGGCTTGGTCATGGCGTTCATGTCATCGATCTCCTATTCGGCCGGAACCTGCGAGGGAGCGGCCATCCGGCCCTCCTTCTTGGCGCGATATTCGCTGTAGGCGGCGATCAGCATGTCCTCGTCGCGATACTGCGGCGCCCAGCCGAGATCGCGCTTGCCCTTCGACACGTCGAGCAGGCAGTCCTCGTCGGCGATCAGATACTGCTCGGGATCCATGATCGGCATGTTCATGAGATCGAGGAGGTCGAGCGTGCGTTTCACCGCCCAGCCCGGCGTCGGGATCAGGATCGACTTCGACCCCGCATGCTTGACCAAGTCGCCGAGCAGCTTGCGCACCGACGGCGGATTGAGCGAGCCCAGATTATAGGCCTCGTTCGGCACATCGGCCTTGAAAGCGGCGCGAGCGGCCTCGGCGCAGTCGAACACCGAGATGAACTGGTAGGGGTTCTTGCCCGAGCCGATCATCGGCACCGGCAGGTTCACGTCGATCAGCTTGAACAGCTTTTCCAGGATGCCGAGTCGGCCGGGACCGATGATGAGGCGTGGGCGGAACAGCGAGATCGACATGCCGCGCTTGCGCCAGTCGGCGGCGAGTTCCTCGGTCTTGAGCTTCGACAGGCCGTATTCGCCGAGCGGCGCGACCGGGTGGTCCTCCGTCATCGGGTGGTAGACCGTGTGGCCGTAGATCATGTCGGTGGTGAAATGCACCAGCTTCGGCGCGCCGGCCTTGTCCATCGCCTCGATGATGTGGACCGTGCCGTGATAGTTCACCGGGAAGAAGAACTCGTGGCGCTTGGCCCGCACCTGGATCGGCGACAGCATCTTCGCCGAGAGGTTGTAGACCATGTCGTCGGCCTTCATGCCTACGGCCACGACCGAGACCGGATCGGTGACGTCGCAGCGGACGTACTGCGCATGTCGATAGTGCGGCAGGTCGCTCTTGACGATGTCGGCGACGACGACCTCGTGGCCGTCGGCGAGCAATTTGGGGGCAAGGTGACGGCCGACGAAACCGTCGCCGCCGAAGATAATGTGTCTCATTTTGAGATCTCGCTTGTTTGCATGGATGCAGAAGCAACCTTCGTGCCGCCTTCGTGGCTGTCGCGTCCGCTCTGCGCGATCAGCACCGTTCCGACGCAGATGAAGGCGATGCCGGCAATGCGCCAGGCGTTCAAATCCTCATGGAAGATGAAGTAGGCGAACACCGCCACCGCCACATAGGCGAGGCTGAGGAACGGATAGGCGAAGGAAAGTTCGACCTTCGACAGCACGTAGAGATGCGAGGCCATCGAGATGACGAATGTGCACAGGCCGAAGAACACCCACGGGCTGAAGACGATCTGCAGGATCTTGACGATCGGATTGGCGCCCTCGAACGAAACCGCCCCGAGATTCATCATGCCCTGCTTCAGCATCAATTGCGCGGCCGCGTTGGTCAGCACCGTGAACAGGATGAAAGGCAGGTATTTCATGTTTCTCGCTCTCGTTGCATCGGTCCTAGCCGGAACCCGGAAATTTCCCGTGAAATGGGGCACGGAATTTGATTAAACTTTTCCGTTTCCCTTCCCGCTTCGTGGCTATTCGGCAGCCCTTGCCTGGGCCCCGTCGCTTGGCTTCAACCGCATCGCCGTGCGCGCCCAGAAACGCGACAGGAAGGCCGGGTCGCGCATCGCCTCGAGCTTGCGCCAGTCGGGAAAGGATGCCGCGAACACGTGTGCCGGCATCCGCGCGTCCTTGTAGGGATTGACCGCGCCGCCGGCCGCAACCGTGATCGCGTCGAGCCGTTCCAGCAGTTGCAAGGTCCGGTCGCCCCTGTTGGGGAAGTCCAGCGTCAGGGTGTAGCCAGGGTGCGGAAAGGACAGCAGGCCCGGCGAGCGGACAGCGCCGAAGCGCTTCAGAACGGTCAGGAACGACCCCTGCCCCGCCGCCCGCCCCGCGTCGAGCAGCGCCGGCACCGCCTGCCGCGCCGCCGCGAACGGGATCACGCTCTGATGCTGGAAAAGCCCCTTCGGTCCGTAGAGCCTGTTCCAGTTCAGCACGCCGTCGAGGGGGAAGAAGAATCCGCCATAGCCGGTCGTATGCGGTCCGGCATCGCGGCTGCGCTTCCAGCGATAGGCTGCGTTGAAGGCGGTCAGGAACGGCCGGTTCAGCACATTGAGCGGCGGCTGGAACGGAACCCCCAGCCGCCCCCCGGCCTTGCCCGCCTGCCGCGAGCCGTTTGCGGCGTGGTTGCCGGTGAGCAGCAGGCCTCGGCCGGCCGCCCTGCCGCCGGCAAGCTGGTCGATCCAGGCCACCGCGTATTCATTGGACTTGTCCGCAGCCTCGGCGCGGTCGAAATACTCGTCCAGCCGGGAAAACGGCGTCACCGTCTCCGCCACGTCCAGCGACGGCACCGGCATAAGCCGCAGCGACGCCGACAGGATGATGCCGGTCAGTCCCATGCCGCCGATCGTCGCCTCGAAGAGCTGCGGATTGGAAGTCGGCGAACAGGCGTATGTCTTGCCGTCCGAGCGCAACAGTTCGAAAGCCTCGACGTGACAGCCGAATGTGCCGCGCCGGTGATGGTTCTTGCCATGCACGTCGTTGGCGATCGCGCCGCCAAGCGTCACGAACTGTGTGCCGGGCACGACCGGCGGAAAGAAACCGTGCGGCGCGGCGTGGGCGATGATGTCGGACAACAGGATACCGGCTTCCGCCGTGAACAGGCCGCCATGGGTGTCGAAGCCGAGCACCCGCCGCATCGGCCGCATATCCGCCAGCACGCCGTCCTGCGGCAGACAGGTATCGCCGTAGGAACGGCCATTGCCGTAGGGAAGCAGCGAATTTTCTCGCGCGTTGCCGCCCTTAAGCAAGGCGATCACCTCGCCGGCGTCGATCGCTTGCATCGCCGGCGCAAAGATCCGACCGAAACTGCCGTAGCCGGCGTCCACTAGAGCAATGTCCGATCAGATTGAATCATTCTGTTTCTCGTTTGGCGAGGCGATCCGGCAGGGTCCGAAGGACGGGCGAGACGCGTGGCTCGCCCTGCGCGAAGGTCGATGGGGTTCCATCGGCCGAGCAAGCCGACGGTCCGAAGGACGGCGCCCGCCAAACGGAAACCCGAAGGGCCGGGCCGGTTTGGGCCAAATCCATCGGGCTTCGTCTTGTCCGGGCCACCAGCCCGGCCTGCGACAAAGCCCTCGACCTTGGCCCAAACCATCGCCGGCAGAATGGTTCAATCTGATCGGACATTGCTCTAGACCAGGCCCGCCAGCATCAGCATGACCGCGCCGGCCGCCACCACAAGCTGGCTGCGCCAGTCGCGCACGATGAACACCACCGGATCGTCATGCAGCTCGTCGCGGCGCGCCAGGATCCAGATGCGCATGGTCAAATAGAGCACGGTCGGCGCCAGCGGCCACACCATCCACGGATGCGAATAGAGCTCGCGCACCGCCGAGCTGTCGATGTAGAGCGCCAGCACCAGTGCCGACGAGAAGGCCGACGCCATGCCGGCCTGCGCGATGATCTCCTGGTCCTCGGCGCGGTAGCCTCTGCCGGCTATGCGCTCGCCCGGCACAAGCATCGACGAGCGCAATTCGACATAGCGTTTCACCAGCGCCAGCGACAGGAAGAAGAAGGTCGAGAAGGCGAGCAGCCAGAACGACACGCCGATGTCGGTCGCGGCTGCGCCGCCGAGGATGCGCATCGTGTACAGGCCGGCCAGCATCAGCACGTCCAGCAGCAGCATGCGCTTGATCGACAGCGAATAGGCCGTTGTGGCAACGAGATAGGCGCACAGCACCCCCATAAACAACAAGGGCAGCAGCGTCGCTACCGCGAAGCTGATGGCCAGCAGGACCGCCGCCGAGACCATGCCGAAGCGCATCGACAGCAGCCCGCTGGCGAAGGGCCGGTTGCGTTTTGTCGGGTGCCGGCGGTCGAGCGCCAGGTCGAAGAAATCATTGACGATGTAGATCGCCGAGGCGGCCGCGCTGAAGGAGATGAAGGCGAGCACGCAGTCGACCAGCATGCCGACGTTGAAATATTCGTGGGAGAGCACCACCGGCACCGCGATCAGGCCGTTCTTCAGCCACTGGTGCACGCGCAACATCTTCAGAACGGTCTTGAGGGTCGGCTTCGGCGTCTCGATCAGTTCGCACTGGTGTTTGGCCTGCCAGCGCGCCGCCGCGCGGTCCGGCGCCACTACGCTTGCGAGCCGCGCCGCCTCGAAGATTGCCAGGTCATGCCGGCTGTTGCCGAAATAGTCAAAGCCGCCGTCGCCATAAGCGGCCACCAGCGCCGCGGTCTTGCGTTTGGAGGTCAGGTTCTCCCTGCCGTCGGTGGCGAGCACCGCGTCGAAGATGCCGAGATGTCTCGCGATCGCCTCGGCGAATTTGCGCGGCGTGCCGGTTGCCAGCACAAGGCGGCGTCCGCTCGCCGTCTCGGCTTGCAGCCGCTCCATCACTTCCTTGCGGTAGGGCAGCGCCGCCGGGTCGATGTCGACGCGTTTGGCGATCTCCTGCTTGAGCGTCGCCGGCCCCTTCGCCGCCCAGTACGGCACCAGGAAAATCAGCAGCGGGTTCTGGCGCAGCAGCAGGAACAGGCCTTCCCACAACAGGTCGGTGGCGATCAGCGTGCCGTCGAGGTCCACCGCGAGGGGGACTGCATTCTTCTCGGAGCGCGCATCCATCAAGGCAGTTTCCGCAGTTGCCGCAACGCACCCGCCGGCGTCGTGGTCCGGCTATAGGCACGGGACCTGTTAGGGTGCGTTAATGCGGACTACAGCTTACGCACGCTGCGTCAGCCTTTGCAAATCAGGGTTAAGCGACTGCAACCAGAAATATTAAAGGCCGGGTGATGTCCCGGCCTTTTCGAAAGGATCATGTGCGCCGGCGATTTACTTGATGCGGCCGACGCCACCCGAGATTTCAACCGTCTCCGTGCCGGTCAGCGCCTGGCGGTCGCCGTTGGGCATGGTGACGAAGCAGCCCCCCGAGCAGAACTCGACGGTCTCGCCGGCGGCGAGCGAAAGCTCGGACTTGCTGCCGCCCTCGGTGACGATCAGCGTGCGCGGCTCGGAGTCGAGATTGACCGCGCTGGCCGCATGCGCCGCACTGCCCATCAGCACAAGCAACGAGGCCGCGACGACGAAATTCTTCATGGCTTTCCGGTGTTTCCACCGCCTCTGTCAGTGGGGCTTTTGCCCCTTTCGAGGACAGCTTATAACCGGGCGAAGCTGAACGCCAACTGAATGACGCATTCATGCCACACTTGGCACAGGCGTCAAACCGGATCGGTCTTCTTGCGCCGGGTCTTGCGCGTCTTGACCTCTTCCTCGGCCTGTACCCGCCTCTCCACGGCCTCCGCCAGCTCCGCCTCGGCCTTGTCGTCGTCGGTCGACCATTTTGGCGTCGGCGGAGCGACCGGCGACTGCGCCGGGATGGCGATGCTGATGTTCTCACGCTCGAACGCGTCCAGAATGGCGAAGCGCAGGTCGTTCTGCACGATGCCGCCATTGCCGATGTCGCCGAGGAAGACCCGGATCTCGAAAGTCATCGAGGTCTGCGCGAAGGCGGTGAAGGCCACGAAGGGCTCGGGATTCTTCAGCACGAGCGGATGGCTGGAAGCCAGTTCCATCAACAGCGCATGCACTTTTCGCGCATCCGTCCCGTAGGCCACGGCCACCGGTATTTCGATGCGCCCCAGCTTGTTGCGGTGCGTCCAGTTGCCCACTGCGCCGTTGATCAGCGTCGAGTTCGGCATGATCACCGTCTGCCGCTGGAACGTCTCGATCTCGGTCGCGCGCACGCTGATCTTCTTCACCGTGCCGGAGACGTCACCGGCGATCACCCAGTCACCAGCCTTGAACGGCCGCTCGGCGAGCAGGATCAGGCCGGAGACGAAATTGGAGACCACGTTCTGCAAGCCGAAACCGATGCCGAGCGACAGGCCGCCGGCGATCAGCGCCAGGTTGGAGAAGTCGATGCCGGCCGCGGAAAGCCCCGCCAGCCCCGCTATCGCCAGGCCGGCATAACCGAGCACGGTGCGGATCGAGTTGCGCACGCCGGTGTCGACGCGGCCGCGCGCCATCACCGAGCCGTCCAGCCAGCCCTGGAACCAGCGCGTCAGCACGAAGCCGACGCCGAACACCACGATGCCCCAGAGAATGCCGGTCAGCGACAGCGTGAACGAGCCGATCTGGATGCCGGTTGCAAACTTGTACATCCATGAGCCGATGTCGGCCGGCTGGAAGCCCCACTGGAACAGCACCAGCGGCAGGCCGACGACGACCACGGCGACGTTGATCAGGATGCTGACCAGCAGGCTGAGCTGGTCGAGGCCTGCGTCGTCCAGCTTGAACCAGCGCTGGAAACGAACGCCGATCGCCGTGTGGGCGAAGGCGCCCTCTTCCGCCACGGCGCGCGACGACAGGAAGCCGATATACATCGTCGCCAGCACCGCGCCGGTAAACACGATCTGCTGCGAGATGAATCGGGCGAGCCCGATAAAGCCGAGCAGCGCCGCCACGATCGTCATCAGGCCGAGCGCGTAGATGAATAGCCGCACCCCGGCAGGCCACGCCTTCGGCTGCCCCGTCTCGTCGGCAAAGGGCCGCACGAGGCCGCTCGCCAGCACCAACAGGCCGATGATGACGGTCGCCACAAGCGCCTCGCCGACGGTCAGCGAGACCGGCGCGTCCAGGGTCTCGTAGATGTTGCTCGCCAGGTAGTCGAAGCCGCTGAACAATGCCGTGGCCGACATGATCCACAGCAGCTTCGCGGCCGCGCCGGACTGCACCGGGATCAGACGCCAGTGCGGCAGGTGCGGCGACAGCACCGCCTTGCCAAGCCGATGCACGAAAAAGACCAGCCCGATGACGGCGAACAACGAGGCCAGCATCGAGCCGATATCGCCGCGCAGCACCCCGAAATAGTCGAACAGGAAATATGTGACGCCAAGGAACACGCCGAGCGTCAGCGACGGCAGCAGCGTCGACCAGAACGCCACCGACAGCCGGCTGAGATAGGTCGGGTCGGTTTTTTGCGGGTCGGCCTCGAACAGATGGCCGAACAGCCGCCGCCCGCCGACCAGAAGAATCACCGCCGCGATCAGCGCGAAGAAGGTCGCCGCCAGCACCGAACTCAGCTTGAAATTGAAGACGAAGCGCAGCCACGCCGAGACCGAGCGGTAGAGGTCGGCGCTGGTTTTGTGGAAAGCCACGAGGACTTCGCTGAGCAGCGGGAAGTTGATGTCGTAACGCTTCGTCAGCAGCCGAGAGAAAAGGTCGCGCCGCATGTCCGTGACGCGGGTGATCAGCGTGTTCACCCGGATCGACAAATCCTCGGCGGCGCCCAGCGTGGCGTTGATCTCGGCCTTCTCGGCGGCAAGGCTCTGGCGTTCGGTGGCGACGATGTCCGATTCGGGGGCCGCGCCCTGCGCCGGCGGCGGGCCAAGCTGCTCGATGCGCGTATTGATCTCGCCAAGCCTCGGCCGGAACGAAACGGAACTGCTGAGCAATTCGCGCGCGATCTCTTCCAGTTGCAGCCGGATGTCGACCAGCTTCTGGTCGTCCTCCGGATTGGCGTCGATCTCCTTTTCGAGCCCGTCGGTGCGCGAGGTCAGGCCGCCGATGACCGACCGCTGCTGATCGACGATGGCCGAGCCAGCCCGGCCGGCCCCTTGCGCGCCGGCCGAGGATGGCGCGAAAGCGATCGCCGCGGCGATCAGGAACAGCGCCGCGATCAGTCTGAAGGCTGTTGATGTCATTGGCCGCGTCATAGTCGGCAAGATGGCGTTCCCATGGCGGTGAGTGATACTGGTCGCACCTCGCTCGGGCAAGCAGGAGTCGGCCCTGTGAAAAGCGGTGGCGTAAAACTGGCTTGCGCACTCCCGGTCCACCTATAGTGTGCCGCCTGCCGAGGGTCTGTTGACTATCACCGCACGGGCTGCGCCGCAGCGCAAATCCGGCAGTTCCAGGAGCGAGGAGGAGGGACATGCAGCGCATGTTCGACGACGAGCGACGCCGAAATGGCGGATTTGAGCGCGGCCCCTTCGGGGTTGGGCCAAAATCGCCCGCAAATGCGTCGAAAATGCTCGACGGTGGTCAACACCGCCTTGCGCTTTTCTCCTGTTTGCGGACGATTTTATCCCAACGCAGCCTCGTGTGCTGATAGTCAACAGACCCTGACCTGAAAGTTTCTTCCCCGATGGCGGAATATTCTGCTTTTTCGATTCTCAAGAATGCGATCTCCGGCAACCGCGACTGGAAGCCGGCCTGGCGCAAGCCCGACCCGAAACCCTCCTACGACGTCGTCGTCATCGGCGGTGGCGGCCACGGCCTGTCGACGGCCTACTACCTTGCCAAGGAGCACGGCATCACCAATGTCGCAGTGGTCGAAAAGGGCTATCTCGGCTCCGGCAATGTCGGCCGCAACACCACCATCGTGCGCTCCAACTACCTGCTGCCCGAAAACATCCGCTTCTACGAACACTCGATGAAGCTGTGGGAGAACCTGTCCCACGATCTGAACTACAACGTCATGTTCTCGCAGCGCGGCATCCTGAACCTCGCCCACACGCCCGGCCAGTTCGACGATTACGCGCGGCGCGGCAATGCCATGCGCCACGAGGGCGGCGACGCCGAGCTTCTCTATCCCGACCAGATCGCCCGGCTCTATCCCGGCCTCGACGTGTCGCCCAAGGCGCGTTTCCCGGTGGTCGGAGGGCTCTTGCAGCCGCGCGCCGGCACGGCCCGCCACGACGCCGTCGCCTGGGGTTATGCGCGCGGCGCCGACCGGCGCGGTGTCGACATTCTGGAGAATTGCGAGGTCATCGGCTTCCTCCGGGAAGGCGACCGCATCGTCGGTGTCCAGACGACACGCGGCGACATCCGCGCCAGGAAGGTGGCGGTCGCCGCCGCCGGCAGCACCGGCCGCGTGCTGAAGCTCGCCGGCATCGACAATTTGCCGATCGAGAGCCACGTGCTGCAGGCCTTCGTCTCCGAATCGCTGAAGCCGATCCTGCCCGGCGTCATCACCTGGGGCGGCGGCCATCTCTACGTTTCGCAGTCCGACAAGGGCGGCCTGGTCTTCGGCGGCGACCTCGACGGCTACAACACCTATGCCCAGCGCGGAAACCTGCCGCTGGTCGAGGAGGTGATGAGCGAGTTGCTCGCCATGTTCCCGGGTTTCGCGAAGGTCAGGCTGCTGCGTTCCTGGGGCGGCGTCATGGACATGTCGATGGACGGCTCGCCGATCATCACCACCGGCCCGCTGCCCGGCATGTACCTGAATTGCGGCTGGTGCTACGGCGGCTTCAAGGCGACGCCCGCCTCCGGCTGGCTCTTCGCCTGGACCATCGCCAAGAACGCTCCGCACGAAATCAACGCGCCTTTCACGCTCGACCGCTTCCACCGCGGTATCCTGATCGACGAGAAGGGCCAGGGCGCGACGCCCAAGCTGCATTAGGCCAAAAAGAATGCTGATCACCTGTCCCTATTGCGGCCCGCGCGACGTGTCGGAATTCTCCTACCAGGGCGACGGCAACCGCACGCGTCCCGATCCCGCCTCCACCGACCAGGCGGCGTGGAACGCCTATGTCTACGACCGGATCAACACGGCCGGCGACCACAAGGAAATCTGGCAGCATTCCGGCGGCTGCCGGTCGCACCTTGCCGTCACCCGCAGCACACTTACTCACAAGATTTCGCATGTCGCTTTCGCCAGGGGCGGGCTTGCCTCGGTCAGGCCGGCCGGACGCGACCACGGAGACCATGCATGAGCCCGCGCCGCGGCAACACCGCCGGGCGCGTCGACCGCACCCGCACCATCCGCTTTTCTTTCGACGGCAAGTCGCTGACCGGCCATGCCGGCGACACGCTGGCCTCCGCCCTGCTGGCCAACGGCATCTCGCTTGTGGCCCGCTCGTTCAAGTACCATCGCCCGCGCGGCGTGCTCACCGCGGGCATCGACGAGCCCTCCGCGCTGGTCACCGTGCTGAAAGGCGAGGAGCGCGAGCCAAACGTTCCGGCCACCATGCTGGAGATCTATGACGGGCTCGTCGTGGTCAGCCAGAACCGTTTTCCATCACTCGCCGTCGACGTCGGCGCGGTGAACGGGCTGGCCGGCAAGGCGATCTCGGCCGGCTTCTATTACAAGACCTTCATGGGCCCGGTGATCGGCCCGCTGAAGGGCACGCGTTTCTGGATGGTCTGCGAGCATTTCATTCGCCGCGCCGCCGGCCTCGGCAGCGCCGGCACCGCACCGGACAGTTCGCGCTACGAGCGCATGTACGCCTTCTGCGACGTGCTGGTGGTCGGCTCGGGTCCGGCTGGCCTGATGGCGGCGAAAGCCGCGTCGGAAGGCGGCGCGCGTGTCATCCTCGCCGAGCTCGATTCGCGTTTCGGCGGCTCCGCCAACTGGTCGGGCGAGACGATCGACTCGCTGCCCGCCGCCGACTGGGCGGCGGACACGGTGCGCGATCTCTCCGGCCGCGAGAATGTCAGGCTGCTGCCGCGCACCACCGTGTGGGGCTATTACGACAGCAACGGCCTCGCCGCGCTGGAGCGCGTGACCGACCACAAGGAAAAGCCCGGCAAGGGCGAGCCTCGCCACCGCCATTGGTCGATCCGCGCCGGCACGGTCGTGCTGGCCACCGGCGCCTTCGAGCGGCCGCTGGTGTTTCCCGGCAACGACCGCCCCGGCGTGATGCTCGCCTCCGCCGCGCAGCGTTACGCGGCGGAGTTCGGCGTGCTGCCGGGCGAGAAGATCGCCGTCTTCGCCAACAATGACGGCGCCTACGCCGCTGCCAAAACCCTGCGCGATTCCGGTGCGGCGATAACCGCGATCGTCGACGTGCGCGCCGACATTTCGGCAGAGGCCCGCGCCATCGCCTCCGCCGTTGGCGGCCATTTGCTGTTGCGCCATGCCGTCGTCGCTACCGAAGGCGGCAAGCATGTTTCAGGCATCAAGGTGCAGGGTTTCGACCTCGCCTCCCGCAGGCTCACCGGCGAGGCGCGCCATCTCGACGCCGATTGCCTGATCGTCTCGGGCGGCTGGTCGCCGGTCATCCACCTTGCCAGCCAGGCCGGCGCCGCGCCGAAATGGGACGAGACGCTGCAGGCCTTCCTGCCGCCGGAGCCAGCGCAGAACTGGATCGGCGCCGGCAGCTTCAACGGCCGCTTCACCACCGCCGAGGCGCTTGCCGAGGGCCTGTCGGCCGGGCTGCGCGCCGCTGGCGGCAACGGCCATCCCGAGGCCGTGCCGGAAGTCGAGCATGCCGCGCCCTTCTCGGAACCCGCGCCGGTCTTCGAAATTCCGGCCAAGGGAAAGGCCTTCGTCGACCTCCAGCACGACGTCACCGCCGAGGACGTGCGCCTCGCCCACCGCGAAGGCTTTATTTCGGTCGAGCACCTGAAGCGCTACACGACGCTCGGCATGGCGACCGACCAGGGCAAGACCTCCAACGTGCCCGGCCTCGCCATCATGGCCGACGCGCTGGGCAAGCCGGTCGCCGAAGTAGGCACCACCCGCTTCCGCCCGCCTTTCGCCTCCGTATCGATCGGCGCGCTGGCGGCCGAACGTTATGGCGACATCAAGCCTGAGCGGCTGACGCCGATGCACGACTGGCATGTCGCGCAAGGCGCGAAGATGTATGCCGCCGGCCTTTGGTACCGGCCGCAAATCTACGGCAAGCCCGGCGAGACGGTCGAGCAGGCCTATGTGCGCGAGACGAAGACCGTTCGAGAGATCGCCGGCATCGTCGACGTCTCGACATTGGGTAAGATCGCCGTGCAGGGGCCGGACGCCGCGACCCTTCTCGACCGCGTCTACACCAACATGTTTTCGACACTCGCCGTCAACAAGGCGCGTTACGGCCTGATGCTGCGCGAGGAAGGCATCGCCTTCGACGACGGTACGACCTGGCGGCTCGGCGAGCACGATTTCCTGATGACCACGACCACCGCCAATGCCGGCAAGGTCATGCAGCATCTGGAATATTATCTCGATGTGGTCTGGCCGGACCTCAAGGTCCACGTCACCTCCGTCACCGACCAGTGGGCGGGCGCGGCAATCGCCGGTCCCAAGGCGCGCGAAATCCTCGCCACTTGCGTCACCGGCACTGCGGTCGACAACGCCACCCTGCCCTTCATGGGCATCGTCAGCGGCGAGATCGCCGGCGTGCCGGTAAAGATCTGCCGCCTCTCCTTCTCCGGCGAGATGGCCTTCGAGGTCTATTGCGGCGCCGGCCACGGCACGCATGTCTGGGAAGCGCTGGTCGAAGCCGGCAAACCGTTTGGCATGGTGCCCTACGGGCTGGAAGCGCTCGGCACGCTGCGCATTGAGAAGGGCCACGTCACCGGCGCGGAGATTGACGGCCGCACGACTGCCAGCGACCTGCATCTCGACTGGATGCTGTCGAAGAAAAAGCCGTTCATCGGCTCGAACATGCTCGGCCGGGAAGGTCTCGTCGCCGGGGATCGTCTCCGCCTCGTCGGCCTGATCTCGCTCGACAACCGGCCGCTCAACGGCGGCGCGCATATCGTCGAGCAGGTCGACGAGGCCAATCCGCGCCACTCCATCGGCCACATCACCGCCGTCTGCTATTCGCCGGCCCTCGGCAAATATATCGGCCTGGCGCTGGTCAAGGGCGGCAAGTCGCGCCACGGCACGCGCGCCTTCATCTCCGATCCGCTGCGCAAACGTTTTGGACCGGTCGAGATCGTCAGCCACCATTTCTTCGATCCCGAGGGGAGCCGCATGCATGGTTGAGATGCTTTCGCCCTTGCAGCCGGTCTGGCGGCCGGGTTCCCACGGCAATTTCGCCGACGGTGTCGGCGTGGTGCTTTCCGAGACGCAGCCCGGCTCGATCGTCCAGGTCACGGCCTGGCCGGGCGAGGAAAAGACTGTTATCGCCGCCATTCGCACCGCCTCAGGCCTCTCCCTGCCGGACGGCGCCGGCGGCGGCATCGCGACGGAGACGAGAGCCGCCTTCGGCATTGCCCCTGGGAAATTCCTGGTCGTCTCCGAGGATGAAGGCCTGGCTGACGCGCTTGTTCAGGCAATTCCGATAAACCTCGGAACCGTCACGGATCTTTCGCACGGGCGCACGGCGCTGCGCATCGCAGGTCCGAAGGCGGAATGGGTACTGCAGAAATTTTTCGCTGTGGATTTTTCGCTACCCGCCCTGCCCGTCGGCTCGGGCGTCGCCACCAACCACCACGACATCTTTGCGCACATCCAACGCACTGGCGAGGACCGCTTCGACCTCACCATCTTCCGTTCCTTCGCCCGCGCCTTCTGGACCGCGCTCTGCCACGCCAGCGAGGAAGTCGGCTACGAGGTGCGGTGAGGTCGGCGATGGTGATAGACGAAGACCCAGAACCAAAGCGGTTCCAGATCGATCTTTTCATCGTCCATCCGTCTATTGATCCGGAAGAACTGGATGCGAATTTGCAGATCGAAGGGCACTTTCGCCATAAAGCCGGAGATCAGAGATATACGCCCCTGGGAACACCTCTCGATGGGACATTTCCCGATACCCGTTGGAGGCATACGGTGCGATTTGAGACCGGGACCAACCGGTTTGCGGATCAACTGACGTCGTTCGTCGATGTCATGGACCGCCACCGGGACTACTTCGCGCAGTTAGTGAAGACCGGTGGTAGCCTTTGCGTTATCCTGAGTTTCCTCGGCGACGGTCACTTCGGAGATGCTATCCCGAAGACGACCCTCGCCAAAATATCCGACCTCGGGGTCGATCTCGGTATCCAGGTTTTTACCGAGCGGCAGAACTAAAAACATCACCTGCCGCCCCAAGGAGGAAGGACAGCAGGCAACGCGGTCCACATTGGCGCCGGGGCTGGACGATGCTACGATGAAATCCCTTTCCTCAGGCAACAACTGGCGAGGAGACAGGGATCAGATCATGCTCCGACGACGTGCACTTCCTGCCTTATCACTGATGGGCATCGCCCTGCTGTTGACTGCTCAGAGCGCATCGGCGGCCGAACCTGAAAAAAACATCGTCGTCTTCGATTTCGAGATGATGGACACCAGCGCCGCTGCCGGTCTCATCCCGCCCGACGAGCACGACACCCGCTATCTCCGCGAATCCACACAGGCCGCCAAGGATTTCCTGCTGTCGACCGGCGGCTACAAGATCGTCGACCCAAAACCGGCGGCGGACGAGCTCGCCAAGGCCGGTGCGCTCAGGGACTGCAACGGCTGCGAGGCGCCGATCGCCCAAAAACTCGGCGGGCAACTGGCCATGACCGGCATAGTCAATCGGGTGAGCCGCACCGAATATGAGTTGCTGATCAAGGTCGTCGACGCCGGCACCGGCGCGCCCGTGGCGCTCGGCTATTCGGGCCTGCGCATGGGCGCCAACTATTCCTGGCCGCGCGGCGCCAAATGGGTGATGGAAAAGCGCATCGCCGCCAAGCTGCCAGACAAGTGACTTTTCTCGCGCCTATCCCTGTACAAGCGAATGGTGATGCAATGCCAGTTTCCACGCGCCGTGGCGCCGGACGTAGATGCTGCTGCACAGCGCCATGCCGCCCGTCGTTTCGTGGTTCCACCGCGCCATCGCCCGATAGGTCAGCGCCGCGACGTCGTCGGTGATGTTCCTCGCGGTGACGTCCGCAAACGATACCTCCGCCCATCTGCGGTTTTCCGCATTCTCCTGGTGGATCGCATCGACGGCGAAATCCCGACCGACCGCGCCGGTGTCGGGGAACACCAGAATCGCCTCGGCAATGAGATTGTCCCGATAAAGATCCGGATCGTTCTTCCACAATTGCCTTTCGACCTCGAGCAACCTGTCCTTCAAATCCATGCACATTCTCCTGCCAGCGCTCAGTCGGCAACGGGGAAGAAGCGGCGTCCGTCCACCGCTTGCATCCATGTGTCGTATATGGGGCGCGATTCATGCGGAGAGAACCGCAAAGGCCTTGCCGTCCCATCCGGAATCGCCCCGACGCACCGTCGCGGCGCGTTTTCGAAGGGCAGAACGAAGCCCGTCGCGTCGGTCCGCAGGAGCCGATGCGGCAACTAATTGAAATCGCTGCATCTTCTGGACTTCACATGACTTCGGCAAGGCACTCACCGAAGCCAACTTTATCCACACGTTCAGGCACGCCCGCGGTTGGTCGGAACTCCAGGAAGCGATGCAAAATCAAAGCGTTATGCGATATTTGGCAAAGCCGTTCTGGCCTTCGCCGGCAGCCTCGATCTTCACTGCCTTGACGTCGCCGATGAAGTCCTTGGCTTTTGGTCCGGTTTCGAACAGGACGGAGGTCCCCGCCATCGGCTCGAACGTCCAGTTGGCGTCGGCAGACGGGTTGA
The DNA here is from genome assembly GCF_030929505.1 of Mesorhizobium sp. LHD-90. Taxonomy (GTDB): domain Bacteria; phylum Pseudomonadota; class Alphaproteobacteria; order Rhizobiales; family Rhizobiaceae; genus Kumtagia. Next base: position 117,000 of record NZ_JAVFVV010000002.1, on the reverse strand, counting down.
TCGTGCCCTGGTCGATGATGTAGCGCACGATCACGTCGCGGTTGGTGTCGGGCGCCTCGAAGATCACCTTGGACTGGTTGATCTCCGGGAAATTGCCGCCTCCGCCAGCCCGGTAATTGTTTGTGGCGACGACGAATTTCTGTGCGGGATCAATGGGTTTTCCGTCGAACATCAGGTCCTTGATGCGGCTTGACGAAGCGTTGATGACGCCGCCCTTCGGGTCGTATTTCGGGGGCTGCGACAGGTCTATCCTGTAGGTGACGCCGTCGATCACGTCGAAATTGTAGGACGGGAAATCGAGGTTGATCAGCGCCTGGTCGGCTTTGCCGGCCTCGACCGTGTTGAAAATGCCGGCCGACATCTCCAGCCATTCCTTCACCTGCGCCCCGGTGATCTCCACTGCCCGCACCGTGTTCGGATAAAGGTAGAGATCGGCGACGTTCTTGATCGCCACGTCGCCGGCCGGCACGTCGGTGTAATAGTCCGGGCCGCCGCGGCCGCCCGACTTGAAGGGTGCGGCGGCCGACAGCACCGGCAGATCTTTCCACTGAGTATCCTTCAGCAAGTCCTTGATATACCAAGTTTGTGCCTGGCTGACGATCTGCACCGACGGGTCGTCGGCGACCAGCGCGAAATAGGAATAGAGCGGCGCCGACGTCTTGCCGACCGGCCGGCGCACATAGGCCAGCGTCGCCTCGTGGTCCTCCTTCAGCGCCTCGACGATACGCTGGTCGTCGCCGACCGTCGCCTTGTTCTTGTTCTCGACCCGCTCGAAGATCGGCCGCGCCTCGGAAGTCGCGGAAACCACGCGCCATTTCGATCCGTCGCGCTCCAGCAAAAGGTCGATCAGGCCCATGTGCGAGCCCCAGAAACCGCCCATCACCGCCGGCTTGCCTTGCAGGGTGCCGGCGGCGGTGTCGACGCCGGCGAGGTCCTGAAAGTCCTTTTTTCCCGGGAAAACAAGATGTTGGTGTCCCGTGAAAACGGCGTCGATGCCGTCCACGCCGGCCAGGAAGAACGAAGCGTTCTCCATCATCTCGCCCTGCTTGACGTCGATGCCGGAGTGCGACAGCGCAACCACGACATCGGCACCCTCCTCCTTGATCTGCGGCACCCAGGCTTTTGCCGCGTCGACGATATCGCGCGTCACCACATTGCCGGTGAGATTCTTGGCGTCCCACAGCATGATCTGCGGCGGCACGAAGCCGATCACCCCAATCTTTATCGGATGCTCCGCGCCCGATCCGTCCTTGATGGTTTTCTCAACGATTACATAGGGTTTCAGGTAAAGCTTGTCGTCGCGCGGATTGGCGGCGAGTTCGGTGCCGCGCACCAGGTTGGCGCAAACGAACGGGAAATTCGCGCCGGCCAGCACCTTGTCGAGGAATGAAAGGCCGTAGTTGAACTCGTGGTTGCCGAGCGTCGAGCACTCGTAGCCGAGCAGGTTCATGCCCTTCATCACCGGGTGGACATCGCCCTCCTTCATGCCCTTCTCGTAGGCGATATAGTCGCCCATCGGATTGCCCTGCAAGAGATCGCCATTGTCGATCAGCATGGCGTTGGTTGCTTCCTTGCGGACGGCGTCGATCAGCGAGGCGGTGCGCGACAAGCCCATCGTGTCGTTTGGTTTGTCGGCGTAATAATCGTAGGGCAGCACGTTCACATGGATGTCGGTCGTTTCCATGATGCGCAAATGCGCCTGATTGGACTGCGCGCGCGCCGAAAACGGATGCAGCACGATCAGCGCGCCGGTGGCCGCGCTTGCCGCCAGGAACGAACGGCGGGTCAGGGATGGGAAAACGGACATGGTCTCTCCTCAAAGATACGCCGGTAGGAACCCGGAAGTGGCCGAAGTCTCGCGCCGTTCGCCATTCGTGTCCAGCAGTTGGAGCGAGATGGTGAAGCATGACCAGAACGGCCTGCGCATCCTCGATGCCCCGTCGCGCGATTGACAGGCAACCCGGCTTGAACCAGTCTCGTACATCGAGAGGTGAAAGGGGCAGCGCCGGCCGTGACCCAGCTTTCTCCGCAGATCAGTCCAGATTTCACTGCGCGGCGGGTAAAACCGTCCCGCCCACCCGGACCACGCGGCGTTCCGTTGCTGGGAAACATCTTGCAGTTCGGCCGAGACCAACTCGGTTTTCTTACGCAAACGCAGCGCATGTTTGGCGATCTTGTCAGCTACGACTTCGCCGGCTGGCCGACGTTGCTGGTGAACAGCTCCGACGACATTGAGAAGGTGCTGGTGGAGGACCACCGGAACTTCATCAAGAACCGCCTCGTGTGGAGGCACGTCACCGCGCTGTTCGGCCAGGGTCTGCTGACCGCGGAAGGCGATCTCTGGCAGCGCAACCGGAAACTGGCGGCGCCTGCTTTCGCAGGGCAGCAATTGCGAGGCTACGGTCCCGACATCGTTTCGCTGTCGAAAGGTACGGTGTCTGGATGGAAGGTCGGCGAAGTCCGCGACATCCATAACGACATGATGGCGCTGACGCTGCGGATCGCGGCAAAAGCCTTCATGGACTGCGAGGTCGAGCGCGACATCGCCGACATGGACCATGCCGTCCAGGACCTCGTGATCGAGCTGGCCGCGCGATTCAAGCGGCCGGTGAAGATCCCCGACTGGGTGCCCCTGCCCGGCCATCTCCGTTATCGGCGCGCCATTGCGACCGTCGAGCGGATCATCGGCCGCATGATCGCCGAGCGGCGCGCCAACGGCTATCATGGCCGCCAGGATTTCCTGTCGCGGCTGATGGCGGCCAAGGACGAATCCGAGGAACGTCTGTCGGACCGCCAATTGCGCGACGAAACCGTGACGCTGCTGCTTGCCGGCCACGAGACCACGGCGCTGACGCTCTCCTGGAGTTTCTACCTGCTCGGCCAGGATCCCGGCTTGGCGCGCCGGCTCGCGGCCGAAATCGACGAAACACTCGGCGGGCGGGACGCCACCGTCGAAGACCTGCCGCGCCTGAAGTTTGCCGAAAGTGTCATCCTGGAGTCGATGCGGCTTTTCCCGCCCGCCTGGGCGATCGGCCGCGAATCCATCGGTCCGTTCCAGCTCGGCGGTTATGATTTTCCCGCCGCCACGACCATCCTGATCTCGCCCTGGGTGCTCCACCGCGACCCGCGTCACTTCGACGACCCCGAAAGTTTTAGGCCCGAGCGCTGGCTGGACGGGCTGGCGCGCCGTCTGCCGCGATTTGCCTACATGCCCTTCGGCGGCGGGCCGCGCATCTGCATCGGCCAGCGTTTCGCCATGATCGAGGCGGTGCTTATTCTTGCCACGGTCTCCCAGCGTTTTGGCGTGGAATGGCAGCGCGACCGGCCGGTCACGCTGTTCCCGTCGATCACCTTGCGGCCGCGCGAGGGTGTCTGGGTGCGGCTACTGGCGAAGGCGCCGGCTATACTGCATTAGCGAAACCGGCGCGTCCGGCTATATGCGCGTCGCAAACGCAACCGAGTCCGGCAAGCGACCAGCCTAGGCTTGCCGCATTTGGTAGTGGAATCCAGCCTATGCAGGAACAGGTCGACGGAAAGCCGACGCAGCAATTCTCATTGCCCCCCGAAGTGGCGCGCTGGCGCAAGGCGGAACGCGAGCGGCTCATCGGCGAACGTCTCGCCATCCCGGCCGACACGCGCCAGGCAATGGCGGAACGCATCGCCGCCGGACTGAGTGCCTGCATCGGCGGTTTCGAAGACCGCACCGTCAGCCTCTACTGGCCATTCCGGGGCGAGCCGGACCTGCGGCCCTGGATGCGCACCGTGATCGACGGCGGCGGACGGATCGCCCTGCCGGTGGTCGTCGGAAAGGCGCGCCCGCTGGTCTTCCGCGATTATTCGCCCGGCGACCCGTTGGAAAAGGGAATCTGGAACATCCCGGTCCCCGCTTCCGGAGCACCGGTCGTCCCAGACGTCGTGATCGCGCCGCTGGTCGGCTTTGACCCGCAAAACTACCGGCTGGGTTATGGCGGCGGCTTTTTCGACCGGACGCTTGCCGCGCTGCCGGCAAAGCCGCTGGTCATCGGCATCGGCTATGCGATGCAGGCTGTCGCAACGATCCACCCGCAGCCGCACGACATCCCGATGGACAGGATCGTCACGGCGCCGCCTGTCGCCGGCTCCCCTGGGTGATCAGCCGCGCGCTGCGCTGACCGGTCATGTAGATCCAGAGCCAGTTCAGGCTGACCGCGAGGCGGTACCGGAAGCCGATCAAATAGTAGATGTGGGCGATGCCCCACAGCCACCAAGCGGGCCAGCCGGTCATCCGAAACCAGCCGAAATCGATCGCAGCCGCGCGTTTGCCGATGGTGGCGAGGTCGCCACTGTGGTCGTAGCGGAACGGACGCGGCGCGGCATCGCCACTGAGCCTGGTCCGCACCGTTGCCGCGACATGGCGGCCCTGCTGTTTCGCCGCCGGTGCAACGCCCGGGACCAGCTTTCCGTCCTTCCACGCCACATGCGCGGCGTCGCCCACGACAAAGATGTCCGGGTGGCCGGGAACCGAAAGATCCTCCTCCACGAGCGTGCGGCCGGCGCGATCGCTTTCGGCGCCCAGCCACCTTGCCGCCGGCGAAGCGGCGACGCCCGCCGCCCAGATAATCGTTTTGGCGGGCAGCAGCCGGCCGTCAAACGTCACCCCTTCGGCACTGCAATCGGTGACCGGCCGGCCGAATTTGATGGTGACCCCCAGCCTTTCGAGGGCCGTTTTGGCGTAGGCGGAGAGTTCCGGCTTGAAGCCGGCCAGAACCCGCTCGCCCGCTTCGACCAGAACGACCCTGGCCTCGCGCGTGTCAATGTTGCGGAACTCGCCGCGCAGCGTGTCATGCGCCAGCTCGGCGATGGTGCCGGCAAGTTCCACGCCGGTCGGGCCGCCGCCAATGATAACGAAGGTCAGCAGGGCGGCGCGGGCCTGTGGGTCCGGCTCCCGCTCGGCCTTCTCGAAGGCGGCCAGGATGTGCCGGCGAATGGTGGTCGCGTCCTCGATCGTCTTCAAGCCGGGCGCGAACGGCTCCCATTCATCATGGCCGAAATAGGCATGCCGCGCCCCGGTCGCCAGCACCAGCGTATCGTAGGAGACTGAACTTCCGTCATCCAGCAGCACGCGCTTACCGGCCGTGTCGACGCCGACGACCTCGGCCAGCAGCGTGGTGACATCCTTGCGCCTTTTCAGGAGGTGGCGGATCGGCCAGGCGATCTCGGACGTCGCAAGCGACGTTGTCGCGACCTGGTAGAGCAAGGGCTGGAACAGATGGTGATTGCGCTGGTCGATCAGCGTGATGCGGGCGCCCGAATTCCTGAGACCGGCCACCGCTTCCATTCCACCAAAACCCGCACCGACAATGACGACATGGTGTTGCTGCGCGTTCATTGGCGTCACCCGATCCACGGTTTCCGACTCTTCTCACATAGAGATTTTGTGCGCTGCAACAAGGGTCGACGGCCTGCACCGGCTCACGCCATCTCCGGCTTCAACTCGCTTCTACAGGCATAATGCCGCGCCACCGAAACGCGCGGGTTCAGGGCACCGGGTTCGCGTGGTAGCCGGACAGGATCGCGACGCGCTCGCGGCAAACAACTAAGATGTGTCCTTCGAAACTCGCCCGCCGAAGCCCCCGCACTTGAAGACAACAGCGCTGCGGCCGTGATAAAACGTGTCCGTCAACCAGCAAGGATGCCGACATGAATGTCGTTGCAACTCGCGCCGCAGAAGGTTTCCCCCGCCGGTCGTTCACCGTGGCGGAGATCCGCCGCATGGTCGAGGCGGGCATCATCGCCGAGGACGAGAATTTCGAGCTGATCGAGGGGGAACTCGTTCCGATGTCGCCCAAGGGAAACCAGCACGAGGTGATCAAGGCTGCGCTGAACAGAGTTTTCGCGCGCCACGCGCCCGACGAAATGAGGCTGGCGATCGAAACTTCGCTCTATCTCGACGAGCGCACCTTCGTCGAGCCGGACCTTTGCCTCTATCCCAAGCGAATCCTTCCGGAAGACGTCGCGGGCCGCGATGTCCTGCTTGCGGTCGAGGTGGCGGGATCGTCGATGTCCTACGACCGTGGGTTGAAGGCCCGCATCTATGCCCGACACGGCGTTGTCGAACTCTGGGTGGTCGATGCAGCGACACGCGCGACCTGGGTGCACAGACGGCCGGAAGCCGACGGACACTGGGGCATCGTCGAGAAAACCCCGGCCGAGACGCCGCTTTCGCCGGCAGCCCTGCCGAATGTCACGGTGCGAATGGCCGATCTGGACTGACGCGGTCGCTTACGCCATCTCCGGCTTCAGCCCCAGCGCCGTGCGGTCGACGATCTCGCGCAGCGCGAAGGACGAATTGATCTTGGTGACGTGCGGCATGGCAGACAGCCATTCCTTGTGGATGCGCTCGTAGTCGGCCAGATCCTTTGCGGCGATGCGCAGGATGTAGTCGTATTCACCCGACATCAGATGGCAGGAGAGCACGTTGGGGCAGCGCTTGATCGCCGCCTCGAAGTCGGACAGCGTCTTCTCGAACTGGCCGGACAGCGAGATATGGACGATCGCCGTCATCTGGTGACCGAGGGCAGCGTTCGACAGTCTCGCATGGTAGCCGCGGATGACGCCGTTCTTCTCCAGATTGTCGAGGCGCCGCGAGCAGGCGGATTGCGACAGCCCGACCCTCTCGGCAAGCGACGCGTTGGGGATTCGCCCGTCCTTCTGCAGCGTGTCCAAAATTGCGATATCGATCCTGTCGAGTGGCATGGCTCGAACTTTCTTCGACAAACTGTCAGATTCACGCAACGAATAGCGGCCGAAAGCGCAATACGCAATTCACTTCGCAAACTCTTTCGGCCCCGCTGCGCGTAACCTTGCGGAACACAGGGAACAAGCCGTCAAGGCGTCGAGCGAGGAACGAAACCATGCGTGTCGGTTGTCCGAAGGAAATCAAGAATCATGAATATCGCGTCGGCCTGACCCCAGGGGCGGTCCGCGAATATACCGCACACGGCCACGAGGTGCTGGTCGAGACCGGCGCGGGCGCCGGCATCGGCGCCGACGACAACGCCTACCGCGCCGCCGGCGCCAGGATCGCCAAGGCCGCCGAGGAAGTGTTCGCCAAGTCGGACATGATCGTGAAGGTCAAGGAGCCGCAGCCGGGCGAATGGGTGCAGTTGCGCGGCGACCAGATCCTTTACACCTACCTCCACCTGGCGCCCGATCCGGAGCAGACCAAGGGTCTGCTGGCCTCCGGCGTCACCGCGATCGCCTACGAGACGGTCACCGACGACCGCGGCGGGCTTCCGCTGCTCGCGCCGATGTCAGAAGTCGCCGGCCGCCTGTCGATCCAGGCCGGGGCGACGGCGTTGCAGAAGGCCAATGGCGGCCGCGGCGTGCTGCTCGGCGGCGTGCCCGGCGTGCTGCCGGGCAAGGTGACCGTGATCGGTGGCGGCGTCGTCGGCCTGCATGCGGCCAGGATGGCGGCCGGCCTCGGCGCCGATGTCACCATCATCGACCGCTCGATCCCGCGCCTGCGCCAGCTCGACGACATTTTTAATGGCCGCGTCCACACGCGCTACTCCACCGTGGAAGCTCTTGAGGAAGAGTGCTTCTCGGCCGACATCGTTGTCGGCGCGGTGCTGATCCCGGGTGCTGCGGCGCCGAAGCTCGTCACCCGCGAGATGCTGTCGGGCATGAAAAAGGGTGCGGTGCTGGTCGACGTCGCCATCGACCAGGGCGGCTGCTTCGAGACCTCGCATGCCACCACCCATGCCGAGCCGACCTACGAGGTCGACGGCATCATCCACTATTGCGTCGCCAACATGCCGGGCGCCGTGCCTGTCACCTCGGCGCATGCGCTGAACAATGCGACGCTGCACTACGGCCTGCAGCTTGCCGACAAGGGTTTGAAGGCGCTGATCGACGACCATCACCTGCGCAACGGCCTCAACGTCCACAAGGGCCGCATCACCAACCGCGCCGTCGCCGAGGCGCTCGGCTACGAGATGGCCGAGCCGAAGCAGGTGCTCGCCGCCTGACCGTCCGGCTGAACATGCACAATCCCGCCTTCATGGCGGGATTGTGCGGCCCTATGGCGCAAACGGCGCCAAGCCCCCGGGCTTAGGCGCTTCGAAGTTTTCAGCACTGTTTCGCGCTCGCCGTAGCTTGGAAAGTCGCTGCCATAGTGCGGCTTCGGCGGTGACACCCTGCCGAAACAGGCAGATGACATCCCTGGCCAACGCCTCCCGCTGTTCACCGTCCTTTAGCGCCAGGCGACGCTCTTTGCACAACTGGTTGAACACCCTGCGCATGACATTCAGATCGGCAGAGTCGAATACGGCAAAGTATCTGACGAAAGCCACGACGCTTCTCTCCCTCATACGGCCGAAAGCGTGATGGACCCTTTCAAGCGTCCGTGTGCCTCGGTTGGGTGCGGACGACTTGGAACCGTACTCCTAGGCGAAGCGGTTGGCTACGTACAAGGACGTGTGCAACAGGCCCGGTGAGTCGAGTTTGGGCGGACCATTGGTGTTTTTTGCTTCAGAAGCCGGGATTCTTGTTTGGAAAATAAAAAAGCGAGGCTGTCCCTCGCTTTTTTACAATCGACTTTCCGCCAGTCCATCCGTGGTCGGAACCCGATCGGTACTGGAAGCTAAGCCCGGGATCGTTAACAAAAGGTTAACGCCGAGAGTCCTGCCATTCTCACGCCCGCTCGATCCGGCACTGGTAACAATTGTTCTTCGCCGAGCGCACATGCAGATAGGCGATGTCGTCGCGCTCGAACAGTTCATGGGCGCGGCCGCAGATTTTCTGGGTCGGCGTCACCGCGCCGGTGCCGTAGACGATGCGGTCGTCCGCGCCATAACCCCTGACGATGTAGTCCGGGGTCGAGCGGAAGATGTCGGGAAGGACGTCGGTCTCGGGCGCGCGGTCGCATTCTTCCGCGCAGAGGAAGATTGGCCCGGTCTCGGCATAAGGCTGCAAGGCAGGAAACGGCCGGTAGGCCAGGATCAGATATGATTTGCCGTCGGCCACAGTGCGCAAGCAATGGCGGCACGGCACGCCGTGGCCGTCGGAAATCTGCCGCTCGGGAACAAAACCGTAGGCGTCGGCGCCGCCGCGCTGCAGCGCGCGGACGGCATCGGTCGGCAGGGCGGTGAAGCGGATGAGCATTGGCGTCGATCCCGGTTGTCGATGGGTTTGCATCGCACTTCGCCGTATGCATCGCCACCCGATTCCTGCGGGTGGCGTATTAAACCCTCGCCAGGGAAAGCGACAGCTTGCGGCCTTGTCAGTCGAGGAGGCGAAGATGGATCCAGCCGACCTGATCGATCGCTATTGCGCGGTTTGGAACGAAGCGTCGCCACGGATGCGGGCCGAGATGCTGTCCTCCGTCTGGGCCGATGGTGCAACCTACACCGACCCCGGCGTGCACGCGGCCGGAGCCGACGAACTGCTTGACCACATCGCCCGGATGCAGTCGCGCCGGGCGGGTTCGCAGGTCATCCGCACCAGCGATGTCGACCACCACCACGGCCTCGCACGCTTCCACTGGAAGGCCCTCGCAGCGGACGGGACGGTCTTGCGGGAAGGGATCGATATCGCGTTCGTCAATGCGGATGGGAGCCGCCTCGACCGCATCATCGGCTTCTTCGGGTCCCTCGCTTAGAGCGTGTCGCACCCAATCGGATTCATTCTGCCGGTGACGGTTTGGGCCAAGGTCGAGGGCTTCGTCGCAGGTCGGGCTGGTGGCCCGGACAAGACGAAGCCCGACGGATTTGGCCCAAACCGGCCCGGCCCTCCGGGTTTCCGTTTGGCGGCGCCCACGTCGTCGGATGGACTTGGCCGTGCCACCAGCACGACCCGCGCCATCCTCCGCGTGGATCGCCGCGCCAAACGAGAAACAGAATGAACCCGATTGGGCGCGACACGCTCTAGACGTAGTCCCGCGCGACCCTATTGCAGGAAATCGTCGATGCGGCGCAGCGTGACGCGGCGGTTCTGCCAGTTCTCGTTCCGCGTCGGCACCAGCAGGAACTCCTCGCCGTAGCCGACCGTCTCCAGCGCGCGGCGCGGAATGCCGAACTCGCGCACCAGAACGCGGCGCAGCGATTCAGCGCGGCGCTCGGACAGGATCTGGTTGGAAGCGGCGGAGCCGACCGCGTCGGTATGGCCCTCGATCAGCACGGTCGTGTCGGGGCGCCGGCGCAGCAGCCGTTCCAGCGCGGTGGCGATGATCTCGACCTTTCGATACTGCGAATCCGGTATCTCGGCCGAACCGAATGCAAAGTTGATCGACTGGATGTCGATGGAGGGCGCGGCGCGGCGAAGATCCGGGCGCCGCTTGAATTCGCGGACCGTGACCCGCTTTTTGGGCTGCGCGCCGCGCGGTACCGGCGCCTCCAGCTTCCGTTCGATCTGCGCCGCCGACGGCATTCCGCCATCCTGCGCGAGGGCGACCGTCGGGAAGGAAAGCGCGGCAAGCGCGAGAGCGGCGAACTGGCGGCGGGTCGGCATGAGAGAGGTCTCCTTCGGTCAGACCAATGGTCGAGGCCCGACATTGGCGTTTCCAGGCTGAACTGCCGCTGAACGCCTTGTTCAACGAGGATTGGACGACCTCCCGTCAGGCCCGCATCACCACCGCCGCTCTCTCTTCCATGGTCAAGGGATGGACCATCTCGTTAACCTGCCCGACGGGCGAGAAGCCGATCTTCTGGTAGAGCGGCAACGCCGCCGGATGGTCGAGGGTGCAGGTCTGCACGATCACCTTTTCCGGCTTGTACGACCATGCCGTCTCCACCGCGGCGCCCAGAAACCAGCGGCCGAGCCCCTGCCCCGTCGCATGTTCCATCATGCCGAAATAGGCGAGTTCGATCTCCCCGGGCGCATGCGGCTTGATGTCGAAGAATCCCGCCGGCGCGCCGTCGAGGTAAAGCACGCGGATGTCGCGGTCGGGTTCCGCCAGGGATTCCGCCATCTCCTCGTCGGACAGCCTCAGCGCATTCACCCAGTGCCATTTGCGGCCGACGCGGTCGATCAGATAGCGGTAGTAGTGGACGGGAATGTCGCGGGTGCGCAGCAGCGCGATCTGCCGGTTATAGGGCAGCGGCGCGTACCGGCCCGGCGGCTGGTTCATCTCCAGAAACGTCACGGTGACCGGGATGGTTTCCGGCTTCGCTTTCTTCGCCATGTCAGTCCTTGCCGGTTGCCACGGGCGTGTCGCCGCGGCTGCCCCATTCCGTCCACGATCCGTCGTAGAGTCTGTTGTCGCCGTGGCCGACGCTCTGCAGCGCCAGCGTGATGACGGCGGCGGTGATGCCGGAGCCACAGGAGGTGATGACGGGCTTGTCGAGATCCAAGCCGGCATGCTCCAGCTTGCGGCGAAGCTGCTCGATCGGGAGCAGATAGCCGTTCTCGGACAGCGACAGCGCCGGCACGCTTTTGGCGCCCGGCATGTGACCGCCCCGCACGCCCTTGCGCGGTTCGGGGTCCTGTCCCGAAAACCGGCGCGGCGGGCGGGCGTCAGCGATCTGGCTGTTGCCCAAGGCGATCGCCTTGCGCACGTCGTCTATGCCGGCGACACGTTTTGCGTCGAAATCCGTGTAGAAAACATTGGGAGCGGTTTTTGTCGGTTCGGCGGTCACCGGCCGGCCCGCCGCCTTCCAGTTGTCGAAGCCGCCGTCGAGCACGAACACTTCCGGCGCGCCCATGGTGCGGAACATCCACCAGACACGCGGCGCGGTGAACATGCCGGGACCGTCATAAACGACGATCGTGTCGTCGGCCGAAATGCCCATCGAGCCCACATACTGGGCGAAAAGCGAGGGCTTCGGCAGCGTATGCGGCAGATCGGAATCGGGATCGACGACAAGATCCTGATCGAAGAAGATCGCGCCGCGGATATGCGCGGCATCGTATTCGGCCTTGGGGTCGCGGTTCTGCGCTGGCAGATACCAGGAGGCATCGACGATCGACAGGCCGGGCCGGCCCAACTGCCCCTGCAGCCAGTCGGCATCGACGATGAACGGGCTCTTTTCGGGCATGCGCGAACTCCCTGCATCGACCTCGGCTACAAGCTTCTTACATATCGGTGCAGCGCAAAAAAGGGCCAGCCCCGTCAAACACGAACGTCCCTGGAGCAAACATGATCAAGCGAATCTGGAACGGCTACACGACGCCCGACAACGCCGATGCCTATGAGCGGCTGCTCGACAGTTTCGTCTTTCCGGGCATCGAGGCCAGGAAGATCCCCGGCTACCGCTCGATCGAGCTGCTGCAGCGAGTGTCCGGAGACGAGGTTCAGTTCACCACGGTGATGAGTTTCGATTCGCTCGACAACATCATCGCCTTCCAGGGCGCGGATTACGAGGCGGCCTATGTGCCAGAGGAAGCGCGCAAAATCCTGAAGCGCTGGGACCTGCGGTCGACGCATCACCAGGTGCTGCAGACGCGCATCTATGGATGAGACGCCGGCAGCGGCCCGAGCGACGTCGACGATTGGCGGCAAGGTCGCGCCAGCGTCTATCTCCCCTCTTGCGGCGGGCAATCGCATATGGGCCCTCTTTGCCAGATGATCCTCGGCGCCTCGCCTGCGGCGAGACGCAGAGGAACACCCCCACTCCGGCCCTTCGGGCCACCTCTCCCCCTGCCCGGGGGAGAGGAACCCAAGCTGGAGAAGCGTCGGCGTTGCGGCAGCGCATTTCCTCTCCCCCGGGCAGGGGGAGAGGTGCCGAGCGAAGCGAGGCGGAGTGGGGGTGGTGCCACTCCGAGCCGGCGTAGCCGGATCGGACAGGATAATGTCCATATGCGATTGCCCTGCCTTGCGGGGGTAAGGAGCGGTCGGCCGCAGGCCTAGAGAAAGCCAACGATTTGGCTTTCTCAGCGACGAACGCCCGAAGCCCAGAGGGCGAGGCGAAAGCGAGGCTAGGTCGTAGAAAATCCAAGAGAGAGGTTTTGAAAGCTTGGAAGGCGGTTCCCTTGCGCCTTTGGGCGTGCCTGTCAGCATCTGTCAGGACTATTTTCCCAAGACTTATCCCCCTCCCTCTGGCCTGAACGATAATCCTCGTCGCCTGTGCTGGAAAGGAGGTGGCGGCGATGGAGGTCAGTGCGGCAATCCAGAAGAACTGGGAGGCACTGAAGCGTCTTCTGGTCATGCTTGTCGGCATGGCCGAGATGGGCGATGGGGCCACCCTGCCGCGCCATCTCCACCGCGCCATCCTAAAACTGCTGCGTCCGGCCGAATCCGCTGCGCGGCGCCTGATCATCGCCGCGGCGCGCGGCATCGTCGTGGTCCTTCCGCCGCTGCGCCCGCGAAAACCGAAACCCAAGACCAACGAGGCCGAACTGCGCCGCCTCGGCATCGCCGTGACGCTGTCGCCCGATGATCTCAAGCGCGCCGCGGCGGCGAGGCGGGCCGCCGAAAAACGGGCCGCGCGACCGCGCGTAGCAAACCTGTCGCTGCTCGATCCGCTGAAAAATCCGTTCCGTATCCGCCGCCGTTATGTGCCCGCGCATGCCCTGCCGCGTATCACGTCGCTGGATTTCGACGCACAGTACCGCCGCCGCCTGCCTGCGCCGCCGTCGCCAGACGATCCGGTCGACGCGGCGCGGCTCGCCTTGCGGCTGGAGGCGCTGGGCCGCGCGCTCGACGATCTGCCGGGCCAGGCAAACCGTTTTGCCCGCTGGAAGGCGCGCCACGACGCCGCGCCTACGCGGGACAGGCAAGCCCGCGCCGCCGCGGGCGCGCAAAGCCAAGGCCCCGCCACGGTCCGCTTCCGGCGCGTCTCGCCGCTGCGGCGCGGGCGTCCGCCGGGCGGGCGGCTGTCGCGCTACGACCCCACCGCCATCCAGCCGCGCAACATCCGCGAGATCGACGAAATTCTTGCGCACGCACACGCGCTCGCCGTCTACGCGCTGGAAACTCCCGACACGTCATGATGGCGCGCGGCCAGAGACGGCGCTTCTCGAAAGCTTTCAAGCAACTTCATTTCCCGACGGGACAAACCCGGGCGTGCGGCGATCCGTGCTGTCCGCGAGGCCTATCGTTCGTCCGTAGGCGAAGCCGATCGAACCGGATCGGGTTTTGGCGCGATCTTCGTGGGAAAAGCGCAACGACCCGACACGACCGGGGCGGGCGCCACCGCGACCTGGATTCGCGACGCCGATTACGCCGGCATCGGCCCGAAACGGATGCGGAAACGGCGGTTCTCGCGGCCTTTCTTCTCGATCTTGCCGATATGGATCTCGCCGACCTCGCCGGTGGCCGCCACATGCGTGCCGCCGCAGGGCTGGCTGTCCACGCCGGCATTGTCGCCGATGCAGACCAGCCGGATGCGGCCGGTGCCGGACGGCGGCCGCACGTTCTTCGACTTCACCAGGGTCGGATTGGCGGCGAGTTCGTCTTCGGTGATCCAGCGGATGAAGACCGGGTGGTTCGCCCGCACCAGTTCCATCATCCTTTCGGTGACGAATTCTCTGGTGTAGCTCGGATCGGGAATATCGAAATCGACCCGGCTGTCGTCTTCGGAAACCGCCGCGCCGGTGATCGGGAACGGGCAGACGACGCTGAGCAGGTGGCAGGCCGTGTGCATGCGCATCAACAGATGGCGGCGCGGCCAGTCGATCGCCAGTTTTATCGTCTCGCCCACCGCCGGCACGCTTTGGTCGGGCGTGGGAACGTGAATGATCTCGTCCTTGCTCTCGCCCGTCACGGTCGCGGCGATGGCGATGTGTCCGCCATCCGGTCGGAGCAGATGGCCCAGGTCGCCGGGTTGGCCGCCCGAAGTGGCGTAGAAGACTGTGCGGTCCAAAATGATGCCACCGCGCTCGTTGATGCCGACGACTTTTGCCTCCGCTTCGCTGAGATAGGCGTCGTCGCGGAACAGCGTCTCGGTCTGGAAGGGCATCAGGCAACCTTCTCGAACGGCACGTCGATCTCGGTGCGGCGATCCATCCAGTCCGGGATCGGCAGATTTTTGGTGCGCAGAAAATCCGGATTGAACAATTTCGACTGATAGCGTGTGCCGTAGTCGGCAAGCACGGTCACGATGGTGTGGCCGGGGCCGAGGTCGCGCGCCAACCGGATCGCGCCGGCGATGTTGATGCCGGTGGAGCCGCCTAGGCACAGCCCCTCCTCCTGCACCAGGTCGAAGATGATCGGCAGCGCTTCCTCGTCCGGGATCTGGTAGGAGAAGTCCGGCGTGAAACCGTCGAGATTGGCGGTGATGCGGCCCTGGCCGATGCCTTCGGTGATCGAGCTGCCCTCTGCCTTCAATTCGCCCGAGGTGTAGTAGCTGAACAGCGCGGCGCCGAGCGGATCGGCGATGGCGATCTTCACATCCTTGCTCTTTTCCCGCAGCCCGGCGGCGACGCCGGCCAGCGTGCCGCCGGTGCCGACCGCCGACACGAAGCCGTCGACCTTGCCGCCGGTCTGGTCCCAAATCTCCTGTGCGGTGGTCTCGACATGGCCGTCGCGATTGGCGACGTTATCGAACTGGTTCGCCCAGATCGCGCCGCGATTGTCGCTTCGCGCAAGCTGTTCGGCCAGTCGGCCGGAGATCTTCACGTAGTTGTTCGGGTTCTTGTAGGGCACGGCCGGCACTTCCAGGAGTTCGGCGCCGAGCAGCCGCAGCGCGTCCTTCTTCTCCTGGCTCTGCGTGTCGGGAATGACGATGACCGTGCGATAGCCGAGCGCCTTGGCGGCCACCGTCAGGCCGATGCCGGTGTTGCCGGCGGTGCCCTCGACGATGACGCCGCCCGGTCTGAGCAGGCCACGTTTTTCCGCGTCGCGGATGATGAACAGGCCGGCGCGGTCCTTGACCGACTGGCCGGGGTTCATGAATTCGGCCTTGCCGAGAATTTCGCAGCCGGTTTCCTCGGAGGCCCGGCGCAGCCGGATCAACGGCGTATTGCCGATCGCGTCGATGACCGAACCAAGCATCGGAAGCATCCCATCGTGACTGGGCGGCGCCGTTGCCGCGCTGCCGTTGTTTCAATCGCTGCGCGGCCGGGACGGCCGCAACGTCACCGGACTTCCTGCCAGAGAGCGCCTGCACATTCAACACGAGCGTTTCCGATGAAAATGCTTGGCCCAGTGGAATTTTGGCGTTAGCCGCATACGGCGAACGCGCTGAAATCGTGCCGGCCGGCAATCCAGACCAGCCGATTCGGCGTAGACCCGGCAATTCCCCGCCTTCAGGCGGCCCTTGCGATGGACAGATGGTTCCCGACATTTCCGAAACGCTGGACGCACTGCTCGCCCGCTATGTCGCCGGCAGTCTTCCCGCGCCGGTACGCGTCCTCGTCGAGAGCCATCTGGCGATCAAGCCGGAGAGCCGCGCCTTCGTGTCGCGGCTCGAAGTTTTGGCGGGCGGCGAGTTGACCGGAGCCGAGCCGGTCCCGCTCGGCGGGCGCCAGGACAGGCTCGACGCAATCTTCGCCAGTCCGGCGCCGGCGATTTCGGGCCGTCGCAACGAATCCCCGGGCATCCTGCCTCGGCCGCTAGTCGATTTCGTCGGTTTCGAAGAGGCGGACATTCCGTGGCGCACAAAACTGCCGGGTTTCAAGGAATACGCCCTCGGCGAGATCGACGGCTGCAATGCCAGCCTGTTCTGGCTGCGGCCGGGCCGGGCGATTCCTGACCATACGCATGACGGCTCGGAACTGTTTCTGGTGCTGGACGGTGCCTTCAACGACCAGCGCGGCCGCTTTGCGCGCGGCGACATCTCGATCGCCGACGAGACGGTGGATCATCGCCCGGTTGCGGAGACCGACCGGCCGTGCATCGGTTTCCTGGTCAGCGACGGCGGCCTGCGCCTGACCGGCCCGCTGCATCGAAAGCTGACGGACATCGTCGGGTTCTGATCGTCACCTTCAGGCGACGTGGTCGGGTTTTGCGTCGCGCGAGAAGAGGTAGATCACCAACGCCGCGCCCAGGGCCAGCGCGATGAACAGGAACAGCGCCGCATAGGCAGCCGCCGGCTCGCCGGGCACGATGCTGCGCGTGACGACCGCGCCGGTGGCGAACTGCATGACCCCAGCCCCGCCGATCGAGAAAAAATTCATCAGCGTCACGCCGCGGCCCAGCAGGCGCGGCGGCAGGAAGGCGCGCGCATGCGCCATCAGCAGGCCATAGCTGCCGCCGGCGATGCCGATCAGCATCAGCAGGCCGGTCGAGACACCGATAGAGGTCTGCGGGAACAGGCCGAGCGCAGCGACAGCCGCCAGGCAGATGCTCTTGCCGCCGACGGCCACCCATTTGCGCGTGCCGAAGAACTGGTCGAGCGGCCCGTAGACGAAAGCGCCGGCGGCCATCGAGATCGCCATGAACAAGGTGACGTTGCCGATGGTAAGCGCGTCCGCCCCGAATACATCCGCAAGATAGGGCCCGGCCCAGAGGCCACGAATGCCGATCGACGGCGCGTAGGCGATCGCGGTGAGCGGGATGATCGGCCAGAGCGCGCGGATGCGCAGCAGTTCGGCAAAGCCGGCGAAACCCGTCTGTGCCTTGGCGACGGCATGCGGATGGTCGGGGTCGCGGACCAGAAGATAGAGCGCGGCCGAAACCAGCAGCGTTACGACGCAAAGGCCGAGCATCACCGCGCGCCAGCCGAACATCATTTCGGCATGAGCGAGCGGCGCAGTGCCGATGACATTGCCTGCCGTGCCGAACGCGACCAACCAGGAGGTCAGCATGGCGAATTTCGCCGGCGAATAGAGGCGCGCGAAGATGAACAGCGCCGCCATCAGCACCGGCGCGCAGCCGATGCCCATCAGGCCGGTTGCGGCGATGATCATCCAGGGCGACGTGGCGGCTGCGAACAGCAGCGTCCCGCCGCCGGCCCCGGCGGCCAGCAGCACGGCGGCGGTGCGGCGCGGCCCGATGCGGTCGAGCGCCACGCCGACCGGGAACTGTGCCAGCGCAAAGGTCAGGAACAACGCGCCCGAGGCGATGGAAAAGTCGCCCTTGGTCATGGCAAGGTCCTCGCCGAGCACCGGCGTCAGAACGGCCAGGAATGCGCGGTAGAACTGCGAGAGCACGTAGGCGACCGCCAACGCGGCAATGCCGGCCATCCCTGCCCTCTCTTTCCAGCCTGCAAAACAATGGCGGCCGAAGCATTCGCCTCGACCGCCGTATGTCATGCCTTGCACGGAAGCAATTGGACCAAACGCGGGTTCAGTCGGTGCAAGAGAGGAAGGGGCAGTCGGTAACAGGCAGTCGGATGGCGAGGTTCGACCCTCGAATGCCTTCACCTACTCCCTACTGCCCTACTGCCCTACTGCCCTACTGCCCTACGTTACGCAGCCCGCGGTGCGTTGCGGCGACCGCGAAACGGCCGCTTCTTGCCGGCAAAGCGTTTTTCGCCGTTCGGCTGACCGGCAGGACGGCCCTCGCCGGTAGGATTGCCGGCAAAACGCTGCTGGTCGCCCTGCCCGCCAAAACGTTCGCCCTGACCGCCGAAACGCTTGCCGCCGGGCTTGCCGGAAAACGGCTTCTTGCCCTGGCGCTGCTTGTCGCCGCCCGGACGCCCGGCGCGGTGATGCTCGCGCGGCCGGGCAGCGTCCCTGTCCTCACGCGGCTCATGGCTGCGCGGTTCCGGCTGCGGGTCCGGCTCGCCGAGATGATCGGCCAGAACCGGCAGCTTCATGCGGATGATGCGTTCAACCGACCGCAGCTTTGCGTTCTCGTTGGGGTCGCACAGCGTAATCGCGGTGCCGCTGGCGCCATTGCGGCCGGTGCGGCCGATGCGGTGGACATAGCTCTCGGCTTCATCCGGCAGATCGAAGTTGATCACATGCGAGATGCCGGGAACGTCGATGCCGCGCGCCGCGATGTCGGTGGCGACAAGGATGCGCATCGAGCCGTCGCGAAAGCCGTTGAGCGCCTTCTGGCGGGCGTTCTGCGACTTGTTGCCGTGGATGACAGCGGCCTTGAATCCGTCACGCTCGAGGTCACGCACCACGCGATCGGCGCCATGCTTGGTGC
Source organism: Mesorhizobium sp. LHD-90 (assembly GCF_030929505.1). Classification (GTDB taxonomy): domain Bacteria; phylum Pseudomonadota; class Alphaproteobacteria; order Rhizobiales; family Rhizobiaceae; genus Kumtagia. Next base: position 98,045 of record NZ_JAVFVV010000002.1, on the reverse strand, counting down.
GGGCGAACACCATGACAGAGCTCATGGCGGGGTCGGCCAGCATGGTCGACAGCACCTTGCGCTTCTGCTTGAGGCGGGCGAGCACCACGCTCTGCTTGATCTCGGCCGCCGTCGTGCCTTGCGGCGCGACCTCGACATGCACGGGGTCTTTCAGGATGCCGCGGGCCAGTTGCTCGATCTCGGCCGGCATGGTGGCCGAGAAAAGCGCCGTCTGGCGATCCGCATGCGTCGCCTTGGCGATGCGCTTGACGTCGTTGATGAAACCCATGTCGAGCATGCGGTCTGCTTCGTCGAGCACCAGCCAGCGGGTCTCGCCGAGCTTCACCTCGCCCTCGCGGACCAGGTCGGTCAGGCGGCCCGGCGTGGCGATCAGGATGTCGACGCCCGGGGCCATGCGCTTGACCTGGCTGTTGCGCGACACGCCGCCGAGCACCAGCGCGGTGGAGATGTGCATGCCCTTGGCGAGCACGCGGATGGTCTCCTCGATCTGCACGGCGAGTTCGCGGGTCGGCGCCAGGATCAGGGCACGTGCGGTACGCGGCAGCCGCTTGGTACCGAGCGCGGAGATTCTTGCCAGGATCGGCAGGCTGAAGGCGGCCGTCTTACCGGAGCCGGTCTGGGCGACGCCCAGAATGTCGCGGCCAGCAAGCTGGGCCGGAATGGCCTGCGCCTGGATCGGCTTCGGCATATCGAAGCCGGCGGCTTCGGTCGCCTTGAGCAGCGCACCGGTGATGCCGAGGGAAGCGAACCCTTCAAGGTTCGCGGAAATTTCAGTGTTCAAGTTCTTCTTCTTTCGCGCGGGCCAAATGGCCGCGAATGATTAAGCCCCGGCGGGGCGCAACCCGCCGTCGACATTGTTTTTATGAAACGACAAGGCGGCGGACGATCTTTTCGTCCGCGCGGCTGCGCTGTCGTGCCCGCGCTCAGAAATCGCGGGGCTTCGTCTCCAGACCGACTTTTCGGGAAAGGAGAACTACAGACGCAACCAGTCCCATCCGATGAGGAGAGCCGCAACTGTCCGCGGCCCAAGCGCCTAATGGCTGCGCATATGGCGCATCCGGGCCGGAATTGCAAGTCGTACTTGTGCATTGCAGCAACGCCCGTGCCGCGAGCGGCTTTTCGGGCCGACGGCGCGACGCAACTTTCGAGACCTGCCACCAAAGAAAAAAGCCGCCCCGAAACGGAGCGGCTCGATCTATGCAGACGGGCGCAAACGACCTATTCGGCGTCTGCTTCCTTGGCCTTCTTCTTGGCGGGAGCCTTCTTCTTCGGCTCCTCGGCGGTGGTCTCGTCCGAAGCGGCCTCGGCCTTCTTGGCGGCCTTCTTCGCCTTGCCGGAAGACTTGACCGCCGTTTCGGCGTCGTCGTCCTCGGCCATCAGTTCTTCCTTGCTCACCTTCTTGTCGGTGACGGCGATCTGGCCGAGCAGATGGTCGACGACCTTCTCCTCGAAGATCGGCGCGCGCAGCGTGGTCAGCGCGGCCTGGTTGTTGCGGTAGTAGTCGTAGATCGCCTGCTGCTGGTCGCCGGGGAAGCGGCGGACGAAGTCGAACAGTGCGCGCTGCAGTTCCTCGTCGGAAACCTGCACGCCGGCCTTCTCGCCGATCTCGGCCAGCACCAGGCCGAGCCGTACGCGGCGCTCCGCCAGCTTCTGGTAGTCGGCGCGGGCCTCCTCCTCGGTGGTCTCCTCGTCGGCGAAGGTACGGCCGGCAGCCTCGAGGTCGCGGTTGACCTGCGTCCAGATATTGTTGAACTCGGCTTCGACCAGTTTTGACGGCGCCTCGAACGAATAGGACGCATCGAGCTGGTCGAGCAGTTGGCGCTTCACCTTCTGGCGGGTCATCGAGCCGAACTGGTTCTCGATCTGGCCCTTCACGATCTCGCGCAGGCGCTCGAGTGAGTCGAGGCCGAGGCTCTTGGCCGTCTCGTCATTGATCTCCAGGGGTCCCGGCGCGGCGACTTCCTTGACGATGACGTCGAAGGTCGCTTCCTTGCCGGCCAGATTGGCGGCCTGGTAGTTTTCCGGGAAGGTGACAGTGACCTGCTTCTCGTCGCCGGCCTTGGCGCCGACAAGCTGGTCCTCGAAGCCGGGGATGAATTCCTTGGAGCCCAGCACCAGCGGCTGCCCGTTGCCGGCGCCGCCCGAAAAAGCCTCGCCGCCGATCTTGCCGAGATAGTCGATGGTGACGCGATCGCCCTCGGCGGCCGCGCCGTCCTTGGTCTCGTAGCTGCGCGCCGATTCGGCCACGCGCTTGACCTGCTCGTCGATCTCCTCTTCCGGCACGTCGTAGACCGGACGGGTTACGGCGATGGAGGAGACATCCTTGATCTCGAAGGCCGGAATAATCTCGTAGGCCAGCTTGAACTCGAAGTCGGCGCCGCCGGACAGGATTTTTTCGGCTTCCTTCTCGTCCTCGGTCATGGTGACCTCGGGCTGCGTAGCGGCCTTCTCGCCGCGCTCGGAAACGATGCTGCGTGGCGTGTCGGACAGGATCTCGTTGACGACCTCGGCCATGAACGACTTGCCGTACATCTTGCGCAGATGCTGGATCGGCACCTTGCCGGGGCGGAAGCCATTGATGCGCGCCTTGCCGCGCGCGTTCTCCAGCCTGGCCATCAGCTTCGATTCCATGTCGCCGGCGGGCACCTTGACGGTGATCTCGCGCTTGAGGCCGGAATTCAGTGTCTCGGTAACCTGCATCATAAAACCTTTGTTATCTCGAAAGGGCCGCGACGGTTAAACCGTCGCAACCCCAATCCCTTGCCAAGCGGCGATCTGGCGTTCGGAGAAACGAGACCCGGCTTCCCTCGGGAATCCAGGAAGAGATGGTCTCACCCGCGCTCCAGATATTCCGGTAAGTCTTTGTTCTTCCAGCTTCTTACCGCGAATTTCCGAAGCGGACCGTCACATCCCGTCAATTTTGTGACGCCTTTTGTCACAGGAGTGTGTCTTTTTCAACTCTCTTCGCGCGTTCCGCAGGGGCCGCCATGTGTGTTTCGGCATGGCCAAGGCCCGTTTCGGCGGCGTTGACAGTTGTCCGGCGACGTGGGAATGCCAACGAACGCGGATGTGGCGGAATTGGTAGACGCCCTGGATTTAGGTTCCAGTGCCGAAAGGCGTGGGGGTTCGAGTCCCTTCATCCGCACCAGACTTCAATAAAGCGGCTCCTCGAACAGTTTGGCGTCGCCGTCCATCAGCGCCTTGATCTGCGCTACGCCGCCGGGGCCGACAGCGGCAAGAATGCCGAAGCTGCGCACCCGCATATCGCGCTCAATCGGTTTTCCCTCGCCTTCCGGCAGATAGAAGCGCTCGATGCCGTAGTCGACGCGGATCGGATCGTCGGGACCGGAGTAGGCGAGCGTGCCGTGCAGTTCGACCTCGCCGTCACCAAAAGGCTCCGCAGGCGGGGCGTCTACATAAGCAGAATTCACGCCCCAAAAACCGTCTGGCTGCCGGCGCAGGCGTACATAGACGTCGGCGCCGCGCTCGGCTTCGTCCGGCGGGCCGAAGCTCACGAGGTCGCGCGGGATCGTCGAGATGTCGTAGCCAAGCCGCACATAATCACCGCGCAGCAGATCGCGCGGGTCGACCGGCTCGACTTTCAGCAGCACCTCGCGGCCGTCGCGCAACACGGCGGCGCGCGCAACGATCATCCATGACAGGAAGCCGATTTGGACGACGGCCAGCACCAGCGCGGAGACGAGCAGGGCATAGCGGCGCATCATGCGGGTTCCATCTTCATGCGGCGCTCAATGCGGATGATGAGGAAGGCCGCGACGGCGAGCACCAGGCCGACCGCCAGCAGCAGCCCAGCTGTGCCCAGCATGGTGCCGATCGTCGCCACGTAGAGAAAGCAGAGTTCGAAGGCGAAGCCGAGATAGGCGAGCCAGCGCAGGCCGCGGCTATCGCGGCCGAGCAGGAACACCGTTCCGGCGATGACGGCAAAAACCACCAGCGCCGCAGCGACGATCATCGCCGGATCTTCCGTATGCTCGAGTTGCAACATCGCCGCGCCGGTCAGGAAACCCAGCAGCGCGTGCAGCGGCAGACGGCCGTCAAGCTGGACGGCGCTCTCCACCGCCGGCCCGGCAAAAATGGAAGCAACCAGAACGACGAGCGACAGCGCGGCCAGGCAGGAGGCGACCAGGGTGACGTCGCCGTCGATGGCCAGCATCGCGGCATAGGCGATCAACGACAGAACGAGCAGGTGGCGCGCCGCAACGCTGCGTGTCCATAGCGAAACCGCCCAGAGCGCAGCGGCGACCAGCGGGTAGGAAAGCGGCACGAGGCTCCTGCCCCAGATGTCGAACCCTTCCGTAAACAGCCAGGATGCGGCGATCCCCGCCGCGGCGATGGTCAGCGGACCGGAGCGCAGCAGGATGGCGGCAAGCCCCGTGCCGGCGCACCAGGTGAGGATCGCCGCCTCCTCGTCGCCGGATAGATGGTACATCTGGCCGATCAGCGCGATGCCGCCGCCGAATGCCGCCGCCGCGATCAGCCAGGCACCTTCGGCAAAAGCGTCGTGGCCGCGCAGCTTGAGCAGCGCACCGCCGATATAACCCGCGAAGATGAGCGCAAACAGCAGAACGACACGGGTCAGGCGCGGAATCGCCTCCCAGTTCGAGGCGACGACCAATAGGACCGCCGCACCAAGCAAGAGCGCCGCCATCATCATCAGCACAAAACCGAAGCTGAACGAGCGCCGGTCGTTCGCCTCGGCGTCGCGCAGCATCGCCGCGCCGGCCGCATGATCGATCAGGCCCTGCCCGATCCAGCGCTCAATGTCCCGCGACAGCCGTTTCGAATAACCCATCGTTCCCAACGCGCGCCCTGCAGACCGTCACTTCAAAGTCTTACTGCAACCAGTTGACGGTACGAAACGATTTTCGAATCGGGCTCGATCACTCTCCACCCTCCAAAGCCGCCACATGTTGCATTGCACAATTCGCATTGCTGCTATGCGGTATCGACACTTTTCATCCGCCCGCCATGCACTTATTTTCGGATTGTGAAAAAAAGAGACGAACGAAAGACGAAACGAGCACGACCATGAACCTGATCCGCAACTATCGCAACTGGCGCCGCTACCGGGAAACCGTTTCCGAGCTGAGCCGCCTGTCGAACCGCGAGCTTTCCGATCTCGGCTTCAGCCGCAGCGACATCCCCTACGTCGCGCGCAAGGCGATTTAAAGGAATTTCGCCGGAACCGACCTCCTCCCCGGTTCCGACGGATACGGCCAGTCTCTCCTCCTCCCGATGACTGGCCACCAAAACGGCACCCGCCGGACCTCCTCCCCCGGCGGGTGCTGTTGAAACAGCGCTTCGCACGCACCATATGCGAAAAGAACATCGCCGGCCCATCCTCCTCCCAGGGTTCGGCGACTACGGGCAGCCTTCTCCTCCTCCCGAACGCTGCCCGGCCTATGCGACACCCGCCGGACCTCCTCCCCCGGCGGGTGTTGTGTTTTCGGGGTTTCGATACCAGCCAAAAGCTGTTCCTGCCGTCGGCGTTTCCCGCCAGCCCGTTGCTTTCGGCAAGCGCGCGGACTATTTGCGGCCAATGATCTCACCCATCCATATCGTCGGCGGCGGGCTCGCCGGATCGGAAGCTGCATGGCAGGCGGCCGAGGCAGGCGTTCCGGTGATCCTGCACGAGATGCGCCCGGTGCGCGGCACCGACGCGCACAAGTCCGACGGGCTTGCCGAACTGGTCTGTTCCAATTCCTTCCGCTCCGACGACGCGGCGACCAACGCGGTCGGCCTGCTGCATGCCGAGATGCGGCTGGCGAATTCGCTGGTCATGGGCTGCGGCGACGCGCACCAGGTGCCGGCCGGCGGCGCGCTGGCGGTCGACCGCGATGGGTTTTCCGCGGCCGTCACGGCGAAACTCGAAGCGCATCCGCTGATCAGCATCGTGCGCGAGGAAGTGACCGGCCTGCCGCCGGAAGACTGGGACCAGGCGATCATCGCCACCGGACCCCTCACCGCCCCATCCCTGGCGCAGGCGATCGCGGAAAAGACCGGCGCCGACGCACTGGCCTTCTTCGACGCCATCGCGCCGATCGTGCATTTCGACACGATAGACATGAATGTCTGCTGGTTCCAGTCGCGCTACGACAAGGTCGGGCCGGGTGGCACCGGCAAGGACTACATCAACTGCCCGATGGACCGGGCGCAATACGAGGCCTTCGTCAAGGCGCTGGTCGAAGGCCAAAAAACCGAGTTCAAGCAGTGGGAGGGCACGCCCTATTTCGACGGCTGCCTGCCGATCGAGGTGATGGCCGAGCGCGGCGTGGAAACGCTGCGGCATGGGCCGATGAAGCCGATGGGCCTCACCAACGCCCACAACCCGACAGTAAAGGCCTATGCGGTGGTGCAACTGCGCCAGGACAACGCGCTGGGCACGCTCTACAACATGGTCGGCTTCCAGACCAAGCTGAAGCATGGCGAGCAGGTGCGCATCTTCCGCACCATTCCGGGGCTGGAGAACGCCGAATTCGCGCGTCTTGGGGGCCTGCACCGCAACACCTACATCAATTCGCCGACCCTGCTCGACCCGACCTTGCAATTGAAAGGCCGGCCGGGCCTGCGCTTCGCCGGCCAGATCACCGGCTGCGAGGGCTATGTCGAGAGCGCGGCGATCGGACTGCTCGCGGGTCGCTTCGCCGCGGCGGAACGGCTGGGCAAGCCGGTCTCGCCGCCGCCGGCTACGACCGCCTTCGGCGCGCTGCTCGGCCACATCACCGGCGGCCATATCGTTTCCGACGACGAACCCGGAAAACGCTCGTTCCAGCCGATGAACGTCAATTTCGGCCTGTTCCCGCCGCTGGAAGCCGGGACCAAGCTGCGCCCCGACGATTTCGAGGGACGTTTTCGCGGCAAGGACAAGACGATCGCCAAGAAGAAGGCGACGACCAGCCGGGCGCTACGGGATTGCCGGGCGTGGCTGGGGATCGAGCCGGCGGTGCGTGCGGCGGAGTAGCCGATCCGTCTCATTGGACAGAGTTTGGTGAGTAGGATATCATCCCACTCTCAAAATTCTGCCGGAGCGATCTTATGGAATCGGCTGAAAAACTCTCCGTAACCGTGACCCCGGCCATGGCGCGCATGATCCGCGAAAAGGTCAAGGACGGCTCCTACGGCTCTGCCAGCGAGGTGATCCGTGCGGCGTTGCGCGCCTTGCAGCGCGATGAGGAAGAGCACGCCGAGCGCATGGCTTCGATCAAAGCTCGTACGAAGGCGTCGCTTGAAGACCCGCGCCCGGCGATCCCAATCGACGAGGCATTCGCAGTTCTGGACCATTACATCGACCGGCTGGGGGAGACGTCGGATGATACAAAGACTGCGCGTGGAGCTACGGCAAAGCGCGCTGGATGATTTGCGCAATGTTGCCAAGCATATAACAGAAGGGTCGGGCAGCAGCACGGTCGCGCGCCGTTTCATAGGGCGAATCAAGGATCGTTGCTATCGCATAGGCGACATTCCACGTGGAGGCAGAACGCGGGACGACATCTCGCCGGGCCTGAGGACGGTGCCATTCGAACGGTCGGCAGTGATAACCTATGTCATCGAGGGCGATAGGGTTCAGATCGTCAACGTATTCTATGGCGGACGCGACTTCGAGGCGATCCTACGCGGCCAGCACCAGGAAGCGACGGACGACTGATCGCCACAATGGCGACGAGGATTAGCAGGCTCAAGGCAATTCCTCCGGGCAGGCAGTACCTGTCCGTCGAGTCGTAGCGTTTTGACCTATACGTTAAAGAAAGAGCTTATTCACCACCCGCGCGAGGCGGTGCGCAGAAGCGACCAGTGCCGTTTCCAGGCCGGGACGTTCCCGGTGTGTGCGATCGCCTTCTTCGGATCTCGCGACAACACCGCCAGATGGACAGGCACCAATGCAAGCGGCAGGAAGGCGGGACGCAACGTCTCGGGAAGCGCGCCCGCTCGCACAACGAACGCGGAAAGATGTTCCTGGGCCAGCGCGATCATCGCCGCGACGGCGCGTTCGGCCGCCGCGCCCGCGCCGGCGGCAATGAACTCTTCCGGCGTCGTCCCGGCGGCGGCCAGTATATCGCGGGGTACGTAGCATTGCCCCCTCGCCCGGTGCAGCGGCAGCAGCCGCAGAATGCCGGTAATCGCCTGAGCGCAGCCGGCATGACCCGCAAGCGCGGCAAAATCCGGCGCGGCGTTCGCATCAAGCACCATCGCCGCCAGTTGGATCAGCGCGCCGGCAGTCTCACCGCAATAGCCTTCGAGGTCTGTGCGCGACGGCATCGGGTCGTCGTAGAGGCCGAAGATGCGCGCCTCGAGATAGTTGTCGAACGCCGCGATGGGCAGGTTGTGACGGTCGATGGTATGGATAAGTGCATCGGCAAGCGGATGGCCGGTCGCCGCGCCAGCGGCGTGTCCGGCGATCACGTCGCGCCACCATTGCAGCCGAACCTCCCCGGGCAGCGCCTCGCGGACCTTGTCACGGATGCCCGCGATCTCGGCGTTGAAGGCATAGAGCGACAGCAGCGCCTCGCGTCGGTCCGGCGGAGCATAGAGCACGGAGAGGTAGCGGTCGTAGTCGGCGTCGCGGACCCGTTCGGCCACCAGCTTTGCTTCGTCCGTCACGTCGGCTCTCGAATGCCTAGTCGACGGCGATCAGCGCGGCCGCGACCGCGCGGTCCTCGGCCAGCAGGACATTGTAGGTCCTGACCGCCGCGCCGGTCGACATCGGGTCGGCGGAAATCCCCGCCTGGCGCAATGCCGCCCGCAACTCCGCCGGCAGCGGCCGAAGATTCTTTCCGGTGCCGACGAGAAGGATTTCGACATCGCCGGCCTCGGCAAGCAGCCGGGAAAAATCCCCGGGCGCGAGCGCAACGGGATTCTCTGGCTCCCAGCCATAGACGCCGGAGGGCAGGCACAGCAGCGAGCCCCGGTGCGACATGTCGGCAAAGCGGAAGCCGCCATTGCCATAGGCATCGATCGGCGCACGCCCGGGAAAATGCGCCTCGCGCATCACGATGCCGGACGCCATGATCGGCGTCAGGCCTGCGGCGCCTGGGCGGCGGCCGGCAGGCTGGTCTCGTCCTTCTTGTCCGCCTCGAAACTTTCAGGCCTGAGCTTGAACAGGATCAGCAGCGGGCCGGCGACGAAGATCGACGAATAGGTGCCGACCAGGATGCCGAAGATCATGGCGAAGGTGAAGGAGCGGATGACCTCGCCGCCGAACAGATAGAGCGCGATCAGCGCCAGCAACGTCGTCACGCCGGTCAGCACGGTACGCGACAGCGTCTGGTTCATCGACAGATCGAGCAACTGCTCGATTGGCATCTTCTTGTATTTGCGCAGGTTCTCGCGCACGCGGTCGTAGACCACGACGGTGTCGTTGATCGAATAGCCGACGATTGTGAGGATCGCCGCGATACTGGTCAGGTTGAACTCAAGGCCGGAGACCACATAGAGCCCGACCATCATGGTGACGTCATGCACCGTCGCGATCACCGCCCCCAGGCCGAACTGCCATTCGAAGCGGAACCAGATATAGATCAGCATGGCCACCAGCGACGCGAGAATGCCCATCGTGCCCGCCCACGCGAGTTCCGACGAGACGGTCGGGCCGACCGACTCAACCCGGCGGAAATCGTAAGAGTCTTCCAGCGCCATCCGGACCTTTTCGACGACGCTCTGCTCGGCATTGTCGCCGGCGTTCTGGCCCTCGACGCGGATGAGCAGGTCGCGGTCGGAGCCGAACTCCTGCACCTGGACGTCGCCCATGTTGAGTTCGCCCAGCACCTCGCGCACGGCGGCCGAATCCGCCGGCCCATCCTTGGACTGAACCTCGATGCTGGTGCCGCCGCGGAAATCGATGCCGTAGTTCATCTCCACCGTGAAGAATAGCGCGACGGCAGCAATCGACAGGGCCGCCGACAGCGAGAAGGCGTATTTGCGCCAGCTCATGAAGGGCAGCTTGGTGTCGTCCGGAATGAAGCGGACGAAGCCGTTCGGCAGCTCCTTCGGCTTATAGTGCTTCAGCCACATCGCGATCATCCAGCGCGTCAGCGTGAAGGCGGTGAAGACGGTTGTGACGATGCCGACGGCCAGTGTCACGGCAAAGCCCTTCACCGGGCCGGTGCCCATGTAGAACAGGATGACCGCGGCGATGAAGGTGGTGAAGTTTGCGTCGACGATGGTCGCCAGCGCGCGCGCGAAGCCTTGATCCAGCGATTGCACCAGCGAGCGGCCCCATCGCCGCTCCTCGCGCACGCGTTCGTAGATGATGACGTTGGAATCGACCGCCATGCCGACCGTCAGCACGATGCCGGCGATGCCGGGCATGGTGAGCGTGGCCCCAAGCGCCGACAGGATGGCGATGATCAGGATGACGTTGGCGGCAAGCGCGATGTTGGCGATGATGCCCAGCGTGCCATAGGCGACCAGCATGAAAGCAATGACGAGGATGCCGGCGATGATCGCCGCGAATTCGCCGGCAGCGACCGAGTCGGCGCCCAGGCTCGGGCCGACCGTGCGCTCCTCGACGATGGTGAGGTCGGCCGGCAGCGCGCCGGCGCGCAGGAGCACCGCGAGATCGTTGGCGGACTCCGGCGTGAAATTGCCGGAGATCTGGCCGGTGCCGCCGAGGATCGGCTCGCGGATCTGCGGTGCCGAAATCACCTGATTGTCGAGGATGATGGCAAACAGCCGCCCGACATTCTGCTGTGTCGTTTGGCCGAAACGAGCCGCGCCCTTGCCGTCGAAACGGAAGGAGACAACCGGCTCGCTCGTGCGCTGGTCGAAAGAGGCCTGCGCATCGACGAGATTCTCGCCCGAAACGATGACACGGTCCTCGATCAGATAGGGCACCGGCGGATCATCGGTGGAATAGAGCACGCTGGAGCCCGCCGGCGGCCGGCCCTGGACCGCCTCCTGCACCGGCATCGACTGGTCTACCATCTGGAACGTCAGCTTTGCCGTCTGGCCGAGGATTTCCTTGAGCCGCTGCGGGTCCTGTAGGCCGGGAACTTGCACCAGGATACGGTCGGCGCCCTGGCGCTGGATGGTGGGTTCGGTCGTGCCGAGCTCGTTGACGCGCCGCCCGATGACCTCGATCGACTGCGTCACCGCCGAGGACATGCGGTAGTTGATGCCTTCCTCGGTGAGCGTGTAGCGCAGCAAACCCTGCTCAGGCTCTTCCAGCGTCAGTTCCGCGAGCGATCCCGTCCCGAACACGCCGCTGCTCACCGGCTGGATCAGTGTCGCCAGCGCAGTCTTGGCCTGTTCGACTTCATTGGCCTCGCGGATGCGCACCTGTACGGACGTGCCGGTACCGGACAGGCCGGTGTAGCCGATCTTGGCGTCGCGCAGCAAAGTGCGAATATCATCGCGCACCGTCTGGAGGCGTTCGTTGACCAGGTCGTTGCGATCGACCGCGAGCAGGATGTGCGAGCCGCCCTGCAGGTCGAGACCGAGCGTCATCGGCCGGTTGGGGATCCAACCGGGCAGACTGTCGCGGAAGGACTGGGTGAAGAGGTTGGGGATGGCAAAGATCACGCCCAGGAGCACGACGCTCCAGATCGAAATCGTCTTCCAGCGTGAAAAATAGAGCATCTTGCCTCTGTCAGCGCGGCATCAACAGGAGAGTCTAGCTCCTGAAGGCGTTTATTTCTTGACGTTCTGGTTGGCGACCGGCTCGCCGCGCACCCGCACGTCGGCAATGGTCGAGCGCAGTGCCGTGACCTTCATGCCGCCGAGATCGATCTCCAGCTCGTTGTCGTCGATGACTCGCGTCACCTTGCCGACGAAGCCGCCGCCGGTGACGACCGTGTCGCCCTTGCGGATCGCCGCCAGCATCTCGCCGCGCTTCTTTACCTGAGCGCGCTGCGGGCGGATGATCAGGAAATACATGATCACGAAGATCAGCACGAAGGGCAGGATGCTGATGAACATGTCCGGGGTCCCGCCCGCGGCCTGTGCGTATGCCGGCGTCACGATCATGCAGTGTGCTCCTGAAATGGAAAAAGGGCCCTGCGGGGCCCGCCAAAGTTGGCCGGAATATAGTCGGTCGAACCGTCAATGCAACTACACCTGTAGGCTTCGCCGGCGCTTTTCAGTGCCGATTCCGGTGCATTTTGTCGCTTGCGGGCCGATCGCACTCCAGGCTGACGGCCGATGACCCGTATTTGTCGCTGCTGGACCACAGCCTTCCCCTTGGGCATCGCGGCGGATTCGCGTATCGCTGCGGCGATATAGTTTGACCGGACACACCTACATGCCCACCGTATCCCTGCAAGCCCTCCTCGACAGGATCGACCTGCTGACCGCCGCCGTCGACCGCATCGCCCCTCCCGCGCCGCCGGAAGCCGATCTCGACGCCGCCGACTGCTTTGTCTGGTCGGCCGAACAGGGCGTGCTGGAGCCGGTACATCGGGTGAACCGCGTCGAGATCGGACTGATCCGCGGCGTCGACCGGGTGCGCGACATCCTAGTCGACAACACGCAGCGTTTCGCGGCCGGCCTGCCCGCCAACAACGTGCTCCTGTGGGGTGCGCGCGGCATGGGAAAGTCCTCGCTGGTCAAGGCGGCGCATGCCACCGTCAACCGCGAAAACGACGGCGCGGGGCTGAAACTCGTCGAGATCCATCGCGAGGACATCGACACCCTGCCCCGCCTGATGGCGATCCTGAAAAAGGCGCCGCACCGCTTCATCCTGTTCTGCGACGACCTGTCGTTCGACCACGACGACACGTCCTACAAATCGCTGAAAGCGGCGCTGGAGGGCGGCGTCGAGGGCCGGCCGGCCAACGTCATCTTCTACGCCACGTCGAACCGCCGGCATCTCTTGCCGCGCGACATGATCGACAACGAGCGCTCGACGGCCATCAACCCGTCCGAGGCGGTGGAGGAAAAGGTCTCCCTATCCGATCGCTTCGGCCTGTGGCTCGGCTTCCACAAATGCTCGCAGGACGAATATCTGGAGATGATCGACGGCTACGTCCGCTATCACGATCTCGAGACGGATGCCGACACACTGCGCGCCGAAGCGCTGGAATGGGCGACGACACGCGGCAGCCGCTCGGGCCGCGTCGCCTGGCAGTTCATCCAGGATCTGGCCGGCCGGCTCGGCAAGCCGCTGAAGGATTGATTTCCAGTGCGTTCTTCGAGGCTCGCCCGCAGAGGTCTATTCTCATAAGTTCAATGTATTGCGGGCTCGCACCTCAGGATGAGGACCGTTGTGCCTGCAACGCTCGCCTTCAGCGGGGGTCTGGCTCCTGTGTTGCCGACCATTTCGGCGTCGACGGCAGGTTCAACACTGAAGGATGTCAGGACCAACCTGAAAGGCCAGCGTTGCAGGCACAACGGTCCTCATCCTGAGGTGCGAGCCCGCAAAGCGTTGAAATCGTGCAGCAGACCTTGACGGGCGAGCCTCGAAGGACGCACCGAAGAAGGGCTCATCGGCAATGAAAGCCTATTCCAGATAGGTCGAGGGATCGACCGGAGCGGAATTCTTGCGCACCTCGAAATGAAGCTTTGGCGCATTGGCGTTGCCGCTCATGCCCGAAACCGCGATCTCGTCACCGCGCTTGACCTTCTGGCCGCGTTGCACCTTCAACTCGGAGGCATGACCGTAGACGGTGACCAGCCCGTTCTCGTGGCGAACCAGCACGGTGTTGCCGAATTCCTTGAGACCATCGCCGGCATAGATGACCACGCCGTTCTCGGCGGCCTTGACGGGCGTGCCTTCCGGCACGGCGATGTCGATGCCGTCCTTGTCGGCGCCGCCGCCCTTGCCGTAACCCGAGATGACCTTGCCGCGCACCGGCCAGCGCATGCGGTCGATACCGGTGGAATTCGGCGCCGCGGCTTCCGACTTCTCGGCCTGTTCGATGACCTTGTCGTCCTTCTTCGCCGGGGCGATGGCGGCAACCGTCTCTCCCTGCGCGACCTTCTTCGGCGCGGCCGGCACCGCGCTGGTGGCGACCGGATCGACCGCCGGAACCGCCTTGGCGACCGCCGCCTCGCCGGCGGCCGGCACCTTCAGCGTCTGGCCGATCTTGAGGATGCCGTCTTCCATGCCGTTGGCGGCCTTGAGCGCAGTGACGCTGACGCCGGTCTTCCGGGCGATCTTCGACAGCGTATCGCCGGATTCTACCGTGTAGGCACCCTTGGCGGCAGCGGCCTTGACGGGTTCGGCCTTTGCGGGCTTGGCCTCGTTCGAGGCGGTCGTGCCCAGAGGAGCAGGAGCGGCGCTCTCCTTCACCTTCGGCGTCTGCGGCAGAACGGCCAACTTGTCCTGCGGCGCGCGACTCGGCAGCGGCACCTTGTTGGCCGGCACGTCATATTTGGTGCCGGTCGACGAGCGGGCGTCGGCGACGTTCGGATCGCTGTCAGGCGCCGAGACAGGCGCCTTGTTGGAATAGACATAGGTCGGGATGACGATCTTCTGGCCAGTCTGGAGGGCCCCACCGCCGGGCAGGCCGTTGACCTGCGCGATCACATTGGCGGGCACGCCGAAGCGCCGCGACAGGTTGTAGACGGTCTCGCCCTGCTTAACGGTCACCTGCGTGCCGCCGGCGCGCGACCAGCCGGCCGGCTCGTTAGGCTCGACCGCCATGCGCGGCTCGGTCGTTCCGGTCGGCTTGTTGTCGAGTTGCTCGGCGGAAGCGAGCTTCGGCGCTGCAGCTTTTGGTTTTGCGGCTTCCGCCACAGGAGCGCGCAGCGTCTGTTCGGCCGGCGCGGTCGCAGCGGGGGCGGACCGGGCCGTGACGGTCGGCGCCGGCAAGGGCTGCGAGGAGACGGGCGGCAGGACGTTGCGGTTGACCGCCCCGGTCTGCACAGGGGCTGCCGGAGCGGCGGCAACCGGCGCCGTATCGCCCGGATAGGGCTGGCTCTCGCCATTGATGATCTGGCGCTGATTCGCCGTCGACCCGGTAAAGATGTCGTCGGTGGAATTGAAGCGCGAGAACTGGGAACTGCACCCGGCTGTCATTCCCGTCAGCAGGAGCAGGGCCGCGCCGCGCCAAAGCTTGCGCTTGTCAGACCGCAATACACTCACCAGCATCGCAATAACCCGCTTACACCCGGTACAAACACAAGCATGATTAAAGCGCGTTAATCTTACTGGGCGGTTAAGAGCGGCGGCGTCCGCGCCGAAATTTTAAGCCTGTTGGCGCCTCAGCGAGCGACCGGGTCACAGCACGGCGGCGGCGCCCTTGAGGATCGGCTGGAAGCGCACCGCGCCGATATCCTCGCGCTCGAATCGGCTGCCGACCTTGGTAAGGCGCACCAGCACCTGCTTTCCCTCTTCTGGGCCTATCGCCGCCACCATGGTGCCGCCGGTTGAAAGCTGGTCGACGAAAATGCGCGGATGACTGTCGAAGGCCGCCCACACGACGATGCGATCGAACGGTCCCTCATTTGCGAGCCCGCTTGTGCCGTCGGCCTGGCGGGCAATCACGTTCTGGATGCCGAACTGCTCGAAGCGCATGCGCGCCTGCTCGACAAGCGTCTTGTAGCGGTCGAGCGTGGTGACGCGGCCAGCCAGCCGAGAGATAACGGCGGCGGTGTAGCCGGTGCCGGTGCCGATCTCCAGCACGCGGTTACCGGGTTCGAAGCCGAGCGCGGCAACGATCTGCGCCTGCAGATCGGCGCCCTCGATCGCCTCGCCGCATTCGATCGGCAGAGCGCGATCGGACCAGGCAAGCTCCTGGAACTGGCCGGACAGGAACGGCCCGCGCGGCGTCGCCTCGAAGGCGGAGAGCACATGCGCCGGCACGCCGCCGCGGCCGCGCATGCGCAGCATGAAGGCGGCGAAACCTTCGCGGTCCGGCCCGCCGATCATCAGGCAAGCGCCTTCGTCAACTGGTCGCGCAACTCATGCGCGGTCAGATCCATCTTCAGCGGCGTCACCGCGATGCGGCGGTTGCCCAACGCGTGCAGGTCTGTACCGGCCTTCGGCTCGGCGGTGCCACGGCCGAAGCGCAGCCAGTAGTAAGGGAAACCGCGGCCGTCGGCGCGCTCGTCGATCCACATGCCGTAGCCGAGCTTGCCCTGCTCGGCGACCACGACACCCTCGACCTCGTCCGGCGCGCAGTTGGGGAAATTGAGATTGAGGAAGACACCTGGCGGCAGGTTTGTCGCCAGGAGCTTGTCGAGCAGCGCCGGCGCATGCGCTTCGGTGGTTTCCCACGGCACGTCGCGGCCGATATCCTGCTTCAGCACATAGGCCTGGCTGAGCGCGATCGAGCGAATGCCGAGCAGCGTGCCTTCCATGGCGCCGGCCACCGTGCCGGAATAGGTGATGTCGTCGGCAACGTTGGAGCCGGAATTGACGCCGGACAGTACCAGGTCCGGCGGCTCCGGCATCAGCTTCTTGACGCCCATGATGACGCAGTCGGTCGGCGTGCCGCGCACCGCGAAATGCCGGTCGTCGAGCTTTCGCATGCGCAGCGGCTGCGACAGCGACAGCGAATGCGCGAAACCCGACTGGTCGGTCTCCGGCGCGACCACCCAGACGTCGTCGCTCAACTGGCGCGCGATGCGCTCGAGGCACAACAGGCCATCAGCATGGATGCCGTCGTCATTGGTGAGCAGAATGCGCATTTCAGGCAGCCCCGATCTTTTCGAGCCCACCCATATAGGGGCGCAATGCTTCAGGAATGCTAACGGAACCATCCTGGTTCTGGTAATTCTCGATGACGGCAATCAACGCCCGTCCCACGGCCACGCCGGATCCGTTCAGCGTGTGCACGAACAGATTGCCCTTGCCGCCCTTGTCCCTGTAGCGGGCGTCCATGCGGCGAGCCTGGAAATCGCCGCAGACCGAGCAGGACGAGATCTCGCGATACGCGTTCTGGCCGGGCAGCCACACCTCGATGTCATAAGTCTTGCGGGCGCCGAACCCCATGTCGCCGGTGCAGAGCGTCACCGTACGGAACGGCAGGCCGAGGCGTTTCAAGACCTCTTCCGCGCACTGGGTCATGCGCTCGTGCTCGGCGATGGAGTTTTCCTGATCGGTGATCGACACCAGTTCGACCTTGTAGAACTGGTGCTGGCGCAGCATGCCGCGCGTGTCACGCCCGGCCGAGCCGGCTTCCGAGCGGAAGCACGGCGTTAGCGCGGTGCAGCGCAGCGGCAACTGATCATGCCTGAGGATTTCCTGGCGCACGAGGTTGGTCAGCGGGACCTCGGCGGTGGGGATGAGGCCGAGACGGCTTTCGCCGTGCGGCACGAAAAATAGGTCGTCCTCGAATTTCGGGAGGTTGCCAGTGCCGAAAAGCACATCATCGCGGACCATCAGCGGCGGCTGCACTTCCATGTAGCCATGCTCGGTCGTGTGGAGGTCGAGCATGAACTGGCCGAGCGCACGTTCGAGCCGGGCCAATTGGCCCTTCAGCACGGTGAAGCGGGCGCCCGACAGTTTCGCCGCGCGTTCGAAGTCCATGAAGCCGAGCGCCTCGCCGATCTCGAAATGCTCCTTGACCCAGTTCGGGCGGGGCCTGACCTCGCCGACCTTGCGGACCTCTACATTGCCGTGCTCGTCAGCGCCCACCGGCACGTCATCCAGCGGCACGTTGGGAAGCACCGCCAGCGCATCCTCGAGCGCCTGGTCGTTGTCGCGCTCGACCTGCTCGGCGCCGGACAGCCACGCCTTGATGCCGTTGACCTCGTCCTTCAGCGTTTCCGCCAGCGCCATGTCCTTGTTGCGCATGGCGTTACCGATCTCGCGCGAGGCGGCGTTGCGGCGCTCCTGCTTTACCTGCAACTCACCAAGATGGGCGCGGCGCGTCTCGTCCTTGAAAATTAAATCATCGACCGCCGACCGCGCCTCGTCCTCCGACCATTGGCGCTTCACCAGCGCATCGATCAGGGCCTGCGGCTTTTCGCGAATCCATTTGATATCGAGCATGGGCTGTATCGGGTGATTTCGTTGAGGGATTTTCGATGCCGCTCATGCCGGACCCATGCGGCGGTGTCAAATCACGGACGTTGGTGCAGGCCCCAGCACCACCTCGATAGGCGTCGCGAGGCTGGCATTCCGCGCCGCGCCGCGTAGTATCGCGCATCGCATACCGGGAGGACGTCCTTGCAGACCAAGAAGATCATCAATGACGGCAACAAGGCCGTCGACGAAATGCTGGAAGGCGTGCTCGCCGCCCATCCCAACCACCTTTTCGCCGTCCCCGGCAGCCCGCGTTCGATCGTGGCCAGGAACGGCCCGCGCCCGGGAAAAGTCGGCATCGTCATCGGCGGCGGCTCCGGCCACGAGCCGACTTTTCTGGGCTATGTCGGCAAGGGCCTTGCCGATGGCTGTGCGGTCGGCAACGTCTTCGCCTCGCCGCCCCCCGACCCGATCCTCGAATGCGCCAAGGCGGTCAATGGCGGCGCCGGCGTGATCTTCCAGTACGGCAACTATGCCGGCGACGTGATGAATTTCGACATGGCCGCCGAGATGGCGGCGATGGACGACATCGAGGTGCGCACCGTGCTCACCACCGACGACGTCGCCACCTCGGTCAAGGCGAAGCGGCGCGGCGTCGCCGGCAATTTTTTCGTGTTCAAGGCGAGCGGCGCGGCCGCCGACAAGATGTTTTCCCTCGACGAGGTCGAGCGCATCGCGCGAAAGGCCAACGACCAGACATTCACCATGGGCGTCGCGCTGTCGCCCTGCTCGTTGCCGCAGACGCGAAAGCCGAATTTCGAGATCGGCGACGACGAGATGGAGATCGGCATGGGCATCCATGGCGAACCGGGTGTCCAGCGTGGCAAACTGAGAACCGCCGACGAGATCGTCGACGACATGCTCGACCGGATTTTTGCGGAGATGGTTCCCTCGCGCGGCGACAGGGTTGCGGTTCTGGTGAATTCGCTCGGCTCAACGCCGCTGATGGAACTCTACATCATGAACCGCCGCGTCCAGCAGCGCCTGGCCGATAGCGGCGTCGGCGTCCACGCCACCTGGGTCGGCCCCTATTGCACATCGCTGGAAATGGCGGGGGCCTCAGTGACGCTGCACCGCCTCGACGGCGAATTGCAGGAGATGCTGGACCGGCCCTGCGATTGCGCCATGTTCCGTGCCGGCTGACCCGCTACAGCGCCCGACGACACATAAGCCAGAACAATCCGGACGATAGAATGACCGACATCACCGCCGCTCGCCTCGTCGTCATGTTCGGAAAGATCGCCGCCGCGATCGAGGCCGAAAAGGACCGGCTCTGCGCGCTGGACGGCGTGATCGGCGACGCCGACCACGGCATCGCGATGTCGCTGGGCTTTTCCGCTGCACGCGACGCACTTGCCGCGCTTGATCCCGCCGCCGACCCGACGACGGTGTTCAATACGGCGGCGAAATCCTTCCTGAACGCCGTCGGCGCCTCTTCCGGTCCGCTCTACGCCACCGCCCTCATGCGCGCCGGCGCATCGGCTAAGGGCAAGGCGGCGCTGACGGATGCGGATTTCGTGGCCGCCTTCCAGGCGATGGCAAAAGGCATCCAGGATCGCGGCAAGGCCGAACGCGGCGAAAAGACGATGATCGACGCCTGGCTGCCGGCGGCAGACGCAGCCGGCGAATGCATTTCGGCGGGAGGTGGTCTGGCTGCGTCGCTGGAGGCAGCCGTCAGCGCCGCGAAGGCCGGGGCGGAAGCGACGAAAGGCATGGTGGCCGCCAAGGGCCGGGCCGAACGCCTCGGCGAACGCTCGTTGGGGCACATGGATCCAGGCGCGGCCTCGGCGGTGGTGGTGATCGAGGCTATACGGGATGCGGTGGCAAACTGAATCCCTCCCCTCGACAAGAAAGATAAGGGCTGCGCTATCCAATCGCCGCCGACGCCCTTTTCAGAATCTCGATGAACCCTTCCGCCCGCCAGGCGGAGCGGCCGATAAACAGCCCGTCGATATGAGGCTGTGAAATCAGTTCCGCCGTGTTGCCGGGATTAACGCTGCCGCCGTAGAGCACCGGCGGCGCGGCGGGCAGGATTGCGCCGGCCACCAGCTTGATCAGTGCCTGCTGCTTGTCCGCATAATCGGCGCTCGCCGGGATACCCCTCTCGCCGATTGCCCAAACCGGCTCGTAGGCAAACAGGATTTGCGTGGATTTTCCCGCATCATCAAGGAATTGCAGCGCCCCCCTCACCTGCGCCGCCAGAACCTCGTCCGCCCTGCCCGCCTCGCGCTCGGCAAGCGTTTCGCCGACGCAGATCAGCGGCACCAGCCCATGGCGCACCGCCGCCGCCGTCTTCAGGCCAACCGTCCGGTCGGTTTCCGCGAAATGCTCGCGCCGCTCGCTGTGGCCGAGTTCGACCCAGTCGAGCCCGCAATCCTTGAGCATCAGCGGCGATATCTCGCCTGTCCAGGCGCCGGAATCTTCCCAGTGCATGTTCTGCGCCCCAACCTTGATATTCGTACCGGCGAGCGCAGTCTTCACCTGACGTCCGGCGGTGAATGGCGGCACGACAAAAGGCTGGATGCGCTGATCGAATCCCGGCAGGAACGCCTTCAGCGTTTCGGCGAAATCCAAAGCTTCAGCCAGAGTCTTGTTCATCTTCCAGCTGGTGCCGACAAAATAAGAAGTCACGCCAAGAGTCCTTTCAATCGGTTCAGGTGGAGCAATGCCGCATCGTGCGGCGGATAGGAACCGGATACTTTGCAAAAAGCCGGAAAAGCGGCTGTTTTCTCGAAACATTTTCCACTATGGCGTCGGGCGCATCCAGATTTGCCCCATCGTAAGGAGATAGACTGCATGGCCCGGATCACCCTTCGCCAGTTGCTCGACCATGCCGCCGAGCACAGCTACGGCGTGCCTGCGTTCAACATCAACAATATGGAGCAGGCGCTGGCGATCATGGAAGCGGCGGATGCGGTCGACGCTCCGGTGATCCTGCAGGCCTCGCGCGGCGCCCGCGCCTATGCCAACGACATCATGTTGAAGCACATGATGGACGCGCTGACCGAGATCTACCCGCACATCCCTGTCTGCGTGCATCTCGACCATGGCAACGAGCCGGGCACCTGCATGACGGCGATCCAGGCCGGCTTCACCTCGGTGATGATGGACGGCTCGCTGAAGGCCGACGGCAAGACGCCCGGAGACTGGGACTACAATGTCGGCGTGACCAAAACCGTGACCGACATGGCGCATCTCGGCGGCATTTCGGTCGAGGGCGAACTCGGCGTGCTCGGCTCGCTGGAGACCGGCATGGGCGACAAGGAAGACGGCCATGGCGCCGAGGGCAAGCTTTCCCACGACCAGTTGCTGACCAATCCGGACGAGGCGGTGAAGTTCGTCGCCGAGACCAAGGTCGACGCGCTGGCAATCGCCATGGGCACCTCGCACGGCGCCTACAAGTTTTCGCGCAAGCCCGATGGCGCCGTGCTCGCCATGCATGTCATCGAGGAAATCCACAAAAAGCTGCCGAACACGCATCTGGTCATGCACGGCTCGTCCTCGGTGCCGGAAGACCTTCAGGAAATCATCAACCGCTATGGCGGCAAGATGAAGCCGACCTGGGGCGTGCCGGTGGAAGAGATCCAGCGCGGCATCAAGAACGGCGTGCGCAAGATCAACATCGACACCGACAACCGCATGGCGCTGACCGGCCAGATCCGCAAGGTTCTGTCGGAAGACCCGAGCGAGTTCGACCCGCGCAAGTACCTCAAGCCGGCGATGGCGGCGATGACGAAACTCTGCAAGCAGCGGCTGGAAGAGTTCGGCACCGCCGGCAATGCCCAAAAGATCAAGCCGCTGCCGGTGGCGGAGATGGCGAAGCGTTACAAGAGCGGTAGCCTCGACCCGAAATTCGGATAGCAAGTCTTCGCGCCAGTCAAAAAGCATCGCCGGTGCGCGCACCGGCGATGCACGACCTTATATCGGCTAACCCCGGCGATGAAGTTCGGAGACGACCTCGCCGGACACCGCATCAGTAACGCCGCGGCCCTCGCCAAGGTCTTCCAGCATCCCCCGCCCCCTTTCCAGGTTCCTGACCATCAGGGGCCGGGCCGCCACGATGCTTTCCATGCTGTCCCACTCGCCGATCATGCAATAGGAACGTTCGCCTGTCTTGATCAGCGAAGCGCTGCGCAGGCCGGCAAGGTCCGATCGGTCGACCTCCCTGTTCAGGCGAAGAAATTCTTCCTCGAATTCCGGCCTGACGCGATAGCGAACAACATTGAATGCGGTCATAACCTCCCCCTTGGCTTCAATGTTCCGCACCATCCCGAGCATAATACTCAGTAGATCAGAACAAAAAAAGACCATAGCACTCATCCGGCGTTGGCGCACGCCGGTGCCAGAGCAAATCCTGGGAGGGAGAGTCCCGAAAAGCCGGACGGAGTTGCATACTCCGTCCGAGTTCAAGCCTGTTTGCGCGCTATGCGTTGGCCGCAGCCACAGCCCGCTTGGCCATGACGACCACCAGATTGGCGCGGTATTCGGCCGAGGCGTGGAGATCGCTCATCAGCCCGGCACTCGGCACCGACACGCCCTCCAGCGCGGCTGCATCGAACTTCTTGGCCAGTGCGGCCTCGATCGGCTTGGAGCGGAAGACGCCGTCCTCGCCGGCCCCTGTCACCGCGACACGCACGCCGTCCTTGCCCTTGGCGACGAACACGCCGGTCATGGCATAACGCGAGGCCGGGTTCGGGAATTTCGAGTACCCGGCCTTGGCGGGCGCGGTGAAGGTCACACCGGTGACGATCTCACCCTCCTTCAGCGCAGTCTCGAACAGGCCGGTAAAGTATTTGTCCGCCGAAATCTCGCGCTTGTTGGTGACGATGGTGGCACTGAGCGCCAGCAAAGCCGCAGGGTAGTCGGCAGCCGGGTCGTTGTTGGCGATCGACCCGCCGATGGTGCCGCGATGCCGCACATGTGGGTCGCCGATATGTGCGGCCAGATGGCAGATCGCCGGGCAGACGGATTTCAGCTTGGCGTTGGCGGCGACCTCGGCGTGCGTTGTTGCGCCGCCGATGGTGACCGTCTTGCCCGACACCGTGATGCCCTTGAGCTCGGCGATATACGTCAGGTCGACAAGGTCCGACGGCGCGGCGAGCCGCGTCTTCATCGCCGGGATCAGCGTCATGCCGCCGGACAGGAATTTCGCGTCGCCCTTCTTGGACAGTTTTGCCGCGTCGGCGACCGACGATGCGCGGTGGTAGTTGACGGAATACATATGGTTTCTCCCTCCGGGAGAAGAGCGAATAGGGAGTAGCGAATAGGGGAGTGCTTCCCACCGCCCTGCGCTTCTTTTCCCTATTCGCTACTCCCTATTCGCTATTCGCTTTTTCAATTCGCTTCTTTTCAGTGCTTCACGGCCTGCGCCGCCGCCCACACCTTCTGCGGTGTCGCCGGCATGGTGAGGTCGGCGATACCGAGCGCGTCGGTGATGGCGTTGATGACCGCCGGCGGCGAGCCGATGGCGCCGGCCTCGCCGCAGCCCTTGATGCCGAGCGGATTGCCCGGGCAAGGCGTGTTCGAGGTCGAGACCTTGAACGACGGCAGGTCGTCGGCGCGCGGCATGGTGTAGTCCATGTAGCTCGCCGTCAAAAGCTGTCCACTCGCGTCATAGTGGGCGCCTTCGAGCAGCGCCTGGCCGACGCCCTGGGCGATGCCGCCATGCACCTGGCCCTCGACGATCATCGGGTTGATGACGTTGCCGAAATCGTCCGCCGCCACGAACTGGATGATTTTCGTCACGCCGGTGTCCGGATCGATCTCGACCTCGCAGATGTAGCAGCCGGCCGGAAAGGTGAAGTTGGACGGATCGTAGAACGCTCCCTCCTTCAGGCCCGGCTCCATGCCCGACGGCAGATTGTGCGCGGTGTAGGCGGCGAGCGCCATCTGGAACCACGGCACGGTCTTGTCGGTGCCGGCCACCTTCAGCGCGCCGTTCTCGATGACGATGTCGCCCTCGTCGGCTTCCATCAAGTGAGCGGCGATCTTCTTGGCCTTGGCCTCGACCTTGTCGAGCGCCTTGACGATCGCCGACATGCCGACCGCGCCGGAACGCGAGCCGTAGGTGCCCATGCCCATCTGCACCTTGTCGGTGTCGCCATGCACGATCGACACGCTGTCGATCGGCACGCCGAACCGGTCGGAAACGAGTTGGGCGAAAGTGGTCTCGTGGCCCTGGCCATGGCTGTGCGAACCGGTCAGCACTTCCACCGTGCCGACGGCGTTGACGCGCACCTCGGCGCTTTCCCACAGGCCGACGCCGGCGCCGAGCGAGCCCACGGCGGCCGACGGCGCGATGCCGCATGCCTCGATGTAGCAGCTCATGCCGATGCCGCGCAGCAGGCCCTTCTTGGCGGCAGCGGCCTTGCGCGCCGGAAAATCGGCATAGTTGGCCTCCTTCATCGCCGCGTCGAGCGATGCGGCATAGTCGCCCGCGTCATAACACATGATGACCGGGGTCTGGTGCGGGAACTGCGTGACGAAATTCTTGCGGCGAAGCTCAGCCGGGCTGACGCCGAGTTCGCGCGCCGCAGTCTCCATGGTGCGCTCGACCAGATAGGTGGCTTCCGGCCTCCCTGCCCCGCGATAGGCATCGACCGGCGCGGTGTTGGTATAGACCGCCCGCACATTGGCGTGGATCGCCGGTATATTGTACTGGCCCGACAGCAACGTCGCATAGAGATAGGTCGGCACCGAGGACGAAAACAGCGACATGTACGCCCCGAGATTGGCGACCGTGTCGACCTTGAAGCCGGTGATCCGGTTGTCCTTGTCGAAGGCCATCTGGACCTCCGAATAATGGTCGCGGCCATGCGCGTCGGTGAGGAAGCTCTCGGTGCGGTCGGCCACCCACTTCACCGGCACGCCTGTCTTCTTCGAGGCCCACAGGCAGACGAGTTCTTCGGGATAGATGAAGATCTTCGAGCCGAAGCCGCCGCCGACATCCGGCGCAATCACGCGCAGCTTATTCTCCGGCGCGACATTGTAGAATGCGCTCATGACAAGACGCGCCACATGCGGGTTCTGCGAGGTCGTCCAGCAGGTGTAATGATCCTCGCCCTTGTCGTAGTGGCCGAGCGCGGCGCGCGGCTCCATGGCGTTGGGCACCAGCCGGTTGTTGACGATTTTCATCGTCGTGACATGCGCAGCGGAAGCGATGGCGGCGTCCGTCGCCTTGGCGTCGCCGATCTCCCAATCGTAGATCAAATTGCTGTCGGCCTCGGGATGAAGCTGCGGGGCGCCCTTCTTCAGCGCGGCCACGGCCTCCGTCACCGCCTTCTTCTCCTTGTAGGTGACCTCGACGGCCTCGGCCGCGTCGCGCGCCTGGCCCTTGGTGTCGGCCACGACGATCACCACCGCGTCGCCGACATAACGCACCCGGTCGAAGGCCAGCGGCGACCACGCGCCCATCTTCATCGGCGTGCCGTCCTTGGAGTGGATCATCCAGCCGCAGATCAGGTTGCCGATGCCGTCGGCCTTGAGTTCCTTGCCGGTGAGCACGTCGATAACGCCCGGCATGGCCTTGGCCCTCGACACGTCGATCTTCTTGATCTCGGCATGCGCGTGCGGGCTACGCACGAATGCCGCGTGCTTCATGCCGGGCACGACCATGTCGTCGACATAGCGCCCGTTGCCGGTAATGAAGCGTTTGTCTTCCTTGCGCGCGACCCGTGCGCCGATGCCTTCGATACCCATTGGAATGTTCCTCCCGAACCATCAGAAGCGAATAGGGAGTAGCGAATAGGGAACTGGACTTCGAACTTCTCGGTACCTCGCGAACGCTTTCGGGCAAAACCCTATTCGCTATTCGCTACTCCCTATCCGCTCACCTCTCACGCCGCCTTCTTCGCCTTGCCCTTGCCAGCCTTCGACATCTCCTCGGACGCAGCAAGGATCGCCTTGACGATGTTGTGGTATCCCGTGCAGCGGCAGATGTTGCCTTCCAGCTCGGCCCGCACCGTCGCCTCGTCGAGGCCCTGCGGATGGCGGTTGATCATGTCGGTCGCCGACATGATCATTCCCGGCGTGCAGAATCCGCATTGCAGCCCGTGATTCTCCTTGAAGGCCGCCTGGACCGGATGGAGGTCGGCGCCATCTGCGAGACCCTCGATGGTAACGACAGTCGAACCGGACGCCTGGGCGGCCAGCATGGTGCAGGATTTTACGGCCTTGCCGTCTACATGGACGACGCAAGCGCCGCACTGCGATGTGTCGCAACCGACATGCGTACCCGTAAGCCCCAGATTTTCCCGCAAGAAATGGACGAGCAGCGTGCGGTCCTCGACGGACGCGCTCACCTTTCTGCCATTCACGGTTAGAGAAACGTCCGACATATTGCCTGCCTCCCTCGGTAGGTAACCAGCGGTGGGCTCTTCAGCGTCCCGCAGGTGGAATTGTCACGGTGGTCAAGGCGCGGAACCACAGCCCAGACCATGCGCCGGTCGAGAATGCAGCCACCCCTTGCGGACCGTATATTGTACTTAAGACGATACGCCCCGCCACCCCAGCATTGCAAAACTCCCGCATCCGGACAAGAATGTGTTCGGCACCCGCGTGCGCGACACGCAAAATGACAAGGGCCGGAGGAAAGGCTGGAGGAATTGGAGCGAGTCTGTTCGGAGACAAGCTACGGCTGCGGGCTGACGGTCGTCAGCACCGACAAGCCCGACCCAACCACCTTCGCCCGCGAAGTGGCCGAGACGGCTATGGAAACGGGCGCGGGTTTTGCCCTGTTCTTCTTCTCGCAGGCGCTCGTCAGCGCGGAGGAGCTTTCCGATGCCATCCAGCGCTGCGCGCCGGGACTGAGGTATGCGGGCTGCTCGACCGCCGGAGAGATTACCCCGGTGGGAATCGAGGAAGGACAGATGCTGGCTGTGCTGTTTCCCGCCGGCAGCTTCACCATCGCGTCCGCCATCATCCCGCATCTGTCGTCCTCCGGCATGGAAGCGATCGCCTCGCAGGTCGGAGCGCTGCGCCGCTCGCTCACCGCTCATACGGGTCGACTTTCGTCGGGCAACGCATTTGCGCTCTGCCTCATTGACGGGCTGTCCTTCGCCGAGGAATCGGTGGCGGCGGCGATCCACTGGGGTCTGGATGACATCCCGCTGGTGGGCGGATCCGCCGGTGACGATCTGCGTTTCGAGGCGACCACCCTGATTTCCGATGGCGTCGTCGCCACCGATTGCGCGGTGGTCGTGCTTGTGGCGACCGACGTGCCTTTCCACGTCTTCAAGACGGAGAACTTCGTACCCACAGACGAGAAGCTAGTGGTGACAGCCTCCGATCCCAGTCGCCGCGTGGTCCACGAGTTCAACGCCGCGACAGCCTCGGAAGAGTTCGCACATGCTGTCGGCGTCATGCCCGACGCGTTGACGCCACTCAGTTTCGCGTCGCATCCGGTGGTGGTGCGGGTCGGCGGAGAATACTACTGCCGCTCGATCCAGAAGTTGAACTCGGATGGCTCGCTCTCCTTTTTCTGCGCCATCGACGACGGCATCGTGCTGTCGATCGCCGAGCCCACCGACATGGTCGAATCGACCCGTACCGCGCTCGCCGCAGTTGGTGAAAAGGTCGGCGGCATCGACGTGATTCTCGGCTTCGACTGCGTGCTGCGCCGCCTCGACGCCCGCAATCGGCAGGTGCTGCGCGATATTTCGGAATTGTACCGGTCAAACAACCTCGTCGGCTTCGGCACCTATGGCGAACAGTACCGCACCATGCACCTCAACCAGACGCTGACCGGCATCGCTTTCGGCCGCCGCCAGGCCGCCGAATGAGGTTCGTTCCATGCTGATGGACGAAATCACCGACGTCGCGCGGCTGCGCAAGATCAACTCCGCCCTGATCTCGCGTGTCGAGCGGGCCATGGATCAGCAGGGCAATGCCTTCTCGCTGTTCCAGACCGCGATCAACCTCGAGGGCCGGGTGCGCGACCGCACCGAGGAACTGCGCTCCACGCTGCGGCGACTGGAGGAGTCCAATGTCGGCCTTGTGGCCGCCAAGGAAGCGGCGGAACTGGCAAATCTGTCGAAGACGCGCTTCCTCGCGGCAGCCAGCCACGACGTGCTGCAACCGCTCAACGCCGCGCATCTGTCGATCTCGGCGTTGTCGGACCTGCAGGCCACCGAGGAAGGCCGCCGGCTGGTCGGCCAGGTTGAACGCTCGCTGACCACCATCGGCAACCTGCTGCAGACACTGCTCGACATTTCAAAGCTCGACGCCGGCGTGGTCCTGCCCGAGGTCGAGGAGATTTCGCTGGATCAACTGTTTTCGTCGATAAAGTCGGATTTTCAGCCCCTGGCGGAGCAGAAAGGACTCAAATTCCGGTTCCGGGCGAGCAATGCCGTGGTCCGCTCCGACCAGACGATGCTGCGCCGCCTCCTGCAAAACATCGTATCCAATGCGGTCCGCTATACCCGCTCGGGGGGCGTGCTGGTCGGTGCGCGACGTCGCGAAACCTTCATCCGCATCGAGATCGCCGATACCGGCTGCGGCATCCCACAGGATCACCGCGAAGCGGTTTTCGAGGAATTCCATCGCGGTCCCGGCGCCGTCGAGAGCGACGTTTCCGGCGCCGGGCTCGGGTTGGGCTTGTCGATCGTGCGCAGAATGGCGGACGCGCTTGGCCACCGCATCGGCTTCTCGTCCGTCGTCGGACGCGGCACCGTCTTCTGGCTGGAAGTGCCGGCACTTGCTAACCGGCTGCCGACCGCCGTCGCCGAAGCCACCACCGAGACCAAAAAGCCGCGCGGCTACGGCCTGTTCGGCACAAAAGTGTTGCTGATCGAGAACGACCTCACCGTGCTTGAAGCCATGATGGGGCTCCTCGCACGCTGGCAATGCGCGGTCCGGCCCGCGACGTCATCCAAGGAAGCGTTGCGCGCGCTGGGCGATACCGACTGGGTGCCGGACGTGATCATCGCCGACCAGCATCTGGTGGGCGGCGACTTGGGCAGCCAGACGATCGCCGAAGCCCGCACCTATCTGGCGCGCGACGTTCCCGCCTTGATCATCACGGGCGACCCGTCGCCCGCGCTCGCCCAGATGGCACGCGCTGGCGGCATCGAACTGATGCGCAAGCCGGTGAAGCCCGCGCAATTGCGGGCACTGCTGGCGCATTTGCTGGCTTAGGGCAGTAGGGCAGAATAGCCGAGACGAACGATCCGCCAGCGGCCGAAAGCGCTGGAAGTTTTGGTTTTTGCCAATTTCGAAGGCTCTCGAGCGGGCAATCCTACTGCCCTACTGCCCTACTGCCCTACTGCCCTACTGCCCTACTGCCCTGCTGCCTAAAACCCAGAATGCTCCCGAAACAGATCCGCATTGTCGAGTTTCGACACCTCGATCACCGCCTGGGTGCGACTGTAGACGTTGAGCTTGCGCAGGATTTCCGAGACATGAGCCTTCACCGTGGTCTCGCCGACCTGTAACTCGTAGGCGATCTGCTTGTTGAGCAGCCCCTGGCGCAACATCTGCAGTACGCGCAACTGCTGCGGCGTCAGCTTGGCCAATCGCCGCACCATATCGGCGCGGTCGGCACTATCCGGCTGGGGCGGGCGCTCGCCATAGTTTTGCGGAACGTATACCGCGCCCTCCATGACCGAGCGGATGGCGGCAGCCAGTTCGTCCTTCCGGACAGATTTCGGGATGAACCCGGCCGCCCCGTAGGACAGCGCCTCCGACACGATCTTGGGATCCTCGTGCCCCGAGACCACGACCACTGGTAATCGCGGGTGGCGGGTACGCAACTGCAGAAGCCCCTCGAAACCGTGCACGTCCGGCATGCTGAGATCGAGCAGCGCGAGATCGAAGGTCAGTGGCCCAGACAAGGTCTCCAACGCCTCGGCGATCGACTTCGCCTCGGCGGTGTGGACTTCAGGATAGGCCATGCGCACCGCGCTATGCAGCGCCTCGCGGAAAAGCGGATGGTCGTCGATGATCAGGAAACGTGTCGCGTCGCTCGTCTGGCTCATGGCGCAGGCTCTTTCGGCAGATATTGCAAGGACAGCTTTTCAAACTTTATGTGGCGATCAAAGGTGGCAATTAGTGCCCCCTCCCGGTTCCGGCGTCCAAGCCTCGCGCCAGACGAAGGCTATTTCCCAAGGTGGCGTTCGATGGTGGCGGCTGTGACGGTCTTCCACTGCTCAGGTTCGAACGATAGAAACGTAGCCGAGCCAGGTCCGTCTCCCGTGCCAGGCGGCTAGGCGTCTCGCCGCACCCGCTTTTCATAGAGCAGGACCAGCGTATCGGCGACCAGCGCCGGCTTGTCTTCGCCCTCGATTTCCATCGTATTGCTGGCTTTCATGAGATATTGGCCCGGCCCCTTGTCCTCCATCGACAGCAGCGTGGTGCGCAGCCGCACACGAGCGCCGGCCCGGACCGGCGACAGGAAACGCACATGGTCGATGCCGTAGTTGAAAGCGCCCTGCGTGTTGTCCGGCAGGATGCGCATGTCCTGGATGAAGAAGCCGATGAGCGACAGCGACAGATAGCCATGGGCGATGGTGGTGCGCAGCGGGCTCCTGCGCCTCGCCTGCTCCACGTCGACATGGATCCACTGGCGGTCGCCGGTGCACTCGGCGAACTGGTCGATACGGTCCTGGCCGATCGTCACCCAGTCCGAGACGCCGAGCTCCTCGCCGATCAGGCCGCGTAGCTCATCGAATGTCGGCGCCTTTTCCCGCATCGTGTTCCTTTCGTCCATCCAAACATAGTGTTCTTAGTCGGTTGTGCGGCAATCGCAAAATCGGATGCTGTACTCATCTCTGCGCCCCGCCGCATGCGTTGCTGCGACGGGAATTGACGTCAATTCGTCCAGAGCAGGCGTTCGGCGCCGTACAGTATCAGGCCCGCAAGGCCGCCGATCAGCATGCCGTTGAAGCGGATGTATTGCAGGTCGCGGCCGATGTTGAGTTCGACGACGCGAGTAAGCTGGGCGAGATCCCAGCGCTTCACTTGCTCGGCGATGAAGTTCGACACGCCGCTCTTCTGGCTATCGACGAAAGCCGCCAGCGAGACGACGAATCCCTTGTTCATGTCGGCGCGGATGTCCGGATCGCTCGCCAGATGCCGTCCGACATTCACGAACATACCCGCGAGATGGGTGCGGATCGCCGAGCGCGGCGCGGCAAGATCCTGTTCGATCATGGCGCGCACGCCGCCCCACAGGTCGCCGGCGAGCGAGCGCAGTTCTGGCCGCGCCAGCAGATCGCGTTTCAGCGCCTCGGCGCGCTCCGCATAGTCCTCGGAGGTTCTCAGCCGCTCGACGAAATTTTCGACGAATCGATCGAACTCGCGTCGCAGCGGATGATCGGGATCGTCCTGTACATCCTTGAGAAAGGATGCGGCCGAGGCGACGATCTTCTTCAGCAGATATGCGTCGGCGCGGAACAGGTTGAACAGCGACGGCAGTTCGGACCTTATCCTGTCACGCATCGATGCCAGCATCGTCTCGTCGCTGAATGTTTTCGCCAGCGCCCCGGTGAGCTCGTCGAGCAGCTTCTGGTGGCGCCCTTCGGCGGTGACGGCCTGCAGCAAACCGGCGGCGAGCGGCGCTACCGGCACCTTTTCGACCTGCTCGGCAAGGCGGCGGGTGGCGAAATCCTTCAGGCCCGATTGTTCGATCGCCGTCAGCGCCTGCGGCGCCAGCCGCGCCACGAAGGCGGCGAGATCGCCGGCGCGCCGCCGGTCCGACAGCCAGTCGGCCACCAGCGCCGCGAAGTCCACCTCCTCCAGCTTGGCCTTGACCGGCCCGGGCGCCAGGAAATTCACCTCGATGAAGCGGCCGAGATTGTCGGCGATGCGCACCCTGTTCTCCGGGATGATGGCCGTATGCGGGATCGGCAGACCGAGCGGGCGGCGGAACAGCGCGACCACCGCATACCAGTCGGCGAGGCCGCCGATGGTCGCGGCTTCGGCGAAAGCAGCGACGAAGCCGAGCCACGGCCAGCGCGCCTGGAACGATCGCGCAACCACCAGCACGGCAAGGCACAAGCCAAGCGCCAGCGTAGCGAAAAGTTTCGTCCGCTTCAGCGCGGCCAGTTTCTCCGCCTCGCGCGATTCGGCCGTCGCCGTCAGCACTTCGGAGTTCGCCATGCCCTGCCTCGCCCTTCTCCACAAGGATACGCCAAGCGAATGAGCGCCGGCGTCTTTCATATAGGGGGCAAGACGCAAAACCTGCCAACGTCGTTCCGGACGCGGGTCGCCATAAACATGACAGGAAAATTCAACTAATCGATTCTCTTGTCTGGAATTATTCCAAACTATAGGCCATATTCCGGCAACGAAACGCGTGCGCGGAAGGAGCGACCATGCGACTGACACGCCAGACCAACTATGCCATGCGCATCCTGATGTATTGCGCGGCCAACGACGGGCGGCTGAGCCGTATCCCGGAGATCGCCGAGGCCTATTCGGTCTCCGAGCTTTTCCTGTTCAAGATCCTGCAGCCGCTGGTCGAGAACAGGCTTGTCGAGACGGTGCGCGGCAGGAACGGCGGCGTGCGGCTGGGACGCCCGGCCGACAAGATCAACCTGTTCGACGTGGTGCGCGTCACCGAGGAAAACTTCGCCATGGCGGAGTGTTTCGAGAACGACGCGGCTGAGTGCCCGCTGATCGACAGTTGCGCGCTGAACGCCGCGCTGCGCGAGGCGCTGAACGCCTTCTTCGCCGTGCTCGAACGCCACACGATCGCCGATCTCGTCAAGTCGCGCAGCAATGTGCGCTCACTGCTGGGCATCGAGGCGCTGGCGCCGGTAACCGCCCCGGCAGCCTGAACCTGTCCCGCGGCGCTACAGCGCCACCGACTGCGGCAGCACGAAGGGCATGCCGCTCGCCGGCAATGCCCCTACCCGCAGCCGGCAATCGAATACTTCTTCGATCAACCCGTCGCTGAGCACGTCGCGCGGCTCACCGGCCGCCGCGACGCGGCCGCGATGCATGACGGCGATGTGGTCCGCATACATCGCCGTCAGATTGAGATCGTGCAGGATCGCCACGACGCCGCCGCCGCGCCGCGCATAGTCGCGGGCAATGTCCATGATCACCAGTTGGTGCTTGATGTCGAGGCTGGACACCGGCTCGTCGAGGAAGAGGTAGCGAGGCCGCCCTTCCAGCACCGGTGCCCAGACCTGGCAGAGCACCCGCGCCAATTGCACGCGCTGCTGCTCGCCGCCGGAGAGCTCCTGGTAGAGCCGTCCACCGAAACCGGCGAGGTCGACCTTTGCCAGCGCCCGCTCGGGCAGGCGCTCGGCCTCGCCGGCGAGTACGCCGGAACGGCCGCCCATCAGACCGAGGCGCACGATCTCGCGCACGGTGAAGGGAAAGGCAAGCTGTGTCGACTGGGGGAGCACGGCACGCACGCCGGCCGCCTCGTTCGGCCGCATGCGCGCGACCTCGCGGCCTTCGAAGGTCAGCCGTCCGCTATACGGAAGGTCGCCGGCCAGCGCCTTGAGGAACGTGGTCTTGCCCGAGCCGTTCGGCCCGACGATCGCCGTCACCTGCCCCGGCAGCGCCCGGAACGCCACGCCTTCGACGATGCGCTTGCTGCCGATGGAAACGCCGACGTCCGTTGCTTCGATCATCCTGCCCTCCGCTCAGAGATCGAGAACGCCGCGCTTGCGCAGCAGTATCCACAGGAAGAACGGTCCGCCGGCGGCCGCCGTGATGATGCCGATCGGCAATTCGGCCGGCGCAACGATGGTGCGGCTGAGCGCATCGGCGAGCAGCAGCAGGCAGGCGCCGAGCAGAGTCGCGCAGGGCAGCAGGTAACGATTGTCCGGCCCGATCAGCAGTCGAAGCAGGTGCGGCACGATGATGCCGACAAAGGCGATGCCGCCGCTGACGGCAACCGAGGCGCCGGTGGCCGCCGAGACAACAAGGATCGCCCCGTGCTTCAGCCGCTGCACCGGTACACCGAGATGCGCAGCGCTTGCTTCACCCAACGCCAACGCATTGAGCCCGCGTGCGAAAAAGGGTGTCGTCGCAAGCGCCACGACGACCATGCTGCCGGCAGCGAACACTTTCGTCCAGGTCGCGCCGGCGAGCGAGCCAAGCGACCAGAAGGTCAGGTCGCGCAGTTGCCGATCGTCGGCCACGAAGATCAGCAGGCCGGTCAATGCCGTCGCCATCGCGCCCAATGCGATGCCGGCCAGCAGCATGGTGGCGATCGAGGTCTGGCCGCGCCGCGTCGCCACCTTGTAGAGAATGAGGGTCACCGCAAGGCTGCCGACGAAGGCGGCCAGCGGCAAAGCGTAGATGCCGAGCAGGGCCGTGACTGGCGCGAGCACCGTCGTCCCGAGCACGATCACCGACACCGCCCCCAGGCTGGCGCCGGCCGAGACACCGACAATGCCGGGGTCGGCGAGCGGATTGCGGAAAAGGCCCTGCATAACCGCGCCGGAAACGGCCAGCGCGGCGCCAACCATGATGCCCATGGCGACGCGCGGCAAGCGGATGTCATAGATGATGATGCGGTCGCGCTCCGACAGCACTGCATCCGCTCCGGTGCCCGGCAGCAGCCAGTCCTTCAGGACGGCCAGGGCCGAGGCGTCGGAAGCGCCGGACGACGCGCCGAAAGCAGCCGTCACGACCAGAGCGATACAGAGCAGCACCAGCACGATCTGGGCACGCTGCGAGCGGTCACCGGCAGCAGGAACGGATGGATTCACGGCTGCCGCCGCGGCGCTGGACATCGACATATGCGCACGACCTATTGCTTGATCGCGTCGCCGTAGAGCTTCGCGGCGAGATCACGGATGGCGTCTGCCGTTCGCGGCCCGAAACCTAGCAGATAGGAGCCGCTCATGCGCACGAAGCTGCGCTTCTCGCCCGCCGGCGTAGACTGGATCGCGGGCAGCGAAAAAAGCTGCGCCTCTGTCGCCGCATGGTCCTCGTTGCCGCCGCGATTCATCATCAGGATGAGATCAGGTTTTGCGGTGATGATCGCTTCGTCCGAAAGCTGGCGATAGCCGGAAAAACCCTGGATCGCGTTGACGCCGCCCGCCAGCTTGATGATGCCGTCGGCGGCCGTATCCGCGCCGGAGCCCAGGATCTTGCCGTCCTGCACGCTGAGCACGAACAGCACGCGCTTGCGGTCGGCAATGTTGGCAGTCAACTCTTCGGCCGACTTCAGGTCGGCGTCGACCTTGGCGGCGAGTTGTGCTGCCTTGTCGTCGGCGCCGATAGCCTTGCCGACGATCATGATCTTGTCGACAATGCCCTGATGGCCGAACTGGTCCGGCACCTCGATATAGGGAACGCTTGCCTTCTTCAGCACATCGACCGCTTCCTTGGGGCCGCTGCCCTGAAGCGCGAGGATGGCGCTGGGCTTCACCGACAGCACGCCCTCCGGCGACAGCGCCCGCATGTAGCCCACATCCGGCAAGCCGAAGGCAGCCTCGGGATAGACGCTGGTCGAATCGCGAGCGATCAGCCGCTTCTCCTCGCCCAGCGCGTAGATGATCTCGGTGATCGAGCCGCCCACGGCGACGATCCGGTTGGGATCGGGGAAAACGCTGGTGCCCTCAGTGGCATGCGCGGAAGCGGATGCGGCCGCCGTGAACATCACGGCGGCGAGCAGGCGGCGCAGCGGCAAACCGCCAATACGGAACGATGTCATGTCAAGCTTTCACGCGGCGGTAGAACAGGGAATGCGAGGCAAGTGCTCGGCCAGGAAACGCCAATCGTCGCGTTCGACCTCGCCTTCATGGCGCTTGCCGAAGAACTGGATGATCAGCCGACCCTCGCCGTCATAGGCTTCGACCGAGGTGACGTGCCCGTCCTTGGTCGGCTTGCGCACCACCCAGGTCTCGCGGATGTGGTCGAGGCGCAGGTGCAGATGGAACGTCTCGTCGAGCACGTTGATCCACGGCCCCATCGGCTTGATCGACGCTATCGGCCCGGAATGAATCTGGATGCAGCCCTTGCTTCCAACGAAGCACATGATCGGAATGGCGTCCTGCGCCGCGAGATTCATCAGCGCGGCCACCGCGTCGCCGTCGAGCTGCCAAGCAAGATCGGGGCCTGCAAGCCGCATGGCGCGGCGGCGGCTGATCTTCAGCGAGCGCAGCATGCCGAAGAACTGATGCGTGTCGGTCAGGCTGATCCAGCGTTCGCGCAGCACGTCCGAAGAAACGGACCCATCGTCCGTCTCGACCGTTGCATCGCCGATCTCAATATCGATTGTCGGGGACTGGTTTGTCGATTCCAGCGACGCCACCAATTTCTGGTAAGCATAGAGATTGGAAGCAGGCCGTAGATGCACCTTGTGCACGGCTTCGCCGGCCGCGTCGAAGAACTGCAGGCTGCGCCGGATTTCTTCGCCGTCGCGTTTCTCGACGGCGAAGCCGTGTTTCCAGACGCCGGGGAATATCCGCAAGTCGATGTCGGCGCCCAGCACCATGGCGCTGTGCTCACCCGGGAAGACCTTGTCATAGACGCCGATCTTCTCGTGGACCGCGCTTTCGTTGCGGGTCAGCGCCATGACCTCGCCCACCGCTTCGAGACCGGTAAGCAGATCGTTGACGCGCGGTTCGATACGCACGGCGCCGACACCGCAATGCGCGGCGACCAGCTCCGCCTCCGAGATGCCAAGCTGGATGGCGAGATCGCGCTCGCGCATCTTCGAATTATCGTCCCGCGCCCGCCTGATTTCCTCCGGCGTCGGATTTACCCGCTGATCCATGTCTGTCCTATTTGTTGAGAATGAGCTTGCCCTGCCGGGTGATCTTCAGCCGGTAGAGTGAACCGGCATGGTCTATACCGATCTCGAATTCGCCCTGGAACAGCGACTGGCTGGTCAGCGTGCGAACCGCGGCGGGGCGCCGGAATTCGGAGCGTTGCGCTCCATCGGCGGGATAAGGACGCGCGCGGAAAAAAGCATTGGGGTTGTGCGTGTTCATCTCGATCGACCCTCTCTGTCGCCGTTGATACCGCCATGGTCCGGTTGCCCGGAATTTGCCGCCTGTTATCTTGACTTAAAATATCATGTTTTATAGGGAATGCAATACCGGACAAAGTAAGTCAACATATTTGACGGGCAACATCAAAATGCCAGCCAGCCTCCCGCCAGCCCGCATTTTTCATACGCATGCAGGAGCAGGGACATGGGGGCTGTCGGCTTGGGACAGGCTGGTTGGGGAATCGGGCGTGGGGTTCATACCCTTTCACTGAAAAGACGGATCGCGCTGCTCGCCGGGGTGGCATCGCTGGCGCTCATCGGCGGGCCGGCCTGGGCGCAGGAGCAGCGGCAGTCTGTGCAGACCCAGGAGCAGGCGGCAGCAAGTGAGCAGCAGGGTGAAAAGAAACAGGAAGACGGCAACACCGCCGGCACCACGGTGCTCGACCAGATCACC
Organism: Mesorhizobium sp. LHD-90; assembly: GCF_030929505.1. GTDB lineage: Bacteria > Pseudomonadota > Alphaproteobacteria > Rhizobiales > Rhizobiaceae > Kumtagia. The sequence continues at coordinate 60,767 of NZ_JAVFVV010000002.1, read as the reverse complement.
GTCGTCAGCCGAACCGGCGAAACGGCGATCGACACGCTCGCGTCGGTCAGCCATGTGGATCAGGAGCAGCTTGAACGCCGCATGGCGGTGACGCCCGCGGATATATTCTTCGGCATGCCGGGCGTCGCGGCCCAGACCGACGCCAAACGCGGCGCCACCTCCATCAATATCCGCGGCCTGCAGGATTTCGGCCGCGTCGCGGTCATCGTCGACGGCGCCAGACAGAACTTCCAGCGCTCCGGCCATGGAACGCAGTCGGTCGCCTTCATCGATCCCGAACTGGTGCAGCAGGTCGACGTGATTCGCGGCCCCGTCGCCAATACCTACGGCTCCGGCGCCATCGGCGGCGTGGTCTTCTACGAAACCAAGGACGCCGAGGACTTCTTGCGTCCGGGCGAGACCTGGGCCGCGTCGACGACGGGCCGCTATGACACAAATGGCGAAGGCTTCACCACCAGCGCAACGGGCGCCTACAAGTTCAACGACGCCGTCGACGTGCTCGGCAACATCGTCTACCGCAACTTCAACGACTACAAGGATGGCGACGGCAACGACGTCTCCGGCACCGGGTTCGACATTCTGAGCGGCATGGTCAAAAGCACCATTCGCCCCAGCGACAACAGCGAGCTGAAGCTGGGCTGGATCGGCAACAACGAAAGCTGGACGGAAGGCTCGGACGCCTACGACGTCGACATGCGCCAGAATACCTTTACCGGCCGCTACAACATAACGGACGAGGATCAGAGCTGGCTCGACCTGCATGTCAATTTGTCGGCCAACATCGCCAAGCTCGACCAGACCTATCTGACCGACGTGCAGCGCTTCAGCTCGGTGACTGGCCGGCCGATCCTGATACCCAAGGGCTCACAGACCGGCTACGACCTCGACACCTACGGCATCGATATCTGGAACACGTCGCGGTTCGAGACCGGCGTGATCGCGCACGAACTGACCTATGGCGGCGACTGGGTGACCGACGACGTCGAGACGACCAGCCCGGAGGGCGGCGACGACCTGTTCACCCCGTCTGGCAATCGTCGTGTCTCGGGCGCCTATATCCAGGAGAAGCTTACCTACGAGTGGTTGGAGATCATCGGCGCGCTACGCTACGACAGCTACAAACTCGACGACGACGAGAACAATGTCTCGGGCGACCGGATTTCGCCGCGCATCACCGTCGGCGTCTCGCCGTTCGAGAGCATCGGGCTCGAGGGACTGCAGTTCTACGGCACCTACGCCGAGGGTTACCGCTCGCCGTCGCTGTCGGAGACCCTGATCAGCGGCCTGCACCCCAACGGCGTGGTGTTCCCCTTCCTGCCCAACCCGAACCTCAAGCCCGAGACCGCGCATACCGTGGAGTTCGGCATCAACTATGCGCAGGACGGACTGATCCAGGCCGACGACCGGCTGCGCATCAAGACCGCCTATTTCCACAATGACATCGACGACTATATCGGCCTGGCGACGCTTTCGCCTTTCGACCCGACCAGTGGCTGCCCGTTCATTCCGGGTCCGGGCGTGATCCCGATCTGCTCGCAGTACCAGAACTTCGCCAACGCCAAGATCGAGGGTTTCGAGTTCGAAAGCGTCTATGACGCGGGCTGGGGGTTCGCCGGTCTGTCGGCCTCGATCATCAACGGCCATACCGTTTCATATGCAGGCGTGCGCGAAGACCTGAGCACGATCCCCTCCTCGCAAGTGACCGGCCAGATCGGCTTCCGCTTCCTGGAGGACAAGCTGACTGTCGGCGGCGAGGTCCAGTACAACGGCAAGCCGAAGGGCAATCCGGTCGCCGACGACTACACGCTGGTCAACCTGTTCGCCAGCTACCAGCCGAACGAGGATTTCCGCATGGACTTCCGCGTCGACAATCTGTTCGACGAGCAATACGTCAACCCGCTCAACGGCACGACGACCACACCGCTCTACGAGCCGGGTGTCTCGGTGAAGCTCGCCGCCACCATGCGATTCGGAGGCTGAGGTTGAAACGATCGAAAGCAATGATTGGCTTGCTGGCGGCGGCGTTTGCCGCCGCCGGGAGCAGCGCGAACGCGCAGGAACAGGCGGAAAGACCCGCGCTGGCGCTGGAACTCAACGCCGCGCAGCCCTCGCAAAAAGGCTGCCGGCTTACCTTCGTCGTCACCAACGGGCTCGGCGCCGAGCTTTCCAAGGCGGCCTTCGAGATCGCGCTGTTCAACGAAGTGGGCGTCGTCGACACGCTCACCGTGCTCGACTTCAAGGACCTGCCCTCCGGCAAGACCAAGGTGACGCGGTTCGACCTGCCGCTCGACTGCGCCAAGATCACCCGGGTGCTGGTCAACCGCGCGGTCGACTGCGCCGGCGACGGCGTGGAGCCGTCCGCCTGCATTCGGCAACTGGCGCCAGGCACCAAGGCAAAAATCGCCTTTGGCCTTTGATCGTCATCCAAGGCAGGGCCACCGGAACATGGCCTCGTCCTGCCCCGTTTGAGCGTCAGCCAGCCTCGAAATCCGGCCCGTCGGCACGGCCTGATTGCCCGCTCACGCTTCACAAGGAGCCGAGAACTTGAACTTTCTTCCCTTGCATCGTCTGGCTGCGCATCGCGGCGACGGCCTCGACCCGAAAATGCTCGACCTGATCGAGCGCCGCGCGCGGATCGCCGCCGGCGCCACTGTCGAAGAACTTGCGCGCCATCGCGCCGCCACGCATATGCAGGCCGGTCCCAATCCGATCGCGCCGGCCGACTTGCCGGAAGGCGTCATCCGTTTTCCGTCGAGGGTCTGTTGATATTCACGCTTTGAGGGCCTGCAAATGACGCTTTTCTGCGCTTCCGATGCTCATGTACCAGTACGTACACTCCGCTTCGGTTCTCGAAAAACGCCATTTTCGGCTCCTCAAAACCTGAATCTCAACAGACCCTAGGCCGGTTTCCAGAAACGCCGCTCGCGGCGCCAAATCCTGACAGGCAACAGAGGAACACAGCCATGTACATAGCCATGAACCGCTTCAAGGTGCAGCACGGATCGGAAGCGGCCTTCGAGGACGTCTGGAAGGGCCGCGATTCGACCTTGAACGAGATGAAGGGGTTTCGCGAATTCCACCTGCTGCGCGGCCCGGTGAACGAGGCCGAAGGTTACACACTGTTCGCTTCGCACACCGTGTGGGAAAGTCATGACGATTTCGTCGCCTGGACCAAGTCCGAAAATTTCCGCGCCGCCCACCGCAACGCCGGCCAGAACAAGCCACTCTATATCGGCCACCCGCAGTTCGAGGGCTTTTCGGTCGTCGAGGGGGCGTAGCCGCCGATCCTTTCGAAGGCTGCCGCTCGGAGAGTTTTTTGGGCGGGCTCTCCGAGTGCTGCCGGCCTGAGCAAATTTTGCCCGCTTCGACAACCTATGAACGACGGTTCTCGCGGGGCAGCACGGATCGCCGCCAGACCGCGGACGAATCCGCGGGGCCGTCAATCCCTCGGTTTTAGATTCCGGGCCGCACGTCATGACGTGTCGGGGCATTCCAGCGCGTGGACGGCCAGCGCATGGGCGTGCGCCAGAATCTCGTCGATCTCGCGGATGTTGCGCGGATGGATGGCTGTCGGGTCGTATCGCGACAGCCGCCCGCCGGGCGGACTCCCGCGCCGTAGCGGCGAGATGCGCCGGAACCGGATCGCACCGGCAGCTTGCTCGTTTTGCACGAGTGCGGTGCGGGCTTCCCTTTCCCGCGCAATTGCTGCGTCGCGGTGCGCTCTCCAGCGGGCGAAACGAATTGCCTGACCCGGCAGATCGTCGAGTGCGCGACCCAGCGCCTCCAGCCGCAAGACCAGCCGGGTCGAACCGACGGGATCGTCGGGCGACCGCGTCGGCAGCGGCGGCAAAGGGCGATACGGCGCGTCGAAATCCAGCGACCTGATGCGCGGCGCGGCATGCGCGGGCACGTAGCGGCGTTGGACGCGGAACGGATTTTTCACATGCCAACCGTCACCCGCATCCCGCGGATGCAGGCCTTGCCACCCATGACGCCCGGCTCCTGGGTGATACGATCAAGCGGTTGCATGGCTGCGGCTCCTTCCAACGCCGGCTTGCGGCGCGCCGATAATGCACGACCTTCGCGCAACCTCCAAATATGCGCCCTCACCCCGCTCCCGCAAGCAGGCTGGCATTGCCGCCGGCAGCGGTGGTGTCGACGCAGACCGAGCGTTCATGCGCGTAGGCTGCCGGATTGATGACCTCGCCGATCAACGGCACAATCGGACCGGGATGGTCGACCAGCACGCGGCGCACCACCCGCATCGCCTCCTCGGTCCCCGAAAACGCCACAGCGTCGACGCCCAGCGCCCGTGATTCGACCGGGTCCGGCCGCCCGTCGATCGCCGCCAGCGGAAAGCCTTTTCCCAGCAGCGGCTGCAGCGCGGCGATAGCGCCCGGCGCGACCGCCAGCACGGCATTGCCGGCGGCGAGAGCCTGCACGGCCTGCGCCAGCAGCGTCTCGCCGTCCGGCCCGAGGCAAAGCACTTTTCCGCGCGGATGCAGCGTCAGCGTATTGGCCTCGCCGGTCGGTCCGGGCAGGTCGACGGGGCCGAACTCGGTCGCGGCGGCCGCCGCGATCGCCTCGGACGCCTTGCCGCGCAAGACCTTGCGCAGTGCCGGCACCCGGTCGGTGCGTGTCGACCACCCGCCCTCGCTCGCATCGGGCAGCGCATCGGCGAGTTCGGTCGCCGTCACCTTGTGCCCCTCGCCGAGCTCGGCGCCTGCTCCCGCCGATTTGCGGAATCGCCTGAGATAATGCGGCCCGCCGGCCTTCGGCCCGGTGCCCGAAAGCCCTTCGCCGCCGAAAGGCTGCGAGCCGACCACGGCGCCGATCTGGTTGCGGTTGACGTAGATGTTGCCGGCATGCACGCCGTCGACGATGTGCTGCACCCTGGCCTCGATGCGGGTGTGCAGGCCGAACGTCAGCCCATAACCCTTGCGGTTGATCGACGAGATCACATGATCGATGTCGTCCGCCCCGAAGGTGGCGACATGCAGCACCGGGCCGAAGACTTCCTTCTTCATCTCGTCGATGCCGGAAACGCGGAAGATGTGCGGAGCGACGAAGCGGCCCTCGGCCGGCGCATCGAGTTTGGCGACCAGTTTTCCCTTGGCTTCCATTTCCTTGCAGTAGCCGAGGATCGACTGCCGCGCCTCGTCGTCGATCACCGGCCCGACATCGGTCGAGATCAACCATGGGTCGCCGACCTTCAGCGCCTTCAGTGCGCCTTCCAGCATCTCCAGCATCTTCTTCTCGACATCCTTCTGGACGTAGAGCACCCGCAGCGCCGAGCAGCGCTGCCCGGCGCTCTGGAAGGCGGAAGCAAGAATGTCGCGCACCGCCTGTTCGGGCAAGGCAGTCGAATCGACGATCATCGCGTTCAGCCCGCCGGTCTCGGCGATCAGCATGGCGTCCGGCGCCGCCGTCTCGGCGAGCTGCTTCTCGATCAGCTTCGCCACTTCCGTCGAGCCGGTGAAGCAGACGCCGGCGATGCGCGGATCGGCGGTCAGCGGTGCGCCGACGGACGGCCCGTCGCCCGGCAGCAGATGCAGCACGTCGGCCGGCACGCCGGCCCGGTGCAGCAAGTCCACTGCCTTGGCCGCGATCAGCGGGGTTTGCTCCGCGGGTTTCGCGACTACCGCATTGCCGGTGACGAGCGCCGCGGCGATCTGCCCCGAAAAAATCGCCAGCGGAAAATTCCAGGGCGAGATGCAGGCGATTACCCCCCTCGCCTCGGTGCCCGCCTCCGCCTTCGCCGCCTCGGTGGCGTAATAGCGCAGAAAATCCACCGCCTCGCGCACTTCCGACACGCCGTCGGCCAGCGTCTTGCCCGCTTCGCGGGTGCAGAGCGCAAAAAACTCGGCGGCGTTTTCCTCATAGAGGTCGGCGGCGCGGCGCAAAATGCCGGCACGCTCGGCGACGGGACGTCTTGCCCAGGCGGGCTGCGCGTCCGCCGCGGACTTCACCGCGGCGGCAACCTGTTTTGGGCCGGCCTCGGTGACCGAGCCGACCACGTCGCCGGGCCTCGTGGGGTTCGTCACCAGCCGCTTCGAGCCGTAACCAGCCGCTTTGGGCGCCGGAGCGGCGGCCCACCTGTCGGAACCTGCAAAGGCCGCCCGCGCCTTTTCGATCCCGGCAAGGGTGACGGGATCGCTCACGTCCAGGCCGCGCGAATTCTTCCTGTTGCCAAAAATCTCTGCCGGCTTGGCGATCGCCGGATTGGCGGCCGCGCCCTGGCTGTCGACCACGGCAAACGGATCGCGGGCAATCTCCTCCGGCGGCACATCCGCGTCGGTCACCTGATGCACGAAGGAGGAGTTGGCGCCGTTTTCCAGTAGCCTGCGCACCAGATAGGCAAGCAGGTCGGAATGCGCGCCGACCGGCGCATAGATGCGGCAGCGCGTGCCTTCCGCCTTGCGCACCGTCTCGTGGAGGGCCTCGCCCATGCCGTGCAGCCGCTGGAATTCGAATTTTTCGCGGTCCGGCGCCATGCGCAGAATAGCGGCGACCGTATGGGCGTTGTGGGTGGCGAACTGCGGATAGATGCGGTCGGTCATCGACAACAGCTTCTTGGCGCAGGCGATGTAGGAGACGTCGGTGTTCACCTTTCGCGTGAACACCGGATAGCCGGACAGCCCCAGCACTTGCGCCCGCTTGATTTCGGTGTCCCAATACGCGCCCTTGACCAGCCGCACCATGATGGTGCGGTCGAGCTTTTGCGCCAGCGCGTAGAGCCAGTCGATGACGAAGGCGGCACGCGGCCCGTAGGCCTGGACGACGACGCCGAAACCGTCCCATTCCGCCAGCCGCGGGTCGGCCAGCACCCGCTCGATGACGTCGAGCGACAGGTCGAGCCGGTCGGCCTCCTCGGCATCGATGTTGAGCCCCATGCGCGCATGGGCAGCGGCCAGCGCCAGCGACAGCAGCCGCTCGCTCATGACGGGCAGCATCGTCTCGCGCTGCGCCTGCTCGTAGCGCGGGTGGATCGCCGAGAGTTTTACCGAGATGCCGGGATTGGTGCGGATATCGGGACCGTCGGCGCCGCTGTTCAGCGACGAGATGGCATCGGCATAGGCCTTGAGATAGCGCAGCGCGTCGGCCTCGGTGCGGGCAGCCTCGCCCAGCATGTCGTAGGAATAGAGGTAGCCCTTTTCCAGCATGTCGCCGCCGCGCCGCACCGCCTCGCCGATGGTGCGGCCGAGCACGAACTGCTCGCCCATCTCGCGCATCGCGGCCGACACCGCGCGGCGGATCACCGGCTCGCCCAGCCGGCGAACCATGGAGCGCAGCGTGCCTGCGATGCCGTCGTCCGTGTCGTCGAGCACACGGCCGGTCAGCATCAGCGCCCAGGTCGAGGCGTTGACGAAGATCGAACTCGATTCGCCGGAATGCGCCGACCAGTCGTGCGGCGCGATCTTGTCCTGGATAAGATCGTCCATGGTCTGCGTATCCGGCACGCGCAGCAGCGCTTCCGCCAGGCACATCAGCGCCACGCCCTCCTTGGTTGAGAGCCCATAGGCGGAGAGAAAGACCTCCATCAGCCGCGGATCGGAGGAGGCGCGCACGGCCCGCACCAGCTCGGCGGCGCGCGCCGAGATCGCCTTGCGCTGCTCGGGCGAAAGATCGGCCAGCTTCACCAACCTTGCGAGTGCCTCGTCCTCGTCGGGCAGGTAGTTTTCGCGGATATGGCTGCGGAGCACGTCGAACAAAGCTGCTGTCATGGCGATCCCGTGGATGGCGAGCGGCGATTGGAGAACGGCGGCACGACTATCATGACGCGGATTTCGGTACGGACCAAATCTCTGGCGTTTTCAGATCGAACGAACTATGTTGTTGCCTAGTAACGAAGCAATCGAACCGGAATATCGTACTCCATGGATCAATTGGACCGCATCGACCGAAACATCCTGGCGGCGCTGTCGCGCGATGCCCGGCTTTCCTCCAGCGAACTGGCGGCGGCGGTCGGGTTGTCGAAAACGCCGGTTCAGGCGCGGGTGCGACGGCTGGAGAAGGACGGATTCATCCGTGGCTATTCGGCCGTCATCGACCGCGAGCGCATGGGCGAAGGCCACGTCGCCTTCGTGCAGGTGAAACTGTCGGACACGCGCTCGCTGGCGCTGGCGGAGTTCAATCGCGCCGTGCAGGCCGTGCCGGAGATCGAGCAGTGCCACATGATGGCGGCGAGCTTCGACTATCTCTTGAAGGTGCGCACCCGCGACATCGCCGCCTACCGCCGCGTGCTGGGCGAGCGCATATCGGCGCTGCCGCATGTGGCGCAGACCTCGACTTTCGTGGCCATGGAGACGGTGAAGGACCGGTGATCCGCTCCTGCCGGCCGTAAGCGGGACGCCGGGTCGCGGTTTTCCTGCGCGCGGAACTGTGTTATTGCGCCGCGCAATTGGAGCGCCGCGGGCGCCCGCACGTTAAATCAACGCATCGTGGCAAGGCCGGACCCATCATGGTTCCGGCTTTCGCCGTTGAAAGACCCGACATGTCCGCAACTGCTCCTCGCGTCAGCTTCGTCAGCCTCGGCTGCCCCAAAGCGCTGGTCGATTCCGAGCGCATCCTGACGCGCCTGCGCGCCGAAGGTTACGAGATCGCCCGCAAGCATGACGGCGCCGACCTCGTCGTCGTCAACACCTGCGGCTTCCTGGATTCGGCCCGCGATGAATCGCTCAGCGCCATCGGCACCGCCATGAAGGAGAACGGCAAGGTCATCGTCACCGGCTGCATGGGCGCCACGCCCGAGCTGATCCGCGAGAAACACCCCAACGTGCTCGCCATCACCGGGCCGCAGGCCTATGAGAGCGTCATGGCCGCCGTGCATGAGGCCGCCCCGCCGCAGCACGATCCGTTGGTCGACCTGCTGCCGCCGCAGGGCATCAAGCTGACGCCGCGCCACTACGCCTATCTGAAGATTTCGGAAGGCTGCAACAACCGCTGCACCTTTTGCATCATCCCGGCGCTGCGCGGCGATCTCGTCTCTCGGCCCGCCGGCGACGTTTTGCGCGAGGCCGAAAAACTGGCCAAGGCCGGCGTCAAGGAGATCATGGTGATCTCGCAGGACACCAGCGCCTACGGCGTCGACATCAAATACGAGGCGAGCCGTTTCCAGGACCGCGAGGTACGGGCGAAGTTCCAAGACCTCGCGAAAGAGCTCGGCGAACTCGGCATGTGGGTGCGGCTCCACTATGTCTACCCCTACCCGCACGTCGCCGACGTCATCCCGCTGATGGCGGAAGGAAAAATCCTTCCTTATCTCGACATCCCCTTCCAACACGCCTCGCCGGCAGTGCTGAAGAACATGCGCCGCCCGGCCCATGGCGAAAAGACGCTGGAACGCATCCGCGGCTGGCGCGAAGTCTGCCCGGACCTCGCCGTTCGCTCCACCTTCATCGTCGGCTTCCCCGGCGAGACGGAGGAGGATTTCGAGATGCTGCTCGACTGGCTGGACGAAGCAAAAATCGACCGTGCCGGATGCTTCAAATACGAGCCGGTGAGCGGCGCGCGCTCCAACGATCTAGGACTCGCCGAGGTGCCGCAGGAGGTGAAGGAGAGCCGCTGGCACCGCTTCATGCAGCGCCAGCAGAAGGTCTCCGCTGCACAATTGACAAAGAAAGTCGGCAAGCGGCTGCCCGTCATCATCGACGAAGCGAATGGCGGCGCCGGAAAAGGCCGGACCAGATATGACGCGCCTGAGATCGACGGTTCGGTGCATGTCTCGTCGCGCCGCCCGCTGCGCGCCGGCGACATCGTCACGGTCAAGATCGACCGCGCCGACGCCTACGACCTTTACGGCCAGGCGGTCTGAGGCCAGCCAGCCTCAAACCTTGCCCGCCCACGCCGGCACGGTCTTTGCCAGTGCATAGTCCTTGGCCTGGGCGCGCTTCCAGGCGGGACGGTCGCCGATCCGCTGCAGATAGGCCCGAAAAGCCGGTCTTTCCGGCAGCTTCTTCAATTGATCCATCGTGTAGCCGATGCCGGACGCCAACTGGATGTCGGCCGCAGTAAAGCGGTCGCCGGCGGCGAATGGGTTTTCCGTCAGCTTGCGCTCGACATAGGCCACCATGTCGTCGAACAGGCCGAAGGAGTAGTCGTTGCCCACATAGGTCAGGCCATGCGCGTGGGCCGAGATGCACGGGTCGAAGACAGCATCGCAATAGACCAGCGCCGTCAGATATGGCCCGCGCATCGGATCGCCGATCGCCGGCGCAAGACCCGCCTGCGGAAAGGCATCGGCCAGATAGGTGGTGATCGCGGCCCGCTCAGTGATGACGACGCCGTCATGCTCGATCGCCGGCACCTTCTTGTTCGGCTGGATCTTCCGGTAGGCCTCCGGCACGCCGCCCTCGGCGCGGATGTCGATGTGGACGAGCTCGTAGTCGACCCCGAGTTCCTCCAGCAACCAGAGCACGCCCGAGCCGCGCGACCACGGCGCATGATAGAATTTCAGCATATCGTTCGTCCTCCGCATCGTTTGACGGAGGGTCTCTAGCATAGACCTCCTGACACCCGACTGTCAGGATGTGACGGTGGCAAACCCGTCCCGGAAAAACGGGGCGGGCGAGAAAAATCCCGCCCGCCCCGCAAAACCGTCAGGATGTCACTTGGCGATGCAGGTATCTGCCGTTTCCGGCGTGCAGACGTCGAGGCCGGTGTATGTCGGATCGGCCGGAGCCGCCTTGCCGTCCTTGATGTCCTTCAGCGCGAACATGGTCTTGTAGCCCATTTCGAACGGCCGCTGTCCGACCTGGCCGAGCGAAAGTCCTTCCTTCATCTGGTCCATCTGCACCGGCAGCGTGTCGGCGACGACCAGCGCCAGTTCCTTCTTGGCGATCTTGTCCTTGAACGGCGTCACCGCGGCGCGGTTGGCGTCGGGCACGAACTGCGGGAAGCCGCCCGTCGGCACGAAGGCGTCGAGGTTCGGCATCTTTGCCATGAAGTCCTGGAACTGCTGCACCGAGATCGGGAAGTCGTCGTTCGTGTAGAGCGGGCAGCCATCGGCTTCCGTCCAGCCGTTCTGGCCGGTCAGCGCATCGCCGGGCGAAGCCGCCGATTCCTTGCCGGCCAGCGTGTCGCGGATGCCCTTCATGCGCTCGTTGTGGTTGGCCGCCGCCGCGCCGCCCGACTGGATGCAGATGGTGCCACCCTTCGGCTTGATGGTCTGCACGATCTTGGCGAGGTTGACGCCGATCTCGTAATTATGCGTGCCGACATAAGCCAGCCGCAGGTCCTTGTTCTCCGGCAGCACGTCGGAGTCCCAGGTCAGTACCGGGATGCCGGCTTCCTTGGCGGCTTGCAGCGCCACCGCCATCGCCGCCGCGTTCGACGGCGCAACGGCTATGCCGTCGACCTTCTTGGCGACCAGATCCTGCACGATCTGCACCTGCTCCTCGCCGCCGCCGTGCTCGCCGGGGCCGATATACATGCATTCGAAGGCGCCGTTGGCTTCAGCTTCGGCCTTTTTGCAGCCATCGCGCGCCTGGTCGAAGAACGGGTTGTTCATGTTCTTCGGCACCAGCGCGAAGGTGAACTTGTCCTGCGCGTAGCTCTGGCCAGCCATCAGCGCCGAGAACGCCACGGCGGCCGTCAGAATGTATCTTTTCACGAGTTCCTCCACATTGTTTTTGACGTCCACTTCCCCGGCGGTTTTGCCGCCGGATCTATTTGCCCGTCCGGGTGAACATGCCCTCCAGCAGGGACTTCAACGACCTGCCGGAGGTCTGCATGCCCAGCAGAACGGCCAGGATGATGAAGGCGCCGACGAATGCGCCCTGCCAGTTCGAATCGATGCCCGCCATAAGCAGCGCGTTGCGGATGACTTCGAGGAACGCCGCGCCGATCACCGCGCCGAAGGCCGTGCCGTAGCCGCCCATAAGATTCGCGCCACCGATCACGGTGCCGGCGATAACGCGCAGCTCGTAACCCGTGCCCATGGCATTGATCGCCGAGCCGCTGTAGCCGAGCAGCAACAGCGAGGCGATCGAGGCGGTGAAGGCGGAAAACACATAGGCCTGGAATTTGATCCGGTCGACCGGCACGCCAGTCATGCGCGCGGCGTTTTCGTTGCCACCGATGGCGAAGAGATGCCTGGCCCAGGCGGTGAAGATGAAGACGAAGCCGAGCGCCAGCGCCATGACCACCATCACCCAGAAATGCGAGGAGAATTCCGGCATCCAGGACGGCGCCCAGCCGGCCGGCTGCCGTAGCGGCCATTTCGCCTGGCCGATCGCCTTGACTATCGGCGCGTCCGGACCGAACTGGTAGAGCATCTGGTTGCCCGACAGCACCACGGCCAGCGAGCGCGCGATCGACAGCATGCCGAGCGTCACCACGAACGACGGCATGCCGACATAGGCGACGAAAAATCCGTTGAAGGCGCCGCAGGCCAACCCCGCCAGCAGTCCGGCGCCGAAGGCGACATACCAGGGATAGTGCCAGGTGAGCAGCAGGCCGGCGACGATCGCCACCAGCCCCATCACCGAGCCGATCGACAGGTCGATGCCGCCGGTGATCAGCACCACCGTCATGCCCAGCCCCATGATGGCGATCGGAGCGAAATTGCGGGTGATGTTGGTGACGTTTTCGACCGTGCCGAAACTCGGTTCCAGCCAGGTCATGAACACCACCAGCACCAGCAGCGCCACCGCCACCCAGAAGGCCTGGCTGGAGATCAGGGCCTGGAGGGGCGTCTGTTCCTTGACGCCGACCACGTCGGAGATCGCGGCGTGGCTTTCCTCGGGCAGGTCAGTTGCCGGCATGGCCTGGGAGACGAGCTGACTAGGCTGCACGGATCGCTCCCGTAATCAGGCCGGTGACCTCTTCCGGCGAGGTGTCGGCGGTATGCTTGTCGGCGACCTTGGAGCCGCGCCGGAGTACGACGATGCGGTCGCAGACTGCAAACACGTCCGGCATGCGATGGCTGATCAGCATCACCGAGACGCCGCGCGACTTCAGTCGACGGATGAGTTCCAGCACCTCGGCCACCTGGCGAACCGAGATCGCCGCGGTCGGCTCGTCCATCAGCACCAGCTTGGCGTTGGAAAGCCGCGTGCGGGCGATCGCCACGGCCTGCCGCTGCCCGCCCGACATTTTTTTCACCAGGTCGCGCGGCCGCGTTTCGGATTTGAGTTCCGCGAAAAGCTGGCCCGCGCGCTCGATCATCGTCTTCTTGTCGAGGATGCGGAAAGGCCAAAAGCCCTTCTTGACCTCGCGTCCCAGAAACACGTTCTGCGCGGCGGTCAAGTTGTCGGCGAGCGCCAGGTCCTGGTAGACGACCTCGATCCCCTCCGAACGCGCCTCGATCGGCCGGTGGAAATGGCAGATCTTACCGTCGACGGCGATCTCGCCCTCGCTCGGCGGGAAATTGCCGGCAACCAGCTTGACCATGGTGGATTTGCCGGCACCGTTGTCGCCCATGAGGCCGACAACCTCGCCGGGCTCGACCGAAAAGCTCACGTCGGTCAGCGCCTTGATGGCGCCGAAGCTTTTCGAGATGCTGCGAACATCCAGCAACGCCACGCGTTCCTCCCCTGTGGTCCCGGCTCTGACGGCCTCTTTTCCCACATTGATAGAATAGCTATTGCATTCTTCCCTAGGGATGCAACAGGTATTTCACGTCCAGATGTACCGTGCGCTGCTGTCCTTTGTCAGGCCGGGGCGCTGAAACGCGCTTCTGACGAAGACCGCCACGGCTTTGCCGACATTGCTCATTCGATCGGCGTCGAGACCGCTTTCCGTCCCCGCCCATCAAGCGTTCGCTGCACTGGTCGGACCAGATGAACAGCTAGCAGAGAAATTTCGCTCCGTCACCCTTTCTGTGGCAACGCCACATGGATTGTACCGCCGCCGCGCGCATCAACGATCCAGAGCCATAGGGCTTCCTCACTTTTGGAGATACGGGACGATCTTCAGCCCATGATACGCCGGGTTGGCGGCCAGATAATCTTTTGCCGCGAACAGCAGGTCGCCGAGTGCGTCACGGTCATAGGCAGGGTCATCCTTCGAGAGAGCAAGATCCGTTTCGATGACGTAGATCGGCTTCGCAGACCCCGGAACTGCTCTGTACGCCGGACGGATGGCCCGGACGTGAATATGCTCAAGCATGGTCTTTCTCCCCGAACACCTGGAAGACATGTACGGTGGACGGACGGCAATCATAGCTTTGGACGGTTTTGGACATCACGGCACTCCTCGTCTGGCATCCCCCCCTAGCAGGGGGCTCCTGACAGCCCATTGTCAGGAGCCGGCAGCAGCCGGGCCAAAAGAAAAAGGGCGCCGCAACGACGCCCTTTCCAAGCCGGAAGAATGCGGCTTCAAGCCTATTGCGGCAGCTTGTCGTCGACGCCCTTCACATAAAAATTCAGGCCGAGCAGCACGCCGTTGTCCGCCACTTCGCCGGCCTTCAGCCACTCGGTGCCGTCCTGCTTGGTGATCGGGCCGGTGTAGGGATTGAACGCGCCCGACTTGATCTTGGCTTCGGTCTCCTCGGCCGCCTTCTTCACGTCGTCCGGCATGTTGGCATAGGGCGCCATGACGACATGGCCTTCCTTCATGCCGCCCCACACGTCCTGCTGCTTCCAGGTGCCGTCGATCACAGCCTTGATGCGCTCGACGTAGTACGGGCCCCAATTGTCGACGATGGAGGTGAGTTGCGTCTCCTTGCCGAAATTGATCATGTCGGAGGCCTGGCCGAAGGCCTTGATGCCGCGCTCGGCCGCCACCTGCATCGGCGCGGTCGAATCGGTGTGCTGGGTGATGATGTCAGCGCCCTGGTCGATCAGCGCCTTGGCGGCGTCGGCCTCCTTGCCCGGATCGAACCAGGTGTTGGCCCACACCACCTTGAGCTTGAAGTCGGGATTGACCGACTGCGCGCCCAGCATGAAGGCGTTGATGCCGAGCACCACCTCGGGAATCGGGAAGGAGGCGATATAGCCGGCGACGCCGGCCTTCGACATCTTCGCTGCGATGACGCCCTGCACGTAGCGGCCCTCGTGGAACTTCGAGTTGTAGGTCGCGACGTTGGGGTGCTCGCGCTTGTAGCCGGTCGCGTGCTCGAACTTCACGTCGGCGAACTTGCCGGCGACCTTGTTGGTGGCATCCATGTAGCCGAAGGAGGTGGTGAAGATGATGTTGCAGCCGGAGCGCGCGAAACGCTCCAGTGCACGTTCGGCGTCCGCACCTTCCGGAACGCTTTCGAGATAGGCCAGTTCGACCTGCTCCTCGCCGCCGAGTTCCTTCTGCGCCTCGAGCGCGCCCTGATGATGCTGATAGGACCAGCCGAAATCGCCGATCGGGCCGACATAGATGAAGCAGGCCTTGACCTTGGCCTCGGCCGCGACCGTGCCAAGCGCCACGGCGGCCGCCGCGGCGGCCAGTGACAGGAGTGTTTTTCTCATTTGATGTTGTCCTCTAGAGGTTGAAACGCAGGGCTTTCCCGTTTGTTTTCGTTTCAGCGGTCTGGCACGAACGGCCGCCCTAGCGAGGCCGGTGTGTTTATCATGGTCAGGCGCCTGTTTCGGGAGATTAGAACAAGAACGGCGATCGTCGCCAGATAGGGAAGCGACGAAAGCAGTTGCGAGGGCACACCTATCCCCAGGGCCTGCGCGTGGAGCTGGCCTATGCTGACAGCGCCGAACAGATAGGCGCCTGCCAGCACCCGCCACGGCCGCCACGATGCGAACACCACAAGCGCCAGCGCGATCCAGCCGCGCCCGGCGGTCATGTTCTCCACCCATTGCGGCGTGTAGACCAGCGACAGGTAGGCGCCCGCCACGCCCGCGCAGGCGCCGCCGAACATGACCGCCAGATAGCGGATGCCGATGACGTTGATGCCCAGCGCATGCGCCGAGCCGTGATTGTCGCCGACCGAGCGCAAGGTCAGCCCGGCGCGGGTCCTGAACAGAAACCAGGCGACCCCGCCGGTGAGGATGACGGACAGGTAGAAGATCGGATCCTGGCCGAACACCAGTTTGCCGACCACGGGCAGGTCGGAAAGGTAGGGGATGTCGAGATTGCCGAGCTTGATGCCTGGCATGCCGACGAAACGCTCGCCGAGCATGCCGGAAAAGCCGAGGCCGAGCAGCGTCAGCGCCAGGCCGGTGGCCACCTGGTTGGTTGCCAGCGACAGCGTCAGCACCGCAAACAGCAACGAAAACAGCGCGCCGACGACAAGCGCGGCGAGAAATCCGAGCCAGGGCGAGCCGGTCGCCAGCGCGGCGCCGAAACCGGTCACCGCCCCCATGATCATCATGCCCTCGACGCCGAGATTGAGCACGCCGGAGCGCTCGACCACCAGTTCGCCAACGCCGGCGATCAGCAGCGGCGTCGCGGCCGTCGCGATGGTGAGCAGGATCGCCTCGAACATACCCATGTCAGGCCTCCGCGGGTTTGGCCAGCGGCGTGCCGACCAACCGGATCTTGTAGTGGATGAGGGTGTCGCAGCCGAGCACGAAGAAGAGCAGCATGCCCTGGAAGGCGCGCACCACCTTGTCGGACAAGCCGACCGAGATCGATGCCGCCTCGCCGCCCAGATAGGTGAGCGCCAGGATCAGCCCGGCGGCGACGATGCCGAGCGGGTTGAGGCGGCCGAGAAAGGCGACGATGATGGCGGTGAAGCCATAGCCGATCGACAGTTTCTCGTTGAGATGGCCGATCGCGCCCGAAACTTCCGAGATGCCGGCCAGTCCGGCGAGCGCGCCCGACACCAAGAAGGCGAAGAAGACCATGCGTGGGGCGGAGAAGCCGGCGAAGCGCCCTGCCCGCGGGCTCTGGCCGAGCACCTTGACCTCGAAGCCCCTGAGCATCTTCGACAGCATGAACCAGACGGCCACCGCCGCCACCAGCGCGAAGACGAAACCCCAGTTGGCGCGGCCAGCGGCCGGCCAGATCTCGGGCAGGATGGCATATTCGTGGAACGGCGCGGTGCCTGGAAAGCTCATGCCCTGCGGATTGCGCCAGATGCCGCGCACCAGCCAGTCGTTGAAGAGTTGCGCCACATAGACCAGCATCAGGCTGGTCAGGATCTCATTGGTGTTGAAGCGCACCTTCAGGAAGGCGGGAATCGCCGCATAGGCAGCACCGCCGGCCATCCCCATCAGCAACATCAGCGGCAGCACGATCCAGGACTGGAACTGCGGGAACAGCACCGGCAGGATCGAGCCGGCGACCGCGCCGATGATGAACTGGCCCTCGGCGCCGATGTTCCAGTTGTTGGAGAGGTAGCAGACCGACAGGCCGACGGCGATGAGGATGAGCGGCGCGGCCTTGATCGCCAGTTCGTGCAGCGACCACATCTCGCGCAGCGGGTCGATGAAATAATAGTAGAAGGTCTCAAGCGGGTTTTTGCCGAGCAGCGAGAACATGATGGCGCCAGCGACAAGCGTGAGGCCGAGCGCGATGAAGGGCGACAAGGCCGAAAACAGGGCCGAGTGCTGCGGCCGCTTGACCAGTTCGACGCGCATCATGCGGTCTCCATCGCATGGCCGGTGGCCGCGGCATGGCCGGGCTCGGCGCCGCCCATCAACAGGCCGATCTTCTCGAACGTCGCCTCGGCTATCGGCAGCGGCTTCGACAGCTCGCCGTCGTGCATGACTGCGATGGCGTCGGAAATCTCGAACAATTCGTCGAGGTCCTGGCTGATCACCAGCACGGCCGAGCCGGAACGCGCCAGTTCAATCAGCGCCTGACGGATTTTTGCCGCAGCACCCGCGTCGACGCCCCAGGTCGGCTGGTTGACCACCATGACCGCCGGCTTGCGGTCGAGCTCGCGGCCGATGATGAACTTCTGCAGATTGCCGCCCGACAGCGCCGCGGCTTCAGGGTCGCGGGCGCTTTTGCGCACGTCCATCGTCTGCACGATGCGCTGCGCGGCCGTATCCACCGCGCCCATCCTGACCACGCCGCCGGCGCCGACGAACGCCTTGCGGTCGGTGGCGTAGCGCGACAGCAGCAGGTTCTCCGACAGACGCATGCGCGGCGCGGCGCCGTGGCCGAGCCGCTCCTCGGGCACGAAGGCGGCACCGAGCAGCCTGCGGCCCGAAATGTTCAGGCGGCCGGCATCCTTGCCGCGGATGCGCACCGTTCCGGCGTCGGCCTGCATCACCTCTCCCGACACCGCCTCGAAGAACTCGCCCTGGCCGTTGCCCGCGACGCCGGCGATGCCGATCACCTCGCCGGCGCGCACATTCAAGCTGATGCCGCGCAGCGGGATCGAGAACGGCGTGGCGGGCGGGCGTGACAGGTTCCTGACCTCCAGCAGCGCCGGCGCCTTGTCGATGCCGGCCACGGGCTGGCGCACCACCGCCTGCACTTCGTTACCGACCATCATGCGCGCCAGAGACGAGGCCGTCTCCTTGCGCGGGTCGCAGTGCCCGACCACCTTGCCGTGCCGCAGCACGGTGGCGGCGTCGCACATGCGCTTCACTTCTTCCAGGCGATGCGAGATGTAGAGGATCGACTTGCCCTCTGCCCGCAGCCGGTCGAGCGTCTCGAACAGCTTGTCGGCCTCCTGCGGCGTCAACACCGAGGTCGGCTCATCGAGGATGATCAGCCGTGGCGTCTGCAGCAGGCAGCGGATGATCTCGATGCGCTGGCGCTCGCCGACCGACAGATCGCCGACCAGCGCGAACGGATCCAGCGGCAGGCCGTAGGAATGCGACAGCGCCTGCGCCTTGGCGGCGATCGTGGAGATCGGCGCGTCGCTGTCGAGAGAGAGCGCGATATTCTCCGCCGCAGTCAGGGCGTCGAACAGCGAAAAATGCTGGAAAACCATACCGATGCCGAGTTTTCTTGCGGCGCTCGGACTGCCGATGCGCACTGGCTGC
This sequence comes from Mesorhizobium sp. LHD-90, assembly GCF_030929505.1. Classification (GTDB taxonomy): domain Bacteria; phylum Pseudomonadota; class Alphaproteobacteria; order Rhizobiales; family Rhizobiaceae; genus Kumtagia. Next base: position 41,940 of record NZ_JAVFVV010000002.1, on the reverse strand, counting down.
CCCTGCCAGCGGATTTCGCCGGCATTGGGCTCAAGCGAGCCGAACAGCATCTTGACCAGCGTCGACTTGCCGGCGCCGTTCTCGCCGAGCAGCGAATGGATCTCGCCCCGGCGCACCGTCAGGTCGACATTGTCGCACGCTTTCAGCGCGCCAAAGATCTTCGTGAGCCCGCGCACCTCAAGCAGAAGCGCGGCATCCCCGCCGTTTTGAGCACTCACGGTGCCTCCCGGTCTGTTAACCAGCCATGTTCTTTGTTCCCGACCGTATCGTAGGCTTGCGGGACCGGGAACGCAAAGATTTACGCCCTTTGAAACTGCTTCAAGAAAATCAGGGGATAAGAACTGTCGTGCCGGTCGTTCTACGAGCTTCGAGATCGGCATGGGCGCGGCCGGCGTCGGCAAGCTTGTGGCGCTGGTTGACGACGATTTTAACCGTTCCGTCGGCAATCACGCCGAACAGCGCGGCTGCCGCGGCCTCCAGTTCCTCGCGTTTGGCAATATAAGTGAAGAGCGTCGGCCTTGTCGCGTAGAGCGAGCCTTTCTGCGAGAGCAAGCTCATGGCGAAGGGCGGGATCGGGCCGGAGGACTGGCCGAAGCTGACGAACATGCCGCGCGGCTTGAGGCAGTCGAGCGAACCCGGAAACGTGTCCTTGCCGACCGAATCGTAGACGACGTCGCAGAGCTTTCCGCCGGTGATGTCCTTCACCGCGGCGACAAAGTCGCTGTCGCGGTAGTCGATCACGTGGTCATAGCCGTGCTTCTTGGCCAGCGCCACCTTGTCGGCGGAGCCTGCCGTGCCGATGACGGTCGCGCCGAGATGTTTCGCCCACTGTCCGGCGATCAGGCCGACGCCGCCGGCTGCCGCATGGAACAAGATCGTATCGCCCCGCTTCACGGCAAAGGTGCGGCGCAGAAGGTATTCCGCCGTGAGGCCCTTCAGCATGGCGGCCGCCGCCTCGTCGTCGCTGACGCCGTCCGGCACGCGCACCAGACGATCGGCGGCGATCACGCGCTCCTCGGCATAGGCGCCGAGCGGCGTGGTGTAGGCGACCCGGTCGCCCGGTTTCAACCAATCGACTCCCTCACCGACTTCCTTGACGGTGCCCGCCGCCTCGCCGCCGGGTGTCAACGGCAGGCCGTTCGGCGCCGGGTAGAGCCCGGTGCGGAAATAGACGTCGATAAAATTCAGTCCGATCGCGGTCTGGCGCACGAGCACCTGGCCCGGCCCCGGCTTGCCCGGGTCAGCCTCCTCGTAGGTCAGGACTTCGGGGCCGCCATGGGCATGGATGCGGACTGCTTTGGACATGGGGACTCCAGGGTAAGTGCCGGGGGCAGTTCACATTCTTGCCCCGGAAAGGCATTGCCATATCAAGGTAGCGGCGAGAGGAAAAATGTAAACCGCCCTGGCGCTATCCCTTCTTCGCGCCGAGCGCGGGAAAGAACTGCATGACGATGCCGATGCAGAACAGGTAGATGCCGGTTACCGAAATGCCGACCTTGGTGAAAAGGCTGACATGCTCGGTCAGCAGGCCGATCCTGTTGTACCAGGCGGCAAGCGCGGCCTCCAGAAGCGCCAGCGCGCCGAAGGCGCACCACAACAGCGTCATGCCGAGATTGATCGGCCTGAGCCGCACCACGCGCACCGGATGGAGAAAATAAACCGGCACGAAGGTCATGACACCGGCGATCACCACCACGGCGAAGGAGGTCCATGGGCCGGGTTCGACGACAAAGAGCGTGAACACGATCATGTTCCAGACTACGGGGAATCCCTTGAAGAAGTTCTCCTTCGTCTTCATGCCGGTGTCGGCGTAGTAGATCGCGCTCGACACCACGATGATCGCCGCCGACAGGAACGACAGCCCCTCGCCCATCAGGCCCCGCTGATAGAGCGCGAAGGCCGGGATCAGCACGTAAGTGACATAATCGATGATGTTGTCGAGCAGCTCGCCCGACCACGTCGGCAGGATTTCCTTGACCTCCAGCTTGCGGGCGATTGGCCCGTCTATGCCGTCGACGAACAACGCCAGCCCCAACCACCAGAACATCGCCGTCCAGCGCTCCTCGCTGGCGGCCACCAACGACAGGAACGCCAGGAACGAACCCGAGGCGGTGAGCAAGTGGACCGAAAAGGCGCGCGCCTGCGGCCAGGTCACCTTCTTTTTCGGCTTGGGGATGCGTGCGGAAAGCGGCTTGCCGGTCACGGTCCGTGCCAATCCAGCTTGCAGATCTCGGCCGAGCGGCCGGCGAAGTTCCAGTTGCGGCCGAAGGCGCGCATGCGGCTCTTCTCGGCCTTGGCCACGATGATCTCGGGCGCGATCCAGTATTCGGAATTGGTTATGACCGTATCCTTGCCGCGCTCCTTGCCGGGGACCGGCGTCACGGCGCCGTCGATGATTTTCGGGATCTGGAAGATGCGGGTACGGTCCTGCTTCTCATAGGTGATCGGCGCCTGTTCGATGCCGAGGAATTTGCCGACGAGGATCGACAGCAGCGATGTGGTGCCGCCCGCCTTTCCTGAAAAGATCTTCGCGAAGGCTTTCTGGGCATAGATCGAGGCGCGCTTGTCGACAAACAGGCCGGCGGTCCAGTTGCCGCGGCTCATATAGCCAGGGATTTCCATGATCAGGCCGAGATTGAGGCCGGAAAGATCGACCTCGCCGTAATGGCCAGCGTCGACGCGGAAACCCGCCCAGGTCTGGCAATAACCTTCCGTCGGCGGATGCGACCCGAGCGACAGCACGCAGGGGCAGAAAACGGTGCAATTGCAGGAAAGGACCAGCTCTCCCTTCATTGCCCAGCTCGGCTCGGCCATCTCTCTCCCCTGCACTCTCAAGCGGCAGTAAACAGCAGCGCGCCGGCCCATACAAGCAGGATCGTTCCGGCCAGCCCTCCGACCAGCCGCCCCGGCATCTGCTTTTCCACAACAGCGACGAGGGCGAGCAGCACCATCCAGAAGATGTTCATGACACCGACGCAAAACATCACCAGCATCAGCGCCCAACAGCAGCCAAAGCACCACAGCCCTTCGTCGACGCCGAGCCGGAAGATCGCGGCCGGCCGCGTGCTCCAGCGCGAAAACAGGATCGGAAACGGCATGCGGCATTTTTTCAGGCAGGCCTCTTTCAGGGCGCTGAACTGGTAGAGGCCGGCGATGCCAAGCAGCACCGCCGCCACGAACGGCGATGCCACGGCGAACGGCTCGGCCGAAAACAGGGCGCGAAACGCAAGATCGAGCGCGGCAAAGCCGATGGAGGCCGCGAGCCACACCGACAGGTAGCCAGCGACCAGCACCAGCGGGTGAACAGCCGTCTCGCCCTTGCCGGCGGCCGTATCGGCGATCTCGCAGTAGGTCTTGATCATCGGCGCGGCGGAAGGCAGCATCATCGCCACCGCCATCAGGAACCACATGGCCGTGGCGACCATGAATTGCGCCGGACCCGATCCGGGGGCGACGGCCGGCGTCAGGCAGAGCGCGACAAAACTGTCGAGGAATGAAAGCATCGATCCAGGTGCAACGTGCCTGAGCAGCCCGTCGCCTGCGAGGCCTGCGCCCGGCTGGCGGATTTCGGCGGCCCGCAAAGCGAGCATGGCAATTCCGCCCCAGGCCAGGATCATTGCTGCGGCGAAGGCGAGCCAAACCGCGCGTCCCGGTCTCGCAGCCAGACGGGCGGCGGCCAGCCCCGCCCGGTCGAGGTATGGAAAACCAAAGTCGTCGCTGCTCATTGGCTCATGGCTTGCGAATGCGTCGCGTTGATCCATTTTCAGGAGCACCATATACCGGGGCGACGTTGCAGCGGATAGCGGACAGATGGCGCGCGGACAAAAGAGCTTCGACGTGATCGTGGCGGGCACCGGCCCGGCGGGAATGCTGGCGGCGCTGGTGTTTTCCGATGCCGGCTTTTCCGTCGCGCTGACCGGGCCACCCGCAAACCGCACTGACGGGCGCACGACGGCGCTGATGGTCCCTGCCCTTGCGGTCCTGGATCGGGTCGGGGTGCTCAGCCGGATCGAGGACGCCGCGGCGCCGCTGAGGATCATGCGGATCGTCGACGCGACCGAGCGGCTTATCCGCAGCCCAGTGGTCACGTTCCACGCCAGCGAGATCGCGGAGCCCTGTTTCGGCCTGAACATTCCGAACCAGGTGCTGAACGGCGCGCTGGAGGCGGCTGCCGGCGCTGCCACCGGCATCGAGCGACGGCAAAGCCTTGTCGACGGCTGGGAGATCGGCGAGGACCAGGTCACGGCGCGGCTCGCCGACGGCTCGAGCATTTCGGCGAAACTCGCGGTCGCCGCGGATGGCCGCAACTCGCCGGCGCGCGCTGCCGCCGGCATCCGTGTTTCCGGCCGCCCCTATCCGCAATCGGCGCTGGTGCTCACCTTCGCCCATGCGCGCGGCCACGGCTTCACCTCGACCGAGTTCCATACCGAGGACGGGCCCTTCACGCAGGTGCCGCTGCCCGGAGACCGCTCGAGCCTGGTCTGGGTGCTGAAGCCAAGGGAGGCGGAACGGCTGGCCGCCCTGCCCGAGGACGCGCTGTCGCTCGCGGTCGAGACGCGCATGCAGTCGATGCTCGGCAGGATCACGGTCGATTCCCAGCCGCAGATATTTCCGTTGTCGGGCAGCCTGCCCTCGAGCTTCGCGAAAAACCGCGTGGCGCTGGTCGGCGAGGCGGCGCACATGTTTCCGCCGATCGGTGCGCAGGGCCTCAACCTCGGCGTCAGGGACGTCCAGCAACTCATTGAAATTGCGTCGGCCAACCGCGAAGACCCCGGCAACGCCCGGGCGCTTGCGACATACGATTCGAAGCGCCGGCCCGACATCCTGGCGCGCACCGGCGCCGTCAGCCTGCTCAACCGCTCGCTGCTCTCCGACATGCTGCCGGCGCAGATCGCCCGCAGCGCCGGCCTGAGCGCACTTGGCGCCTTCGGACCGCTGCGCGCGCTGTTCATGCGCGAGGGTTTGCGCCCCGGCAGCGGTTTTTCGTCGCTGGCCTCAACGGTTCGGGAACAGGTCCGGCGGAAGCGCCCCGGTGGTGATCAGGTAGAGCAGCACCGTCACTGAAAACACCGACAGGCAGGTGGTGACCAGCACCGCGGCCGAAGCCCGCTCTATCCACACCCCATATTGCTGGGCGATGACGAAAACGTTGGTGGCGGTCGGCAGCGAGGCGAGCAGCACCGCCGTATAGATCCAGCCGTGCGGATAATCGCCGATCCAGCTCAGCACCACGTAGCAGAGCGCCGGATGCACGGCGAGCTTCAGGACGGCGATGGGCGCGAGTTCGAACGGCATGCGCCGCAGCGGCCTCAGCGCCAGCGTCACGCCCATGGCGAACAGCGCGCAGGGCGCGGCGGCGCTGGCAAGATAGTTCAGAAGCCGTTCCACCGGCATGGGCGGGCGCAATTGCAGCGCCGCCGCCGCCACGCCGATCGCGGTCGCGATGATGAAGGGATGCAGCACGATCTTGCGGACCACGCCGGCCGCCAGCCGCAGCGGCGGCTCGCCCTTGCCGCCTGCCAGCGCCATCATCATTGGCGCCACCGCGAAATGCATGATGTTTTCGAAGCAGAAGATCAGCGCCACCGGCACGGCCGCCTCCTCGCCGAGAGCCAGCAGCGCGATGCCCGGCCCCATATAGCCTATGTTGCCGTAGGCGGCGGCGAGCCCGCGCAGCATTGATTGCGCGATGTCGCCGCGCGAGGCGATCATCGAGCCGATGAACATGATCGAAAAGACGAGATAGGTCGCCAGCACCGCGCCGAAAATGAAACCCCAGGCGGTCAGTTGCTCGATCGGCGTCTTGGCCAGCAGTTGGAAGAACAGGGCCGGCAGTGCGACATAGAGGATGAAGGTGTTCATCCAGCCCAGCGCATCCAGCGGCTGCCGCGTCAGCCGTGCGACGACGAAGCCGACAAAGATGAGCCCGAAGAACGGGATGACCAGACCGATGACGTCGTACATGACTCTCGCGCGCTTTGACGAGCGGCGCTAACCCGTTGTCCGACAAGGCGTCAAGCCGACGATTGAAATTGCCGGGCGGATGCGCCAAATATGCGTGCAGGGTGCGTGTAATGAACAATATGAAGGCGGCAAAGTTCGGCATCGGCCAGGTGGTGCGCCACCGGCATTTTCCGTTCCGAGGCGTCATTTTCGACATCGATCCGGAATTCAGCAACAGCGAGGAATGGTACCGGGCCATCCCCGCAGAGGTCCGGCCGCGCAAGGACCAGCCTTTCTACCATCTGCTGGCCGAAAACGCGGAGACCGAATACATCGCCTACGTTTCCGAGCAGAATCTCCTGGCGGACGAATCGGGAGAGCCGGTACGGCACCCGCAGGTGCGCGAGATGTTCAGGAAGAGTTCCGACGGCCGCTATCATCCGCGGGACACGCTGAAGCACTGAGGGCTGCCTACGGCCAGCGCCACCTATCGCCGGCAGCGCCGTCGTTCCGGCCGCATCGATCGCCCGGCCCTGGACATGCAAAAAGGCCGCCCTTCCGTTCCGGGCGGCCTTTGCTTTTCCTTCGAACGACTACAGCGAAGAGGTGATCTGCAGCTCGTCGACGCCGTCGCGTGCGTAGATGTCGTCGCGGAAATGCACGACGCCCTCGCCGGTCGACCAGGCGGAGATGTAGGTGAAATAGACCGGCACCGGGTTGACCACCTGGATCGGCGAATTCTCGCCGCCCTTGATCGTCTGCTCGAGGTGCTGCCGGTTCCAGCCGGGTGTGTCGCGCAAGATCCAGACCACCAGGTCGCGTACATTCTGGACGCGCACGCAGCCCGACGAATCGAAACGCATCAGCTTGTTGAACAGCCCCTGCGAAGGGGTGTCGTGCATGTAGACGTTCTCCGGGCTGGGGAAGTTGATCTTCACCGATGCCATGGCGTTGATGGCGCCCGGATCCTGGCGGAAGCGGAACTTCGCCGCGTCCTCGGTCGACCAGTCGATGGTCGAGGGATCGATCTCGCCCTCGGGGCCGAGGATGCGGATGTAGTTCTCTTCGAGATATTTCGGGTTCTTGCGCATCAGCGGGATGATGTCCTTGCGGACGATCGATTCCGGCGCATTCCAGTAGGGGTTGACGACGATCTCGTTGATCTTGGAATTCAGGATCGGCGTCTGGCGGTCGATCTTGCCGACGATCGCCGTGTGGCGGGAGACGACGCGATCGCCTTCCACAGCCTCGATCTGCGCAGCCGGGATGTTGACCATCACGTAACGGTCACCGAGGAAACCGGACATGGAACGAAGGCGCACAAGGTTGGTCTCGAGCTGGCCGAGCCGCACGGGCGCCGAAACGTTCAATGCCTTGAAGCTGTACTGGCCCATCACGCCGTCCGCGGGCAGGCCGTGGCGGGCCTGGAAGCGCTTCACAGCCGCGTCGACATAGGTGTCGAAGGACGGCGAGACGCCGGCGTTCGGCGACAGGTCTCCGGACACCATCAGGCGCTTGCGCAGCACCTCGACGTCCGGGTCCTGCACGCCGAGCTTGAGTTTCTTCTCCGCGGGAACCATCGGCCAGCCGCCGGCCGATACGATGCCCTGATACTGGCCGATCGCCGCCTCGATGTAGGACACCGTCTGCTGGCTGAAGATCGGGGTGCGCGACGTCACCTTGGCGCCGCCGGTGGCGCGGGCGTCGAACTCGTCGTCCCAGTTGCCGCGACCGGCCGATTTCAGCACGTTGCCGATCGCGTCCGCCTCCTCCGCGAAGGCACTGCCGGCAACGAGCGAAACCGCAACGGCTGCGGCACTGGTGAGAAATGTACGGCGGCTGGCGGTGGTGGACATTCCGAGCTGATTCCTGCTTTCGACCACGGACTGAAGCGGCCGGAGATTAAATCGGCCAATCTTAACAATTGACCAACCATGACGAAGCGTCACTTCAATCCTGCCGGCCGATCCGCAATTCTGCGTGATGACCGGCGCGACGTCCTGTCTTCAAGTGTCTGGAAATTTCATCGGAATATGGCGGCAACGTGACCGAGTCCTGCGATCCGGGGCCACTTCGGCTCCAGTGTTGCAACCGGAACACGGGCCGGTCCGCAACGGACCGGCCCTGCGTGGTTCGTCAACGATCGGCTGCGGGCGCTCTCGCCCGCCTTTACATGCGGTAGGCGATGGTGTCGTTCCAGAAGCGGTCGAGACGCTGCAGCGCGCGGTTCATCTGCTTGAACTCTTCGGTGTTGATGCCGCCGACCTGCTCGATCGAGCCGATATGGCGTTCGTAGAGCCCGGCGACCACCTCGGCGATTGCAGCACCCTTCGGCGTCAGGCTGACGCGGACCGAGCGGCGATCGATGCGCGACCGCTGGTGGTTGATGAAGCCGAGATCGACCAGCTTCTTGAGATTGTAGGAGACGTTGGAGCCGAGGTAGTAGCCGCGCGACCGGAGTTCGCCGGCGGTCAGTTCGGAATTGCCGATGTTGAACAGCAGCAACGCCTGGATGGCGTTGATGTCGCTGCGGCCGTTGCGGTCGAACTCGTCCTTGATCACGTCAAGCAGACGGCGGTGCAGACGCTCGACCAGTTGAAGTGATTCCATGTATAGGGAGCGGATCGCTTCACGGCGATCATCGGATACAGTCGCGGCCTTTGCCGCCGAACGCGGGTTGATCATTGTATTCGCCTCTCGTTTGTCGCCGGGTGATGTTTTGTTTTTTCTCACCTTGGTCGCGACACTATCGAATACACATAAAATTCGACTTAAACGCCAGCCTTAACAAGGCCTTACCGGCAACTGGTTTCGGTAGAGGGTTAACGAATTCCCTGCCGAGGATGAAAAATTAACTTAAAGCTTTAGCGACCCCGGCAGGACGGCCCCCGAAGCGGCGGACGCAGCGACTATTGCTGCGCGGCCGTGCGCTTCTGGAAGTGGATGACCAGCCGGAAGGCCGTGTACAGGCAGGCGGCGAAAGCGTGCGAGGCCACGACCGCATAGTGTCGGCCGAACAGGTCGGGAAAGCCGGCATACATGACCGTCTCGGTCGCGGCGCACAGGAACCAGATTACCGGCCCCCACGACGCCAGCATCCACAGCCCAGCGGCGGCGAAAGGGAAAAACACCGCGAGCGTCACCGTCACCACCTGCCAATGCACCGGCATCAGGTCGATGCGCCACAGCGGCGAGTCGTAGTAGCCGAGCAGCCTTACCCAGTAGAGCACGCCGAACATCAGGCAGTACACGGCAATGATGCGCTGGAACCATGCGAACAGTTGCTCGACGACCGTCGGGCCGAAATTGCGCCGGTCGGAGGAAGTGTCGCTCACAGGGGGAGGTCTCCGCCGGGCAGCGGCGCGAAATAGGCCTCGACCGTCGCATCGCCGACCTCGGCCAGCGTCGCCGGCTTCCACTGCGGCGCGCCATCCTTGTCGATGATGACGGCGCGGATGCCTTCGGGAAAGTCGTGGCTGGCGACCATACGGTTCAATATGCGGAATTCCATGCGCATGCATTCGTCCATGTCGAGCATGGCGCCAGTATTGATCTGCCGGAAAGTGACGGCCACGCTGGTTGGAGATGCCTTGTCGATCGCGGCGAACGCAGTCTCGGCCAGCGCCTCCCCAGCTTCGCGCACCTGGCGCAGCCCGACCAGCAGGTCGTCGAGCCGCTCGCGGGAAAACAGCTTTGCGATCGAGAACAGCGCACCCTCGTCGGTCTCGGCCTGCGGCGCGCTCGCAAACCCTCTCAGGCATTTGTCGGGCGCCACGCCCTTGCACAAGGCGTCGAACACAGCCCCGAGCGCGGCCGACTCGACCGCATGGGTGGCGATGCCAGCCCTCAGGGCGTCGCCCGAATGGATGCGCGCGCCGGTCAGGCCGAGGAACATGCCGTAGCTGCCCTTCAGCCGCGAAAGCAGAAAACTGCCGCCTACGTCGGGGAAAAAGCCGATGCCGACCTCCGGCATGGCGAACAGCGCCTTTTCGGTCATCACCCGGTGCGACCCGTGGCAGGAAATGCCGACGCCGCCGCCCATGACGATGCCGTCTATCAGCGACACGCAGGGCTTTGGAAAACGGGCCAGCGCGGCGTTGAGCCGGTATTCGTCGGCGAAGAAGGCGACCGGCGCCGTGCCGGCACGCATCGCGCGATAGGCGTCGGCGATGTCGCCGCCGGCGGAAAACGCCCTGCCCTCGGCCTTGATGACCACAAGGGCGACACTCCTGTCGTGCTCCCAGGCCGAGAACGCCTTCGATAGCGCAAGGATCATTCCGTGGGTGACGGCGTTCAGCGCGTTCGGCCTTGTCAGCGTGATCACACCGGCCACGCCGATCCGCTCGAACCTGATCTCGTCTGCGCCGCCGAAATCCATGCCTGCTGCGATTCTCCCGCTTTTCTGGATCATAGCCAGTGCTAAGGACGGCAGACCGGCGCGTCAACGGCATCGGAGGTGCCGGCATGCCTGCCGGTGCAACGTCCGGTCGCGCCGGATCGGGTTGCCGTTGGCGGCCGGATCATGCGACAAGCGCCGCGGCGGGACATCGAATGAGGCTCCATAATGCCGGCGGCGCGCACGTTCCTGTTCCTGGCAAGCCTTGCCGCGATTATCTGCGCCGGCGGCCCGGCTCGTGCGCTTGATCTCACCGCGCTCTACACCACCCAGGCGATCGTCACCGGTTCGGACGAAAGGCATCGTCAGCTCGGCTTCGAGGAGTGCTTCCGCGAGGTGCTGGTAAAAGTGACCGGCGACCGGACCATGCTGCGCGACCCGGCGGTTGCGGCGGCGCTTCCGCGGGCCGGCTCGTTCGTACGCGACTTTCGCTATCGCGATCGCATGGAAGACGTCCCCATCCATGACGAACAGGGAACGCACGACCGGCCGCACGACCTCACTTGCGTCTTGGACCGCGACGGCGTCGATGCCTTCCTCAAAAAGCTCGGCCGCAAACCGTGGCTTCAGGAGCGTCCGCGTATCGTCATGTTTCTGGCGGTGAAGCAGGCGGCGAAATCCTTTATGCTGTCGCGCAACGGCTCCGACGGCAATTTCATGCGCCAGTCGCTCGCCGGAGCCGGCGAACCCCTGGCGCTGCCTGTCGATCTGCCCGACTCCGCCACGCTGTCGGGCGCCGCGCTCAATGCCGACACCTTGCCCAAGGTCGAACTCGCCGATCTCGACGCCATCGCCGCCCGCTATGACGGCGCGCTGGCGCTTGCCGGCATCCTTGCCTGGAGCGAGGAGGACCGCGGCTGGGTGGCCGACTGGCGGATCGGCCGCGCCGGCCAAATCTATGAATGGCAACAGCGCGGCGTCAGCTTCGACGACGCCTTTCGCGGCGCCCTTGCGGGAACACTCCAGGTGATTTCGGGGAACGGCCAACCGTAGTTGCACATCCGGTCGCATTGGTCGCCGCCGCGCCGACATGCTAGAAGCGCCGCCGGAGACATCGTCATGAACAAGCACGCCCCAACACTTCCCGCCGGCCGCCGCAGCGTCGACGAAATTACCCAAGGCCGCCGCCTCAGGCGCATGCGCAAGGCCGACTGGTCGCGCCGCCTGGTGCAGGAGAACCGGCTGACCGTCGACGACCTCATCTGGCCGATCTTCCTGATCGACGGGGAAAACCGCCGCGAGGATATTCCGGCCATGCCCGGCGTCCATCGGCTATCCGTCGACCTCGCCGTGAAGGAGGCCGAGCGCGCCGCAAAACTCGGCATTCCGGCCCTGGCGACGTTCCCGAATGTCGACCTTGCGTTGCGCGACCAGACCGGCTCGGCGATCCTCGACCCCGACAATCTCATCAACCGCGCCACCCGCGCCATCAAGGCCGCCGTGCCGGAGATCGGCGTCATCACCGACGCCGCGCTCGATCCCTTCACCAGCCATGGCCATGACGGCATCTTGCGCGAAGGCATCATCGTCAACGACGAGACGGTGGCGCAGGTCGGCGCCGCCGCCGTGCTGCAGGCGCGGGCCGGCGCCGACATCGTCGCGCCGTCGGACATGATGGACGGCCGCATCGGCGCGATCCGTGATGCGCTCGATGAAGCCGGCTTCCAGGACGTGGCCATCATGTCCTACGCGACGAAATTCGCCTCGGCCTTCTACGGTCCCTACCGGGAGGCGATCGGTACAAAAGGCCTGCTCAAGGGCGACAAGAAGACCTACTATATCGACCACGCCAATTCGGACGAAGCCGTGCGCGAGGCCGAGCAGGATTTGGCCGAAGGCGCCGACATGCTGATGGTGAAGCCCGGCCTGCCCTATCTCGACATCATCCGCCGGCTGAAGGACGAATTTGCCATGCCGACCTTCGCCTATCAGGTGTCGGGCGAATATTCGATGATCGAGGCGGCGGCCGCCAATGGCTGGATCGACGGCGAGAAGGCCATGCTGGAATCGCTTGTCGCCTTCAAGCGCGCCGGTTGCGACGGCATTTTGACCTATTTCGCGCCGAGGGTGGCCGAGATGCTGAAGGGCTGAAACCGCACCGATCCTGGGCTGGCTTTCGCGCCAACGTCCTCCTTCCACTCCGGCGGATGGCCGCACCCAGCCCTAAAGATGCGCCTTGCGATGCGAGGAAGCGCCGATCTCCTGAATCGCTTGCATCGATCCCGCCTTGACAACCAATGGGAACAATGTTCCTATTTTGTTCTTTCTCGGTGAGACATGCTGGGCGGTTCTTGAAGGGAAAATGGCGTGGGCGCGTCCGGCACAATCCTTCACGCGGATCTGGATGCGTTCTATGCGTCGGTGGAACAACTTCTCCACCCATCGCTGCGCGGCAGGCCGATTGCAGTGGGCGGCGGCGTGGTGCTGGCGGCATCCTACGAGGCGAAGGCTTTCGGCGTTCGCGGTGGCATGCCGGCCCGCAAGGCGCGCGAACTCTGTCCCGACCTGGTCTTCGTCGACGGCCATTTCCACGACTATCAGCGGCTGGGCGATGCCGCCATCGCTGTTCTCGGCGACTTCACGCCGCTGGTCGAGCGCATCTCGATCGACGAAGCCTTTGCCGACGTTGCAGGCTGCACGCATCTTTTCGGCACGCCGGCCGAGATCGCAAGAACCATCCGCAACCGTGTCCGTTCCGAACTCGGCCTGCCGATCTCCGTTGGCGTAGCGCGAACGAAACATCTGGCCAAGATCGCCTCGCAGGTCGCCAAGCCGGACGGGCTTGTCGTGGTCAATCCGGCCGCTGAACTGGAGTTCCTGCACGACCTGCCGGTCGATCTCATGTGGGGTGTGGGCCCGGTGACGCGGGAAAGACTGGCAAAGATCGGCGTCGACACGATCGGCCAGCTTGCCGCCACGCCCGGCGGGTCGCTCGAGCGCCTGCTCGGTGCCGCTGCCGGCGAAAAACTCGCGGCGCTAGCCTGGAACCGCGACCCGCGCGAGGTGCAAACACATCGCCGCGCCCATTCGGCCGGAGCGCAGTCGGCATTGGGCCGCAAGCCAGCCCAGCCGGCGGTCTGGCGCCCGACGCTCCTGCATCTGGCGGACAGGGTGGCGACGCGGCTGCGCGCAAAGGAGCGGTCCGGCCGAACGGTGACGGTGCGGGTAAGGTTCGCCGACCTTCGCGCGGTGACCCGCTCGATCACGCTCGACGCGCCGATTTCGGCGACCGTCACGCTTGCCGAGATCGCTGAAGAACTCGTTCGCGGAGCGCTCGCCGATCATCCATCTGAAAAGACCATCTCGCTGCTGGCAATTTCCGTTTCCGGCCTGGAGGTCCGGCCGCATCTGCAGCTCGAATTCGATCTCGGTCTCGCCGACGAAAAGCGCCGGCCGGGCACAAGACGCGGCGCCGCCCGCTGGACGGCTGACCGCGCGATGGATGCTGTCCGCAGCCGGTTCGGTCCGGAAGCCGTGGGTTATGGAGCCATGATGCTGGGTGCCGCCCGATCCGTGCCCGACGCATTCCGCGAACTGGCCGAAAAGGATCTTGGATAGATGCCGGGGATGGCCGATCGCATCGCATCCTGGCCAGCGTTCTGGCTGGCGCTAGCTCTCCGGGAAGTCCGGCAGGCTCTTGAACGCATTCTTCAGCGCGTCCGACCAACCGTCGGAAACCGTTCGATAATAGGGGTCGTCCTGGCCGATCCGCTTCTGCACGCTGACGCGAAAGGCGTCCTTCTCGTAGAAGAGCAGGTCGAGCGGCAGGCCGACCGACAGGTTCGACCTGAGCGTAGAATCGAAAGAGACGATCAGCAGTTTCACCGCCTCGGCGAAACTCATCTCACGGTCGTAGGTCCTGACGATGATCGGCTTGCCGTATTTGGTCTCGCCGACCTGGAAGAAGGGCGTGTCGTCGGTCGATTCGATGAAATTGCCTTCAGGGTAGATCATGAACAGACGCGGCTCGGAGCCGCGGATCTGGCCGCCGAGGATGAAGGAGGCGTTAAAATAGCTGTCGGCCTTCTGTCCGGTGGGCGACGAATCGTGGATGACCTCCTTGACGGTATCGCCGATCAGCCGCGCCGTCTGGTACATGGACGGCGTCTCCAGCACCGCCGGCCTGCGCTCCTCCAGCGGCTTGGCGCGGCCGTTGAGCAGGCTGACCACGTTCTGCGTGGTGGCGAGATTGCCCGCCGACATCAGCACCACGACGCGCTCGCCCGGCTTTTCCCACACATGCATCTTGCGGAAGGTGGAGATCGAATCGATGCCGGCATTGGTGCGCGTGTCCGACATGAACACGAGCCCGCGATCGATCTTGAGGCCGACGCAATAGGTCATCGAGAGAGTTCCGCTCAGGCGTATGGAAAGACGGTCTCGGCTTTTAGCCCGAATCCTGCGCTGCCCAAAATTGCAAAAGGTCGCGGATTACTGCTCCACCGTGATACGGACCGCAAGCGCTTCCGCCGCCTGCCCCAGTCTTATGCCGGAAACCGGCGTCGCCTCGCGGTAGTCGCGGCCGACAGCAAGCCGCACATAGCGCTGATCCGGCGAGATGCGGTTGGCGGCGTCGAAGGCGACCCAGCCCAGCGCGTTGACATGGGCTTCGGCCCAGGCATGGCTGGCCACCTGGTCGATCGTGCCATTGTCCATCAGCAGATACCCGCTGACATAGCGCGAGGGAAAGCCGAGGCGGCGGGCGGCGGCAATGAAGATATGGGAATAGTCCTGACAGACGCCGTGGCCCAGTTTCAGCGCCTGCTCCGCCGTCGTGGCCGAATCGGTCGTGCCCGGCACGTAATGCATGCGAGCAGCCACCGCGTCCATCAAGTCGTGCAACCTGTCGAGTTCGCTGGTCGCCGCGATGGTCTCGGCGAGATGTTCGATCTCCTCGCCCGGCGCGGTCAGATTTGTCTGGCGCTGGAACAGCCACAGCGGCGCGAATCCCTGGTGCGGTCCGGTGACACCGGCCGTGTCGAAGGTTTCGATGATGCCGCCCGCCTCGACGGAAACGACATGCGGGTCCCCCTCGACGCTGACGAGGCGGGTGTCGTTGCCGAACTGGTCGACGAACCGAAGCTCCTCGCGCGCGCCCTCGATCGTCAGCGCCCAGTTGACGATGGCCTGGGTCGAGCCGCTGAGCGGCGTCAGCCGCAGCCGCTGCAATCCGTATTGCAGGGGCACATCGTAGCTGTACTCGGTGCGGTGGGTGATTTTCAGGCGCATGAACGGAAACGGACCCGGGCGATCACAAAGTCATCAGTAAAAACGGTAGTTGCGCGCCACCTCGTCGCCGAGGCGGTTGTTGTCCTGGATGAAGCCGGTGAGGAATTCGTGCAGGCCGGAATCGAAGATCTGCTTGATGGTCGAGCCCTTCAGCTTCGCCGTGGTCGCGGCAAGCGTCTCGTGGCACTCGTGTCGGACGCCGTAGGCCTCCTCGAGATATCGCAGGCTGTCGGCCAGGTTGCGGTAGCAGAAGGCGAGCGAACGCGGCATGCGCGGGTCGAGAATGAGATATTCGGCGATGTTGGTCGGCCGGTAGTCGGCCTCGTACACCCAGCGGTAGGAGCGGTGCGCGGACACCGAACGCAGGATCGATTCCCACTGATAGTTGTCGAGCGAGGAGCCGACCCAGTGGATTGACGGCAACAGCACGTAATATTTGACGTCGAGGATGCGGGCGGTGTTGTCGGCGCGCTCGATCAATGTGCCGAGCTGCGAAAAATCGAAAATCTCGTTGCGCAGCATGGTGCCGTGGAATGTGCCGCGTATCTGGGCGGTCTCACGCTTGATGGTGTCGAGAACGCTTGGCAGATCGCGCTCGTCGACCGGGCGAGCCAGCACGCGCTTGATCGCCATCCAGGCCTCGTTGATCGATTCCCACGTCTCGCGCGTCAAGGCCGTTCGCACCATGCGGGCATTGCCGCGCGCCGTCTCGATCGACGACAGCACGCTGGAGGCATTGCTCGCGTCGCGAAGCAGGAAATCTGCAACCGCCGTGGCCGAGACCTCCGCATGCCTGTTGCGGAAGGACACCTCGCAGCCGGCGCTCACGACCACGGAGTTCCATTCCTCCGCCGAACTCGCCGTGCGGGTTAGCGCCATGCGCAGGCCCGCATCGAGCAGGCGCGCCATGTTTTCCGCTCGCTCGATATAGCGGTTCATCCAGTAGAGGCCGTTGGCGGTGCGACCGAGGAGCATCAGGAGACCCTGCGGGAAAGCGAATAGCGAATAGCGAATAGCGAATAGGGTAAAGAAGGGCGCGTCTTCATGATTTCTGTTGCAGACTCCTAACCATTGAACGCAACATTTTTCCGATCTCGTCGGCTTGGCTGAGAAGGCGTGCCACGTCGGTATCTGGCATCAAGCCGACTCTTCCTGAAATGACCAGATGCGTTTCCAACTCCTTGAGCGAACCTTGCGCCACCCGAAGAAACTGAATGAAACTTCCCGTATTTTCCCGTCCATGCCCTTCGGCAATGTTTGCAGCAATCGACACTGATGACCTTCGTATTTGTGAGGTCATCGCATAGACTTCGCTGCTTGGAAACGACTTTGTCATGGAATAGCACGTCACAGCCAATTCTACAGACGCTTTCCAAACCACCAAATCCTTGTAGGAATTTATTGTCGTAGCGCGGCCCTCCTCTTCCCTATTCGCTACTCCCTATTCGCTATTCGCTCTCTTAATCATCGAGCACCCACGTGTCCTTCGTCCCCCCACCTTGAGACGAATTCACCACCAGCGACCCCTCCTTCAGCGCCACACGCGTCAGCCCGCCGGGCACAATCTGGATGCGGTCGGAGACCAGCACATAGGGACGCAGGTCGACGTGGCGCGGCGCGAGGCCCTTTTCAGTGAGGATCGGACAGGTCGACAGGGACAGCGTCGGCTGCGCGATGTAGTTGGACGGCCTGGCTGCCAGCTTCTTGCCGAATTCCTCGCGCTCCTTCTTCGAGGCGGTCGGACCGACCAGCATGCCGTAGCCACCTGAGCCGTGGACTTCCTTGACCACAAGCTCGGAGAGATGCTCCAGCACATATTTCAGGCTGTCGGGTTCCGAGCAGCGCCAGGTCGGGATGTTGCCGAGGATCGCCTTGCGGCCGGTGTAGAACTCGATGATGTCCGGCATGTAGGAATAGATCGCCTTGTCGTCGGCAATGCCGGTGCCCGGTGCGTTGGCGATGGTGATGTTGCCGGCGCGGTAGACGTCCATGATGCCCGGCACGCCGAGCGCCGAGTCCGGATTGAAGGTGAGCGGATCGAGAAAGGCGTCGTCGACGCGGCGATAGAGCACATCGATCTGCTTGAAGCCTTCCGTGGTGCGCATGGCAACGTGGCCGTCGACCACACGCAGATCCTGCCCCTCGACGAGCTCGACACCCATCTGGTCGGCAAGGAAGGCGTGCTCAAAATAAGCGGAATTGTACAGGCCGGGGGTGAGCACCGCGATGGTCGGCGTGCCCTTGACGCCGTCGGGCCTGACCGCGGCGAGCGACTGGCGCAGCAGTTTCGGATAGTCCTCGACGGGCCGCACCTTCACGCGCTGGAACAGCTCCGGGAAGAGCTGCATCATGGTCTCGCGGTTCTCCAGCATGTAGGAGACGCCGGAGGGCGTGCGGGCATTGTCCTCGAGCACAAAAAACTCGTCCTCGCCGGTGCGTACGATGTCGACGCCGATGATGTGCGTATAGACCCCGCCAGGAGGACGCACGCCTATCATCTCCGGCAGGAACGCTTCGTTGTTGGCGATCAGATCCTTCGGAACGCGGCCGGCGCGCAGGATCTCCTGGCGGTGATAGATGTCGTCGAGGAAGGCGTTGAGCGCCTGCACCCGCTGTTCGATGCCTTGCGTCAGGCGGCGCCATTCCTGGCCGGAAATGATGCGTGGCACGATGTCGAAGGGAATGAGTCGTTCGGCCGATTCAGCCTCACCATAAACGGCGAAGGTAATTCCGGTCTTGCGGAAGACACGTTCAGCGTCGCGTGTCTTTTCCGTCAGCCGAGCTGTATCCTGTTCTTTTAGCCAACTGTCGTAGCCGAAATACGGTCTGCGGATGCCGGATTTTTCCGGCGACATTTCATCGAACGCAACCAAGCGCGCACTCCCCTATGCCCGCATTTCAAATGCGTTGATCCGGAAAAGCAAGTGCAATCGCATGAATGAGCCGCGCGAGCGGCCAATTGACCAGATTTGCCCAAGATGCGGGCAAAATGCCCGGGACCTTGCGGAAAAGTTAGGCAAGCCACCTCGGAAAACTGACTTTAGCCGGCGATTTGCTTTGAAACCAAAAGGTCGCTTTCCCCGTATATTGCAAAAGGCTGGTCGCTCGCAGCGCCCGGCTGCCGAAAGAGGCCCGCCATGCACCGCATCCTGTGCGCTCTCCTTCTCCTGCCGACATTGCTGGCAGACGTTGTTGCCGGCGAGGCCGACATCAGGGCGGCGCAGGATACCATCGGCGCGCAGATCGAGGCCTTCAAGCGCGGTGACGACGCTGCAGCCTATGACTATGCGGCGCCGGGCATCAAGAACGTCTTCCCGACGCTTGAAGCCTTCATGGCCATGGTGACCGGCGCCTACCAGCCGGTCTACAAGCCGCAAAGCTACGCCTTCGGAAAAGCCGAGGAAGCCGGGTCGGCAATCGTTCAGCAGGTGCTGATCGTCGGACCTGACGGCAAGGACTACGAGGCCGTCTATACGCTGGCGCTGCAACCGGACGGAACCTACAAGATCACCGGCGTCAGCCTCAAGACATCGAAAACGCTAAGCACCTAGCGTGATTGGCTTCTGATGTCAGCTCAGCCTCGCAACAAGCAGTGCTGGCGCAGGAAGCTCAGGTGAACCTGCGCCTGCCGATCAGCGAGCCACTTCCCTCAAGTTCTCATGAGCGGCGTCACGTCACCCCGCGCCCATTGTTCCGAGATCTGCGCCGAGCGTTCGGCGAACACCCCGGCCTCGATGGCGTCGCGGATGTCCTGCATCAGGCTCTGATAGTAGAAAAGATTGTTCCAGGTGAGCAGCATCGCCCCCAGCGCCTCCTGCGAGCGCACGAGATGGTGCAGATAGGCGCGCGAATAGTCGCGGGCCGCCGGGCAGTCGCTCTCCTCGTCGAGCGGCCGCGGATCGTCCGCGTGCCGGGCATTGCGCAGGTTGACCTTGCCGCGCCGCGTATAGGCCAGCCCGTGGCGGCCGGCCCGGGTCGGCATGACGCAATCGAACATGTCGATGCCGCGCGCCACCGATTTCAGGATGTCGTCGGGCGTGCCCACGCCCATCAGATAGCGCGGCTTTTCGGCTGGCAGCTCCGGGCAGGTCGCCTCCAGCATGTCCAGCATCACCGCCTGCGGCTCGCCAACCGCCAGACCGCCGACCGCATATCCCTTAAGGTTCATCGCCTTGAGGGCCTGCGCGGAGCGGACACGCAGTTGCGGCTTGTCGCCGCCCTGCACGATGCCGAACATCGCCCGGCCCGGCTGGTCGCCGAAGGCCGCCTTGCAGCGTTCGGCCCAGCGCAGGGAAAGCTCCATGGCGCGCTCGATGTCCTTCTCCTCGCCCGGCAACGCGACGCATTCGTCGAGCTGCATCTGGATGTCGGAGCCGAGAAAGCCCTGGATCTCGATCGAACGCACGGGCGTCATTTCATAGGCGGCGCCGTCGATATGCGAGCGGAACGTAACGCCCTGTTCGGTCAGTTTTCGCAGTTGCGCCAGCGACATGACCTGAAACCCGCCGGAATCGGTGAGGATCGGGTGCGGCCAGCGTGCGAATTCATGCAGGCCACCGAGCCGCGCGACACGCTCGGCACCGGGCCTGAGCATCAGGTGGTAGGTGTTGCCCAGAATGATGTCGGAGCCCAGCGCGCGGACCTGGTCCATGTACATGGCCTTGACGGTGCCGCCGGTGCCGACCGGCATGAAGGCCGGTGTCCGGATGGTTCCACGCGGCATGAAAACCTCGCCGCGCCTGGCATTTCCGTCCGTCGCCAGCACTT
This sequence comes from Mesorhizobium sp. LHD-90, assembly GCF_030929505.1. Lineage (GTDB taxonomy): Bacteria > Pseudomonadota > Alphaproteobacteria > Rhizobiales > Rhizobiaceae > Kumtagia. The sequence goes on along the minus strand of NZ_JAVFVV010000002.1, from coordinate 21,605 downwards.
TGAAGCCGAATTGTTCAGCCATCATATTCCTTGTCGTGGATGGGAGCGTCGGCAGCCTGCCGGTCGAGCGAAGCGCGGTAGCGGATGCAGCCGCGCATGAATTTCGGCCAGGGCGGCACCGCAATGGACGGTTTTGTCCGTTCCGGCAAGAGCTCCCACAGATCGGGGTGATGCCAGCAGAGGTCGTGGCCGGTAGCATCGCGATGCCTTCGGACGGCGTTGCGCAGCTTGCGGACCTCGGCCACCAGCGCGACGCGGTCCATGATTTCCAGGTCTTCGTCCATCGTCACAGCTCCTTGCGAAACAGCAGCCCCGCATCGCCATAGGAGTAGAAACGATAGCCGCTTTCGATCGCATGCGCATAGGCGGCGCGCATGGTGTCGAGGCCGGAGAAGGCTGAGACCAGCATGAACAGGGTCGAGCGCGGCAGATGGAAGTTGGTCATCAGCACGTCGACCGCGCGGAACCGGTAGCCCGGCGTGATGAAGATCGAGGTCGCGCCCGACCAGGCACCCACCGTGCCGTCCTCGGACGTCGCGCTCTCCAGCAGGCGCAGTGAGGTCGTGCCGACAGCGACGACGCGCCCTCCCCGCGCGTGGGCCGCGTTGAGCGCCGCCGCCGTCCCGGCCGAAACCGTGCCGGTCTCGGCGTGCATATTGTGGTCCGCTGTATCCTCGGCCTTGACCGGCAAAAAAGTACCGGCGCCGACATGCAGCGTCACGAAATGCCGCTCGATACCGGCGCGGTCGAGAGCGGCGAACAGTTCCGGCGTAAAATGCAATCCGGCGGTAGGCGCCGCCACCGCACCCTCCTCGCGCGCATAGACGGTCTGGTAGTCGGTGCGGTCGCGCTCGTCGTCATCGCGCTTCGACGCGATATAGGGCGGCAGCGGGATGTGGCCGACGGCCTGCAGTGCCTCGTCCAGGTAGGCCCCGGACAATTCGAAACCGAGCAGCACCTCGCCGGCTTCACGCTTATCGAGCACGGTGGCATCCAGCTTGCCGAGGAAGCAGACCTCGCCGTCATGTCCGAAACGGATGCGGTCGCCGACTTGAAGCCGCTTCGCCGGACGCATGAAGGCAAGCCATCGGTCGGGCGCGGTGCGCATATGCAAGGTCGCGTCGACCGCGGCGGTCGCCTCGCCGCGATGGCGGATGCCGCGCAACTGCGCCGGGATGACCTTGGTGTCGTTGAACACCAGCGCGTCGCCGGCCCTCAGCAGCCCGGGCAGGTCGCGCACCGAGCGGTCTTCGAGTTCGCCGTCCTGGCGCACCACCAGCAGCCGCGCGGCATCGCGGGGCTCGGCGGGGCGCAGCGCGATCCGCTCCTCGGGCAGTTCGAAATCGAAGAGGTCAACCTTCATTGCGGCTCGGAGCAATCGACGACGAACGCGCCCTCGCCTTTCCAGGCAAAAACGCCGCTGGCGACGGATGTCTCGCCCTCGCTTGCCTTGAACACACGCAGCCGGCCGATGATCTCGTTGACGCCCTCGTCGGTGATGTCGAGGACAAGCTGGCGGTCGTCCTCGAACGCCTGTCCCACCGCGATTGGCGTTCCGGGCCAGCTTTTCGGCGTCGACGACCACATCTTGTCACCGACCGTCACCACCACGCGAGAGACGCTGAGCACGTCGACATGGCCGACCAGAAGGTCGATGCCGACGCCCTCGCCGTCGCCGCAGGAAATCTCGCCGGTCGCCATCGCCGGCGCGGCCGAGGCCAGCAGGCCGGCAAGAAGGACGAATGCATGCTTCGACATCGACTGCTCCGCAACCACCGCTTCAGTACAAACGTACCAGAAGCGCCCCGGCAAGCAGAAGCATCGCGCCGGCGATACGGCCGAGCGAAATCTCGCGCACGGCCATGCCGAGAAAGCCGATGCGGTCGAGCAGCATGCCGGCGATCAGTTGCCCGGCAACCAGGAAGGCCATCAGCGCGGCGGCGCCGATGCGCGGGATCAGCAGCGTGGAGATCGTGACATAGGCGGCGCCGAGCACGCCGCCGGCCACGAACAGCCACGGCGCCGGAGCGCGCCAGTCGAGCGAGACGTCGTTGAAGCGGGTGAAGGCAACTGTGACGACGCCAAGCACCACCGCGCCCGACAGGAACGAGAAGGCGGCGGCCGCGACCGGCAGTCCGAGACCGCGCGCCAGTTGCGAATTGATGGGCGCCTGGACGGCGATGAAGGCGCCCGACAATATGCCGAGCAGCGACCAGACCAGCCCCATCATCGCCGCGTTCCCAATGTCCAGGTGATGCCGGCCTGCGCGCTATTCGGCCACGTCCGCCGCGACCTTCATCGAGACGATCTTGTCCGGGTCGACGACCGGCTCGCCGCGCTTGATCTTGTCGACGTTCTCCATGCCCTCGATCACCTGACCCCAGACCGTGTACTGGCGATTGAGGAAGCCCGCATCGCCGAAGCAGATGAAGAACTGCGAATTGGCGGAGTTCGGGTTCTGGGCCCGCGCCATCGAGCAGGTGCCGCGGCCATGATTGACGTTGGAGAATTCCGCCTTGAGGTCAGGCTTGTCGGAGCCGCCCATGCCGGCATGTGACGGGTTGAAGGATGCGCCATCCGACTTGCCGAACTTCACGTCGCCGGTCTGGGCCATGAAACCGTCGATGACGCGGTGGAAGACCACGCCGTCATAGGCGCCCTCGCGCGCCAGTTCCTTGATGCGCGCCACGTGGCCGGGCGCAAGGTCCGGGAAAAGCTCGATGACGACCTTCCCCTTGGTGGTTTCAACGATGAGCGCCTGCTCGCGATCCTTGATCTCGGCCATGACTTCTTTCCTTTGGATTGATGCTTCGCGACCTTAGCCGGCCGGCGACTGTTCGGATCTTACTTATCCGAGGCGATGCGGACTTTCAGCATGCGGTCGGGTTCGCTGACAACCCCGTTCTGATCCGCGTCGCCCTTTTTTATCTTGTCCACCAGCTCCATGCCGCTCTCGACGGTACCCACCACCGTGTACTGGCCGTCGAGGCCGGGATTGGGCGCGAACATGATGAAGAACTGCGAATTGGCGGAATCAGGATTCTGCGCCCGCGCCATGCCGACGACGCCGCGAACATAGGGCTCGCTGGAGAACTCGGCCGGCAGGTCCGGCTTGTCCGAACCGCCGGTGCCGGCGGCGCCGGCGTCATAGCCGTCATTCATGTCGCCGAACTGCACGTCGCCAGTCTGCGCCATGAACCCGTCGATGACGCGGTGGAAAGCGACATTGTCATAGGCGCCCTCGCGCACCAGCGCCTTGATCTGATTCACGTGCTTGGGTGCGAGGTCGGGCCGAAGCGCGATGGTGACGTCGCCGTCCTTCAGCGTGACGATCATGGTGTTTTCCGGCTCGGCCGCCTGGGCGGGAGCAAGGAACGCCAACGAGCCGATAACGGCCAGCAAGGCGGCGAACTGCCGGCGAGAGAGTTTTGACAGCATCGAAGACCTTCTCCGGATTCCTGGTTACGTCGCGAATTTCTGCCTGAGCGCGCCGGCGACCGCGGCGGGAACGAACGGCCTGATGTCGCCGCCCATCGACGCGATCTGCCGCACAAGTGTGGCGGTAATGGTGCGTACCGACGGGCTCGCGGGCAAGAAAACGGTCTGCAGATCGGGCGCCATGGTCTCGTTCATGCCCGCCATCTGCATCTCGTAGTCGAGATCGGTGCCGTCGCGCAGGCCGCGGATCATGATCGAGGCACCGACCTTGTGGGCGGCGTCGATGACCAGCCCGTCGAACGACACGACCCTTATGCGGTCGGCGCTCTTGCCCAGTTCAGCCCTTGCGGCGGCCGTGATCAGGTCGACGCGTTCCTCGAAGGAAAACAGAGGCTTCTTGCCAGGATGGATGCCGATCGCGGCATGGACCACGTCCGCCACGGCCAGCGACGCCTTCAGCACGTCGAGATGGCCGTTGGTCAGCGGGTCGAAGGAGCCGGCGTAGATGGCGATGCGTTCGGTCATGGCCGCCGCTTCTAGCGGGACGCCGACGCAAAGGCAATTCGGCCAGGCTGCTTGTGCAAGTCACGGCCGGCCGTTTCGAAACGTCTTTATGCGGCGAGAAGAATCCGGACGCGTCGCGGCAACAAATTGTTCACCAACCTTGGACCGAAAACCGGCCCGATGACGCACTGTTCACGAAAGCTTCACCGGCGCCCGGCGAAGTCGGTACCCATATAAGAAGAAACCAAAGCACAGAGAACTGCGTTAAGGCAGCAGGAGAAAACCGCCATGATGATCACCATGCTCGCCGTCGCCATGACTCTCGCAATGCTGATCGGGACCGTATTCGGGCTTCGCGAGGAAGCAGAGCGCATCAAGGTCGAAAGTCGCGCCAGCCAGAACCAGGGTTTTGGCGCGCACCGCTCGCGCTAGAATTCGCTGCGCTCAGGGCCGCTTTCGCGCCGTGACGACAAGGCCGATCACTGGCTCGGCGTTCTCGCTTCTCAGTTTTTCGCGCACACAACGCTCAACGTCCAGACCGACGTCTTCCAGACATCTTCTTACATAAGACTCGGCGTGGGCGTATCGCCCGTTCACGGCCAGTTGGAAATCCTCCTGTACCTCAGCGCCGAGCGCCTCGACCGTGAAGACCAGTGCGGCGTCTCCGCGCAGCGCCGACGCCCCTGCTGCCGAAAACTCCTGCAATCGGCCGAAATAGCAAAGCGTGTCAGCCGAGGCGATCACGTCGTAGGCGTCCGGGCGCGCGGCCAGAAACGCCGTCAGTTCCGCCTGCTGAAGATCGTCGTAGAGGCCTAGCTTGTTAGCGTTCCTCAGCATGCCGCCCGAAAGGTCGACACCGACCAACGAACGCGCATATGGCCGGAAATATTTCGCGCATTTGCCCGTGCCGCAGCCGGCGTCGAGGATGGCGAGGCCGTTTCTTTCGCCCGCCGCGGTGGCGACAGCGGCACCGACCAGTTCGGGGGCGCGATAGTCCAGGCTGTCCAGCTTGGCGTCGAAGGAACTGGCGAACTGGTCGAACAGCTTGCTCACATAAATGTCCGACGCCCGGTCCGGCACGTTCTCGCCGGTCATCGACGCCCGCATGTGCTGGGCCTGCGCGTCGTTCGGATTGGCGTCCGCCCATTTCTTGACGAAGTCGATGGCGAGGTCCTTCAGCCCGGCGAACCAGTAGGCCAGCGCCAGAAAATGCGCCGGCACGCCCTTGTCGGGCAGGTGCACGGTGGCCTTCCAGAAATAGTCGATGGCCTCGCGCGCCCGGCCGGTGTCGAGCAGGATGGCGGCGAGATTCTGGTGCGCCACCCCGAATTCGGGATTTATGTCGATCGCCTTGCGCAGCAGCTTTTCGGCAAAGCCGTCGTTGCCAGCATATTTCACGATCGCGGCGAGATTGGCGTAGGGGTCCGCCAGATTGGGGTCGATCTCGATCGCCTTGTCGTAGGCGGCGACCGCTGCGTCGGTATCGCCAAGTTCGACATAGGCATTGCCCAGATTGTTGCGGATGCCGGCATGCGCCGGGGCGATCTCTGCGGCCTGCTTCAGGATCTCGACGCTTTTTTGCGGGCCGTCGAGGTGAAAGCGCACTACGCCGAGAAAATTCAGGACGTCTGCCCGTCGCGGCTCGATTTCCAGAACGCTTTCAAGGATTTCCGCGGCGCCTTTAAGCTGCTTCTTGCGCATCAGCTCGACCGCCATGTCGACGGCGTCGTCGACGGTAAGCTCCACGCCATCCTCACCGTCTGCCCGCCCGGTTTCCTCGGCCATGGACGCTCCGTTCTGCCGGCGAGCAGACGCGGTGCGTCCGCGAAACCGGTTGGTCCTGTCGTAGAAGGCGACTGTAACAGGCGGAATGCGCCACGCACAGGCACGCGTAACAGGCCGTTGACGTCGCCGAACCTGATAGCGCGGCTTGCCCGACGCAGAGGGGGAACGGCGCGGCAAGCCGCCGCGCCGCGATGCCCTATTCTTCCGGCGAAGGCTCGGAGGGCGGCTCTGCGGCGCCTGCTTCGGCCGGCCCGGTCTCATCCTCATCCGCCTGGGGCTCGGAGATGCGCTCGACCGACACCACCTTCTCGTCCTCGGCGGTATTGAAGATGGTGACGCCCTTAGTGGCGCGGCTGGCGATACGGATATCGTGCACCGGCACGCGGATGACCGTTCCGCCATCGGAGACCAGCATGATCTGGTCCTCCTGCGCTACCGGGAAGGTAGCTACCAGCTTTCCGATCTCGGCGGTGCGCGACACGTCGGTGGCGCGGATGCCCTTGCCGCCCCGATTGGTGAGGCGGAAATCGTAGGACGACGAGCGCTTGCCGTAGCCGTATTCGGTCACGGTCAGCACGAACTGCTCGTGAGCCTTCAGCTCCTCGTATCGCTCGTCGGAGAGATCCGTCTCCTCGCCGACCTCCTCGTTGGTGAGTGATATGTCCTCCTCGGCGCTGTCGGACGAAGCCGCCCGGCGCTCGGCCGTCGCGCGCTTCAGATAGGCAGCACGCTCGGCGGGCGATGCCTCGACATGCTCAATGATGGACATCGAGATAGCGCGATCGTCCTCGCCGAGCTTGATGCCGCGAACGCCTTGCGAGCCGCGGCTCTGGAACACGCGCACATCAGTCACTGGGAACCGGATGCACAGGCCTGAATCGGCCGTGAGCAGCACGTCGTCGTTCTCGGTGCAGGTTTCGACCGCAAGGATGGTGTCGCCCTCCTCGTCGAACTTCATCGCGATCTTGCCATTGCGCCTGACGTCGGCGAAGTCGGAGAGATCGTTGCGGCGAACGGTTCCGCGCGTCGTCGCGAACATGACGTGCAGCTTATCCCACTCGGACTCGTCCGGCAGCGGCAGGATGGCGGTGATGCGGTCGCCGCTTTCGATCGGCAGGAGGTTGATCAGCGCCTTGCCGCGCGACTGCGGATTGCCGATCGGCAGCCGCCAGACCTTCTCCTTGTAGACGATGCCGCGCGAGGAGAAGAACAGGATCGGCGTATGCGTGTTGGCGACGAAAAGCCGGGTGACGAAGTCGGTATCCTTCGTGGACATGCCGGAGCGGCCCTTGCCGCCGCGATTCTGCGCCCGGTAGAGCGACAGTGGCACACGCTTGATGTAGCCCTCATGGGTTACGGTGACGACCATATCCTCGCGCTGGATGAGATCCTCGTCCTCCATGTCGGAGCCGGCGTCGGTGATCTCGGTGCGGCGCGGCGTGCCGAACTCGTCGCGAACGGCGGTCAGTTCGTCCTTGACGATCTGCATGATGCGCGCCCGCGACGACAATATATCTAGGAAATCAGTGATCTCCGCGCCGATCTCGTTGAGTTCGTCGGCGATCTCGTCGCGGCCGAGCGCGGTGAGGCGCGACAGTTGCAGGGCGAGGATGGCGCGCGCCTGCTCTTCCGAGAGATTGTAGGTGCCGTCGTCGTTGATGCGGTGGCGCGGGTCGTCGATCAGCCGGATCAGCGCCTCGACGTCGGCCGCCGGCCAGCGCCGCGTCATCAACTGCTCGCGTGCCGAAGCCGGGTCGGAGGCGTTGCGGATCACCTTGATGACCTCGTCGATATTGGCGACGGCAATCGCCAGGCCGACGAGGATGTGGGCGCGGTCGCGCGCCTTGCGCAGCAGGTATTTGGTGCGCCGGCTGATCACCTCCTCGCGGAAGGCGACGAAGGCCTTCAGCATGTCGATCAGCGTCAGCACTTCCGGCTTGCCGCCGTTCAGCGCCACCACATTGGCGCCGAACGAGGTCTGCAGCGGCGTGAAGCGGTAGAGCTGGTTGAGGATGACCTCGGCATTAGCGTCGCGCTTCAGCTCGATAACGACGCGGTAGCCCTGGCGGTCGCTCTCGTCGCGGATGTCGGAGATGCCCTCGATGCGCTTGTCGCGCACCAGTTCGGCCATCTTCTCCTGCATCGTCGCCTTGTTCACCTGGAAAGGGACCTCGGTGACGATGATCGCCTCGCGGTCGCCGCGGATCTCCTCGACATGCACCTTGCCGCGCATGACGATCGAGCCGCGGCCGGTGGCGTAGGCGTTGTAGATGCCGGAGCGGCCGAGGATGATGCCGCCGGTCGGGAAGTCCGGCCCGGGGATGATCTCCATCAGGTCCGGCAGGTCGATCGCCGGATTGTCGATCAGCGCGATGCAGGCGTTGACGACTTCGACGAGATTGTGCGGCGGGATGTTCGTCGCCATGCCGACAGCGATGCCGCCGGAACCGTTGACGAGAAGATTGGGGAAACGGGCAGGCAGAACCTTCGGCTCCTGCCCTGAGGCGTCGTAGGTGTCCTGGAAATCGACGGTCTCCTTGTCGATATCCTCGAGAATCTCGTGGGCGACCTTGGTGAGGCGCGATTCGGTGTAACGCATCGCCGCCGGCGGATCGCCGTCGATCGAGCCGAAATTGCCCTGGCCGTCGATGAGCGGCACGCGCATCGACCAATCCTGCGCCATGCGAACCAGCGCGTCGTAGATCGAGGCGTCGCCATGCGGATGGTACTTACCCATCACATCGGCGACTGGGCGCGCCGACTTCACGTATTTGCGGTTCCAGTGATAGCCGCTCTCATGCGAGGCGAAGAGGATGCGGCGGTGCACCGGCTTCAGGCCGTCGCGAACGTCCGGCAACGCGCGGCTGACGATGACGCTCATCGCATAGTCGAGATAAGAGCGCTGCATCTCCTCGATGATGGAGATCGGCTCGATGCCGGATGGGTCGTCAGGCCCGCGCGGAATATTCTGGTCGGTCAAATCGGATCGCTATCTATGAGGGGATTCGTAAGCCGCTTATATAGGATCGGCGGCGTCTTCTCCAATGCTTCGGTATGTTATCACCGGCTAAGATGCAACCATGCGACCGGGGCGAGGGAAAATACGTGCAGTCCACGAGCCAAGACAGCTCCGAACGTTTCCACGCCTTCGTCGAGCAGGCGTCGAAGGGCCGCAACTCCCTGCCCCGCATCCTGATCGGCCTGTGCATAATCCTCGCGGTCTGGTTCGCCGGAACGTTCGCGCTCATGGCAGGCGGCGCCTATGCCCTGCACTTCGGCTGGCTGCCGGCGCAATGGGCGCCGCGGTCCAGCGGCAACGCCTTCTTCGCCTTCGCAGAATCGCGCGCGGGCCTGGTGGCGGCGATCCTGACGGTCGGCTGCATCTGGCCGGGCGTATGGCTGGCGGTGCGCCTTGTCCACCGGCGCCGCCTTGCAACGCTGTTCGGCGCAGAGAGCCGGATCGCCGGCGGCGATTTCTGGCGAGCGCTGCTGGCGACGCTGATCGTGGCCGTCCTCATCAGCCTCGTCACGCTCCTCACCGAGCCGAAACTGACGGCGACCGGCATTTCGCCTGTCACCTGGCTCATCGCCCTGCCGATCGCTCTGGTCGTTCTATTGATCCAGACCTCGGCCGAGGAAGTGCTGTTTCGGGGTTATCTTATGCAGACCCTGGCGCAGCGATTCCGCTCGCCATGGGTGTGGGCCGTCGCCCCTGCCCTTCTCTTCGCCCTGGCGCACTGGTTTCCGGACGCGCAGCCATGGATGAACGCGGCCGTCATCTTCTCCATCTTCCTGTTCGCCATGGGCGCAGTGCTTCTGGTGAAGGCGACCGGCAATCTCGGTGCGGCCATGGGCATGCATTTCGCCAACAATCTGGTCGCCTTCCTCTTCGTCACCGCAGGGCCGCCGGGGCAGGCCCTCGCCTTCTTCGCCACGCCGAGCGTCGACGATCCGTCGTGGACGATCTCCGATGCGGCGATCGGCGGCTTGCTGCAAATCGTCATGATGGCGGCCATTCTGGCGCTGCTGCTGCTGAAGGGCTCGCCCCTGCGGCTGAAATCCCCGCAGCCGGCGGAATACCGGACCGGGGTCGCGGCGGAAACGCCCGCCCGTTGAAAGCCGTGCTGGCGCCGCGCGCGGGGCCGGGCTAACCTCTCGCAGGCAAGGGCGGGAGGGGTCTCACATGCCGAGCTATGACGGCATCTTCAACGCGTTCCTGACGATCCTGGTGACGATCGATCCGCCCGGGCTGGCGCCGCTGTTCCTGGCCGTGACGCGCGGCATGACCCGCGAGCAGCGAACGCAGGTCTCGGTTCGCGCCACCATGATCGCCTCCGCGATCATGATCCTGTTCGCCATCGCGGGTGCGGTGGTTCTGAGCGGGCTGGGCATCACGCTGCCCGCCTTCCGCGTCGCCGGCGGGCTGCTGCTTTTCTACATTGCCTTCGAGATGGTGTTCGAGCGCCGCCAGGACCGGAAGGAGAAAAGCGCTGACGTGGCGGTCACCAGGGATCACATCCAGGACATCGCCGCCTTTCCCCTCGCGATCCCGCTGATCGCCGGACCGGGCGCGATCTCGGCGACGGTGCTGCTTTCCGGCAGTTTTCAGGGGATCGCGGCAAAGTCCGCTCTGGTCGGCATCATCCTGGTCTGCCTGGGACTGACTTATCTCGTCTTCGTGCTTGCAGAACGCGTCGACCGCTTCCTCGGTCAGACCGGCCGCTCGATCCTGACGCGCCTGCTCGGCGTCATCCTGGCGGCCTTGGCGGTGCAGTTCGTCGCCGACGGCGTCAAGGCGCTGGTGGCGGCGTAGCCGAACGCGCTCCGTCTGCCGAAGCCGTCAGGACGGCTCCGCAGCCCCGAACGGACCGACCCAATCCGGCATCTCACACCTCGGCGCCGGTGGATTGCTTGCGCTTGAGCGCTTCCGCCTTGGCATTCATGCGGGCCTTTTTCTTCTGGTAGCGCTCCTGCATCTGGCGCTCGCCATCCTTGCTGCCGTCATGGAACGTGCCGAACCACCGATCGAAGGGGATCAGACCGTCGCCGTAGTTCACTTCGAAATACTTGTGGTGAAGGTGATGGATGTAGGCGTGGCTATCGAAGCCGGTTCTGTCGGTAATTTCCACCTTGTCGAAGCCGACATGACCGGGAATGGCGCCGAAGCCGGCGACATGTAGCTGGTAGAGGGCAATGATCGGATTCGACGGGATGAGCAGGTGCCAGAACATGGTCCCCAGGTAGAAGAACTGCTCCACCGGGTGCATGGACAGCGAAGACCACGGGGAAGGGTTCACCGAATTGTGGTGAACGGAGTGGACCCACTTGTAGAGCGGCCCCCAGTGGATCGCACGATGGAGCAGGAAGAAGTGCGTCTCGTGGATGACAGGGACCACCAACGCCAGGCAAAACAGATAGACGGGGTGCTCCGCGAAGGTCAGCCACGGGACCCATCCGTTGGCGTAGGCCATGAGCACGGCCACCTGAATGCCGGTCCAGATCGGCAGGCCGGTCCCGAAGGTCCGCATCATGTTGTCGAGGTTCTGTCGCTCGAACACGAACACCTTCGACCGCTGGTCGGCTGGGAACTTGCAGTCGTACTTGAAGCGGTTGCCCTGCGAGCGCCGGATGTAGAGCTTCAGTTCGAAAGCGCCGTAGAACAGGAACACGGCCACGGCGTTTATGAAGAACAGCCTGACGATCCAGCTCCAGGACAAGGTCTGCATCGTCTCGACGTCCGGCAGCGCCAGATGCCACCATGCCACCGCCGAGGCGGCGAACAGCAGATTGTAGGGGAAGAAGTAGTGCGGCAGCCACCGCAGCAGCTTCAACGGCTGCGGTGGAAAGACGAAAAGCGGCGCCGTCGCCGCGGGTTCGTTCGGAGCCCAGTCACCGCGCTTGTTTCGCTGCCCGTACAAGAGGTCGTCCATGGCGGGACCTTTCAAAGCCTTTGCGAGCGATCATGGGGCATTCGAGGGCGGCAGCGCCCATCCAATGGCCGGTCTGCGGATAGCAACCGGTCTCGACATCCTCTGTGAACGCCTTGACGGCGCTGACCTACTGCCGCTGCTTGCCGCCCATTCGCTCCTCCACGGCATCGACAATTACAGCAGCCGACGCAAAGGGTCGCGAACTGAGTTGATCAAATCTGATCAGACGCTTTCGGTCGTGACGGTCACGAAGCGAATGGAAGGATTCTCGATTTTCGCGTCGACGACGCCAAGTCGGGATAACATCAAGTCTATGGCGCGACGCGCCTGCGCCTCCGGCGCCTGATCGATAACCACATGCATCGTGCCGTCGCGCAGGGCAGCAGTTGTTCGCTCGGTCAGTTCATGCCCGATGAAGGTCACCCTGCCAGAGCCGAATTTCCTCAACACGTCACAGAGCGCAAAGTTTCCGCCGCCGGCATTGTATAGGCCTGCCAGGTCGGGACTTCGCCGAAGCGCGTCCTGAAGTATCTCCGCCGCACGCATGGGATCGTCATGGGTGTGGGCGATCTCGGCTTGCCCCAGATTGCCGCGATTATGGCGGCGCAGGGCATCTGCGAAGCCACGCACACGTTGCCTGTGGATCGAATAAACGTCGGAATGGCACAGCACCAGAACGGGGCCCTGCCTTGGCTGCAGGGCAGCCATCAATTGGCCCGCCGTGCGGCCGGCCGCCTCGTTGTCAATTCCGATGAAGTCGGTTTCGACGTCCTCAAGGCGGGTGACGATCTGCAGGACCGGTACGTTGTCGCGCAGCAGCCGTTTGAGCGCCAGGCTTACCTCGTCATACTGTGGCACGGCCAGGACGAGCCCCGATCGGCGGGCATGAGGATTTCCGATACGGTTGGCTATCGCCCCGGGATCCGCCTCATCGACAAATGTGCGGTGTATGGAGACGAACGGGTCGAGTGAGGCGGCGATGCGTTCAAAACTGCGGGACAGGCGGGCAAAGAAGGTCGTCTCCGGCCGGACCAGTATAACTTCGATGCGCAGGACCCCACGGTGCTGCTCCGGCAGTCGCCTGGCGTAGTCGAGCCTGCGCGCCGCGGCGAGAACCTTCTCGGTCGTGTCGGGCCTTACCCCGCCGCGACCGTTCAGTACCCGCTCGACAGTCGCCGTTCCTACGCCAGCGGCGGTGGCGATATCCCGGATCGTTGCCTTCAATCGCTGCTTCCCATGGCCGGACAGGGCGCGACATGCCAGCTCGACGAAAAGGAAAAAGGCGCTGTAAAACAACGCCTTTAGGGTATCAGGAATTCCATCTTTAGTCCGACGGTCGATCCTAGAACGGGATCTCGTCGTCGAGATCGCGCGAAGAACCGCCGCCGCCCCGCGCGGGCGCACCGCGGCTCGAGCCATGATCGTCACCGGCGTTCGAATAGCCGAAATCCGAACCGCCGCCACGTCCGCCGCGATCGTTGGAATAGCCGACCTGCTGGTCGCCACCCTGGCCACGCGCATCGAGCATCTGCAGCTCGCCGCGGAACTTTTGCAGCACGACCTCGGTCGTGTAGCGGTCCTGGCCGCTCTGATCCTGCCATTTGCGGGTCTGCAACTGGCCCTCGACGTAAACTTTCATGCCCTTCTTCAGGTACTGCTCGGCGACCTTGGCGAGGTTGTCGTTGAACACGACGATGTTATGCCACTCGGTCTTTTCCTTGCGCTCGCCGGAATTCTTGTCACGCCAGGTCTCCGACGTTGCGATGCGGAAATTGACCACCGGATCGCCCGAGTTCAGCCGGCGAATTTCAGGGTCGGCCCCGAGATTGCCGACCAGAATGACCTTGTTCACGCTACCCGCCATGATACGTCTCCACGCTCGTCCTAACTTTGGCTGTCCATAAGGGGCCGCATCCTATCCGATCGGGGCTCCCCATGCGGCGATCGGCGGAAATTTCCTACGGCCTGTCCACAATTTGTTTGTACCTGTTTTGTTCGCACGACGCCAGCGAAAAATGTCAGGAGCTCGCGCTGTCGCGTTTTGATTTCGGTGGCATCGTTCCTATAGTTGGCGGCATGATCGCCGCCGCCATCCCAACCACCGTCCTGATCGTAGCCGCGTCGACTGCCATTGCCCCGGCGCTCGCCGATCAGCCCGCCGCCTCCTTGCCAGGCGTCACGCAGCCTGAGCCGATCGTGAAGCAACTGGCGAAGCCGCTGGAACAGCCGCGCAAGGACGAGAACGGCTTCGTTCGCATGGGCAGTTGGGACGTGAAAATATCCGGCTCGGTAACCGTCGACATCAGCGCCGGCACGCTGAACACACTGCCGCGCTGACGAACCGGCCAGTCGAATTTCTCACTTCGCCTTCGTCCTGAGATCGGCGATGCCCAGTTCCTCCCAGATCCAGCCGAAATCGTAACCGACGGTCCCGGGCTGCTCCCTGCCCCAGACCTCCAACTCATCCAGCCATTTGGCGACCTTGCCGCGACCTTGCGCGGTGCGCGCCGCTTCGCGCGGGCTCACGTCGCCAAGGATGTCCAGTGGCAGGTCGAGCAGCCGTGTGAAGAGGTCGTGCGTGGCAAATTCGGGTTCGTCGTCGGGGTTGGCGAGTTCGTCATAGCTGTGAAGCTGAATGCGCGGCTGGCCGAGTTGACCCTTGAGAATGGATTTCAGCATGATCTTCGCCCGGTCGGCGCGAAGCTTCGAGTTGGCGGAAAGGATCAGCATCCGGTCCTGCAGGTTTATCGAGGCGAGCACCTCGTTCCCATCCTCCAGCGTGATGTGAAGCCGCTCGTTCTCGACATAAGACCCCTTGCCCGAGGACGGGGCCGAAGCGGCACCGGCCGGCGTTTCCACCCAGTTCCAAACGGCTTCATCCTCTCGCAGCAGCTCCGGCGTCTCGTTCAGCCGGCGGGCGATCCCATCGACGGAAACGCCGGCGGTCAGCGGGTAGCTGATCGTGTGGAAGGAAAGCTCTTCGCCGTCGCTGTTGAAGCGGGGCGGCAGCACCTTGGCGATCTTGCCGCTCAGCGTGTCTTCGAGCCAGATCGCGGTGAATTCCGGCGCGGAGCCATGCAGGAACATGGTTTCGCCGAGGCTTTGCAGGTCGAGCCCCTCCAGAACGTCATCGGCGGGAATTTCCTGTTTCGAGGCCTCTTCGCCCAATTGTTTCATCGGATCGGCGATGACCCGCATGACTTCGGCGACGGCTGTCTCGCTGAACCGCATAAGACCGCCGCCGAGGCGCTGTTTGCCCGCCACCTCGACGACCCGGCAGCCCAGGCGATCGCCCTCCTTCAGCATGCGCGTGGCGGAGTGTTCGGTGACAAGCGCGGGCTCGCCGCCACGGACCAGATCGCGCAGCAGCATGGATTGTCCCGGGACAATGCCGCTTACCTCGTAGAGGCTGAACAGTGAGTCGCGCAGCGCCTCCATGTAGCGGCGCGCCGACGGCGACTCCTTCCAGCCGCGCCGCTTGAGATAGTCGTCGACGATCGTCCGCTCGTCCTCTTCAGAGGCAGGCCGAGTGAGGAAATCCTCGAACGCGCAGCCCCAGAGATTTCTCATCTCTGCTTCGCCGATCAATTCCTCGAGTTTTTCGTAGTCGACACCGTAGTCGTCGAAGGCCGATCCGAAATGCTCCTCGAAAACGTCGTCGAAGAGATCACGCCATTCTTCGCGGTTCGACCATTTGATCAAGCCGTTGAGTTCATGATTTTTCGCCATCGGATCGCAGCCATTGTGGACGGTGGAATGACGGCATCTTAAAGCATGTCGCTCCTTATCCGCTTCATTCTGTTTCTCGTTTGGCGAGGCGATCCACAAGGAAGGTCGCGAAGGTCGATGTGGTTCATCGGCCGAGCGACCTGCCGAAGTGGGCGCCCGCCAAACGAGAAACAGAATGAAGCGGATAAGGCGCGACATGCTTTGACGGCCGCTGATGCAAAGCGCGACTGTGCCGCCGTGCGATGGCGGACCCCATCCACAAGACGAAGCCCTGCCGCTGGTCAGAGCGCGCAGGGCTTCTTTTCGGATATTACCCTATTGCCGGGGGGATTTCACCGGCTTTCATCTCGGGCGCTTCGCGGCGTCAGCCGACGACCCGACTAGCAGTCTCTGATTGTAGGGGGAACGGCCAGCTCTGCCTGCCGGATTTCGTCCCGGCTGTTCGCTTGCCGCCGGCTCCGGTTCAGGCGCGGAGCCTCGTGGAACTATCCGGTGGAGTCATGCCTCGCTCCCGTGTTCGTTCAACAAAGGCCAGCCGGGAGTTTTGGTCCGCGGCGTCTCGCGAACCGGGCTTTCGCACCGTCCGATCAGCCTTGCTGATCTCTCCCGGGCGACGGAGATGAGTTTGCCAAGCCCTGCCGGCCGCGTCAACCCAAGATGATCAGCCGGCGAAAAATGTGATCGGCATCCCGCCGCCGCGGCTGGCACAACAGCTTTGTCAGGAGAACGTTCGGCCTTTGTTCTTTTTGCTTGCCCCGCCCCGCCAAAGGCGCGTAAATCCGCCTTCGGCGGCGCCCGCCTCGAAACGGCGGCCGCCATACCTACATAGGCGAAGGCGGTTCGAGACGGGCCGGCCGGGACTCTCAATGATTGACAGGCGGCGGAGCGGCATGGCCGACCACAAATACATTTCGGTGCGCGGCGCGCGCGAGCACAATCTCAAGAACGTCGACCTCGACCTGCCGCGCGACAGTCTCGTGGTGATGACCGGCCTATCGGGCTCGGGCAAATCCTCGCTCGCTTTCGACACCATCTATGCCGAGGGGCAGCGGCGCTATGTCGAGAGCCTGTCGGCCTATGCCCGGCAGTTCCTGGAAATGATGCAGAAGCCGGACGTCGACCAGATCGACGGCCTGTCGCCCGCCATCTCGATCGAGCAGAAGACGACCAGCCGCAACCCGCGCTCCACGGTCGGCACCGTCACCGAAATCTACGACTACATGCGCCTGCTCTATGCGCGCGTCGGCATCCCCTATTCGCCCGCCACCGGCCTGCCGATCGAGAGCCAGACGGTGTCGCAAATGGTCGACCGCGTACTGGCGCTGGAGGAAGGCACCCGCCTCTACCTGCTGGCGCCGATCGTCAGGGGCCGCAAGGGCGAATACAAGAAAGAACTGCTGGAACTCCAGAAGAAGGGTTTTCAGCGCGTCAAGGTCGATGGCCAGTTCTACGAGATCGCCGACGCGCCGGCGCTGGACAAGAAATACAAACACGACATCGACGTCGTCGTCGACCGCATCGTGGTGCGCGGCGACCTGGCGGCGCGGCTGGCCGATTCCATCGAGACGGCGCTGAAGCTGGCGGACGGGCTCTGCGTCGCCGAATTCGCCGACAAGCCGCTCGACGCCAGCCAGACCGGCGACGACGCGGTCAACAAATCCGCGAACGAAACGCACGAACGCATTCTTTTCTCGGAAAAGTTCGCCTGCCCGGTCTCTGGCTTCACCATCCCCGAGATCGAGCCGCGCCTGTTCTCCTTCAACAACCCGTTCGGCGCCTGCCCGACCTGCGACGGGCTGGGCAGCCAGCGCGCCATCGACGAGAACCTGATCGTGCCGGACGAAAACGTAACGTTGCGCGATGGCGCCGTCAGCCCGTGGGCGAAATCGACCTCGCCCTACTACGCGCAGACGCTGGACGCGCTCGGCAAAGTTTTCGGCTTCAAGCTCGGCGACAAGTTTTCCAGCCTCTCGGACGAGGCGAAACACGCCGTGCTGCGCGGCACCGGCGAGCGCGAGATCACGTTCAACTATGACGACGGCCTGCGCTCCTACAAGACGACAAAAACCTTCGAAGGCGTGATCCCCAATCTCGAACGCCGCTGGAAGGAGACGGAATCGGCCTGGATGCGCGAGGAGATCGAGCGCTTCATGTCGGCCACGCCCTGCCCCGCCTGCAACGGTTTCCGCCTCAAGCCGGAATCGCTGGCGGTCAAGATCGGCGGCTGCCATATCGGCGAGGTTTCCAACATGTCGATCCACAAGGCGGACCGATGGTTCACCGAGTTGCCGGCAAGACTCAACGCCAAGCAGAACGAGATCGCGGTGCGCGTCCTCAAGGAGATCCGCGAGCGCCTGCGCTTCCTCAACGACGTCGGGCTCGACTATCTAACGATGGCGCGCAATTCCGGCACGCTGTCGGGCGGCGAGAGCCAGCGCATCCGCCTGGCGTCACAGATCGGCTCCGGCCTCACCGGCGTGCTCTACGTGCTCGACGAGCCCTCTATCGGCCTGCACCAGCGCGACAACGCCCGCCTGCTCGACACGCTGAAGCATCTTCGCGACCTCGGCAACACGGTGATCGTCGTCGAGCACGACGAGGACGCCATCCTGCATGCCGACTACGTCGTCGACATCGGCCCGGCGGCCGGCATCCATGGCGGCCAGATCATCGCCCAGGGCACGCCGGCCGAGATCATGGCCAATCCCAACTCGATCACCGGCAAATACCTGACCGGCGAATTGGAAATCGCGGTGCCGGACGAGCGCCGAAAAATGAAGAAGGGCCGGCGCATAAAGGTGGTCGGCGCGCGCGGCAACAATCTGAAGGACGTGACGGCCGAAATCCCGCTCGGCACGTTTACCGCCGTCACCGGCGTGTCGGGCGGCGGCAAATCCACCTTCCTGATCGAGACCCTGTTCAAGGCCGCCTCGCGCCGCATCATGGGCTCACGCGAGCACCCGGCCGACCACGACCGCATCGAGGGCCTGGAATTTCTGGACAAGGTCATCGACATCGACCAGAGCCCGATCGGCCGCACGCCGCGCAGCAATCCGGCCACCTACACCGGTGCCTTCACGCCGATCCGCGACTGGTTCGCCGGCCTGCCGGAGGCCAAGGCGCGCGGCTATCAGCCCGGCCGTTTCTCCTTCAACGTCAAGGGCGGCCGCTGCGAGGCCTGCCAGGGCGACGGCGTGATAAAAATCGAGATGCACTTTTTGCCCGACGTCTACGTCACCTGCGACGTCTGCCACGGCAAGCGCTACAACCGCGAGACGCTGGAGGTCACTTTTAAAGGCAAGTCGATCGCCGACGTGCTCGACATGACGGTGGAGGAAGGCGCCGAGTTCTTCGCCGCGGTGCCCTCCGTGCGCGACAAGCTGCAGACGCTGGCGAAAGTCGGTCTTGGCTACATCCATGTCGGCCAGCAGGCGACGACGCTCTCAGGCGGCGAGGCGCAGCGCATAAAACTCGCCAAGGAGCTGTCGCGAAAAGCCACCGGCAAGACGCTCTACATTTTGGACGAGCCGACCACCGGCCTGCATTTCCACGATGTGGCGAAACTCTTGGAAGTGCTGCACGAACTGGTCGACCAGGGCAACACGGTGGTCGTCATCGAGCACAATCTGGAGGTGATCAAGACCGCCGACTGGATTCTCGACCTCGGCCCCGAGGGCGGCGACGGCGGCGGCGAACTGGTGGCGCAGGGCACGCCGGAGGAGGTTGTCGAGGAGCCGCGGAGCTATACGGGGCAGTTTTTGAAGGAACTACTGGAGCGGCGGCCGAAGGCGGGAAAGCGCGAGGCGGCGGAGTGAGAGTACACGCTACGGCTCGGTTGCAGCTACTTGCCTTATCTGGGGTCCTCGCTTGATCTCAGAAAGAGCAGCCTGAAGATGCTCTAACGATTCCTTGACGGACTTTGAGCTGACATGTCTCGGCGCATGTACTAATTGGTTACGAAACTTCCGCAGAACCTGTAGTTGCTGTGCTGTTTCGCTTGATATAATTTCTAGCTTGTACAAGCTAGAAATCGCTTCTCCCAACGAGAGGTTTCTGTCTGTGAGCTTACGGGCGTGTCCGAGAATAATTTCCTCGAGCTCCACCCAATCCCGCATAAACAACCCGACGTCGCCGACCTGTAATTCGTCCTTCAGTTCGCTTCTAATCTCGTCGCAAACCCGCTTGATCCTGTCCCCACGCGGATAGAGTGCGGTATCAGGTATCACATTAAAGCCCCGCCCCAGAAGGCAACCGTATCTGGAATGGCAAACTTTGCGATCAGCCTATTTCGGAAATCGAGTTCCGTTTTCGAATCGAAGTCCGTGGTCACGTCGCTAGTTCCCGCCATGTAGCCTTCTTGAAAATGCGGCCGCAACGCTGCTGGAGGGCATATACTGAGCAGTCGCACGTTAACGATTTCATGTTCAGAGTTGATTGAAATGCGGTTCGTCACATGAGGGAGTCCCAACACATACACGTAGGCAGTTCCTCCGGTGCGTTTTAGCTGCGCAAACGAGCACGCAACCCGCAGCGAATGCGTAACATCGAGAAGTGGTGTTTGATGAACCTCGTAGTGCTGCAAAATGCTCCATTGGACGTATCGTTTGAGCCGAATGTCTCTTAAACCTTCAAGCGATTGGCTACGCCATTTCTCGATTAAAAGTTTGCAGGCCTGATCCAGCATATCAAATCTGTGACGTATCTCCCGTTCTGGAATAGCGTCCCCTCGATAAATTCCGGGATAAAGCGTCGTTCCGCCGGCTCGACTACGGTAGTCGTTGCTCTGCCCACGAAAGAATAGAAACTCATCATTGTTGATATAAGCTAAACGAGCTACATGTTCGACTAACTGGCGGAAGGTTCTGACCGGAAAAGCATCCGCCTTGTCGACCTCTTTCGTGCCGTAGTGATTTAAGAGTTCAGGCGTCAATTTCGGGGTTATGGAGCGCACGTGAACCCTCTTATATTGTGAGCGACTCATCGTAAAGCTATCGCTCCACGATATCAGCTCTATGCGAGATTTTGTAATGGCACCTTGATATTTTAACTAGTAAAATTGACGCTCACGGAATAGCTTAAAATATGGTCTTCAGAACTTTCTCGGTTCCTGCCACCAGATCTGCAATCTCCTCCTTGCTAGGCTCTCGCCCTTTTGCGTGATCACACAGATTTCGAATGTCCGCCAAATGCTGAATAAAGCGCCATTGAGGAATCGAAATTACGTCGGCGTCCTTGAGGGATTGATTCAGATCAGAGATACCCGGGTTTTTCTTGGAAATCTTGATATCATGCAATTCGCACAAATGCAAAAGATGTTTTTCAATGACAACCCCACAAATTGTACCAGATGCTCGCAAATACCCTGCCTTCGCAAGGGCTTCTGCGGATTCGACTTCTGTATCAAAAAGGTCTGCTTGCAGTATAGACCTCATATCCATTAAAGTTGAACCTAGAGTCGATTTTGCGGCCTTTATCATATTTAGCTGCTGTTCAAATTCAGGAATCGCAGCAGACCCATCGACAACCACCTCCTTCTCCCATCCACGAGTCACTTTGAGACCTGGAGATAGTCACGAATCATGTAATTTTGGAAACTAATGTCCTTTCTACCTTTTGGCACATCAAAATATGAAATAAAATCCGACAATCGACCAGGCATTATCTGCCTAATTATAGCCTGCGCCTTCGAGTACCACTCTTGATAACTCTCTCTGAAGTTTGGCAATTTATTTACAAAGTCGGCGAGTTTTTTCTGATCTCCTCCGAAAGTAGCCAGATAGGCCTTCTTAGACTCCGATGGCTTGCAGTCAAATTGAATTGCTACAAGCAGCTTTGTTCCTTCAGCTACCAGCTTGTCTAACTCGACCTCAAATTTCTTCGTCCGTTCTGACATTCGTCGCCCGCCCACTATTATTTGTTAGTTTGCGAAACGAGTCCGAGACGTCAAGCGCCTTAGGGCGCAAAGAGGGACGCCGGACGGAGCGTGACGATTGCCGCAGTCGCCTCACCAAACAGTTCTAGTCGTGAATGCTCCACCGCCTAAAAGGCGGTGGCTTCGGGTTACGGCTTAAAGCCGGATCGGTCCGCCGGCGGCGGACGAGGCATTCACTCACGTCACGTTGAAGTCGTCATCGGGCTCGGGTGGCGTCTGGTTCTTGATATATTCCATCCACATCTCGTCCGTTACGTTGCCACTCGTGGTGACCCAATAGCCCCTCG
>NZ_JAVFVV010000001.1 GCF_030929505.1 Mesorhizobium sp. LHD-90 | reverse complement strand
GCAACCCCCTCCCCACCACCAACAGCCCTCCCGAAAGTACGGTTCCGATTGCTTGTCCGGCGAAGTTTTTGCCGTCGCCCTGCGTTGCCCACCGGCACCAGGCCGGCGGCCGTCGATCAGTCCGGCAGGCGGCAGCCGCCGGCCATCCTCACCGCTCCGGCAGAAGCGCCGGCATCGACGCGAACGTCTTTCCCTCCTCGCATGGTCGGCGGCTTTCCACTGCAGGACAAGGCGTTGCTCGGTCCCTCTTTATATACATGCAATGGAAAGCCATCCGCGGCGACGGCGCGTCGCGGGCCCTTGCTGCGCCCAAGCCCTATTGCCGCCGCATTGGCGGCCCAGTCCTCGCCGACCGCCGGCCGCCTCGTTACAGGATTCGGGGGATCGCGAAGCCGGAGCGTCGCATATTCCAACCGCTTCGTTGACTTGCGGGGCCGCGGCGGGCAATTGTCGTGGCCAACAAAAAGACCGCCGAACCATCGGGGAAATTCGCCCGCGGAATGCAAGAGACCGAGTTGACCATAGCCGAACTCGGCAACGACCCGCCGCTGATCGCGGACGGGCGCGCGGGTCCGCCCGATCGCCGCGAGGTTTCGGCGCGCTGGCTGACGGGCACGTTTCTCACCGGCGTCACCTCGACCGTGCTGATGGGCGTTGCCCTCATCGTCGCGCTCGACGGCCGCGAGCAGCTCGCCACGCCGCCCGAAATCGCCGACATCGCCCCGGTCGCCGATGACGGCGGCGGCGAGGCGGCCAAGACGACGCGGCTGGTTCCGCCGCGCCAGGTCGCTCGCGCCAAGAACAGGCGGCGCATGGAAGTCTCGATGATGACGCGCGTCGGCGACCGCGACGTCATCAAGACGATGCCGTTCGTGCAGATCAAGATGCCGCTCGCCGCCGGCTACAAGACGAACCGCTCCTATCCGCCCTTCGACCCGCTCGCCGTCTTCGCCGAGGACGGCGCCGCGGTTGCCGCCGCCACCACCGGCGCGCAGATCTACGGCTCCAAGATCGAGAGCGAGATGAGCCTGAAGACGATCGATTTCCCGATCGCCACGGCAACCTTCGACGAGCGGAGCGACCTGACCTCGTCCGAGGTCGAGGAGGTGGTGCGCACCGCCGGCGCCTCGCTGACCGACGGCGCCGTCCAGGTCGCCGCCCTGCATTATGTCGACCCGCAGCGTTTTGGCGACGCGCTCGACGCGCAGACGCTCGCCACCGCGTCCTACGGCATCCGCATCACCCAGGAGAACGTGTCGATCGCCCCGCGCAGCGTGGATGTCGACAAGGAACTCGCCTATGCCGAGGACTTGATCCCCTTCAACAGCGACCGCGATATCGCCGAAGCGCTGGCCGACGCCGGTTATGCCGGCGACGATGCCAAGGCGATGGCCGCGGGCGTCGCCGACAGGCTGAACGCCACGACGCTGAGGGCCGGCACCGTGCTGTGCGTCGGGCTGGAAGTGCGTGGTGAAGAAGCCCGCATGGTGCGGCTCGGCGTCTACGACCGCACCCAGCATGTTCTGACCGTCGCGGTCAACGAAAGGAACACCATCGTCACCACGCCCGAGGCCGAGCCGAACCCCGGGCTGCAGACCGCTTTCGACGACACGCCGATCGTCACCGCGCGCGGCGCGCTGCCGTCCATCTATGACGGCATCTACCAGGCCGCCTATTCCTACGGCATGTCGCGCTCGATGACGCGCCAGCTCGTCAGACTGCTTGCCTCCGACGTCGACTTCCAGTCGCGCCTCAGCCCGACCGACCAGATCGAGGTGTTCTTCACCCAGCCGGACGACGCCGACGCGGTGTCCGACGATTCGGAACTGCTCTATGTCGCCACCAATTTCGGCGGCGTGGCGCAGAAATTCTACCGCTTCGCCTCGCCCGACGGCTCCGTCGATTATTTCGACGAGGAAGGCCGCAGCTCGAAGCAGTTCCTGCTTCGCAAGCCGGTGCCGAACGCCGTCTTCCGCTCGGGCTTCGGCGGGCGCAACCACCCGATCCTCGGCTATAATCGTATGCACACCGGCGTCGACTGGGCCGCACCCCGGGGCACGCCGATCATCGCCGCCGGCAACGGCGTTGTCGAAAAGGCAGGATGGGCCGGCGGTTATGGCCGCCAGACCATCGTCCGCCACGCCAATGGATACGAGACATCATACAACCACCAGAGCGGCATCGCCAAAGGCATCAAGCCGGGCACGCGCGTCCGCCAGGGCCAGGTCATCGGCTTCGTCGGCACCACCGGGCTGTCGACCGGCCCGCACCTGCACTTCGAGCTGGTCGTCAACGGCACAAAGGTTGATCCGATGCGCGTGCGCCTTCCTTCCGGCCGCGCCCTGAAAGACGATGACCTCGAGCGCTTCCAGGTCGAGCGCAAGCGCATCGACGACCTGCTCAAGGAAGAGAAAGACGGCAACGGCCTGAAAGTCGCCAGCGCCGGGAAATAGTTCGGACAGTGGCCCACGCATCGTTGCGCCGGACTGCCGGACAGTTTCCCGTAGCCGATCGAGGTTCAACAGGCCGCAAGCCGATCGCCGCGCCTCGCGGATTGCCTTTCCGTCCCAGCCGCCACGCTTGACGCCTCCTCGCACTTTCGCCGCGGACGGCACTACCGCCGGCGACGGTCCGTGCGTAGTGTGCGTGCCCATGGCGCTGCGCCAGTCCATACGGTTCTGCACCTCGCGCGACGGCACGAGGATCGCGGTCGCTTCGGTGGGAAGCGGGCCGCCGCTGCTGCGCGCCGCGCATTGGCTGAGCCACGTCGAATACGACCTCGAAAGTCCGGTGTGGCGGCCATGGCTGTCGGCGCTCTCGGAACACAACACCTATGTCCGCTACGACCAGCGCGGCTGCGGTCTGTCCGACCGGCAGCCGACCGACATATGCTTCCACGCCTGGCTAGCCGATCTCGAAGCGGTGGCCGCCACCATCGGGCAAAAATCCTTCCCGCTGCTGGGCATGTCCCAGGGCGGCGCGCTGGCCATCGCCTTTGCGCTCCGCCATCCGGAACGGGTTTCCCGCCTGATCCTTTTCGGCGCCTATGCGCGCGGCGCGCAATGCCGGGCGGAGAGCGAAGCGGAGCGGCTGGAGGCAAAAACCCTCGTCGATCTGATCCGCGTCGGCTGGGGCCGCGACAATCCGGCGTTCCGCCAGGTGTTCACCAGCCTGTTCATTCCCGGCGGCACGGCGGAACAGCATCGCTGGTGGAACGATCTCGAACGCATTGCCTGCCGCCCGGAGATCGCGGCGCGCACTCTCGAGCAGCTTCACGACATCGACGTCTCCGAAATGGCGGGGCAACTCCAGGTGCCGACGCTGGTCCTGCATGCGCGTGGCGATGCCAGGGTGCCGTTCGAGGAAGGACGCAGGTTGGCGGCGCTGATCCCGAACGCCCGCTTCGTGCCGCTGGACAGCGACAACCATACGCTCCTGCCCACCGAACCGGCCTGGCGCCAGTTCCTGGCGGAGGTCCAGGCCTTTGTAGCGCCTGCATCGGAAGGCGGCCGGCCGGCCGCGATCGATCGTGCGGGCCTGACCGCCGCCGAGGCCGAGGTTTTGGCGCTGGTCGCCGCCGGCCTGGACAACCGGGCCATCGCCGGACGGCTCGGCAAGGCGGAGAAGACAGTACGCAACCAGCTTTCCGCGGTTCTCGACAAGCTCGGGGTGAACAGCCGGTCGGAAGCCATCGTGCTGGCGCTGAAGGCCGAAGCCGGCGGCTCGTGATGTCGATTGCTTGCGCCCTTCCTGCCGGATGATGTCTCTGTTCGAATGTCCGGTTTCGACCCCGTTGCGGAAATGCGCAAGTGGCACTGCGAGATGCATTTTACGCTTCATGGTGACCATTGAGGACAGCTCTGTCGGTCCTTAGAGCCGACATTGGGGCGACCGGCGTCGCGGATAAGTCAGCGCATCGCATCGCGTTCGAGGCTCCAGATCACCCACTCGCAACAGTAATTTACGTTGCCATAGGCCCGGAAGCGACGCACCTTGATGAGGTGTTTTGAAGGGGAATGCTATGGAACTGACCAAACGTAGTTTTATTGCATCGGCCATCGCGGTTGGTGTCTCCAGTTTCCTCGTTGCCGGACCGGTCTTAAGCGCTGAATGGCCGGACATCATTGAGGCCAAGGACATCGCCGAGGAAGGCTTCATCTACGGCCTGCCGCTGGTGATGAACTACGCGGTCATGCAAGAGTTCGCCGTCGACAGGAATTCGGGGCAGTTCAAGGCGCCGTTCAACGAGATTTACAGCTATCACCACGTCGCCACTCCCGAGGATACGGCAGTCATCACGCCGAACAGCGACACGCCTTACTCGTTTCTCTGGCTGGATTTGCGCGCCGAGCCGATGGTTATCTCGGTGCCGGCGATCGAAAAGGACCGCTACTACGCCGTGCAGTTGATCGACGGCAACACCTACAATTTCGGCTACATCGGCACGCGCGCCACGGGGAGCGATCCGGGCGACTATCTGGTGGTCGCTCCCGACTGGAAAGGTGAAACGCCGACCGGAATCAAGAAGGTTTTCCGATCAACGACGCCGTTCACGCTCGCGCTTATCCGCACCCAACTCTTCAACCCCGACGACATGCCGAACGTAGAGAAGATCCAGGCCGGCTACAAGGCGCAGCCGCTTTCCGCCTTCCTTAAACAACCCGCCTCGCCCGCCGCGCCCCAGATCGACTTCCTTCCCGCCACCACCGCCGGGATCAAGGACAACTTCTTCGAATATCTCGACGTAGCCCTGCAGTTCGTCCCCGAGACGCCGAGGGACCAGGCGATCCGTGCGAAACTTGCGAAGATCGGCATCGGTCCCGGCAAGACCTTCGACTTCAAGGAACTATCGCTCGAACATAAAGCCGAGATTTTGATCGCCATGAAGCAAGGTGACGATAAAATCAACAAATGGCTGGCCAGCGGAAACAAACCCATCAACGGCTGGAACGTCAGCTCGCTTCTCGGCGACGAGGCTTTCTACAACGGCGATTGGTTACTGCGGGCCGGAGCTGCCAAGGCCGGGCTCTATGGCAACGATGCAGCCGAGGCAATGTACCCCTTCACCCGAACGGACGCGACCGGGGAACCCCTCGACGGCAGCAGGCACAACTACACC
Organism: Mesorhizobium sp. LHD-90; assembly: GCF_030929505.1. GTDB lineage: Bacteria > Pseudomonadota > Alphaproteobacteria > Rhizobiales > Rhizobiaceae > Kumtagia. The sequence continues at coordinate 455,823 of NZ_JAVFVV010000001.1, read as the reverse complement.
ATCACCTTCGCATCCGGCCAGTTGCCGCCAGTGAATGCGTTCTGGTCGGTGACGATGTACGACGGCAAGAGCCAACTCCTGATCAAGAACCCGATCAATCGCTACCTCATCAACTCGCCGATGTTGCCGGGCATGAAGAAGAACGAGGATGGTTCGCTCACGCTCTATATCCAGAAAGACAGCCCCGGCGCGGACAAGGAAGCTAACTGGCTGCCTGCGCCCAATGACACGATCTATCTCGTGATGCGCCTGTACTGGCCGAAGACGGAAGCGCCTTCCATCCTGCCGGCCGGTGCAGGGACGTGGCAGCCGCCCGGTATCGTCGCGGCGCAATAATTTATCCCGACCATGAATTATCCCGACCATGCTGATGCGTGGCGTTGGCTGTCGATGAGGAAAGAGCAAATAATACGAACGACGAGACTAATTTGCGCCAGCGCCGCGATGGTGCTGATAAGCTTGGACGCCGCTTCCGCCGATACACAGACCTACAAGATGACGACGCCTTTCGCACCGGGCGTCGCCGTGCCGGACAAGATCGAGTCGTCGATCGGGCCGCTTAATCTCCACTACGGCTATCCGTCGGAAGATACCGTCGACAAAATCTACGACAACCTCGACCGCTCGCGCGCGCTACAGGCTTATCTGCTGGCGATCCCGATCGTAAATCAGGCCGGCATGCGCGACTCGATTCGCAAGTTCGGGCCTGACAACCAGACCGACGTGATCTGGGAAAATCTGGTCGATCCGAGGTCCGTAGAGCTGACGGCCAACGACAACACGATCTACAACTACGTTTGGGTCGACACGAGCAAGGGACCGCTGGTGGCCGAGATTCCGCCCAAAGTGCTGGGGATGATCGACGACTTCTGGTACAAGTGGGTGGCCGACATCGGCATTACCGGGGCCGACAAGGGCGAAGGCGGCAAGTACCTCCTGTTGCCGCCTGGGTTCAAGGGCGACATACCATCGGGGTATCACGTCGTCCGGCCGAGCACCTTTGGCAGCTACTTCGTTTTTCGCGCCTTCGTCGTCGATGGCTCCACCCAACCCGGGGTTGACTCGGTCAAGAACAACCTGCGGATTTATCCCCTGGCTGAGGCCGCTAACCCGCCGCCCATGAAATTCGTCAATGCCTCCGGAATTCCATCGAACTTCGTCGCACCGGGGGACTATTCGTTCTGGAGCCTGTTGAACCAGGTCATCCAGGAAGAGCCGGCGGACGGTTCTGATCCCACCACCTTGGGCCTGTTCGCCTCGATCGGGATCGTCAAGGGCCAGCCCTTCAATCCCGATGAGCGGATGAAGAAAATCCTCACCGACGCTGCCAACATCGGCGCTGTGACGGCGCGGACGATCGCCTTCAAGGTTCGGGCGAAGGATGCGTATTTCTATCCGGACAGTACGTGGCGCCTGCCGTTTTTCGGCGGCTACAAATTCGAGGTAGCTCCCGGCGTCAGCAACCTCGACGGTGCCGTCTTCTACTATTACTTCGCCATCGGCGTCACGCCGGCGATGGAAGAGAAGATGGTGGGCCAGGGCTCGCAATATCCCTGGTCGGTTCAGGATGCGGAGGGCAATCCCTTTGATGGCGGCAAGACTTACAAGATGCGGCTGCCGCCAAATATCCCGGTCAAGGATTTCTGGTCGGTCATCGTTTACGACAACCAGACCCGCCCGATGGTGCAAACCGACCAGCAAGCTCCAAGCGTCAGTAGCCAGAACAAGGAGGTCAAGGTCAATGCGGATGGTTCGGTGGATGTCTACTTCGGACCCAAGGCCCCGGCGGGAATGGAGCACAACTGGGTGCAGACGATTCCGGGCAAGGGCTGGTTCATGATCCTTCGCCTCTACGGTCCGCTGGAACCATGGTTCGACAAGACCTGGAAGCCGGGCGAAATTGAACTGGCGCATGGGTAGACAGTCAAATCGGGCGGATGGCTTTCATCCGCTCGCTCGATTTACGAGCCGCCTCGCTGGCACACAGCCTACTGCGCGGTGCGATGCGGCAGCAATCCACCCATAGCCGACATTCGAATCGAGACACTGCCGGCAAGCTCTCTCGTAAGAACAGATCCCCGACCGACATCTCTGCGCAGATCTCTTCGACTGTGCCGATTGGCAAGATCGGCTGCCAGGGGCGATGATAGCTGCGCGGCGGCCACGGCAAACGAACCCGGTCGATCCGGGACAGGCCCACCATACCGGCAGCCGTTTTTTCGGAATGCGCGGGACAACCGCCTCATGCCTTCGGCGCAGAAGCACGTCTTTCTGGCCAAGACTCCGCTTCGCCGGCCCGCATGCCGCGGCCGCGCCAGGTGCGTCGAAACCCTCATGGACGGTCCTGCCGCCTTCCCGGCGTCGCCGGGGCCGCACCTTACCTCGGAGGAAACCAGATGGACGCGTCCAAACAGGACAAATTCAACGAAGAGAAACTGAATAGTTTTATCGGACAATTGCTGTCCGATCTCGGCGGCGCCGCCAGCGTCCCGCTGGTCAGGATCGGCGACACGCTGGGTCTGTACCGGCTGCTCCACGAGAAGGGCCCGATGACCCCGGCGGCGCTGGCTGGGGCCAGCGGCTACCACGAGCGCTATCTGCGCGAGTGGCTCAGCGCCCAAGCCGCGTCGAACTATCTTGCTTATGACGGCAAGACCGGCGCCTTTTCGCTGCCGCCCGAACAGGCCATGGTGTTTGCCGTGGAAAGCAGCCCCGTCAACATGATCGGCGCCTTCGATATGATGGCGGCGATGGTCGAGAACCAGAAGATGGTGGAAACCGCGTTCCGCAGCGGCAAGGGCGTGGCCTGGGGCAATCAGGCCGGCTGCCTGTTCTGCGCGGTCGCCCGCTTCTTCCGTCCGGGTTATCTGAACAACCTGGTCTCCGCCTGGATCCCGGCCTTGAACGGCGTCGTCGAAAAGCTGCAGCGCGGCGCCAGGGTAGCCGATGTCGGCTGCGGACACGGCGTCTCGACCATGCTCATGGCGAAGGCTTTCCCGAACTCGACCTTCATCGGCTACGATTTTCACGAGGGTTCGATCGCGGAGGCCAACGCCCACGCCAGGGCGCACGGCGTCACCGGCAACCTGCGGTTCGAGGTCGGCCTTGCCAAGGACTATCCGGCCAGGGACCTGGACCTCGTGACGTTCTTCGACTGCCTGCACGACATGGGTGACCCCCACGGCGCGGCCGCCCATGTGCGGAAGTCGCTGAAACCCGACGGGACCTGGATGGTCGTCGAGCCGATGGCGCAGGACACGGTCGAAGCCAATTTGAATCCGGTCGGCCGGCTCTATTATTCGGCCTCGACGATGATCTGCGTGCCGACCTCGCTTGCCCAGGAAGAGCGCACGGCCCTTGGCGCACAGGCCGGCGAGAGCAAGCTGAAGGACGTCATCCGTTCCGGCGGCTTCGGCAGCGTGCGGGTGGCGACGTCGACCCCGTTCAACATGGTGCTCGAGGCGACCGCCTGAAGGTTCGAACCCTGGAGTTGTGAGCCGCCCGCCGCCGGATCGCCGGCGGCGGGCGCATGTCCGGATCGGCGTTCACGCCGGCTGAAGCTGCTCGCGCTGACGCGATGGCAATGGCGGGAAGGCGAGAGCCACCGCCACCGCCGCGAAGCCGACGCCCACCGAGCCGATGAACATCCAGTCATAGGCGTTGAAGGAATCGAACACCATGCCGCCGGCCCACGGCCCGATCGCCATGCCGATGCTGGAGGCCATGGTCGCGGCGCCGAACACCGCCCCCATCGCCTGCTGCCCGAAATATTCGCGCGCCAGCACCGCGTAGAGCGGCATCACGCCGCCATAGGCGGTGCCGAAGATCACCGCCAGCACGTAGAACTCGGAGAGTTCGTTGACATGGAGATAGGCGCCCATGACCAGGGCCTGCACGACCAGCCCGACGACCAGCACCAGCTTGACACCCAACCTGTCCGCCAGCACGCCGAGCAGCAGCCGTCCGCCGAGGCCCGCCAGACCCTCCACGCTGTAGATGCTGACCGCGGCAAGCGCCGGGATGCCGCAGGCGATCGCATAGGCGACCATGTGGAAGATCGGTCCGGCATGCGCCGCGCAGCACAGGAAGAAGGTGAAAGCCAGCACGAAGAACTGCGGCGTGCGAAACGCCTTCGCCGCCGTCATGCCACCGCTGCCCTCCGCAGCCGGCGCCTCCGCGCCTACCTCGGCGCCGGCCGGCCGCTGCCGCACGAAAAGCGCGGCGGGAACAAGCAGTATCCACGCGGCGACGCCGATCGTCATCATCGCCGTTCGCCAGTCATAGGACGTCAGCAGCCAGGCGGCGAAGGGCGAGATCGTCATCGGCGCTACGCCCATGCCGGCCGACACCAGCGAGACGGCAAGGCCGCGATTGGTGTCGAACCAGGCGGTGGCCGCCGCGATCATCGGCGCGAAGAATGCGCCGGCCGCGAGCCCGACAAGGATGCCGTAGATCAACTGGAACGCCGGCAGGCTGGTGGCGCGGCTGGCCAGCACCAACGCCAGGCCGAGCAGCACCGAGCCGGCAAGCACCACCGGCCTTGCGCCAAACCGGTCGCTGAGTGTGCCCCAGCCAAAGCCGGCCGCGCCCATCACCAGGAAATTGAGGGTCATGGCACTGGAGATGCCGGCCCGCGTCCAGCCCGTGTCGGCCGACATCGGCTGCAGGAAGATCGCCAGCGAGAACATCGCGCCGATGCCCACGCAACTCATCAGCGCGCCGATGGCGACGATGACCCAGCGATAGGAAATTTGCGTCTGCGATTCCGTTGTTGAATGGGACATGAGATGCCTCTTGCTCCGTCGAGGCGCAGCCTGGCCAATCCGGCAGGCAAAAATCCGCCTTCATGCCAATGACGTTCTCGCGGCGGCAAAGGAGACACTTTGAGCGAAAAAATCTGCGGCGGCCGGGCGAAGGCAACGAGGCCATTCGCTTCCATGATCCAACGGCAGCCTGAAGCAAGCTCATCGGCCCCGCAGGCAAGCCGAAAGCTCCCGAAAAGCAGTGAATCGGCGATTTTTGCGGGCCTGTTTCAAGCCCGCGGCGCGATTCCGCAGGCACTTCCGGAATAAGTCGTTGAAATCGCTCGACCTTCCTGACTTCACGCAGTTTTGGCCGAGAGGCCCGACCGTTGAAAAATCAGGGCTTTTCGGCCGTGAGATCTTATTCGACGAATTCGACCATCACCCCGGCCGAAACCAGCTTGGCGAGTTCCTGCGCATCCCAGTTGGTCAGCCGTACGCAGCCATGGCTCTCGGTCTTGCCGATCTTCGACGGGTCCGGCGTGCCGTGGATTCCATAGGTCGGCTTGTCCAACGCGATCCATACCGAGCCGACCGGCCCGTTCGGCCCGGGCGGGATGGTCAGCACTTTGTCGTTTTCGCCCTGCTTGAAGTTAAGCTTCGGATTATACGTGTAATTCGGGTTTATCGCGACGCGCGAGACAGCGTGCATGCCGGTCGGCGACGGGGTGTCTGCCGAGCCGATCGTCGCCGGATAGGCGACGACCAGCCTGTCGTCGGCATCGTAGGCCCGCACCTGCTTCTGGCCCTTGTCGGCGATGATGCGGGTGACCTTGGTGGTGGCGTTGGACCCGAAGTTGGCGACGCGCACAAGCGTGCCCGGTCGGGAGAAATTCGCTTCCGGATTCAAGGCCTTGAGATAGTTTTCGTCCATATGGAAGCGCTCCGCCAGCATCTCGGTGACGGAGGTGAAGCTCATATGCTCCAGCCTGGCCTTCTCGCCGTAGTCGGCGGGAACCGCGGCCACAAAAGGCCCGGCCGCGTCCTCCGGCGTGATTTCATAGAGGCTGAACGCATCCCCACCGCTGGCGGCAAGCGCCGCCTTGATCGCCACGGTGTCCGTGGACTTGAGGTTGGTGCCGGTGAGTTCGCGGTAGGCGGCGAGCGCCTTGTCGACATTGGACCCGAACTTTCCGTCGATAACCCCCGGCGAGGCCCCTGCCCTGTCCATAAGCACCTGAATTGCCGCGACATCCTCGCGCGCGGTGAAATTCAGCGCCGGCGGCGCGGACGGCTGCATCGTCGTGTCGGGACGCGGCTCGACGGTGCCCGTAATGTCCGGGTCGGAGGCGCTCCCATCGCCTGGCTCGACCGACGTGAAGCGCTGGTCATCGAGAGGCCGGCGCTCGATCGTGTCGCCTCGGGCAGTAACCGGTGGGACTTCCCGTTCGGCTTGGGGCGGCGGGGGCGCTTGCGGGAACTCGTCCGAGCGGTAATCGTCGTCTGGCAGGACGTAGTCCGGCTGCTGATAATCCGGAACGGCGTAGCCGTCGTCCAGCGGAACCCAGCCCTCGTCGCGCCGCAGCCGCGCCATGTCCTCCGGGTCGTCGAGATAGTAGCGGTCCTGGCGCCTGATTTCGCGGCGGCGCTCCTCCATGCGCTCGCGCCGCGCGTTGAGGCCGCCCGGCTGGACGGCGATCACCTCGCCGGTGACCGCATCGACGATCACCCGGTTGCCGTTGCCGTCGTAATAGACTTCGGCCTGGCGGTATTGCGCGAGCCGGATCTCGTCTTGCGCGGGCACTGGCCGCGCCTCTTCGCGCACCCACGCCGCGGGCGATTCGGCTGCCGCTGCGGCGCTTGCGGCAAATCCGATTGCCATGGCCGGAACAAAAATCAGCCCGCGAAACATCTTGGTCGCTCTCTCCGGTTCCTTCCCGCCCCACCGCGCCAAGGATGATCGACGGTAACGCGCCTGCGAATCTAGTTGTTCCAGTATGAACGGGGCATGAAGATGGCCGCCAGCATTTTCGTCATGACGGTCGGACCCGTCCCGAGGGAACCTCCGAATCGCCCGTCAAACCTCATTCAGCCCCAGGTCGCTCCGCACCTTCCTCGTCAGCCCAAGAACGACCAGCCGCCGGCTCTCGCGCAGATAGTCCTTGAGCGCGCCGTCGTCCATGGACGCTGCGGAAATACGCTGGATCCATTTCATGCCGCGTGAGGCGAGGTAAGGCGCCGGCCGGCAGCCCGGCTGCTCCTTCAGGATGTCGTAGGCCATCTCGGAAGTCTTGAAGGTGACGGCAAGGACTTCGCCGTCGCTCCATCCGGCGATGGCGAACACCTTGCCGCCGACCTTCCAGACATGCGCGCCGCCCCACTGCACGACATGGGTGGTTGCGGGCAGCGCGGCGCAGAAGGCGTTGTAGTCATCGAGGGTCATGATGTGCTGCTATCGCGGATCGCTGGCATCATGCTGGCTCCCTGTTGGTGGAAGCCGGCATAGCATCGAAGCGGCGGGAGGCAAGCCCTCGATCAGACCCGCCGTCTCCGCGCCATCAGAAACACCGCCAGCACGCCGCACAGCAGGCCGAGCGACAATGGCAGCCCCTGATGTCCGACAAGTTGCATCGCCAGCCCCGTCGCAGGCGAGCCCACGATACCGCCGATGCCCCAGACGAGCGAGAAGGCCGCGGCGCCGGTGATCAGGGCCTGACCGGCAAAGCGCTCGCCGAGTTGGACCAGCGCCATGGTGTAGATGCCGAACGAGACCCCGCCCCAGACGAAAAGCAGCGGCCAGACAAGCCACGAGTTGAACATCACCGGCAGAGCCAGGCAGCCGGCCAGCGAAGCCACTACGCAGAACAGCATGATCTGGGCCGAACCGAACCGTTCTGCCATGCGCCCGAGCACGATCTGCAGCGCTGCGTCACCTGCGATGAAACAGGCGATGAGCGAAGCGATGCGCCCTTCGCCGCTGCCGAGTGCTGCGCCGTAGACCGCGAACAGGGAGATCAGCGTCTGCTCGAAGGCGGCCGCGGCGAAAACCGCAAACAGCAACAGCGGCGCCAGCGCGAAGAAGCCCCCGACCGATGCTGCATCGTCTTCATGAGCCATTACCGGCAGACGCGGCACGATCGCAAACACGATCAGGCCGCAGACCAGGAAGGCCGCGATCCCTATCATGAAGGGCGGCCAGCCCTGCGTGCCGACCAGGCCGAGCGACAGCGGGCCGATGGCGAAACCGGCTGAGACGATCGACGAATAGAGACCCATGACGCGGCCCCGGCGCGAGGGCGGCGTGATCGCGATCAGCCAGGTTTCGCAGATCACGTAAGGCGGCTTGGAGAAGGAGCCGAGCAGGAAGCGCAGCGGCATCCACGCCCAGACGTCCTCGGCCCAGGCAATCGCGGCGATGCTCTGCGCGGTGAGAATTGAGCACAGGATCGCGAGCCGGGCTCCGCCCAGATGCCGCGCCAGAGCCGGCGTGAAGGCCGAGGCGACGATGAAGCCCAGCGGCGTCATCGCCGCCGACAGGCCGATCAGGCCGGGCGTCGTGCCCTGCCGCTCGAGGATGAAGCTGAGCAGCGGATAGAGTACCCCCTGCGCCAGGGCGCCCACCGTGACGGCCGCGATGATACCCGCCATCGCCGCCCAGGGCAGCCGGTCCTCGCAAGGTGCTGTCGTGCTTTCGGCGGTCATTGCGGCATCCGCACTAAGCTCGCCAGAAGGGCTTTGCGATCTCCGCCTCGACCTGCCGTCTCGTCAGACCAATATCGTCGATCAGATGGGGACTGTCCTTCGACCTTTGCGCAAGGTCCCAGCGAAAGCGCATTCGCTCGCTCCATGCTGCAACAAGGTCTCGCAGGGTCGCGATGCCGTCGTAACGCCGCGGGGCATCTGCCGGCCTGACAGGCGTTTCACGCCACGCCGCCGGATGTGGGATCAACCCAAGCATATCGTTCATGGCAACCTCCATGTCGGTCGAAGGCACGGGGCCCTAGACCTGAAAGAGGTTGAATTCTGCGGGATTGGAACGGAGCCGTAATTAAGCGCGCCCAAATAGTTCCAAAAACTTCCAAACGGTCTAAGCTCGCGCCCTACCGGCTTGGCGTCAGCCCCCAATCGCCCCGACGCATCCTGCGCCCTACACCGAAGCTCAGCCAATTCATCAACGAGACGAACGAGACATGACAGCTTCGCCTCCCTTTCTCGGCTTACCCGATCGTCTCGCCAACGGCGGCAAGCCGCGTGCGGTGATCTTCGGAGCCGGTCACGGTAGCACCTATCCCGGCCAGGACAGCAGCGGCTATGCGCTCGCCGCCGACGCCATCCGCGCCGCCAGCCAATTCGATGCCGGGCTCGTCGGACACTGGGATTTCGATCTCGGCGGCCCGCTGTTCAACGGCGGTCCGGTCTGCTGCATCGACGCCGGCGACGTCCCGACCACCATGCATGACAATGCCGGCAACCGGGCCCGGATCGAGGCGAAGACGCGCGAGGTGCTGGCCTTGCAAGCGGTGCCGATCATGCTCGGCGGCGACGATTCCGTGGTCATTCCCTTCCTCGCCGGCTTTGCCGGCCACGGACCGGTCTGGATCCTGCAGATCGACGCCCATATCGACTGGCGCGATGAGGTGCATGGCGAACGCCATGGCTATTCGAGCCCGATGCGGCGAGCGAGCGAGATGCCGCATGTCGCCGGCATGGTGCAGGTCGGGCTACGCAGCGTCGGCAGCGCGCGCCACGGCGAAATCGAAGCGGCACGACGCTTTGGCAGCCGCTTCGTGACCGCCCGCGAGATCCATGCGCAGGGCGTCGAAGCCGCGCTCCGGCATATTCCGGAAGGCGCGCGGGTGGTCGTCACGCTGGACTGCGACGGCCTCGATCCCGGCATCATGCCGGGCGTGGCGGCGCGCACGCCGGGCGGCCTCACTTACACGCAGGCGATCGACTTGATCGCCGGCCTTGGCCGGCAGGCCAGGATTGCTGGCTTCGATCTGGTCGAGCTCTATCCGCCCGCCGACATGGACGGCCTGTCGGCCCAGACCGCCGCGCGGCTTGTCATCAATGCGATCGGCGCCATCGTCCGGCAGGACGGTTCCGTCTGAGCCTCAAAGGCTCTATGGATCCCCTATGCAGGGATCGCGCTTCGCCTTCGGTCCGTTCGTGCTTGATCCGGATGCGGGAACGCTCACCCGGGACGATGCCCCCGTCGCAATCGGCTACCGCGGGCTGAAACTGCTCGCAGCACTGGTCGGACGGCCCGGCGAAATTCTCGGCAAGGCCGAGCTGATGGACGCGGCGTGGCCGGGCACGGCCGTCGAGGAAGGCAACCTCACCGTGCAGATCGCGCAGCTCAGGAAACTGCTCGGTCCGGCCGGCGATGCCGGCAACGGGAGCGGCGAATGGATCGCCACGGTTCCGCGCGTCGGCTACCGTTTTGTGGGCGCCGTCGAACGGCTCGGCGAGGCAAAGCGCAGCCCTTTGCCGCCACCCGGAAAGCCATCGATCGCGGTGCTGCCCTTCGTCAATCTCGGCGGCGACCCCGAGCAGGAGGCCTTCGCCGACGGCTTGACCGAAGACCTGATCACCGACCTGTCCAGGGTCTCCGGCCTGTTCGTCATCGCCCGCAACCCGGCCTTCGCCTACAAGGGCAAGGCGACGGACATGCGCGGGATCGCGCATGATCTCGGCGTGCGCTATCTGCTGGAGGGCAGCGCACGGCGCGCTGCCGGTCGCGTGCGCATCAACGCACAACTGGTCGACGCCGTGAGCGGCGAGCATCTGTGGGCCGAACGCTTCGATCGCGGCCTGGAGGACATCTTCGCCGTTCAGGACGAAGTGACGGCCAGGATCGTGGAGGCCCTGCTCGGCCGGCTGCGCGCGCCGCCGCCGCGCAACCCGCCCAGCAATCCCGAGGCCTACGAACTCTGCATGCGGGCGCGCAAGCTCATGGATGATTCGCCGCGGATGGCGCGGGAAGTGCACCTGATGCTGACGCGCGCGGCAGCGCTCGATCCGCAATACGCCGAGGCCTATCGCTGGCTTGCCATGAACCACTGGATGGGCTGGGTGCATTGGGGCGGGCCGACCGAAGCCAACCGCGAGGTCGCCCTGGAGCTGGCGCGCAAGGCCGTGGCGATCGATCCGGACGATGCAGGCTGCCGCTGGGTCCTGGCCTACCTGCTGGCCTATGAACGCAGCTTCGACGAGGCGGATGCGGAATTTGCCAAGGCGATCGAACTCGACCCCAACGAGGCCGACACCTGGACGGCGCTGTCCGACATCGCGGTGCTTGCCGGGCGGGTCGAGGAAGGCCTGGAACACATCCGCAAGGCGTTCCGGCTAAGCCCGTTTCCGACAAGCTGGTATTATCTGACGCTCGGCCAGGCGCAATATGCTTCGCGGGACTATGGCGCCGCCATCGAGACCCTGCGCCGGGACGAGACCTACCGGACAAGTTCACGCCGTTTCCTGGCGGCAAGCCTTGCCCAACTCGGCCGGCTCGAGGAGGCGCGCGCCGAGGTCGAGTTGTTTCTTGTCGGCAACCCGCATTTCACCACGCGCCACTGGGCCGAGACGGAGCCGTTCCGCGACGCCGCCACGCTCGACCATTTCGTCGACGGTTTTCGCAAGGCCGGGCTGCCGGCGTGAGGGAGCGGCGGGAGGACGCCGGAATTTCCCGCCGTCATCCACAAAACGATCCGGTTTGCCGCCAGTCGGGCCGCGGTCACGAGGTGTCGGGGCGCAGCGCATAATGGGCCAGCGCATGGGCGTGCGCCAAAATCTCGTCGACATCGCGGATGTTGCTCCTGCGCGGCGCGTCCGGTTCGTAGCGCGACAACCGGCCGCCCGGCGGCCGGCCGCCGCGCAGTGCCGAGACGCGATGAATGCGCCCCGCGGCAAGCGCCCGGTCGCGCCGCGCTTTCCAGCGCGCGAAGCGTTTTGCCTGCCCCGGCAGGTCGTCAAGCGCGCCGGCGAGCGCGGCAAGCCGCCGGCCGAGGCGGCCCGCATCGAGCGGATCGTCGGGCAGGGGCGGTTTTCGGGACGGGACGGCAAGGCGCAGGGCATCCTCGGCGATGGAAATGCGCGGCACGCCGGCAGCGGCCGGCCGCCGGCGGCGGCCGCTCCGGCGCTTCAGCGGATCGAGCAGCGGGAATGAGAGCGGGCGGGCAGCGGCCTTACGCGGAACGAGATGGGCCAGATGCGCCGGAACCGGCGCGCCTTGCCGCAGCACGATGCCGGTACCGACACCGTCGCGCACGAAGATGGATGTCGGCTTTGGCTTCGTCGGCCTGGCCTGGCGCGGGCGTGGCGGCGTCACCACGATGCCGCGCGCCAGCACGATGACCAGGCGCCGCGCCGCTGATTCGGCCGGCCGCAGCATTTTTAGTATGGCGCGGTGGAGATGGCGCGGCGCCATTCCGCCGGCCCCGGCGAAGCCACGCGAAACCAGGGTTGCCGCGCCGAATTCGAGCATGGCGACAAGCCCGGCCACGATGCGCCTCAGCGCCTCGCGGTGCTTCTCGATGACTGCGTTCAAGTCCATCGCCGCCTTCCTTGCTTAAAACACCGGCGCGAGGATTGTCGCCTGCGTCGCGGAGGGTGGGGACAGATCGGACGAATTTTTTTCGCCTGAACCAGGCAAGTAGCTGGGAATCATGGGGGAATATTTTTGACCTGCCGGAAAAGCCGAGAAATCTATCCCCTTTTTTGCCAACGATCCTGGAGTTTGACGCACGGCTCGGCCTTGAAGCCCCGGCCCTTCGGGCCACCTCTCCCTCACGGGCAGGGCAATCGGATATGAGTTTACCCCCACCCCTAACCCCTCCCCACAAGTGGGAGGGGGACTTGGCCAGGTTTTCGCCGCGCGCCAATCGTCGATGAGCTCGCTCGATATGGCGGCCGCAAGGTCCCCCTCCCCCTTGTGGGGAGGGGTTAGGGGTGGGGGTACGAGCGACAAAAGCCCCTGCGGTTCGTCATATGCGATTGCCCTGCCCGGGGGAGAGGAGCGCCGGCCGCAAGGGATGCGCCCGGAATATCCGCAAGCTCCTCCGGACGAGATCAGACTGCTTCGGAACGGGAGACGGGACGCTCGAAGTCCTTGTCGAGCGGCCAGAGCGGGCGCGGCGCGCGGACATAGGCACGCCGCTCGGCCCGCGGCGTCGCCAGCGCGCCCGCATCGCAGACGACGACCTTGCCCGCAATGGGCTCGAAGGCCGCGCGGAAATGCTGCATCGACTTCAGAACCAGAACGCGACGCGCGGTCGGCTCGATGCCGAAGGCGCGCAACTGCTGCAGGTCGATCATCTGCTGCGCCTCCGAGACGACCAGAACCTCGATCCCGTCGACATCGATCACGGCGGTCGGCCCGAAACTGTGGCTGAGCCCGCCAAGAATCGGTCCGTCGCCGACATAGGCGCCGTCTGAGAGCCTGCGGAGCACGCCGGTCACCGTCAGCGGGCCGCCGCCGAAAGCCGGATCGCCCTTGCCGCCGATCGTCACCGTCACGGTTTCGCCTTGCGTGTGGCGGTGCAATTCCTGCGCGGCCTGGGGATCGACCATCGGCGCGAACACGGCGCCATCCACGCCCGCGGCAAGCAGGCCCTCAAGCAGCGCGGTGGAATCGCCGTAGGAGCCGGCGCCCGGGTTGTCGGCATAGTCGGCGATGACAAGCGGCTTGTCCGCGCGCCAGAAACGCGCCTCGGCGGCGGCCTCGTCGATCTCGATGAACACATTGCGTTTCTTCGCGCGCCGCTGCCAGATCGCGCCGGCAAGTTCCTCTGCCACCTGTCTGGCGGCCGTTTCCGCCCCCGGATCACGGCTGTCATAGGTCGCGAGCACCGTGGGACCCACGCAGAACACGTCCGCCCCCGTGAACGCCGCGTTGACGGAAACCGCGAGCAGTCCCCGAGATTCGGCCTCGCGGGCGCGGTCGTAGAGCGCCAGCGTCTCGGGAATGTCGGTGCGGCCGGAATTCGCCTCGTCCAGCATCGGCACATGCGCCCTCACGGTGCGCGGCGCGACTTCGCCCTTCATCGCACGATCCAGGATCCGCGCGGCATGCGCGCCGGTTTCGCGCATATCCACGTGCGGATAGGTCTTGTAGGAGACAAGGATCTGCGCGTGCCGGACCATGTCCTGCGACACCATCGCATGCAGGTCGAGCGTCGCTGCGATGGGAATGTCGTCGCCCAATTCGGCCCGCAGAAGGCCGAGAAGGTATCCTTCCCCGTCCTGGCAGAACTCGGGCACCATCGAGCCGTGAAGACCGAGAAGCACGCCGTCGAGCCGGCTCCTGTTCGAACGGGCCGCGTCCAGGATGACGCCGGCGACATGATCGTAGGCCGCCTTCGTCACCTGCCCACCCGGCACGGCATGAGCCGAGATCGCGTGGACGACGTTCCAGCCCGCCACATCCGCCACGTCCATGAAGCCGGCGAGTTCGGTATTGGCGTTGCGCCGGGCGCGGATAGCCTCATCGCCGTAGAGCAGCGTATCCGCCTGGAACTGCGGCAGGCCGGTGCGGTAGCGCGAGAACGTATTGCTCTCGTGCATGAATTCGCAGGTAAGCACGGTGAACGTCATCAGAAGTCTCTATTGCGCGAGGCGGACGCGATGGCCTTGGCCGATCGGGACAAGCTCGCTTGCCTCGGGTTGCTCGTCAGGGTCCGGGCGGCGCGAAATGTCGGGCGAAAAGCGCGCTGCGCCGGGAACGGAGGCGGCGTCCGGCAAGGCGCGTGCGCCGGTCAGGATGGCGTCGGGATCGGGAACCGAACCGATCAGGCGGCGCGTATAGGGGTGCGTCGGGCTGCTGAAGATCGAATGCCAGTCGCCATCCTCCACCACGCGACCGAAATACATCACCGCGACATGGTCGCTGACATGCTCCACCACGCTGAGGTCGTGGGAGATCATGATGTAGCTGAGGCCCAGCGTCTCCTGCAGGTCCATCAAGAGGTTGATGATCTGCGCCTGGATCGACACGTCCAGCGCCGAGACCGGCTCGTCCAGCACCAGTATCTTGGGGTCGAGCATCAGAGCCCGCGCGATCCCGATCCGCTGGCGCTGCCCGCCCGAGAATTCATGCGGGTAACGGTCGGCATGGTCCGGGGTGAGGCCAACACGCGTCAGCATGTCGGCGACACGGTGACTGGCCTCGGTTCCCCTGGCGATTGCGTGCAGGACAAGCTGCGAGGACAGCATTCGGCCGATGGTCTGGCGCGGATTGAGCGACGCGTAGGGATCCTGGAACACCATCTGGGCGATGCGGGCACGTTCCTTCCGGGCGGGAGCGCTAGGCCCCGTCAACGGTCTGCCCTGAAACAGGATTTCTCCCGAGGTCGGCTCCTGCAGGCCCATCACGGCCAGCGCGGTGGTGGATTTTCCGCAGCCGGACTCGCCGACGATGGACAGGCACTCGCCCTCGTTCAGGGTCAGATTCACGCCCTGGACGGCGCGGAGCGTCCGCTTCGGCCCGAAAAGCGATCGGCGCGGCAGCGGGAAGTGGACGTTGAGGTCGCGGATCTCCAGCAGAGGCGGCTTCACGCGGTCGCCTCCGCCTGGAAGCCGCGCGGCGTGGTCATTGTCGGCGTATCGCGCGCGCGGTCCTCGCTGGCCACCACCTGGTCGAGTTCGGTCAGGCGGCCGCGTCCGGAAAGCGTTCGCGAGCCGAGGCGCGGGCGCGCCGCGAGCAGGCCCCTGGTATAGGGATGCATCGGGTTTGCGAAGAGGGCCCTGGTGTCCTGTTCCTCGACGAGCCGCCCCCGGTCCATGACCCCGACGCGCCGGCACATATTGGCGATCACGCCCAGATCGTGGCTGACCAGCAGCACGGCCGTTCCCTCGGCCTTGCAAAGCTCGGCGATCAGTTCAAGCACGCCCGCCTGCACCGTCACGTCAAGCGCGGTGGTTGGCTCGTCGGCGATCAGCAGGTCGGGACGGCAGGCCAATGCGATCGCGATCATGACGCGCTGGCGCATCCCTCCGGAGAGTTGATGCGGATAGGACCGGGCGCGCTCCTCTGGCGACGGCACACGGACGCTTTCCAGCGCCTCGACGGCCTTCCTGCGGGCATCCGCCCACCCCATGCCGCGATGAACGACGAACATTTCCGCGATCTGCCGGCCGATCGTCGCCAGCGGGTTGAGCGCCGTCATCGGCTCCTGGAACACCATCGCCATGCGGTCGCCGCGCAGGCGGCGGCGCGCGCGGCTGCCAAGCTTGAGGACGTCCTGTCCCCTGAACAGGACCGAGCCGCCGATCACTTCCAGCGGGCGCTTCAGCAGCCCCATCACCGACAGGCCGGTGATGCTTTTTCCCGAGCCGGATTCCCCGACAAGCCCGTAGGTCTCGCCGGGCAGGATGTCGAAAGACACGTCGTGCAGGATTTCGTTGCGCCTGCCGACACCGATGCGCAGGTTGCGCACCGACAGGACCGGATCGGGAAGGATGCCGTTCATGCCTTCCGCGTCCTCATATGGGGGTCGAGCATGTCGCGCAGCCCGTCGCCGAGCAGATTGAAGCCGAGGACCGTGATGAAGATCGCGAGGCCGGGGAACACCGACGCCCAGGGGGCGGTACGGATCAGTTCGCGCGCGTCCGTCAGCATGTTGCCCCAGCTTGGCTGCGGCGGGCGGATGCCGACGCCGAGGAAGGACAGCGCCGCCTCCGCCAGCACCGCGCCGCCGATGCCGAGCGTCGCGATCACCAGCACCGGCCCGAGGATGTTCGGCAGGATCTGCGTGCGCATGATGTTGGTGTCGCTGAAGCCGGCCGACCTGGCGGCCTGCACAAAACCCTGGTTCTTGAGCGAGAGGGTGGAACTGCGGGCGATGCGGCATGTCCACGACCAGTTGGTCAGGCCCAGCGCAATCAGCAGGCTTGGCAGCCCCGGCCCCAGCACAGCCATGATGGCGAGCGCGAAAACCAGCGACGGGATCGCCAGCATGACGTTCGTCAGCCCGTTCACGAGATCGTCCCACCAACCGCCGAAATAGCCGGCCGAAACGCCGAGCGCCGTGCCGATGCACGAGTTGATCAACTGTGAAACCAGGCCGACGGTGAGCGACACCCGCGCGCCGTAGAGGATGCGGGAAAGCACGTCGCGGCCCTGTCCGTCGGTGCCCAGCCAATGCTCCCAGCTTGGCGGCATTTCCGAGTTCATCAGGTCCGCGTCGATGACCGGATCGTAGGGCGCAATCCAGCCGGCACTGATCGCCGCGACGACCACGAGCAGCGCCAGCGCCAGTCCGAGGACGAAGTTGAAGCGCAGCCGCATGGATCAAGCCACCTTGATGCGCGGGTCGATCGCGGCATAGGCGACATCAACCAGCATGTTGATGACAAGGAACCACAACACGATGACGATGACCGCGCCCTGCACCACGGGAATGTCGCGCGCCGATACGCTGTCGACCAGCAGCGATCCGATCCCCGGCCAGGAAAACAGCTTCTCGATCACGATCGCCTGCCCCATGAGCGAGCCGATCTGAAGACCAAGCGTGGTCAGGATCAGCACCAGCACGTTGCGGGTGACATGAGCGCGAACCAGACGCGGTTCGGACAGGCCCTTGGCGCGCGCCGTACGCACGAAATCGGCGTTCATCACATCCAGGACGCCGGCGCGGGTGGTTCGCGCCAGCAGCGCCATCGGCGAGACGCCAAGCGCGATGGCCGGCAAGATGATGTGCCGGATGCTGTCGGCCTGGTAGCCGAAGCTAGGCAACAAGCCGAGCTGCAGCGCGAACACATACATCAGGAGCAGGCCAAGCCAGAACTCGGGAACCGACAGGCCGGAGACCGCCAGCATCATCGTGCCGGTATCGAACACGCTGCCCGGCTTGAGCGCCGCGAGAAATCCGAGGGGAATGCCGACCACGCCGGCAAAACCCATCGCTGCCAGCGCGAGCTTGATCGACGGCCAGAGCCGCGGCTCGATCACATTCCACACCGGCTCGCGGGTCCGGTAGGAAATTCCAAGGTCGAAATGCGCCAGCCCCCACAGATAGTCCCACAGGCGGACCGGCAGGGGCTTGTCCAGCCCGAACTGTTCGTTCAAATGCGCCATCACATCCGCGTTCGTGGCGTTGCGCCCCTCCGCCATCAGGCTCGATATGAAGCTGCCGGGGACGACGCTGAAGATCACGAAGATGATCAGGACGACCGCCAGCAGGGTCGGGATCATCTGCAGCGTGCGGCGAAAGATGAAGCGCAACATCCGCGGGTTCTGCCTCTCGTTGGGCGGGCGCCATGCGGCGGGCGGGACCGTGCCTGCCGGTCCCGCCCGCCAGTCATGCTACCCCGCTACTTGCGCGACGCGGGGGCGCTGTCGTCGATCCAGATGTCCTCGTAGTCCTGGATCGCCAGTTCCATGGCGTTCGGCTTCAGCCCATGGACCCACGGCTGATAGGCCATCACCGCCTTGTTGTAGTTGAAGAACCAGACCGGCGCTTCCTCCTGCAACAGGTTGTTGGCCTGCCTCAGGAGATCGTTCTGCTTGGCCGGATCGGTTTCGTTGCCCGCCTGCTCGATCAGCTTGTCGAAATCGGCATTGGAGAATTTGACGTAGTTGCAGGCGGTCTGAGAGGTCTTCGAATGGAAGCAGTTCAGATATTTCAGCGGATCCGGCCCGGACGAGTTCGACCAGATATAGGCGTCGAAATTGTCGGAAAGGATCTTGTCCGACAGCACCGAGCCTTCCACCGGGTCGGTCGTCACCTCGACGCCCACCTTGGCCAGCATCGGGATGATCGCCTCGACGATCGGCACGCCCCAGCTTTCGTTCGGGGTCGCGGTGACCGAGAACTTCAGGCTGGTCTCGAACCCCGCCGCCTTCAGCAGCTCCTTGGCCTTTTCCGGATCATAGGCATAGGGCTTGGCATCCTTGTCGAAGGCCGGCGACGAAACCGGCAGCCAGGAGACCGCGGAATAGGCCTTGTTCTTCAGCAGCTTCTCGACGATCAGGTCCTTGTTGATCGCGTAGTTGATCGCCTGGCGGACGCGCTTGTCCTTGAACGCCTCGATCTTCGTGTTGAAGCCGACATTGCGGGTATAGACTTCGGCCACCTCGGAGATGTGATCCTTGAGGGCCGGATCCTGGCCATAGGCTTCATATTGAACGGGTCCGAGAACGTTGACGTCGATCTCGCCGTTGCGGAAGGCGACGTCGCGGGCCGAGGCTTCGCCCATCAGCATGATGTCGAGCTTGTCGAGATGCGGCTTGCCCTTCTCGAAATAGCCGTCGAACTTCACCAGCTCGACTTTCGAGCCCGGGACATAGTTCGCCAGCTTGAACGGGCCGAGGCCGTTCGGCTTGGAGGCGAGCTGATCTTCCGGATAGTCCTTGGAATAGATCGGCGCATAGTTCGACATCAGGTTCCAGCCCGGTTCGGCCAGGTTGATGAAGGTGATCTCGATGGTCCTGTCGTCGATCTTCTTCAGCCCCGAAATGTGGTCAGCCTTGCCCGCCTGGAACTCGGCGACGCCGGCGATCTGCAGCATCTGCTCGGCGCCCGGCAAGGCCTTCTTGGGATCGGCCAGGCGGTTGTAGGACCAGATCACGTCATCGGCGTCGAACTTGTCGCCGTTGTGGAAGGTCGCTTCCCTGAGCTTGTAGGTATAGGTCTTGCCGTCGTCCGTCGTCTCGACCGATTCCGCGAGATCGAGCTCGGGTTTGCCGCTTTCCGGGTTCCATTTGTAGAGCGAGCGGTTGATCGCCTTCGCGACGATCTCGTCCTGAGTATGAGGCGTCGCCGTGATGTCGAGCGACGTGATGGAGTTGCCGTAGGGCGCGGTGAACACAAATCGCCCGCCATCCTTCGGAGTGGCGTCCTGCGCCAGCGCGGCGGTCGCCGTCCCAAGCGCAAGGGCTGATATAAGGCCAAGTCTGGTCAACATTCCATTTCCTCCCTGTAGGGTCTTTTGCTCATTTCCCGTCGGCACCCGGCGCGTCCGAGCGTTCCGCCTCACCCTCTGTCATGGACGATGCGCCCATCCAGAATCGTCATCTCGCAATGCGTTTCACGCAGGATCTTCTCGGGCTCGGCTGTCAGGAGATCGCTCGAGAACACGGCGATATCCGCCAGCATCCCGGGCTCCAGCCTGCCCTTCACCCGTTCCGCGCCCTGGGAATAGGCTCCATGCTCGGTATAGGCCCGCAAAGCCTCTTCTGGCCCAAGGATCTCGGAAGCGTCCATCACCGTGCCCTTGTGCGTCTTGCGCGTAAGCATGGCGTAAAGATCCGGGAAGGGATTGGGCGAGCAGACGGGCGAGTCGCTGCCGGTGGACGGCTTCATGCCCAGACGGTCCCAGGTCGCGATCGGATAGGAGGAGAGTCCGCGCTCGGGCCCCAGAACCGAGACATAGGCGTCGCCGAAATCGTAGATGAACGCCTGCTGCGGCGCGGGCAGGATACCCGCCTTGAGCATCC
This sequence comes from Mesorhizobium sp. LHD-90, assembly GCF_030929505.1. Classification (GTDB taxonomy): domain Bacteria; phylum Pseudomonadota; class Alphaproteobacteria; order Rhizobiales; family Rhizobiaceae; genus Kumtagia. The sequence goes on along the minus strand of NZ_JAVFVV010000001.1, from coordinate 435,648 downwards.
GCCGGTTGAGGGCATCGTCGACATAGCCGCAATGCTCGATCCGGTGGCGGCGTTCGTGGTCCGGGTTGGCGGCGCGCACGCGCTCATAGGCGCGCACGAGCTGGTCGATGGCGGCATCGCCGATGCCATGGCAGACCATGGTGTAGCCCATCGCGGTATAGCGGTCGACCAGTTCGAACAACTGGGCATCGGGCAGCATCCGGACACCGAAATTGTCTGGTTGGCCGACATAGGGCCGGCGCATCCACGCCGTGCGGCCACCCGCCGAGCCGTCGGTGAACACTTTCACGCCGCCGATGCGGAACATGTCGCTGCCAATGCCCGTGATGAGGCCCATGGCATGACAGGGCTCAACGATGGACGAACCGGGATCGCCCAGTAGCGTCGCCCAGACCCGGACCGGCAGCCGGCCGCTTTTCTCGGCCTGCCGGTAAGCATCGATCTCGGTCATTCCGTCGATCTGGCCGACTGCGGCATCCATGCAGGAGGTGATGCCGAACTGCAGCAGGTGCTGGCCGCCCGCTTCGATGGCGTCGACGATCTCGGCAAGAGACGGTGTCGGCTGGACATCGTAGACGAGGTTCTGCGCGTTCTCCGCCAGCATTCCGGTGAGCTGGCCGTTCTCCCGCCCGATCACACCACCGTCCGGATCGGGCGTGTCGACGTGGATCCCCGCCAGCGCCAGCGCCCGCGAGTTCGCAACCGTGATGTGGCCGCAGGCGCGCGTGACCGAAACCGGATGATCCGGCAGAGCGGCATCCAGTTCCTGCACGGTGGGCATCAATCCATCGGCATAACGGGTCTGGTCAAATCCGCGCGCCGTTACCCAGCCGCCTTTCGGCGTTTCGGCGGCACGCGCCTGCAACGCGGCCATCAACGCGCCGCGGGTCGGCGCGGCATCCGGCGTCGCATCGACCTTGCCGCGCAGCAGTCCTGTCGAGATCAGATGCAGATGCGCATCGTTCAGACCTGGCATCGCGAAACGCCCGGCCAGATCGACAACCTTGGTTCCGGGCCCGATCAGCGTCTTGATGGCGGTGTTCGAGCCGCTGGCCAACACCGTGTTGCCCCCGACCGCGATCGCCTCCGCGACCGGATTTCCATAGCCGGTCCAGATTTTGCCGCCGTGCAGAACAAGATCGGCCTGGTTCATGGAGTTCATATTACCCTTTTCTTCCTCCCGGCGACCGAACGTCACCAGCAATGGTTGGCGAGAAATGCCACCCTGCCCTCGTCGATAGGCTGCACAGCAAATTGCCTTGCGTCTGCGACGAGTGGAGCCTCCGACAGATCGACGCAGGAATTCGAGATTGTTCGCCCTCCGAACGCCGGCTTCGGCTGCCGGCTTGTTCGTTTTGCCTACGTTGCGGTGTCCGTGGCCGCATGGCCAATTCGGTTTTCGCAAGCACTCATGCAAAATTTGCATAACATTGCAATTAGAATGAGATATTTTGCCGGATGTGGCCTGCTCGAAGGTCGGGACGCTATGGAGGGGGCCGGGTGGAGATCAAATGGCTCGAAGATTTTGTGACGCTTGCGGAAACGTCGAGCTTTTCGCGGGCGGCCGAAATCCGCAATGTTACCCAGCCCGCCTTCAGCCGGCGCATCAAGCAGCTCGAGACATGGATCGGAGCGCCGCTCATCAGCCGCGCCACCATGCCGGCCGAACTGACGCCGGCCGGGCGCAACTTTCTGCCGATGGCGCAAGACGCGATCAGGATGTTCTATTCGGTGCGCGAATCGCTGCGCCCGCCCGCGGAGCAGGGGCTCGTACGGTTTGCGGCCCTTCACACATTGACCATCACATTCTTTCCGGTCTGGCTGCGGGAGTTGCAGCGGAACACCCACAAGTTCGGCACATCCTTCATAGCCGACAGAGGCGGCATCGAGGCGAACTTGGCTGCACTGACCGACGGCGAAGCCGACTTCTTCCTGACCTATGCGCACCGCGAAGTGCCGTTCCACCTCGACCGCGACAAGTTTGCCTATCTGGCGATCGGATCGGACCGCCTCATCCCCGTCGCCGCGCCGCAACTGCGCCTCGACAAGTCGGTTGCCCCTGCGGCAGGAATTCTGGACCATCCAAACACGGCGAAACTCGCCCTGCCCTATCTGGGCTATGGTCACAGCTCATTCTTCGGCGTCGCGCTCGGCAGCCTCTTCTCGAAGCACTCGCCGTTCCGGCGCCAGACGGTGCATGAAAGCACGATCAGTGCGGGCCTCAAGGAACTGGCACTGACGGGCGCCGGCATTTGCTGGCTACCGGAAAGCCTGGTCGCGTCAGACATCTCCAATGGCAGTCTTGTGGCCTGCTCGAATGACCGCACCTGGACGCTCGACCTTGAGATCCGGTTGTATCGCAGCTCGGAGAAGACGCGCAGCACCATGGTGGAAGCGCTCTGGCAGGCGTCCAGGGCGTTGGCAGCGAACGGCTTCAGCTTTTCATGAAGCGAAAGGCGCGCAGCACCTCGAAAAAATCGTCCGATCGAAACGCGACGGCGCGCGGCCCGTGCCGGCGCACGCCGGGATACCAGGAGGCACGGTAGGCATCGGCGGGATTGCTGAATTCGATGACGATCTCGATGTTTTCAGGGATCCGGGGCACGGCTTGCCGCGCCTTGTCGCGCAGCGCCCTTTCGACGCCCTCGCATATGGCGGCACGCGCCGCCGCCGGCGTTAGCGAGATCGTAGCCGCGCCGACGCCCTTGAGGGTCCCGACCGTGGCGATCCCCGGAACGAGGGCTTTGGCGTCCGCGCAAATGCCTTCGTCGCCGGAAAGAAAGAGCGAAGGCACGCCGTAACGCGCCGCGCATAGTGCATTCAAAGTGAACTCCGAGGCTGTTTCTCCATTCAGGGTCAGCCGCGAAATGCGCAATGTCGACGTGTGGGCGAGCGGGTTGTCTTCGGTTCCTGCCTTGGAATGATAGCCCGTATAGAGCGCGGCATCGAAGCTTTCGTCGACCCCGAACATCATCGCGTCCGGATGCCCAGACCAGCCCCTCACGATGCGCGCATAAGCAGGCAACCGCTCGAGAATAAGGTTGCGCCCACTGTCATGTGCATCCTTGATGACGATCTCGGTCGCGCCGGCAGCCCGCGCGCCCTCGCAGGCGGCCAGCACCTCCGCGGTCATCAGCGCACGAAATTCCGCGTAGTCCGCGTGCGTTCTTTCCGTTTCGTCCCAGGACAGGATGCCTGCCGTGCCTTCGATATCGGCCGAGATGAAAACCCTCATCCGCGCTCCCCCAACCAGTCGCCCAACGCCGGAAACCTGCGGCCATTTCGCCCGACCGTACTTTTCGCGGCGCACAGCGCGTTCAGCACGGCCTCGGCCGTGGCTTCCACAGCCGCTTCGAAAACCAGGTCGATGTACCTGTCATCGAGACGTTCAATCGAGTTGAATGGCGAAGACTGGACGTGCGGCAAGGGATCGGCGGTCGTGAAGGCGATGGCGATGTCGCCGCTGCCATGTCCCCAGAACGAGCCCAGGCGTGCGATGCCGGCACCGCCGCGGCGTGCAACCCGGTTCAGTTGCCTGTCGTCGAGCGGGATGTCCGTGCCGAGAATGACGATGATCGACCCGCTTTCAGGCGACTTGAGCCCTTTGGGATCGGCTCTGCGCCCATCCGGGAGGATCAGATCCCCTGCCCTGCCAAAGTTGGACAAGACCAGGGCGCCTAGCGTGAAGACGCGGCTCCCGATCTTGACGGTCCGGGACGCGCTGCCAATGCCGGCCTTGAACCCAAACGACGTCATTCCGGCGCCAGCGCCGATGCTGCCCTGTTCGACCGGGCCGGCGCTCGCGGCGTCCAGCGCAATCTCGGCGTCCTGCCGGCTGACCGCCATTGCCTGAATATCGTTGATGCCACCGTCGTTGCATTCGCACACGACAGGGTTGACCGTGCCGGTTTCGCGCCCGATCTGCGGATTGGCGGCAATGGCGCGCCTGATCAGCGCTTCGACGCAGGGCGCGACCGAGAACGTATTCGTCAGGAGGATCGGCGTCTCGATCGTGCCCAACTCGGCCAGTTGCATGAGCCCGGCAGACTTGCCGAAACCGTTGATGACCTCGACCGCTGCCCTGACCTTCGATCTGAACAGATCGCCGCCATGAGGCAGGACAGCCGTGACGCCGGTGGCCAGCCCGTCTGCGACGATCGTCTTGTGGCCGACCAGAACCCCCGGCACATCGGTGATCGCGTTGTTCAGGCCAGGCGCCAGCCGGCCCACGCCAAGACCGAGATCCCGCGCGGCTCCCATTCTCACATCCCGCTTGTCGGGCAAGTGCGGCTCATTCCGCGGCACTCCGGTTCGGCTCTCCAAAAGCTGCCCGCAGGTAGATTTCCTGCAGGCGGCATGTCAACGGGCCAGGCTGGCCGTTTCCGATCCGGTGGCCGGCGATCTGGACGACGGGTGTAACCAGGCTGGAGGCAGAGGTGTGGAACGCTTCCGCCGCCGAAAATGCTTCCTCGGGCGAGAACGCCCGCTCTTCCAAGACGATACCCGTGCTGTCGCATAGACGCTCCAGCGCCCGTCGCGTGCAGCCGGGCAGGATGGTCCGGGAATTGGCGCGTGTCACGACGCGGCCGTCGCCTGTCACAATAAACGCCGTCGCGGAAGCGCCTTCGGTCACCAACCCGTCTTCGACAAACCAGACGTCGTTGAAGCCGCCCTGGCTTGCGGCACGCTTTGCCAGGACCTGCCCCAGCAGCATGACGGTTTTTATGTCCCGCCGCGCCCAACGCGGATCGGGGGCGAGATCGACGGCGATGCCTTCGGCCTGGGCCTTGGTCCCCGTCAGCTTGCGGGCGCTTGTGAAGGCGATGAAGGTGGGCTCGATATCATCCGGAAACAGGAAGTCGCGTTCGGCTTCGCCGCGCGAAACCTGGAGATAGACCGTCCCTTCGTCCAGCCCGTTGCGCGAGACGAGTTCCAGTTGGACGGCTTCAATCTCGGCAAGCGACATGGGCATGGGAATGCCAATCTCGGCAAGCGATCGCTGCAGGCGGCCGAGGTGGAAGTCATTGTCTATCATTCTGCCGCCGATCACGGCGGTCACCTCGTACACGGCGTCCGCGAAGAGGAACCCGCGATCGAACAGGCCGATGCGCGCCTCGCCTTCGGGCATGTAACGTCGATTGCAATAGACTTGCGCCAATTTGGACATCCTCGGTTGTCAGCGTATCGCCGACCTTCCCGATTGATGCCAATGCCGGCCGGCGAATGCCAATTCCAAAAATGCAATTCGCTATGCCGATACCGTTGAGGCGCATCGTGCATGGGTTCCGTGGCGGCTCATCGCCCGTAGGTCGCGATCGGATTTCCCAAGCTTGCCTTGTCAGGCCGCACACCCAGCCCAGGGCCTTTGGGCACCTTGATGTGACCACCCTCTATGAGGACCGGATTCTCACGGTCGTAGTGGCCTTCGATGTATTCCTGCGCTATCCAGGCGCCTTCGAACCGACGCGGCTCCACGGTCGAGCCGAGATGCACGCAGGCCGCCGCAATGACGTCTCCACCCCACGCGTCGTCACAGCTATGCGGCAACGATCGGATGGCGCAAAGGTCGCGCGCGACGGCAGCCTTCGTCAGTCCGCCGAGCCGGGTCACCTTGAAACCGAACCCGTCCGCCATGCCGGTGGCGATTGCGCGCAGGACCGCATTGAGATCTTCCGTACTCTCATCGAGATACAGAGGACGCCGGATGCGCCCCTTCAAGCCCTGGTTTTCCTCCATCGTATTGCAGGGCTGCTCAAGCACGAAGGGGATGCCCTCGCAGAGAAGGTCGAACTGTAGCGCGTAGGCCGCCGTCATGCCGCGGTTGCCGTCGACGGCGAATCGAACGCGGTGACCAACCGCCTCCCAAACCTTGTGGACCGTCTCGGCGTCCTGCTCCAGGTTTTTCCCGCCGACCTTGATCTGCAGCCGCGGATAGCCCTTCTCGACCTTCTCGCGCGCGATCCGGGCGGTGTCGTCAGGCTGGCCGACGATGGTGGAATAGTAGCTCGGCACCCGGTCGGTGACCGCGCCACCCAACAGCGTCCCCACCGATACGCCGAGATGCCTGCCCAGGAGATCCATGAGGGCGATGTCGACGGCGGCCTTTGCGTATCCGTGTCCTGTCAGCCGCGAATCCATGCGAATCGCGACGGTGCGGGTCGAGGTCGCGTCGGCGCCGACCAAGCCGGGGCAAATCTCTTCGAGCGCTGCCCGTGCGCCCAGCGCGTGGTGCGGCTGATAGACCGGTCCGATCGGGCACGTTTCGCCCCATCCGGAGAGTCCGTTGTCGGCAACGATCTCCACGAGCGTGCTGTCCAGACCATTCACCGTCGCGCTGGCCATGCGATACGGACCGCCCACGACCGGAAGCACTACGCCATAGATGTTGATGTGTTCGATCCGCATGACGCTCCTCAGGAACTGCGACGACCGGTCTCGCCCGTTTCGCCGACCTCCGATGAAGACAGGCCCAATGCCTGCGACCTCTCAAAGGCTCGCTGAAGTCCCCAGGCGACGGCGCTGTCGAAACCCCGGTCGCGCATTGCCTCGATGGCCGCCGCGGTCGTGCCGCGATACTCGAGAAAGACGTCGACGACCTGATCCGGCGTTTGCCGGCGGGGTTCAAGGAGCCTGCCGGCGCCTGTAAGGACCGTCAGCGCAGCCTTTTCGGCAATTGTGCGTGACAAGCCGAATGAGACGGCATGGTCGACCATGGCCGACGCCAGCAACGCCGGGAACGCGGGTCCGGAGCCGGCAAGTCCGGTCAGGTAGTCCAGGTCCCGCTCGCTGGCCACTTCGTCCTGCGCTCCGCATGCCTCGAAGACGGCGCGAACGATCGACCGATCGTCTTCGGTCGTTTCTGCGGTCGCGATCCATGGGGTATAGGACAGGCCCACTTCCGCCGCGGCATTCGGTATCGTTCGCACCGCACGCCGCGTGCCATGGCGGTCGCAGATCGCGGCGAGCGGAATGCCCGCCATCACCGAGATCGTCAGCTTTCCGGCGGCATCCAGGTTCAGCACCGGCCAGTCTTGCGGACGGACCGAGAGGATGATCACGTCGCAACGATCGGCAAGCGCCTGGCTGTCCGGGGTCCAGAATGCTCCAGGAAACCGCTCCGGCTTCTTGCGCCTGTAGGACAGCGAAAGATTGCGCTCCTCGACGATGCCGGCGTTCAGCATCGCTTCCACGATGGCACTGCCTAGCCATCCGCCGCCGCCCACCACTCCGACGCGAATTGCGCTGCCCATTCCACCTTCTCCCCCGATTAGCCTGGCCGTGCAGGCGTCTCACAATCCGAGTGCTGCCTTGCGTCCATCGTGGAAGGCAAAGGCTGCCTGGCGCGAGGCCGTGCAGTCGCCGATGGCGGTGAAGGCGATACCGCGTTCGGTCAGCCGCATGGACAACGTGTCGTCGGCGACACTGGTCGCCGCATAGACGAGCGCGTCGGCGTCGAGTTCCTGCTCCCGCCCGCTCAGCAACGAAGCGATCCGGGCGGTCTTGCCGTCCCAGTGCACGATCGCGCTTTCGGTTACGAAGCGGACGCCGAGCGCGGCAAGGGCGCGGCGCAGGGGCAGGTCGACCGCCATCCGCTGCAATTCCTTGCCCACCATCGCATCGGGCGTAACGATCGTCACGTCATGGCCGTCTTCCGCCAATTTCCAGGCGGTGCCGCAGCCTTTCCAGTTGCCGCCATCGTCCAGCACGATCACACTTTTCCCCGGCCGTGCCTCGCGGGCCATGACGGCCTCGGCCGACAAAGCCTTCCCGCCGCCCGGAATGTCGTCGAACTGCGGGAGGGCGCGCTGGAAGGCGCCGTCAGAAGGAAGCGCGCCGGTGGCGATCACGACGCGATCGGGGCTTTCCCGCTCGACATCCTCCGCCTCCATGTACTGCCCGAAGCGGACCTCGACCTGCAACTGGTTGAGCTGGCGTTCGTACCAGTCGATCAGATCGAGTATCTGGGCGCGGCGCGGCTGCATGCCCGCCAGGCGGAACTGTCCGCCCAGCCGATCCGAAGCTTCAGCCAGGGTCACGCGATGGCCACGCTCAGCCGCCACGCGGGCCGCCTCCAGCCCCGCCGGTCCGCCTCCGACGACGAGAACGCTCTTCGGGCGCGCCGACGGCGTGAAGCGATCGCCACCCCATTCCCACTCCCGCCCGGCGGAAGGGTTGATCACGCAACTGATCCAGTAGTCACGCGAACGGCGGCCCCAGCACATCTGGTTGCACGACAGGCAACCCCGGATGTCCTGCGGCCTGCCCTCCGCGGACTTGGCGGCGAGATGCGGATCGGCGATCTGGCCGCGCACGATGGAGACGAGGTCGGCGCGTCCCTCGCTCAGCACTGTTTCGGCATTCTCAGGGGTGCGGATGTGGCTCTCCGCGGTCACCAGCGCGTGGCGCACCGTCGACTTGAGGACGGCTGCGAGATCGGCGCCGAGCTTCTCGGGATAAAGAAAAGTCGGCATGATCCTGTAGAAATCGAAATAGCTGCCCGATCCGCAGGTGACGTAGTCCATCATTGCATCGCGGTCGTGCAGGTCGACGATCTCGGCCAGCGCTTCGCGCTTGAGCGCGACTTCCACCTCCGGTTCGTCATTTATCGCAAGGCCGATGATGAAATCATCGCCGCAGGCCTTGCGGATGCGGGTCATGACCTCGCGGCTCATGCGGGTCCTGTTTTCAAGGCTTCCGCCCCAACGGTCGTCTCGCCTGTTGGACCAAGGTGTCCAGAACTGGTCGAGCATGGAGTGGTAGGCCGCCCACACCTCGACCCCGTCGAAGCCGGCCTCATGACAGCGGCGCGCCGCCTGCACGAACCCGTCGATCGTCTCCTCGATCTCCGCTTCGGTCATCCGGTGCGAGCCATCGGAATCGTGATAGCTCGGCAGGCCGGACGGCGACCACCCGGCATGGAACGAATTGTCGGCGTCCGCGTGCTGGCCAACATGGTAGAGCTGCTGGATCGCCACCGCGCCGTTGCCGCGGATCGCCTCCGTCACCTTGCGAAAATGGGGCACGACACGGTCGTCGGCGGGACGAAAGTTGCCCCGGGTCAGCACCGCCGCCGGGTGAACCGGCATGGGCTCGACCACGATCATGCCGGCGCCGCCGATCGCACGCTCCGCGTAGTAGCCGACGTGCCGCTCGGTCGGCAGGCCGTCGACCGCCATGTTGGCGGTATGTGCGCCGAACACGATCCTGTTGCGGAGCGTCTTGCCCCGCAACGCGGCCGGGGTGAAAAGTCGTTTGAAGACCATTTCGGACACTGCCCCTCCCTCAGACGCTCAAAGCCGAGCGTGTCGTGGCGCTTGCGGCGCATCCATCGTCATGCAGACGGCGATTGCACATCGACAGGCAACTGGGGCTAATAGTCAACGTGAACGAAATTCGTCGGCGATTGAGCCCTGGACAACCGACGCCGCAAGACGAGTCGGCGCGCAGGATCAACCGGCAAATGGGATGATGGCAGCGGGATGGTGCGCAGATATTACAGCCTTCCTTCGTTGAGCGCCCTCGCAGCGTTCGAGGCGGCGGCACGATATCTGAGCCTGACCAAGGCAGCCGAGGAACTGAATGTCACGCCCGGCGCCATTTCGAAGCAAGTTCGAATTCTGGAAGAGGAACTCGGCAGCCCGCTGTTCGTGCGCCGGCACCGGGCGCTCGAAATGACACGCGAGGGCGAGACGATGGCCGCGGCGCTGCGCGAAGGATTCGAGCGAATCTCGTCCACTTTCCTGCAAGTGAAGGCCGCCGGCGGCCAGCCGAACGTCACCATCGGCTGCACGATGGCCATGGCTCATCTCTGGCTCATGCCCCGGATGAACGCTTTCTGGAGCAGCCACCAGGACATCGTTGTCGATCACGTGATCTCCGATCAGCCACACGGCCTCAACCGTCCCGACATCGATCTCAGACTACGTTATGGCAGTGGGGACTGGCCGGACGAGTTGTCGGCGAAACTTTACGACGACCGCATATTTCCCGTGGCGAGCCCCGAGTTCGCGCGCCTGAATCCGGTGGCAACGGTCGAGGATATCTCGAAGCTCCAACTGCTTTCCGTCGAGGGAATAGAGTGGGATTGGACCACCTGGGCGGATTTTTTCCGGGAGCTGGGCTCGCCAAACCTGCGTCTGAATGTGCGACGCTTCAACAGCCACGTCATTGCTCTGCAGGCTGCCCGTACAGGCCAAGGGGTGGTGTTGGGGTGGGCAAGCCTCGTGACGCCCTTGATCGAGGCCGGCGACCTGGTGCAGATCGCCGGCGTGGCGATACCCGCCCCGCACTCATACTTCGTGACCTGGAGCGCTCGCCGGCCGCTCAGTCGCCAGGCAACCATCCTGAGGGACTGGCTCCTGTCCCTTGATCGTTGAGCTGAATTCAAGCGAAGTGGGCCGCTTATTCGCTTGAATCCGTGAGCGTGAGCGGTTCTCCTAGCGGCAAGGGAGTGCCCAGGAATGAATTCAACGAACGCCGTACAGATATCCGAGGAACCTTCTCACCGTCGCGGCGGCGGTCGCGTCGGCCGCAGAGCGATGCGAAGCGCGCCCGTCGCGTCGTTCCCGGCGCTGGTCCGCAACATTCCCGTCTATGAGATCGTGCCGGACGAGGCCGTCGAGCTGATCCACCAGGAATCGTTGGCCATCCTCGAGGAGGTCGGCTGCGAGTTTCGCGACGACGAAGCCATCGCATTGTGGAGGAAGGCCGGCGCGGATGTCACCGACACGCGGGTGCGCCTGGACCGTCATCTGCTCATGGATCTCGTTTCAAAGATCCCTTCCGAGTTCACCCTCAATGCGCGCAACCCGCAGCGTTCGGTGAAGGTTGGCGGCAAGAACTCCATCTTCGTCCCGATGTATGGCGCGCCTTACGTCCGCGACCTCGACAACAACCGCCGCTATGGCACGCTCGAGGATCTCCAGAATTTCCACAAGCTCGCCTATATGGCGCCGGCCCTGCATTCCTCGAGCTCGATCATCTGCGAGCCGATGGAGATCGCGGTGCCCAAGCGGCATCTGCACATCATCCATTCCGCGCTGAAGCACTCCGACAAGCCGTTCATGGGCATCGTCACGTCGAAGGATCGGGCAGAAGATACGATGGAGATGGCCGGCATCGTCTTCGGTGCCGACTATGTCAGAGACAATCCCGTCCTGGTTTCCATCACCAACTGCAACTCACCGCTGGTGTGGGACGCCACCATGCTGGACGCGATGAAGGTCTATGCGCGGCACAACCAGCCCCTGATCCTGGCGCCCTTCGCGCTGTGCGGCGCTTCCACCTCCGCCTCCGCTGTCGGCGCCGTCGCGCAGGTCAACGCCGAGGCGCTCGCAGGACTGGCCTTTACCCAGCTTATCCGCCCAGGCTCTCCCCAGATCTACGGCCAGTTCATGGTCACGGTCGACATGAAGACGGGCGCCCCCATGGGTGGCACGCCGGAGGCGGCCCAGATGATGTACCTGATGGGCGCGCTGGCGCGGAAGTACCGGCTGCCGTGGCGCACCTCCGGCTTCCATGTCGGGTCGAAGCTCAACGATGCGCAGGCCGGCTATGAGGCGAACATGCTGATGCATGCCGCGATCCTTGCGGGCGCCAACTACATCTGGCATTCGGCCGGTTGGCTCGAAGCCGGGCTCACCTGCGGCTACTCCAAGTTCGCCACCGACTGCGAACAGCTCGTCGGCTGGTACAAATATGCCGGCGGCCTTTCCTTCGACGATTTCAAGGACGCGATGGCGGCCATCCGCGAAGTCGGCCCGCAAGGCCACTTCCTCGGCACGCAGCACACCCTCGATCATTTCGAGAAGGCCTTTTTCATGCCGACGCTGATGGATTTCAATTCATTCGAACAGTGGTCGGCGGAAGGCGCCAAGGACCACGACACACGCGGCCGCGAGAAGGCGCGCAACATGTTGAAGGACTACGAGGAGCCTAAGCTCGACGAGGGTGTCGCGGAAGGGCTGCGCGATTTCATGGCGCGACGCGAGCAACGCCTGCCGGATACAGTCAACTGACCGGCAGTTCACCCAATGGTCAGCGCATCCGACATGTCCAGAACGGCTCCCACGGTGCAGCGATGAACGCTCCGCTCACGAGGGACCCCATCCTCCAGCCCTACCAGCTCAAACATCTGCGGCTGAAGAACCGGATCATGTCGACGAGCCATGAACCGGCCTATTCCGAGGACGGCATGCCGAAGGAGCGCTATCGGCTCTATCATGCCGAAAAGGCGAAAGGCGGCATGGCGCTGACCATGACGGCTGGCTCGGCCATCGTGTCCCGCGACAGCCCCGCCGCCTTCGGCAACCTGCATGCTTACCGCGACGAGATCGTGCCGTGGCTGAGCGAACTGGCCGACGCCTGCCACGAGCATGATTGCAAGGTGATGATCCAGATAACCCATCTGGGTCGGCGGACGGGCTGGAACAAGGCCGACTGGCTGCCGGTGCTGGCGCCGTCGCCGGTGCGCGAGCCAGCCCACCGCGCCTTTCCGAAGGCCATGGAGGAGTGGGACATCGATCGCATCGTTGCCGACTACGCCACCGCCGCCCAGCGTATGCAGGCGGCCGGTCTGGACGGCATCGAGTTCGAATCCTACGGCCATCTGATGGACGGGTTCTGGTCGCCGCTGACCAATCACCGTGACGACGAATACAACGGCTCCCTCGACAACAGGCTGCGCTTCACCTTCCGTGTCATAGATGCGGTGCGCGCGGCGGTGGGGCCGGACTTCATCGTCGGCATCCGTATGGTGGCCGACGAGGTTCTGGACAAAGGCCTGACCAAAGCCGATGGCATCGAGATCGCCCGCCGGCTGGCGTCGTCGGGCAAATTCGACTTCCTCAACATCATACGCGGCACGATCGAGACGGACGCCTCGCTGACCAAGGTCATCCCGATCACCGGGATGCGGTCGTCCCCGTCGCTGGATTTCGCCGGCGAGGTACGGCAAGCGACGAAGTTTCCGGTGTTCCACGCGGCGCGCATCGCCGACGTCGCCACGGCGCGCCACGCCATCGCGGAAGGCAAGCTCGACATGGTCGGCATGACGCGCCCGCACATCGCCGACCCGCATATCGTGCGCAAGGTCATGGCCGGCGAGGAGCACCGCATACGCCCCTGCGTCGGCGCGACCTACTGCCTGGACCGCATATACGAGGGCGGCGAGGCCCTTTGCATCCACAACGCGGCGACCGGGCGCGAGGCTTCCATGCCTCATGTCATCACGCGGACCGACGGGCCTCTCAAGAAGGTGGTGGTCGTCGGCGCCGGCCCAGCCGGGCTCGAGGCCGCACGCGTGACGGCCGAGCGCGGTCATTCGGTCACCGTGCTGGAAGCCTCTGGCCACGCCGGCGGACAGATCCGCCTTGCAGTCCAGAATCCGCGCCGGAAGGAACTGATCGGCATCGTCGACTGGCGCGTATCCGAACTGGAACGGCTCGGGGTCGACATGCGCTACGATGTGTGGGCAGAGGAAGGTGATGTCTTGCCCCTGGGACCCGACGTGATCGTCATCGCCACCGGCGGTCTGCCGCAGGCTCCGTCGCTTGAAACGGGGCAGGACCTCGTCGTATCGAGCTGGGACATCCTCTCCGGTGCCGTCAGGCCGGGTGAACGCGTGTTGTTGTACGACGACAATGGCGGGCACCAGGGCATGGGCGCAGCCGAGGCAATCGCCAACGCCGGAGCCCAGCTCGAACTGGTCTCGCCGGAGCGCTTCTTCGCACCCGAAATGGGCGGCATGAATCATGTGCCCTACATGAAGACGTTCCACGAGAAGAACGTGCAGATCACGATCAACACGCGGGTCACAGCGGTTCGCCGCGAAGGCAATGCGTTGGTCGCGACCTTGTCTTCCGATTTCGCGGAAGGCTGGCGTGACGAGCGCCGTGTCGACCAGGTGGTGGTCGAGCATGGAACCGCGCCGCTCGACGACCTCTATTTCGCGCTGAAGCCCAACTCCAGGAATCTTGGAGCGGTGGACTACGAGGCGTTGGTCAGGGGCGACGATCCTTTCCCGGAACGCCGGCCCGACGCCGCCTTCACCATGTTCCGCATCGGCGATGCCGTCGCCGCGCGCAACATCCACGCCGCGATCTACGACGGGCTTCGCTACACGCTCACCATCTAGATCAAAGGGAGGAAGACATGGGACTGTTCAAGAGCAATGGTGATCGCGTTCCGGCGGCGATCGAGAAGTTTGCCGAGGAAACCCGCGCCGGTCGCATGGATCGACGCGAGTTTCTCGCGATGGCCAGCGCGATGGGTGCATCGGCGGCGCTGGCCTATGGAATGATCGGGCTCGCGGCGCCCACTCCCGCCCTCGCGCAGGAGGGCACCAAGGGCGGCACGCTGCGCGTCGCCATGGCCGTGAAGGGTCAGAAGGATCCGCGCGTTTACGACTGGGTGGAACTCGCCAACATCAGCCGCTGCTGGCTTGAGCCGCTGGTCACTTATACGCGGCAGTTCACCTTCGAGCCTGTCCTTCTGGAAAGCTGGGAGGTCAGCGACGACGCTACGGAATACACGCTTCATGTACGCAAGGGTGTCGCCTGGACCAATGGCGACGAACTCAACGCCGACGACATCGTCCACAACCTCAACCGCTGGTGCGAGAAGGGCGTGTCGGGCAACTCGATGGCCGCACGCGTAGGCGCGCTCATCGACGAGGCGACCGGCAAGGCCAAGGAAGGTGCGATCACCAAGGTCGACGATCACACCGTCCAGTTGAAGCTCAACGCGCCAGATATCTCGCTGATCGCGAACTTCACCGATTATCCGGCGCTCGTCCTCCATCGCAGCTATTCCGGTGACGATCCGATCACGAACCCGATCGGAACCGGCGCCTTCGAACTCGTATCCTACGATGTCGGCTCGAAGGCCGTGGTGAAGCGGCGCGAGAACGGCAAATGGTGGGGCGGCGAGGCGCTGCTCGATTCCATTGAGTTCATCGACTACGGCACGGATTTCTCGGCGACAGTGAATGCCTTCGAATCCGCGGAGATCGATGTCAACTTCGAAACTCCCGCTGATTTCATCGACATCCTGGACAAGATCGGCCTGACCAAATCGGAGGTGGCCACCGCCACGACGCTGGTGGCGCGCACCAACGTCACCCACAAGCCCTACGACGACAAGCGTGTGCGCAACGCGCTGCAGATGGCCGTCGACAACAAGGTGGTGCTCGACCTCGGCTACAACGGACGCGGCGACGTTGGCGAGAACCACCATGTCAGCCCCATCCACCCCGAATACTATCCGCTGCCGAAAAAGACCCGGGATGCGGCCGGCGCCAAGAAGCTCATGGAGGAAGCCGGGCAGGCGGACTTCGAGCACGAACTCATAACCATCGAGGACGACTGGCAAAAGAATACGGGGGATGCGATCGCCGCGCAGCTTCGCGACGCGGGTATCAAGGTCAAGCGGACTGTGTTGCCTGGTTCGACCTTCTGGAACGACTGGACAAAATATCCCTACTCGATGACGATCTGGTACATGCGGCCGCTCGGCGTGCAGATCCTGGCGCTCGGATATCGCACCGGAGAGGCCTGGAACGAAAGCGCCTATTCCGATCCGAACTTCGACGCGAAGCTGAAGGACGCGCTATCCATCAGCGACCCGGAGAAGCGGCGCGAAGTCATGAAGGACCTAGAGACGATCCTTCAGGACTCGGGCGTGATCATTCAGCCTTTCTGGCAGAAGCTCTACAGCCATACCGCAGCGAATGTGAGGAACTACGGCGTTCACCAGACCTTCCAGATGGACCTGCAGAAGGTCTGGCTGGAACAAGCATAAGACAACGTCACGCGGACCGGCGGCTATGGCGCCGGTCCGCTACCTGCTTTGAGGAGAATGTGCCCGGTGGCCGACGACGAGATCATCCTGTCCGAGCTTTCCGACGACGAACTCGTGCAGCAGATGCACGACGATCTTTATGACGGCCTCAAGGAAGAGATCGAGGAAGGCACGAACATCCTGCTCGAGCGCGGCTGGGTGCCCTACAAGGTGCTGACCGAGGCGCTGGTCGAAGGCATGCGCATCGTCGGCGAGGATTTTCGCGACGGCATCCTGTTCGTTCCCGAAGTGCTTTTGTCGGCCAACGCCATGAAGGCCGGGATGCACATCCTGCGTCCGCTGCTCGCCGCCACCGGCGCGCCGAAGCAGGGCAAGCTGGTCATCGGCACGGTCAAGGGCGACATCCACGACATCGGCAAGAACCTCGTCGGCATGATGATGGAGGGCGCCGGCTTCGACGTCATCGACCTCGGCATCAACAATGCCGTCGAAAAATATCTCGCCGCCATCGAGGAACACCAGCCCGACATTCTGGGCATGTCCGCCCTGCTGACGACGACCATGCCCTACATGAAGGTCGTCATCGACACGCTGAAGGAAAAGGGCATCCGCGACGACTATGTCGTGCTGGTCGGCGGCGCCCCGCTCAACGAGGAGTTCGGCAAGGCCGTCGGCGCCGACGCCTATTGCCGCGACGCGGCGGTTGCCGTCGAAACCGCCAAGGACTTCATGAAGCGCAAGCACAACGTCCGATAGCGAGCTACCGCGATCGATGCCAAACGACGCGGCAGGCCAATCATAAAACCGGCGGTCGCCGGGCGATTACCCTCCCCGCGAACGGGGAGGGTGGCCGGCGCTCCGGTCATGCAGCTTCGGCCTCAGCGGCCACCGACGGACGCGGGCGGAAATTCAGCCGGTCCGAGCCCGCCGTGATCTTCACGGTCGAGTTGTCGCGCACGTCGCCGAGCAGGATGCGCTCGGCGAGCGGGTCCTGCAGGTCCTTCTGGATCACCCGCTTCAGCGGGCGCGCACCATAGGCGGGGTCGTAGCCCTTGGCGGCCAGCCATTCGATCGCATCCTGGTCGATGTCGAGCCTGATCTTGCGGTCGGCCAGCAGCTTCTCCAGCCGCTTCAACTGGATCTCGACGATCCGGCCCATATCCTGGCGACGCAGGCGATGGAACAGGATGATCTCGTCGATCCGGTTCAGGAACTCCGGCCGGAAGGACGCCCGCACGACGTTCATCACGTCGTCGCGAACCAGGTCGACATCCTGATCCTCGGTGAGGTTCACCAGATATTCTGAGCCCAGGTTCGAGGTCATGACGATCAGCGTGTTGCGGAAGTCGACCGTGCGGCCCTGGCCATCGGTCAGCCGGCCGTCGTCGAGCACCTGGAGCAAGACGTTGAAGACGTCGGGATGCGCCTTCTCGACCTCGTCGAACAGCACGACCTGATAGGGCCGCCGCCGCACGGCTTCGGTCAGCGCGCCGCCTTCCTCGTAGCCGACATAGCCGGGAGGCGCGCCGATCAGCCGGGCCACCGAGTGCTTTTCCATGAACTCCGACATGTCGATACGCACCATCGCGGTCTCGTCGTCGAACAGGAAGTCGGCGAGCGCCTTGGTGAGCTCGGTCTTGCCGACGCCCGTCGGGCCGAGGAACATGAACGAGCCGATCGGCCGGTTCGGATCCTGGAGCCCGGCGCGCGCCCTTCGCACGGCCTTGGAAACCGCCTGCACCGCCTCGCCCTGGCCGACGACGCGCGTGCCGATCTCGTCTTCCATGCGCAGCAGCTTGTCGCGCTCGCCTTCCAGCATCTTGTCGACCGGAATGCCGGTCCAGCGCGACACGATGTGGGCGACATGGTCCGGCGTCACGGTTTCTTCGACCATGCCGGCCTTGCCGTCCTGGGCTTCGGCTTCGTTCAGCCTTTTCTCGACCTCGGGAATCTTGCCGTAGGCGAGTTCGCCGGCACGGGCGAAATCGCCCTTGCGCTGCGCGATGGCGAGTTCGTTGCGCATGTCGTCGAGCTGCTTTTTCAGGTCGGCTGCGAGGCCGAGCTTCTGCTTCTCGGCCTGCCACTTGGCGGTGAGTTCGGTGGACTCCTCCTCGAGCGAGGCGAGATCGTTCTCGATGCGGGCCAGCCGGTCCTTCGACGCGTCGTCCTTTTCGAGCTTGAGGGCCTCGCGCTCGATCTTGAGCTGCATGATGCGGCGGTCGACCTCGTCCAGCGACTCGGGCTTGGAGTCGACCTGCATCCTGAGGCGCGCCGAGGCCTCATCCACCAGGTCGATTGCCTTGTCGGGCAGGAAGCGGTCGGTGATGTAGCGGTTCGACAGTGTCGCGGCCGACACGAGCGCGGAATCCGAGATGCGCACCTTGTGGTGCTGCTCGTATTTCTCCTTCAGCCCGCGCAGGATCGAGATGGTGTCCTCCACCGTCGGTTCCTCGATGAAGACCGGCTGGAAGCGGCGGGCAAGTGCTGCGTCCTTCTCGACATGTTTTCTGTATTCGTCGAGCGTGGTGGCGCCGACGCAGTGCAGTTCGCCGCGCGCCAGCGCCGGCTTCAAGAGGTTGGAGGCGTCCATCGCCCCGTCCGCCTTGCCGGCGCCGACCAGCGTGTGCATCTCGTCGATGAACAGGATGATCTGGCCGTCGGCCGAGGTGACCTCGTTGAGCACCGCCTTCAGCCGCTCCTCGAACTCGCCGCGATATTTCGCGCCTGCAATCAGCGCGCCCATGTCGAGCGCCATGAGCTGCTTGTCCTTGAGCGATTCGGGCACGTCGCCGTTGACGATGCGCAGCGCCAGCCCCTCAGCGATCGCCGTCTTGCCGACGCCGGGCTCGCCGATCAGCACCGGATTGTTCTTGGTACGCCGCGACAGCACCTGGATGGTGCGGCGGATCTCGTCGTCGCGGCCGATCACCGGATCGAGCTTACCGCTGCGTGCGTCGGCGGTGAGATCGCGCGCATACTTCTTCAGCGCGTCATAACCCTGCTCTGCGGAGGCCGAATCGGCGGTGCGTCCTTTTCGGATGTCGTTGATGGCGGCGTTCAGCGCCTGCGCGGTGACGCCGGCCTTGGCGAGGATGTCAGCGGTCTTGGCCGACTTCTCCATGACCAGCGCCTGCAGCAGCCGCTCGACGGTGACGAAAGAATCGCCGGCCTTCTTGGCCAGATCCTCGGCGGTGGAAAACACCTTGGCCAGCGGCTGCGCCATGTAGAGCTGGCCGTTGCCGCCCTCGACTTTCGGCAGCGCCTCGAGTGCCGCCTCGACGCCGAGTTTTGCGTCACGGGCACGGCCGCCGGCGCGTTCGATCAGCGACGCGGCCAGCCCTTCCTCGTCGTCGATCAGGACCTTGAGGATGTGCTCGGGCGTGAACTGCTGGTTGTTGCGGGAAAGTGCAAGCGTCTGTGCGGACTGGATGAAACCGCGCACGCGCTCGGAGTATTTTTCGACGTTCATATACTTGTCTCCTTTCCGTCCCGGCCCGCTTTGCGGCGCCGGTTTGGCGCTAGAGCGAGATCAGATGATTCCCGATCATTCTGCCGGAGCAGGTTTGGGCCAAGGTCGAGGGCTTCGTCGCGGGTCGGGCTGGTGGCCCGGACAAGACGAAGCCCGAAGGATTTGGCTCAAACCGGCACGGCCCTCCGGGTTTCGGTTTGGCGGGCGCCCACTTTGTCGGGCCGCTCGGCCGATGGAACCCCATCGACCTTCGCGACCCTCCGCGTGGATCGCCTCGCCAAACCAGAAACAGAATGACCGGGGATCATCTGATCTCGCTCTAAGATGACGAACCCCCTCGAAACCGAGGCCGGTTCAACTTGGGCGGATATGGGTATGTGCGGGTATTCCCTCAAGGCAGCTTTGAGCCGGATTGAAAAGAAAACGGCCGGACATTTCTGCCCGGCCGTTCGATGCGAACAATGGTGATTGGAAACTCAGCTCTCGACGGGAGCAGCGGCCTCGCCGGTGCCTTCCGGCGCGGCGATCAGTTCGCCCTGCGCCGATCCCTCGGCGTCTTGCGTGCGCTCGCCGCGGCGCGGCCGGCGGCCACGGCGCGGACGCGGCTGTTCCTCGGCGGCCGGGGCCTCGTCGGTCGCTGCAACGGCCGGCGCGGCCGGTTCCGGCGCCTGTTCCGGCTGCGGCGCTGGGGCCGGCGCCTCCTCGGCGTTTGCGTTCGCCGCATGGGCGGAGCCGCCATTCATGCCGTTGTGACGATTGTGCTGGTGCCGCCGGTCGCGATGGCGGCCGCCGCCGGTCGGCTGGCCGGCCGGCTCGCTGTTAAGCGCCACTTCCGCCGGCACACCCTCGATCACCGGCTGCGGGCCGGAGCCGTTCATCGGCTGGTGCTGCTGGGGCTGCTGCTGCTGTTGCGGCGCCTGCTGCTGCGCAGGTGCCTGCTGGTAGTTATCGGCGTTACCGTTCACGCCCCCGTCGAAGCCGAAGGACGCATCGTCGAGATCCTCGTCGAGGTCGTCGCGGACCGCCTGCGGCTGCTGCGACGCGAACTGCGCCTGCGCGGCGGCGATGATGCGATTGTAGTGTTCGGCGTGCTGGAGGTAGTTTTCCGCCATGACGCGGTCGCCGGAACTCTGGGCATCACGTGCCAGCGTAGCGTATTTTTCGGCGATCTGCTGGGCGGAACCGCGGATCTTCACGTCCGGCCCGTTGCTTTCGTAATTGCGCGTGAGGGGATTTGGGCCCCTGCGGTTGTTGTTATTATTGTTGTTATTGTTGTTGCCGCCGCCGCCATTGCGGCCGCGCATGCGCCTGTTCTGCTGTTGTGGCCTCATCAGACTCTCTTCGTTTAGAAAAAACTTTCACGAACGATGCGCCGTGCCGGCCATCCGGTTCGTAATCCTCCGACGGTGTTCGCCCGCATCGGTTGCGTCGGCGTCACATGCCATCCTGTTTCGGTCTCATGACACGACCCGGACGATCCCCGTACGAAGCATCAGCATCGTTTGCGCGATCAGGCAGCTAGCTACTTAGGGAACCGAATTGTTCAGAGCACTGCCTGCTTCGTCTCATCCGGTGGCCGGACCCTAACCGCATTCTTCCGGATTGCCAAGCGATATTTCCGGTGCCTTTTTCCTCAAATACCGGTCGCCCGTGAAGTTTTCGTGGCAAAAATCAGGACGCGGTCATTGCCTCCCAGATCTTTTGCCGACCCGGCCGGTACGAAACCGCTTTCAACGAACACGGCTGTCACCGACCGCTTCTGGTCGAAACCGATTTCAAGGCCAATTCGGCCATCCGCGTCGAGATGGTTCTTGGCTCGCCCGGCGATTCGGCGGTAGGCATCGAGCCCATCCTCGCCACCGTCCAGCGCTTTCAGCGGTTCATGATCACGAACCTCGCGCGCCAGGCCGGCGATGCTTTCCGTCGGTATATAGGGCGGGTTGGAGACGATTACATCCCATCGCCCCGAAACATTTTCGAACCAGTCCGACAGAAGCGGCGTGAAGCGGTCGGTCACCCCGATTCGCCGGGCGTTTTCGGTCGCCGCGGCCAACGCGTCGCGCGAGACGTCGACGCCGGTGGCCACCGCCGCCTCCACCTCGGACAGCAGCGCCAGCGCGATCGCGCCCGTGCCGGTACCCAGGTCGAGGATACGGCATGAGCCTTTCCGACCGGCGGTCTCGCGCACGAACGGAAGCATTGCGTCGACGAGCGTCTCGGTGTCCGGACGCGGCTCCAGCGTCGCCGGCGAGATCAACAGGTCGAGCCCGTAGAAGGCGCGAAAGCCGATGATGCGGTGGACCGGCTCGCCGGCCAGCCGCCGCTCGAACGCCGCCGTGACGCGTGCAGCGACCGCCGCTTCGACCGGCCGCCTCGGCGAGACGATCGCGTGTGCCCGCGTCGTGCCGGTGAAATGCTCGACCAGCAGCCGCGCATCCAGCGCCGGATCGTCGATACCGGCCGCGGAAAACATCTCGCGACCGACGCGGAGCAGGTCCTCCAGCGCCGTCGGGCGTTCGTCAGGCATCGCCGCCGACTTCGGCGAGCAGCTTCGACTGGTGGTCGGAAATCAGCGCCGAGACGATCTCGTCGAGTTCGCCCATCATGACGCGGTCGAGCTTGTAGAGCGTCAGGTTGATGCGGTGGTCGGTCACCCGCCCCTGCGGAAAATTGTAGGTACGGATGCGCTCGGAGCGGTCGCCCGACCCGACCTGCAGTTTTCGCGACTCCGACCGTTCCTCCGCCGCCCTGGTGCGCTCCATGTCGTAGAGGCGCGCACGCAGGATCTGCATTGCCTTGGCGCGGTTCTGGTGCTGCGATTTTTCCGCCTGCACCACCATGATGCCGGTGGGCAGATGGGTGATGCGGACCGCCGAGTCGGTGGTGTTGACATGCTGGCCGCCGGCGCCAGAGGCCCGCATCGTGTCGATGCGCACGTCCTCGGGACGGATTTCGATGTCTACCTCCTCGGCTTCCGGCAGAACGGCGACGGTCGCGGCGGAGGTGTGGATGCGCCCGCTGCCCTCGGTCTCCGGCACCCGCTGCACCCGGTGCACGCCCGATTCGAATTTGAAATGGGCGAAGACGCCGCGCCCGGAAACAGTGGCTATGATTTCCTTGAAGCCGCCGGCCTCGCCCTCGCTGGACGACTCGACCTCGACCCGCCAGCCCTTCGACGCCGCGTAGCGCTCATACATGCGAAACAGGTCGCCTGCGAACAGCGCCGCCTCGTCGCCGCCGGTGCCGGCGCGGATTTCCAGAATGGCATTCTTTTCGTCGGCCGCGTCCTTGGGCAGCAGCAGGATCTGAATGTCGTGCTGCAACGTCTCGACCCGCTCCTCCGCCGTCGGCAGATCGGCTTCGGCCAGTTCCCGCATCTCCGCGTCGGTCGCCTTGTCGTCCAGCATGGCATGCAGGTCGGCGACTTCCGCTTCCGCCGAACGCAGAGCCCGGACCTTGCCGACGATCTCCTGCAGTTCGGCATATTCGGACGCCATCTTCACATAGGCGTCAGGTTCCGGGCCGGCCGACATCTGCGCCTCGAGCATCTCGAAACGCTTGACGACCTGGTCCATGCGGTCACGGGGAAGAGAGATCATGATTGCGGTCGATGGTCCAGTCGGGGAGCCATTGCACTTAGTGTGTTTGGCCGTGCCGGCTCGGGAAACAGGACGGGGCAATAGCGAAGTTTGCGGAAAACCTCAACGCTCTGGCAGGCGGATGCGTTTACAGCGGTATCCCCCGGTCATCCGCGAAGGTATGCAGCAGCGCGCGCATCGGCAATCTGGCGCTCATGCCGGCGAGATTCTCGTTCATGAAGGTGGTGAGGTCGTCCACCGGCAGTTCGGCGAGCATGGCCTTGACCGGTCCGATCGCCGCCGGCGACATCGAGATCGCCCGGTAGCCGAGGCCGATCAGCGCCATCGCAGAGATCGGCTTGCCGGCGAGTTCGCCGCACAAGGTGACCGGCGTCTCGTTGCGTTTTCCCGCCTGCGCGATCTGCCGCAGTATGCGCAGGAACGGCACTGACAGCGCGTCGAAGCGGTCGGCAAGCTGGCTGTTTCCCCGGTCCGTCGCCATCACGAACTGGAACAGGTCGTTCGAGCCGACCGAGACGAAATCGACCGTCTGCATCAGTTCGTCGAGCTGGAACAGTAGCGAAGGCACCTCGAGCATGGCGCCGATCTTGAGGCTGTTCGGCAGATGGTGGCCGAAGCGCGACAGGTGCCGCACCTCGCGGTCGATGATCTCGCGCGCCTGCGCGATCTCGCCGAGCTCGGTGACCATCGGGAGCATTACGCGCAGCTCGCGCCCGCCGGCCGCGCGCAGCAGCGCCCTCACCTGGGTGCGCAGCAGTCCCGGCCGGTCCAGCGTGAGGCGCACCGCCCGCCAGCCTAGCGCCGGGTTCTCCTCCTGGCCGGCATCCTTGAAGTAAGGCAGCACCTTGTCGCCACCTATGTCGATGGTGCGGAAGGTGACCGGCTTGCCCTGCGCGGCGTCCAGCACGTCGCGGTAGAGCCGCTCCTGGGCCTCGGCGCGCGGGAAGGTGGAGGCCACCATGAATTGCAGTTCGGTGCGGAACAGCCCGATGCCGGCTGCGCCGGCGTCGGCAAGCTGCGGCAGGTCGACCGCAAGCCCGGCATTCATCATGAGGTCGACGCTCACACCGTCCCTGGACACCGACGGCTTCTTGCGCAACTCGCGATAGAGCTGCTGGCGCCGCGCCCGGAACCGCACCTTTTCCGCATAGGCGGACTCCACGTCGGATTGGGGGCGCAGATGGACCGCCCCTTCCTCGCCGTCGACGATGACGGCGTCGCCGTTCTCCGACATGGAGACGCCGCCCTTGACCTGGCCGACCACGGGGATCCCCATGGCGCGCGCCACGATCACCACATGGCTGGTGATGGCGCTGTCTTCCAGCACCAAGCCGCGCAGCTTTTCGCGCGGATAGTCGAGCAGTTCGGCCGCGCCCATGGAACGCGCCACGATAATGGAGTCCTTGGGCAGCGCCGCGGCGATGTCGTCGGGCGACCGCCCCATCAACTGGCGCAGCAGCCGGTTGGCGAGATCGTCGAAATCGCTCATCCGCTCGCGCATATAGGGGTCGGTCATGTGCACCATGCGCGCGCGCATGTCGGACTGCACCTTCTCGACCGCCGCCTCGGCGGTCAGGCCGTTACGGATCGCCTCCTCCAGCCGCCGCACCCAGCCGCGGTCGTTGGCGAACATGCGGTAGGCTTCGAGCACGTCGCGATGTTCGCCCTCGAAAGCGACCTCGCGCCGCGACAGCATGTCGTCGATCGACAGGCGCAGCGAGCCGAGCGCGGCGTCCAGCCGATCGACCTCCGCTTCCGAATCCTCGTTGAACAGGTTGGTGACGACGATGCGCGGCTCATGCAGCACGACATGGCCGAGACCGACGCCTTCGTTGAAGGCAAGGCCGGTCATCGATACCGGCCGGCTGAGGTCGAGCTCGATGCCGGGCCGCGACAGCCGTGCCAGGTCGCCGGCGGCAATCATCTCGGCGATCACCATGGCGGTGGTCTCGAGCGCCTCGACCTCGTCCTCGCGATAGGTCCGCATGGTGCGGTTCTGCACGACCAGCACGCCCAGCGTGCGGCCGGCGCGCAACACCGGCACACCGAGGAAGGAGTGGTAGATCTCCTCGCCCGTCTCCGGCAGGTAGGCGAAGGCCGGATGCTCCTGCGCGTTGGAAAGGTTGAGCGCACGCGCGCTGGCTGCGATCGTGCCGACGAGGCCCTGGCCGAGGCGCAGTTGCGCCAGATGCACCGAACCGGGATTCAGGCCCTCGGTGGCGTAGAGCTCGAGCACCGAGTCGGCGCGCAGCACATAGAGCGAGCAGACCTCCGCCACCATGTTGCGGGCGATGTCGCGGACGATATGGTCGAGCCGCTCCTGCGGCCCCAGGGGCTCGGCCATGAGCTCCCTGAGCCGTTTCAGCAATACGCGTGGTCCTACGACCGAATCACGCATCGGGGCTCCGTCTCCAAACGGCCTTGCGACCCTGCCACCCGGCAAGGCGCGAATCCCCGCCGGCTACTTTTCCAGTCTAATGCTTATCGAGGCCGTAGACCGAATGCAAAGTGCGAACCGCGAGTTCGGTGTAGGCGCCGTCGATCAAGATGGAAATCTTGATCTCGGAGGTGGTTATGGCGCGGATGTTGATGCCTTTTTCCGATAGCGCCTTGAAGGCGGTGGCGGCGACGCCGGCGTGGCTCCTCATGCCGATGCCGATGACGGAGACCTTCGACATGCCCTCGTCGTGCTGGATAACGTCGTAGCCGACCGAAGCCTTGCCCTTTTCGAGCACGTTGAGCGCCTTCATGACGTCGCCGGACGGCACGGTGAAGGTCATGTCGGTAAATTTTCCGTCCTCCGAAATGTTCTGGACGATCATGTCGACATTGATGTTGGCCTCGGCCAGCGGCCCGAAGATGCCGGCGGCGACGCCTGGGCGGTCTGCAACCCTGCGCAGCGAGATCTGGGCCTCGTCCTTGGCGTAGGCAATTCCGGTGACGACCTGCTGTTCCACGATTTCATCCTCGTCGCAAATAAGCGTTCCGGGTGGGTTTAGGAGGTCGCCCATGCCCGGCGCGTCGGGGTCGTCGAAGGACGACCGCACAAAAGTGCGCACCTTGTGCACCATGGCAAGCTCGACCGAGCGTACCTGCAGCACTTTCGACCCAAGCGAGGCCATTTCCAGCATTTCCTCGAAGGAGATGCGGTCGAGGCGGCGCGCCTTCGGCTCGATGCGCGGATCGGTGGTATAGACACCGTCCACGTCGGTATAGATGTCGCAGCGGTCGGCCTTCACCGCCGCGGCGATCGCCACCGCGGACGTGTCGGAGCCGCCGCGTCCCAGCGTCGAGACGCGGTTGTCCGGCGCGATGCCCTGGAAACCGGCGATCACCGCCACCTGCCCCTCGCCGAAACGCTTGATCAGGAAGGAGCCGTCGATGTCTGCGATGCGGGCGGCGCCGTGCGCATGATCGGTCCGGATCGGGATCTGCCAGCCTTGCCAGGAGCGGGCGTTGATGCCCATCGACTGCAGCGCGATGGCCAGCAGACCCGAGGTCACCTGCTCTCCGGAGGCGACGATGGCGTCGTACTCGCGGGCATCGAAGAAGGGGGTGTTGGCGCCGGTCGCCTTCGGCATGCCTTGCACCCAGCCGACGAGCTCGTTGGTCTTTCCCGACATGGCCGAGACCACGACGGCGACCTCATGGCCGGCGTCGACCTCGCGTTTGACGTGCCGCGCCACATTGTGGATGCGGGAGAGGTCGGCGACGGAGGTTCCGCCGAACTTCATCACGATACGCGCCATGGAAAGCGGATGCCCCGTTCGACTGTCCCGGGCTCGCGGAAGCCTTGGAATGCCTCGATTGAGGCGCCGGAAACGCCCGGCGCCGATGCGCGGCCTCATTAGCCAAAACACTCTGTTTCCGCAAGGCTCGCGACCATGCGGTCGAAATCGGGACGGACTGCATATCGGCGCCCGTTCCGTCACACCCCGTTCCGTCACATAATGAAACAGGACGCTCCGGAATCAGTTGGCGAAGCCACCGGAAGCCGCTATGTGTCGTTCCGGCTGGTCCCGTAGCTCAGTAGGATAGAGCGGCAGATTCCTAATCTGTAGGTCACAGGTTCGATTCCTGTCGGGATCACCACCCGGTCCCTGTACAGCCCGGCGTTCCAAGGCTCCTTCCGCCTCGCACCTCGTCGCTTGCGGGATCGCTCCCGCGATTTCCACCGGGAGCACGCTGGCATGAGGCCACGTCAGGCCAAAACCGCCGTTAACGAATTCTTAACCATGATTGCGGCGGGATGTGCGTATCGAATTGGCGCATGGCGGAGGCGCTCGACTTGGAATATGCGAGAGGTGGCCGGGCTCACTTCGAGGTCCAGTTGGCGAACTCAGGCAACATATCGCCAGTTGGGTGTGAGTCCGGCCACCTTTTCAACGCTCGACGGGATTTAAGAACCCCACCCGCCCTCTTTCCCGCCGAGCTGCATTCCCGATTTGGTACATCGGCGCCAAGATAGTCCTGGCGCTTTCAACCGCTGCAGGAACCATGCCAAGGCTGCGGGGTCGCGGTTCGACAGGCCCATGCTCCGACTGACTTGATTGACGCGGCCGGGCGCAACCGGCTTGCCCGGCAGCCAGCGCATCCATGTCGCACGAATGCATCCTGTGAGCCCTCGCCGAACGACAGGCGGTCACAGCCGGCTTTCACCGCATGCCTCGCAACCCCACAGCCCTCCCCTCCGATGTCCGATGTCCGATGGTGAGTGGGCGCTCGCGGCGCCCGTGTCTTTTGAGGTTGCCAGAAGGCGGCGGGCGGGCGCATTTCTGCCAGTTCGCGACCAGATAATTTCATGCCTAATCGATGGCGAAAATATTACTAGCTCACTGCAAATTTCATGATTATCCTGTTTCCGGGCTTTCACACGCGCCGCGACCCCGCAGGAGACCGCATGGGCAAACCGGCGCCGCGGCGGCAAGCGGAGAGCGGCATGACAAAAATCGACAGCAATGAAGATGCCGGCGGCGACAAACGCCGCGGCCGACCGACCATGACCGATGTCGCGCGCATCGCCGGCGTGTCGCAGTCCAGCGTTTCGCTGGTGCTCAACCAGATGTCGGGGGCGCGCATATCGCCGGAGACCCAGCAGCGGGTTTTCGACGCCGCGCGCCAGGTCGGCTACAAGCTGCCCGGCACAAGGCACGAGGCGGCGGACGGATCGGAGCGCCGCACCATCGCCTACCTGGTCGACGAGATCTCGACCAGCCCACATCCTGTCGTCAGTCTCGACGGCGCCCGCGATTTCGCCTTCGAGCAAAACTTCCTCGTTTCCACCTACGTGACCCGCTCCAATCCGGAACTCGAGGAGGCCACGATCGAGGCGGTCAAGCGCGACAAGTCGGTGATCGGCGTCATCTATTCGTCGATCTTCACCCGCCATGTGACCCTTCCCAAGGCGCTCGAAGGCGTGCCCACCGTCCTGCTCAACTGCTACGCCGAGCCGCGCAAGCATATCGCCATCCTGCCGGGTGAAGTCGCGGGCAGTTTCACGGCGACGGCGCATCTGACGGAACTGGGGCACCGGCGCATCGGTTTCATCAATGGCGAACCGTGGATGGACGCCTCCGTCGACCGGCTGAAGGGCTACCGCCAGGCGCTCGCCACCGCCGACATCGCCTTCGACGAACGGCTGATCCGCAATGGCGACTGGCTGCCGCTGACCGGCTACCACCATGCCCTCGACCTGCTCGGCGCCGACAATCCGCCCACTGCCATCCTCTGCGGCAACGACCTGATGGCCATGGGGGCCATGGAGGCCGCGCAGGAGATGGGGCTGAAGGTTCCCGACGAACTGACGATCATGGGTTACGACGACCAGGAACTGGCGCGCTACACCCATCCGCCGCTGACGACCCTGGTGCTGCCGAACTACGAGATGGGCCAGCGCGCCGCCGAGGCGCTGCTCGACATCACCATCCACGGCAAGAAGTTGAAGCCGATGACAATCAAGATCGACGGACCGCTCGTGATCAGGGCGACAACCGCGGCGCCAGCCGCTGTTCCAGCCCCGGCAAACGGCCTCCGGGTCGCGCGCTGAGGCGCAAGCCACTGTTTTTGATCATGTTGTCGTCAAGGGCCGTACCTTCAACCGTCGCCACGACCGCACATTCGGGAATTTGGTGAAGCGCGGAAGACGGAATGATTTCAAGAAGTTGCAGAGAGAAGACGAGGAAAATCCGGCGACTCGCTTGACGCCAGGCCTCGAACGCGCGGCACAACATGCTTGCAGGTGCGTTCGGGCTTGACGCCGGGCCTCCTTGGATTGACGATCAGCGCTTCGGCGCCTGCCCGCGGAAGAACCAAGAACTGGACCATCGGTGCAAACCGGCTGGTTCCTGATTTGGATTGACCGCTCATAAAATTAGGAGATATGATCAGTTTATGAGGCGGCGCGAACCCGCTTCTGTCCCGGCGGAGGAGCCGGGCTCGTCGGCCAAATTTGGAGGAACACCCATGCGTGACATCACCCGCCGCACGCTTCTGCTCGCGGCCACCGCAGTCGCGGCAGCCGGCCTGACCGCCGGCGCGGCATTTGCCCAGGACCTGCCGCCGCTCGAAAAGAAGGACACTTACAAGGTCGGCTTCGCTCAGACCGAGTCCAACAATCCCTGGCGCATCGCCCAGACCCAGAGCATGCAGGACGAAGCCAAGAAGCTCGGCTACCAGCTCGTCTACACCGACGCCGCCGGCTCCGCCGCAAAGCAGGTCGCCGACGTCAATTCGATGATCGCCCAGGGCGTCGACCTGATCTTCCTCGCCCCGCGCGAGGAGAAGCCGCTGATCCCGGCCGTCATGGCCGCCAAGAAGGCCGGCATCCCGGTGATCCTGCTCGACCGCAATGTCGACCAGGCGCTGGCCAAGGCCGGCACCGACTACGTCACCTTCATCGGCTCGGACTTCATCGACGAGGGCAAGCGCGTCGCCGAATGGCTGGCCAAGAACGCCAACGGCAAGTCGAAGATCATCGAGCTCGAAGGCACCACCGGCTCGTCGCCCGCCAACGACCGCAAGAAGGGTTTTGACGAGGCGATCGCCGCGGCCGGCGGCTTCACCATCCTGGCCTCGCAGTCGGGCGACTTCGCCCGCGACAAGGGCCGCCAGGTGGCGGAATCCCTGCTGCAGGCGCATCCCGACGCCGACATCATCTATGCCCACAATGACGAGATGGCGATGGGCGCCATCGCGGCGCTCGAAGCCGCCGGCAAGAAGCCCGGCACCGACGTGATCGTGCTTTCGATCGACGGCGGCAAGGAAGCCGTGCAGGCGGTGGTCGACGGCAAGATCAACGCTGTCGTCGAGTGCAACCCGCGCTTCGGGCCGAAGGCCTTCGAGACCATGGCCAAATACGCGGCCGGCGAGAAGATCGACGCCTGGGTCAAGAACGACGACAAGTTTTATGACCCGTCCAACGCGGCGGCTGAGCTGGCGAACGCGTACTGAGTTTTTCCTGAAAGGGCCGGGCAGGGATTCGTCCCTGTCCGGCTTTGTTTGTCTGGCGCCTATCTCCCCCGCAAGGAGGGAGATGGAGCGAACCCGCATTGCGCCCCGCCCCTCACGCATGCAAGATCACCTCGAGGGAGGAGCCCCAAAACGATGCTTTTATCGATGAAGGCCATCGACAAGAGCTTTTCCGGCGTGCGCGTGCTGACCGCCGCGACGCTCGACGTCGCGCCGGGCGAGGTGATGGCGCTGATCGGCCAGAACGGCGCCGGCAAGTCGACCATGATAAAAATCCTGACCGGCGCCTATTCGCGTGACGCCGGCGATATCGTCTTCGAGGACAAGCCCGTCGATTTTCGCTCCACCGCCGAGAGCCAGGCGGCCGGCATCGCCACCATCTACCAGGAGATCAACCTGGCGCCGAACCGTTCGGTCGCCGAGAACATTTTTCTCGCCCGCGAGCCGCGCACGAGGCTCGGCCTCGTCGACCGCCGGAAAATGCGGGCCGACGCCCGCGCGGTGCTGAAACGATTCAACCTCGACGTGGATGTCGACCGCCCGCTGGAGGATTTCGGCGCCGCGACGCGCCAGATGGTGGCGATCGCCCGCGGCGTCACCCAGAACGCAAGACTGGTCATCATGGACGAGCCGACCTCCTCGCTCGACGAGCGCGAGGTCGCCGTGCTGTTCGAGACCATCCGGACGCTGAAGGCCGACGGCGTGGCGACCATCTTCATCAGCCACAGGCTGGATGAACTCTACGCCATCTGCGACCGCGTCACCATCATGCGCGACGGGCGCACGGTCGCCGTCAGCACCATGAAGGACATATCGAAGATAGAGCTGGTCCGCTCCATGCTCGGCAAGGAACTGACCGCCTTCACCGCCCGCGTTCATGGCGAGGATATCGCCCGCGAACCCTTCGTCGACGCCACGCAACTCGGCGCCGGCCTGCGCGTGCGCGACGTGTCGCTGTCGATCGCGCGCGGCGAGATCGCCGGCCTGGCCGGCCTGCTCGGCGCCGGCCGCACCGAGACGGCCCGCCTGCTCTACGGCGCCGACCGCAAGGACAAGGGTTCGATCAGGGTCGCCGGCGCGGAGAAATCCTACGCCGCGCCGGCCGATGCTATTCGTGACGGATTCGGCTTCGTGTCCGAGGACCGCAAGGTCGAGGGCATCGTCCCCGAGATGAGCGTGCGCGAGAACATGACGCTGGCGATCCTGCCGCGCCTGCAGAAATCCGGCGTCGTCGACACCGCCGAACAGCAGCGCATCGTCGACCGCTACATCAAGGCGCTCGGCGTCAAATGCGCCTCGCCCGAGCAGCCGATCCGCGAGCTTTCGGGCGGCAACCAGCAAAAAGTGCTGCTCGCCCGCTGGCTATGCATGAATCCAAAACTGCTCATCGTCGACGAGCCGACGCGCGGCATCGACGTCGGCGCCAAGGCCGAGATCCTGAAACTGCTGCGCGGCCTCGCCGACGACGGGCTGTCCGTGCTGATGATCTCGTCGGAACTGGAGGAACTGATCGCCGCCGCCGACCACGTCACCGTGCTCAGCGACGGCTATTCGGTCGCGCATCTCGGCGCCGGGGAGATCACCGAGGAAAGGCTGATGACGGCGATGGCGCATCAGGACGAGGAAGCGGCGTGATGATGGTGCGACTATCCCCCTTCTCCCCGCTTGCGGGGAAAAGGTCCCGCCAGGGGGGTCCGAAGGACGGGCGGCACCTGCTCTTCAAAAGCGATCTCCTGCCCCTCATCCGCCCCTTCGGGGCACCTTCTCCCCGTTTACGGGGAGAAGGAAGGGGCGTGTCATCATGACCACCATCGAAACGACCGCGCCGCAAACCCGCCCGAAAGGCAGCGCTCTTGCCTGGGTCAGCCGCTACGGCACGCTGATCGCCTTCCTGGCGCTGATCGCCTTCAACGCGGCGGTGACGCCGAACTTCCTCACCTGGCAGACGCTCAACGTCAACCTGACCCAGGTGGCGACCATCGTCATCGTCGCCACCGGCATGACGCTGGTGATCGCCACCGGCGGCATCGACCTTTCGGTCGGCTCGCTGATGGCGATTTCCGGGGCGCTGGCGCCGATGATCTTCCTCGGCACCAT
Source organism: Mesorhizobium sp. LHD-90 (assembly GCF_030929505.1). Taxonomy (GTDB): domain Bacteria; phylum Pseudomonadota; class Alphaproteobacteria; order Rhizobiales; family Rhizobiaceae; genus Kumtagia. The sequence goes on along the minus strand of NZ_JAVFVV010000001.1, from coordinate 403,218 downwards.
CATGCCGATCCCCTCGCCGTTCCTGGCGATCCTGCTAGCCTTCACCGTGCCGGTCATCGTCGCCGCCGCCTTCGGCTGGTTCAACGGCATGCTGATCACCCGCTATTCCATCCAGCCGATCGTAGCCACGCTGGTGCTGTTCATCGCCGGGCGCGGCATCGCCCAGGTGATGACCAACGGCAATCTGCAGGTCTTCAAGAACGACGCCTTCCAGTTCATCGCGCTCGGCCGCGTGTTCGGCATCCCGACGCAGGTCATCATCATGGCCGTCATCGTGGCGCTCGCCGCCTTCATGGTGCGCCGCACCGCCTTCGGTCGGCAGATGCTCGCCGTCGGCGGCAACGAGAAAGCCGCAAGGCTGGCCGGCATTCCGGCCGTGCGGGTGAAACGCCTCGTCTACGTTATCAGCGGCGCGCTGGCCGGCATTGCCGGGCTGATCGTGGTTGCCCGCAACTCCGCCAGCGACGCCAATCTCGTCGGGCTCGGCATGGAACTCGACGCCATCGCGGCGGTCGCCGTCGGCGGAACCCTTTTGACAGGCGGCCGCGCCAACATTCTGGGCACCCTTCTCGGCGCCTTCGTCATCCAGCTCGTGCAATACACGCTGCTCGCCAACGGCGTTCCCGACGCCGCCGCGCGCATCGTCAAGGCGGGGCTGATCATCGCAGCGGTGTTCATCCAGCTACGCGCGGCGCGGGGTTAGATATGAACACGCTCGCCTCCCGCCTCGCCTTCCTCGGTCCGCTGGCGCCGCGCTCCAACATCGACCTGGCGCGGCTGGGCGTCGTCGTCGCGCTGGCCGCGCTGATCGTCTTCGGCGCGCTGCGCTACGACGGGTTCCTGTCGGCCTTCAACGCGCTGTCCTTCCTGCGCTACAACTCCATGTTCGCGCTGATCGCGCTGGGCATGGCGCTGGTCATCATGACCGGCGGCATCGACCTGTCGGTGGGCGCGACCGCAGCACTTGCCAGCGTCGTCGCAGCCCTTCTGTCGCCCTATCACTGGGCGGCGGGGCTCGCCGGCGGGCTGGCGACCGGCCTCGTCGTCGGCACCATCAACGGCCTCGTCATCACGCGGCTGAAGATCCAGCCCTTCATCGCCACGCTGGCGGCCATGCTGGCGGCCTACGGAACCGGCCTGCTGCTGGCCGACAACCAGTCTGTGTCGGTCTCCTACGACAGCGGCTTCACCGAGATCGGCCAGGGCGACTTTTTGGGCTTCCCGATCCCGGCCTGGATCGCGCTCGCTGCCTATGTCGTCGGCTGGATCGCGCTGGAGCGCCATCCGGTCGGCCGCCGCGTGCTCGCCATAGGCGACGGCGAGGCGACGGCGACGCTGATGGGCCTCAAGGTCGAGCGCACGCTGATGGGCGTCTACATTACCTCCGGCGTGCTCGCCGGGCTGGCCGGCGTCATACTTGCCTCGCAGTTCGGCGCCGGCCAGCCTATCGAAGGCCAGGGCTGGGAACTGATCGCCATCGCCTCGGTAGTGGTCGGCGGCACCCTGCTCACCGGCGGCGTTGGCTCGATCGGCGCGACGCTGGCCGGCGCGCTGCTGCTCGGGCTGGTGTTCAATATCCTGAACTTCGAGAACGGGCTGGGCTGGATCTCGCTGTCGGCTTACTGGCAGTCGGTCATCCGCGGCCTGTTCCTGCTCGCGGTCGTGGTGCTGCAGGCAAAACTCGCCAACGTCCGCCGCAATGCGTGAGTGATCCCCGCCGCTACTCCGCCGCCTGCAGGCTGGACGCCGCCAGCACCGCCCTGATCTCCGACCGGCAGGAGCCGCAATTGGTGCCGGCGTTCAGCGCCTTGCCGACATCCTCGACGCTGCGGCAGCCGGCGGAGACGGCGCCTGCGATCTGGTTGACCCCGACATTGAAGCAGGAGCAGACGATGCGGCCCACCGACGGCGCCGGCACCGGCGCCCGCCCCGACAGCAGCGCGCGGCGGTCGAGTGGCGATAGCGGTTCGCCCGACGCCAGCAACGCCAGCAGCCAGTCGCGCTCCGGCAACTGGCCGGGCCGGCCGACCAGCAAGGCCTCCGCAAGCCGCCCCTCCGCGTCGGTGGCCGCGGCGCGGAACATCACGCCCTTGCGGTCGGTGTAGTCGATCAGCCGGTCGCGCGGCACACCCGCGATCAGCGTGCGGGCCAGCAATATGCCCTGGTCGGGCGGCTCGGTGCCGGCAAGCTCGTAGGCCCAGCCGCCCGCGACCGCAGCCCGGCTCCAGTGGACCAGGCCGGTCGGGCGGATGTCGCGGCGGGTGATCAGCACGCCGGCCCATTCGATCGGCTCGCGGGAGATCCGCACGGGCACGTGCTTCAGTTCCGGCTGGCCGGAAAACGGGTCGGCGAGCGGCGAGGACAGCGGCCCCGCCGCCGCGTTTGCGGAAAAACGCCCGCTCCAGTGCATCGGCAAAAAGGCCTCGCCGCGGCGCTGGGCGTCGGTGACGCGCACTTTTGCGCGGGCGCCGCCGTAGCGGCTCTCGACGCGCGCCAGGTCGCCGTCGCGCAGGTTGCGCGCGGCCGCGTCGGCCGGATGCATCTCGACCGCGGGTTCCGGCGCGTTCGCCATCAGCCGGGGCACCCGCCCTGTGCGTGTCATCGTGTGCCACTGGTCGCGCGAGCGGCCGGTGTTAAGCGCCATCGGAAAGGCCGCGCCGAGCGGCAGCGCCGGCCCTTCCTGCCGCACCGCGACGAAGCGCGCCCGCCCGTCCGGCGTCGGAAAGCGACCGTCGGCCAGCAGCCTTGCGGTTTCTTGTTCGCTTTCCCCCTTGAGCGGCCAATGCACGGGCGACAGGCGCTCGTATTCGGCCTCCTCGATATTGGCCAGGCCGCCTATGTCGAACAGGCGTCCACCGCTGTTCTCGAATGCCGAAAGGGCGGCATGCTCGCGGAAGATTTCCGCGGGCGTCGAGTAAGAAAACGCCCCGGCGAAACCCATGCGGCGGGCGACCTCGGTGACGATCCACCAGTCAGGACGGGCCTCGCCAGGCCAGGACGCGAAACGCCGCTGGCGCGATATGCGTCGTTCGGAATTGGTGACGGTGCCGTCCTTTTCGCCCCAGCCGGCGGCCGGCAGCAGCACGTCGGCGAAACGCGTCGTGTCGGTTTGCGTGATGTCGGAGACGACGACGAAGTCACATTTTTTCAGCGCGGCCCGCACCCTGGTCGCGTCCGGCATGCTGACGGCGGGGTTGGTGCCCATCACCCACAGCGCCTTGAGGCCCCCGTCGGCGGCGGCCTCGAACAGGTCGACCGCCTTCAGCCCGGCGCGTCTGGCGGTCCGGGGGGCATTCCAGAAGCGGGCGACGCGGTCGATGTCCGCCGGGCTGTCAAAACCCATATGCGCGGCAAGCTGGTTGGCGAGCCCGCCAACCTCGCGCCCGCCCATGGCGTTGGGCTGGCCGGTGACGGAGAACGGCCCCATGCCGGGTTTGCCGATACGGCCGGTGGCGAGATGGCAGTTGATGATGGCGTTGACCTTGTCGGTGCCGTGCGCCGATTGGTTTATTCCTTGGCTGTAGACGGTGGCGCTGCGCTCGGTCTTGGCGAACCAGGCGTAGAAGCGCTCGACATCGGCGAGAGCGACATCGCAGCCCTCGGCAACCCGCGCCAGCGTCGGCGCGTCGGAGGCGGCCAGCGCCAGCGCGGCATCGAAGCCGGTCGTATGGGCGGCGGCATAGGCGGCGTCGACAAAACCCTCGCGCGCGAGATGGGCAAGCAGACCGTTGAACAACAGCACGTCGGTGCCCGGCCGGATCGGCAGATGCAGATCGCAATCCGCGGCGGTCGCCGTGCGGCGCGGATCGATGACGACGATCCTCGTTCCGCGTGTGGCGCGGGCCGCAAGCAGGCGCTGATAAAGCACCGGATGGCACCAGGCGGTGTTCGATCCGGCGAAGACGACGAGGTCGGCCTGCTCGAAATCCTCATAGGTGCCCGGAACGATGTCCTCGCCGAAGGCGCGCTTGTGTCCTGCCACCGAGGACGCCATGCACAGGCGCGAATTCGTGTCGATGTTGCCGGAGCCGATAAAACCCTTCATCAGCTTGTTGGCGACGTAATAATCCTCGGTGAGAAGCTGACCGGAGACGTAGAAGCCGACGGAATCCGGCCCGTGCGCCGCTATCGTCTCGGAAAAACGGCGCGCCACGAGGTCGAGCGCCGCATTCCATTCCGCGCGCTTGCCGCCGATCTCCGGGTGAAGCAGCCGGCCGTCGAGGCCGAGCGTCTCGCCGAGCGCCGAGCCTTTCGAGCACAGCCTGCCGCGATTGGCCGGATGATCGGGGTCGCCGCGGACGGCAACGCTGCCGTCCGCGGCGACCCGCGCCAGCACGCCGCAACCCACCCCGCAATAGGGGCATGTGGTCCTCACCTCGGCTGCCATGACGACCTCGTGACTTGAAACGGGACCCATCGATGTGTATTTTGATGCGCATAGAGGGAGGCGGGATTGGAGAGGAACAGCCGCCGGATCATCCAGAGGCTGAAAGCCGAGGGATTCGAGGAAGTGTCCGTCTCCGGTTCACACCACAAATTCCGCAAGGGCGACAGGACCGTGATCGTTCCGCATCCCAAGAAGGATCTGCCGGAAGGGACGGCGCGAAACATCGCCCGGGCCGCCGGCTGGCTGAGATAGAAGGACCGTCTTCCATGCGGGCTTACTTTGCCATCGTCCACAAGGATCGGGACAGCGCCTACGGCGTCTCGTTTCCCGATCTTCCGGGCGTGTTTTCCGCCGCCGACGAGGAAGAGGATATCGTGTCTAATGCGCTGGAGGCGCTGCAACTCTACGCCGAAGATGCAGAGTTGCCTGAACCTTCGACCATCGACGCTGTCGTGGCGAAGCCCGAACTCCGCGAGGAACTGGCGGCCGGCGCCTTCATCATCCGCGTTCCGCTCGTGGACAACGACACCCGCGTGGTCCGCGCGAACGTGACCTTCGAGGCTGGAATGCTGCGGGCAATCGACGAGACGGCGCAGCAGCGTGGCCTGACGCGATCGGCGTTCCTCGCGAGTTGCGCCCGCAAGGAAATCGAAGCCACGGGCTAAAAAGGCCGTCCCGCGCATCATTCTGCCGCGAGCAGCATTTCGCCGAGCGCGATCGCGATGCGGCCATCCTCGACCTTGACCGGTATCGTCCTGACCGCCCCCTCGTCCGCGCCCTGCGCCTTGCCTGTCTCCAGCGAGAACACCCAGTTGTGCAGCGGGCAGGTGACCGCCGCGCCGTGCACGATGCCCTGGCTGAGCGGTCCGCCTTTGTGCGGACAATGATCGTCGATGGCGAAGACCTGGTCGTCCGCTGTGCGGAAGATGCCGATCTTACCTTGCGGGGTGTCGACGCAGCGCGCGCCGCGCCTAGGAATGTCGGCGAGCATGCCGATGGGTGTCCAGTTCATCGCGTATCTCTCTTGTCGTGTGGCGTCAGGCGGTTTGCTCTTCTCAGGGCTGCGCTCACTCTGCCGCCTCCGCGAAACCCACCGTTGCCATCGGCTGGAACTCGTGCTTGTCCTTGCCGGAGACGCGTTCCGACCAGGGGTCGACCTGCGCGAACTTTTGGCTGAAGACGAAGCGCTCGTAATAGGCCTTGCGGCGTTCGACATCGTCCAGCACCTGGCGCTTGATCTCGGCCGTGCCGATGCGCTTGGCCCATTTGTAGATGCGCTCGAGGTAGCGCGCCTGCTCGCGGTACATCTGCGTCAGCGCGACGATGACCTCCAGCGCCTCGTCCTCGCTCTTTACCAGGCCGAGCACCTCGGTGCCCTTGATGTCGAGGCCGGCAGCACCGGCGAAGTGGATCTCGTAACCTGAATCGACGCAGATCACGCCGACGTCCTTGCAGGTCGCCTCCGCGCAGTTGCGCGGACAGCCCGACACCGCCATCTTCACCTTGGCCGGCGTCCACGAACCCCACATGAACTTTTCGATGCGGATGCCCAGCCCCGTCGAATCCTGCGTGCCGAACCGGCACCAGTCCGTGCCGACGCAGGTCTTCACCGTGCGCAGGCCCTTGGCGTAGGCCTGGCCCGAGACGAAGCCGGCCTTGCCGAGATCGGCCCACACCGCCGGCAGATCCTGCTTGCGGATACCCAGCATGTCGATGCGCTGGCCGCCGGTGACCTTCACCGCCGGTATCGCAAACTTGTCGACGACATCGGCGATGGCGCGCAGCTCCTTCGACGAGGTCATGCCGCCCCACATGCGCGGCACCACCGAATAGGTGCCGTCCTTTTGGATGTTGGCGTGGACGCGCTCGTTGATGAACCGCGACTGGTAGTCGTCGGCATATTCGTCCGGCCAGTCGGCAACGAGGTAGTAGTTGAGCGCCGGCCGGCATTTGGCGCAGCCACAGGAGGTCTTCCACTGAAGCTCCTGCATCACGGCGAGGATGCTCTTCAGCCCCTTGGCCTTGATCAGCCGGCGCACGTCGTCGTGGCCGAGCGTGGTACAGCCGCACATGGGCTGCACGGCGGCCGGGTTGTAGCTGTCTCCCAGCGTCAGTTTCAGAAGCTGTTCGACGAGGCCCGTGCACGAACCGCACGAGGCGGACGCTTTTGTGTGGGCGCGCACGTCGTCCAGGCCGGTCAGGCCTTTGCCGGTGATAGTAGAGGTGATCTTTCCCTTGCAGACGCCGTTGCAGCCGCAGATTTCCGCATCATCCGCCAGTGCCGCAACGGCCGCCAGAGGGTCCGCGGAGGCGCCCCCCTGGAAGGCCTGCCCGAAGATCAGCGTATCGCGCATCTCCGAAATGTCGGTCTGCTTCTTCTTCAGATCGTTGAACCAGGCGCCATCGCCGGTCTCGCCGAACAGCACCGTGCCGATGATCTTGTTGTCCTGCAGGATGAGGCGCTTGTAGATGCCGGCCGAGGCGTCGCGCAGGATGATCTCCTCGCGGTCCTCGCCGTCGGCGAAATCGCCGATCGAATAGAGGTCTATGCCGGTGACCTTGAGCTTCGTCGGCGTATCGGAATGGACGAAGCGCTTGTCCTCGCTATCGGAAAGCTTCGCCGCCGCGACACGGGCCATCTCGTAGAGCGGCGCGACAAGGCCGTAGACATGGCCGCCGACTTCGGCGCATTCGCCGAGTGCGAAGATCGTCGGATCGGAGGTGCGCATGCGGTCGTCGGTGACGATGCCGCGGTTGACCTTCAGCCCCGCCTCCCTGGCAAGCGCCACATTCGGCCGGATGCCGACTGCCATCACCACCAGTGTCGCCGGGATGATTGTACCGTCGGCGAGTTCGACGCCTTCGACCTTGCCGTTGCCGATGATGGCCTTGGTGTTGGCCTTGGTGATGACCTTGATGCCGCGCGCCTCGACCGCCTTCTGCAGCAGGTAGCCGGCGGCGGGATCGAGCTGCCGCTCCATCAGGGTGGGCATGACGTGCAGCACGGTGACGTCCATGCCGCGTTCCTTGAGGCCGGCCGCCGCCTCCAGTCCGAGCAGGCCGCCGCCGATCACCACCGCCTTGGCTCGCGACTGGGCGGCCAGCAGCATGGCGTTGACGTCGTCGAGGTCACGGTAGCTGAGCACGCCGGGCAGGTCCTTGCCCGGCACCGGGATGATGAAGGGCACCGAACCCGTGGCGATCACCAGCCTGTCGTAGTGTTCCGTCACGCCATGGTCGGAGGTGACGGTTTTCGCGTCACGGTCGATGGCGACGATCTTGTGGCCCTTGTAGAGCGTGATGCCGTGCTTGATGTACCAGCCGTCGCCATGGATGACGATCTCCTCGAACGCCTTCTCGCCCGACAGGACCGGCGACAGCATGATGCGGTCGTAGTTCACGCGCGGTTCGGCGTTGAAGATGGTGACCTGGTAGCGGTCGGGCGCGGCTTCCAGCAGGTGCTCCAGCATCCTGCCCGGCGCCATGCCGTTGCCGACGATGATGAGTTTCTCGGTCATGTCGCTGATCCCCGCTTCACTCGGCCGCCGCCACGAGCGACGGCTCGCGCGCCGTCGAGATGTCGCGGTTCATCCGCAGGATTGCCGCATGCATCCAGGCGAGGCAGGCCGCGACGACCAGGAAGAGCAGCATGAAGCAGCTCGACCAGACGCCCGTCAGGTCGTTCAGCGCCCCGAAGGCGATCGGCAGGACGAAGCCGCCAAGCCCGCCGATCATGCCGACGAGGCCGCCGACGGCACCGACACTGTCGGGGTAATAGACGGGGATGTGCTTGTAGACGGCGGCCTTGCCGATCGCCATGAAGAAGCCCAGCACGAAGGCGATGGCGATGAACGCCAGCCAGCCGATCTCGATGTGGAAGACGATCGGGCCGTCGATGCCGCGCACGGCATAGTCGGTCGCCGGCAGCGCCAACACCGCGCAGCACACTGCCGACACCACGAAGGTCCAGTAGAGCACGGTGCGCGCGCCGAGCCGGTCGGACAGCACGCCGCCATAAGCCCGGAAGATCGAGGCGGGGATCGAATAGGCCGCGCCGATCATGCCGGCGGTGGCGATGTCGAAACCGTAGACGCCGATCAGATAGCGCGGCAGCCACAGCGCCAGCGCGACGAAGCCGCCGAAGACGAAGAAGTAATAGAGCCCGAAGCGCCAGACCTGGAGGTTCTTCAGCGGCGCAAATTCCTGCCAGAAGCTCTTTGCGCTACGGTCCACGCCAGCCCGGCGCGCGCGGATCACCGGATCGTCCTCGGTGCCGAACCAGAAGATCAAGGCCATGAAGGCGAGCACGCACGCCCAGATCACGGCGACATCCTGCCAGCCAGCGGCCAGCAGCACGAACGGCGCCAAAAACTTCGTCACCGCCGCACCGACATTGCCTACCCCAAAAATGCCGAGCGCCGTGCCCTGCTTGCCGGCCGGATAGAAGCGCGACACATAGGCGACGCCGACCGCGAAGGAGCCGCCGGCCAAGCCGACGCCAAGTGCGGCGACCAGCATCTGCGCATAGGTCTGGGCGAAGGCCAGCAGGAACGTCGCGATTGCCGCAGCCAGCATGGTCGCGGTGTAGACGAGGCGCCCGCCAAAACGGTCGGTCCACACGCCGAGCAGAATGCGCACCAGCGAGCCGGTGAGGATCGGCGTGCCGACCAGCAGGCCGAACTCGGTTTCGCTCAGACCGAGTTCCTGCTTGATGCGCACGCCGATGATCGAAAAGATCGTCCACACGGCGAAGCAGACGGTGAAGGCGATGGTGGACATGGCAAGCGCGCGGGCCGGGGCTTTGTCCTGGCTGGGCGCGGCTGGGAAGGTTTCTGTCATTGTCGGCTCCGTTGGGCGGCGTGCGGGCCACGCCGGCTGGATCGCGAAAACAAAAAAGCTGCCGGCCAGGCTGCCTGCGTCCGTCCATCCGGGATCGCGGAAACCTGATCGGCAGCTTTGCCTGGGGGCGCCCGCCATTGGACGCCGATATTTTTGGCCCGAGGGCCTCGGATTTAACGAAGCAGGGAACGTGCCAGACTCGAAATCGAGTTAGAAGGGACGTAATTTCAATAGCTTGCAAAAATTGGCGATCAGACCGAGCCGTGACAGGTGCGATCAAACGCTAGTCAATCGCTGGTCAGTCTGCTCATTTATTGTGCGATGCACAAGAATGCCTGTTCAGCGATCAGGGGCCGTGGCCTGCCCCGCGATATAGGCGTCGAGCGCATCCGGGTCGAACAGGCTTCCGTCGAAGAAGCCGTCGGGACCGAGCGTCAAGCTTGCGCCCGCCGAACCGACCGGAGTGGCCGTCTTCAGCGCGCCTTCCACCTTGGCGTTGGCGCCGGGTAGCGCCACGCCGAGCGGCTTCAGCGCCTCGCGGTAGAGGTCGGGACGATAGGTTTCGCGGGCGATCGAGGCGTTGGCGGCGCTGTGCCCGACCTGCCCCCAGCGCGCCATCTGGCTATAGAACCACAGCGCGTGGCTCTTCCACGGAAAGGTCGCAGCCTTGGCCTGCGGCACGAAGAAATCCTGCACGCCGACGGTCGTTTCCGGCCCGGTTTGCAACCGGCCCGACAAAGCCGGCAGCATCCATTCGGTCGGCCGGCCGACATAGGCGGGAGCCGCGAGCATGCGCGCGAGTTCGCCCAGATTGGCGGGATCGCCGCACCACGCGGCGGCGCGGTAGAGCGCGCGCAGCAGCGAAGCCAGCGCCTCCGGCCGCGCCTCCGCCCAGGATTGCGCCACACCCAGCACCTTTTCCGGGCTGGAGCGCCAGATCGCCGCCTTCACCGTGGCGATGCGTCCGTGGCCGAGCTGCACCGCCGCCGTGTTCCAGGGTTCGCCGGCGCAATAGCCGTCGATCGCCCCGGAGCCGAGCGCGTCGGCCATCAGCGGCGGCGGCACGATGACGATGTCGATGTCGCGATCGGGGTCGACCCCACAGGCCGCCAGCCAGTAGCGGAGCTCGTAGTTGTGGCCCGAATGCGGGTGCACGACGGCGAAGCGCAGCGGCGGCTGGCCGGCGCGCGACCGCTCCGCGACGACCGTCTTCAGCGCGGCGCCGGCAGCGCGCGGCGCAAGATCATCGGTCGCGCCATGCGCCGCCAGAGCCTGCCAAAGCATGTTGGAGACCGTCACCGCGTTGCCGCCCAGCCCGAGCGCCATCGGCGCCACGGTGCGCGCGGCCAGCGGCGTCAGCCCGAGATTGCAGGCGATCGGCATCGGCGCCAGCATATGCGCCACCTGGAAATGCCCTACGGCCAGCCGGTCGCGGATGTTCGCCCAGGAAGTTTCGCGCGCCAGCGTCAGGTCCACGCCCTCCTTCGCCGCGAAGCCCGCCTCCTTGGCAGCGACCAGCAGGGCGCTGTCCAGCAGCGGCAGGAAACCGGCGGTGATCTGGTGCGGCGCGTCGGTGCTCATGCGTCGTCTCCCGGGCCGAGCAGGCCGGCGGCCAGGATCAGGCTGCGCGCCACCTCGCCGATCTTGCGGTTCTGGTTCATCGCGGTCTTGCGCAGCAGCGCGTAGGCTTCCGTCTCCGGCAGCCCGCGCGACTTCATCAGGATGCCCTTGGCCTTCTCGACCGCCTTGCGATCCTCGAGTTCGCTGCGCGCCTCCTCCAGTTCGCGCGACAGCCGCGAAAAGGCATTGAAGCGGCTGATCGCCAGGTCGAGGATCGGCTTCACCCGTTCGCGCTTCAACCCGTCGACGATATAGGCGGACACGCCGGCGTCGATCGCCGCCTCGATCGAATCGCGGTCCGAGCGGTCGACGAACATGGCGATCGGCCGCTTCACCGCGCGCGACAACTGGAACATGTTCTCCAGCATATCGCGGTTGGGGTTTTCCAGGTCGATGACGATCACGTCGGGGTTGATCGCGGCGATCCGCCGGGCAATGCCAGCAACGTCGTGCACCAGCGTCACGTCGTCATGGCCGGCCTCGCGCAGCCCCGCCTCGATGATCGAGGCGCGGATGCGGTTCTCGTCGATGACCAGAATGGCGAGGGGCGCTTGAGCCATGCCGCATTTTGCGCGCCGCCGATGATTGTGCAATGCGGCATTTGCGAAACCGGCCTCGGCGAAGCGAGGCCGGCGCTTGCTCCAGCATTTTCGCCTGGGCGGTTAGGCGAAGATCTCGGCGAGCTGCTTCACATCCGTGCCTTCCTTGACGTAGCGCAGTTCGACATAGGCGACGGCCATGGCGATCGACGCGATCACCGACGTCACCGCCGAAAGCACGGCAACCAGCGCCGTGGCCAGGACCGTCCCAAGGATGGGCATTATCGCCAGGGCCAGAAGTCCCAAAACGAGCTGCAAGATCCAGATCGCGACGATCAGGATGACGAACAGCCCGAAGATGCGCCAGCGGCTTCCCTTCGTCAGTTCGGAGCTGCGTCTCATGCTTTCAAGAACGCCGAGACGCTCGTGGACCAGCGCCGGCACCGCGGCCGACCAGCGGATAAGCAGATAGAGGCCCGGAATGATCAGCAGCACGAAGCCGATGCCGATGCCGAGATACATCAGGAACAGGAGGCCGATGATCGGCAGGAGCACGGCTATGCCGCGGCTCAGCGCGTCGGCGAATGTCGGCTGCTGCCCATTCAGGTCCTCGATTGTCGTCCGCACCAGGGCCGCCTGCAGGATCGACGCCAGCACCAGGTAGATGATGAAATAGACGAGGCCGGCAAGCGCCGACGTCGGCTCGAACTCGGGCGGCGGCACCGCCCCTGTCTCGGCCGACAACAGCGCGGCGTCGATCTGCGAGCCTGTCAAGAGCTGGTACAGGAAAGTCGGAATGCCTGAGAAAATCACCGCCAGCCCGAGGCAAAGCCCAAAATTGCGCCCAAGCACGCTGAACGTATCGCCAAACACCCGGCCGATGCGGAACGCCGCCGGCCGGTCGTAACTTGCCATGCTCATGTGGTCCTCTCCTTCGCAGCGTGTCCCCCGCGCTGCATTTCGAGCACAAGTTGCCAATCTCTCCGCGTTTCGTCCAGCGTCGCTTGCATTTTTCAGGCGCTGTTGCCAGTGATTGTCGCATGATGCGGAGATCGCATGGAAGGAAGTGACGCAGCGCTGGACGGATCGGCCGGCAGGCTGGCGGAGGCCCACCGCCGGTTGCTGGAGGACGACTCGATCCAGTTCGCGCTTCCGCCCTACCAGCAGCCCAAGCCGCCCGAGTGGCTGGTACCGCTCACCGATGCGCTGCAATGGCTGGCGCCTTACGCGATCTATATCTTCTGGACGGCGGTCATCGCCGGTGCGGTATTCATCCTCGTCCTGGTGATCCTCGAGCTGAAGGGCGTCGCCTGGCGCTTCCCGTGGCAGGGCAAGGCCGAGGAAACCGCGCCGGAGGAAGTTTGGCGTCCCGACGCCGTGGTCGCCCGCACGCTGCTGACGGAAGCCGATACGCTCGCCGCGCGCGGCGACTACGACGAGGCGGTGCATCTGCTGTTGCGCCGCAGCGTCGAGGATATTTCCCAGCGCATGCCGCATTTTCTGCGCCCTTCGCTGACGGCGCGCGACATTGCCGGCGCGACGCTGCTGCCGGCCCTGGCGCGCGGCGCCTTCGCGCAGATCGCCCAGATCGTCGAGGCGGCGCTGTTTGCCAAAAAACCGGTCGGCGTCGACGGCTGGCGCGAGGCGCGCGACGCCTATGAGCGCTTCGCCTTCCGGGATGCCTGGGCATGAGCATTGCGCCCTCGCCCGCCGCGACCGAATCGCCGTTCAACCGGCGGGTCGTCTTCTGGGGGATTCTGGCCAGCCTGCTCGCCGCCGCCGGCTTCGTGCTGTTGTCCACCTATGCGCCGGATTTCCGCATCGGCCGGCAAGGCGGCGCTTCGGCCCTGTCCAAGAGCGGCACCGGCTTCGCCGGCCTGGTCGAACTGATGACGCTGCTCGATGACGAGCCGTGGACGGCGCGCAGCATCGACGATCTCCATACCGACGGTCTCCTCGTCGTCACGATGTCGCCGCAGAGCGATCCGGATGCGCTGAAGGACATCATCGAAGCGCGCAGCGGCATGCAGACGCTGTTCGTCCTGCCCAAATGGCGGACGATCCCCCATGCCGGCCACGAAGGCTGGGAGGCGCAGGTCGGCAGGCTTTCCGCCGGCGGTGTCGACCGATGGCTGGCGCGTTTCGTGGAAGCCAGGCTCGGCAGCGACACGGTCGACGTGCAGCGCCTCCAGGTTCGCGGCGGCGCCTTTCCGGCGCTGGCGCCGCGCGACCTGCAATGGGCCGCGTCGGAAAATGCCGTGATTTCTGCCGGCGGCAACCGCGCCGTGCTGATCGAGGCGAAGGACGAGCCGTTTTTCGTGCTCACCGACCCCGACCTGCTCAACAACGCGGCGTTGAAGGACCCCGAGCGCGCCGCCGCAGCCATCGGCCTGATCGACATGGTGAGACCCAACGACGAGCCGGTGGCGTTCGACCTCACCCTGCATGGCGCCAACCGCAAGCACGATTTGATGAAGCTGCTGCTGGAGCCGCCGTTCCTGGCGTTGACGCTGGCGATCCTCGCGGCCGCGGCGCTGGCGCTGCTGCACGGTCTTGGCCGGTTCGGTCCGGCGCAGGCGGAAACCCGCGCCATCCCGTTCGGCAAGCGCGCGCTGGTGGACACGACCGCTCGGCTGATGCGCCGGGCCGGCCGGCTGGACCTTCTAGGCCCGCGCTACGCAGCGCTCATGCGCCGGCGCGCCGCCACTATCCTTGGCGCTCCGCAGGGTTTGCGCGACGACGCGCTCGACCGCTGGCTCGAGGCGCGAAACGACAGGGACAAGCAAGGTTATGCAGAACTCGCGGGCGCAACACGCCGGGCCGACAATGAGGCCGACCTCATGACGGCCGCCCGCCGGCTGCACCAGTGGATCGCAAGGAGGTTCAGTGAACGTCGATGATGTGAAGGCCGCCGCCGGCCGTATCAGGGCCGAGGTCGGCAAGGCGATCACCGGGCAGGCCGATACGGTCGACTTGATGCTGACGGCGCTGTTCGCAGGCGGCCACATATTGCTGGAAGGCCCGCCGGGCACGGCCAAGACCATGATCGCCCGCTGCTTCGCCCGGGCCCTCGGCGTCACCTATGGCCGGATCCAGTTCACCCCGGATCTGATGCCGGGCGACATCGTCGGCTCCAACATCTACAACTTCCAGACTGGCCAGTTCACGCTGACGCACGGCCCGATCTTCTGCGACCTGCTGCTTGCCGACGAGATCAACCGCACGCCGCCAAAGACCCAGGCCGCGCTGCTCGAAGCCATGCAGGAGAACGCCGTCACCTTCGACGGCGCCACCCATTCGCTGGGCAGCAACTTCATGGTGGTCGCCACCCAGAACCCGATCGAGCACCAGGGCGTCTATCCACTGCCCGAAGCCCAGCTCGACCGTTTTCTGTTCAAGCACAAGGTGTCCTATCCGAGCGTCGAGGAGGAGCGCGCCATCATCGTCAGTCACGGCGGCGCCGGCGCGCGCAAGATCGAGGATTTCGACATCGGGCCGCAGCTCGACGGGGACGGACTCCAGGCGGCGCTGGCGACGGTGAGTTCCGTCACGCTGGTCGACGAGGTGGTCGACTACATCGCCCGGCTGGTGCGCGCCACCCGCGACAGCGCCGAGTTGGAAGTCGGCGCCAGCCCGCGCGCCGGCGTCATGCTGGCGCGCGCTGCCCGCGCCCGCGCCGCGCTCGACGGCCGCGGCTACGTTATCCCCGACGACGTCAAGACGCTCGCCGTGCCGGCGCTTCGCCATCGCGTCGTGCTGTCGCCCGCCGCGCAGATCGACGGCCGCGAGATCGAGCAGATCGTCGCCGACCTCGTCGACCGCACGGAGGCGCCGCGTTGATCTATCCGACCGGCCGTTGCGTCTGGGCGGCCGTCATCGGCGTCGTCCCGGCCTTCCTGGTGGCGCTGGCGCTGCCGTCGGTCTGGTATCTCGGCCTGTTGTGGGTCTGCGTCCTTCTGGGGTTTCTGGCGGTCGACGCCTCCGCCGGTCCCGGCCGCGCCTCGCTCACCGCCGGCATCCGGTCCGTCCCCCAGGTCGGCATTGGCGGCCAGTTCCCGGTCTTCGTCAGCGCCTATTTTTCCGGCAGGTGGCCGAGCCGCATCGAGGCGCGTCTTGCCCATGACGAGCGGATCGTCCCCATCGGCGATGCCGGCGGCGCGCTCCATGCGACGCCCGAGGGCGGCGGGCTGGAGCTGCGCTTCCGCGCCGTGCGGCGCGGCATGGCCAGCCTCGACCGGCTGTGGCTGCGCTGGCCGGGGCCGTTCGGGCTGACGTGGAAGCAGGTCGCGCTGCCGATGGACAACAGGATAGCCGTGCTGCCCAACATCGCCGGCGTGCGCGACGACGCCATCTCTCTGCTGCAGCGCGACGCGCTGGTCGAGGGCAAGGAGCAGCGCCGTTCCGGCCAGGGCCGCGAGTTCGAAGCGCTGAAGGACTATCAGCCCGGCATGGGCCGGCGCATGATCGACTGGAAGCGCAGCGCCCGTCACGGCAGGCTGGTGGCGCGCGAATTCCGCGTCGAGCAGAACAACAACATCGTGCTCGCCATCGATTCCGGCCGGCTGATGTGCGAGCCGATCGACGGCGTCGCGAAGCTCGATCGCGCCGTCACCGCCGCGCTGCTCACCGCCTTCGTCGCGCTGAAGGGCGGCGACATGGTTGGCCTGTTCAGCTTCGACGCCCGCCCGCGCGTCATCGGCAAGGCGGTGCGCGGCTCCAGCGGCTTCTCGACCGTGCAGAAGCGCGCCGCCGAGATCGACTATTCCAACGAGGAGACCAACTTCACGCTGGCTTTGACCACGCTGTCGGCGCAACTCGACCGGCGCTCGCTGGTCGTCGTCTTCACCGATTTCGTCGACCCTATCAGCGCCGAGCTTATGCTGCGCACCGTCGGCCGGCTCACCGAGCGGCATCTGGTGCTGTTCATGCTGATGAAGGACGAGGAACTGGAAACCCTCTCCGACACCGAGCCCTCGACCGGCGAGGACGTGGCGCGCTCGGTCATCGCCGGCGGCCTGCTGCGCGAGCGCGAGGTCGTCATCGCAAAACTGCGGCGGCTCGGCGCCCATGTGGTCGAAGCCGATCACCGCCGCCTCGGTCCTGACTTGGTGCAGCACTATCTCGACCTGAAGCGGGAGAGCCTGCTGTGAGCGCCCCGGTCGTCGACGGCGTCCGCCAGTCGCTCGCCAGCTTCCGCTCGGAGCGCGAGCGCGACTGGAAGGCGTTCGAGGACCTGATCACCCGCGCCGAAAAACACTCGCCGAAAGCGCTCACCGACGAGGAGCTGCTTTCGCTGCCGGTGCTCTATCGTTCGACGCTTTCGGCACTTTCGGTGGCGCGCGCCACCTCGCTCGACAATGCGCTGATCGCCTATCTGGAATCGCTCTGCCTGCGCGGCTATTTCTATCTCTACGGCGCGCGGCGCGGTCTGATCGAGCGCATCGCCGACTTCTTCGTCCACGACTGGCCGGGCGCCATCCGCGACCTGTGGCGCGAGACACTTGCCGCGGTGGCGCTGATGGTGGTCGGGTTCGTCGCCGGCTTCCGGCTCGTCGCCTCCGACAAGACCTGGTACGACGCCATCATCCCCGCCGACCTCGCCGGCGGACGCGGCCCCGACGCCACCGCCGAATGGCTGCGCGCGGGCCTTTACGATGGCGGCGACGGCTATCTCTCCACCTTCGCCGCCTATCTGTTCACCCACAACGTCGAGGTGTCGATCCTCGCCTTCGCGCTCGGCTTCGCGCTGGCGGTGCCGACCGTGCTGCTCATATTGATGAACGGCTGCATCCTCGGCGCGATGTTTTTTGTGTTCTGGTCGAAAGGCCTGGGTTACGAATTCGGCGGCTGGCTGTTCATCCACGGCAGCACCGAGCTTTTCGCCATCTGCATAGCGGGTGCGGCCGGCATGCGCATCGGTACCCGCATCGCCTTCCCCGGCTCCTTGTCGCGCATGAAGGCCGCCGCCAAGGCCGGCCGTGTCGCCGCCAGCGCCATGGTCGGCGTCGCCATCATGCTTCTCGCCGCCGGCCTGCTCGAAGGGTTCGGCCGCCAGCTCATCACCAGCGACGGCCTGCGCTATCTGATCGGCGGCGGCTTCCTCGCCCTGTGGCTGGCCTATTTCTACCTGCTCCGGGCCGAGAACCCGGATGGAAAAGCCTGATGGCGCGGCCGAGCAAACGCCAGCCCGGAACCCGCAGGCGCTCGCTGGTCACGCCGGAGGGCGTCGATCTCGGCGTCACGCTCGCCGATGCCGGCGCCCGCGCCGGCGCGTTCTTCCTCGACGCGACCTTCATCATCATCGCCGGCATCCTCATCACCCTCGTCGCTTTGTTCGGCCTGGGCGGCCTCGGCCTCGACGGCGTCGAGCCGATCGCAATCGTCTGGATCGTGTTCGTCTTCTTCCTGCGCAACGCCTATTTCCTCGCCTTCGAGGCCGGCCGGGGCGCACGCACGCCGGGCAAGCGCATCATGGGCCTGCGCGTCGCCTCGCGCGACGGCTCGGGGCTGGCCATCGACCAGGTGATCGCCCGCAACCTGATGCGCGAGATCGAGGTATTCTTGCCGCTGTCCATGCTGCTGGCGCGCGCCGGCACCGGCGTCGCCGACACGCTGACCACGGTGTTCGGCCTGGCCTGGGCGCTGATCTTCGCGCTGTTCCCGCTGTTCAACCGCGACCGCATGCGCATCGGCGACCTGCTCGCCGGCACCTGGGTGGTGGAAGCCCCCAAACGCGCGCTGGCCGAGGATCTTGCGCGACGGGTCGACCGGGAAGCAGACGTCTATCGCTTCACCCCGGAACAACTCGACGCCTACGGTATCGCCGAATTGCACAAGCTGGAGGAGGTGCTGCGCGGCGACAACGACGCGGCGCTCGACACAGTGGCGAGGGCGATCGGCGACAAGATCGGCATGCCCTACCGCGGTTATCGCGCGCGACCGTTCCTGACCGCCTACTACACCGAGCTGCGCGCTCATCTGGAGCGCAAGCTGCTGCTGGGAAAGCGCCGCGCCAGCAAGCACGATGCCTGAGGATGCTCGCCTGACGCATCGGAGCGGACGCCCCTGTTTGCGACGGACCCTCGCTGGAAACGCCCGAAACGGATGCGGCCGGCGCGGCCAGGACTCCGCCGCTTGACTTGATTGTTCGCATGGTGTCCCGTCGCCACACGGACGGGCTATGCGAATGGAGGAGACCATCATGATTCCGTGGCGGCGCATCTCGGCGTCAGCGCTGTTGCTGGTCGCAATGACCGGCATCGTGGCCGCCGCCGAAGCGGTCAGCGACCAGGAAGCCCAGGCGATTGCAAAAGAGGCGTATGTCTACGCCTATCCGCTGATGCTGACGCACACCACGCTGCGGAAGCTGTCGAACTTCGCCGAGCCGGTCGACGGCGACGCCTTTGGCCCGCCCAACCAGTTCCATCACGCCCGCGCCTTCCCCAATCCCGACGACAAGATCGTCATCCGCGAGAATGTCGACACGCTCTATTCGGCCGCCACGCTCGACCTGAAGGCAGAGCCGATGGTGCTCACGGTGCCGGCGACCGATCGCTATTTCATGCTGCCAATGCTCAGCCTGTGGACCGACGTATTCGCCGTGCCGGGCACGCGCACCACCGGCAAGAACACGGCGCGGGATTTCCTCGTCGTCGGACCGCAGTGGAGCGGCGATGTCCCGGCCGGGCTGGAACTGATCAGGAGCCCGACGCGCTATGTGTGGATCATCGGCCGCACCCAGACCAACGGGGCGGCGGACTATGAGAATGTCCACAAGGTGCAGGACAGTTTTAGGCTGACGCCGCTCTCCGCCTGGGGCAAGAGCGACACCGTGCCGGCGAAGCATCAGGTCGATCCGGCGGTCGACATGAAGACGCCACCGCCGGAGATCGTCGACAAGATGGACGCCGCGACCTATTTCGGCCGCTTCGCCGAGTTGTTGAAGGACAATCCGCCGAACCAGGTCGACTATCCGATGATCCACCGTCTGGAGCGGGTGGGCTTCGAGGTCGGCCAGAGCTTTGACCTCGCGGCTGTGCCGGAAGCCGTCCGGCAGGCTTTCGAAAAAGGCTACGCCGACGGCAAGGCGCTGGTGCTGGCCGAAGGCAGGAAGGCCGGCGGCATCGGCGAAAAGGGCTGGGTCTACACCACCCGCAGCGGCGCCTATGGCGTCGACTACCTCTACCGCGCGGCGATCGCGCAATGCTGCGTCGGCGAAAACCTGCCGCAGGACGCGGTCTATCCCGCGCTGTCGAGCGACGGCGACGGCCAGCCGCTGGATGGCAACAACAGCTACGTCCTGCATTTCGACAAGGGCAAGCTGCCGCCGGTGGATGCCTTCTGGTCGGTGACCGCCTATGACGCGGAAGGCTACATGATCCCGAACGTGCTGAAACGCCAGGCGATCGGCGACCGCGACAAGCTCACCGCCAATGCCGACGGCTCGCTGGACGTCTACATCCAGGCAGAGCCGCCGGGCAAGGACAAGGAGGCCAACTGGCTGCCGGTCGGCAAGGCGCCGTTCACGCTGCTCATGCGCCTCTATTCGCCCCGCGAGGAGTTCCTCGAAGGCAACTGGGCGCCGCCGCCCGTCACGAAGGTCGAATGACGCTCAGGCGTGTCATGGTTTCCATGGCCGGCGGCTAGGCTCCCCTTTTGTGCGCTGGCAGCAAGCTGCCCGCCACCACGGCGATCCGCGCCTTGATGGACGGAGGAACCTGGCGAGAACTCATGGCGCGCGGCTGCCGCAGCTCTTCCATCGCGATCGGAGCGGCGCCGTAGAGCGCCTCGTACTCGGCATGATTGTCGAACCACCGGCGCGAGACATTGTCTATGAACGATTCCGCCGGAGTGCCTTGCGCCAGCACGATCTCGTGGTTCTCCGTTTCGATGTGGTAGACGACGAAACGCTCGCCGAGTTCGTCGTCGGGAATGCGCCGGATCGTCATGCCGTTCACCAGCGCGCCGGCATGCACCAGCACGCCGTCGATCAGCAGTGCGTGCGTCGAGGTCAGGCGCAGGTCGCGCGTCGGCAGGCCCTCCCCCAGCGCGCCGGCCGCGATGCGGACGGGTCGCCGCCCGTCCGGCATCCCGAACCGCATCGAAAGCGTTTGCCGGCCGATCCACTTCACCGGCACGGACCGGCCGTCGACGGTCCGCACCAGATCGCCAATGGCGAGCGATTCCACCGAAGCCTCGCCGGATGGCGTGCCGATCATCGTGCCGGGCAGATAGCAGACGGTGAAGCTGACGCCGTTGAGCGGCGATTCCGGATCGTTGAGGAAGTCGCCTTCCGGCGCGATGCCGTCGTTCGACTGGTCGCCGGTAGCGTCCTGCGTCGCCCAATTGCCGGAATTGTTGAGGGCGGCGAGCGTCGTGTCGCGGTCGGCGAAATTCGTGCCGGCGGTGCTGGGGTCATAGACGCCGAGATCCGCCCCCTGGTTCACCGCGCCGAGATCGACCGCGGTCTCGCCGGCCACGAGGCCGGTTCCGGTCAGACCTCCGGACGTGGCCGAGAATCCGTCGTTGGACACAGCGGCCAGGAAGGTGTCGGGGGCGTCCGGCGATCCGGTATAGGCGTAGAGTGTTTCGGAAACGGCGTTAAGTCCGCCGCTGGTCGGAGCGATGTCCACATTGGCGGTCGTGCCGATATTGGCCGTGCCGGCGGGCGCCGCTCCGACGCCGACGTCCGTGACCTGCACCACGGTTCCGGCGGGCACGCCGCCGACGGGGCCGTCCAACTGATGATGTTCTCGTTCGCGTCGTTGAACGACGTGCCGTTCCATTCATCCTGGCGGAAAAAGATCACTTCACCCGGATCGATGTCGTCGACCGCGACGAAAGCAAAACCGTCGCCGCCGTCGGCATTGTAGCCGGCGAAGGCGATGGAACCAGCGCTCAAGGCCATTGTCCGCTCCTTATCCGAAAAGGGTCATTGCAAATAGGCCGTGTGCAAGTCCGTCCAAAAAGACCTGCTCGCATTCCGATAGGACATTGGGAAAGGGCGCTACCCGGACAGGAGCCTGGCGCATCCGGGAACTGCGTGGCGCGCGAATTTGCAAACAAATGATGGCATGGCCTCTCCTCCGTGCCTTGCAAGCGTCGGACAGCCACCCACCCGCGATGACGATACAGAAATCACCGCAATGTGCAATCTAGCGGCTGGCAGCCACGGCGGGTACGCCGCAGGCCGAGCGGCCGGGCGAGCACTGCCAGGACGTTTGATCGGTGCCGGCGGAGAGTGGCATCTTGCCCCCGCGCAGCGATAGATACTCCGGGAAATCACCCGATTCCATCGCTCCAGGGCATAGGAAATATCTGGCCGTCGACGTACGATCGGCCGACTCATCGAGGCACGGCAATGAGCTTCATCGACATATTCGCCTGGATCGTCCTGCTTGTCGTCATCGCGACCTTGGTTGCGATCTTCGTGACCCTGGGCATGATGCCCGGGCGCATCGCGCGAAGGCGCGGACATCCCTGGGCTGAGGCCGTCACGGTCGGTGGCTGGGCGACGCTGATCTTCGGTTTCGTCTTCTGGCCCCTGGTGCTGATCTGGGCTTACGTGGACTATCCCGAGCGCAAGGAGCGGCCGCAATGATCGTCGTCCTGCTCAACAGCTATATTGCGCTGCTCGCTTTGTTCGTCTGGCTGCGGTTCATCCCCTTCAACCTGTTCTGGAAGCTGTCGCCGGTCCTGGTGCTGCTCGTGCTTCTTGTCGGACTGTTCATACCGATGGGATGGGGCGCACCGTCCGGGCCGGTCGCCGTCATCCGCAATTCCGTGGAGATCGTGCCTTCGGTGGCCGGCGAGGTGGTCGACGTTCCAGTCGTCGCCAACACGCCGGTCAAGGCCGGCGATATCCTGTTTCGCATCGATCCGACGCAGTACCAGGCTCAGGCCGACGCGGTTTCAGCTCAGTTGAAGCTTGCCGAGTTGCGGCTGGCGCAGATGACGAAACTGGCCAGCAGCGGGACCGGCCGAGAATTCGACGTTGAGCAGAGGCAGGCCGAAGTCGATCAATTGCGCGCGCAGCTTGCCGCCGCGCAGTGGGACCTGGACAGGACGACGGTCGTCGCACCGGCCGACGGATACGTCACCAATCTGGCGCTGCGCAAGGGTGCGCGCGTCAGCGGCCAGGCGCCGGTGATGGCTTTCATCGATACCGCCGATACGATCATCGGCGCGGAGATACCGCAGATCTATGCCCGCTACATTGCGCCGGGCCAGCCGGTCGAGATCACGTTCAAGACGTTTCCCGGGCAGGTTTATTCGGGTCAGGTGGAAACGGTGGTTCAGGCGATCGCGACGGGCCAGACGCAGACGGGCGGGCTCGCAATTGCGCCGGAGGCGATCAGCGCGGCGCCTTTCGTCGTGCGGGTCAAGCTGGACGACGCCGGCATTGCCGGCAGACTTCCCGCCGGCAGCACCGGCCTCGCCGCGATCTATACCGACCGCGTCAAGGCCAGCCACGTCATCCGCAAGGTCGTGCTGCGGCAGACCGCCATCCTGAACTACGTCAATCCGTTCTGATTCTGGGAAGCCGAGGCTCGCCCCGGCACCCGCTTGAGAGACGCAGGGCTGCTGCCCCTCACTCCACGCCCATCACCAGCCCCTCGATGTCGTGCTTCTGGGTGACCGGCACGAGTTCGTCGACCACGCGGCAGACCAGATGCTCGCGCACCTGGCGCGGCAGGGCGTCGAAATAGTCCTGCGTCACCATCAAATCGTGCAGCTTGTCATGCCCGGCGCCAGGCGCGTCGACGCCCAGCACCATCACCGGCCGGGCGATCGGCGAGGGATGCGCGGTGCCGCGATGCACGGTCAGCGCCGAACGGCAGGAAATATCCCCCATTTTCGGGTATTTCTTCATCCCCTTTGCGGCGAACCGGTCCCAGATCTCCTGCGGCGGGAACATTTCGTGCTTCCAGTCGCGCCCGTCGACATACTGCGTGCCGGGCGCCACCTCGAACGGGCCCATGTCCTCGGTGACGTCGACACCGGTGAGGTTGAAGGCGAGAGAGGTGATGCGGCGATCGCGAAAAGTGTCCTCCGGCGAGGGGAAATCGCGGTGCCAGGGCTGGTTCTTGGCGCCCTGGAACGGCGTGTCGAAGCCGATCTCGACGATTCTGTAATCCGGCCCGAGCGCCGCCTCGCACATCGCCACCACCCAGGGATGCGTGGTGAGTTCGACGAAACCGGAAAACTCCTGCGGATGGATTTCGACATACCAGCGGCGTGGGCCTCGTCCGACGGCGCCGCCCGGCCGCTGGATCGCCTTCCAGAAGGCGGTCGTCATGTCCTCTCGCATCGCCTCGGCGAAATCGCGGGAAAAAGCACCCTTCCTTCCCACGATGCCATCCTCGACCAGCGTTGCGAGATCGGGCGAAACGTCCGGTCGGGCTATGGCTTCATGCATGGTCATGGGTTCCTCCACCGCCTGCGCTCATACGCAGTTCATAGAATTCATATCGTTCATATTATGAGCGAAAATTGAGCTTTGCAACATGGATAGGAAGGGACACCTCGCCCGAGGAATCCCTTATTGCCGCCGCGGCGCCGAGGCGGCGATCACCAGCCAGCCAGCGATCAGCAACAACCCGCCGGCCGGCGCTGCGTAGGGGAAAAGCCGGCCGCCGAGAAAGTCGCGGGCCAAGAGGTCGCCGCAGAACAGAACCAGGCCGAGCGCCAGCACCGCGCCACCCAGCCGGGCCGCGCGGCCGGCGAGCAAAGCCGTCGCCAGCAGCGCCGGCGCGTGGATCAGGAGAAGATTCGCGGCGGTCTGGAGATTCTGTCCGCTGCCATGCGCGGCGGCCGCCGACAGCGCCACGCCCGCCGCTCCGGCAAGGCCGGCGATCACCACCAGCACCCGCTCCGCCATCTTCGCCATGGATTTTCCTCCGCCCTGCGACACGCCGGTCTCGTCAACCGCCTTTTGCCGGGCTAAATCTAATGCATGTCAGGCTGCGCCGCCTTGCGGCGTTTCGACTTCTCAGGAGCATTTCCATGGCATCCCCCACCCGCAGGCCCGGCGATCCGTTCAAGGCCGCCGAGGCCGTCTTCAAGCGCACCGCCAAGCCGGCCACCGAGGCGCCTCGCGCCCGACAGTTCAGCGCCGCCGCCCGCGAAACCGTGACGCTGAAACTCGACCGCGACGTGCTCGATCATTTCCAGGCCGACGGGCCCGGCTGGCAGGAACGCATCAATGCCGCGCTGCGCGAAGCAGCCGGCATCGGCGGGCTTGGCGAAACCGGCAAGCGGCCGGAAGAGCTCGACGCATCCAACGACGATTGATGCGCGAAGCGTTTTGGATGCCGCGCGAAGCTAATGAGCCGGAAAACACAGCGCAAACCGGCTATTTCGGGCCTCTGGTGAAGCGAATTGCGTGCCGCTCATCGTGCTGTCGCGGTAAGCAACTGATTCTGCTCGATCTTCCGGACTTCACGCCTTTTCGGCGATCGGCGGCCATTCACAGGTGAACAAAAAAGCCCGCCGGCAGGGGCCGACGGGCTTCAAGGATGACCGGCATTCCGGGAGGGGAACGAATGCCGGTCCTAGTCGCCGCGGAGGGAGGGAGCCGCGACGAAAACTGGTTCTTACTGGCGGCCCTTGGCGGCCACGACAGCGATGTCGGCGCGGGTGATGCCCAGGTCGGCGAGCTCGCGGTTGGAGAGGCGGCTCAGCTCGTTGACGGTGTCGCGATAGCGGCGCCAGTTACGGAAATTGCGGATCAGGTTCATGGTCTTCACTCTTCTTTTCTTTGCTCTTGCACGTACGGTCGTCTGTGTACGGTGCTCAGATAGGGGTTCCCCCTTCATATTTGAATTGACGCAAATGCATGAGTGCAATGCACAAATGCAAGGCTGTTTGCCGCCTCCTAAGGCAGCGAAAACGCCGGGATTGCCGGTTTTTTAACCTTTTTGCAGTGCAGCACCGTCGCAGAAGGCTTCGACGATGAAAACAATCTGTTCCTCGGCTTCCTTCGGCGACTCGGCCAGAAAACGCCTTTGAAATCCAAGACTTACGATTCCATGCACGGCCGCGAACAGCGCCCGCGCCACCAGCGCCAGCCGCTCCTCCCCTGCCCCAGGCAGCAGAACCTTCAGCGGCCTGACGATGTGTCCGACCAGCCTCGTGTTCTCCGCCTCGCGCTTTTCGGCGAATTCCTTGCCCAGCCTGGCCGACTGCTCGAAAATCGCCGACCACAGCAATGGGTTCTCCACCACGAAGGCAAGATAGGTCCGACCCAGCAGCACGAGCTGGCGTTTCGGCGTGCCGGCCTCGGCGTTTTTCGCGAAGGCTTCCGCCACCGCTCTCTCCAGCCGCGCGCCGGTGCGGGTATTCATCGCCGCCACCAGCGCATCCATGTCCTTGAAAATATTGTAGATCGCGCCGACCGCGCAGCCCGCTTCCGCCGCCAGCTCGCGCGCCGTCAGCGCCCGGTAGCCGTTTTCGGCGATCCGCCGCTCGGCAATTTCGAGCAGCGTTTCGCGCAGCCTGTCACGCCTCAACTCGGTCTTTCCGGCCACCGGGAGCTCCGCTTCAGAGTTTTTGAACGTCGTTCACAAACCATCTTGAACGTCGTTCAAAGTTGTGACACAAATAGCCTGAACAGCATTCAAGTCAAGCTGCAGGGGGAGAATCGGGCCGATGCCGACGCTTTACGATCTGAAGCCGGCCTTCCAGGGTTTGTTGCGCCCGCTCGCCGACCGCCTGGCGAAAGCCGGCGTCACCGCGAACCAGATCACGGTCGCGGCAGCGGTCATGTCAGTCGCGGCGGCCGCGCTCGTGGCCCTCTTTCCTGAAAAGCCGACCCTGGTCCTGATCATCCCTATCGTGCTGTTCCTGCGCATGGCGCTGAATGCCATCGACGGCATGCTGGCGCGCGAGCATGGCCAGGCCTCAACCTTCGGCATGTATCTGAATGAACTCTGCGACGTCGTCTCCGACCTCGCCCTCATTCTCGCTTTCGCCGCCCTTCCGGTCTTCCCGGCCTGGAGCGTGGTGGCCTTCGCGATCACGGCCGTCATGGCCGAGTATGCCGGCGTGCTCGGCGTGCCGGCCGGCATCGGCCGCAACTATGCCGGTCCGCTCGGCAAAAGCGATCGCGCCTTCGCACTCAGCCTCATCGCCGTGC
Source organism: Mesorhizobium sp. LHD-90 (assembly GCF_030929505.1). Taxonomy (GTDB): domain Bacteria; phylum Pseudomonadota; class Alphaproteobacteria; order Rhizobiales; family Rhizobiaceae; genus Kumtagia. The sequence goes on along the minus strand of NZ_JAVFVV010000001.1, from coordinate 376,697 downwards.
TGCTCGCCTTCGATCTCTGGATCGATCCGGTCGCGCCCTACGTCTTCCCGGCTCTCGCCCTGCTGTCGCTACTCACTGTCGCAAACCGCGTCCGCGCCGGCCTTCGGTCCGCCGCGTGAACCGGTCCATCGAGGACATCATGAACCACGAACCCTCTTCCTCGAACCGGAAGACCGATCGGCGAACGGCCTCCGCCATAGAGCGCACATTTTCGACCCACGACGGCGCCGAACTGTTCTACCGCTACTGGCCGGCGGCCTCGGCCGAGCCGAAAGGCGCCGTCATCCTGTTCCATCGCGGCCACGAGCATGGCGGACGCATGGCGCATCTGGTCGACGAACTCGAGATGCCGGACCATGCCTTCTACGCCTGGGACGCGCGCGGCCATGGCCGCTCGCCCGGCGAGCGCGGCTACTCGCCTTCCTTCGCCGCCTCGGTGCGCGACATCGACAGTTTCATGAGCGAAATCAGGGATAAGGACAGCTTCGCCGAGGCGGACATCGCCGTCGTCGCGCAATCGGTCGGCGCGGTGCTCGCCGCCACCTGGGTGCACGACTACGCCCCAAAGATTCGCGCGCTGGTGCTCGCCTCGCCCGCCTTCTCGGTAAAGCTCTACGTGCCATTCGCGCGGCAAGGCATCGCGCTGTGGCAGCGGTGGAAGGGTCGCTTCTTCGTCAACTCCTATGTCAAGGCGCGTTTCCTGACGCACGATCCGGAGCGCATAAGATCCTTCGAAGCCGATCCGCTGATCACCCGGCCGATCGCCTCAAACATCCTGCTCGATCTTTACGACCACGCCGAGCGCATCGTCGCCGATGCCCGCGCCATCACCGTGCCGACGCAACTCCTGATCTCCGGCAGCGACTGGGTGGTGCGCCACGGCCCGCAGCACGAATTTTTCGTCAACCTCGCCAGCCCGGCCAAGGAGCGTCATGTGCTGCCCGGCTTCTTTCACGATACGCTCGGCGAACGCGACCGGGCGAAGGCGGTGGTGCTCGCGCGCCGCTTCATCGTCCGCCAGTTCGACGCACCGGAGCCCAAGGTGAATCTCACCCAGGCGGACCGCGCCGGCTTTACCCGCGACGAGGCCGACCGCCTTGCCTCACCCCTCGCCCTGCTTTCGCCAAGGGGCCTTTACTGGGCGCTGAGCCGCGCCTTCATCCGCATGGGCGGCTGGGTGTCGAACGGCATCGCCACCGGCGTGAAGACCGGTTTCGATTCCGGCTCGACCCTCGACTATGTCTATGAGAACGAGCCGCGCGGCCTTGGTCCGGTCGGCCGCTTGGTCGACCGCACCTTCCTCGACGCCATCGGCTGGCGCGGCATCCGCCAGCGAAAACTCAATCTGGAGGAACTGATCGGCCGGGCGGCGCGCGACCTGCGCATCGCCGGCCACCCGCTGCATATCCTCGACATCGCCGCCGGCCACGGCCGCTACGTGCTCGACGCCATCGCCAATCTCGAGGAGCCGCCGGCCTCCGTGCGCTTGCAGGACTATTCGGACATCAACGTCGAAAAGGGCAAGGCGCTGATTTCCCAGCGCGACCTGCCCGACAGCGTGACGTTCCGCCAGGCCGACGCCTTTGACGGCGAGGCGCTGGCGGCAATCGAGCCCGCGCCGGATCTGGCGATCGTCTCCGGCTTGTACGAACTCTTTCCGGACAACACGCTGATCCGCGGCTCGCTCGGCGGCCTGGCGCAGGCCATCGAGCCGGGCGGCATGCTGATCTACACCAACCAGCCCTGGCATCCGCAGCTCGAAATGATCGCCCGCAGCCTGACCTCGCATCGCGGCGGCCAGGCCTGGGTGATGCGCCGCCGCACGCAGGCCGAGATGGACCAGCTCGTCGAGGCCGCCGGTTTCGAGAAGGTCGACCAGCGCATCGACGAATGGGGCATTTTTTCGGTATCGCTGGCGCGGCGGGTTTCTTCGGCATGACCGCGTTCCCCGCTTCGCTATCGCCGCCCGACACGTTCGGCAAAATCTTCCGGCGCGCGGCGCTGTGGCTCCTCTTCCTCGCGCCGTTCTTCTACCTGACCTACGGCTACGCCAACTGGCTGGCGTCGCAGCGCGGGAACGTCGGCAGCATCGTGTTCTACTGGGAATACGCCGTGCCCTTCGTCGCCTGGACGATCCTGCCCTACTGGTCGATCAACCTGTTCTACGGCCTGTCGCTGCTGATCAACACGACGACTGGCGGCGTCGACCGGCTCGCCGGTCGCTACCTGACGGCGCAAATCATCGCGGTTGCCTGTTTCATCGCATTCCCGCTGACCGCAACGTTTACGCGGCCCGCAACGGACGGCCTGCCGGGTTTTATGTTCGCCGTGCTCGGCGGCTTCGACAAGCCGTTCAACCAGGCGCCGTCGCTACACATCGCGCTGCTTGTAATCATCTGGGACCACATCCGCCACCGCCTCGCCGGCGGGTGGAACCTGCTCTGGCACCTCTGGTGCCTGCTGATCGGCGCTTCCGTGCTGACGACATGGCAGCACCATTTCATCGACATCCCGACCGGCGCGCTGCTCGGCCTGTTCGCGCTCTGGCTGTTCCCGCGAGAGAGTCCCCTGCCCTTTGCCGGAGCGCGCCTGGCAAGGGACGGGAAGGCGCGGCGGCTTGCTGCCGGTTATGGCCTTGGCGCGGCACTGCTGCTTGCGGTCGCCGCAGGAGGCGCCTTCATCTCACCGGTCTGGCTGTTTTTCCTGTGGCCGGCCCTGTCGCTGGCGATCGTCGCCTTCGCCTATGCCACCCGCAGCGCTTCGGTCTTCCAGAAGTCCGCCGATGGCCACGTCACGCTGGCAAGCCGCCTGCTGCTCTTGCCCTACCGTATCGGCGCGCGCCTCAACGCATGGGCGTGGACACGCCGCCTGCCGCGCGCCGTCATGGTCGCCGACGGCATTTTCCTCGGTCGCTACCCGAGCGCCGCTGAAGCGGCCCGCTTCGTCTCCGTGATTGACCTCGCCGCCGAGTTCGAAAGACCCTCGGACTCACCCTGCACCTGGAAGAGTTTTCCCATGCTCGATCTGCTTCCGCCGCATCGCAGCGATCTCGCGATTGCCGCCGAAGCAGTGGAAGCCGCGCGGCTCGCCGGCCCCGTGCTGGTCTGCTGCGCGCTCGGTTTCCAGCGCAGCGCCGGCGTCGTCGCCGAATGGCTGCTGCGAACTGACCGCGCAGCAAACTTCGACCAGGCCCGATCAATGATCGCCGCGGCCGGACGGCCGGTCCATCTTCACGAGCCGGCGGAACCATGACCGCCGGCAGCCACGCCGATCGCGCCGAGAGGCTGGCGCGCCGGGCGCTGTCGCAGGCGCTGTGGCCGCCGCTTGCGGCTATCGCCGTTGGCGTGGCCGCGGTGGCCAACTGGCCCGATACCGCCTGGGCCGGGCCGTTCGGCTGGATGGCTGCCGGGCTGGCGGGCGCATCGAGCCTCGCCCTGATCGGCTTTTCGGCCTTGCTTGTGTTCGACGCGCTTCTGTTCCGCCTCGCCGCAAGTTATGAAGACGAATGGAAAGGCGGCGCCGCCGTCGACGACATTCTTGCCCGCATGCGCCTGAAACCCACTCCGCCGAAAACCCGCTCGCTATCCGACCGCGCCGCCGGCACGCGCCGCATCGTCTCCCGGCAGCGCATGGCGCTCGCGCTCCTGACACTGTCGGTCTGCGCGCCGTTGCTGGCCGCGCCGGCCTGAGCGCCAGCCATGAGCGCAGCGCGCGCCATCCGCCACCATCTGTTGCGCCCGGCGGCCTCGGTCGGCCTGTCGGCGCTGGCCTGGGCGATCACCGGCGTGCGGCCGATCTGGATGGGCAGCGAGCCGTCCGAGCGCCAGCGCATCTATTTCGCCAACCATGCCAGCCATGGCGACTTCATCCTGCTATCGGCCTGCCTGCCCGAGAGCGAGCGCCAGCGCACCCGCGCGGTGGCCGCCGGCGACTACTGGGGCAAGTCGCGCCTGCGCCGCTTCATCGCCGAGGACATGCTGTCTTCCGTGCTGATCAACCGCAACTGGACAGAACCCAAGGACAACCCCATCAACGCCATGCTTGCCGTGCTCGACCAGGGCGATTCGTTGATCCTGTTTCCGGAAGGCACGCGCAACATGGGCGACGAGCCGCTCATGCGCTTTCGGTCCGGCCTCTACAATCTGGCAATCATGCGGCCCGACGTCGAACTTGTGCCGTGCTGGATCGAGAACATGTCGCGCGTGCTGCCCAAGGGCCACTTCTTGCCGGTGCCGCTGCTTTGCCGCGTCGTCTTCGGCCCGCCGGTGGCGGTCGAGCGCGGCGAGGATCGCCACGATTTCCTGAAGCGTGCCCACGCCGCGCTGCTGGCGCTGAAACCGCGCCTCAAGGGGGACCGCAGATGATGCGCGAGACGACCCTGCTGATCGCCGGACTGGCAGGCGTGCTGACGCTTGCCAGCATCGTGGCGGCGATCCTCACCTTTCGCGCGCCGGACAGAAAAAACCCGGCGCTCGTCAACCTCAACCAGCGCATTCTCGCCTGGTGGGTGATGGTGGCGCTCATCGCCATCGCCTTCGTCTTCGGCAAGGACGGCATGACCGTGCTGTTCGCGCTGATCTCGTTTGCCGCGCTGCGCGAATTCGTGACGCTGACCCACACGCGGCGCAGCGACCACTGGGTGCTGCTCGCCATGTTCGCGGTCATCATTCCGATCCAGTACTGGCTGGTGTGGACGGCCTGGTATGGCCTCTTCACCATCTTCATCCCGGTCTACTGTTTTCTGCTGATGCCGGCCGTCACTGCCTTGCAGGGCGACACCGAACGTTTCCTCGAGCGCGTGGCGGCGCAGCAATGGGCGGTGATGTTGGCGATCTATTGCGTCAGCCACGTGCCGGCGCTGTTGACGCTGCAGGTGCCGGGCTTCGAGGGCCGCAACCTTCTGCTCATCGCCTTCCTGATTATCGTCGTGCAGGGCAGCGACGTGCTGCAATACATCTTTGGAAAACTGCTCGGCCGCCACAAGGTGGCACCGTCGGTGTCGCCCTCAAAAACCTGGGAGGGACTAATCGGCGGCGTGGCGTCGGCCAGCCTGCTGGGTGCGGCCCTGTCCTTCCTGACACCGTTCAGTCCAATTCATGCCGCGATCGTGGCGTTCCTGGTCTGCCTGATGGGTTTCCTCGGCGGGCTGGTGGCCTCGGCCATCAAGCGCGACCAAGGCGTGAAGGACTGGGGTCACCTGATCGAGGGCCATGGCGGCATGCTCGACCGCGCCGACAGCCTTGTCTTCGCCGCGCCGGTGTTTTTCCACATCGTGCGGTATTTTTGGACGGTGTAAGGGAATAGGGGAATGTTGAGCAGCCAGTGGCGGCTGCAAAGACGATCTGAACGAAGTAATGGCTGCGAGCCTACTTCCCCACTTCCCTACCGCCCTACTGTGAAATCACGATGCGGGTGTTGGCCGGTCCGAACGTCTCGACCAGCCGGTAGAAATCGGCTGCCGCCTCCGGATGCAGCCGCACGCAACCGTGCGAGGCGGGCCGGCCGAGCCGCTTGATGGCGTCTGTCGCATGCACCGCATAGCCGCCATTGAAGAACACGGAATGCGGCATCGGCGCGTTGTCGTATTTCCTCGAATACCACATCTCGTGCATGCGGTACGGCTTGAAGGAACCTTTCGGCGTCACGTAACCCTTGGCGGCGGTCGACACTTTCCACTGGAAGGCGGGCCGGCCGTCGATCGAAACATTCATGGTCTGCGTGGAGATCGAAACCTCGGCGACCAGCTTCGCGTTCGAAGCATGCGCGGCGCCGGAGCCGGCATCGAAGAACAGAGCCAAGCCAGCCATGGCAGCGGCGGCGACGTTGATCAGCTTGGCGGAAATGACGGTATCCATTTGCTCGACCCCTCTGTCGTGGACCGGGTTGTTCTCGGCCTCTGCCGTTCGGTCCTCATGGCCCCGCTTATCCCAACGTCACGTTTCGGATTGATTTCGCAATCGCGCCTTTTCGTTTCGTGATTGTTTCTATTTTTGACCGATTTTGCATCTTTATATGGACTTTTTCAGTCATATGTGGTCACATCGCCTCCATCGATCGAGTAGCAGGCCGATCGGTCAGGCTGACGGAAGGCAGACAAACAAAGGCTTTCCGGGCGAAGGAAACGGAACTGCAACAATGTGGTTTCTGAACGGCATAGTCCGGATACATCGTTGACGGATTATGCTGGACAACGAAAGCAGGAACGAAAGTGGCTATGAGCGGCACGGGGACTGGTTGGCTGAAGAGGGTCGTCATCGCGACGGCGATCCTGACGGCGATCGGTCTGCTGGCGGACACGGGAAAGGCGATGGCGGCCGGTAGCGGCGCCGACGGCGGTTCCACGGCTCACGCCCTCGGGCTCTTCCTTCTCGTCTGGCTGCTTTCAAACATTCGTGTTCGGCGCAAGGCGGGTCATTTTCGGCTCGGGTTCGAACCTTCGCCGCTGCCGCGCGTTAGGGCGCTATCGACGGTGCGCCGCGCCAACCGGCGTGGGCCGCATGACAATTCGGGACGACTCGGCGGCTGACGCCGGGCCGGCCCAACAAGGATCGAGACAGGGACATGAAGACCAATGTGGCTTCGGGCGTGTTGACCGCCCTGATCTATGCTCAGGTCGTGCTGTGCTTTGCTGGCGCAGTCACGGTCCTGATGCGCGACCGCGACGCCTCTCCGCAGCATGTGGCGAGCGAGGCCGAGGCGCCGGCGGCTTCTGCGGGAGTACGCCTCTAAGTGACGTCAGCGCCGGCCTATTCCGGCCAACCGGCCGGCGGATCGAAACGATATCCTGAACCGCGGATAGTGACGATCGATTCTGTGTCGAGCTTGCGGCGAAGCCGCACGATCCGCGAATCGATCGACCGGTCGAAAGCATCACTGCTTTCGGCCGGTGCCGCCGCGATTATATCGTCCCGCGTCAGCACCTTGCGCGGATGCGACAGGAACAGCCTGAGCAGCGCCACCTGCCCCGGCGACAATTGCTCCTCGCTTCCTGAATTGTGCATCACCAGGGCGGAGCGGATGTCCACAGTGGAGTTCTCCAGGCTGATCAGTTCCGGCTTGGGCTTGCCGCGTCGAGCGAGCAGGCCGGCGATGCGCGCCGACACCTCGCGCGGGTCGGCCGGCATGTCGACGACGTCGGCGGCGCCCAGTTCGAGCGCCAGCACCGTCTCCACCAGTTCGGTCTTGGGCCTGAGCAACATGACGCAGGGATCGGTGTCCTTCTGCAGGCGCCGCAGCAGCCCCATGGCGGAAGCCGCCGGCAAGTTCTCGCCGACGACGATGACGTCGACCTGCGGCGATGCGAGCAGCGAGCGAAGCTCCCACTCCTCCGCCGCTTGCACCACCTCATAGCCGCGCCGTTCGAGGTAGTCCGTGAAGGTTTCCGTCAACTCCTCGCCCAGGCAGGCAAGTGCTACGACCGGTCTTCTTGCCATCAGCGTTCCGATGCTTGTTCCGAATTCACAACCCGGCTGGACATTATGTTCTTATCTAATCTACTTTCCGCCGGGTTTGGAGGCCAGACCGCCCTGCGTGCCAAAATCGCCATAGTCGAGGACGAGCCCGACCTGCGGGACGCCGTCGCCGAGTATCTCGGCGCGAACGGCTATGACGTGACTGCGCTGGATAGCGCCCAGGCGATGCGGGACGCGGTGGAGACCGAATTCTTCCACCTCGCCATCCTCGACATCGCCATGCCGGGAGAGGACGGGCTGTCGCTCGGCCGCTGGCTGCGCTCGCGCATGCCGATCGGCATCATCTACGCTACCGCTGCCGGCGCCGCCATCGACAGGATCGTCGGGCTGGAGCTCGGCGCCGACGACTACATGGTCAAGCCCTACGAGCTTCGCGAGATGCTGGCCCGGGTCCGCAGCGTTCTGCGTCGCGTGCCGACGGCGGAGGAGGCGCAGGCAGCCAAGCCGGCCGGGGAAGAGCAGCATCGCCGCGCCGTCGCCTTTGGCGACTTCAGCGCCGACCTCGACAGCCGCATGCTCACCGGCCCTGCCGGGCATGCCATCGACATGGCCAAGAGTGAATTCGACGTGCTGGAGGTCTTCCTGACGCGGCCGAATCGGCTCCTGACCCGTGCAGCCCTTTCGGAGGCCATTGGCCTTACCGAGGAGCCGGAAACCTCCCGCGCCGTCGACATCCGTGTCATGCGCCTGCGCAAGAAGATCGAGGTCGATCCGGCCAATCCGCGCTTTCTGAGGACCGTGCGGGGTGAGGGTTACATTTTCGCGTTGCCCGACGACGCAAACTGACCGCGGCCCGGCCGCAAGGGGAACGCATTGATGACTGATGGGACGAACAGGCAGGTGGACACGCCTGTCGTGACAGCCGGCTCGGCGGTCGCTGCGCTGCGGATGACGCGGCTGCTGCGGCAGGCGCCCGACTGGCAGCAGACCGTTCCCGAGGTGCTGGAAACGCTCGCCCGGTCGCTCGACACCCACCGCGCCATCCTCTTCCGCCTGCGCGAAATGCCCGGCAAGGGTTTTGCCCAGTCGATCGCCGCCTATTGGGTCGACCCCGCGATCGAGGGCATTGCCGACCACCCGACCATGATCAGCCAGGAGAACATCGATTCCGATCCCCTGCTGGAACGGCTTTCGACCGAGGTGCGGCAGGGCAAGGTATTCGCCGGCCTGACGCGGGAGATCAGCGGCTTCCTGCGTCGCGATTTCGAGAGCCAACGGATAAAATCGTTCCTGTCGGTTTCCGTTTTCGCTCATGGCCATCTGTGGGGCACGCTCGCCGTCAACGACTGCGTCCACGAAAGAAGCTGGACCGAGGACGAGATTGCGGCGATCGAGATCGTCGCCTTGGCGATCGGCGATGCGATCGAGCGCTCCTTCTCGGAGGCGCATGTCAGCGAGATCATCCGCCGTACCATGATCCAGGCCTCTCTCGACGCCATCATCGTCATCGACGAGACCGGCGGCGTGGTCGAGTTCAACCCCGCGGCCGAAAAGATGTACGGCTACAAGCGCACCGAGGTGCTGGGCCGCGACCTGCTCGACCTCGTCGTGCCCACCAGCTACCGCGACGGCTACACCAATGCTTCGGACTACATGGCCGGACGCGGCGCGCCGATGATCGGCCAGCGCATGGAGACCGTGACCCAGAACGCTGCCGGCGAGGTCTTCCCGATCGAGCTGACGGCAACCGAGATCAAGGTCGCCGACCGGAAGCTGTACTTCGGATCCGTCCGCGACCTGCGCGAAAAACACCGCGCCGAGGAGGAGATCAACCGCCAGCGCGACCGGCTGCACCAGAACGAGAAGATGGCGGCGATGGGCTCGCTGCTCGCCGGCGTTTCGCACGAGTTGAACAATCCGCTGGCGGTGGTGGTGGCGCAGTCGACGCTCCTGCACGAATTCGCGCCGGATCCACAGACCAAGATGCGCGCGGAGAAGGTGCGCGCGGCCGCCGAACGCTGCGGCCGCATCGTCAAGAGTTTCCTCGGCATGGTACGCCTGCACCCTCCGAGCCAGGGCGAGATGGACCTGAACAACGCGGTGCGCGCCGCGATGGAAGTCACGGCCTATGGCGCGCGTTCCAGCGGCATCCTCATCGAAACGGATTTTGTCCGCGGCGCGCTTCCCGTCCTAGCCGACCCGGACCACATAACGCAGGTCGCTGCCAACCTTTTGGTCAACAGCCAGCATGCGCTCGCCGCCAACAATGGCGACAAGCGCATCAAGGTTCGCACCTTCCGCCGCGAGGACGGCAAATGCGGCTTCCTGGTCGAGGACAATGGCCCCGGCGTTCCCATGAACATCCGCCACCGCATCTTCGAATCCTACTTCACCACCAAGCCGGTCGGCGTCGGCACAGGCATCGGCCTTTCGATCTCGAAGTCGATCGTCGAGCGCCACAAGGGGCGCATCTATTACGAATCGGCCTTCCCCACCGGCGCGCGCTTCGTCGTCGAACTGCCGACGATGAAGGGCGGCGCCGACAGCTTTGCCGTCGGCCCGACGCAGGCGACCGGCATCATGGATGCGCTGATCATCGACGACGAACCGGACGTCGCCGCGTCCCTGTCCGATCTGCTGCTTTTGATGGGCATCAAGTCGCGCACGGTGCTCGCCTGGACCACCGCCGAGGAGGTGCTCGGCGGCGAGGACGTCGACATCGTTTTCAGCGACCTGCGAATGCCCGGTGTCAACGGCCTCGCCATTTTCCGCGAGCTGGTCGAGAAGCGGCCGGAACTCGCGGATCGTTTCGTGCTGGTCACCGGCGACATGATCGGCGCGCGCGCCGAGGTCGACGCCCTGCCCGGCGAACACCGGCCACAAATCCTGGAAAAGCCGTTCAGCACGCTAGACGTGCGCGGCATCCTGGCGATCGTCAACGATCAGTTGCTGGCGAAGCGGTAGGAACCGGGTTGGGCTGGGCCGGATCCCAGCGAAAAGGCCCCTGCCGGCAGGGGAGATCGGCAGAGGCCTTCGCGGTACGCCTGAGACGGCGCTGGGAGGAACTTTAGAAGACGGCAGACGCGGCGACGGGGGACCCGGCGAGCGCCAGCTTGCGCACATGGAATGCTTCGGACTTGCCGGAGTCCTTGGCGATCTGGACGAGGCAGTCATAGCTCTCCTCGCCCCAGGCCTGCCCGCGGCATACGTTGTCGGTCTCGCGCAGCGGCAACCGCGAGGTTTTCGCGGTCGTCTTCGCTCCGCTGGCGACCTCGGCCGGCCGCTCGAAGGAGGCGAAGCTCGTGCCTGTCGACGGCGTCGCCGCCATCGAGAGGAACGCCGCGCCGGCGGCGACGGCGAACATCGCCATCGGATGGTCGGCGGACCGGCGGCGCAGCGCCAGGCGCGGCATGACGCGGTTGCGTTCGCGCGGCGTGAAGCGGCGGTCGAAATCGGTGAAGGTGATCGAGGCGGTCATCGTCGTCTGCCTGTCGGCTTTTGTCGTTTCTTTCCCTGATGAAGAAAGGATTAAGGCGGCATTGTTTCTGCCCGATGCTGCCCGTATTTGCCGGTGTAACACGATTGAAACAGCGCAACCGGGCGAGTGGCGACGGGGCGCGCTGCCGCGTGATTATCCCCGAGGTGGCGTGCATGTTTGGCGGCCTCGGCCAGTGAAGACCGCCTCGGCCCACAGGGCGGAGACGTGAGAAAACCGCTCCTTTCCGCGTCGCGGCTGGCGCCTCCAACTCCTTGGCTAAGTCGCGGAGAATGCGGGATTTTCGCCGGCGCACCTATCTCGGCAAGACCGCCGCTCGGCTCCCACCGCCTTCTCGTCGGACAAGGCAAAAATTCATAAAGCATTGCTTGGAATACAAAAATGTGCTTATATTGAATGATCGTTCAATAAAAATCAGAGCATAATCATGAATCTCCACAGCCGTGACGTGACCGTTCCCAAAGATTGGGACCGGCGCGGCCTGCCGGGCTGGAGCTATCACAGCCAGGCCCTGCTCGACCTCGAGAAGGAGCACCTTTTCCGCAACCATTGGCAGATCGTCGGCCACGTGTCCGACGTTCCCAATCCGGGGGACTATCTCGCCATCGACATCGTCGGCGAGCGTGCGCTGGTGGTCCGCGGCAAGGATGGCGTGGTGCGCGCCTTCCACAATCTGTGCCGCCACCGCGGCTCGCGCGTCGTCGCCGACAACAAGGGCACCTGCAAGAACGCCCTGGTCTGTCCCTTCCACGGCTGGGTCTACAATCTCGACGGCACGCTGCGCGGCGCCGCGCGCCCCGGCTCGTTCCCTGAACTCGACAAGGCCGAATTTGGCCTGACGCCCCTCGAGCTCGACATCTGGATGGGCTTTTTGTTCGTGCGGTTCCGCAAAGGGCCGCAGCCTTCGGTGTCCGAACTCATGCAGCGGGTCGAGGGCGAGATCGCGCATTACGGAATCGCCGACATGCTGCCCGCCTATGGCGTGTGGACGCAGAAGACGCCGGTCAACTGGAAGTCGGTGCGCGACGTCGACAATGAAGGCTATCACGTCGCCATGGCGCATCCGGCGCTGCAGGACCTCTACGGCTCGACCTATTTCGACGAGCCATTCGACAACGGCGTGTCGCGCTCCTTCGCCACCTACAACCCGCATGCCGGCCGCCGCTGGAGCGTCAGGAACTATGTCCGCATCTCGCCCGAAGCGACGCATCTGCCCGAGCACCTGCGAAAAGCCTGGATCTATTACGGCATTTTCCCCAACATGGTGATCGCGCTGACGCCGGAGACCGCGCAGTTCTACCAGGAGTTCCCGCTGTCGACCGGCCAGACGCTGCTACGCGGCGCCATCTATCGCTACGCCGACGAAAGCCGGCGGCAGGCCGCGGCGCGTTACCTCGCGCTGCGCATCGACCGCGAGACAACCGCCGAGGACGTGCAGCTCAGCGTCTGGTCGAACGAATCCATGCTGTCCGACGCCTTTGCGGGTTTTTACCTGTCGGACCTGGAATATGGCGTGCGCACCCACCACGACCATCTGCGCGGCCAGCTTCCGGTGCTGGCGCTCGAAACCGCGCCGGAGGAAAAGGATATCTGGGGTCTCAACGAGGCCCTTCGCTCCCGGTCGTAGGTTCGCCGATACCGGCGGTCGCTAATTTTGAGCGGCGCCCCCGGCCGAAAAGGCCGCGCCCTCATTGCCGCTACGAGTGGTGTTACGCCCGTTTTTGCCGTCAATGCCGCCATATCGGCCGAAATCCCCCGAAATGCCATCAGCAAGGCATCATAGAGACAGCTAGACTGCGGATGCGGTCAGGGTTCGGCCGCGGCGTATTCAGCGGCGGCTTGCGAGAGGCTCGCCGTCCGGTGCTGGCGTCCCAAGCCCCAAGGGCGCCGTCGCCGCGCGCTCTTCGAAGGCTTCTCCTTGCGGGATGTCGAAGGGGGCGCGGTGAGCAACTCGCGAACCGCGCCCGCGCAGTCAGCCCCGCCAGACGCCTTCCTTGCGCAGATCGTCCATCGTCCGCGAGATTCCCTCGCGCAGGATGGCGACCATGTCGTCGACTTGGCTGCGCGAAATTATCAGCGGCGGGCTCATCACGCACATATGGATCAGTGGCCGCACCAGCAGCCCCAGCGCGTGGCAATGCGCGTCGATGCGCTTTCCCACCTCATAGTCCAGCTTCAGCGCGTCCTTGCTCTCGCGGTCGGCGACGCACTCCACGCAGCCCATCAGGCCGATGCCGCGCACCTCGCCCACCAGCGGCAGGTCTTCCAGTGTCCTGAGCCGCTCCTGGAAATAGGGCGCGACCGCGCGGGCATGATCGAGGACGCCGTTTTCCAGCAGGTCGAGATTGGCGAGCGCCACCGCGCAGCCGACCGGATGGCTGGTATAGGTCAGCCCGTGCGCATACATCGCGTCCGGATGGTTCGACTTGCGCAAATCGTCGAGCAACCGATCCGAGATGACGACGCCGCCCAGCGGGAAATAGCCGGAGGTCACGCCCTTGGCGAAGGTGATCATGTCCGGTTCCAGGCCGAACACCTCCTTGGACGCGAAAATTTCGCCGAGCCGGCCGAACGCCGTCACCACCTCGTCCGAAATGTAGAGGATATCGTTCTCCCGGCATATCTCGCGGATGCGCGGCAGGTAGTTCGCCGGCGGCACGATCACGCCGCCAGAGGCCTGCACCGGTTCGCCGACGAAGGCGCCGATTTTTTCGGCGCCGATCTCCTTCACGGTGTCACGGAACTCGTCGACCAGGAAATCGGAAAACGCCTCGATGGTCATACCGGCCGGCCGCCGGAACGGGTCTGGCGACGACAGTTTCACGACGAGCCCCTCGGCGACGTCCATCCAGTCGCGGTCGCGCGGCCTGCCGTTCAGCGACGCCGACAGATAGGTCGAGCCGTGATAGGCGCCGCCCCGCGACAGCACCAGCTTCTTCTCCGGCCGGCCGCGCACATTGTTGTAGAACTGCATGAAACGCAGCGCCGTCTCCACCGCCGACGACCCGCCGGTGGTGAAGAACACATGATTGAGATCTCCCGGCGCGTATGCCGCGATGCGCTCCGCCAGCACCGCCGACGGCTCGTTCATCGTGTACCACGGCGTGTTGTAGGACAGCGCCATCGCCTGGTCGTACATGACCCGGGCAAGCTCTTCGCGCCGGTGCCCGACATTGACGCACCACATGCCGGCAGGGCCGTCGATCAGCCGCCTGCCCTCGCCGTCGGTGATGTAGATGCCGTCGCCGCTGCCGATCAGGCCGCGCGCCTCGCTGCCGATCGAACCGGCATAGGGCCAGGGCTGCACGAGGTGCCGCTTGGCGAGTTCGACCGCTTCCGCCGCCGAATTTTCACCACCGTCGAGCCTGTCGATATCCCGGACCGCCGCCATGCCGGCCTCCTTCTCATGAAAATTCCGTGATCGCGAAACCGACTCCCGGCAAGCTGTCGGAAATCGGACCTTATTCGCCTTATTTTGAATATCCGTTCAATCAATATCCCAGAAATGCCGCTTGATTTCAATCCACTCTTGGGCCCATGATGTGGGAAAGCCGGGAAACAAGGGAACGGCCGGCGATCGGGATGGGAGCAGCCATGGAACGCAGGCCCACGCGATTCGCGACAGGCGAGCCGTTGCAATGACGGCTGCCGCGGAAGGGTCCATTGCGTACCGAAAGGCACGCCAGAACGCAAAACCCCTTCTGCAATCCGAGGCGGCGCGCGGCTTCGCGCTGGTCAGCCCCACCCTCGCCTTCGCGGTCGTCATGCTCTTGGTGCCGATCCTGGTAGTGATCGCCCACAGCTTCTGGACACAGAACTATCTTACCGTCGACTACACCTTCACGCTCGAACAATACCGCATCGCGCTGACAGAGCCGATCTATCGCGACCTTCTCCTGCGCTCGCTGTTCATCTCGTTTTCGGTCAGCGTGCTCACGGTCCTGCTCGCCTACCCGATCGCCTACTACATTTCCTTCCATGGTGGCCGTCACAAGAACCTGTGGCTGTTCCTCATCACCATCCCGTTCTGGACCAGCTATCTGCTGCGCGTCATGTCGTGGAAGGTCATTCTCGGCTACAATGGCGTGCTGAACTCCGGTCTGCTGGGGCTCGGCATCATCGACGAGCCGTCGACCGCGCTGCTCTACAATTCGAGCGCCGTCATCATCACGCTGACCCATGCCTGGGCCGCCTTCGCCATCCTGCCGATCTTCGTATCGCTGGAAAAGGTCGACCGCACGCTGATCGAGGCGGCCACCGACCTCGGCGACGGGCCCATCCGCAGCTTCCTGCGGGTGACGCTGCCGCTGTCGATGACGGGCGTCATCTCGGCGCTGCTGATCGTCATGATCCCGACCGTCGGTGATTACGTCACGCCGAAACTCGTCGGCGGCAAGGATGGCGTGATGATCTCCAACGCCATCCAGGCGCAGTTCGGCAAGGCGCTGAACTGGCCGCTCGGCGCGGCACTTTCGGTCTCCACCATGCTGGTCGTGTCGGCGATGGCCGCAGCATCGGTCCTGCTGCTCAGGCTGCTGGTGAGGCGGGCACGATGAAACGTTTGCTCGACCGCTGGCTTCCCGCCTACGCGGCGCTCTACATCGTCTTTCTCTACCTACCGGTGCTTCTACTGCCGATCTTTTCGATCAACACTTCGGCGGTGCCGAAATTCCCGCTCTCCGGCTTCACCTTCAAATGGTACGAGGAGCTTCCGCGCACCACCGCTCTGCTCGACGCGGCCTGGAACAGTTTTATCGTCGGCATCGCCGCCTCGCTGCTGGCGACCATACTTGGAATCTGCGCGGCGCGCGCCATCACTCGTTATCGCTTCCCCGGCCGCCGCCCGATCAACGGGCTGATCATGGCGCCGCTCATCCTGCCGGAGATCATCGTCGCCGTCTCCATGCTGCTGGTGCTGCAGCGCATGGGGCTCGGCCTGACGCTGTTCACGGTCGTGCTCGGCCATGTGCTGATCTGCATCCCCTACTCCGTCACCGTTCTGACCTCCGGCTTCGAGGGGTTCGACCGCAGCCTGGAAGAGGCCTCGGCCGATCTCGGCGAGACGGCATGGGGCACGTTCCGCCGCGTGACGCTGCCGATGATGGCGCCGGCGATCATCTCCTCGTTGCTGGTGTCCTTCACGATTTCGCTCGACGACTTCATCATGGCGTTCTTTCTTGCCGGCACAGAGACGACACTGCCGATCTACATCTGGGGCCAACTGCGTTTCGCGGCAAAACTGCCCAGCGTGCTGGCGCTCGGCACGCTGTTGCTGGTCGGCTCCTTCATCCTTCTCACCATCGCCGAAACTCTGCGCCGCCGCGCCGAGCGCAGGACGCACCTGACGGGAGTTGCCGTTGCCTGATCGCTCGATGATCGAAATCCGCAACGTCACCCGCAGCTACGGGACGTTCAAGGCCCTGGACGATGCCAATCTCGCCATTCGCGAGGGCGAGTTCTTTTCGCTGCTCGGGCCTTCCGGCTGCGGCAAGACCACGCTGCTGAGGATGATCGCCGGCTTCGATACGCCGACCAGCGGGTCGATCCTCATCGACGGCCAGCCGATGGACGGCATTCCGGCCAACCGCCGCCCCACCAACATGGTGTTCCAGAGCTACGCCATCTTCCCGCATCTCAATGTCGAGCAGAACGTCGCCTATGGGCTGAAGCGCATGAGGCTGGACGCGGCGGAAGAAAAGCGCCGCGTCGACGAAGCGCTGGCCATGGTTTCGCTGGCCGGCCTCGGCAAGCGCGGCGCCACGGAACTGTCCGGCGGTCAGCGGCAGCGCGTGGCGCTGGCGCGAGCACTGGTCATGCGGCCGAAGGTGCTGCTGCTCGACGAACCACTGTCGGCGCTCGACAAGAAGCTGCGCGAGCAGATGCAGGTCGAGTTGCGCCGCCTGCAGCAGGCGGTGGGCATCACCTTCATCCTGGTCACCCACGACCAGTACGAGGCGCTTGCCATGTCCGACCGCATCGCCGTGATGTTCGGCGGCAAGATCGCCCAGGTCGCCGCGCCGAAGGAAATCTACCAGCGCCCGGTCAACCGCCAGGTCGCCGATTTTTTGGGTGGCATGAACTTCATCAAGGCCGAGATCGTCGACGATGCCGGCACGTCGATCGTGGTCGATACGCTGGGTTTCGGCCGGGTCAAGACCGACAAGCCGGCCGCCTATGTGAAGAACGGCTCAGCGGCCACCATCGGCATCCGCCCGGAGCGGCTGCGCGTGCTGTGGGACGACGCCACCGCCAGGCACGAAGTCGCCGGCACGGTCGTCGAACGCCATTATTTCGGCGAGATCACCCACCTGATTGTCGAGGTGCCGGGCATGGACAGGCCGCTATCCGTCACCGAAACCAACGATTTCGGCGCCGACGACCTGCCGCTCGGCGCCACCATCCGGCTAGGCTACGATCCCGACGCGCTGGTGGCGATGGCGGATTGAGTTATTCGAATCTCATTCCAACGGTTATTTCTGTTCAGTCTGTCAACAACCGTGCAGCGAGATAGTCTCGCAGTTGGCTATCCCCACGTTTCTTCGATTCATCAAGAAAATATTTCAGGTCGCCAATCGCAACGAGTCCGTGATTTTCGAGATAGTAGATCGCCAGTTCCGGATCCGGAGAACATTTCGGATTGTTCAATTGGGTCAGCACGTGAAACTGAAGCCCGTGGTCGGTCTCCCAAACAGCGAAGGAGTTTATCGGCCAGCCGGCCTCAACCTCGGATCGGAGGGAACTCGCAGAATACTGACATACGCCCTTGAGCGAATTGTCCAGTTCCTCAATCTTGACGGGAGCGGTTGCGGACACACGGCCGACGGTAAAACCTGCAACGGCCATAATCGCTGCCGTCACCACAATGGCCAGTCCGCTTTTCATTTCGACCCTCCCATGGCTTTCCTCGCCGCTGCCTGCCCCGTAGGGCAATGATGGTAGCGCGGAGCGAGTAAGCAAGGCCATTCCAAGCGGTCGACATCAAGGGGTCTTGGTATTGAGGGGCGCGAAGACCTGTCTCGCTGTCCTTTCCGGCATCTCATCCCCCGGCTCAGGCGGCAGCCCACCGATCCTTTCAAGAATAGCCAATGCCTTATCGGGATCGGCCCTGGCGGCTCGTGTCTGAACAACAGCCTGTTGTGCCGCCGCCCGACCGGCCACGATCGCGCCCTCGATATAACCCGGATAGGACGGCGACAGTTCCGACGAGGCGAAAGTCACCGACGGTATGCCGCGCCGCATGATCGCTTCCGCGTCCTTCGCCGAAAAATCCATGATCGTGTCGAAATAGCCGCCGCCACTCCACGGGTCGTTCGTCCAGTCGCGCATGGTGACATCAAGCGGCGCGGCCGCCGCCGGTCCGAGCGCCGTCGCCAGCTTTTCAAGGATCATCGTGCGTGCCGCCTCGTTGCCAGCCTTGCGCCATTTTTCGGCGAGGCTGCCGCCGGCGAAGACGACGATCGCTGCATGGTCGTCGTCGCGGCTGGCGTCGCAGGCATAGAGCCCGAGCGGGTCGAGGAAAAACACGCTGCCGCTAAAACCCTTGTCGCGCCAGAACGGTTTTTCGTAGCGCACCAGCGCCTTTATCACCTTGCCGCTGCGCCAGGCCGACGTCGCCTGGCAGACTTCCACCGGCAGCGGCGGATCGTACATCAGCCGCCGCGTCATCACCGGCGGCACCGCGACTATGGCGTGTTCGGCCTCGTAGAGGCCCGCGTCCGTACGGATGCTGACCTTGTCCGGCCCGTGCCTGATGCTGCGCACCGCCTCGCCGAGCCGCAGCCGCGGTCCCAGTTCCCGGCCGAGATCCTCGGCCAGCGACTGCATCGTCTCCTTCAGGAAATATTGCAGCTCCGGTACTTCGTTGGTGATGCGCCGGTCGTTGGACACGAGATACCAGAGCGGCAGCAGATCGGTCGGCTGGCACCACAGGCCCTCGATCGTCCCGAGAAAAGCCCATTGCGCGTCATAGGCGTCCGGCTGCGCCTCCGCCCACGCCCGCACCGAGACGTTTTCGATGGACGGATCGTCAGGGTCGAGTTCGTTTGCCCGGTGGCGAATACTCGCGGAGCGGCGGTAAAGATCTTCGACCGTGCCGACGATCGTCCCCGGTTCGATCAGCCATCGACCCGCAAACAGTCCGTCCGCCCGCGTCTTGCCATAGGCATCCGCCAAGGCCGAAATTTCCGGCATGTCGTCGCAGAAATACTGGCCGCCAGCATCGATGCGCTCGCCCAGCCCGTTCTCGACCGCTTCCACACGCCCGCCGACGCGCTCGCGCGCCTCGATGACGATGAAGTCGACACCCGCATGTCTGAGAAGTTGCGCCGCCGAAAGCCCGGTGAAGCCGGCCCCTACGACGATTACCTGTGAACGAACAATTCTGGCACTCAATTGCCTGCCTCTGCCCTGCCCCATGCGGCAGGCAAGCCTGCCGGCGGCTCCGTCGGCCGCTTCCCGGCATCATACTCCGACGGCGCATGGCTGATGTCCACCGTCAGGGCGCCCAACACACGAGGCTTTTACCGGGCGCGACGACGGCAAACGGCGATCAGCGGTCAAAGCGTGGCCGCGCCCTTCTTGGGTTCCACTGCGCCAAGCTTGTCGAGAGCCTTGCGCACCTGACGCAATTCGTCGTCCCACCCGTCATTGGGGTTCATCGGGCCTTCGCTCGCGGCGCGTTGCATTCCACGCACCTCGGATTCGATGCCCCGCAGCTTCTCGATCTTGGTTTCGGTGCTCATCGACTTGTCCTCGACGATCTCCTGCACCCGCATTTCCCGGAACGTGACCATCATCGAACCTCCGATTGATCGTCCCTGAGAACGCGCGATCACGCTGGCCGTTCCGTCGTGCAGCGGTCCGCCCACCGGAACCCGTGCGGCGTCTCGATTGTTTAGAAGCAACTTGAGTTCCCGCGACGGAATGCGCGAGAGGGCCATGGAAAAACATTTCACGAAGATCGCCAACAAGGTGGCCTATGCCGCCGGCAAGCCGGTCACCTTCATCCTATGTGTGGGTATCATCGCGCTCTGGGCAGTGAGCGGCCCGCTCTTCGGCTTTTCCGATACCTGGCAACTCATCATCAACACCGGCACGACCATCGTCACCTTCCTGATGGTGTTTCTGATCCAGAACACCCAGAACCGCGACGGTGCCGCGCTGCAGACCAAGCTCGACGAACTAATCCGCACCTCGAAAGCAAAGAACCATTTCATCGGCATCGAGCACCTGACCGAGACCGAGCTCGAGGAAATCCGCAAGAAATGCGAGCAGGCCGCCAACCGCGCCGATGCCGCCGCGGAGGCGGCGGAAGAAGCCGCCGCCTGAGCCGACGAAAAGCCGGAGCGAAAACCCCGGCTTCCGGAATGGTTAGGGCCTGCCGGCTGCGGGCCGGCAGCAAGCCCCCTTAGTATCCCGCCTTGATCTTCTCGAACTCGGCGATCATCTTCTGCTTCAGTTCCGCCGGCACCGGCGACTGGAACAGCGTCTTGTCGACGAATTTCTCGACATTGTCGTAACCCTTCTCGGCCAGCACCTTCGGGTCGATCGCTTCCATCGCCTTGGCGTTGGCGTGGCCATAACCCCAGTCCGACAGCAGGAACTGCGCCACCGGCCCGGTATTGATCGAGTTGAGGAACTCGTAGGTCTTGTCGATGTTGCCCGGCGCGCCCTTCAGCCTTACATAACCGCACACCCAGGTCGACAGGCCCTCATCCGTGTCCTTCTTCGCCTTGATCGGCGCGCCGGCCAGCGCCGACTGCACGCTGGCGTCGTCCCAGGCCCAAGCGAGGTCTACCTCGCCGCCGCTCATCGCCTGCACGATGTCGGTATTGTCGGTCCAGTAGACCCGCACGTTCTTGTGCACCTCGCGCAGGAAGTCGGAAGCCTGCTTGAACTGCTCGTCGGTCATCTGTGTCCAGTCCTTCAGCCCAATCACCAGCGAGGCCAGCGCATAGGCGTCGTCGACATTGTCGCCGATCGACACCCGGTCCTTGAACTTCGGGTCGGCAAAGGCCTTCAGCGACTGGATGTCCTTCTCTTCGACCTTTTCGGAATTGTAGGTCACCAGCGTGTTGCCCCAGTCCCAGGGCAGGAACCATGCCGTGCCGTCGGCGGTGGTGGCGAGATCCTTCATCGCCATGATGCCGGGGTTGAGGTCCTTCCAGGCGGCGATCTTGGAGGTGTCGAGCGGCTCCAGCAGCCCGGCGTCGCGCCATTTCACCACGCTCTGCGAGCAGGGATGCGCCAGGTCGGTCTTGAAACCGGAGCGTATCTTCTCGAACGCCTCGTCCTCGTCGCCGAAGAAGGTGAAGGTCGGCGAATCCCCGTATTTCGCGATGTAGTCGGGGTGGAATTGCTCGGCCTCGTAGCCGGACCAGTCGAAGATCGTCAGCTCCGAATCCGCAGCCGTTGCGATGGCCGGCAAGGAGGCCGACAGCGCCGCGGCGAGCGCGATCGAAAGCGTTATGCGTCGGGAAAGGGTAGTCATCGTTCCATCCTCTTTTGGTTTTTTCTCATGCTATCTTGCGGACGCGCGGCGCCTCTCGCGAAAAATGCTTGGGAAACACCGAAGCCAAAAATTCGGAAGCCGCGTGCTGGGCGATCTCGCGGGTGGCGTTTTCGGTACCCATCATCAGCCGCAGCCACAGCCCCTCCAGCATCGCGCTCAAGCCCAGCGCCGTGGAGAAGGCGTCGAAATCATAACCGCCATCGTCCTTCAGGCGCCGGCAGAGATCGATGAACACCTGCTGATAGGCCTCGTCATTGGCCCCGCACAGCACCTGGTAGGTCGGCCGCGACTTCGCCTCGCCCCAGAAGGCGCACCAGGCCGCCAGCTTGCGCTTGTTGCAGATGGTGCGGTCGAAGTCGGCCTGCACCAGCGCCGAAAGCTGGCGGGCCGGGTCGTCGCCCGCCTTCAGCAGCGCGGCCCGCCAATGCGCCGAATATTCGTCGGCCATGTATTGCAGCGTGGCGACGAGCAGCTTTTCCTTGCTCTCGAAATGGAAGTTGACGATGCCGCGCGACAGGCCGGCGCCGTCGGCTACATCCGCCATGGTCGTCTCGGAATAGCCGCGCTTGGCCAGCGAATCGATCGTCGCCTCGATCAGTTGCTGCCGCCGTGTCTCCTTGGAGGCTTTTCGGCCACGCTTCTCGCCGTCCGCCGGCTGTTCCTTCAAGGGAGCGTTCATGGGCGCCCACCTTTACCCTCCCCCTTGAGGGGAGGGTCGGCGAACGATCGAAACGAAGTGGAGAGAGCGAGCCGGGGTGGGGTCGCTTCAGGATGGAGCACTTCATCACCAACCCCTCCCCGTGTCGCAATCCTGCTCGTTCCGAGCAGTTTGCGCCGCAACCATCCCCCCAAGGGGGAGGGTTCGCCGGCCGCGTCTCTCGGCAGAACAAAAGGGGATACGAAAGGGCTCATCGTCTCAATTCTTCCGCCTAATCCGGTTTCCTGCCGCGCAGATGAGTGGGACGGTGCTCGCCCGAGTCAAGCACCTTCTGCATGGCCTCCCAGGTGCGGATGTTTTTCGCCACATAGGCCTTGCCGACCGCCGCCACCGCCTGCCCGAACAGCGGCCCTTTCAGCCTTGCCAGTTCGTCGCGCGCGACATCGCGGTACCAGGCGTTGCGGTCCGAAACGACAATGTCGTGAAACCCGGCCCGTTCCATCGCCAGCCGGTAGCGGCCGGGCGACGCCATGGAAAAGCTCAGCCCCTCGGCATCGACATAGGCCTTCATGTCGGCCGACGGCTCGCCGTCATGGGAAATCAGCCAGTCGCTGGCGGCAAACACGCCACCGGGTTTCAGCACCCGAAAAATGTCGGCAAACAGCGCGTCCTTGTCCGGCACATGCAGCAGCGCATCCTTGGAAAACACCACATCGAACGAACCGTCGGCGAACGGCAATCTGCCCGGCGGCGCCTGCACAAAATCGGCACGGTCCGAAAGCCCCTTTGCTGCCGCCCGCTCGCGGGCGCGAAAGATCACCGGCGCCTCGATGTCGAAACCGGTGACATGGCCGGCATCGTGGTGCTCGACCAGGTGCAACGCGATGCCGCCCGCCCCGCAGCCGATGTCGAGCACGGATTTGTCCTTCAGCGACAGGCCGGCCAGCACCCGGTCGACCTCGTCCGGGCCGCCGGGCGAGAGATAGCCCTCGCCCCATAGCGCCTCCAGGAAGCGGATCGCGATATCGTCGTATTCGGGCTCGTCTGCTGTCACGTGCGTCTTTCCATGACGAGGCCGTTTTCGATGCCGTCGCCCCATTCGAAACCGGTCTCGCCGCAGACGCTGAACCCGTGTTTGCGATAGAACGCGATCGCCCGTTCGTTGCGATGCCAGACGCCGAGCCAGATGCGGCGACGCTGGCGCCGCGCGCATTCTTCCAGGGCAACTTGCAGGAGCCGCTGGCCGAGACCCGTCCCCCGCTGCCCCGGGTCGAGATAGATGCGGTTCAACTCCATCTCGTTGCCGCCCGGATCGTCGGTTATCTCGACATACCCGGCGATCTCGCCACATTGGTCCGCGATGAAGATCGAGACGGCAGGGTCGGCGATCTCCGCTGCCTGGACGTCGGGCGAGAATGCCTCACGCAGATAGTTGTGCATGTCGGGCGGGTCGTAGGTGCCTGCAAAAGCCTCCTCGAACACCGCTGCCGCGAAACGGGAAAGGCGCACGGCGTCCGCAACAATGGCGTGCCTAACCCTGATTTCCGCTTCCAACGCAAAATCCCCGGACATCGCACCTCCGCTGCAAAACCTATAGCAAACAAGAGGAAGCGCAAGGTCATTTGTTGAACATTCATTCAAAATCTCTGGACAGTTCCGTCACTCCCATGCCAGATTTGTGAAAAATGGGAACGCCGAAGCATGAAGAGCTGGGACGCGATCGTTGTCGGCGCGGGCCATAACGGGCTCGTCAACGCCTGCTATTTGCAGCGGGCGGGGCTCGATGTACTGGTGGTCGAGAAGAACGAATGGGTCGGCGGCGCGGCGGTCAGCCGCTCGCTGACGCCCGGCTTCCTCTATTCGAACTGTTCCTATGTCTGCTCGCTGTTCCGCCCCGAGATCATGCGCGATCTGGAACTGCCTAAGCATGGGCTCCAGGTCATCTCCTACGAAGGCGGCGCGGTGTTCACCCGCGACGGCGACTATCTCGCCAACTACCGCGACCACCATGCCCACCGCCGCGAATTCGCGCGATTCTCGAAGAAGGACGCCGAAGCCTACGACCGCTACGCCCGCGACGTGACGCGGCAATGCCGCTTCATCCAGCCGCTGCTGATGCGCACCGCGCCGGACCCGACCTCGCTGAAGCCGCGCGACATCGGCGAATTGCTTTATCTCGGCAGGAAATTCGCCGGGCTGGGCGCCCGCGAAATGGCCGACACGCTGCGCTTCTGGACCATGTCGATCTCCGATTTCCTCGACGAATATTTCGAGACCGATGTCATCAAGGCGAATTTTGCGCTCTCCGGCATCATCGGCACGGCACTCGGGCCGATGTCGCCCGGCACGGCCTATGTGCTGCTGCACCA
The DNA here is from genome assembly GCF_030929505.1 of Mesorhizobium sp. LHD-90. Taxonomy (GTDB): domain Bacteria; phylum Pseudomonadota; class Alphaproteobacteria; order Rhizobiales; family Rhizobiaceae; genus Kumtagia. Next base: position 352,252 of record NZ_JAVFVV010000001.1, on the reverse strand, counting down.
CTATATGGGCGAGGTCGACGGTTCGGTCGGCGCCTGGGGTTATGCGCGCGGTGGCATGGGGGCGATCACCAGGGCGCTGGCGGATTCCTTCCGGGCGGCCGGCGGCACCATCCGCACCGAGGCGGAGGTGGAACGCATCCTGGTCGAGAACGGCCGCGCTGGCGGCGTAGTGCTTGCCGGCGGCGAGGAAATCCGCGGAAAACTGGTAGTCTCCAACGCCGACGTAAAGCGCACTTTCCTGAAATTCGTCGAGGAAAAGGAACTGCCTGACATCTTCCTGCGCCGGGTGAAGAATTTCCGCATGCGCGGCTCCTCGGGCAAGGTCAACATCGCGCTGGATTCGATGCCGGAATTCCCGGCCCTGCCGCCGGATTCCCCCTGCCTGCGCGCCGACATGCATTTCACTGATTCGGTCGAGCGCATGGAGCGCGGCTACGACGACTGGAAGGCCGGGCGCTGGTCGGCCGATCCCTTCCTCGACATGGTCATCCCGACCACGCTCGACCCGACCATGGCGCCTCCCGGAAAACATTTCATGAGCTGCTTCGTGCAATATTGCCCACCCAAGGTGGAAGGTCGCGACTGGACCGACGCCGACCGCGACGCCTTCGGCGAAACCGTGATCTCGCAGATCGCCGACTACTCGCCCGGTTTTCGCGACCGCATCGTCCACATGGAAATCCGCACCCCGCGCGAGCTGGAGGCCGAGGTCGGCCTCACCGAAGGCAACATTTTTCAGGGCGAGCTCACCTTCGACCAGCTTCTGTTCAACCGCCCGGTGCCGGGCTACGCGCAATACCGCTCGCCGATCGGCGGGCTTTACATCTGCGGCTCGTCCACCCATCCGGGCGGCGGCGTCATGGGCGCGCCCGGCCGCAACGCCGCCAGCGAAATCCTGCGCGACCTGTCGCGCGGCGCCAAACACATGAGCCCGGCCCATGACGTCATTTGACGCGATCGTCATCGGCGGCGGCCACAACGGCCTGGTCGCGGCGGCCTTTCTCGCGAAATCCGGCCGCAAAGTGCTCGTGCTGGAAGCCGAACAGGAGACCGGCGGCGCCGGGCGCAGCCACGAATTCGCGCCTGGCTTCCGCGTTTCCATGGCGCATCTGCTGAACAGGCTGCACCCGGAGGTGGTGAAAGGCCTTGGTCTCGAAAGCCACGGCCTGAACCTTTCGCCGGCGCGCCAGATACCGAGCGTCGCTCTGTCGACCGAAGCCGATCCGCTGGTCCTGACGGGAGCCTATGGCGAACGCCTCGAAGGCATCTCGCCGGCAGCGGAACGCGAGTGGGCCGATGTGCGTGCGCAGCTTTTCCGCTATGCCGGCATTCTGAAGCCGCTGCTTGCCCGACGCCCGCCTGCCCTTGGCGGCATGGCGCTCACTGAGGCCGCCGCCTTCGCCATGACCGGCCTTTCGCTGAAGCGCCTCGGCAAGGAGGACATGCGCGATTTCCTGCGCGTGCTTTTGATGAATGCCGCCGACTTCCTCGACGAGGGGCTTGCCGACGACCGGCTGAAGGGGCTGCTTGCCTTCGACGCGGTGATCGGCAGCCATCTCGGCCCCCGCTCGCCAACTTCGCTGCTCGGCCTCTATTACCGGCTCACCGGCGAGACCGGCGGGGCGCCGGGCGGCCAGTTGCAGCCGGCGGGCGGCATGGGCGCGGTGACGGCTGCGCTGCGCAAGGCCGCCGAAAAGGCCGGCGCGACGATCCGCACCGGATCGGCCGTGAAGGCCATCACCGTCGAGAATGGCCGGGCCGCCGGCATCGTTCTGGAAGACGGCGAAGCGATCCGGGCGGCAACGATCGTCTCGGCCATGAACCCGCGCACGACCTTCATGGACCTCGTCGGCCCGCGTCACCTCGACACCGGTTTCACCAGGCGGGTGCAGAATATCCGTATGAAGGGCGACGCGGCAAAACTCCATCTGGCGCTCGACCGAGCCCCGGAATTTTTGGGCCTCCCTCTCGAACACCGGCGCGGCCGGCTCGTCATCGCCCCGTCGACCGACTATGTCGAAAACGCCTTCAATCCGGCCAAGTACGGCGAATTTTCCCTCGAACCGGCGATGGAGATCACCTTGCCGTCGCTCGACGATCCCTCGCTCGCGCCCGCTGGCGCCTGCGTGCTCTCGGCGACGGTCCAGTACGCGCCCTACGCGCTGAAGGAAGGCTGGGAGCGCGGCAAGCCGAAATTCCTGGAAGCCATCCTTTCCGTGCTGGAACGTCATGCGCCCGGCATCCGCAAGACCATTGTGCATTCCGAACTCCTCACGCCGGTTGATATCGAACAGCGCTACCGCATGCCGGGCGGCCACTGGCACCATGGCGAGTTGCAGGCCGACCAGATGCTGATGTCGCGGCCGGTGTTCGGCGCCGAGGGCTACGACACGCCGATCGCCGGCCTGTTCCTCGCCGGTTCCGGCTCGCATCCCGGCGGCGGCATTTCGGGCGTGCCCGGCATGAACGCGGCCAAGCGGGTGCTGGGGGTGAAGGGATGATTTCTTTCGCAGCCCACACCACATGGAGCGACGGGCGCCAGCCGCAATTTTGCGACACTAGCAAAATCATGCCTTACCGCCGTCACGCTGTCAAGGACTTTATTCCTAGATCTTTCGCCTCGTTCGGCAGGAAGAAGTCGATTGCATCGTTGGCGAGGCCCCATCGGCGATTTTCAACGCTGGAAACAGCCCTTTTTCGGTGTTTTTTGAAGCGCGAAACGCTGAAATCCCTTCCCGCTGCGACCATCGATTTGTTTTCAAACGATTTTCCCGACTTCACGCATCGTTTTGCGCGCGCCCGGGACGCGTGCGAAGGAGAGCCGTCATGACGCTGCAAGGCACTCTTCCGAAAGCCGCGCCGCGCCTCTCCCTCCAGCCGCATTTCCGCAAGCTGAAGCTGGATTCGCCGTTCCAGCCGCGCCTGGACGCCCTCAACCTGCAAGAGGCCTGGTACGATTGGGCGGGATACAAGGCCCCGTCCGCCCTGTGGGACGAGGAACTCGAATATTTCGCGATCCGCAGCCAGGCCGCCGTCTTCGACATTTCGCCGATGGTCAAATACCGCATCGAGGGTCCGGACGCCGAAGCCTTCCTCGACCGCCTCACCCTGCGCGACGTCACCAAACTGAAACCCGGCCGCGTCCACTACACCGCCTGGTGCGACGACGACGGTTTTGTGCTCGACGACGGCACTTTGTTCCGCCTCTCCCAAACCCGCTTCCGCCTTTGTTGCCAAGAGCGGCATCTGCCCTGGCTGCTCGACAGCGCCCTCGGCTACCACGTTGAAATCGAAGAGGAAACCGAGGCGATAGCCGGTCTCGCTTTGCAAGGCCCGACCTCTTGGTCCGTCCTCAACGTCGCCGGTTTCGTCGGTTCGGAAAGGCTGAAACCCTTTGATATCGCTACCTTTTCTCATGAAAACGGCGAGGTCACCATCTCCCGCACCGGCTTCACCGGCGACCTCGGCTACGAGCTTTTTGTCGATGCCGAACAGGCTCTCTCCCTCTGGGACCGCCTGTTCGAGGCCGGAAAACTTTTTGGAATCAGAGCCATAGGTTATCATGCCCTCAACACTGCCCGCATCGAGGCAGGCCTGATCGTCGCCAATGCCGACTTCGTCACCGCCGAACACGCCATCCGCCAGGACCGCGTCCGCATGCCCGACGAGATCGGCCTGGGTTTCATGGTCGACCCGAACAAGCCCAATTATTTCAACGGCCGTCGCGCCATCGAGGCCGCTCGGAAAATGGGCGGCCCCGCCCATGTGCTGGTCGGGCTGGAGATCGAGGGTAACGTGCCGGCCGAGCATGCCATTGTTTATCATAACAAAAAACGCGAGGTCGGCCTGGTCTCGGCGGCGATCTGGTCGCCGCTGGCCAAACGCAACATCGCCATCGCCAGCCTGCAACGCGCCTACGGCGAGGAAGGCAGCGCCGACCTCTGGGTCGAGATCTACGCGATGCGCGAACTGCAATATGTCAAGCTGATGAAACGAGCGAAAATCGTGCCGCGCCCGTTCATAAAACTCGACCGCCGCACGGCAACCCCGCCCCGGACGTTCTGAGATGGCCGACGACACGCCGCAGGAAGTCGCCGAACAGTGGGAACTGATCAACACCCCGCTCGGCGAGGCCTGGTCGGGCCGAACCCGCTACGCCGCTGCGATGTTTTTCCACAAGCGCGGCGACATGAACGCCGACACGCTGGAGGTCTACCGGCTCTGCTCGCGCCTCGACAATGAAGACCCGCTGCCGATCATCCGCCAGCGCGGCGTGGGCAAGGCGTGGCTGGAAAGGGTGGAGAGAGGCGGTCCGGCGTGACAGTGCGTCCTCCGAGGCTCGCCCCTCGATGATTTCGCTCCGACCGCGAACGGATTGCGGGCTCGCACCTCAGGATGAGGACGTAGTGCCGGCAGGCCAATCGCGAAGTCTCATCGGCACTCCGGAGGCCTCAGCACGTAACCACGCCTGAAGGTGAGCGTTGCACGCACAACGGTCCCCATCCTGAGGTGCGAGCCCGCAAGGCCTTGCAATTGTAAGATAAAACTTCGGCGGGCGAGCCTCGAAGGACGCACCCTCCACCAGCCGGCGTTACATCGCCGGCTGGGCCTCGATGGTGCGCAGGGACTGCGCCTGGCGCTTGGCGGCAGCCTTCACCGCGTCCTGCACCTTCTCGAAGGCGCGCACCTCGATCTGCCGCACGCGTTCGCGCGAAATGCCGAACTCGGCCGACAGGTCTTCCAGCGTCAGCGGCTCTTCTTCCAGGCGGCGCGCCTCGAAGATGCGGCGCTCGCGCTCGTTGAGCACCGACATGGCGTTGGTCAGCATGCCACGCCGGTTTTCCAGCTCGTCCTGCTCGATCAGCACCGCTTCCTGGCTGTCGTGGTCGTCCACCAGCCAGTCCTGCCACTCGCCGCTTTCGCCCTCGGTGGCGCGGATCGGCGCATTCAGCGAGGCGTCGCCCGAGAGCCGGCGGTTCATCGAAACCACCTCCTCCTCGGAGACGTTCAGCCGCGTGGCGATCTCGGCGATCTGGTCTGGCTTCAGGTCGCCCTCGTCGAGCGCCTGGATCTTGCCCTTCACCTTGCGCAGGTTGAAGAACAGCCGCTTCTGGTTGGCGGTCGTGCCCATCTTCACCAGGCTCCACGAGCGCAGTATGTATTCCTGGATCGAAGCCTTGATCCACCACATCGCATAGGTGGCCAGCCGGAAGCCGCGCTCCGGCTCGAACTTCTTGACGGCCTGCATCAGGCCGACATTGCCCTCCGAGATCACCTCGCCGATCGGCAGGCCGTAGCCGCGATAACCCATGGCGATCTTGGCCACGAGCCTCAGATGGCTTGTGACGAGCTTGTGAGCAGCGCCAGTGTCCTCATGCTCCTGATACCGCTTGGCGAGCATGTACTCTTCCTGCGGCTCGAGCATCGGGAAACGACGAATTTCTTCCAGGTAGCGGGAAAGCCCGCCCTCTCCGGAAACGATACTTGGTAATGACTGGGCCATGATAGCGCCCTCCTCTCTTCTGATTGCCCCCTGATCAAGGCGGGCATGTGGCGCCGCTGCATTCCCGCCAGGCGGCGCCAAACAGACTTATATAGGAACAAATCGGGAAAAGACAGGATTTGTTCAACCTGAAACAGTGCGTCACATATAAGTGAACAACGGTGAGCAGGTAACCGTTAGATACCGCGAAACGCATCGAGGAGTCCAGAAAAATCGCTTGGCACAGGCGCCTCGAAACGCATCAATTCGCCGCTGACCGGATGACGGAAGGCGAGCAGCCAGGCATGCAGCGCCTGGCGCGGGAACGTCGCGACCACGCCGCGCGCCGGTTCCGGCAGGCGGTTCGCCTTGGTGCGAAAACCGGTGCCATAGTCGCGGTCGCCGACCAGCGGGTGGCCGATATGCGCCATGTGGACGCGGATCTGGTGGGTACGCCCGGTCTCAAGCCGGCATTCCAGCAGCGCCGCCCGGGCGCCGCCGCTGTTTTCGCCAAAACGCTCCAGCACCTCATAGTGGGTCACCGCGTGGCGGGCATCGTCGCGCCCTTCCGGCACCACTGCGCGACGCACCCGGTCGGCGGCGCGGCCGAGCGGCGCGTCGACGGTTCCGCTCATCCGCGATGGAATGTTCCACACCAGCGCCAGGTAGGCGCGCTCCAGGTCGCCGTCGCGGCCGTGGTCGGCAAAAGCCTCCGACAGCGCCTTGTGCGCGCGGTCCGTCTTGGCCGCCACCAGCACGCCGGACGTATCCTTGTCGAGCCGGTGGACGATGCCCGGACGCCGCACGCCGCCGATACCCGAAAGGCTGTCACCGCAGTGATAGATCAACGCGTTGACCAGCGTGCCGGTCCAGTTGCCGGCGCCGGGATGCACGACCAGCCCCGCCGGCTTGTTGACAACGATCAACTCGTCGTCCTCGTAAAGAACATCGAGCGGAATGTTCTCGCCCAGCGGCTCCGCCGGCTCCGGTTCGGGCAGCACCACCCCGACCATCTCGCCCGCCGCCATCTTGCGCTTCGGCTCGGCCACCGGCCTGCCGTCGACGCTCACCGCGCCCTGGCGGATCAACGCTTGCAGGCGGCTGCGCGAAAAATCGCCGCCGAGGGCTGCCGCCAGCCACTGGTCGAGCCGCTGGCCTGCGGCGTCCGGGCCGGCCGCCAGCCCTTTCCTAACGCCGTCGCCTTCGTTATCAGGATCGCCCATAAGAAGGCTCGGAAAACCGCATGATCAGGCCCACATTCGACGACGAGGAAGAAAAGCCGCTCGACCCGGGGGTCGAGAAGGTGCGCAAGAAACTCGTCCGCTTCGTCGCGATCAATCTCGGGCTCTTGTTCGTCGCCCTTATGGCCGTGGTGGCGGCGATTGTCTACAAGACCCGCAGCGAAGCCCCCGCTGTCGCCGAACTCCCCCATTCCGACATTCCAGTCGCCGCCGGCGCGGTGCTGGAGGGCGAGATCGCGCTGCCGGCCGGCGCAAGGATCGTGTCGCAGTCGCTGTCGGGCAGCCGGCTGTCACTCGGCCTCGAGATGCCGGGCGGCTCCCGCGCCATCTATCTCTATGATCTTGCCGAGCGCCGCATCGTCGGTCGTTTCACGATCACAGCGCAATGAGCGAGCCCTCGCCCGAACCGCAGCGGCGCATCGCCACCGTCGCGCTGGTCGTCGCCGGCTATGATGAGGCGATCGCCTGGTACACGCAAAAGCTCGGTTTCATGCTGTTCGAGGATGTCGATCTCGGCGACGGCAAGCGCTGGGTCACGGTCGGTCCGGCGCAAGGCGGCGTCCGGCTCCTGCTGGCCGAAGCGAGCACCGAGCAGCAGCAAACACGCGTCGGCGACCAGACCGGGGGCCGCGTCTTCCTGTTCCTGGAGACCGACGATTTTGCCCGCGACCACGCGGCGATGCTGGTAGCCGGTGTAACCTTCCGCGAAGCGCCGCGCCGCGAAGCCTATGGTATCGTTGCGGTTTTCGCCGACCTCCACGGCAATCTCTGGGACCTGATCGAGCCGAGACGGTAGGCGCCAAGCGCTCGAGCCACGCGTCTTCTTCGTGATCGAGAATGCCGGTTGCTTTTTTCCGCCGCCCATCATAGATACGGCCCACTGGTCACGCGCCCATCGTCTAGCGGTCAGGACGGCGCCCTCTCACGGCGCAAACAGGGGTTCGATTCCCCTTGGGCGTACCAGTAAAATCAATTACTTAGCGTAAATTTCGGAAATACGTTGAATAACCGTCGAATAAACGCCGCCGGACGAACATGAACATTTGGGTGCGTGGTTCTGGACTAGAACCTCGTCAACGTCCCCCCGACCGGCTGGCAGATGGCGAAGGCGGTCCCACGCGGGTTCGCTAGAACTGCGCAGTCCACATAGAAATTCTAGATCTACCCGGAAACTTCCGGCTCGGAGATGCTTCCCGGGAGTTCGATGGCCACGACGTCTGGCGAGATAGCAGTCGTGCGCGGCTGTTTTGCGGTTTAACCTCCTAGCGCGGGGCCTACCCGGCGCACCCAATTGGCGTGTCCGCAATTGAGCCGTCGGCAGGCTATGGCGCCCATCCGACGCTCCGCGCCGGATGACATTGCGTCCTGTGTGGGGCCGCAAGCGGACCGTCCGCAGTCAACGCGGACCTTTCAGAAAGCGGAAATAGCGACGCCAGCCGGTCGCTCACCTCATCCCGGCAAACCACGCGCGGTGACCAGAACAGGCTAGACGCCTAGCATGTTGTCAGGGTTGGGCGGAACGCCCCCGGGGGCGTCCCGCGGCGTCGCTCGTAAGCCTAGTTCTTAACGACATCTTCCAGGAAGAACCGGCCCAGCGGATTCTGGTAAAAATTCTCGACGTTCTTGCGCGAAACGTTGATGAACGGGCTGTAGTAGAGGTCGATCCAGTTCACGTCCTCCTTGGCCATCTTCTGCAGGTCGGTATACATCTGCTCGCGCTTGGCAGGATCCATCTCGATGCGCGCCGCCGCCACCATCTCCTTGACCTTCTCGTTGTTGTAGCGGGTCATGTAGTTCATGTTGGCGTCGTGGCCGAGCACGAAGGTGGTCTTCTGGTCGGGGTCGAGGATGTCGTTGGTCCAGTAGTTGACGCCGACGTCATAGTCGCCGGCCACCAGCATGTCCCATTCCTGGCTCGGGTCGACCTTCTGGATGTTGACCGTTACGCCGGCCTTGGAGAGTTGCTCCTGAAGGAGGACGGCGGTCTGCTCGACGATCTCGTCGCCAGCGCGCACCACGTAGTTGAGCGACAGGTCGGAGGCGCCGGCATCGGCCAGCATCTGCTTGGCCTTCTCCGGATCGTAGGGCCGCTTCAGATTGTCGGCGTGGTAATAGAGCGCGCCTTTCGGTACGTAAGAATTCGCGACCTCACCATAACCGAAGGTCACCGTGTCGACCACGGCCTGCTCGTCGATGGCCATGTCGAGCGCCTGCCGCACTTCCTTCTTTGCCAGCGCGCCCTTCTCGTGATTGATCAGCAGGTGATCCTCGCGGGTGGACGGGTCGAGATGGACGGTGAGGTTAGCGTCCTTTTGCAGTTCGGCGACACGCGAGAACGGCACGAAGATCGCGGTGTCGAGCTGGCCGGCCTGCACGTTCAGCATGCGGGTGTTGTCGTCCGGCACGGAAATCCACTCGATACCGTCGAGGCTGACGCGATCGGCCTGCCAGAAATGCGGGTTCTTCGCGAGGATGACGCGGTCGCCGCGCCGCCATTCGGTGATGGTGAAGGCGCCGGAGCCGATCGGCGTCTCGGCATACTTCTCCGGTCCGAGTGTCTCGAAACCCTTCTTGGAAAGGATCGAGGCGATCGGAAAGGCGAGCGTGGCCAGGAACGGCGCGGTCGGCTGCTTCAGCTTGATCGTGACGGTCTTCGGGTCGGTCGCCTCGACGGTCTCCATCACCTTGAAAGGATCGGCCCACAGCGATCCCTCGTCGTCGCGGATGCGGGTAAGGCTGAACACCACGTCCTCGGCGGTAAGGTCGGATCCGTCCGAGAACTTCGCATCGCGCAATTTCAACGTATAGGTCAGGCCGTCCGGGCTGACCTCCCAGCTCTCCGCCAGGCCGGGCTCCAGCTTGGTGCCCGTCTTGTCGACGCGGATCAGCACGTCATAGACGTTGGCGAATACCCAGAGATCGATGTTCTGGGCGGTCTTGATCGGATCGAAGGTGGTCGAGTCCTCGCGCCGGCCGATGGTCAGCACGCCGGCAGCCTCGGCGATCGTCGCTCCGATGGAAAGGCTGGTCATCACCGTGACCAGGCCGATCCGCATCCATTTGTTCTTCAACATCTCACTTCCCCTTCTGGTTGGCTTCTGGTGGTCAATTCGCGGCCGCATGAGCATAAGCGGTCGCCATCTTCGGCGGAGCAAGCAGCGGCTTGTCCGGGTCGATATGCGGAACGGCGGCGACGAGGGCGGCTGTGTAGGCATGCCTTGGGCGGGAGAACACGTCCTCCGACCGGCCTTCCTCAACGATCGCGCCGCGATGCATCACCACGACACGCTGGCAGAGATTTCGCACGATGGCGAGGTCGTGGGCGATGAATATAAGGGTCAGCGACATGCGCTCCGCCAGTCCGCGGAACAGCTCGACGATCTGTGCCTGGATCGTCACGTCCAACGCGGCCACGCATTCGTCGGCGATGATCAGTTTGGGATCTACGGCAAGAGCGCGCGCGATGCCGGCGCGCTGGCATTGGCCGCCGCTCATCGAGCGCGGCTTGCGATCGAGGAATTCGCGCCCCAGCCCGACCAGGTCAAGCAACTCGCCGCAGCGCGCCGGGATCCGCGCGGACTCGATCTTTCCCTGCACCCGCAGCACCTCGGCCAGCATCTGACCGATCGTCATCCGCGGGTTCAAGGCGTTGAACGGGTCCTGGAAAACCATCGCGGTTTCGCGCCGCAGGGTCGCCAGCGCTGCTCGACCCGACGTTATGTCGTTGCCGTCGAAGCGTATCGCGCCGGACGAAACCGGTGTCAGCCCGAGCACGGCGCGCGCCAATGTGCTCTTGCCGCTGCCGGATTCACCCACGATGCCGACCGTCTCGCCGGGCATCACCCGCAGAGTCACGCCGTCGACGGCGTTGACTGAGCTTCGCTTGAACAGCCCGCCGCTGGCGAAGCGCACATGCAGCTTCTCGATGTCGACCACCGGCACCGCTCCCGGCATCTGGAGCTTCTCGGCCTTCGGCGCCGCCTCCTCCTCCGGCAACGAGGGGTGACTGGCAATCAGCGAGCGCGTATAGGCATGGCTTGGCGCGGCGAGAAGGCCGCGTTTCTCTCCAACCTCAACCACGCGCCCGTGCCGCATCACCGCGATGCGATCACAGACCTGGGCGACGATGCCGAGATCGTGGGTGATGAGGATCACGGAGAGCCCACGCTTTGCGCGGATGTCCATCAGCAGCCGCAAGATCTGCGCCTGTATCGTGACGTCCAGCGCCGTCGTGGGCTCGTCTGCGATCAGTATCTTCGGATCGCAGGACAGCGCGGCCGCGATCATGGCGCGCTGGCGCATGCCGCCCGAAAACTCATGCGGATAACTGTCGTACTGGCGCGCCGGGTCAGAGAAGCCGACCTGCGCCAACACATCCGTCGCCGCAGCGCGTGCGGCCCGGGCGTCCAGCCCCTGATGGAAGCGGATGCCTTCCGCGACCTGGTCGCCGATCCTCATAACGGGATCGAGATGGCTGGTCGGGTTCTGGAAGATCATACCGATCTCCCCTCCCCGCACCTTGAGCATCACGGATTCCGGTGCGTCGGTGAGCTCGTGTCCGGCAAGCTTGACCGAGCCGCCGGCGATCCTCAGCCGGCTCGACGGCAGCAGCCTGACCAGCGAGCGGCAGAGCAGGCTCTTGCCCGAGCCGCTTTCGCCGACCAGCCCGAGCACCTCGCCTTGGGCGAGGTCGAGCGAGACCGCATCGAGCAGCGCGCGCGTGCCGGCGTCGCCGTCATGGACGACGGTGAGGTCTGTGATCGCAAGCAGCGGCGCGCTCACTCATGCACTCCGAAGAGATCGGCCAGCCCGTCGCCGATCATGCTGAAGGCGAAGGCGAGCGTCACGATCGACAGGCCAGGAAACAGCGTAATCCACCAGGCAGTGGTGACGAAGGGCTGGCCTTCCGCGACCATGACGCCCCATTCGGCGATGGGGGGTTGAACGCCGAGCCCGAGATAGCTGATCGCCGCGCCGCTGAGCAGCACAAGCACTGCGTCGGACATGGCGAAGACGATGGAGCCGGCGGCGGCGTTCGGCAGCAGGTGGCGGAACATGATGCGCGTCCGGCTGAAGCCCAGGCTGACGGCTGCCACCGCATAGTCGTGATTTTTCAGCGCCAGCATCTGGGCGCGGATCAGCCGCGCATAGGACACCCAGCCGACCAGGGCCATGGCGATGTAGAAGCTGCCGAGACCCGGCCCGAGGATGGCGATGATCGACAGCATCAGCACCAGGAAGGGGAAAGCCAGGATGATGTCGACCAGCCGCATAAAGATGGCGTCGACGATGCCGCCGAAGAAGCCAGCCACCGTGCCCAGCGTGGTGCCGATGATGAAGGGGAAGAGCACGCCGATGATGGCGATCTGCAGGTCGATACGCGTGCCCCAGATGACGCGCGAGAGGATGTCCCGGCCGAAATTGTCGGTGCCGAACGGATGCAGCCACGACGGCCCTTGTAGCCGCGCCGCCGCGTCCTGCGCGATTGGATCGTAGGGAGCGATGAGCGGCGCGCCAAGCGCCAGGACGATGAACGCGCCAAGGAGGAATACGCCGACGGCGAGCGTACCGCGGCGGCGGAACAGGCTGAGCCGGCCGGCAAGCGGGGCAGTGACGGCCAGGGGTTCGCTCACAGCTTCACCCTCGGGTCGAGCGCCACGGTGGCGATGTCGGCCAGGAAGTTGATCAGCACGGTCGCGCAGGCGAACACCATCGCCACGCCCTGCACGACCATGTAGTCGCGCGAGAAGATCGCCCGCACCAGGAGCTGTCCCATGCCGGGCAGCGCGAACACCGTCTCCACCACCACCGTGCCGCCGATCAGCCAGCCTATGTTGACGGCGAGCAGGTTGACGGTGGGCACCAGCGAGTTGGGCAGCACGTGCCGCCAGAACACGATGCTTTCCGGCATGCCGCGGGCTCGCGCTGCGGTGGCGACGTCGGAGCGCAGCGCCTCCACCATGGCCGCGCGTAGGCTGCGCGCCAGCACGGTGGACAGCGACAGCGAGATGGTGAGGCTGGGCAGGAAGAGATGCGTGAGCTTCTCGGGCAGCGTATTGCCGTAGCCCGATACCGGGAAGATATCGAGCTTCACGCTGAACAGGATGATGAGCATCAGCCCCAGCCAGAAGGGCGGGAAGCCGATGCCGAAGGTGGAGATGACGCGGATTGCCTGGTCGGCGAACCTGCCCTGGTTGCGGGCTGCGACCGCAGCGACCGGCACGGCAATCAGCACCGACAGCACGACGCTGCACAGCACCAGCATCAGCGTCGGCTCGATGCGTGTGAGGATGAGCTTAAGCACATCGATCTTGTAGAGGATCGACCGCCCCATCTCGCCGTCCGCAAGATTGCGCAGGAAATAGAGGTACTGGACAAGGAACGGCTCATCGAGACCGTACTGCTCGCGGATGCGGGCGATTGCCTCGGGCGTCGCGCGGGTGCCGAGCAGCACGCGCGCCGGGTCGCCGGGGATCAGCCGGACCAGGATGAAGGTGATGATGCTGATGCCGAACAGCACCGGCAGGAACTGCAGCGGCCGGTAGAGAACGAACTTATAGCGGTGCATGGCCGTGACGGTTGTCTCCGTCCGCTCTCTGCAGCCTGGACCGAACCTGCATCAACCAGCCCTGTTGCGCTCGAGGAAGCGGGACAGGATCGGATAATACACAGCCGGGTTCTCGTAGAAAGGCATGTGGCTCGCGTTCGGGATTATATGCAGCTCGGCTTGCGGTAAGGCAAGCTTCATGCGCAGGCCGCAAGCCGGCGTCAGTTCGTCATGCTCTCCATGCGTGATCAGCACCGGGACCTTGATCTTCGGCAGCTCCGGCACCCGATTCCAGTCCTTGAGATTGCCTATGTAAAGGAACTCGTTCGGGCCCTGCATCGTCTCGTACGGGCCCATGTTCCAGTCGTCGAGCGAGCGACGGACGGGGGCCGGCCACTCCGGCAGCCGGCAGACATGGCGGTAGTTGAGGATCGTCACCGCCGCCATGTATTCGGGATGGCTGTAGGTACCCTGCGCTTCGTGCTTCTGCATCATAGACACCGTCTCGGGCCCGAGCGAGGCGCGCAGCCGCTCGAGCTCCGAGACCAGGTGCGGCATGTCGGCGACGGTGTCCTCGAGGATCAGCGTCCGCAGGTTCTCCTGGTAGGTCAGCGCATAGTCGATCGCCAGCCAGCCGCCCCAGGAGTGGCCGAGCATGTGTACCTTGCCGAGCCCCAGCACCTTGCGCATCGTCTCGGTCTCCTCGACGTAGCGGGCGATCGTCCACAGCGACGCGTCGATGGGCCGGTCGGATGCGCCCGTGCCGAGCTGGTCGAACGCCACGACGCGGTAGCCCTGGTCGACCAGGCAGGAATGCGACTCGCGCAGATAGTCGCACGGCAGGCCGGGTCCGCCGTTCAGGCAGAACACCGTCTCGCTGCCGGAGCCGAAGCTGTAGGCGACGACCTTGAAGCCGTCGACATCGACCTCGATGCGGTCGTCGGCCGCGATCTCACGCCACATCACGTTCCCCGCATGCACAGCTTTTGAGCATGCCCATACTGTTAGCTAAATGTTGTGCGTGTGTCAGCTATAAGAAGTGATAGGGTGTCTTCGGGATGGCGCTGCGGACAGGTATGATGCTTGACGAAGTCACTGCAACCAGGCGTCGGTTCGAGGGGCATCACTCGCTCGAAGAGTGTATCGACGAGGCCTTCAGGGCGGCCGGCCGCCTCGGCTACGATGCCCTGATCTACGATTACACGCCGGTTCCCTACGATCTCGACGGCACGATCATGATCCCGTCGATGCTGAAGCTGCGCAACATCGCCGATGACATGCACGACTACTGGTGCGACCGCGGCTATTTTCGCATCGACCCGGTGCAGATCGTCGCGGCGCGCAGTTCGACACCGTTCGCGTGGAACTATGACAAGGGGATGGATACCGAGATCGGTGCGCTTCTGAACGAGACGACCGAGCCGGTGGCGCGCTATCTGCGCGAGCGCGATCTCGCCAGTGGCGTGACCATCCCCATCCACATGCCGCGCGGCGGCTATGCCACCGTCACCGGCATCCGACCCGGTTCAAGCGACGGGGAAAACCACGATGCCGCGATCATCGCGCGCTTCAGCCTGCTGGCGCATGTCTTCCACGACGCCGCCTACGCCCACTACGACCGCTCGGCGCTCAGCCCGCGCCTGCCGGCCCTGACCGAGCGCGAGCGCGAATGCCTGCGCTATTCCGCGCACGGCCTGTCGGCCAAGGAAATCTCGCGCATTATCGAGCGGTCGGTGCCAACGGTGGTCATGCACCTCACGGCTGCCGCGCGGAAGCTTGGCGCCCGGAACCGCACGCAGGCCGTCGTGCGCGCCGCGCATTTCCGCCTGCTCGACGATTAAGGCGGTGACGGAGCGCGCATCCGCTCGTCGACGCTCAAGGTCCGCGGTCCCCTGCCCGCAGCCACCTATCACTTCTCATAGCTGCCGCGTATCGCCAGCCGCCCTTATGATGTCGCCAGCAGCGAGGAGAGAGCTTTTGACCGAGACGACCGAAGGCCACATCGCGTTTCGCGACTACCGCACCTGGTACCGCATAACCGGCACCCTGGAGTCTCCGAAATTGCCCCTGGTCGTGGCGCATGGCGGGCCGGGCTGCACGCACGACTATGTCGATGCCTTCAAGGATATCGCCGCGCTCGATGGCCGGGCCGTGATCCACTACGATCAACTCGGCAATGGCAACTCCACCCGTCTCCCGGACAAGGGTCCGGACTTCTGGACTGTCGACCTGTTCCTCGATGAACTCGACACGCTGCTGCGGGCGCTGGGGATCGGGAAGCGATATGCCTTCCTGGGCCAGTCCTGGGGCGGCATGCTCGGCGCCGAGCACGCCGTGCGCAGGCCGGAAGGCCTCAAGGCCCTGGTGATCGCCAACTCGCCGGCCAACATGCACACCTGGGTCACGGAGGCCAACCGGCTGCGCCGCGACCTGCCTCAGGAGGTACAGGATACGCTGGCACGACACGAGACCGCCGGCACGATCACCGATCCCGAATATGTGACGGCCTCGCGGGTATTCTACGACCGGCACGTCTGCCGCGTCGTGCCGTGGCCGCCTGAAGTGGCCCGCACCTTCGCCATCATGGACGAGGACAATACGGTCTACCGCAACATGAACGGTCCGACCGAATTCCACGTCATCGGCACGATGAAGGATTGGACCATCGACGACCGGCTGCCCAATATCGCCGTGCCGACACTGCTGATCTCCGGCCGCCACGACGAGGCCACGCCCGAGGTGGTACGACCCTATGTGGAGCGCGTTCCGGGTATTCGATGGGTACTTTTCGAGCATTCGAGCCATATGCCGCACGTCGAGGAGCGGGACCTCTGCATGCGCACTGTCTCGGACTTTCTCAACACGCAGGACTGAGGCGGAACCGGCAAGTATCGGGACGCGGGATGGGATGATGCCCTTGCCGTTGGTCACCATCCCGAAAATGCAGCCGCAGAGGCCGCATCCACGCGGCCGGCTGCGACATCCGTGAGCGCGCGGTCGAGCAGGTCGACGCCAATTTCGACTTCAGCCTTCGTCAGCGTCAACGGCGGCGTGAACTCGAGCACGTTGGAGCTTACGCCGACGTAGTAGAGTACCAATCCGAGCTCGAAGGCGCGAAGCACCGCCAGCGCCGTCTCGGTCTTCGCGGGCGTCTTCGTCGCCCGGTCCGTGACCAGCTCGACGCCGATCGCCAGGCCGCGGCCGCGCACGTCGCCGACCAGTGCATGCTTTTGTTTCAGGCCTTCCAGACGCATCCTGAGATGCGCCCCTGTCTCGGCGGCGTTGGCGACGAGCCCGTCGCTTGCGATCGTGTCGAGCACCGCGCATCCGGCCGCAGCCGAGATCGCGTTCCCGTGCACCGTCTGGAAGGAGAAGGCGGCGGCATGGTTCATGATCGCCTCAGGCCCAACCGCAGCCGACAGAGGCAGACCACCGCCCAGGCCTTTTCCGAAGACAACCGTGTCGGGCTCGATGCCGAGATGCTCGAAGGCGTTGAAGCGTCCGGTGCGGCCGAGCCCCACCTTCACCTCGTCGGATACGATCAGGATGCCGTGCTTGCGGCAGAGCGCCTCGACCGACCGAAAGTAGGTGTCCGGAGGCACCAGCATGCCGCCGTCGGACTGGATGGGCTCCAGGAAAAGTGCCGCCACCTCTTGCGGCGGTACCGACCCCGCGAACAGCGCCTCGAGCTCGGCCAGCGCAGCCTTGCCTGCCGGCTCCGCGCCGCCGTCGCGGTAAGCGTTTGGGTAGGGGACAAGGCTCAACCCGGCCGCCTTTGGCACGCCCTGCTGGACAGGATGGCCGGAGATCGCCATCGAGCCGGACGTGCCGCCGTGATAGGCGCCCTTGAACGAGATGATGCGCGGTCGCCCGGTCGCCGCGACGACCGCACGCGCCACGGTCTCGTTGGCATCGGAGCCGGAATGGCCGAGCCAGACGCGGCCCCTCGCCCGCTGCGGCACGATTTCGAGCAGACGTTCGGCCAGTTCCACGGCCGGCAGATTGGCGCTGGACAGGTGGCTTGCTGCGGCCTGGCTGGCGAGCGCCCGGTTGACGGCCTCGCGCAAGGCCGGATTCGAATGGCCGAGCGCTGCCGCGCCCCAGGACGCCGAAAAGTCGAGCAGCCGGCGCCCGTCGTCGCCGGTCAGCCAGGCGCCGTCGCCGCCAGTCACCGCCAGCGGGAAGAAACGCAGGAACGACATTTTCGACAGCGCCTGCTGGTCGCGCTCGTAGAGGCTCGCGCCGCCCTTGCTCATTTGAAGAAGCCGGTGACCTCGTCGAGCTGAACCACATGGCAGTAGATCATGTTGATGATCTCCAGCTCATGCCGGTGCAGTTCCATCGTCGCGGCCGCGCAGCAATCGTCGACGACCACGACGTCAAAGCTCTCGTCCACTAGGCTGCGCACCGTCGACGACACGCACTGGTCAGTGAAGATGCCTACGCAGACCACGTCCTTGATGTTCATGTTGCGCAAGAGCAGCCTGAGATTGGTGCCGGTTAGCACACTGTCGGTAGTCTTGGTCACGACGATGTCGTCGCCCTGCGGCGCGAGTTCCTTCACGATCTGGCCGTCGGGCAGGTCCTTCGGCAGCAGCAGATAGTTGAAGCCCGGCTTCTTCTGGCTGAGCGACCGGTCCCGCCCGTCGCGCTTGTGACAGGCAATACGCGCGTAGATCACCTCGACACCGAGGCCACGGCAGTCATCGATCAGCTTGGCGATGTTGGGGATGACGGTCTGGCGCATTCGGTCGTAGAAGGGCTGCCAGCGGGCCGTCTCGGCCGGCGTGTCCTTCGGCGCAAGGTAGACGTCCTGGACGTCGATCACCAGCAGCGCGGTCGTCGCCGGGTCGAGCACGATGTCGGCCGGCTCCTCGGCATTGGCGTAGTAGAAGGAACGGTACGCGGTCTTCCAGCTCATTTCCTGGTCTCCATGCGCCGCCTCAGAAGCGCGCCGATTTCGCGGGTGGGGAACAGCCCGCCAGGCCTGAGGATCAGCACCGCGATCATAGCGAGCGCCAGCACGATCTCGGTCAGTCCGATCACCGGCTCGCCGGTGACTTTCGCCTCGTTGAGCACGCCTTCTAGGCCACGCAGCCCCTCATAGGCGATGGTGACGATGAAGGTGCCAACAACCGCACCAGTAACCGTATTGGCACCGCCGATCACCAGCATCGACAGGATGACGAAGGTCTCCTTGAGGTAAAAGGCTTTTGGCGAGAACGACGTGATGAAATGCCCCCAGAGCGCGCCGCCTATCCCGGCGAAAAGCGCGGCCACAACGAAGGCGCGCCAGCGCAGCGCGGGTATGTTCACGCCGATCGCGGCCGCCGCTCGCTCGTCATCGCGGCTTGTGCGCAACAACCTGCCGGTCCGCGACTCCTTGAAGATAAGCGCGCCAATCACTGCCAGGATCGCCACGAACGCCGAAAGATAGATGTCGGTCGCCTTGGGCAGGCCAAAGAGCGTCCGCGGGCCGTTGGTCAGCGCGCTCCAGTTCGTCATCACCGTGTAAAGCACGACCAGCAGCGCGAAGGACGTGATGACCGCCGCGGCATCCGACAGGCGCATCAGCGGATAGGACACGACGGCCGCCACCACCGCCGCCATGACGCCGGCAATCGCGATCGACAGGTATGGCGACAGCTCGACGCCCTGCAGGAAAGGGTAGAGGTCGGGCAGGGCCATCCCCTTCATCTGCGCAGGGATCGAAAGTACGGCCGAGGTATAGGCGCCCACGCCCATGAAGCCCATGTGAGCGAAGGACAGGATGCCGGAATTGCCCATGAAGAGCTGCAGGCCAAGGACCAGCACCAGCGATATGCAGAGGTTCGTGACGATGCGGTCGTAGAGGCGGATGCCGAGCAACTGGCTGGCCAGCACCGCGAGAACGACGAGGCCGGCGAGGATTGCGGCGGTGAGGATATGACGCTTCATGTCCTCTGCCCCGTCGCCGGGCCTTTGACCAACCCTTCCGGCCGCCAGAGCAGGATCAGGATCACCAGGCTGAAGGTGAAGGCGTCGCGAAACTTCAAGAGGTCCTGCGACAGCGTGTAGTTGAGCGTGGTGTCGATCAGCGCCAGCAGGAAGCCGCCGATTACTGCGCCGGACAGGCTGCGCATGCCGCCGATCACGGTGGCGATGAAGGCCACGAGAAGCGGTTCGAGACCGATACCGGGAACCACCGTGCCGATACGGCCGATCCAGAGCAGCCCGACCACGCCAGCGAGGAAACCGGAGATCGCGAAGGCCGAGGAGATGATGAGGTTGGCCGGCACGCCGAGCATGCGCGCCATGGTGAAGTTGGTCGCCGCCGCGCGCATGGCGATGCCGAGCACGGTGCGCCGCATGAGGAGAGCGAAGAGCGCGAGCAGTATTACTGCGGCCGCGATGGTGATCAGGTTGCGCAGCGGCGTGATAGCCCCGCCGATCGTCACCGTCTGCGAGAAGAGTGCTGGCAGCGGAACGGTCTGCGGGCGCGGGGAGATGAACAGGAGCGCCGCGTTCTGGAGCAGCGTCGAGAAGGCGAAGGAGGTGATCAGCACCGCCGTCACCGACTTGGCGCGGACAGGTCGGAAAGCGACGTAGTCGGTGGCAATGCCGGCCAGCACCGCCATGATGACGGCGACCGCCGCCATCACCAGCCAAGGCAGGCCGGAGCCGCTGAATAGGAACATCGTGTAGCCGGCAACCATGATCAACTCGCCATAGGCGAAGTTCACGAGCCGCAGGATGCCGTAGACGATAACCAGCCCCAGCGCCATGAGCGCATAGGCGCCGCCGAGGCTCAGCACGTCGATCACGAACTGGATCGCGAACGTCATGGCTCGGCCCCGAGGTAGAGCGCGCTGAGGTCGGTGGCCGCGCTGATCTCGGCGGCGGTGCCCGACGCGGCGATCCGGCCGAGCCGCATCACATAGACGCGATCCGCGACCGACAAAGCCTTGGCGACGTTCTGCTCGACGAGGAGGATGGTGGTGCCGGCGGCCTTCAACTGCGCGATCATCGCGAAGATCTGGTCGACGATCACCGGCGCCAGTCCGAGCGACGGTTCGTCCAGCAGCAGCATCTTCGGCCGTGACATCATCGCCCGGGCGATGACCAGCATCTGCTGCTCGCCGCCGGAAAGCGTTCCGGCGGGCTGGCCGCAGCGCTCGGCGAGCCGGGGGAAGAGCGCGAACATCTTCGCGCGGTCTTCCGCGAGCCCGGCCGCGTCGCCACGTCTGGTATAGCCGCCCAGCGTCAGGTTCTCATCGACGGTGAGGTCGGGGAAGACGTCGCGCGTCTCCGGCACCGTCGCGATGCCTCTCCGTACGATCGACTCCGGCTTTCCAGAGGTGATGTCCTCGCCAACGAGACGCACCGAGCCGCCGGCCGCCTTCAGCGCGCCGGCGATGCACATCATCGCCGACGATTTGCCGGCGCCGTTCGCGCCGATGAGGGCGACCAGCTCGCCCTTCTTCACGGTCAATGAAATTCCGCGCAAGGCGCGGATCGCGCCGTATCGGACTTCGAGGTCGACAACCTCAAGCATGGGCGGCCTCGTGGCCGAGATAGGCCTCGATCACCGCAGGGTCGCGGCGGACCTCCTCGGCTGTGCCGGCGGCGATGGTGCGGCCAGAGGCGAGCACATGCAGACGCTGGCAGAGCCGCATGATCAGGCCCATGTCGTGGTCAATGATCATCAGGCCGAGGCCGCGTGCTTTCGGCAAAGCCGCGAGCGTATGGAGCAGCGTATCGGTCTCGGCTTCGTTCATGCCTGCCGCCGGCTCGTCGAGCAGCAGGAAGCTTGGGTTCGCGGCCAGTGCGCGTGCGACCTCGACGCGGCGCTTGTCGCCGTAGCTCAGCGCGGCGCCGAGTTCGTCCGCCCGCGCGGCAAGCCCGAATTCGGTCAGCAGCGCTTCGGCCTTGGTCCTGGCGGCGCGAAGGCTGTCGCCGCGGGCGAGAGCTGCCGCCTCGATGTTCTCGACCACGGTCATGTTGTTGAAGAGGCGCACGATCTGGAACGAACGCGAGATGCCCTTCAGCGCGACTTGGCGCGGTGCCAGCCCGGAGATGATTTCGTCGCCAAGCGTAACGCGGCCGGCGGCCAACCGTACCTGGCCGGTGATGGCGTTGATGAGCGTCGTCTTGCCCGACCCGTTCGGCCCGATCAGGCCGACGATCTCGCCGCGCGTCAGCGTCAGCGATACGCCCGCCAGCGCCTTCAGGCCGGCAAACTCGACGGAGACGTCGATTGCGTTGAGAGTGGATTCTTGCATGGCGATCGCGGAGGAACTGCGCCGGGGTCGAGCCCCGGCGCAGATACCTTTGGCTCAGGGAGCCGGCAGCCTCTCCGGCGTACGCCAGCCAAGGAAAGTCGGCTTGCCGCCCTTGAGCTCGACCATCACCGCTGCCTTGTTGGGGACGTGGCCCTCCTCGGTGGTGCCGTAGTCGAGATCGCCGGTCAAAAGCTTGAACTTGCCATCCTCGAGCGCCTTGGCGACCGCTCCGCCTTCCGTGCTGCCGGCAGCCTTCACGGCCTCCGCCATCAGCATGACGGTATCCCAGCCCGTGGCGACGAAAGCCGTGTCCGGGGCTGCGCCGTGCATCTGCTGGTAGAGGTCGAGGAACTTCTGCATGTCCGGATGGGCGTCCGGCGTCATGAAGGTGTGGGTGACGAAGAATACGTTGTTGCCGAGGCTCTCGCCGAGCGCTGCGTGCATGCCCGGATCGTCATAGGCGTCGCCGCCAAGCACCGGCGCGTCATAGCCGACTTCGCGCAGCGCTCGGATGATGACGCCGATATCCTGCCCGTAGGATGACAGGAAGATCACGTCCGGCTTCTTCCCGAGGGCCTGCAGACGGGCAAGCTGCGCCGAGAAGTTGTTGTCGCCGTTGGTGTAGGTGTCCTCGAGCAGGATCTCGCCGCCATTCGCCTTGAACTGGTCGACGAAATACTTCGACAGCGACTTGGTGTAGGCGATGAACTGGTCGGTCACCACGTAGGCGGTCTTCCAGCCCTTCTCCTTGAAGGCGAAGTCGGCCGCAGTTGCGCCCATCGTCGTGTTCCACATCGACAGGGTGAACTGCTTGTCGCCGAGCGACCAGGACGAATAGAGCGGGTCGGACGCGCAGGCGGAGATGCCGACGATGCCGGCTTCCTGGGCTTCGCGGCTGGCGGGGCTGCCGAAGTCGAAGTCGCAGGGGGCCATGATCAGGTCCGCGCCCTTGTCGATCAGCTCGACGGCTGCATTGCCCACCGTAACCGGGTCGGACTTACCATCCACGTTGATGAACTCGACCTGCTTGCCGAGCAGGCCGCCATTGTCGTTGAGGTATTTCACCGCAACCTCCGCGCCCTTCATTCCGGGCGTGTCCAACGGCGCCTGGACGCCGGTCAGGCACATGGCACCACCGATGATGATCTTGTCGTCCTGAGCGCTGGCGGTTCCGGCCAGCAACAGAAGTGCCGTCAGGCTGGCGAGGCTTTTCGTCGTGATCTGCATTTTTGCTTCCCCTTTTTTGCTTGTTGCTCTCACATTCTGTGGCGGTCTTTAAACGCTTACGCTAGCCGCGTTTTTTGGCCACCACAATTCGGCTCCTTGCCTCATTTCGAGGCACGCCTTTCGCCTGGTCGGTTTGCCTCATTCGGCGGCCTTGAAACGCCCTCGGCGCCAATGTCCCAGGCGATGTGCCGGTCCATCTCCTCACGGGCGACGCCGAGATCGCTGAGGCTTTCGGGAATGGCGTGGCCCGCATGCTCGCACGGCGAACGGCGAGGGACCGCCGGCATTGACCAGCTCGACCGGGCTGGGATCGCGCGGCGACGGCACCTTCGTTGTCATGTCGGTATACTGCAACATTCGTAGGAGGCTCGCTGGCTCGCAGACCCCGGTCTTTCGAAGGAAAGGAAACTTTTCAATCAGAGTCAATCAACCGATCCAGTTTGACTAATTTTTTTCAAGGTGGATAGTGCGATGTCGGTTATCAGTTTTCGGGACAATCTGAGCGACAGCGCCCCATGACCGTGCGTGAGACGATCCGGCGGGAGACGGCAAACCTGACCGCGAGCGAGCGCAAGATCGCCAATGCGGTGCTGGCGGACTATCCGTTCGGCGCTTTGCAGACGATCCAGGAGCTCGCCGAAAGGACCGGTGTCAGTGCGCCTTCCATCACCCGCTTCGTCAGCAAGATCGGTTTCGCCGGCTACCAGGAATTCCAGCGCCAGCTAATCGGTGAGCTCAAGGAAGGCAGCCGCTCGCCGCTCGACCTGAAGGCCACGGCGAAGCTGGGCGACGGCGATTTCGTCGCCGACTACGCGCACCGCGCCGCTGTCTTGCTCGGCGACATGGCGGGAAGCGTTTCGCAGGAGCAGTTCGACCGCATCGTCAGGCTTCTGTCCGACCCGGCGCGAACCATATTCCTGCTCGGCGGACGCATCAGCGACAGCATCGCCCGACTCTTCTCGCAGCACCTCAGGCAAATCCGCCCGCGCATCTACCACCTGCCGCCCAACCAGGAGGACTGGCCCGATCACGTGCTTTCCATGCGCAAGCAGGATGTTGTCTTCCTGTTCGATTTCCGCCGCTACCAGCCCGATCTCGCCCGGCTTGCCGAGCGCATCGCGGCCATGCGGCATCCGACGATCGTGCTGGTCACCGACAAATGGATGTCGCCGGTCGCGCGCCACGCCGATCATGTCGTGGCGCTGCCGATCGAGAACGACACGGCCTGGGACACGGCCATCTGCGCCGTGGCTTTCGTCGAGGCGCTGATCGTGAAGGTCTCGGAGGCCGACTGGCCGGCGACGAGGGGCCGTATCGAAACGTGGGACACGCTGCGGCTTTTGCCGCCAACGATGAAGAGCGGCGACAGCAATGACTCCTGAGGAGATGATCATCGCCTGCTGCCGCGACCTTGCTGGCAAGGTTCGGGGCAGGGCATTTCCGGCGCAAAACCCTACGCGCCTTTGCAGGGCGGACCACTCGGAGATCGAGAATTCAGACCACCTTTTCCACTTTTCCGAAGATCTTGTACAGGGCGGCTTCCTGCGACTTCGTAAACCCGAGATTGTGATCGAGTTTGTCTCTCAGTATCTCTTCAACATGCTCGGGCTCATTCACCGGGCCGATTTCGGCGAAGCCTTCTCGATGGATTGCCACAACGTCCGGAGTGTTCTGCACGCCGCGTTCCTGGTGTGCCTTAAGCGAGAAAACGTCAATTGGCGGCCGATCGAATGTAAATTTGAGAATGATGCCTTCCTGGTCGGAACTGTTCGCATTGCCGAAAGCCTTAACTTTTGCCAATGATGAAGACATCCAATAGCGGTAGTTTTCGGTATCTGTATTTTTAAATGCCGCCGCAAAGGGACTTCCCTTTTCCTTTTCTTTTCCCTTTCCCTTTCCTTTTCCCTCTTCCACCCCCATCGCCTCCCACTCGCCTTGGCTCACTTTTCGATAGTAGACTTTCGGGTCGGCGACAAATTCACTGATATCCAGGCGCTTCTCAAAATTCCTATGGTCAAACTCCCGGAGCAGGTTATCTTTCTCATAGATGTTGGCCAGTTGTCGCTGGACGCTGGGACGAACCTTTGACGATTTCATTCCCTTGGACAATACCTCTCTTTGCGATCGATACTCGAGATCCTTCTTGGACGGATTCTCGATGGTGTAATATTCTCCTGATATAACTGAACTGCTGACAGCATCATTCGAATGCTTCTCACCGGGCTGCCTTTGGAAAGGATCCAACGTCGTGAAGAATTCCTGGAAGACGCCCTTTGGACTGGTGCTTTCCACGTCTTTTCCTCTGCAAGTGAAGACGTGCAGCTTCATAGTCATGACGATAAACTTGGTATCTTTGCTGATGTCCTTCTTGCATTCCTTGCAAAACAGACCCATGCGCGTTCCCCAATGATGTCTTTTGCGGTTGCGCGGCAAATCCTTCGCCGTATTCAGCGCACAATTCCCGTAGCTGCTCTCCCAGTTGACGCCAGGTATTCTAGCAGCTTCGAACCGTCACTTGTATCCATATGAAATATTCGCGGAGAAAAAAGCGCGCTGCCCCGGTCACTGTCCAGATGCGCCGGCTGATGCCAACCGCGCAGGGCCTGCTGGCGAGCCTGTTTCACGCCAATTCGAGACGGAGGCGGTCAAGCCTTCTTCATTCTCTCCGGGGCGTACCATCGACGCTCCTTGCCGCCTGCGGTGCATCGGCTGCCCTGGCCAAGCGTAGCGCGCGCAGCCGTGCTGTCTTCAACGCGCGCGCTCTTGCTTCGTGGTCGATGATCTCCCGAGATGCCTGATCGATCCGCGCCATCTTGTCCGTGAACGACTCTGACTTCTTGGCCATTCTCACGAATTAGCGCGGAACTCGGCGCTTTCCACCGGCAGACCGCATTTGCCGGTGGCTGCAGGAACTTTTCCTGTATGTCGGCAGCTTCCTTTTCCTGGCCGAGCGATCACGTTCGTCTCGATCCGACTTGTCTTGCCCGTGGATCCTATTCGGAGAGGCCAAACGGCTTCAGGGGCCGTGTGTTGCAACCGGTGGACGCAAGGACGAAAAAAATGCCGCGACGCTCGCTATGTCGGCGTCGGACAGGCGCTTCGCCGCGCTTTCCATCAGATGGCTGAATCGCGTGCCACCCCTCTGTCCGTTCCGGAACAGGCGTAGCTGCGTGGTCATATACGCCGCCGATTGCCCTTCCAGCCTGGGGTAGGCCGGGTTCCGGTCGGGGCCGCCATGACAGCCGAGGCAGGCCGGTACCTTTTGCAGGGGCAGACCACGCCTGGCGATCTCTTCGCCGCGGCGCGAGACCTTTGCGTCGGCAGTCGACACGCTGTCGTTGCGGGGCGGCAGCGCCGCGAAATGTTTCGCCAGCGCCTGCATTTGCGCCGGATCGATGGCAACCGTTGGAAGCTGCATCATGCCGCTCGGACGCCGTGCCTCCGCATAGGCGCGCAGGCTCGCGAGCAGGTACGCTTCGTTCTGCCCGGCAATGACCGGCGTCGACGGGCTGCGCCCGAGGCCGTCCGACCCGTGACAGCGGCTGCATTCGGCGAGCGCGTCTTCGAAGCGGACCGGTCGAGACGGCGGCGGACGGCCGCTCCCGTAGGCAAGGTCGCGGTATCTCGCCGCATCCATCGTCGGGAGTTCGCGCAGGAAGGCGACCATCGCCCACACTTCGTCGTCGCGCGCCTGTGTCGGCCAGGCCGGCATGCCGGTGAAACGAACGCCGTGCTTGACAAGGCGGAACAGCTCGGCATCCTCCCACTCGCCGACGGCTTGCGCCAGGTCCGGCGGTTGCGGCAGCATGGCGAGCGCTGCAGGCGATCGCGGTTCGCCGGGCGCGCCATGGCAGATCGCGCAGCCGCGCGCGAAGTGGCCGGCCGCGGGCTGCACGCCGTCATGGGGCAGCCTGTCGGGAACCTCCACCGCAAGCGCATAGGTGCGCACGGCCGAGCGCATGGCGAAATGCAGGAACCATTCGGTTATCTTCCAGTGACCCGTGGAAGCACCCACGTTGAAGAAGCCGATCCAGGTTGCAACGAGGACGACAACGGGCAGAAATGCGAGAGCGATAGCCAAATGTTTCCAGCGAATGTGCATCAAGCCACCATTCGGGAACGGCCCGCCAGCACACCGGCCATCAGCGCCACGCCTCCCGCAAGATAAACCGCCGCACCGACGAGCAGCATTATGACGGCGCCCAACTGCTGGTCCTGCGCGGCCGTCAGTGTCGTGCCGAAACATACGACGTCGCCCGGGCCGTAGAGGGGGCGCGGGCTCAACCCGAGAAGAGCCCCCAGCAACGTCATGTGAACCGTGGTGAGCAAGAGGCCGAACGCTCCGGCCGCCCGGTGCGCCATGTCTTCCCGCGTGCCGATGGCCAGGCAGGACAACCAAAGGAACAGACCGGCGGCGAGGAAAGAGCCTTGTTCGAGCGCCGTCGCAGCGAAAGACCTTTCCACCCATGCGCGCGGGGCGGGGGCATGCCATCCCCAGACCACGATGAACTCGACGAGGGAAGCGACGACCGGAAGAGCCAGATAGCGAGAGGCCCTCGCGACTTTTCCAGAACCGAAAGCGTCCCGCAGTCCGAACGCGATCAAAGGGGCCGCGATTGTCACGACCCCCATATGCGCAAGCATGTGGGCTGCAAAGGATTCACGCCATTCGCTCAGAAGCGGGCCAAGCCAGATTGCCGCTAACACCAGCACTCCGAGCGTGAGACTGAGCAGCCTCATCGGAGGCACTCCGTCATGAAGAGAGCCGGCATGCCGGTCATGATGACGGCGACGAAGCTCAGCCCAGACAGCAAGAGGGTGGCGAAACCCTGAAACAGGACACGGTCGTGCCGTGTCGGATCGTCGTGCGGGGGGTCTCGGGTGCCGAAGCTCCATTGCCTCCAGGCGAGGAAGGCGGAAAGCACGATGGCCGCAAGGGCCGCGAAGGTGGCAAAGGCGATAGTTAGCCGGAGGGTTCCGAATCCCAGGCCGAACAATTGAGGCTTGGCGCAGAAAACCGCCGCTCCGACATAGCAGAGGAGAAAATGTCCGGCCCACACGATTGGTGCGGTGAACAGCGTCCACAGCGATTCGACTTCCTCTGGCAAAAGCCGGAAGACCATCAGATCGCCTCCGGGAACAGGCCTATCACCAGGAAAGCCACAACTGCAGTGACGGCCATGAAATGCCAGTAGAGTGCGACATTCCACAGGTCGATGTCGTGCTCGGACGTAAGGCGTCCGGCGAGGCTTCGAGCCAGGCAGTAGGCGAGCATGACGGCGCCTACTGCCCCGTGCGTAAGAACCCATGCGGTCAACACCCAGACAATCGCCGGATAGACATGAGCGGTGGGATCCATGCCGTGCGAGAACGGCCCGGCAAAGCCCGCCACCAGGGCAGCTCCCGTCAATCCAATCGCAACGGCGAGACCGCCGCGCAGGCCGCCCACATGGCCTTTGGCATTGAAATGCCTCGACGCAAGGGTCGCGCCCCAGGCGGCGACAAAAAGCAACGCCGACGTCAACGGCCATAGTTTGCCAGGCCCGGCGATGTTGCCCGCGAAGTCTTCGTGGATGGTCCAATAGAAGAAATATCCGAAGATCAGGCTGGCAAAGGCAGTGCCGTCGCCGATCATGGTGATGAACATCGCCCACCAGCCGACGGATGCCGGGCCGGACGCATAGAGCGGAAGCGTCAATCCGAGGCCGACGTCCTTTTTCGGTTTTTCCGGAATTTCGGCGGTTCCGGTCCATAGCCAATAGAGGATTGCGCAAATGCAGATTACCGCGGCGACGGCCGTGGCGAGCCACCATTTGAAGGTCATGGCTACGAACACGGCGCCCAGCGACAAGGCCGAGACGATGGTCACGTAGGAGGTGCCGCCCATCCGCAGAACCTGTTCGGGTTCCGCGTCGAGCACGGAGGTGATCAAGCCCTCGCGGAGACCTTCCTGCGCATCGGGCAGGTAGTAGCGGCCGTCGTTCACGTCGCGAAACAGTTCAGGTTGATCCCAAAGCGGGTAGCGGCTTTCGACCCTTGGGATCGACCGTACGCCCCAGTTCTCCTCGGGTTCGCTGATCCATTCCAGCGTGCCGGCATTCCACGGGTTCTGTTCGCCTCGGGACTGCCGGTGTTTTGGCCGCACGACGTCGAGGACGATGATGCATATCCCGAAGGCAAGAACAAACGCACCGACGGTCGAGACCAAGTTGAGCCAGTCCCAGCCCACATCACCCGGATAGGTGAAGACCCGTCGTGGCATGCCGCGCAGACCGGTCAGGTGCATCGGAAAGAAGCCGATGTTGAAGCCGATGAACATCAGCCAGAACGCAATGCGGCCAAGGCGGTTCGACAGGTGTTTCGCGTCGATAAGCGGATAATAGTAGTAGATGCCGCCGATCACCGGAAACAGCATGCCCCCGATCAGCACGTAGTGCAGGTGCGCGACGATAAAATAGGTGTCGTGCGCCTGCCAATCGAACGGTGCCAGCGCCACCATGACGCCCGTGAGTCCGCCGATGACGAAGATGGCGATGCCGCCGATCCCGAACAGCATCGGCGTCGAGAAGATCACCCGGCCGGCCAGCATGGTGGCCATGAAGACGAAGATCTGCACCGCCGTTGGGATCGCCACCGCCTCCGAAGCCGCGGAGAAGAAGGCGAGCGATATCTGCGGCAGGCCGGTTGCGAACATGTGGTGCACCCACAAGCCGAAGGACAGGAAGCCTGTGCCGACTGCCGCAAGCACGATCCAGGAATAGCCGACGATCGGCCTCTGCGAAAAGGTCGGCACGATCATTGCCATCAGGGCGATGGCCGGCAGGAAGATGATGTAGACCTCGGGATGGCCGAAAATCCAGAACAGGTGCTGCCACAGCAGCGGATCTCCACCGCGCGCCGGATCGAAGAAGGGCCAGTCGAACATGCGCTGCAGTTCGAACAGGATGTCGCCGGCGATCAGTGGCGGGAAGGCGAACAGGATCATGCCCGCGACGATCAGCAAGTACCAGGCAAAGAGCGGCATCAGGTTGATGCGCATGCCGGGTGCGCGGCATTTCATGATGCCGACGATGAGTTCGACCGCCGCCGCGATCGAAGCGACCTCGATGAAGGAGAGACCGAGCAGCCAGATATCCGCTCCGATGCCCGACAGTTCCTCGTCGGTGGCGAGTGGCGGATACATGAACCAGCCCGACGATGGAGCGGCATCGAAGAAGATGGATCCGCAAACAAAGACGCCACCGAGAAAAAAGCTCCAGAACCCAAAGGCGCCCAGCCTGGGGAAGGGCAACTCCCGCGCACCCAGCATCGGCGGCAGGAGAAAGATCGCCACCGCCTCGAAGATCGGCACGGCAAAGAGGAACATCATCACCGTGCCGTGGAGGGTAAAGGCCTGGTTGTAGAAGTCGGCGGACACCAGATCATTGTCGGGCACGGCGAGCTGCGCGCGCATGATGAGAGCCAGCACGCCGGCAAACAGCATGAAAGCAAATGCGGCCGATGCGTACCAAAGGCCGACCTGAGTGTTGTTGGCACTCGTCCAGTAGCGCCAGCCCGTCGGGTTCGCCCAAACCTTGCGCAGCCGCTCGGCCTGCGCATCGCGCTGGTCAGGTGGAAGGATTTCGATGGGGCCGGTCATTCCAGCCCTTTCAACCACGCCGCGATGGCCCGGATGTCGTCTGGTGGCAGCATGCCGAATGCCGGCATCTCGACGCCAGGCTTGATCTTGTCCGGCTCGGTGATGAATCGGGCTATGTTTTCGGCGGTGTTGGGCAGGATCCCGGCACCGAGGGTCAGGCGGGAGCCGAGATGCGACAGGTCGGGGCCGAGCGTGCCCGCCGCTTCCGTTCCGGCCACTGTGTGGCATGAACCGCAACCATGGCGAAGAAAGAGGCCGGCGGCGCCGGCCGTTGCTCCGGGCGAAGGTTTGACTCGCGAAGCAAGCCACGCGTGAAAATCCTTCGATTCCATGGCGACGGCGGAGAAGGCCATCAGCGCATGCGAAGTGCCACAGAACTCGGCGCAGGGACCGCGGAACGTGCCTGGCTTCGTGGCGAGCAGCGAAAGCCGGTTTTCGCGGCCGGGTATCATGTCCATCTTGCCGCCGAGCGCCGGGATCCAGAAGGAGTGAATCACGTCGTCGCTATGCAGGGTCAGTTCGACGCGCTCGCCAACCGGGAGACGGACTTCGTTGGCCGAGATGAGCGCCGGGTAACCGGGAACGTGATAGACGACCCGCCACCAGTACTGCCGCCCCGTGATCTCGATACGCAGGGATGTCCCGGCTTCGCCTGCGAAGGGCCTGAGGGACGGCATCAGCCACAGCGCAAAGCCGAGCAGGACGACAAGTGTTGCGGCCGTAAATACGCCACCCCACAGGATCAGGCTACTCGCCGCTGCCTCCGTGATCGGACGTCGCCCCGACCGAACGCCGTAGAGGAGAATGCCGCTGACGCCGAGCCAGATGATCGTGCCGACGGCCACAAGCACCCAGAACAGCTTGGCGATGGCGTCGGCTTCCGCCCCGGCAGGATCAAGCGCGGACTGAATACCTGAACAGCCGGTCACAACCCCGACTGTGGACAAAAGGCCGGCGCTCGCAAAATGCCGGAGTATCATCGGAAATTCCGCGTCAGCGGCCGGTGTGATTGGCTTTGCCGGCGACCTCGAATCGACTGACCGAAACAGTCACAAATGCTTCCGGTCTCGAATTCGAAGCGGTGTTTCGGCACTGCATCACCTTCTGGCAGAGATGGTCGCACCCTCGTCGCTTGAGAGGTCATCGCGGCACCACGGATTCAGGAGAACGGGCTCACATCAGGCCTTCGTCTCGCCGTGTACGTTCCTGTCGTCCGACATGCAGATCCTCCGGTCGAAGTTGAGGAACTGCGAGCACACGGGGAGAGTTCCGCGAGCAACGCGCGGAAAGTATGTCGGGTAAAGTTTGGCTGGACGTTCCCGCCCCGATGTCTGGAGCTGAACCGGTGTTGGCGACGCTTCGGTGAAGTCGTCGGATAGGCTATGCCTTCAAGGTTAAAGCAGAAGTTGAACTGGGAGAAGAAATCTCCGACCTGGACGAAGCCCGGTTCAATAGCGGCCGTTTCCTGGCGAGCTCAACACGACGACTCCGCCCATCCATCTTCGGCGGGTCGTCTTTAGACAAAAGCTTATCTTCCTGACTTCACGAATTCGTGTATTCTTGATGATGGAGCGGGCTGGGAGGAAACCAATTGACCAGGCCGTTCCGGGCCGCTGGCCACACCCCCCGCACCCTGCCCATGGCCGGCGGCCCTCATCTCTCTCACGAACTCATGGAATCGCTGTCGGCGCTTGAAGACGTTTGGAAACAGGCCAAAGCGGAGCGAGAACAGGTGCTTTTGTGAAGGGACGTTAGTCTCCGGCGACCGAAACTGCGCGCGTGCTCTCAAATCGCAGCATCACATGGCACGGCTGTTCGGCAGCCGCGGATATGTCTTTTTTCACGTCTGTGTCGAAGTACCAGAGATCATACTCAGTCGGAGACTGAGGCAGGCGTTCTGGTCGTGCCGCTTTCTTCATTATGGCTTCCCCCCTCACCGTGTCGGAAACTAAACGGGAGGATCGCCCTGCCGGCAACCCCGACCAAAGGCGCACCGCTGAACGTCAACTGGCGACCTAACGACCGGTCGTGTCGGGTGTCGCGGCGAAGCCACCCACTGTTTGACGGCGAAGGATGTCATTTCCGGCTGGAGAGCCGCTTCGGGACGCGCCCGACTGGCACGGCTTATGCAGCGTTTGAAGCAGCCAGCCCAATTCTGGCCTCGATGTACCAAATCGGGAATGAAGGATCGCCGGGCCTCGGGTGGGGCGGGGTAAAGGCCCGGCGATCTTTCAACGGGTTGGTGACCGAGCTTGCCTCATGGCATGGCGACGGGTTGCCTGGGTTCGCCGCGTGCCGATGGGCAATAAGTCCGGTCAACTTCCACGTTGTCTGACCCCAGCGTGCGCCGCCTTGTCCAAGGCAAAACGCTTCGCAGGGGTCGCGGCGCGGAAACGAACCGCGCCGCCTTCCAGGCGGCTATGCCGCTCAGATGATGATGAAATCCTGGTAGGTCAGGATCGGAACGTCGCCGGAAAAGTTGTCGGCTATCGCAAAGAGCACGGCGGCTTTGCCGCCGGCTCCGTCGGCGTCGTAGTAGATGGCGCCGTTGTTCTGGTTGTAGAGGATGTGGTCGTTGGCATCGACGGTCTGGCCGTTGCCGATCACCTTGAAGTCGCTCTGCTTGATCGTGCCGAGCGCCTGGCCGGTCCACTGGAAGATGGCGTCGTCGATCCGGATCGAGTCGTCCTGCGGACGGAAGTCGCCGATGTGATCGAGGTTGCCGTTGCCGGATAACAGTGCGGTGTTGAACACGAAAACGTCCCTGCCGTCGTCGCCATAGAGCGTGTCGCGGCCGAGGCCGCCATTGACGAGGTCGTTGCCGTCACCGCCATGGATCGTGTCATTGCCCTTGCCGCCGTGCAGCCAGTCGCCGAAATCGGAGCCGATGATTTCGTTCTTGCCGTCGTTGCCCGTGATCACGACGCGCGACGTCGCCATATTCGCTTCGATGTTCAGCAGTTGCGGCTCGGTGAAGCTTTTCGAGAAGTCCAGGGTTCCGCCGGCTCCCTGCAGGAAGAAGTAGAACGTCTCTCCTTCGTTGTTCACGCCGAAATGGGTGACGTCCTTGAGTTGCGCGACGGTGGCCGTGAGGTTGGTGGAGTCCACGATCATTTCCTCGACGCCGACGATATTCAGTCCGGCGTCCAGTACGTTGTTGCCGGCCCCCTGCAGGTGGACGCGGTCGTAGCCGGCGCCGCCGTCGATCAGGCCGGTCTGGCCGGTCTCGATCATGAACAGGTCGTTGCCGCCATTGCCGCGCAGGCTGTCGATGCCGCCCGCCGTGCCATGGAAGATGTCGGTGCCGTTGCCGGCACTGATCGTATTCTGGTTTCCATCGATTGTGTAAGTCGTCATTGTGGTTTCCTGGTGTTGCTTGTGTTGAAGGTTGCAGATAGAAGCCGGCATCACCCTCGGGTAACGGGCCGGCCAACTGCGAGGGTCGAAGCTGCTTCAGCGTGCGTGGTGCCTTCCGGTTCTTGGGGCATGACCTCGCAACGAAGCCATCCGACTCCTCTACGGAGCCGCGCGTGGGAGGACGCGCAGCTAGTCCGGATGGTATGGTGCCGCCTTCGTGTTTCGAGGCGGATTCGGGTTTGGCGCTCGATGCGCCGTTCCTTCGGTTGGTGGCTTTAAAGGCGTGCCGTGGAAGAGAGCGTGGGAGAAAGCGTGGACACGGCCATGGAATCGACCGGGCGACGCCCGATCGAAGCGGGCCGGCCGCTGGAGATTCGTCTGCTCGGACCTTTGGCGATCCGCCGCAACGGCACCGCGCTGCCGCCGCCGGCATCGCGCAAAGCGCGTGCGCTTCTGGCCTATCTCGCGCTTTCGCCGCATCCGGCGACGCGCGGCCAGCTCTGCGATCTTTTGTGGGACCTTCCAAACGATCCGCGCGGCGAGTTGCGCTGGTGCCTAAGCAAGATCAGAAGCCTGGTCGACGAGCCCGGCCTCCGCAGGGTCCGTGCGCATGGCGATACGCTCAGCCTCGACCTCGCCGGCTGTCTTGTGGACGCGGTGGCCGTCGCCGAGGCGGCGCAGCAGGGTTTCGACACTTTTTCCCCCGAGCGGCTGAAGGCGCTCGCCGGCCTGTTCGCCGGCGATTTTCTCGCTGGCCTGGAGATCGACCGCAGCCCGGTTTTCGAGGCCTGGCTCGTCGCCCAGCGCCGCCGCTTTCGCGATCATCACGCCGGCCTGCTGGAGCACCTGACCCGGCGCCTGCCGGACGACGAGGCGAAAATCTATCTCGACCGGTGGCTCCAGCTCACCCCCTTCGACCCGCTCCCCCATGAGGCGCTGCTGAACGCGCTGGCCGCCGAGAACCGCATCCGCGAAGCGGAAGAACATCTGTCGGCGACCGCAAGACTGTTCGAAGCCGAGGGTCTCGATTTTTCGCCGATGCGCGCGGCATGGCAATCGGCGAGGGTGCGCCCTGCGGCCCCGCCGCCATCTCGCGTGGCCGACGCGACGGGCACGCCCACGCCCACCGCACCCCTGCCATTGCCGGCCAAACCTTCGATCGCCGTCCTGCCGTTCCTCAGCATGAGCGACGATCCGGAACATGAATCCTTCGCCGACGGATTGACCGAGGACCTGATCACCGACCTGTCGAGGAATGCCGGCCTGTTCGTGATCGCGCGCTACTCGGTCTTCGCCTACAAGGGCAAGTCCGTGGATGTGCGCCAGGTGTCGCAGGAACTCGGCGTCCGATACCTGCTGGAGGGCAGTGCGCGCCGCGCTGCCGGTCGCGTGCGCATCAACGCCCAGTTGATCGACGCGGCCGCCGGTGAACATTTGTGGGCGGAGCGTTTCGACCGGACCCTCGAGGACATTTTTGCGGTCCAGGACGAGGTGGCGGCCAGGATCGTCGAGGCTCTCGTCGGCCGGCTGACCGCGCCGGTGCCGCGCAAGCGGCCGCAAAACCTTGAGGCGCACGACCTCTGCGTGCGCGCCCGCCTCCTGACCGAGGAGTCGCCGCAGACAGCGCGTGAAGCCTATCTGCTGCTCAAGCGGGCAGTCGAACTCGATCCGTCCTATGCCGAGGCGCACGCCTTGCTGGCCTATAACCGGTGGCTGGCATGGACGCATTTCGGTGAGCCGGAAGATCCGAACCGCACCCTGGCAATCGAGCTTGCGCAGAAAGCTGTTGTGCACGACCCGAACGACGCCGGCAGCTTCTATTTCCTCGGCACCATCCTGGCCTATGACAGGCGATGGGCCGAATCGGACGCCGCTTTCGCCAGGGCGCTGGAGATCGATCCTAACCACGCCGACACCTGGGCAGCCCTTTCGGATATGTCCGTCCTCAGCGGTCGGATACCTGAGAGCCTGGAGCAGATCCGCAAGGCGCTGCGGCTGAACCCCTATCCGGCCTGCTGGTATTTCTGTCACCTCGGCCAGGCTCAGTACGCTGCACGCGACTACGAGGCCGCGGTCGCCACGCTTCGCCGCGAGGAGACCTACCGCACCAACTCGCGAAAATTCCTGGCGGCGAGCCTGGCACAGCTCGGCCGGCGGGACGAGGCCGGGCGGGAGGCGGAAATGTTTTTGGTCTCCCATCCGCATTTCACCATCGGCCATTGGAGAAGCTCGCAGCCGCTGCGCGACACAGCCGTGGGCGAGCACTTCGTCGACGGTTTTCGCAAGGCCGGGCTCCCCGAATGAACGCCGAGCGACTCTGCTCAGGCGGCAACCGCCCGCATTCGCATTGTCAAGGATTTTTTTCCTAGGATTATTTACATCATGTCCTATCGGTGCGATAATCCCATCGCTTGTGTTCGAAAGGGGCGGCGATGGACGGCAGTGGCGCAATCGAGAAGAACCGGGAGGCGCTGAAGCGCATCCTCGTGATGCTCGTGTCCATGGCCAGGTTTGCCGACGGTGGGTCGACCCTGCCGCGCCAGCTTCATCGCGCAATCCTTCGGCTACTGCGCCCGGCCGAAGCCGCGGCGCGGCGGCTGATCATCGCGGCGGCGCGCGGAATTGTCGTGACCCTGCCGCCGCTGCGCCCACGAAAACCGAAACCCAAGACCAACGAGGCCATTCTGCGCCGCATCGGCATCGCCGTCACAATGTCGCACGACGACATCAGGCGCGCCACAGCGGCCAAGAGGGCGGCCGCAAAACGGGCCGCGCGACCGCGCACAAGAAACCTGTCGCTGCTCGATCCGCTGAAAAACCCGTTCCGAGTCCGCCGCCGTTATGTGCCGGCGCATGCCGTACCGCGCATCTCGGGGCTCGATTCCAGCTCGCAGCTCCGCCCGCTGCCGTCAAGACCGTCGCCCGACGATGCGGTCGACGCGGCGCGGCTCGGCCAGCGGCTGGAGGCGCTGGCCGCAGCACTCGACGACCTGCCGGGCCAGGCACAACGCTTTGCCCGCTGGAAGGCGCGCAACGACGCAGCACGCGCGCGGGACAGGCAAGCCCGCGACGCTGCGGTCGCGCAAGGCAAGCAGGTCGCGGTCCGCTTCCGCCGCCTCTCGCCGCTGCGGCGCGGGCGTCCGCCCGGCGGCCGGCTGTCGCGCTACGATCCGACAGCCACTCATCCCCGCAACATCCGCGAGGTCGACGAGATTCTTGCGCACGCCCATGCGCTGGCCGTCTACGCATTGGAATGTCCGCGCCCCGACACGTCCTGACGGCACAGCGTGTCGTGCCGCCACCCCTGACGGCGTGCCTTATTGCGCGGCTTCCGCGCCGTTTTCTTGCGTGACCGCGCTCGCGGCGCGATTCGCCTCGATGCGTTCGCGCGCCATCGTGTCGACGGCGGCGCGCAGTTCCGGGTGCCGCGCCATGAACTGGGTGAAGTCGCGCCGCTCCAGGAACTGGAACTCGCAGAAATCGACGGCGATCACGTCGGCGGTGCGCCTGGAGCCGCTGAGCAGCGCCATCTCGCCGAAGAACGAACCGGCATCGAGGCGGATCGCCCGCCCGCCGACCCGCACCTCCACCGCGCCGGAGGAGATAAAATACATGCCGTCGGCGCGGTCGCCGGTGCGGATGACGCGTTCGCCGGGCGAGGCGGACGCCGGCCGGAACAGCAGCAGCAATTCCTCCTGGTCGTCCGGCGGCACCAGTGAGAGCAGCGGGAAGGTCGCCACCAGTTCCTGGATGCGCACATGCCGCGCTTCATCGCGCGCCTCCTGGGCTGCCCGGATGCGGGCGAGTTCCTGCACCAGCGCGTCATGGTGCGCCCGGCCATAGCCGGCGGCCACCGCCGGCCAGCGCTGGCGCACCCATTTCTGCAGCTCGCCGGTAACATAGAAGGCGAGCGGATTGAGGGTGATCGACAGCAGCGCTCCAGCCAGGATCAGATCCTGGCCCTCCGTGGGGATCAGGCCGAGGCTGAGACCGAGCCCGACCAGGATGAAGGAGAATTCGCCGATCTGGGCCAGGCTGCCGGCCACCATCAGCCCCATGCTGACCGGATAGCGCAGCAGGATGACGATCAGGAAGCCGATCACCGACTTGCCGACCATGATTACCGCCAGCACGCCGAGTACGGCGATCGGGTCCTCGACGATGACCGATGGATCGAACAGCATGCCGACCGAAACGAAGAACACCACCGAGAACGCATCCTGCAGCGGCAGGGATTCGGCGGCGGCCTTGTGGCTGAGATGCGATTCGCCCAGCACCAGCCCGGCGAAGAAGGCGCCGAGCGCGAAGGACACGCCGAACACTTCGGCCGAGCCGTAGGCGATACCGACCGCCAGCGCCAGCACCGAGAGTGTGAACAGCTCGCGCGAGCCGGTGCGCGCCACCTTGGTCAGCACCCACGGCACCACTTTCGGCCCTAGGAAGATCGCCAGCGCGGCGAACACCGCGACCTTGGCCAGCGTGATCGCCAGGGTGAGCAGCAGCGAGGAACTGCCCCCCTCCGCGACATGTTCTGACACGGTGCCGGCGCCGCTGCCGGCAAGCATTTCCGCCAGCGCCGGCAACAGCACCAGCGCCAGCACCATGGCGAGATCCTCGACGATCAGCCAGCCCACGGCGACGCGCCCGCTCGGCGTGTTCAGCAGATTGCGCTCCTCCAGCGCCTTCAGCAGCACCACGGTGCTGGCCACCGACAGGCTGAGGCCCAGCACGATGCCCGCGCCGATGCTCCAACCCCACATCGAGGCGAGTCCGACACCGAGCAGGGTGGCGAGCACGATCTGGCCGATCGCGCCGGGTACGGCGACGCCGCGCACCGCCAGCAGGTCGGACGCGGAAAAATGCAGGCCGACGCCGAACATCAACAGGATCACGCCCATTTCCGCGAGCTGTGCGGCGAGCGCGCCGTCGGCCACGATACCCGGCGTGAACGGCCCGATCATGACGCCGGCGACGAGATAACCGACCAGCGGCGGCAGCCGCAGCCGGTCGGCCATGTAGCCGAAGATGGAGGCGAGCACGAAGCACACGGCTATCGTGGCGATCAGCGTCACTTCATGGTGCAATCGGTCGTCCCCCTCCGGTCTGCGCGCGGCTCCTCCGTCACATGCCGGGAAAGTGCCGCAATCGCAAGCCCGCGATCGGCTTTGGTGCCGAAGAGCTGCCGCGAATGACCGGTTTCCGACGTTGGTTCAAGGTCGCACCGATGCGGCGGCATCATGGCGGCGGCTTGACTTTCGCCTGTCCGCGCCCGACTTCTCACGGGCCGAACGGAGATCAAATCATGCCAGAGCCCCGCCGATCGACGATCGACACGCACGAAGTCGAACGCTTTTCCGCGCTTTCCGCCGAATGGTGGAACCCGAACGGAAAGTTCCGGCCGCTGCACAAGTTCAATCCCGTCCGCCTCTCCTACATCCGCGACCAGGTGGCGGCGCGATTCGGCCGCGACATCCACACGGCGCGGCCGTTCGAGGGGCTGCGGTTCCTCGACATCGGCTGCGGCGGCGGGCTGTTGTGCGAGCCGATGGCGCGGCTCGGCGCCGAGGTGGTCGGCGCGGACGCGTCCGCCACCAACATCGAGGTGGCAAAACTGCATGCCGCCGAATCGGGCGTAACCATCGACTACCGCGCCGCCGCTGCGGAAGACCTCGCCGACGCCGGCGAGAAATTCGACGTGGTGCTCAACATGGAGGTGGTCGAGCATGTCTCCGACGTCGGCCTCTACATCTCCCGTTGCGCCGAGATGGTGAAGCCCGGTGGCATCATGTTCGTCGCCACCATCAATCGCACGCTGAAGGCGCTGGGTCTGGCGATCATCGGCGCCGAATACGTGCTGGGCTGGCTGCCGCGCGGCACGCATCAATACGGCCGGCTGGTGCGCCCCGACGAACTGGAGAAGGCGCTGTCGGAGGCCGGCATGAGGATCGTCGATCGTACCGGCGTCATCTACCACCCGCTCGCCGACCGCTGGCAGCGGTCGAAGGACATGGACGTCAACTACATGGTGATGGCGGAGAAGCCGACGGTTGCCTGACCGCGGGATCGTCGGCGACTACATCGCCTCGATGACCACCCGCCGATTGGCTGCGCGCCCTTCGGGCGTCTTGTTGTCGGCGACCGGATGCTCCTCGCCGTCGCCGCCCGGCTGGAGCAGCGAACTGTTGAACAGTTTCTCCTTGACGAAAAAATCTGCGACCGCCTGGGCGCGTTGGCGGGAAAGGCGCTTGTTGTAGCCGGCGCCGCCGACATTGTCCGTGTGGCCGGTAATGTAGATCTTGTGGCTCGGGCCGAGCCGCTGCTTGATGTATCCGGCGGCCTCCCGCAGCCTCTGCTCGGCACCCGGCTTGAGCCGGAAACTGTCGAAGGCGAACAGTTCGTCGTTGGGAACCCGGAAACCGATCGTGGCGGTGGCGGTGCTGGGACCGATCCGCTCCGGCGACCCCTCGACGCGAAGATGCTTCGGTATCTTGGCGGAAATGCCATTCGACATCGATATGCGGGCCTGCGCGGAATGATAGCCCGGATGCTCGTCGAGCCGCTTCACCAGCGGTACGATCTCGTCGTAGGAGATACGCCGCCGGGAGCCGGGATTGCTGTCGAGACCGAACTGCCTGGCAAGCTGTATCGCCGTCTTGACGACGCCATAGCCGGCCGGAACCGTCGGCTTCGGATCCTTCAGCAGCAAATAGACGGCCTGCGCCAGATAGGCCGCCGACTCGTTGGCCTTGGCCGTCATCTTCACGAATTCCATGTCAGTCAGGGCGTGGGTGCATTCATGGACGAGGATCGACTTGTTGAACAGGTCCGCCGGCGAATCGGCCTTCTGGGTCTTGATCGTGTCGGTGTCGGGGCTGTAGGTCGCGAGTCCCTCGTCGTCTCCCGAGACGACGAGGATTTGTTCGTCGCGGATAAGCTCGAAGATCTTGCGATAGGCCTCGCCGCGGATGTGCAGCCCGTCGACCGTGAAATCCAGCTTGTTGAGGACCGCGTCACCCACCGCCGTCAGCACGTCCATCTCGTTGAGAGGCATGGCAATCCTTCCTTGCTGTGGTTGTTGTTAGCCAGACCTGACGTGGCTCTTGCGAGGCGTCATTACCTGTCAACTACCACATGGAATATGTGGAAGGCTGCAATCCTACGCTGGTTTTGACGGGCGCGAAATCGCGGCCGATGGGACCAGTTTCAATATAGACTTTGGACCAGTTACAACAACTTTTGATTGCGTCAAATAAAATCGAACGAATGGAAGTAACGCATTCTACAATAACGCATTCCCTAATATAAATCCCTCGGGTACGAGGGTAAACGATCGATCATCGACGCGCCCAATGCGCATTTTTTGCACGGCAGGCAAGCGCAAGATCGGCAAAACCCGTTACAAAGGATTTTTCAGCGACACAGGCCGCGCCTCCTCCAGCCGATCATTTTCAGCCCGCCCCTCACGCGTTTGCAGACGTGCTCCTGGCGCGCTGGGCTTTCGTCGTCATCAGCACGCCGACGAAGATGATCGCGGCGCCCAGCCACGTCAGCAACTGGTAGCGCTCGCCGAGGAACAGCGTTCCAGCAGCCCGACCGCTGCCGCGACATAGCCGATCTGACTGAGATAGACCGGGCCGCCGACCGCCTGCAGGCGGAAGAAGAACACGAACATCGCCGACGCGGAGGCTGCCTGCGCAACGACCAGCAGCGGGATCTCTGCGAGGCCTGCGATTGCCGGGCCGTTGCCCGACGCCAGCGCGCCGACAAGCAGCATGGCCGCAGCGGCGAGATGGCTGCCGATGGCGAGTTCGATCGGTCCGGTCCCTTCCGGCCAGTCGAAGGTGCGATAGATATTGCCGGCCGCGAGGCTGAACGGAATGGCGAGACCGACCAGCACCCAGAACAAATCGGCAGGTTGGCCGGCTTCGCCGCGTGTCGTCGCCACCATGACGGCGCCGACGAAACCGACGCCGATGCCTGCAACGCCGAGCAGGTTGGGCCGGCGCACGCCGAGCAGGATCGACAAGACCAGCGTGATCACCGGCGACAGCGTGAACATGATGCCGGTGTAGCCGGCGCCGAGATGCGGTATCGCCGTGAACATCAACAGATTGGGAATGGCGTAGGAAACCCCGGCAGCGATCAGGTAGTAGCGCAGCCGGTGCATGGTGAGCGCCATGCGGTGGCCCCACAGCAGCATGGCCGCGAACAGCACGCCGCCCGCGCCCGTCGAAATCACCAGCGCCCAGACAATGCCGGGGGTGCCGGCGTCGGTCGCCAGCTTGCCGAAGGGCAGCGTCAGTCCCAGCAGCAGCCCGGTGACCATGAGCAGGCCGACGGCGGAATTCCAGAGTGGCGTCATCCGATTCGTCCAGTTCTTCGGGACGCGGACATGACCGAAATTCTGGCTAATGCGCATGAGCCACGGCGGTCGATCCGACGACGCAGGCCTTGTTCGGCAGGTTGCAAATGTTCAAGCCAGCCGTAGCCGATGGCGGCATGATAGGCCGGCAACACGCACCAAGGGGGCTGGAGGACAAATCATGACCGCTGACGACTTTCGCCGCATAGCGCTTTCCCTGCCGGAGGCTGAGGAAAAATCGCATTTCGGAAAGCCGGATTTCCGGGTGCGCAACCGCATCTTCGCCACTCTGCCGCCCGGCGCTCATGCGGTGCTGAAGCTGACACCGGAGGAACAGGCAATGCTGGCCGGCGCCGAGCCGGAAACATTCCAGCCGGTGAAGGGTGGCTGGGGCCGCCAGGGCTGGACCGAGATGGATTTGACGGCGGCAGACGATGCGACGCTGCGCAGCGCCTGTTTGATGGCCTGGCGCAACACCGCGCCGTCATCACTCAGGAAGCGTCTTGCGGCGTCTGGCGGTCAGGCGTGAAGCCCGCAAAACTCAGTTCCGATCGTCGGGGAAAACCGGGATCGGCACGAACTCGAC
The DNA here is from genome assembly GCF_030929505.1 of Mesorhizobium sp. LHD-90. Classification (GTDB taxonomy): domain Bacteria; phylum Pseudomonadota; class Alphaproteobacteria; order Rhizobiales; family Rhizobiaceae; genus Kumtagia. The sequence goes on along the minus strand of NZ_JAVFVV010000001.1, from coordinate 309,550 downwards.
GCCATCCTCGACCAGGCCCTTGGCTTCTTCCGGCGTCGCCTCGCCGTAGATGCCGCGCGCCTCGGTCTCGCCGAAATGGATCTTCCGCGCTTCCTCGGCGAATTTGTCGCCCACATAGTCGGCGTTCTCGCGCATCTTCTCCGACAGCGCCTTCAATTGCACCATCGCCTGCTTCTGCGCCTCACCCATCGCCAGCGCGATCTTTTCCTTTTTACGGCCCGTCGAGACCGCCGGCGCCATCAGCGCCTTTTCGACCTTCTTCGAGCCGCATTCGGGGCATTCGACGAAACCGCGCTTCTTCTGGGTGTCGAAGTCGTCATTGTTACGGAACCACGCCTCGAACTCGTGGTCGTGGTCGCAATGCAGAGAGAAGCGGATCAAGATGCAGCTCCACGCAGCACGGCTTCCGGCCGCGCCACCTGGCGGACGGCGAATTCGCGCGCGTTCTTCAGATTGGGAATTTTTTTGCGCGCCTGCGCCGATTGCGCCGTGTCGATCTCGGCGACGATGACGCCCGGCTCGTCGTGATTGGCCTCGGCCAGCACGCGGCCCCAGGGGTCGACGATCAGCGAATGGCCAAAAGTTTCGCGGCCGTCTTCGTGCTTGCCGCCCTGGGCGGCAGCGATCACGAAGGCGCCGTTCTCGATGGCGCGGGCGCGCAGCAGCACATGCCAGTGCGCCTCGCCGGTCTGGCGGGTAAAGGCTGCCGGAACGGTCAGAACATCCGCGCCGGCCATCGCCTCGGCGCGGAACAGTTGCGGAAAGCGCAGGTCGTAGCAGACGGCGAAGCCGAGCCTGGCGATGGCGAGGTCGATCACCGTCGCGCCGACGCCCGGCTCATAGGCGGAGGATTCGCGCCAGCTCTCGCCATTGTCGAGATCGACGTCGAACATATGGATCTTGTCATAGGAGGCGAGCAGCGAGCCGTCCGGTCCGAACAGCAGCGCACGGTTGGCGAGCTTTCCGTCCGTGCGCAGGATCGCCGTCGAGCCGATATGCAGGTGGATGCCGAGTTCAGAGGCGAGCCGCGCTGCCGTGGCCGCGACGATATCCTTCTCCTCGGTGGTGAAGGTCGCGGCCCGCGCGTCCTTGTCGCGCACCAGCGCGCCGGTCATTTCCGGCGTCTGCACGTAGGTCGCACCCCGGGCTGCCGCCTCGCGCACCAGCGCTTCCATATCGGCCGCGTTGCGCCGAGGTTCGGTGCCCGACCGCATCTGGATGGCGGCGGCCTTGAAGAGGCTCATCGGCTTCTCCTTCAGTTCAGATTGCCGGTGGCAAGCAGGCCGTCGAGCCGGCCCTGCGATTCCAGCGCATGCAGGTCGTCACAGCCGCCCACATGCACGTCCCCCACGAAAATCTGCGGAAAGGTCGAGCGGCCGTGGGCGCGCGAAATCATCTCGGAGCGCAGTTCCGGCGCAAAGCTCGCATCGTGCTCGGTGTAGGCCACGCCCTTGCGATCGAGCAGGCTCTTCGCCGCGGCGCAGTAGCCGCACAACATGCGTGTGTAGATAGTGACGTCGACCATTCCGACATGCCTCTGTTGCAGACGTATATAGTCGCTCACTCTTCCGGCAGGAAGTCCCCCGGCAGAACCCGCGCAAAGGTGAGCACGTCGACCGCGCAAGCGCCGCCTTTTCGCAGCACCCGCGTCACCGCCGCCACCGTGGCGCCGGTGGTGTACACGTCGTCGACAAGCAGTATTCGCCTGCCCCGTATCCTCTCCCGCGATCCGACCGGCACCGCAAAAGCGGCGCGCACATTTTCCTCGCGCTCCTTGTGGCCCAGCCCGACCTGCTGCCGCGTGACCTTGATGCGCACCACCGCCTCCGGCTCGAACGCTGTGCCGGTGGCGCGACCGATGGCGCGGGCGAGTTCCGCCGACTGGTTGAACCGCCGCCGGAAGAATCGCCCGCGATGCAGCGGCACCGGCACGATCAGGTCGGCGTCCGGGAGCAGCTCGAAGCCGGCGCGCACCATCCAACGCGCCATCCACGGTGCGAGGTCGGTACGGTCGTTGTATTTCAGCCGCTGCACCATCTGCCGCGCCACGCCCGAGTAGATGACCGCGGCCCGCGCCCGCGCGAAGGGGGGCGGATTGGCGATAGCTTCCGCCGACAGAAAATTCTCGCCCATATCCTGCGCAAACGGCGTTCCCATCACCGGGCACCAGGGTCGGTCGAGGAAGCGCAGTTTGGGCCAGCATCGGCCGCACAGTGAGCCGGGCTCGCCGACCTGGCGGCCGCAGCCGGCGCAAACCGGCGGAAACAGCACGCGCCCCGGCAGCGCCAGCGCCATCGTCGCGATGTCCTTGATCTGCGCTGCCCAATCCGTCATGGAAACCCGTCCCCGCCGGGACCATATCATAACCGCGCGAATGCCGCGCGCCTGTCGCAAGCCGGAAACCGTGCAAGCAATCTTCGACACCCACCTCTCGCTCCAGCACAAGCGCCGTGCGCTGGCCCGTCCGGTCGATGGCGCGGATTTTCTGATGCAGCGCCTCGCCGAGGATCTTTCCGACCGCCTGGCGACGGTCGAGCGCCGTTTCGCTGACGCCGCTGCGCTGTTCTGCGTCACGCCGCATGCCCGCGACGCGGTGAACGCGAGCGGCAAGGCCGGCGCGATCGCGCGTATCGAGGCAGATCCGGCCTTCCTGCAAGGATCGGACGGCAAGCTGACGGCGCCGGAGACGCTGCCCCTGCCACCCGAGAGCCTTGACCTCGCCGTGTCGCTTCTGTCGCTGCACGAGGTCAACGACGTGCCGGGCATGCTCGTTCAGATCCGACGCGCCCTGCGGCCGGACGGCCTGTTCCTCGGCGCGATGGCTGGCGGCGGCACGCTTGGCGAACTGCGCGAAAGCCTGCTCGCCGCCGAAAGCGAGATTTATGGAGGCGCCAGCCCGCGCGTCTTCCCGTTCGCCGACGTCCGCGATGTCGGCGCGCTGCTGCAGCGGGCGGGTTTCGCGCTGCCGGTCGCCGACGTCGAGACCATCACCGTGCGTTACCCGGACATGTTCGCGCTGATGCGTGACCTGCGCGCAATGGGGTCGACGAGCACGCTGGTTTCCCGCAGCCGCCGCCCTGCGACCAGGACGTTGTTCCTGCGCGCCGCCGAGATCTACGCGGAGCGGTTCTCCGATCCGGACGGAAAAATCAGGGCTACGTTCTCGATCGTCTGGATGTCGGGCTGGGCGCCGGCGCCGACGCAGCAGAAGCCGCTGAAACCGGGCTCGGCGAAAATTTCCCTGGCAGAGGCGCTGCGCGGCGGCTGACTTGCCCGTATGCCCGAAATGCGAAGCGCAAGATCTCAGTGAGTGCTAAGACCCTGCTGGATTTTGCCGTTGTTGTCGCCCCAGAGATATTCAAGCTGGTCGCCGAAACTGCCGACCCCACCGACGATCGCGAGGGCGACAAGCGCAATGATCAGCCCGTATTCGATGGCCGTCGCGCCACCTTCATCTTGCAGAAATCCGCGGATCATCTTGGTCATCGGCCTCATCCTCGGAGGCTAACCTAGCGGCAAGAGATTAAGGAAGGTTAACGCCGCAGCCTTAACGCTGCATGAAGTGCGAGCCTGAATTTACGGGGATCGGCGGCGGCTCAGCACTCGCCTTCGCGCGTTCCATTGTCGTGCAGGATGCAGATCGAGTTCGGCGTCGGCTGCAGCACGCTCTTGCGGATCGTATAGGTGCCCGCATTGCCGATCGAGCCGGTCGCGGTAAAGTCGATGCCCTGCACGTCGCCCCTCGCGACATGGCTGCTCAACCGGTTGCCGACTACCTGGGAGACGACCAGCGCAAGCGCCACCGCGGCGGAGCCGAACAAAAGCGCCACGCGAAGAGCGCCACCGCCCGCCGCCTCGAGCCGCGCGCGAGCGCGATGGATGTCGTCATATTCCGGGTCGTCGAAAGCCATGCCGCCCCTGCCGCCGTCGAATCGATCATTGTGGTGCCTGCCGTCCACCTATTCGTTCATATTCGAATAAACTTTTTCTTAATCGGCGCCATCGGGCCCGCACGGAGCCACGTATGCAGGCCGGGCGCCGCTACAGAAGATCGATCAGGAACGGGATCAGCGGCTCGTCGGCCGGCGGCATCGGGTACTCGCGCATCTGCTTTGGCCGCACCCATTTGAGGGTCTGCCCCTCCTTCGGGGTCGGGATGCCGGAAAAGCGCCGGCAGACGAACAGCGGCATCAGCAGGTGGAAGGCCTCGTAGGAATGGCTGGCGAAGGTCAGCGGAGCGAGACAGGCCGTCTGCGTCTCGACGCCGATCTCCTCTCGCAACTCGCGGATCAGCGTTTCCTCGGGCGTTTCGCCCGGCTCGACCTTGCCCCCGGGGAATTCCCACAACCCGGCCAGCGTCTTGCCCGGAGGACGCTGCGAAAGAAGGACGCGCCCGTCGGCGTCGATCAGCGCGCAGGCCGAAACCAGCAGGATGGGTTTTCCCGGGCTTGCGTCCACGTTACGGCCCCGCGTCCGGCGGCTGCCGGTAGTGGTAGCGGTAGAGTTCCTTGAAGCCGATGGTTTCGTAGAGTCCCAGCGCCGGCACGTTGCCTGCCTCCACCTGCAGCCACGCCGTGTGCGCGCCGCGCAGCCGCGCCCATTTCAGCGCCGACAGCACGATGCGCCGACCATGTCCGTTGCCGCGTTCCGACGGCGCCGTGGCGATCTCGAACAGGCCTGCGAGATCCCCATCATGCACGCAGACCGCCGTCGCCACCGGCCTGCCGTCCTGCTCGAGCACGAACAGCCCGGCCTCGGGCTGGATCGTCTCGATGACCCGCGCCAACCCCTGCCCCAGCGCCGCATCCTGGCCGCGCACGGCCACCGCCGCGCCGACGAAGCGGCCGACATCCTTCATCGGAATCTGGTCCATCGCTTCGTCCACCGCCGCCCCGCCGAGCGCCAGCCGCATCACCAGCGACTGGTCGAAAAGCGTCCAGCCGAGTTCGTCGAGATGCCTGGAGATAGCGGGCGCGCCGAGCGGCGACAGCCGCATGGTCAGCGGCCGGCCCGCCGCGCCGAACCGCCAGGCCGCGCGCTCCAGCCGCGCCTCGATGTCGGACGCGTCGCCCGGATCGAGCGGGTTGATCGAGTTCAGCCGCTTGGCCGGATGGTGCGGCGTCAGCCTGATCGCCCACGCGCCGTCATAATGCACCGAACCGGCCGGCCAGGCGCGGAACCCCGCCGCCTCGAAGCGGCGGACCGTCGTCAGTTCCGGCACTGGGACGATGCCCGCCACCTCGGTGTCAGCTTCTGTAGTCGCCATTGATCGCGACATATTCCTTGGTGAGGTCGCATGTCCAGACCGTCGCCTTGCCGCGTCCGAGCCCGATGTCGACGCGAATGGCGATCTCGTCACGCTTCATATAGGCGGACGTCTTCGTCTCCGAGTAGTTGGGATCGCGCTCGCCTTCGAAGGCGAGCCTGTTGTCACCGAACCAGATCGCCAGCCGGTCGCGGTCGGCGGGCTCGCCGGCCTTGCCGACGGCCATGACGACGCGGCCCCAATTGGCGTCCTCGCCGGCCACAGCCGTCTTGACCAGCGGCGAATTGGCGATCGACAGGGCGATGCGCTTGGCCGAGCGAGCCGATTTCGCGCCGGTCACCGTCACTTCCACCTGCTTGCGCGCGCCCTCGCCGTCGCGGACCACCTGCAGTGCGAGTTGCTTCAGCAGCCGGTTCAGCGCTCGCTTGAACTGCGCAAGCCGCGGATCGGCGACGTCGGCAATGCGCGGCGCGCCGCGCTTCTCCGCCGCTCCGGTGGCGAACAGCATCAGCGTGTCGCTGGTCGAGGTATCGCTGTCGACGGTGACGGCGTTGAAGGTTGGGCCGACGCCCTTCGACAGAAGCGCCTGCAGCACCGGGGCGTCGATCGGCGCATCCGTCGCCACGAAGGACAGCATCGTCGCCATGTCGGGCGCGATCATGCCGGCGCCCTTGGCGATGCCGTTGAGGGTGACCTCCGTCTCACCGATCTTCACCGTCGCGGTGGCGACCTTTGGAAACGTGTCGGTGGTCATGATCGCCTTGGCGGCATCGCTCCAGCGCTCGGGCTTGGCCTCCTTCGCCATGTTGGCCAAAAGATGCGAGAATCGGCCGGCGTCGAGCGGCTCGCCGATCACGCCGGTCGAGGCGAGGAACACCTCGCCGGCCGGGCAACCCGCTGCCTTGGCGGCCGCCTCGCCGGTCATGCGGGTCGTCTCGCGTCCCTTTTTTCCGGTGAAGGCGTTGGCGTTGCCGGAGTTGACCACCAGCATCCGCGCCTTGCCGCCGGCAAGATTGTGACGGCAGAAATCCACCGGGGCGGACGGGCATTTCGAGCGCGTGAACACGCCGGCCGCCGTCGTACCCTCGTCGAACACCATCGCCAGCAGGTCGGTGCGGTTCTTGTACTTTATCCCCGCCTCGGCCGTGGCGATACGCACGCCTTCGACAGCCGGCATCTTTGGGTATTTTTTCGGGGCGAGCGGAGAGACGGTGGCGGACATCGGGGCCTCGATGCGAAGCGCTTGCGGGATTGCGCTCCGTTTGCCTCACCCCGTGCCTTTGCGCAAGGGCGCTGGCCACCGCGCGAACATCATGCGCCCGAAACGCTGAAGGGACTCAGTCTGGGACGATCGTGGCATAGGCAGCTCGCGCAACCGCTTCTGCAAGATCCAAAAGAAACGCCGCGCATCAAAGGTGCGCGGCGCGGGTTGCCGAAATGATGGACCATGGCGCGGCGCTTTGCAGCCGCGCCATGCCGGATCAGTTGATCGCGGCTGGTTCCTGGATCACGACCTGGTCGGCCACGCAGCTTATTTCGACCATGACAGGCGGCATCCCTACTTCTCGGGGTGTGGACAATTTGACGGTCTGTCCGGACACAAGGACAGCTTCGAAGCGAACCGGGTCGCTGGAATCATTGCCGATCAAGGTGGCGACGACGTGATAACCTTCCGGCTCGACGGTGAAATAGGCAATCCCGGTCATCGTGCCGAGATCGATGCTGCTGGCGTGCATCGGCTTCAGTTCGCCGCCGGCTGCTTCGCCGCCGAAGGCAAGGACGGCCAGCGCCGCTGCCGCGATAAGCTTGGTCATTGCTCTCTCCTGGGTTCCGACCGCACGAACACACGCGTGGCACGATTGCCCCGCAGCGCCTCGGCAGCTTGCGTTGAGCAGGAGAAATCCGCCAAACATCCCGCTCCCCTGCGATGCAAGGGAAGCTAGCGGCACTCTGTTTCAGAAAGATGTTCCGATCGTGTGGCTTTGTTTCTGGAATTTGCCAGAAAAACCTCAAAACCGCTCGAAAAACCACAAGCAGTCCGTTTCCGGACAAGTTGTGTAACAAGGCCTTTCGCGCACCGCCTCCTTTTTCTGGGGCGGCGCGACCGCCGGGGCGACCTACTGCTCCGCCTTTTCCATCGCGTCGACGCCCTTCTTCAGTTCCGGATCGGCCACATCGACCTTGCCGGCCTCGCGCAGGCGCTTGACCAGCGCGAAGTACTTTTCGCGCAGGAGAAGCGAGCGGAACTGCTCCTTCACCTGGTCGAAGGCCGGCGGCTGCTTGGCACGCTTGTCCTCGACCTTGATGATATGCCAGCCGAACTGCGACTGTACCGGCTCCTTGGTGTAGGAGCCCGGCTCCAGCGCAAAGGCGGCCTTCTCGAATTCGGGCACCATCTGGCCGGGCCCGAACCAGCCGAGGTCGCCGCCCTGCGCGCCCGAACCAGGATCGCTCGATTTCTCCTTGGCGATGTCCTCGAACTTGGCGCCGCCGTCGAGCTGCTTGACGATCGCGTCCGCCTCTTCCTTGGTCTTCACCAGGATGTGACGGGCATGCACCTCGTTCACCGGCGGGGTGTTGGCGATCTCGGTGTCGTAGCGCTTGCGGATGTCCTCGTCGGTGATCGTGGCGGCGACTTCCTTCTCGATCACTTCGCCATGCAGCGCGCGCTGCTCGAGGAAGGCCATGCGGCGCTTGTATTCGTCCGACTGGTCGAAACCCTTGGCCTTCGCCTCGGCGGCGAGCAGGCGTATCTCGATTACCGCCGACAGCGCGGCGGCGCGCTTCTGCTCCTCCGGAAGCCGGGCAAACTGCTGGTCGAGATCCTGGATGGCCTGGCTGAGATCGGCCTCGGTGACCGGCTGTCCGTCCACGGTGGCGACGACCTTGTTGGGATCGGCAGGGGTCGCCTTGCCGGCATCGGCCGCGGCTTCCTGCGACAGCGCGGCGCCAGGTGCTGCGGCGAGAAGAACGGCCGCGAGCCCAAGGCTGGCGAGCTTGGCGCGACGGGAACGGAAATTCATAACAATATTCTCCGGTAGAATGCGTTCGCGGCGACAAGGGGAGAATCTGGCCGGATTCGCCGGCACTTCAAGCGTTGCCGCGGCGTTGACATCGAAAGTGCCCCCTCTTATCTGTCCTTCGTCTTGGCGTCCAGAACCATTTCCGGGCGCCTTCTTCCGTTGCGATACGCTTAGGCGAGGACTGCGGTCCGCCGGCGCAGGCGCCGGAATACCGTGTTTTGAAAGGACCATGGATGGTCAGTCTCGGCGGCCTCGCCCGTAAGATCTTCGGCTCCTCCAACGACCGTCGCGTCAAGGCGACGAGACCGCGGGTCGAAGCCATCAACGGGCTCGAGAATGAGATGCGGGCGCTGTCCGACGAGGCGCTGCGCGCCCGCACGGAACAGTTCAAGGCCGATCTAGCCAACGGTGCCAGTCTCGACGACATCCTGGTCCCCGCCTTCGCCACGGCGCGCGAAGCCTCGCGCCGCGTGCTCGGTATGCGCCCCTTCGACGTGCAGCTCGTCGGCGGCATGGTCCTGAACAATGGCGGCATCGCCGAGATGCGCACCGGCGAGGGCAAGACGCTGGTCGCCACATTGCCCGTCTATCTCAACGCGCTGGCCGGCAAGGGCGTCCACGTCGTCACCGTCAACGATTACCTGGCCAAGCGCGACTCCGAATGGATGGGCCGCGTCTACGGCTTCCTCGGCCTGACCACCGGCGTCATCGTCCACGGCCTTTCCGACGAGCAGCGCCGGGCGGCCTATGCCTGCGACGTCACCTACGCCACCAACAACGAACTCGGCTTCGACTATCTGCGCGACAACATGAAATACGAGCGCGCCCAGATGGTGCAGCGCGGCCACAACTACGCCATCGTCGACGAGGTCGACTCGATCCTGATCGACGAGGCGCGCACGCCGCTGATCATCTCAGGTCCGCTCGAGGATCGTTCCGAAATGTACAACGTCGTCGATGCGCTGATCGTGACACTCGCGCCGGAAGACTACGAGATCGACGAGAAGCAGCGCACCGCCATCTTCACCGAGGCCGGCACCGAGAAGGTAGAGGATCTGCTCAAGGAGCGCGGCCTGCTCAAGGGCGAGTCGCTCTACGACGTGGAAAACGTCGCCATGGTCCACCATGTCAACAATGCGCTGAAGGCCCACCGCCTGTTCAGCAAGGACAAGGACTACATCGTGCGCAACGGCGAGATCGTCATCATCGACGAGTTCACCGGCCGCATGATGCCTGGCCGCCGCTATTCGGAAGGGCTACACCAGGCGCTGGAAGCCAAGGAGCACGTCCAGATCCAGCCCGAGAACCAGACGCTGGCCTCCGTCACCTTCCAGAACTACTTCCGCATGTACAAGAAGCTGGCCGGCATGACCGGCACGGCAGCGACGGAAGCCGAGGAGTTCGGCAACATCTACGGGCTGGAAGTCACCGAGGTGCCTACCAACAAGCCGGTCATGCGTCTCGACGAGGACGACGAGGTCTACCGGACCGTCGAGGAGAAGTACAAGGCGATCATCCGAGACATCCGCGAGGCGTCCGACAAGGGCCAGCCGATACTGGTCGGCACCACGTCGATCGAAAAATCCGAGCAACTTGCAGAGCGGCTGCGTCAGGAAGGCATCAAGGACTTCCAGGTACTCAACGCCCGCTACCATGAGCAGGAGGCCGGCATCGTCGCCCAGGCCGGCCGGCCTGGCGCCATCACCATTGCCACCAACATGGCCGGCCGCGGCACCGACATCCAGCTCGGCGGCAATGCCGACATGCGCTGCGCCGAGGAACTTGCGGACGTCGAGCCCGGCCCCGGGCGCGAGGCGCGCGAGGCGGCGATCCGCGCCGATGTCGAGCGCCTGAAGGAAAAGGCGATCGCCGCCGGCGGCCTTTACGTGCTCGCCACCGAGCGCCACGAGAGCCGCCGCATCGACAACCAGTTGCGCGGCCGCTCCGGCCGCCAGGGCGACCCCGGCCGCTCGAAATTCTACCTGTCGCTCCAGGACGACCTGATGCGCATCTTCGGATCGGACAGGATGGACGGGATGCTGCAAAAACTCGGCCTCAAGGAAGACGAGGCGATCATCCACCCCTGGATCAACAAGGCGCTGGAAAAGGCGCAGAAGAAGGTCGAGGCGCGCAACTTCGATATCCGCAAGAACCTGCTGAAATACGACGACGTGCAGAACGACCAGCGCAAGGTGGTGTTCGAGCAGCGCATCGCGCTGATGGACGGCGACAACCTGTCCGAGACCGTCGCCGAGATGCGCCAGGACGTGATCGACGATCTCGTCGCCAAATGCATTCCCGAGACGGCCTATGCCGAGCAGTGGGACGTGAACGGCCTCAAGCAGGGCTGCCGCGAATCCCTCAACCTCGACCTGCCGGTCGAGGAGTGGGCCAAGGAGGAAGGCATCGACGAGGAGCAGATCCGCGAGCGCGTCACCTCTGCCGCCAACGCCGCCGCCGGCGAGCGCGCCGAGCGTTTCGGCCCCGAGGTCATGACCTATGTCGAGCGCTCCATCCTGCTGCAGACGCTCGACCATCTGTGGCGCGAGCATCTGGTCAATCTCGATCACCTGCGCTCGGTTGTCGGCTTCCGCGGCTACGCGCAGCGCGACCCGCTCAACGAATACAAGTCGGAAAGCTTCGAACTCTTCCAGTCGCTGCTCGGCAATCTGCGCCAGGCCGTCACCGCGCAACTGATGCGCGTGGAACTGGTGCGCGAGGCCGCCGACGCCCCGCCGCCCGAGGCGCCGCGGACGTTCGGCCAGCACATCGACGCCACCACCGGCGAAGACGACTTCAACGACGACAGCTTTGGCGACGCGGCGGTAATGACCCGCGTTTCGGTCGACCGCGTCGTGGCCCCAGAGGACCGCGATCCGGCAAAGCCCTCGACTTGGGGCAAGGTCGGCCGCAACGAGGCCTGCCCCTGCGGCTCCGGCAAGAAATTCAAGCATTGCCACGGCGCCTTCGCCTGAGGCGCTTTTGCAGGCAGGCCTACCGGCCGGCGCGTAGATGCTGACAAAATGAGGCCACCTTCCCTTTCGGGAAGATGGCCGGCGGGACAAAGGGCCTACGTCCCGCAAAAACGCATTTCCGCCGCGCGACCGAGGCCGCGACGCTGCCTTCAGCGCATCTCCTGGCTAGAGCCGATCCGATCGAAACATTCTGTCGAGGTGGGGAAAGGACAGGACCATGCCGCGTGGCGGTCAAGACCGACGCGCCCGATCGAACCGGACTGCGTCATCCAAAGATCCTCCTGCCGTTCCCACGCCCACCCGCGACGACAGAAGAACTTCGTTGTCTCCGGAAACGGCGCCCCCGCTAACCGTTCCCCGGGCGAGGACGACGATGCTGCCCCGCCCTGTGCCTGCGCACACATGACCCTGCCCTTTTTTCAAAGATCCGGGGCCCCCGCGCCGAATCCCGGCAGACTTCATCAGCCTGCCTCCCACAATTGAGGATATTCAAGCCTCGCGCGAAGGTCATATCCCATTTGGGCTAGACGGCCCTGTGGGCGGGCTTTCGGGATGGTCTGACCCGCAGGATGGTTATGGAACCCTTAGAGCGGCGGGATCAGTTGCGCCAGCAGCCGCGCCAGGTCGAGTTGGCGGGCACAGCCAGTCTTCTGCAGAACGCTCTTCACCTGGTTGCGCACGGTATCGACGCTCTTGCCGTCCGTCAGGGCGATCTGTTCGGCCGTCTGGCCCGCCGCGATTCGCGCAGCGATACCGGCTTCCGTCGCCGACAGGTCGAACAGCGCCTGCAGCAGCGAGGTCGCCTGCGTCGGCGCCGACGACGCCTGGGTCAGCACCAGGATGGCCGCTGCCCGGCCGAACAGGTCGTGCGCGGCGCGGCGGATCGGCACGGCATGCAGAACTGCCGGCGTGCCGCCCTCCGGGGCGAGCAGCGGCAGCGAGCGCACGCCCAGCCCGGTGGCGGTCGTGCCCAGCGCCTCCTGAAGCTGCCGGTCGGCGCGGCGATCGGCAAGCGCGACGCGGTCGCCGCCGCGCGTCGTCCACAATGGGCCGCCCGTTTCGAATTCCCGGTTTGCCACGAGCACCGCGCCGGCCTGGGTGACCGCGCAGGCGGCCAGGCCGATGCCGGAAAGCGTCTCGACGGCGGTACGCGCCCGCTCGAAGGAGAGCCGCGCCGAGATCAGCGCCGAGCGCGCCAGGTGCGGCCTCAGGCCGTCGAGCCGCCCGACCGCCGCGGCATCGAACGCGCCGCGTGCGGCGGCGCGCTCGACGTTGACGATGATGGCGGCGCCGTCCGGATAGTGGATGGCGGTCGCCACCCCGCTGCCATAGCCGCGCGGGATCAGGACCTCGGTGTAGAGCGGGTCGTTCCTGATCTCGTCCGCACCAAACACGTCGGCGTCGACGAGGAAGCCGGCATGCCTGGCGGCGAGCAGCCGCTGCGTTCTGTGGTTCGCCGCCCCCGAAAAATGCCTGAATATGTATTCCCAGGTTTCCTTGAAGTCCTCGGAAGTCGAGATGATGTGCGCCGAATTCGCCTGGATCGTCGAGAGCAAGGCGGCCTGCCCTTCGACGGCTTCCGTCATCTGCGCGATGACGCCGCTCCACAGCTCCGGCAGGACCGACGCTTCGTAGATGCGGTCCACCAGCGGCTCATGCACGGCCGGCCTCCTCGTCGAGCGAAGCCCCCGAGGCAGGCTTTGCCTGGGAAACGGGCGGGATCAGTTGTGTCAGCAGGCGCGCGAGATCCACCTGGCGACGGCAGCCGGTCTTCTGCAGAACGCTCTTCACCTGGTTGCGCACGGTATCGATGCTCTTGCGGTCGGCCAGCGCGATCTGCTCGGCCGTCCTGCCCGCCGAGATCCGCGCGGCTACGTCGGCCTCGGTCGAGGATAGATCGAACATCGCCTGCAGCAGCGAGGTGGCCGGCGTCGCGTCCGACGCCTTGGTCGACACCAGGATTGCGGCGGCCCGCGTGAACAGGTCGTGCGCGGCGCGGCGGATCGGCACGACATGCAGCACGGCCGGGATGCCGCCGATCGGCGCGGCCACCGGCAGCGAGCGCACGCCATGTTCGGCGCCGATCATGTCGAGCGCCTGGTAGAGTTGGCGATCGGCGCGGCGGTCGGTCAGCGCGACCCGGTTGCCGCCGCGGGTCGTCCACAGCGACCGCTCGCTCTCGAAGCCGGTGTTGGCCACGATCACCAGGCCCGCCTGGTCGACCGCGCAGGCGGCGAGCCCGATGCCCGACAGTGTTTCAACGGCCGTCCTCGCCCGCTCGAACTCCAGCCGTGCCGAGACGAGGCCGGAACGGGCGATGTGGGGCCGAAGGGAATTCAGCCGTTGCAGGAGCCCCGGCCGGAAAGGGCCGAGCCTGTGATCGCCCTCGGCGTGAAAAACGATCGTCTCGCCGCTCGGAACGTTGATGACCGTTGCCACGCCGCGACCAAACCCCTCGGGATACAGGTAGTCGGCAAACACCGGTTCGTCGCGCATTTCCTCCTGGGTGAATACGTCGAAGTCGGTGATGAATTCGCCGCGGCGCGCGGCGAGCAGCCGCCGCGTCCGCTCCTGGCCGCCCGGATAGTCGTAGAAGCCGCGCGTCAGCGCCTCCATGCGCGGCGAAGAACCGATCCATTTCAGGCTGGGTCCGCCCGTCGCCACGATCACCGCCTCGCGGCTGTCCGCGATCTCGGCGAAATCCCGCAGCACACCCGGCCACAATTCGGGCAAGACGGATGCCTCGTATATGCGGTCGACGACGCCCCCCGGTTCCTGGTTCACAGCGCCTCCAACGGCCATAGTGCCACTTCGCCCCGCATGCCGGTCCCTCTGCTCAACCGCGCGGCACCAACTGCGCCAGCAACCGTGCCAGTTCCACCTGGCGGCGGCAGCCGGTCTTCTGCAAAACGCTCTTCACCTGGTTGCGCACCGTGTCGATGCTCTTGCCGTCTGCCAGCGCGATATGTTCGGCCGTCCTTCCCGCCGATATCCGCGCCGCAATGTCGGCTTCCTTCGCCGACAGGTCGAACAGCGCCTGCAGCAGCGAGGTCGCCTGCGTCGGAGCGGCCGACGCCTTGGTCAGCACCAGTATGGCGGCGGAGCGTGCGAACAGGTCGTGCGCCAGCCTCCGGATCGGCACGATATGCAGCACGGCGGGCGCGCCGCCCGCGGCTGGGACCATCGGCAGGGAACGGACGCCCTCCCCCGTGGCGATCGTGCCGAGCGCTTCGTAGAGCTGCCGGTCGGCGCGGCGGTCGATGAGCGCGATCCGGTTGCCGCCGCGTGTCGTCCACAAGTCCGGTTCGGCCTCAAAGCCGCGGTTCGCCACCACCGCCATACCCGACTGGTCGACCGCGCAGGCCGCGAGCCCGATTCCGGACAGGGTTTCGACGGCAGTCCTCGCCCGCTCGAATGACAGCCGCGCCGAGACCAGCGCCGAGCGCGCCAGATGCGGGCGCAGGGAATCGAGCCGTCTTACGACGTCCTGCCCGATTGCGCCCGCCGCAAACCGGCCCTCGCAATGCACGGCGATGATGTCCCCGGTCGGCGGCATGATGCTGGTGCCGACGCCGAAGCCGTAGCCACGCGGGATCAGGAAATCCCGATACAGCGGCTCGGTGTCCATCTCCTCTTGCGTGAGGACGTCGTAGTCGGTGATGAACCCCACATGGGGCTTGGCCAGCAGCCTCGCCGTTCGGATGTTGTTTGCGAACCGGTCGAAATGCGCCCTGACGATCTCTTCCGCCTCCGGCGACGAGACGGCCCAGCGGGCCTCGCCGTCGCGCGCCGCCACGACGGTTGCCCAGGCCGTGCCGGAAAGTTGCGTGAGCCCCCTAAGAACGCCCGGCCACAGCTCCGGAACCACCGACGCCTCATAGATGCGGTCCGCCAGCCCCTCCTGCGGCGCTCCACCTGGAGTTTTCGCCGTCACACACCCTCCCAGACTCCCCCAGTCGCAGAATATCAGAAAGCGCGGGAAGTCAAAGGGCGTTGCAACCCTGGAAATCTGTAGGGAAAATGCCGCCCGAAGAGCGGGACAAAGGCGTTTTCGGCGGTTCGACGCCGAAAACGCCGTCAAATCGGTGGGTGGACCGGCGCTTCCGGCGGAATTCAAGCCTTCGGGCAGGCCGCGCCGTCCGCCGCCCAGCGCCGCATCAGTTCGCCGAACACCTCCTGTGTACCCGGAACGGACTCACGGCCGGCGCCGGGGTCCCAGCCCCAGCCGACGAGGTCGTCATGCGCCATGTGCTCGACGATCTCGTCCAGTGTCTTGCCACCGTTGCGGGCCGGGTCCTTGATCTGCTCGCAGATCTGGCCGAGCGACCTGCCCTCCCACGCCATCTCGATCGGCGCCAGGTGCCAGGCGGGATTACCCGGAATGCTCTTGATCGTCTCGGCCTGGGCGACGACGTCGACATTGGCTGGCCCGTGGCAGGTACCGCACATCATGCCCGGCATACCGATGTCCGCCTCGCCGCGCGCCACCGGCGGCTGGTGCGGATGCATGCCCATGCCTTGCAGCGGCTTGTCTCCGGCCGGATGGCAGTTGACGCAGCGCGGATGCTGGATGACCTTTCCGGCTTCCTCGAACAGCGCCACCGCGCGCGCCGTCTTGTCAGTGATCTGCTCGAAGTCGCTGGCCGGCTTCAGCGTGGCGGCGGTGTGGTCCTGCGCAGCCGACACGCCAGCGGCCAGCCCGGCCGCCGCCGCCACGGCGGCCGATAGCCCGGCGATGAAGAGAAGTCTGGATACGCTCATGGCCTCACGACACTCCGCCCGGGACGATCGGCAACCTTCGCACCGGCGTGCCCGTCAGCCGCCGCCACGCATTGGCGGTTGCCGGCCCGATCGGCGGCACGCCCGGCTCGCCGACGCCGGTCGGCTTTTCCGTCGACGCGATCACCGCCACCTCGACATGCGGCATCTCGTTGATACGGATCGAGCGGTAGTCGTGGAAATTGGACTGCACGATCTTGCCGCCCTCCCCGAGCGTCACCTCGTCGAACAGCACGGCGCCAAGCCCGTAACCGACGCCGCCCTCCATCTGGGCCGCAATCACATTGGGATTGATCGGCTGGCCGCAATCCACCGCGCACCACACCTTGTGCACGCGCGGGAAGCCGCCCTCGTCGCGCGACACCTCGACGATCTGCGACACATAAGTCCCGAAGCTCTTGACCACGGCGACACCACGCTCGCGGCCAACCGGCACCGCCGAGCCCCAGTCCGCCATCTCGGCCACCCTCTTCAGCGTGCCGGTGTGGCGCGGCTCGTTGGTGAGCATCGCCAGCCGCCCTTCCACCGGATCCTTGCCCACTTTCTGCAGCAGCTCGTCGACGAAGGTCTCGACGGCAAAGCCGGTATGGGTGTGGCCGACCGAACGCCACCACAGCGGCGGGATGGTCAGCGCCACATTGTGCGAGATCACCCGGAGATTGCCGATGGCGTAGGGAAGCGTATGCGCGCCTTCGACGGAACTGTCGTCGAGTTCGGTCGAGGCCTTGCCCATGATCGACTGGCCGACAATCGTCTGGTCCCAGGCGACCACCTTGCCGTCCGCGTCGATCGCGCCCTTCATCCGATGCAGATACATAGGCCTGTAGAAGCCGCCGCGAATGTCGTCCTCGCGCGTCCACATGTGCTTCAGTGGCCGCTTGCCCCCGCTCGCCTTGTAAACCTCTGCCGCCTCTTGCATGTAGGGCGAGCCGAACTGCGCACGCCGGCCAAAACTGCCGCCGGCGAGCTGGGTGTTGAGACGTACCTTGGACGCATCGAGACCCAGGACCTGCGCCGCCGCCATATGATCGCCGCCGGGGAACTGCGCGCCGGTGTAGACGTCGAGCACGCCGTCGTCGCCCATCACAAAGGCGGCATCCAGCGGCTCCATCGGCGCGTGCGCCAGGAAGGGGAAGACGATCTCGGCTTCCAGGCTCTGCACGCCCGGCTCGGAAAAGGCCTTGCCGACGTCGCCCTTGTTGACGGCATCGATGCCCTTCTCCGCCACCATCTTTGCGAAATCCGCCTCCAGTTCGCTGCTGGAGCGCGTCTCGGCCTTCGACAGGTCCCACTCGACGGTCAGCGCCGCGCGGCCCTTCAGCGCCGCGAACGTGTTGTCGGCATAGACCGCCACACCCTGCGGCACCTGCTTCACGTCGACCACGCCCTGGACCTTGCGTGCCTCGCCGTCGTCGAAGGATTTCACCGTCGCGCCGAAATGGTCGGCATGCGCGACCACCGCGAACAGCATATCGTCGGCCAGCACGTCGAGCGTATAGATCGCCTTGCCGTTCGATTTCTCGGCCGTATCGAGCTTGGGCAGATCCTTGCCGATCAGCACGAAATCCTTGGGATCCTTGAGTTTCGGATCGGTCGGCGGCGTCTGCTGCGCCGCCTTGTCGGCCAGCGCGCCGAAGCCGCTCTCCTTGCCGCTTGCCGCATGTCTTATTCGGCCCTTCTCGACCGTGATCTCGGCTGCCGGCACGCCCCATTCCTCGGCTGCCGCCGCCACCAGCATGGCGCGCGCGGTGGCTCCAGCCGTCCGGTATTGCTCGTAGGAATTGGCGATGGCCGTCGACCCGCCTGTCCCTTGCATCCCGAACATCAGGTTGGCGTAGACCTTGTCGTCGGCCGGCGAATGCACCGCACGCATCTGGTTCCAGTCGGCGTCGAGCTCTTCCGCGACCAGCGTCGCCAGGCCGGTGAACGGCCCCTGCCCGAATTCGATATGTTTCGACAGGATCGTCACCGTGTCGTCGGTGCCGACCTTCACGAAAGCGTTCATCTGCGGCAGGCCGGAGCCTCCGCCGGCCGGCACGCCCTGCGCCACGCTAGCGGCAAAAGCCTTCGGCGCAACCGCGATGCCGATGACGAGGCCGGCTCCCTGCAGGAAGCCGCGGCGGGTGGTGGTGATCATCTGGAAGGTCATGGCTCAGCCCTCCATCATGCCGGCGGCGTCCTTGATTGCCTGCCGGACGCGTTGATAGGTGGCGCAGCGGCAGATGTTGCCGGCCATCGCCCCGTCAATGTCCTCGTCGCTGGGTTTGGGCGTCAGTTGCAGCAGCGCCACCGCCGACATGATCTGCCCTGACTGGCAGTAGCCGCATTGCGGCACGTCCAGCGCCAGCCATGCCTTGTGCACGGCGTCGGCTTCCGCACCGGATATGCCTTCGACGGTGACAACGTCCGATCCTTCGACCATCGAGATGGGTGTGATGCAGGATCGCCTTGGCGAACCGTCGAGATGCACTGTGCAGGCGCCGCACTGGGCGACCCCGCATCCGTATTTGGTGCCGGTGAGTTTTTCGAAATCCCGGATGACCCACAGCAGCGGCGTATCGGGATCGCCGTCGAAGGTCTTCTCAGTTCCGTTGAGAGTGAAGCTGACCATGTCCGAGCCTCCGTATCTGCGTAGCGCTCGCTGCAATTAGATGGTCCAGCGACCCGGAGCGTCAATGCACGATCCTGTCAATTTGTGCGCAATCGGGACGCGCGCGTGGGGTCTCACCTTATCCTGTGCAGCCGGATCGGACTGGTTTTCGACCGCGCGACGATGCCTTTCGCTTCGAGGTCGAGTTGGACCGCCTTCGCCCACCAGCCGGATGTGGCCCCGCCCGGAAACAGATCCTGCGGCAAATGCGCGACCACCCGCTGGCCGACTTCCGCCACCGTCAGCCCTGGTTTTTCGGCCGGCAGAACGGTCAGGTAGGCGTTCCGCATCGCCTCGTATTTCGCCGCGTCGGCCGGCTGCGTCGAGCCCGGATGGTTGATGTTTTCGAGCATGACCTTTTTCATCGTCTCCTCCTGTCGAGCCGGACGGCCGCCTGCCGCCTCCCGTTCAAGGACGCGGCGCCGCCTGTCGCTCCGACTCGGCCCGGCCGGTTTCCCCGAGCCCGGAGGGCCGGCCTCGCGTTCCGCCAGGTCGATCAGGTTCCTGAGCGCCGCCACGCCGAGCCGGTTCATGTGTTTTCGCCCGAGCGCGACATCGATGCGCATGGCGAGCATTTCGGCGTCCGCGCCCTTCAGCTCGATGAGCCGCTCCACGCTGATCTCTTCCAGGAAGGCGATCATCTTCGGCCCGATCGAATGGGCCCTCAGCATCTTTTCGCGTTCCTCGCGACCGATCATCCTGTCATGTTCCTCCGCACCGCCGAACTCCAGCCCCCGGCAAGAAAACCGGGCCGGCCTGCACGCCGCTTCTTGCCGGCGTCGAGGCGCGGCCTACATCGGTGGCCGGGCCTCGCGGCACGGCAAAGTTGTCCCCTCCGCGGCGCTTCCATACGGTCTCTTAACGGGTGAAAGTATAGACCGTGCCGACTGGCGGAATACGGAGACAGTATCGGGTGCGCTTTTCCGCGGCAACGACGGCCGAGAGGCTTCTGCCCGAGCGCCTCGCGCTTAGGCTGCGCCCGCTCGTCGACCGCATTGACGCCGTGCTCTTCGATCCAGGGGCGCGCGGCATCGCCGGCCGCATGTCGCTGATCGCCTTCGCCGTCCGCATTTTCAGCGCCGTCATCGCCTTCGTCAGCCAGGTGCTGCTCGCCCGCTGGATGGGCAGTTTCGAATACGGCATCTTCGTGCTGGTGTGGACTACCATGATCATCGCCGGCAGCATTTCCGGCCTGGGTTTCCACACCACCGTCATCCGCTTCATCCCCGAATTCCGCGAAAAGGGCATGATGGCCGAGCTGCGCGGCATCCTGATCGCCAGCCGGCTGTTCGTGCTGTTCGCCTCCTCGGCCATCGCGCTCGCCGCCATGGGCACGCTGTGGCTGCTGTCCGACCATGTCGAGCCCTATTACGTCGCGCCCTTCATGCTCGGCATGTTCTGCTTGCCGATGGTAGCGCTGTCGGACCTCCTGCAGGGCATGGCCCGCGCCCATTCCTGGGCGATCGCCGCGCTCGCCCCGACCTACTTGACCCGGCCGGTCCTGATATTGGTCTTCATGGTCGCGGCGATCGCGCTGGGCTATCCGGCAAACGCCAATGTCGCGGTCTGCGCCACGATTCTCGCCACCTACGCCACCACGGTCGCCCAGCTCGTCAGCATCACCGCCAATGTCGACCGCAAGCTGCCGCCGGGTCCGCGCAAGATCCACCTGAAGTCCTGGCTGGCCGTGTCGCTGCCGATCTTCCTGGTGGAGAGTTTCTTCTACCTGCTCACCAATGCCGACGTGCTTATGGTCGGGGTCTACATGCAGCCCGACGACGTCGCCGTCTACTTCGCCACGGTAAAGACGCTGGCGCTGGTGCATTTCGTCTATTTCGCCGTGAAGGCAGGCGTCGCCCAGCGCTACGCCCAGTTCACCCATGGCGACCGGCAAAAGCTCGCCGATTTCGCCCGCGAGACAGTCGCCTGGACGTTCTGGCCCTCCGTGCTCATGGCCGTGGTCGTGCTCCTGCTGGGAGAGCCCATGCTGGCCCTGTTCGGTCCGGGCTTCGGCACCGGCTATCCGCTGCTGTTCCTGCTGGTCGTCGGCGTGGTCGCCCGCGCAGCGGTCGGCCCTTGCGAAAGCCTGCTCACCATGAGCGGCCACCAGAACATCTGCGCCGTCGTCTTCGCCGCCACGCTGGTCTTCAATGTCGGCATGAGCATGCTGCTCATCCCGGCCTTCGGCCTGTGGGGCGCGGCCATCGCCACCGCCGCATCGATGATCTTCGAGGCCACCGCCCTTTCTTACACCGCCTGGCGCAAGCTGGGCATCAGGATGGCGATCTTCATGCCGCCGCTTGCCACGGAGACACGCTGATGGTTGCCAAGCCGATCGTGGAGGAAATCAGCGGCGGTCCCGCCGGCACGATGATTTCCGGCTTTGCCGGTCTCGACACCCCGCCGAGCCCGCCGGCCCACGAGGAATCGATCGAGACCCGCCGCACCGTTCGGCGTCTCAGCATCTATCCCGCCTCAGCCGGCTTCGACCTGGTCGAGGAGCTCGACTTCCTGTGCAAGCGAACGGTCGAGCCGAACGTCTTCTTCAACCCGCGCTTCCTGGCTCCGGCCATGCCGCGGCTGGAGGACCGTGAGGTCCGGCTGGCAGTCATCCGCGACGGCGACGAGGACCGCTCGCGGCTGCGCCTGCTCGTCCCCTATTCCGTCGAGAAGCCGCCGATGGGCGTGCCGATCATCCGCAGTTGGTCGAGCCCGTTCGGCCCGATCGGCACGCCGCTGCTCGACCGCGACGACCCAGCCGGCGTGGTCGGCGATTTCTTCGACATGCTGTCGCGGCCGCACCTGAAGCTCCCGAAGGTCCTGGTGCTGCCGGAAATGCGCCTCGAAGGCCCGGTCGCCGCCATCCTGAAATCGGTGGCCGACGCGCGCGGCCTGCCGATCGAGACCACCTCGCCGCAACTCAGGCCCTTCCTCGAAAGCGAACTCGGCGGCGATGCCTACCTGAAGGCCTCGCTGCGTTCCCACCACTATCGCGAGTTCCGCCGCATGAAGCGCAGGCTCGCCGAAAAGGGTCCGATCGAGTATATCGTCGCCCGCGCCGAGAGCCAGGTGCGTAACGGCCTGGAAGCCTTTCTCACGCTGGAGGCCTCGGGCTGGAAGGGCCGCCAGCGCACCGCCATGGCGATCGACCGTTTCCGCGCCGCCTTCGCCCGCGAGGCGGTGCATCGCCTGGCCGAGCATGACATGGCGCGTGTCCACCTGCTGACACTGAACGGCGAGCCGATCGCCGCCCTGATCGTCTTCGTCGAGGCCGGCATGGCCTATACGTGGAAGACCGCCTACGACGAGACCTATTCGGCCTTCTCGCCCGGCACGCTGCTGATGATCGAGGTGACCAGGAAACACCTCGAGGATCCCAACATCGACGCCACCGATTCCTGCGCCGTGCCGGACCATCCGGTGATGAGCCGGCTGTGGACCGAGCGCCGCCAGATGGGCACGGTGGTCATCGGCATGACGCCGAATTCCGACCGCCTCGTGCGCCAGGCCGCCTCGCAACTCCACCTCTACCGCGAGACCCGCAACATGGCTCGCATCCTGCGCAAACGGGTGAAGACCTTGCTCGGACGGGAGTGACGGGCCGACGCTTGCGCAATAGGCCACTCCGATATCGCTGCAACCGATCCGGCCGGCGGAACGTCCGGCGGCACGAGCGCATTCTATGCTAGCGTGCACCGCCGGACCCGACAGTTACTCGCCGCGAGCGCGGGCCAGAACCGGCTTCGAAAGCGAGAGGACGAGTTATGGAAATCGCCAAGAACACAATCTGCGTATGGTACGACAAGGACGCCGAGGCTGCCGCCCGCTTCTATGCCGAGGTCTTTCCGGACAGCGCCGTGCATGCCGTCCACCGCGCTCCCGGCGACTACCCGTCCGGCAAGCAGGGCGACGTGCTGACCGTCTATTTCACGGTCGCCGGCATCCCCTGCCTCGGCCTCAATGGCGGGCCCGTCTTCAAGCAGACCGAGGCCTTCTCGTTCCAGATCGCCACCGATGACCAGGAGGAGACCGACCGCTACTGGAACGCCATCGTCGGCAATGGCGGCCAGGAGAGCGTCTGCGGCTGGTGCAAGGACAAATGGGGCGTCTCCTGGCAGATCACGCCGCGCGCGTTGACCGAGGCGATGGCCGTCGGCGGCGACGAAGCCAAACGCGCCTTCGCAGCGATGATGGACATGAAGAAGATCGACGTCGCCGCGATCGAGGCGGCCCGGCGCGGCTGACCGTTCCAAGGCGGCCAAACTCGGCCGCTCGGCCGACTAGCTACAGCAAGGCTGCACCTTGCCCGAAGCGCCGCAGCACGAAGCCTTCTGCTCCTCGAGCCAGCGATCGCGGGGCTTGCAACTCGCCGGCCGCGGCGACAGTTCGACATGCACTTCTCCGCCGACGATCTCAGGCAACCCGGCGCGGTGAAGCTGCATCGGCCGCACGCCGTCGCTGACCTCGAACGTCAGTTTGGCGGCCGGGTCGAGCGCAACATGTTCCGTGACCTTGCGAACGATCGCAGAGAACTTGCCAGCCGGCATATGGGTCCGATCTTCGTTCACGTCCCATAGCTGCACGAAAATCTCGGTCCAGGATTCCGGGTTCGCTCCGCAATCGAGCGCCGCGAACTGTCCGGCTTTCACCTCCGTCACATGATAGCCGGGCTGCACCGGGCGGCCGTCGTAGAAGAACACAAGCGGCTTCTCCTTGTGTGCCGCCAGGAAGCCGAGCAGGCCGCCTATCGTGACGTCGGCCGGGTCCGGGACGGCGGCGGCTTCAAATTCGGTATTGTCAGGTGCGAGCATGTGCTGTAGTCCTCATTTCAACGTTTCAAGGATTATTGAAATATGGATGAACGTCAAGCCCTCATGGCTTTCGGCGCGCTGTCCCAGGAAACCCGGCTCAAGCTGCTGCGGCTTCTCGTTGTCGCCGGACCGGATGGCATCGCCGCCGGCGCATTGGCCGAACAGGTCGAGGTATCGCCGTCGAATGTCAGCTTTCACCTGAAGGAGTTGGAGCGCGCCGGGCTGGTGGCGACACGCCGGGATTCGCGCTCGATCGTATACAGCGCCGAATATGGCGCGCTCTCCGGTTTGATCCGCTTTATGATGGAGGATTGCTGCTCCGGCAGGCCGGAAATCTGCGTCCCGGCCGTCAATTCGTCCTGCTGCGTTCCCGATGCCAAAGGCGCCGTCCAATGATGGCCGAGCCGATCGTCGGAGACGCACCCCATCTGCGCAGCGCTTTGTCCGTCAAACACCGCGCTGCCTGCGCGGGCTATCTAGGGGGTCTTCATGGCTGATCGCATCTACAACGTCCTGTTTCTTTGCACGGGCAATTCCGCCCGCTCCATCCTGGCCGAAAGCATCCTGCAAAAAGACGGCGCCGGGCGCTTCCACGCCTTCTCGGCCGGAAGCCAGCCCAAGGGCGCGGTCAACCCGTTCGCATTGAAGGTCCTGAAAGCGATGGACTATCCGGCGGAAGGCTTCCGATCGAAGCCTTGGGACGAGTTCGCGGTACCGGGCGCCCCCGTCATGGATTTCATCTTCACCGTATGTGACGATGCTGCTGGCGAGGCCTGCCCGATTTGGCCAGGACATCCGGCAACCGCCCATTGGGGTATTGAGGACCCCTCGCATGTGGAAGGAACCGGGATCGACAAGGAGCGCGCCTTTTCGACCGCCTTCCGCTACATGAAGAACCGCATCGGCGCTTTCCTGAGTCTGCCCATTGGCACGATTGACGACATGGCACTTCAGGCCAGCCTCCATGGCATCGGGACCATGGAAGGTTCTACCGGCTCGCGCAACAAGGCGAACTGATGCCGGAATATGGCGGCCCACGCCGGGTGGTGGCGGAGGCGCTCGGAACGGCTTTGCTCGTGGCAACGGTCGTCGGTTCCGGCATCATGGCCGAGACCCTGACCAGGGACACCGCCGTCGTCCTGCTCGCCAACGCCTTGCCGACGGGCGCGATTCTGGTGGTGCTCATCACGATTCTGGGACCGATCTCCGGAGCGCATTTCAATCCGGCGGTCACGCTGGTTTTTGCCGCGCTCCGGCAACTTCCAGCGTCCATGGCGGTAGTCTATGTAGCCGCGCAACTCGCCGGCGGCCTGCTCGGCACGATCGTCGCGCATATGATGTTCGAGCGCGCCTTGCTTGAACCTTCCGGTCATGTGCGCACCGGCGCGTCACAATGGTTCTCCGAAGGCGTCGCGACCTTCGGCCTCGTCGCGGTGATCTTGGCCGGATTGCGCTTCGAGCGCACCGCAGTCGCATGGCTGGTCGGCCTCTATATCATGGCCGCCTACTGGTTCACGGCGTCCACGTCGTTCGCCAA
This sequence comes from Mesorhizobium sp. LHD-90, assembly GCF_030929505.1. Classification (GTDB taxonomy): domain Bacteria; phylum Pseudomonadota; class Alphaproteobacteria; order Rhizobiales; family Rhizobiaceae; genus Kumtagia. The sequence goes on along the minus strand of NZ_JAVFVV010000001.1, from coordinate 284,509 downwards.
CCCGGCCGTCGCCGTCGCCCGTTCGTTGACCGACAGCTTTTCCGGTATCCGTCCGCTCGACCTGCCGGGCTTCGTGGCGGCTGAACTGATCGGCGCCTTTGTCGCGCTCGCAGCGATGCGCTGGCTGCTTCGCGAGGCGCCCGAGACATGACGGCCGCGCACAGTCGGTCGCTCACCATCACGGCCCTGGGCATCACCCAAATCCTCGCGTGGGGTAGTTCATTTTATCTCCCGGCCGTCCTGGCGAAGCCCATTGCCGCCGAAACCGGCTGGCCGCTGGCCTGGGTCGTGGGTGGCCTGTCGGTCGGGTTGCTGACCTCCGGCCTCGTGTCCACGCTGACGGGCAATGCGATACAGCGATGGGGCGGGCGGCCGATCCTCGTGGCAGGCGCGCTATTCCTGGCCCTCGGCCAGGCGACAATGGCCGCCGCCCCTCATCTCGGTGTTTTCCTGTTCGCCTGGGTGCTGATGGGTCTTGGCATGTCGGGCGGCCTCTACGATGCCGGCTTCGGCACGCTTGGCCGTCTCTATGGCAACGAGGCGCGAAGCGCTATCACGGCGCTGACCCTGTGGGGTGGGTTCGCCAGCACTCTCTGTTGGCCGCTTAGCGCCCTTCTGGTCGAGAACTACGGATGGCGTGTCACCTGCCTGGTCTATGCCGGTATTCAGATCGTCGTAAGCCTGCCCTGCTTCCTGCTCTTCGTGCCCAATCCCGCGCGGCCGGCGGCAACGCAACAGGCCCCGAGGAGAACGGCGACCATCGGGCGATCGTACCGGCCCGCATTCGTTCTGCTCGCGGCCATCACGACGTTGGCCGCGATGATCGCCTCGATGCTGTCGGTCCACCTGCTGACCGTGCTGCAACTGCGGGGCATCGACCTCGCGGCCGCTGTTGGCCTGGGAGCGTTGATCGGTCCCTCCCAGGTGGGCGCCCGGTTGGTGGAAATGCTGTTCGGCCGGCATCACCATCCGATTTGGGTGATGATCGCCTCGGTGCTGCTCCTGGCGCTGGGGATCGGGCTGCTTCTGAGCAACCTGCCGATCACGGCCATGGCGCTCGTGCTCTATGGAGCAGGAAACGGCGTGCATACGATCGCGCGTGGCGCGCTTCCCCTGGTGCTCTTCGATCCGCAACGCTACGCCGCTGTCATGGGCCGCCTCGCGCCGCCCAGCCTGGTCGTGCAGGCGACCGCGCCCGCGCTCGGTGCGGTCCTTCTGGACCATGGCGGCAGCGCAGCCATGCTCAGCACGCTCTTCGCCGCTGCCGTGCTGAACCTGTTCCTGACATGGGGGCTATGGCTGGTCAGCCGTAGGCCGGCCTAACGACAAGCCTTCCGCCGTCTTCGCGCGACGCCGGACGCGAAAGGCCGCTTGTGACCGCCTTGCGGACATTCGCGTCGTGACCTCCTCACTCCTCGATCTCGTGCCGCGCCCGGTCCCGAAAAATCCGCCGAATCACTTTTCCGGTCGTGGTCAGCGGCATCGAATCCACGAACGCGACCTCGCGAGGATATTCATGCGCCGACAGCCTTTCGCGCACGAAATTCTTGATCTCGGCGGCAAGCGCCTCGCTCGGCGAAAAGCCGTCGCGCAGCACGACGTAGGCCTTCACGATTTCGGTGCGCAGCGCGTCGGGCTTGCCGACCGCCGCGGCCAGCGCGATCGCCGGGTGGCCGGTCAGGCAGTCCTCGATCTCGCCGGGACCGATGCGGAAACCGGCCGAGGTGATGACGTCGTCGTCGCGCCCGAAGAAAGAGACATAGCCGTCCGCGTCGCGAATACCCTGGTCGCCGGTGGTCATCCAGTCGCCGATGAATTTCTGGCGCGTCGCCGTCTCGTTCTGCCAGTAGCCGAGAAACATCACCGGGTCGGGCCGGCGCACCGCGATCTGGCCGATCTCGCCCGCGGGCATCTCTCTGCCCTCGCCGTCGATGATCGCCACCGTGTGGCCGGGCGACGGTTTTCCGATCGCCCCTCCCCGGCTGACATCCAGAGCCGCGCAGGACGACAGCACGATGTTGCATTCCGTCTGGCCGTAGAACTCGTTGACGGTCAGCCCGAGTTCGTCCTTCGCCCATTCGTAGGTTTCACGGCCCAGCGCCTCGCCGGCCGAGCCCACCGTGCGCAGGTTCAGGTCGAAGCGCCGGCGGATGCCGGTCACCGACTTCAGCATGCGCAGCGCCGTCGGCGGGATGAAGGCGTTGCGCACACGCATCTTTTCCACCAGCCCGAGCGCTGCCTCCGGATCGAACTTTTCGAATTTTCCGAACGCCACCGGCACGCCGAAATAAAGCGACGGCAGCAACAGGTTGAGCAGTCCCCCGGCCCACGCCCAGTCGGCCGGCGTCCAGGCGAGATCCCCCTTCTGCGGGAAGAACTCGTGGTGGAACTGCACGCCGGGCAGATGCCCGAGCAGTACGCGGTGGCCGTGCAGCGCGCCCTTGGGCGGGCCGGTCGTGCCGGAGGTGAAAATCATCATCGACGGGTCGTCGGGCGTGGTATCCACCGCCTCGAAGACCGGCCGGTTGTCGGCCACCGCCCGATGGAAGCCGAGCGTGTCGCCGTCCGCCCCGTCGGTTGAAACCACCAGCTCCAGCCCAGGCAGGCGGGCGCGGATGGCCTTCAGCTTGGCAACGCCTCTGGCGTTTGTGACGACCGCCTTCACGCCCGCCGTCTGCAGCCGGCACTCCAGCGCCTCGACGCCGAACAGCAGCGCCAGCGGCACGGCGATGGCGCCCAGCTTGTAGATGGCCACATGGGCGATGGCCGTCTCGAAACTCTGTGGCAGCAGGAGCGCCACCCGGTCGCCGCGGCCGACGCCCCGCCGGCGGAGCGCATTGGCCAGCGCGTTCGACTGGCGCGACAGTTCGCCGAAACTCATGCGGACCGGTTCGCTCTCCTGCCGGTATTCCAGCAGCGCGGTGCGCTCCGGCTCGGTGGCCACCCAGCGGTCAGAAACGGCGACGCCGATGTTGAACCGGTCCGGGATCGCCCAGCGAAAATTTCTGTAGAGCGCCTCGTAGCTGTCCGCGCGCTGCAACATGCTTGTCCGGCCGCCGCCTTTCTTTTGCGCCGCAACAATCGGCGATGCGTGGATTACAGGACCGGACGCGCAGCGGTCAACTCGGTGCGATTTCGCGGTGCGGCGAAGCAGGGCAATCCGGCAGTAAGAATATCGCCGCCTGAAGGTTTGGACATGCAAATTCCTGGTCGATGAATGCTTTCTGGCAGAGGCCGGCGGCGCGTTGCGCGCCTGGATCGGGTCAGTTGCAGTCGCAATGACGGCAATTGCAGGTAGCAACACGAAATGATAAATCCTCCGGGCAGTCTTGGGAGGACTTCATGCTCATCAGCGATTTCGTTTCCGGTATCTCGCCGGAATTTACCTTGACACGCAGTGGCAATCAGGTGACGGCGACCTTCCACTACGGCCTCACCGGCTATTATGACGAAGATCTCGGCTATTATCTTTGGAACGGCGACATCTACAGCAGCATCGGCATCTACGAGAACTATTTTTATCAGGACGCCGACAGGCCGATGGATCAGACCGTCGTCGCGACGCTGGCCGATGCCACCCCAACCACCGGCACGTATGCGATAAACGACAATATCGGCGGCGCCATCCTCAATCACGAATTCACCGTGACGGTGTTTTCCTCCGCCGGCAATTTTGTCGGAACGGAAAAGGCCGACTACGTCTTCGGCTCGGGCGCGGCCGACACGTTCCGCTCGAAAGGCAGCGGCGATGTTTTCGAGGGCGGCGGCGGCAACGATCTCTACCGCGTCTACAGCAGCGACGTGAAAATCTTCGAGTCGGCGGGCGGAGGCGACGACAGCGTCGCCAGCGGCGTATCCTACGTGCTGGGCGCCGGGGTCGCGGCGGAGCATCTATCCACCAATGGCTCGATGGGCACTACGGCGATCAACCTGACCGGGAACGAATTCGCCCAGGAAATCAGGGGCAATGCCGGCAAGAACGTGCTCGACGGCAAGGGCGGCAGCGACACGCTGAACGGCGGCAGCGGCATGGACTATTTCGTGTTCTCGTCGGCGCTTGGGGCGGGCAATGTCGACACCATCGTCAATTACAGCGTGGCCGCCGACACGATCCGGCTGGAGAATGCCATCTTCACGGCATTGTCGACCGTCGGCGCCCTGGCGGCGGCGGCCTTCAAGGATATCGCCGACGGCCCGAAGGATGCCGACGACCGCATCATCTACTATTCCACGACGGGCAATCTCTACTACGATGCGGACGGCTCGGGCGGCGCATACGGCAACGTGAAATTCGCCAACATTGCCAATCTCGCCGACCTGACGGCGGCGGATTTCGTGGTGGTCTGAAACAGCGCAAGCTGCCGGGTCAACCGGCCTTCGCGAAGGCTCCCCGGAACGCGACGATCGCGAGCGCAAGGCTGGCGATCGCATTCCAGCCGGCGAGCGACAGGCCGAGGATGCGCAGCGCCGCCTTGTCGCAGGAGGGCGGCACGATGGTGTTGAGCGCATCGAGCACGCCCTTGCCGCCGGTGTCGGGCGGGGCGACGACCATGCCGCAATCGGTCGGGCCGGGCCAAAAACCCCATTCGACGCCGGAATGGTAGACACCGAGATAGAGCCCGTAGGCCATCAGCAGCCCGCCGGCGAACAGTAGCCCTCGCGACACGACCGGCGGCAGTCTGACGGTCGCCGCGACAAGCGCCAGCAGCATCAGTGGCACGCCGACGTAATAGGGGATGCGCTGCTCGTAGCAGAGCTTGCAAGGAATGTAGCCGCCCAAATGCTGGAAGCCGAGCGCCGAGCCGACGGTGGCCGCCATGGCGACGGCCAGAAACAGCGCGGTCAGCGCCTGCGGGCGCGTGGTCGGGGTGGGCATACTGGTCATGAGAAAAAGATCCGTTCAGGCGGGCTCGTCAGAACACGTACCTGACCAAGATATAGAGCAGAATTAGGACAACGGCGGCCGCACCCGCAAGCAGGCCGAGGCGCTTCTCGATAAAGTGACGGATGGATTCGCCGTAGCGCCTGAGCAGCCAGGCGAGCAGCAGGAAGCGCGCGCCGCGCGCCACGATCGCCGAGACGATGAACCAGCCTAGCGGAAAGCTGATGACGCCGGCCAGGATGGTGACGACCTTGATCGGCGGCAGATGGGCAAAACCGGACGTCACCAGCATCAGCAGGATGAAGCCGGTGCCGGCCGACACGCGCAGGGTCTCGAACTCGTCGTATTTTCCGTAGAATTCAAGCACCGGCCGCGCGACGGTCTCGTAGGCATAGTGGCCGAGGAACCAGCCGGCGATGCCGCCCAGCACCGAGGCGGCGGTCGCCACCAGCGCGTAGCGGTAGGCGCGGTCCGGGCGCGACAGCGCCATCGGCAGGTAGAGCACGTCGGCCGGCACGAGGAACACCGAACTCTCGACGAAGGCGATAACCGCCAGCCACACTTCCGCCGACTTGCGGGCGGCAAGCGACATGGTCCAGTCGTAGAGTTTTCGCAGCATCGGCCGTTCCGTCGTTATTCCCGCCGACCGACACCGCACGCCTGCAGAAGCCAGTCCGGAGGACGCGGACACCCATAGCCTGCAATTCCTGTAAAAAGAATTGCGCCGCTCGGCCCTGCGCCCAAACGCCGCCATCCCGTTCAGCGACGGTCAGTCAGGCCGAAAACTCCGGTTGTCCGGAATGGCAACCCTACGGAGGCGAGAAACCGACAGCGCATTGCACACGCAGCCGCTCGCCGCTGAATGATTGGAGACGATCCTCGAAAATCGCCGTTGCGCAAGCGGACGCGCCTTGCCGCTCACGGCCCGCTTTTGGCATCGTCGACCTCCAGCGTGTCCATGGCCGGCGTGGCGTCACTGTCTCCGGCCGAGGCGGTGTCCTGTGCCTCTTCTTCGCCGTTTGCCCTGTTCAGCGCTTCTTCTATCGCCTCTTCGATATTGCCGATCTCCGCTTCCCGAACCTCCTGACTGTAGCCGGCGGCTTCGGCGTCCTGCTCGAATTGCCGCGCCAGAACGGCAAGGCTCACCTCGCTCTCGGACGGGAGGTTGCCGACGTTCTCTTGCAGCCAGGTCTCGAAGAATTCCCGTGTGATACCCATGCCGTATCTCCTTCGCCAAACTAAGCGCGATGGCCGGCCCGAGGTTCCGCCGCGAAAATCTTCGCCGCCCTCGACACTCCGCCCTGGCCGATGTCCCACCCGGCCAATCGACAAGGCTCCGCAAGAGAACGCTAATCGCGGCGTCTTGCCGAGACCGGTTTCATTTGGTAGGTCGCACGGCGCTTCGCGGCTGCCAAAGCGGTTTCCAGCACCAAAGTGCCGGGCTCCGTTCGCGCAAGCGACAAATGCGAATGCCCCTGTGGCGGAATTGGTAGACGCGGCAGACTCAAAATCTGTTGCCTTCACGGGCGTGCTGGTTCGATCCCGGCCAGGGGCACCATCTCAATCCTCTTTGTCCGACGAGATATGAGCTCTCAAAGCACGCCTCAAACGTGTTGAAAGTTTTTCTGAAAACCGTTTGACTAAATAACTTCACGGTGCAAATCTCTCCTCGGGAGGCGCCGAAACGTGGCACTCAAGGGGACCAATCAGGAATCCGGGCGGCCGTACAACCGGCGCATCGTGCTGGAGTCGATCCGCCTGCACGCGCCGACCACGCGCGGCGACATCGCAGCGCGCGTCGGGCTTACCGTGCAGACTGTCTCCACCATCGTCCGCGAGCTGGAGGAACAGGGTTTTCTCATCTCTGCCCGCGAAGAGCCCAAGGGCCGCGGCGTGCCGCCCACGACGCTCCGCATCAACCCGGACGGCGGCTATGCGGTCGGCGTCCACCTGACGCCGCTCGGCGTCAGCGCCGCGCTGGTCAACCTCAGCGGCGACGTGGTCGAGAACCTGCACCGCGACGCGCCGGCGCCCACTCCCGGCCAGGCCTTCGATCTCATCGGCGGGCTGGTGCGTGAACTGACAAGACTGCGCCCCGGCGGCCGCATGCTCGGCGTCGGCATGGCGTTGCCCGGCCCGTTCGGCGTCGAAGCGATGAGCTTCGTCGGTCCGACCACAATGGACGGCTGGCAGGAGGTGCCGCTGAAGGAGCGGCTGGCCGAGGCGACCGGCCTGCCCGCCTTCATCGAGGCGGACATGGCGGCGGCGGCGCTGGGCGAGCAGATATACGGCGTCGGCTCGGATTTCTCCGAATATTATTATCTTTATTTTGGCGTCGGCCTGGGCGGCGTCATGGTGCATGACGGCGCGGTACTGCGCGGCGCCTGGGGCAATGCCGGCGAGATCGGCCATATCCCCGTCGTGCCGGACGGCGAGCCTTGCCCGTGCGGCAATCGCGGCTGCCTGGAACGCTACCTGTCGCTGGAGGCGCTCGGCCGCCACAAGGGCGGCGAGGCCGCCTGGGCGGGCGAGATTGCGCCGATCTTCCGCAACGCGGTGACCACCATCGAGAACCTGTTCGATCCGCAGACCGTGGTGATCGGCGGGCTGGCGCCGACTCCGCTGCTGGCAAGGCTGGCGGCTGCAGCCAAAACCCTACCCAATTCGGTCTCGGCGCGCCGCGACCGGCGCGCCCCGCGCGTCACCGTCGCCCGCGGCGGCGAGCAATCAGTGCTGCGCGGTGCCGCGGCACTTGCCGTGTCCGGCGTGCTGTCGCCGCGCTTCGGCCAGATGTTCGCGGCGCGCGAGGATGGGCGGGAAGCGCCGGACGGCAAGGAGATGGCCGCATGACCGAACCGCTGCTGGTACTGGAAGACATCCGCAAGAACTACGGCGCGATCGAAGCGCTGAAGGGCATCTCGTTCTCGATCGGCAGGGGCGAGGTGGTGGCGCTGCTCGGCGACAACGGCGCCGGAAAATCGACGCTGGTAAAAATCATCGCCGGCGGACTGGAGCCGAGTTCGGGCCGCATGCTGTTCGAAGGCAAGGAGTTTCTGGCGAAGTCTCCCGCCGAAGCAAAAGCCGCCGGCATCGAGACTGTCTACCAGGACCTGTCGCTCTGCACCAATGTCGACGTCGTCGCCAACTTCTTCATGGGCCGCGAGATCACCCGGAAAGTGCTCGGCGTGCCGGTGCTAGACGAGCGCGCCATGGAGCGCGAGGTGGCGAAGGCGCTGGCCAATGCCGGCACGCGCATCCCGTCGCTCAGGACGAACGTCGAGCACCTGTCGGGCGGCCAGCGCCAGGCGATCGAGCTCAACCGCTTCGTCCACTGGGGCGGCAAGCTGGTGCTGCTCGACGAGCCATTCGCCGCGCTCGGCGTCGAGCAGACGCGGCGCGGCCTCGACATGATCCGCCAGGTCGCCCGGCAGGGCATCGGCGTCGTCATCATCACCCACATCATGCAGCAGGCTTTTCAGGTCGCCGACCGGATCGTGGTGATCCGCCAGGGCGTCGTGGCCGGCGATGTGGCGCGACAGAAAACCAGCCCCGACGCGGTGATCAACATGATCACCGGCGAAACGCTTGCCGGTGCCGGACCGGTGGGCTGACGGGGAATAAAGAGGGGTCCGGCTCAAAAGGAGCGAACGAAATGAAACGAATAGTGTTAGCCGCATTCGGCGTCGTTGCGTTGGCCATGGCCATGCTGACGCCGGCCTTCGCGCAATCGAAAGGCACGGTCTACTACCTGGTGCCGACGCTGCTCGACGAATTCCAGACCGGCTCGGTGAGCGCGCTGGAGATGTTCCTGAAGCAGACCGGCTACGAGATGAAGACGCTCAACGCCGACAACAAGACCGACGCGCAGCAGAGCCAGATGAACGACGTGATCGCGCTGAAGCCCGCGGCGATCGTCCTGGCCGCCGTCGACTTCAACGCGCTGAAACCGTCGATCGAGGCGGCGATGGCGGCCGGCATTCCGGTGGTCGAGTTCGACCGCCAGATCACCTCTACGCCGTCCGCCTTCACCTCCGTCGCCGGCACGGTCGAGATCGGCTACGTCGCCGCGGAGCAGGCAGAGAAGCTGCTCAAGGCCAAGAACGGCTCTGTCAAGGGCAAGATACTGCAGGTGCTGGGCGACCCCGGCGACCCCTACACGCTCGACATCCAGAAGGGTTTCGAGGAGAAGATGAAGGCGTCTCCGGACGTCACCATCGTCTCGCTGCCCGCCATGCAGTGGGAGGCGAGCAATGCCGGCACGATCGTCGCCGACCAGCTCGTCGCCAATCCCGACATCGACCTGATATTCAGCCATGCCGCGCATCTCTCAGTGGCTGCGGTGGCCTCGCTGGAATCGGCCGGCAAGAAGCCCGGCGACATCATGATGATGAGCTCGAACGGCGCGCCGGTCGGTCTCGACCTGATCCGAAAAGGCTGGCTGAACGTCGAGGTCGAACAGCCGCTCTACGCCCAGGCAGCCGCGGTGGCGATGTTCATGGACAAGATCGTCAACAAGCAGGAGATCAAGCCCGGCGAATATGACGTGCTTCATCTCAAATCGACGGTGACCAACGAAGCATGGGGCCCGAACATCAAGATTCCGGGTGCCGCGATCGACAAGTCGAACGTCGACAACCCGGCCTTCTGGGGCAACATGAAGCCGCCGACGGAGACCATCAAGGCGGTGGAGTGAACTACTCGGACCGCGCAATTGGTCCGTTGACCGTCGCGCTGCCCCTCATCCGCCTGCCGGCACCTTCTCCCCGTAGGAACGGGGAGAAGGACGCACGCATCACCGCTTTCGCTAACCTTCAACGTTGACGGTTGGCGAAATCGTTGCGGCCGTCGTCTCTCTCCCCGCCTGCGGGGAGAGATGCCCGGCAGGGCAGTGAGGGGCGGCGCCTGCGTCGCCGAGTACCCATCCGGCCGTTACCAGCCAAGCCGAGCCTCGAACTCACATGAACCCACGCACCCGCAAAATCCTCGAGATCGTCCTCGACAATCTCGTCTGGTTCATGCTGCTTTTCGTGCTGATCGTCTTTTCGATCTTCATCCCGAACTATTTCCAGCTCGGTATCTTCGCCAACATCATCGAGGCGTCCAGCGTGCTGGGCGTCATGTCGATCGGCCTGGCGCTGGTGATCATCGCCGGGCACATGGACCTGTCGGTGGAATCGGTGGCGGCGCTCGCGGCCATGGCAGTCGGCATCCTGTTCTGCTCGGCCGGCATCGGCTTCGGCATAAAACTTTATCCCGAATGGCTGATGGTGCCGGTGTCGCTGCTGGTGGCGGTCGCCGTCGGCGGGCTGATCGGCTTCTTCAACGGCTTCCTGGTCGTAAAACTCAAGATGAGCGCCTTCATCATCACGCTGGCCTCCTACATCTGGGTGCGCGGGCTGGTGCTGGCGGTGTCGGGTGGACGCTCCGCACAGGACCTGGCGCCGGCCATCCGCTGGTTAGGCATCCAGCGCCTGCTCGGCCTGCCGCTGACCGCCTGGATCGCCATAGCCTGCTTCGTGGTCTTCTCGGCTGTCATGGCGAAGACGCCTTTCGGCCGGCATCTGAAAATGATCGGCGGCAACGAGACGGCGACCTACCGCGCAGGCATCCGCGTCACCCGCAACCTCGTCATCGCCTTCATGCTGGCGGGCGCCATCGCTGGGCTTGCCGGCTGGCTGCTCGCCATCCGCACCTCCGGCGCGACGGCCAATCTCGGCGTCGGCCTTCTGTTCAACGCCTTCGCCGCCGTCGTCATCGGCGGTGTCAGCCTGAAGGGCGGCGTCGGCTCGCTGCCCGGCGTCTATGCCGGCGTCTTGCTGCTTTCCTCCATCAACACGGCGATCAACCTCATGGGCCTTCCCGCCAATTTCACCCAGGTCGTCCACGGGCTGCTGGTGCTCGCCGCCGTGCTGCTCGACACGTTCAAGCAGAACCTTCGCCAGAGGCTGGCATGACCGGACGTTTGCAGGACAAGGTCGCGCTGATCATCGGTGCGGCGCGCGGCATCGGAAAAGGCATCGCAAAACGTTTCGCCGAGGAAGGCGCAAAGCTTGTGCTCGCCGACAGCGAGACCGAAGTCGGGCAAGCGACCGCCGACGAACTCGGCGCCTCCTTCATCGCTATCGACATCTCGAAGATGGCCGATGCCGAAGCCGCCGTCGCGCTGGCGCTCGACAGGCACGGCCGCCTCGACATCGTCGTGCAGAACGCCGGCATCTATCCGTGGCAACTGATCGAGAACACCAGTCCGGACGACTGGGACCGCGTCATGGCCGTCAATCTGCGCGGCACTTTTAATGCGGCGCGGGCCGCGCTCGTGCCGATGAAGCGCCAAGGCTCAGGGCGCATGCTGTTCACCTCGTCGATCACCGGCCCGCATGTCACCAGCCCCGGCCACGGCCACTATTCGGCGAGCAAATCCGGCATCAACGGTTTCATCCGCTCGGCAGCACTGGAATTCTCCGGCTACGGCATCACCGTCAACGGCGTCGAGCCGGGCAACATCCTGACGGAGGCGATCCAAGAGCAACGCGGCGCGGCCTTCATCAAGAGCATGGAGGACGCGATCCCGCTCGGCCGCCTCGGCACGCCGCGCGACGTCGCCAACGCCTTCCTGTTCCTCGCATCCGACGATGCGAGCTACATCACCGGAACGACCATCGTCGTCGACGGCGGCCAATTGCTGCCGGAAGGCGCCGATTTCCGCATTCTGCCGCCGTGACCCACGCCCGTACGATCCTCGATTTCGGCAACGGCTTTTTCCTGCGCCAAGCGACGCAAGCCGACCGTCCGGCGCTGCGAAAAATCTGCCTGGAAACTGGTGACGCGGGCGAGGACGCCACGGCACGGGAAGACGATCCCGACCTGATCGGCGATATCTACGCGGTCCCCTATCAGGTGTTCGAGCCGGACTTCGCTTTCGTCATCGACGGCCCCGGCGGCACGGCTGGATATTTGCTCGGCGCGCCGGATACAGCATCGCTCTACGCTCGGCTGGCGGAACAGTGGTATCCGGCCCTGCAACGCCGTGTAACTGACCCCGGTTCGGACGCCGCACACTGGAAGGGCAGCGATTGGGCTCGCCACAGGATCCACAATGCCGATCTGACGATCCCGCCTGCTCTTGCCGCGTTTCCGTCCCACGGCCACATCGACCTCTTGCCGCCGGCACAGGGAAAAGGCATCGGCCGGCGCTGCATGGCGTATCTGGAACAGCGGCTGGCCGAAGCCGGATCGGCCGGACTCTGGCTGGAGGTCCATCCGCGCAACCTGAGGGCGCAGCGTTTCTACACGAGCCTGGGATATGAGCGCGTGCCGGACGTGGGAACGCCGGACCAAGCTGTCTATTTCGGCAAACGATCGAAATGAAATTGAACCGTCAAAGCCGATACGCCATTTCAGTGAGTGCGCGGAAATGGATCAGGGCGTAGCGAAAACGTCGTTCTGCGAGCACCGAAGCGGAGCGTACTATAAGTACGTGAGCATCGGAGCGCAGCAGAACGGCGTTTGCAGCCAGCCCTCATCCATTTCCCGGGCCTCAAGGCTCCAGTTCGACGTCCCAGTACAGATAGTCCATCCAGCTTTCGTGCAGGTAGTTCGGCGGGAACAGCCTGCCGTTGTTGTGCAGGTCGTGCACCGTCGGCTGGTAAGGTTTTTGCATCGGCCACATCTTCGCCTGCGCCGGCAGGTGGCCGCCCTTCTTGAGATTGCAGGGCGAGCACGCGGCGACCACATTCTCCCAGGTCGTCGCGCCGCCGCTGTGGCGCGGTATGACATGGTCGAAGGTCAAATCCTCCGGCGTGCCGCAATACTGGCACTGGAAACGGTCGCGCAGGAACACGTTGAAGCGCGTGAACGCCGGGTGGCGCGACGGCTTGACGTAGCTTTTCAGGCTGACGACGCTCGGCACCCGCATCGAGAATGACACGGACGAGACCGAGTGCTCGTATTCGGCGACGATGTTGACGCGGTCGAGGAACACCGCCTTGATCGCGTCCTGCCAGGACCAGAGCGACAGAGGGTAATAGCTGAGCGGCCGGTAGTCCGCATTCAGCACCAGCGCGGGAAGCCCATCCGGAGATACGGCGACCGTCACTTCCAAAACCTCCATCGCAGGCGAACGCCTGACACCGATAGTCTAAGCCCGACATGACAAGGATGTGAAGCGGCTTCGCGGCTACAATACGGCGCAAAACACCTCGATCTTTCACGATTTTCCGGAGCTTTGCAGGATCGGCGCGGCGTCCCGGCCCTTCGTCTCGCGATAATAGGCCCAGAAAAGCCGCGACGCGATGCCGCGCCAGGGCGACCATGATTCGGCGATTCGGGTCAGCGCCTTGTCGCTGGGCCGCGTTTCGATGCCGAGCGCATGGCCGACCGCCGCCTGCAGGGCCACGTCGCGGGCCGGGAAAATGTCGGGATGTCCGGCGGCGAAGAGCAAGTAGACTTCCGCCGTCCACGGCCCGATCCCCGGCACGGCCGTCAGTTTGGCGATCGCCTCCTCCGCCTCCAGATCGCAGAGATGGATCAAGTCGAGCCCATCCGCCACCGCGCGGGCCGCGGCCAGCATCGCGCGCTGCTTGGGCCGCGAGAATCCGGCCCCGCGAAAGATGTCCTCGCCGGCGGCGAGCACGGCTTGCGGCGTCAGCGGATCGACAAGCTTCACGAAGCGTCCGAAGATCGCGTCGGCGCTGGCCCGCGACACCTGCTGTGAGACGATGATGGAGGCAAGGCTGGGAAAACCCGGCTCGGTCAGCCGCAACGGCACCTCGCCGGCCATCCGGCGCACCGCAGCCAGCCTCGGATCGGCGGCGCAGAGCGCGTCGAGCCCCTCCGAGATGTCGTCCAATCCAAAAATTCGCCGCATGCCGCCCTTGTCCGTGAAACGCCGGCAAAGTAGCAATCGGACAAATTTTCGCGCAACCCGTTTTAAGCGCCGATGAGCCCGCCCGTCTTCCGCTTCGCGCCCGGTCCGAATGGCCGGCTGCATCTCGGCCACGCCTATTCGGCGCTGCTCAACCAGGGACTCGCCGATGCCGCAGGCGGACGCCTGCTGCTCAGGCTGGAGGACATCGACACGAGCCGCTGCACGCCGGAATTCGAAGCCGGCATTTTCGAAGACCTGCGCTGGCTGGGCCTCCGCTGGGAAGAGCCGGTGCGCCGGCAATCCGATCATTTTCCGGTCTATGAGGATGCACTGCTGCGGCTGCGCAGCGAAGGGCTGGTCTACCCCGCCTTCATGAGCCGGGGCGAGATGCGCGCCCATATCGTCGAGCAGGAAGCGGCCGGAAAAAACTGGCCGCGCGACCCCGACGGCGTGCCGCTCTATCCGGGACTGGACAAGGCGCTGCCCGCCCGAAAGCGCGAGGCGCTGATCGCTGGAGGCAGACCCTTCGCCTGGCGGCTTGACATGGCGGCGGCCGTCGCGCGGATCGGCCGGCCGCTGGCATGGGCCGAGCTGAGCGCCGATCTGTCGGCATCGGAAAGCGTCGAGGCTGGCCCGGAACTCTGGGGCGACGTGATCCTCGCCCGCCGCGACACCCCCACCAGCTACCACCTGTCCGTGGTGGTCGACGACGCACTGCAAGACATAACCCATGTCGTGCGCGGCCAGGACCTGTTCGCGGCCACCGCCGTGCACCGCGTGCTGCAGGAACTGCTCAGCCTGCCGGCGCCGGCCTACCATCACCACCGGCTGATCCTCGGGCCGGACGGAAGAAAACTCTCCAAAAGCCTCGGCGATACCGGCATCGCCGCCCTGCGCGGAAATGGCGCAACGCGGGACGACATCGGGCGGATGACCGGCCTCGATCCCGTTTGATCGCCAAGTCTCGGAAACGATGCGGCGGCCTTGGTATCGCCTCTCTCGGCACTTAGAGACGGCGGCCGTGCGGGCGGGCTTCGATACTGAATCGAGGTGCCCTTGCCTGTATCCGCTCCCGCTTTCCGCCTGGCGCTGCTGCCCCTTGCGCTCATTTTCCAACTGGCCGGATGCGCCTCGCCTGTCATGCAGGAAGGCGGGCTTGCCAATCCGCCGCTCTCCGAAAAGGGTGTCGTCTATCTCTTCGCCGGGTTGACACCGGCGGGCGACGACATGGCGCGCAGCGGCATGTACAGCCTGACGCAATACATTCGCGCCTCCGGCGTGCGAGCCGACGTCTACAATCCCGTCAATTGGAAGGAGGCCGCCGACAATTTCCTGGCGCAGCCAAACCGGGTCGAAACGCCCGTTGCGGTTGCGGGCTACTCCCTGGGCGGCAATGCCGCCACCCAATTTGCCGACCGTTTGCAGGCAGCGGGCGTGCCGGTGCAGACGCTTCTCGCCTTCGAGGCCTACAAGCCGACACCGGTATCCTGCAACGTACGCCGGGCGATCGACATGTACGGCTCGGACGGATTGTTCAGCATGTCGTCGCGGCTGCGGCCCGAAAAATCCTTCACCGGCCGGCTGCAAACCGTGGACTGGTCGAAGCTGCACAAGAACGGACGCCACGACCATCTCGGCGTGTCGAAGGAGCCGGCCGCACTTGAATACGTCAAGCACGCGCTGATCGACGGCGGCCGGGTGCGCCCGCTGGCCCCATCCCCGGGCGAGGCCGCCTGCTTGGGGGCCCGAACCCCCTGACCGCCCCGGCACGGGCAAGGGTCGTGACACTCCGCATCGTCGACGCCGGCTGACGACTGGACAACCGCCATCGCCGCCGCGGGGCGGAAAACTCCGCGCCGGCGTCGGTCTTGTTGCCTTTGACTTGCCCCAGCCCTAGCCCCGTCCCACAAGGGGGAGAGGTTGGGGGGGCGACAAGCGCGCGTCATGACGTGTCGGGAGTTTCCAGCGCGTACACGGCCAGCGCATGGGCGTGCGCCAAAATTTCGTCTATCTCGCGGATGTTGCGCGGATGGGTCGCGATCGGGTCGTAGCGCGACAGCCGTCCGCCGGGAGGACGCCCGCGCCGCAGCGGCGAGACGCGCCGGAAGCGGAATGTGCTACCACCTTGTTTGCCCTGTGCAACGGCAGCGGCGCGGGCTTCCCTGCCCCGGGCACGCGCGGCGTCGTGGCGCGCCTTCCAGCGGGCAAAACGTTGTGCCTGTCTCGGCAGGTCGTCGAGTGCGCGGCCCAACGCCTCCAGCCGCTGGCCAAGGCGGGCGGCGTCGATCGGATCGTCGGGCGATGGTGGCGCAGGCAGGGGGCGGTACGGTGCGCTGAAATCGAGCGACATGATGCGCGGCACGGCATGTGCGGGCACATAGCGGCGGCGGATGCGGAACGGATTTTTGAGCGGATCGAGCAGCGACAGGTTCAGGATACGAGGACGGGCGGCGCGTTTGGCGGCGGCCCGCTTCGCTGCTTCGGCGCGCGCAAAGTCGGCATTCGACATTGTGACGGCGATGCCGAGGCTGCGCAGGATCGGCTCGACGGATCTGGGTTTCGGTTTTCGCGGGCGAAACGGCGGCAGGGTCACCACGATGCCGCGCGCCGCCGCGATGATCAAACGCCGCGCCGCGGCTTCGGTCGGGCGCAGCAGTTTTAGGATGGCGCGATGGAGATGGCGAGGAAGGGTGACCCCGTCGCCCAGTTCGGCCATGCCGACAAGCATGGCCAGCAAGCGCTTCAGCGCCTCCCAGTTCTTGTCGACCGCCGGACTTCTCTCCATCCCACCGCCTCCTTCCAGCACAGGCGACGGGGATTATCGGTCCATTCGGGAGGGAGGGGGATAAGTCGTGGGAAAAGAATCCTGACATATGCTGACGATGGTCCCGTCCGTTGAGCTTCAACAAGCAGTTGCCCCTCTCTTGGATTTTCTACGACTTAGCGTCGCTTCTTCCGCGCCTGCCGGCTCGGCGCTCCGCTAAGATCGTGAAAATCCATTCTCCCCCGCAAGGGGGGAGATAGCGCGCTTCGCCGTTTGCGCCAATCGCAGACGTTGGTGATTGGCGCGGATGCCGGCGCCGGCTCCATCTCTCCCCTTGCGGGAGAGAAAGCGATTTCAACATCTTAGCTGGAGCAGCCCGAAGGGCGTCAGCGGAAGCTAAGTGTTAGAAATCGCAAGTGAGGGGCTCGCCGCAAGGGAGGGGTTCCGCCAAATGGATATCGGCACGGCGGTGCAAAGCACCTCGCCACCGGAGGCCCACTGGCTTCATGACCTTCACGCGTCCTGAATCATTGATTCAGCATTTCGCCTTTGCAGGACGGGACGAGACCCAATAGAGCGGGCGCTCCGAACTCGGACGCCGCTCATGCCATCCGCAAGAAAACTCATCCCGGCGCTGTTCGTCGTGCTCTGGTCCACCGGTTTCATCGGTGCACGCTACGCCATGCCCTGGGCGGAGCCCTTCACCTTCCTCGCAGCGCGTTTCGGCCTCGCCTTCATGCTCCTTGCGCCGATCGCCTTCGTCATCGGCGCGTGGCGGATGTCGCGCCGCGACGTGTTCTATTCGCTGATGGCCGGCGCGCTGATGCATGGCATCTATCTCGGCGGTGTGTTCTGGGCGGTGCGCGAGGGCCTGACCGCCGGCCTGTCGGCGCTGATCGTCGGGCTGCAGCCGCTGATCACCGCCATACTGGCCGGCCTCTTCCTCGGCGAGGAAATCCTGCCGCGCCACTGGGCCGGCCTTGCCGCCGGCTTCGTCGGCGTGGTCGTGGTGATCCTGCCGAAGCTCGGAGCCGGCCTCGACGCCGTGACCTGGCCGATGCTGGCGGCCGCCCTGTTCGCCGTCGCCGGTATGAGCGCCGGCACGGTGCTGCAGAAGAAGTTCGGCGCGGCTCGAAACCTCGTCATGGGAACCGCCTGGCAGTATGTCGGCGCAACCGTGCTGATGGCGGCCGGCTCGCTGGCGCTGGAAACGCGGACGGTTGTCCTCAGCGGCGAGTTGATCTTCGCCATGGTCTGGCTGGTGCTGGTGCTGTCGATCGGCGCCATCTTCCTGCTGATGATCCTGATCCGCGAGGGCGAGATGGCGAAGGTGTCTTCTCTGTTCTATCTCGTGCCGGCCGTCACCGCCGTCATGGCCTGGTTCCTGTTCGGCGAGAGCCTCACCTGGGTGCAGATCGCCGGCATGGCGCTCGCCACCTTCGGCGTCGGTCTGGCGACGTCGCCGGCGCGGCGGTAACCCTCCCCCTTGAGGGGAGGGTCGCGGAGAAAACCGAGCGGGACGCGAGGTTTTTGACGCGGGGTGGGGGTCGCCGAAGAGGTGCTCCATCCTGAAGCGACGCCACCCCGTCTCGCTCAACTCCACTTCGTTGCGTTGGCGGCTTACCCTCCCTCGAGGGGAGGGTAAGCCGCCAACGCCCGCCCGCATTTCCTTCAGCCGCCGACCCGCGCACGCGCGTCGAGATAACGACGGATCGAGGCGTTGAGCTCGCCACCGAGGATGAACACCGCCGAGACGATGTAGAGGAACACCACCGCGATCATGATCGAGGCCAACCCTGCATAAGTGGTCACGTAGGACGAGAAGCGGTCGAGATAGGCCGCGAACACCGTCGAACCGATCAGCCAGCCGATCAGCGTGAAGATGATGCCTGGCACGATATGGGTGAAGCGACGCTTGCCGGCAGGCAACCAGACATGCACGGCGATCAACCCCAGCACGATGACGACCGAGGCGATGACGAACCGCCACAGCGTGATCGTGCCCAGATAGGGTTCGATCCATTCGGCCTTCGCCAGCGCGAGGCGCACGATCAGCGGCGCAAACAGCAGCAGCACGCTGATGACCAGGAAACCCACCGTGGCGATCAGCACGAAGGCGATGCTCTGGATGCGCCTGTAGAGAAACGGCCGCGTCTCGGTGACGCGGTAGGCGCGGTTGAGCGAGGTACGCAGCGCCTCGATGCCGTTGGAGGCAAAGAATGCGCCGAGCAGCGCGCCGTAGGTCAAAAGATCGCTGCGCGGCACGGTAAGCACATTGATAACCTCGCGCGCGATGGGTGCTGCGATCTGTTCCGGCCAGGTGTCGAAGACGATGTGCACGGCGGTCTCCGAGAAGGCCTGGGCGCCGAGAAAGCTTGCCAGCGTGGTGGCGAAGATCAGGAACGGGAACAGCGCCATCAGCGCGGTGATCGCCAGATGGCTGGCCATCGACCAGCCGTCGTCGTCGTTGAAGTGCCCGAGCATGTCGGCCAGCACACGACGGACCGCCACGATCTTCCGCATCACGCCAGCGCACTCCGTCGATTGTTTCGCGACCGCGAATATGGGAAGGGTTTGCCGCAGATGGCAAGCCACGACTCCACCAAGACTCCCGCCGCCGGACATGCCCGTACGATCGTCGTGACCGGCGCCTCGTCCGGCATCGGCGCCTATTGCGCGCGGACGCTGAAGAGCGAGGGCTGGCGGGTCTTCGCCACCGCCCGCAAGCCGGAGGACATAGCGGCGCTGGAGAGCGAAGGCATCGAGGCTTTTTATCTCGACTACCGCGAGCCCGAATCGATCGCCGCCTTTGCCGCCGCCGTGCTGGAGCGAACCGGTGGCAAGCTGGATGCCCTCTACAACAACGGCGCCCATGCACAGCCGGGCGCGGTGGAGGACCTGCCTGTCGAGGCGCTGCGCGAGCAGTTCGAGGCAAATTTTTTTGGCTGGCACGACCTGACCCGCCGCATCGTGCCGGTGATGCGGGCGCAAGGCCACGGCCGCATCGTCCACTGCTCGTCGATCCTCGGGCTGACGCCGGTGAAATTCCGCGGCGCCTATTGCGCCTCCAAACACGCGCTGGAAGGGCTGATGCTGTGCCTGCGCACCGAACTGCAAGGCTCGGGCGTGCATGTCTCGCTGATCGAGCCGGGACCGATCGCCTCGAAGATCGCACCGAACGGTCTGGAGTGGTTTCTCAAGAACATCGACCACGAGCACTCCGTCCATCATGAGGCTTACCAGGCGCAACTGGAGCGCATGCGCGGCGGCGGCTCGAAATCGCGGCTGAAGCTCGGGCCGGAAGCGGTGCATGCGGTTCTGCGTCACGCCCTCCTGTCGCAAAACCCGCGTCCGCATTATGTTGTCACCTTGCCGGCAAGGATCGGCGTCGTCCTGAAGCGCATCCTGCCGGCGTCGCTTCTCTACCGCGTCCTGGCCTCGCAGGCCTGAGCCGCCATCATTCGGAATGGACCATGGCCACCGTCTTCAACGCGCTTGCAATCATCGTCATGGCCGCGGTGGTCATCGTGCTGATCCGCGGATTGGCCAACATGATGCGCGGCGGGTCCGGCAGTACGTCCAACAAGCTGATGCAGGCGCGCGTCTTCCTGCAGTTCATCGCGCTGGTCCTGATCCTGCTGGCGGTGTGGTTCAACCGTCAGGGCGGCGGTTGACGGCAGGCGTCGCGAGAAGCTGAGGCGGCGGACCGGGAGGGCGTGTGGTAAAACTCAACAAGATCTACACCCGCACCGGCGACGACGGCACCACCGGGCTGGGCACCGGCGAGCGCCGGCTGAAATCCGACCTGCGCGTCGAGGCCTACGGCACGGTCGACGAGGCTAATTCCTGCATCGGCCTGGCGCGGCTGCACACGGCCGGCATCCATCCGGGGCTCGACGCCGTTCTCGGCCGCATCCAGAACGATCTGTTCGACCTCGGCGCCGACCTCGCCACGCCGGACGATGGCAGGCTGCTCGGCTACGAGCCGCTGCGCATCGTGGCGTCGCAGACCAAAAGGCTGGAAGCCGACATCGACGCGCTCAACGCCGATCTGCAGCCGCTGCGCTCCTTCGTCCTGCCCGGCGGCTCGCCGGCCTCCGCCGCGCTGCATCTCGCCCGAACGGTGGCGCGGCGCGCCGAGCGGCTGATGGTGGCGCTGGCGCAGGTAGAGGGCGAGCATGTGAACCCGGAAGGCATCCGCTACATCAACCGCGCTTCCGACCTCTTGTTCGTGGCGGCGAGGGTCGTCAATGACAATGGAAAATCCGATGTGCTATGGGTGCCGGGACAGAACCGCTGACCCGCGGCGGCTCGACGCCCTCATCCTGAAGAGTGCCGCGCCTTGTTCATCCCGCTTCACGACGCCAACGGCCTCGAGCACATAAAGCTTCAATACGTCACCATCGGCCTGATCCTGGTCAACGTTGTCGTTTTCCTCTTCACGGGTCTCGGTTCCGAGCAGTTCGCGGTGGCGACCACTTACGGCCTTGGCTATATACCGTCGGTCGCCTTCGATCTGGTGGAGCTGCCGCCCGAACTGTATTTCGTCCCGGAAGACCTCACCTACCTGACCTATGCCTTCATGCATGCCGACGTCTTCCACCTCGGCGGCAACATGCTGTTCCTGTGGGTATTCGGCGACAATATCGAGGATGCGCTCGGCCATTTCCGCTTCCTGCTCTTCTACCTGCTCTGCGCCATCGGCGGTGCGGTCTTCCACGGGCTCCTCGACCCCGATTCGCAGGTTCCGCTGATCGGCGCCTCGGGCGCCGTCGCGGGCGTGGTCGCCGCCTATCTGATCCTGCATCCGCGCGTAAAGATATGGGTTCTGGCCTTTGCCCGCATTCCCCTACGCATTCCCGCCTGGATCGCGCTGA
This sequence comes from Mesorhizobium sp. LHD-90, assembly GCF_030929505.1. GTDB lineage: Bacteria > Pseudomonadota > Alphaproteobacteria > Rhizobiales > Rhizobiaceae > Kumtagia. The sequence continues at coordinate 263,120 of NZ_JAVFVV010000001.1, read as the reverse complement.
CGCTGTGGATCGGCTTCCAGTTCGTCATGTTCGCGGCCGGCGGCCAGGAACAGGTGTCCTGGGCCTGCCATATCGGCGGCATATTCTCCGGCGCCGTCCTCGTGCTGCTCTTGAAACGGCGCACGGTACCGCTGTTCGACCGCGAGGTGGTCACGCCGCGCGCCGTCGAGGTGCAGCAGGAAAGCGCCGTGCGGCCGATCGAGGCAAAGCCCGCGCCGCGCTGGGGCCGTCAGTAGATTTCAAACGATTCTATGCCGGCCGCCACTATTGACGGGCCAATGCGCCCTAACTAGGGTCCGCCACGCTTCCGCAAGCCGTGCCGCCACCGGAAGTGTTCCATTTGTACCGTTTTTTCGCGGTCGATGTCGTCATTCGACAAACGGACGGGCGTTGATCCTGCTACCAGCGCCGCGGAATCTTGAAAGAAGGGTGAAACGCGCATGAAGGTCCTCGTCCCCGTGAAGCGGGTGGTCGACTACAATGTGAAGATCCGGGTGAAGGCTGACGGCTCGGGCGTCGAGCTTGCCAATGTGAAGATGTCGATGAACCCGTTCGACGAGATCGCCGTCGAGGAGGCGCTGCGGCTGAAGGAAGCCGGCAAGGCGGAAGAGATCGTCGTGGTGTCGATCGGCCCGGCGCAGGCGGCCGAGACGCTGCGCACGGCGCTGGCGATGGGCGCGGACCGCGCCATCCTGGTGAAGGTCGATGCACCGGTCGAGCCGCTTGGCGTGGCCAAGGTGCTGAAGGGCGTGGCCGAGGCCGAGAAGCCGGGGCTGGTGATCCTCGGCAAACAGGCGATCGACGACGACGCCAACCAGACCGGCCAGATGCTGGCGGCGCTGCTCGGCTGGAGCCAAGCGACGTTCGCCTCGAAGGTTGTCATCGAGGGCGAGAAGGCCAAGGTGACGCGCGAGGTCGACGGCGGCCTGCAGGTGGTCGAGGTCAAGCTGCCGGCGATCGTGACCACCGACCTGCGGCTCAACCAGCCACGCTATGCCTCGCTGCCCAACATCATGAAGGCCAAGAAGAAGCCGCTCGACGAAAAGAGCCCGGCCGATTTCGGCTCCGATGTGACGCCGCGGCTGAAGGTGCTGAAGACCGAGGAGCCGGGCGGCCGCAAGGCCGGCGTGAAGGTCAAGTCGGTCGCCGAGCTGATCGACAAGCTGAAGAACGAAGCCGGCGTGCTGTGAATTCCGATGAGGCCGGCCTGCAAACGGCCGGTTTCTGCGCTTCCGGTGCTCACGTACCAAAGGTACGCTCCGCTCCGGTTCTCGAAACCAACCGTTTTCGGCTCGGCCTGACCGGAATTCCGGCGCCTGATGCGGGAACGACAAGTCGAAGGTAACTGAACCATGGCCATTCTTCTAATCGCCGAACACGACAACGCCACCCTCTCCGACCAGACCGCCAAGACGCTCTCGGCGGCGCTGAAGATCGGTTCGGACGTCGACGTGCTGGTCGCCGGCTCGGGCGCCAGGGCGGCTGCCGACGCCGCGGCAAAACTCAAGGGCGTGCGAAAGGTGCTGCTCGCCGAGGCCGGCGAACTGGCCGAGCGCCTGGCCGAGCCGCTGGCGGCAACCGTCGTTGCGCTCGCCGGCAACTACGACACGATTGTCGCGCCGGCCACCACCAGCGGCAAGAACGTCATGCCGCGGGTGGCCGCCCTGCTCGACGTGGCGCAGATCTCGGAGATCATCGAGGTCGTTTCGCCCGACACGTTCAAGCGCCCGATCTATGCAGGCAACGCCATCCAGACGGTGCAGTCGGGCGAAGCCAAGAAGGTGATCACGGTGCGCACCGCCTCCTTCCAGTCGTCTCCGGAGGGCGGCGCGGCAGCGGTCGAGACGGTCGCGGCCGCCGCCGATCCCGGCCTCTCCACCTTCGTCGAGAACCGGCTGTCGGAGAGCGACCGTCCGGAACTGACTTCGGCAAAGATCATCATCTCCGGCGGCCGCGCGCTCGGCTCGTCGGAAAAGTTCCAGGAAGTCATCCTGCCGGTCGCCGACAAGCTCGGTGCCGCCGTTGGCGCCAGCCGCGCCGCCGTCGACGCCGGCTACGCCCCTAACGACTGGCAGGTCGGGCAGACCGGCAAGGTGGTGGCGCCGCAGCTCTACATCGCCGTCGGCATTTCCGGCGCCATCCAGCATCTCGCCGGCATGAAGGACTCGAAAGTCATCGTCGCAATCAACAAGGACGAGGAGGCGCCGATCTTCCAGGTCGCCGACTACGGCCTCGTCGGCGACCTCTTCACCATCCTGCCGGAGCTCGAAAAGGCGCTCTGACGCCCTTCACTACCACCGGACCACTCAAGGCCGGGGCGGCGCCAGCCGCTCCGGCCTTTGCGCCTCATCGATCGCCTGCCACACGCAGCCTTGGACTTTGGAAGCACACCGTGCACAAAGTTTGCGCATCACACTGGACGAATGTGGCTTCGAACCGCTAGTGTGCACTGCAAAAAATCAAGGTGGCGAAAAGCCTGATACGGGATCACATCGATGAGCCAGATTGAAACCGTCGGCATTGTCGGCGCGGGCCAGATGGGCAGCGGCATCGCGCATGTCTCCGCAGTCGCCGGCTACAAGGTGCTGCTTTACGATCTGGCTGCGGATCGCATCGAGAAGGGAATTGCCACCGTCAACGGCAACATGGCCCGCCAGGTCGCAGGCGGCAAGCTTACCGAGTCCGACCGCAAGGCGGCGCTGGAACGCATATCGCCAGCCCCTGCCCTCCAGGATCTCGCCGACGCCGATCTCGTCATCGAGGCGGCCACCGAGGACGAGAGCATCAAGCGCAAGATCTACGCTCAGCTTTGTCCCGTGCTCAATCCCACGGCGATCCTCGCCACCAATACCTCGTCGATCTCGATCACCCGGTTGGCCTCCTCCACCGATCGGGCCGAACGCTTCATCGGCATTCATTTCATGAATCCCGTGCCGATCATGAAGCTGGTCGAACTGGTGCGCGGCATCGCCACCGACAACGGCACCTTCGAGTCTGCCAAGGAATTCGTCAGGCGCCTCGACAAGACCACCACCGTCTCCGAAGACTTCCCCGCCTTCATCGTCAACCGCATTCTCTTGCCGATGATCAACGAGGCGATCTACACGCTCTACGAGGGCGTCGGCACGGTAGAGGCGATCGACACGGCGATGAAGCTCGGCGCCAACCATCCGATGGGACCGCTGCAGCTCGCCGACTTCATCGGCCTCGACACCTGCCTGTCGATCATGCAGGTGCTGCACGACGGCCTGTCGGATACGAAATACCGGCCTTGCCCGCTTCTGGTGAAATATGTCGAGGCCGGCTGGCTCGGCCGCAAGAGCGGCCGCGGCTTCTACGACTATCGCGGCGAGCACCCGGTTCCGACCCGGTAGAGGGTCCGCTGAGATTCAGGCTTTGAGGGCCTGCAAATGGCGCTTTTCTGCGCTTCCGATGCTCATGTACTTCCATGTACACTGCGCTTCGGTTCTCGAAAAACACCATTTTCGGCTCCTCAAAGCCAGAATCTCAACAGACCCCAGCCTATCCGTTCGGAACGATCGTCGGACAGGCTTCGGCAGGTTCCGACGCCAGCCGGTAGATGCGCAGCACCGCCTCGGCCGGCAGCGGACATTCGCTGAGCCAATCCGGAGGCCTGCCTTCCATCAACGCCGTGGCGAACGGCAGTTGCCGGCCCAGTTCGGTCAGCGGCTTGCCGTGCCAGGCGCAGACGGCGACATGCGTGGCCTTGGCATCGCCGGCATACAGGCGCGGATCGGCGGTTGCCGGGTCGAAGAAGCGATAGCTGCGCTCGATGCCTTTCGCTGCGCGGTGGAACGGGATCGAAACCACCGCGGCGCCCGGCTGTGAAAGGACGCGGACCCCGATGCGTGGCGGCGCCAGCACCTGTGCGCCGGCCGGCCAGCGGTAGGCCTCGATCGTGTCGAGGTCGCAGAATTCCGCCACGGCCACCGCGTCGACCACGGCTTTTCCCGACGGTGCGGCCGCGCTCCCCGCCACGATCAGGCACACAAGCGCCGCGCCCGGCACGAGCGGCAGGAAGCGCAACCCGTTCTTCGGCGTGGGCACACGGCTGATGAAGCGCCTGGCGACCTCGCCCGGAGCAACGGCGCAGAGTGCGAAGGCAAGCCCGGGGCCGACGAACAGGGGCATGAACCGCAGATATCGAAAGTGCAGAACGCCCTGCGCGACGGCGAGAACGGCGAACAGCGCAAAGACGGTCCACGGCCGGTCGCGGGGACCCGCGCGCCATGCCGCCACGGAAGCGGCCATCGCGCCGACCAGCAGCACCGCCAGGTAGACCATGTTGAGGGACAGGACGAAGTCGGGGCGCCCAAACAGGCTCTTTTCCTGACCGATCGTTCCCAGCCAATGTACGCGCACATAGTCCGGAAGGTCTGCATAGGGTCCAGCGAGCGTCTGCGGAAACAGACCGAAGACGACCATGGCGGACAGGGCGGCGCAGGTGCCAAGGCCGGTCGTGCGCGTAACCGGCCCTGCCTTCGCGCAGAGTACAGGCATCAGCCAGAAAGTCGCGCCCGCCGCCGTCAGCGCCAATGCGTGCGGCAGGGAGAAACGGTCGGGGTAAGCGTTTCCATAGTCTTCGGGCGCGATCAGCAGGAAGAAGCACAGGATCGCCGCGCCGGCGAGGCCGATGCCAAAGGCTTGCAACCGAGCGTCGGCCCCGCCGCCCCGACGGATGAAATCGAAGGCGTGGATCGCCATCACCAGCGCGAAGAACAGCGCGAGCTCCAGGCCGATGGCGAGCGCCAGCGCGGTGACCGCGCCGTTTGCGAGCGCGGCGGCACGGCTGGGAACGATCGTCAGCCACACGGCAGCGAGCAGCAGCACCATCTGCAGACTATGATAGTCGATGCGCCCAGGCTCGAACTCGGCGACGGTGGCCGACGCCGATACCAGCGCCACCAGGAAGACCGAGTTCGGCTGGACGAAACCGAGCGTGCCGATGATCCGCCGCAGCAAGACCAGCGCCGGGACGAGCAGCAGCAGCGGGACGACGAAGAATGCCGCCCGGATCGCAAATTCCTGCCCCACCAGCGGGCTGAGCACCAGCGCGACCGCCGCGTAGGGCGCGTCCGCGACCCACGGCCAGTGCAAGACAAAAGGCTCCGGCTGCGCGATGCCCGGCAACGTGCGGTCGAGTATGTCGCCGGTTGCGATGAGATGGCGGATTTCCCAGGCTTTCAGCAGGTCGTCGTCGTCGCCGTTCGGAACGTAGCCGAACATCCAGAGGGCCGACAGCACCAGCGAGATGATCGCCCAGGCAAGGATTACCGCCGAGTCGCCAAACGAGCCGGCACGCGACTTCAGGCCAGTCATGGACAAATCGGACATCGGCGCCCCTCCGGCCGATCAAGAGCAACGTCCGATCAGATTGAACCCATTCTGCCGGCAATGGGTCAATCTGGTCGGACATTGCTCTAGTAGCTCGGGGACGCTTTCGATCCGGTAAAGTCGCCGCCCGCAGCGGCGGAAATCAGCTTCCGCGCGCCGCCGCGATCAGCTTCTTCGCATCCTCGCCCGCCCATTCGGCAGGCCCGTTCATATGGGCAAGCAGGCAGCCTTCCCCGTCGATCAGCAGGGTCACCGGCAGGCCGAGCGCCAGCCCGCGTCTTTTCAGGTCATTGAAGAGGTCGAGCGTGTTGTCGCGATAGTAGGCAAGCGCGGAAATCTGCGTCTCCGCCAGGAATTTTTTCGGCTTGGTGTCGTCGCCGCTATCGACATTGACGGCGATCACCTCGAACCCGTCGTCGCCGGCCTCCTTCTGCAATGCGTCGAGCGCCGGCATCTCGGCCCGGCAAGGCGCGCACCAGGTAGCCCACAGATTGAGCAGCACCGTCTTGCCGGCGCGGTCGGCAAGCGTCATCGGCTTGCCATCGGGGGCGTTGAAGGCGAGTTTGGCCAGCGATTGCGGCGGATCGGCCGGCAGCATCGCCGCCACCTGGCCGGTCGCGGACGCGGCGACCGTCTTGGCCATGTCGGCTTTCAGGGTGCAGGAGTCCGCAGGGTCGGGCGCGGGAGCGGTCGCCACGGCCTCCTGCGCAACGTCGCCCGGCGCGCCTGCCGGCGTGTTGCCAGAGAAGCCTCCGGTGACATATACCGCCACCGCGCCGGCCAGCGCGCCGGCCGCCATGGCGGTCAGGATGGCGCGCCAGGCCGGGATCAGTTTTTTTTGCTTGCCGTCCGACATTCTCAAAAACCTCCGGAACCCGGGTAGCACGATGAACGACAAAAAGGCCAGCAATGCGATGTGGGGCGGGCGTTTTGCCTCGGGTCCGGCGGCCGTCATGGAGGCGATCAACGCTTCGATCGGCTTCGACAGGAAACTTTACGCCCAGGACATTCGCGGCTCGCTGGCGCATTCGGAAATGCTGGCGGCAACGGGCATCATTTCGGCCGCCGATCAAGAAAAGATTGCTCACGGCCTGAACACGATTTTGAAAGAGATTGAAAGCGGCGCCTTCATCTTCTCGACCGCGCTGGAAGACATCCACATGAATGTCGAGGCGCGGCTGGCCGAACTGATCGGCCCGGCCGCCGGCCGCCTGCACACGGCGCGATCGCGCAACGACCAGGTGGCCGTCGATTTTCGCCTTTGGGTGAAGGACGAACTCTTTCGCGTCGCCGAGGCGCTGAAGGGGTTGATCGCCGTCTTCCTGACGCGCGCCGAGGAGCACGCGGCGACGGTGATGCCCGGCTTCACCCACATGCAGTCGGCGCAGCCGGTGACCTTCGGCCATCACTGCATGGCTTATGTCGAGATGTTTGCCCGCGATCTTTCGCGCGTGCGCGACGCGATCGAACGCATGGACGAATCGCCGCTCGGCGCGGCCGCGCTCGCCGGCACCGGCTTCCCGATCGACCGCCACAGGACCGCCAAGGCGCTTGGCTTCCGCGAGCCGACCCGCAACTCGCTGGACAGCGTGTCGGACCGCGATTTCGCGCTGGAGTTTTTGTCGATCGCCGCGATCTGCGCGACGCACCTGTCGCGGCTGGCGGAAGAGATCGTCATCTGGTCGACGCCGCAATTCGGCTTCGTGAAACTTTCGGATTCCTTCTCCACCGGCTCCTCGATCATGCCGCAGAAGAAGAACCCGGACGCCGCCGAACTGGTGCGCGCCAAGACGGGCCGCGTCAACGGCCATCTGATCGGCCTGCTGACCGTCATGAAGGGCCTGCCGCTGACCTATTCCAAGGACATGCAGGAGGACAAGGAGGCGGTGTTCGACGCCGCCGAAACGCTCGACCTGATGCTGGCGGCGATGACCGGCATGGTCGGCGACATGACCATCGACACGGAAGCGATGAAGCGCGCCGCCGGCTCCGGCCATTCGACCGCCACCGACCTCGCCGACTGGCTGGTGCGTACGCTGGGCCTGCCCTTCCGCGAGGCGCATCACGTCACCGGCCGCGCGGTGGCGTTGGCCGAAACGATGAAGACGACGCTGGCGAAACTGTCGCTGGAGGAACTCAAGGCGATCCATCCGGGCATCACCGGCGACATCTTTTCCGTCCTGTCGGTGCAGAATTCGGTGAAGGGCCGGAAATCCTTCGGCGGCACCGCGCCGGGCGAGGTGCGCCGCCAGGTGCGCTACTGGAAGAAGCGGCTGGCGAAGGCGTAGGTGCTACGATGGCGATTCGGCTGAAAGCTCTTTCCGGAACCTACGCCATCGCGCGGCTCGACGCCGCTGACCGGATACCGGATTGGGCCGACTGCGGCGGATTTGTCAGCATTAGCCGGACAGAGGACGAACTCTCCATCGTGTGCCTTCAGGAGCATATACCGAACGGCGTGCGAAACGACGAGAACTGGTCGTGTTTCAAGTTCGAAGGTCCGTTCGCCTTCGACGAAACCGGAGTTGTCCTGTCCGTCATCGCACCCTTGTCGACCAACGGTATTGGCATCTTTGTCGTGTCAACCTTCGATGGTGACCATATCCTCATAAAAGCGGATGACGTTCTACGATCACTGGACCTTTTGGAGCAAGCCGGCCATTCGTTTGTCTGAAGCCGGACGGAATCGAGGCCTCGCGAGGGCGTGCAATCTCGTCCAATCTCCGCTAAGTGCGATCTACCTCGTGATGGGACCCGACATGACCACACCTCGACTGATCCTATCCGCGGCGCTCATCGCATCCCTTGGTCTTGTTGGCTGCGGCCGCAAATCCGATCTCGACACGCCCTACGCCGCCGCCGTGCAGGCGCGCAAGGATGCGCAGAAGGCCGGCGAGCCGCTGCCGCCCGAGCCGCGGAAACCGGTCGAGGACAAGCCGTTCATTCTCGACAGACTGATCCAGTAACGCCGTCTCCGACGATCGCGGCCATACTTCCTCGCGGAACCTGACGATGAACCATTTCGAATTTCGCGACGGCGTTCTGCATGCCGAGGACGTGCCGGTGCCGGAGATCGCGCGCGCCGTCGGCACGCCGTTCTATTGCTACTCCACCGCCACGCTGGAGCGGCACTACAACGTCTTCAAGCAATCCTTCACCGGGCTGGACGCGCTTGTCTGCTACGCGATGAAGGCGAATTCCAACCAAGCGGTGATCGCCACGCTGGCCAGGCTCGGGGCCGGCGCCGATGTCGTCTCGGAAGGCGAGATGCGCCGTGCCCTCGCCGCCGGCGTTCCGGCGGAAAAAATCCTGTTCTCCGGCGTCGGCAAGACCGCGCGGGAGATGGATTTTGCGCTGGCCGCCGGCATCCTCTGCTTCAACGTCGAATCCGAGCCGGAACTGGAACTGCTGTCTCAGCGCGCCGTCGCCGCGGGCAAGGTCGCGCCGGTGTCGCTGCGCATCAACCCCGACGTGGATGCCAAGACACACAAGAAGATCTCGACCGGCAATGCCGAGAACAAGTTCGGCATTCCGCGCCAGCGCGCCCGCGAGGTCTATGCGCGCGCCGCCGAACTACCGGGCCTGAACGTCACCGGCGTCGACATGCATATCGGCAGCCAGATCACCGATTTGCAGCCTTTCGACGACGCCTTTTCGATCCTCGCCGAGCTGGTCGCGACGCTGCGCGCGGACGGCCATAAGATCGAGCACATCGACTTCGGCGGTGGGCTGGGCGTGCCCTACCGGGTCGACAACGACCCGCCGCCGCATCCGGACGCCTATGCCGACATCATCCGCCGCCGCGCCGGCCACCTCGGCGTCAAGGTGATGTTCGAGCCGGGCCGGCTGATCGTCGCCAATGCCGGCATCCTCGTCTCCGAGGTGATCTATGTGAAGGAGGGCGACGCCCGCAATTTCCTGATCGTCGACGCGGCGATGAACGATTTGATCCGGCCGACGCTCTACGACGCCTTCCACGAGATCTTTCCGGTGGTGCGCCAGCCGGTGGAGGCACCGCGCATGGTCGTCGACGTGGTTGGCCCGGTGTGCGAGACCGGCGACTATATCGGCCTGTCGCGCGATCTGCCGCGGCTGCAAGCCGGCGACCTGATCGCCGTCGGCACTGCCGGCGCCTATGGCGCGGTGCAGGCCGGCACCTACAATTCGCGGCTGCTGGTGCCCGAAGTGCTGGTCAAGGGCGACAATTTTCATGTCGTTCGCCCGCGCAAGACGTTCGAGGAACTGATCGCATCGGATTCCCTCCCCGACTGGCTCTAATCTGCCGGCAACGCTTCACCTGTCCCGGCCGGGTCTGAGATTGCCGTCGCCGCTCGTGCGGCGGGAACAAATGGGCCGCCATCGGATTTCGGCTTCGTGGTGCGGCATCACGATTCTGTCAATCGTCTCGTATTTGCCGCTTTTGTTGATATTCTTCCGACTCTACAGGCTTGGCTCCGTGCCCGGCCGAAACCGGAAAGTCCGATGAAGGAAGCGCCCGAGAAGTCGGAAAAATCCATCTTTTCCAGACGCTTGATGCATACAAGGCTGGCGACGCGCGCGGCCGTCATACTGGAGCGCGTCTGGCCCCTTATCCTTCCGCTGCTTGTTGTCGCCGGCCTTTTCGCCAGCCTTTCCTGGTTCGGCGTCTTCCGACTGATGCCGGATGCCGCACGGCTTGCCCTGGTCGCCGCCTTCGGCCTGGCCGCGCTCGCCTCGCTCTATCCGCTGCGCTTCTACCGCGCGCCGCGACCTGAGGAGATCGACCGGCGCATCGAGGCCGCGAACGCGCTCGTCCACACGCCCTTGCAGGCGCAAACCGACAGGCCGGTCGGAAAGGACGACGGTTTCGCGCTGGCGCTCTGGCGCGAACACCAGAAACGCATGGCCGAGACTCTGGCCGACGTCGGCGGCGCCCTGCCGCGCACCGGCGTGCCGGAGCGCGACCCCTGGGCTTTGCGCGCCGTCGTCGCGCTGCTTCTCGTCACCGCTTTCGCCTATTCGTTCGGCCAGCGCGGCGGCTCGCTCGAAGACGGCTTTCGTGCCGCAGCACTTGCCGAAACCGTGCCCCCGCGCATCGACGCCTGGGTCACGCCGCCGGCCTATACAGGCAGGGCGCCGATCTTTCTTACCGCCGAGAACAACGCCAGCGCGCCGGTCTTCACGGTTCCGGAAGGCAGCGACGTCACATTGAGAATCACCGGCGGCAGCGGCGAGGAATCTGTAGTCTTCACCGGCCGGGACGGAACTGCGCGAGACATCGCGCAAGCAGATGTGGCGCAGCCCTCTCCCGCGCCGGCCGAGAATGCGCCCGCCCTGCCCCGGCAATTCGCCGGAAAACTCACAGCCGACGGTGTCCTCGCCCTGCGCGCCGGCGAAAAGGAGATGGATAGCTGGGCCTTTGCGGTGGTTGCCGACAAGCCGCCGGTGATCCGCTTCGCCGACGAGCCGAAGCGCGCGGCCAACGGCGCGTTCGAACTGCGCTACGAGATCGAGGACGATTACGGCGCGGCTTCGGCCAAGGCCGATTTCGCGCTGGAGGACGCTCCGCCGCCTGATGCCCGGCCGCTCTACGGCCCGCCGGAAATGCCGCTGTCGGTGCCGCGACGCGGCAGCGGCGGCATCGCCATGAAGGCGACGCGCGATCTGACCGAGCACGTCTGGGCGGGCAGCCGCACAAAACTCACGCTTTCGGCCGTCGATGATGCCGGGCAGGAGGCAAAAACCGAAACGAAGACGATCGAACTGCCGCAGCGCCCGTTTACCAACCCGCTGGCGCGCGCCGTTGTTGAACTGCGCAAGGTGCTTTCGCTCGACGCCAACCAGAAGCGGCGGGTGGTTGACCTGATCGACGCCATCACGCTGCGCCCGGAGGACACGTTCGACAATCCGACCCATTATCTCGGACTGATGGCCGGACGCACACGGCTCAACCTGGCCTCGACCGACGACCAGTTGCGCGACGTCGCCGACTACCTCTGGAACATGGCCTTGCAGATCGAGGATGGCGGCCTGACGGACGCCGAGAAACGGCTGCGGCAGGCGCAAGAGGCGCTCAAGCAGGCGCTGCGCGACGGCGCCAGCGACGAAGAAATCGACCGGCTGATGAAGGAACTGCGGCAGGCGATGAACGAATTCCTGCGCGAATTCGCCGAGCGCGCCGCCCGCGACCCCAACCTTGCCCAGCAGGAATTCCAGCCCGGCCAGGAACTCAGCCAGAGCGACCTGGAACGCATGATGGACCAGATCGAGAATCTGGCGAAGTCGGGCAACCGCCAGCAGGCCGAGGAACTGCTCTCGCAATTGCAGGACATGATGAACAATCTGCAGGCGCGCCGCCAGCAGCAGCCCGGCGAAGGCGGCCAGGAAAGCGAAATGCGCCAGCAGATGAACAAGCTGGGCGAGATCATGCGCCGCCAACAGGAGACGATGAACGAAACCTTCCGCATGGACCAGATGCAGCGCGGCCAACAGCAGCGCGGCCAGGACCGCGGGCAGCAACGCGGCCAGGAGGGCGAGCAGGGCGAAGGCCAACAGCGCGGGCAGGGGCAGGGCATGACCCCTGAAGAGTTCGCCGAAGCGCTGAAGCAGTTGCAGCAGGGACAAGGCCAACTCCAGAAGGATCTGGAAGCCTTGATGAAGGGCCTGGAAGGCATGGGCATACAGCCAGGCGAAGGTTTTGGCGAGGCCGGCGAGGCGATGGGCGAGGCTGAAGGTGCGCTCGGAGACGGCGACGGTGGCCGCGCCACCGGCGAGCAGGGCCGCGCGCTGGAGGCGCTGCGCCGCGGCGCGCAGGACATGATGCAGCAGATGCAGAACGCCATGCAGGGCGACCAGGGCGGCGGCGAGGAAGGCGGCCGCCAGCAGAACGCCGACCGCGATCCGCTCGGCCGCCCGCGCGCCACCACCGGTCCGGATTTCGGCGAATCCGTCAAGATTCCGGACGAGATCGACGTGCAGCGCGCGCGCCAGATTCTCGAGGCGATCCGCAAGCGGCTGGGCAACGCGCTCAGCCCCGAACTGGAGCGCAGCTATCTCGAGCGTCTGCTGAAGCTGGACTAGATCGCCCCGCCTACCCTTCCGATCCGCTGCGGAATGCCTCGCGAATCGCCTGGGCCATGCCGTCGACCGTCGGGCCGGACGCGCCGGGATTGCGGCGCAGCACGACGCGTGCAGCGTCGATGGCGCCGAAACCCTCCGCGACGGTCAGTTCGCGGCAGCCGGCCGGGATGTTGCTGCGCGAGATCGGCGCCACGGCAAGCCCGGAGAGCGTCGCCAGCCGCAGCCCGCCGCTTGTGTCGCTCATATAGGCGATCCTATAGGCGATGCCGCCCCGCTCCAGTGACTTCAGCGCAAAATCCCGGCACCAGCCCAGATGCGGATAGATCGCCACCGGCAGCGGCCGCTCCTCGTGACGCAGATGCAGCGCCGAGGTCACCCACACCGTCGGATCGACCATCAGCAATTCGCCGTCGCAAAAATCCTCCCACTCGAACACCACCGCAAGATCGAGCTCACCGGCGTTCAGCGCAGCCACCTGCGCACCGGACGTGGCGAAGCGCACGGTGATCTCGACGCGCGGATGCAGCTTCGCGAAAGCGCCCAGCGCCCGCGCGACGACCGTCTCGCCGTATTCCTCGGGAATGCCGATCCGCACCGGCCCGTCGAGGGGAGCGGTGCGCAGCGAGGCGGCGGTCTCGTCGAGCAGCGCGACGATGCGACGGGCATTGCCGATCAGGTCCTCGCCCTTGCGGGTCAGCCAGACGCCGCGCGAGCCGCGCCGGAACAGGGCGTCGCCCACCATGTCCTCGAGCCGGCGTATCTGCATCGATACGGCCGACTGCGTGCGGCCCATCTGATCGGCCGCCTTGGTGACGTTGCCGGTCTCCGCCACCGCCACGAACGCCCGCAAAAGGTCGCTGTCGAGATTCATCCCGCCGGACTGCCATCATGCCTGCTGATGACAGGCATCATTGCTATTCGTTTCCCGCATGTCAATTCGGGCTGGTAGGATGTTTCCGCAAACTTCCGGGACAGGAGTCGGCCCTGTCCGGCACGGTCCTCACTCGGCCCGCGACCCTCCGGGTGGCGGGTTCTTTTTTTGCCCGAAAGCCGATTGCTGCGATATCGGTCTACACCCCCGCCACGATTGCACAAACCTGCTCGTAGCTCGCGGCGGCGCCGAGAACCGCGGCGTCGCCACGCGGCCGGCCGATAAGCTGCATGCCCATAGGTCTGCCCCGCGCATCGAAGCCGACCGGCACGCTGATCGCCGGACAGCCGGCCAACGTGGCGAACGCCGTCACCTCCATCCAGCGGTGGTAACTGTCCATCGCGCGTCCGGCGATCTCCGTCGGCCAGTGGATTGCGGCATCGAACGGGAAGACCTGGGCGGTGGGCAATGCCAAGAGGTCATGACGCTCGAACAGCCCGAGCACGGCTTTGTACCAGCCCGATCGGACCGTTGATGCCGCATAGACCTGCACAGCGGTGAGGCCAAGCGCGCCTTCGATTTCCCAGATCGCCTCGGGCTTCAACAGGTCGCGCTGCCCCGGATTGTCGTAGTAAACTTTCAGCGCGGCGCCGCTGGTCGATTGGCGCAGCGCGATAAAGGCCCACCAGAGGCGCTCGAAGTCGATGTCCGGAACGAACGGCTCGACACGGAACGGCCCTGCCTCGGCGCGGTGGAGCGCGGCCTCGCAGAGGTCGAGAATACCGTCTTCCATCGGCAGATCGCCGCCCAGGTCGCCAAGCCAAGCGACGCGCCACGGCTGCCCCCTGTCGCGCGGCTCGGCCGGTCCGGGGAAGCCGCCGTCCAGCGACAGCGGCGCGCGTGGGTCGTAGCCGGCCTGTACGCCGAGCAGCAGCGCGAGGTCGGCGACATTGCGCGCCATCGGGCCTTCGACGCCCATCTGGGCGACGAACATTTCCGGTTGCGGGCCGGCCGGCACCCTGCCCTGCGACGGGCGGAAGCCGAAAATGTTGTTGAAGGCCGCGGGATTGCGCAACGAACCGCAGAAATCGCTGCCGTCGGCCAGCGGCAGCATGTTCAGCGCCAGCGCGGCCGCCGCCCCGCCGCTCGAACCGCCCGAAGTCAGGCACTGGTCGAAGGCGTTGCGCGTCGGGCCGAAAACCTCGTTGTAGGTTTGCGAACCGAGCCCGAATTCCGGCACGTTGGTCTTGCCGATGATGATGGCGCCCGCCTCGCGCATGCGTTCGACGAAAAAATCGTCTTCATTCGGGACGAATTCGGCGAAGATGCGCGAGCCGAAGGTCGTGCGCAGGCCCTTCGTCAAGGCCAGGTCCTTGATCGCGATGGGCAGGCCGAAAAGCGGGCCGGGGCTGGCGCCCCGCGCAAGTGCGGCGTCGGCTTCGGCCGCCTCGGCGAGGATATCGTGACGGTCGCGCAGCGAGACGATCGCGTTGACGGCGCCGTTCACCTGCTCGATGCGATCGAGGAAGGCGGCGGCCACCTCGGCCACCGAAACCTGCCGCCGCGCGATCATCCGCACAAGATCGGTGGCTGGACGGCGGCAGAGCTCGCTCGCCTGGGGAAGCGCATTTTCGGGAATTGCTTGGCTGGGCTGGGCAATCATCGCGCATTGATGCGCGAGGGCGGCGCTGGGTGTCAATCAGCGCTCCGGGAACCGCCACGACGATCCTTGGTCTTCATTCAGGGACGAGGCCGCCAAGGCCGGCGGTGATTTTGCCGCGGTCGAACGTTCGCGCGTCTTCCCCTCGTTGCTTCGAGACCCTACTTGCAGGCCGGCTGGATAGCAGCCGGCGGAGCAAATGGTGCAGATAGGTCAGACAGGAAAACGGGCGCTTCTGGTGGTCAACCCGCGTGCCAGGCGCGGCACCGGCTCGATCGCCGCTGCGGTCGATCGGCTTGAAGCCGCCGGCCTCGACGTGCGCGAGGTCAAGGCCGGGGAACAGCACAAGATCGACGACGTCATCCGCGCCGAGGCGAAAAGCTGCGATCTCGTCATTGTCGGCGGCGGCGATGGTACGCTGAATGCCGCCGCGCCCGCGCTGGTCGAGACCGGCCTCCCGCTCGGCGTGCTACCGCTCGGCACCGCCAACGATTTTGCCCGAACCGTGTCGATCCCGCCGGACCTGCAGAAAGCCGCCGACATCATCGCCGCCGGCAATCTGCGCGACATCGACCTCGGCGAGGTCAACGGCCACCTGTTCTTCAACGTCGCCAGCATCGGCTTCAGCGCGGAGCTGGCGGCCGAACTGACGCAACACGCCAAGAAGCGCTGGGGCGTGCTCGGCTATGCCGTCGTCGCCGCCCGCATCCTGCTGCGGTCGCGGCTGTTCACGGCGCATATCGACCATGACGGAACGACCGAGCACATCCACACCATGCAGGTGTCCGTCGGAAACGGCCGGTATTATGGCGGCGGCATGACGGTGGAGGAGACCGCGACGGCCGACGACGGCAAGCTCGACGTCTACAGCCTGGAGGTCGACCATTGGTGGCGCCTGCTGGCGCTGCTGCCGGCGCTGCGCAAGGGCACGCAAGGACAATGGGACGACGTGCGCGCCTTCCCAACCACCGAGGTGACAATCCGCACCCGCCGCCGGCGGGCCGTCAACACCGACGGCGAACTGTCAACCTACACGCCGGCGCATTTCAGCATCAGGCCGAAGGCGATCCCGGTGTTCGCGCCGCCGGCGGGTTAAGTCGCATCCCCCTTGACCACGCCAACAAACGGCAGCTCGCGAAACGCGTGGGCGACATCCATGCCGTAGCCAACGACAAAATAATCCGGGCAGTCGAAGCCGACATAGTCGGCATTGAGCGTCGTCTGCCGGCGCATGCGCTTGTCCAAGAGCACGGCGATCGAGCAGCTCTTGGCGCCGCGCGACAGCATGAGCTCGCGCGTGTAGCGGAGCGTCTTGCCGGATTCGAGGATGTCGTCGATCAGGAGCACGTCGCGGCCCTTCACCTCGTTGTCGATGTCGCGCAGCACGCGCACCTCGCCGCTGGTGGTCCCGGTGCCGTAGCTGGAGATGAAGATGAACTCGACTTCCGGCGACAGGCCGACATCGTGCATGGCGCGGATCAGGTCGGCGGCGAAGACGAAGGAGCCCTTCAGGATCGAGATGACCAGCAGGTCGTGATAGTCGCGTCCGGCGATCTCCTTGGCGAGTTCGAGATTGCGCCTGGCGATTGCCGAGGCGCTGAACAGCACCTCGATCTCCTTGTTGCGGACGACTGGCATAGGCATTTCCTATTCGGCGAAGGTGACAGATACGGATCTTACCCCGTTTCTAGGCGCGTCCAGCCGGCTGGAAAAGGCGAAACGCTCGCCCGGATCGAGTTGCCGGGCGAATGTCCCCAGCTTGTAGCGCGTCGTCTTGCCGTCCAGGCCCGCCACATGGATTTCCAGGCCGGGCAAATGTCCAGCCACGGCACCGTCGTTACCCGCCTGCCCGTCGACCAGCAGCACCGGCCTTGTGCCTGAAGCATCGACCCGCGAGCTGATGTCCGTCAGCGTGAAGGCAGCGCCAGGCGACGGGGCTCCAGCCTGCGGCAGCATCAGCGCATGGCCGCCGGAGATCCAGAAGGCGAGCAAGGCGAGCAGGCCGCCGCCCGTCCAGAACAACGCACCGCCGGGCCGGCCGAACAGGCCCGGCCGATCGGGCGTGGATTTCGCCGCCAGAAAATCCATGCCGGGCTCCAACCCTGCCCGGAACGACCGCGGCGGCACCATGGGCTGGCGCTCTCCGACGACCTCGAACTCGGCATCCACCACGTCGCCCGGAGGCCCGGCCGCGCGGCGCGACGCGGCGGCGGTCATGATTTCGCCGGAAACCGGGCGTGCGGTGCGCGTCGCGGCCATGGGGTCGATGTCTCCTCGCGCAGCCGGCTTTCCGGTGAACGCATGCGGTCGGCACCATTTCACAACCGTATCCTTAACCGGCGGTTAACCATGCGGGCAGATGGTCGATTCGGATAAGAGGACTCGCGAAAGGGTCCGGGAAAACCAGAGCAGAGACTTGATCCGCTTCGAGAATGTCGGCCTGCGTTACGGGATGGGTCCGGAGATTCTCCGGGACATCTCGTTCCAGATTCCGCCGAGCTCCTTCCAGTTCCTCAGCGGCCCCTCCGGCGCCGGCAAGACGACGCTGCTGCGCCTGCTGTTCATGTCGCTGAAGCCCACGCGCGGCCTGATCAACATTTTCGGCAAGGACCGCTCGCGCATATCGCCGCGGGACCTGCCGATGATGCGGCGGCGCATCGGCGTGGTGTTCCAGGATTTTCGCCTGCTCGACCACATGACCACCTACGAGAACGTCGCGCTGCCATTGCGCGTGCGCGGGCGCGAGGAATCCAGCTACCGCGCCGACGTGTCGGAACTGCTCAAATGGGTCGGCCTGGGCGAGCGCATGCATGTGCTGCCGCCGATCCTGTCGGGCGGTGAAAAGCAGCGCGCCGCGATCGCCCGCGCCCTCATCGAGCAGCCGGAGATCCTGCTGGCCGACGAGCCGACCGGCAATGTCGATCCGCCGCTGGCACGCCGGCTGTTGCGCCTGTTCATCGAGCTCAACCGGCTCGGCACGGCGGTGGTGATCGCCACCCATGATCTCGGCCTGATGGAGCAGGTCGACGCCCGCCGCATGATCCTGTCGAACGGAAGGCTGGACATCTATGATTGAGATGCCAGCCGAGGTTTCCGCACAGGCGCCCGCCGCCCGCGAGGCGCCCCAGGAGCGGGCGCAGCGCCGCACCGCGCCGATCGTGCCCGCCGGCAACGTCGCCGGCCGCGCGTTGATCCTCGTCATTGCCATCATGACCTTCCTCTCCTGCCTGACGCTGGGCGCCGTCTCGCTGGTGCGCGACACCGCTTCCGTCTGGCAGAACCAGATCGCGCGCGAAGCGACGATCCAGATCAAACCCTCAGACGGGCTGGACATGGAGGCAGCCCTCGCCGACGCCGCCGCGATCGCGGGAAATTTTCCCGGTGTGAAGGCTGTTCGCATCGTCGACCGCGAGGCGACCGCCCGATTGCTGGAACCATGGCTGGGATCGGGGCTGAACATCGACGAACTGCCCGTGCCGCGCCTCGTCGTCGTCACCATAGATCAGTCGAGCCCGCCGGATTTTCCTGCTCTGCGCGCGGCTCTGGCCGGCAAGATACAGGGCCTGTCGCTGGACGATCACCGCACCTGGGTCGACCGGCTGGTCACCATGGCGCGCACCACGGTGATGCTGGGCATCGCCGTTCTCGTGCTGATGCTTTCGGCCACCGTGCTCACGGTCGTGTTCGCCACGCGCGGCGCCATGGCCGGCAACGGCCACATTATCGAGGTGCTGCATTTCGTCGGCGCCGAGGCGAAATTCATTGCCACCGAATTCCGCCGCCACTTCCTGCTGATCGGCATGAAGGGCGCGGCCGCCGGCGGCGCGGCGGCCATCGTGGTCTTCGTCACCTTTTCCTTCTGGTCGGCCCGCAACCTCGCGACGCCCCAGGCCGATCAGGCCACGGCGCTGTTCGGCAACTTCGCCATCGGCGCAACCGGCTATGCCGGCGTCGCGTTGATCGTGCTCGTCATCGGCGCGCTGACGGCGGCGACATCGCATTTCACGGTTGTCGCCTATCTCAACGACCTTGAATTCCGTCAGCCGGACGGGTGATGCAAGTCGGGCGCCGTCGGTGCGACGGCGCTACCCAACCAGGCGAATCGGAGGTATCGATTGCCAATGGTGGAATTGAATCTGAGCGATTCGACCGGAGCCGGCGGCCGCGGGGGGAGCCGGCTGGTTGCTGTATTGCGACTCTCCGTCCTGGCTGCGGCGATTGCCGCCGCGGTTTTCGCCGCCGGTTTCGGCCTGTTCGGCACCTATGTCAGCGAAATGACGACGCCGGACGATGTGCAGCCCGCCGACGCCATCATCGTGCTGACCGGCGGCCAGGCCCGGCTCGACGCGGCACTCGACCTGCTGAAGACCGGCAAGGGCAAACGCCTGCTGATCAGCGGAGTCAACCCGATCGCCAGCCGCGAGCAACTGCGCCTGGCGACCGGCGGCGACAAGGCGCTGTTCTCCTGCTGCGTCGACATCGACAACGCCGCGCTCGACACGATCGGCAACGCCGAGGAGAGCACCAAATGGGTCCAGAGCCACGACTACGGCAGCGTCATCCTGGTCACCAACAACTATCACATGCCGCGTAGCCTGCTGGAGATGAGCCGCCTGGTCGAGATCGCCGAGTTACAGCCCTACCCGGTGGTCAATACACGTCTGGATCGGGGCGGCTGGCTGACCAAGCCGGAGGCGCTGCGGGTGATCTTCACCGAATACACAAAATATGTAGCGGCGCTGGCCCGCTCCGTCGTTCCGACCGGCGAAACGCCGGCCGACGACGAGCCTCGCTACACCGCCACAATCCGCAGGCCGGACGCCGCAACACCCTGAACCGTTCGAGGTCGGAATCGCGCGCCACGCGCAAGGCGGCGTTGTGCATCGCCCCGTGGCTGATGTACGAACGGCGGGCCGCCTGCCGCGGCGCCTTCGTCAGGAACCCCGCCTCGCCATGATCGCCTTCCGGTCGCTGCTGTTCAACGCCGTCTTCTATCTGAACCTGATCGTCCAGATGATCCTGTGGGCGCCGTTGTTCTTTCTGATGCCGCGCAAGAAGGCATGGTTCGTCCCGAAATTCTGGGCGCGTTCGGCGCTCTGGCTGCAAGACAAGCTGGCCGGCACGAAAAGCGAGATAACCGGGCTGGAAAACCTGCCGGCGGGCTCCTTCATCCTGGCACCGAAGCACCAGTCGTTCTGGGACGCCATCGCCTTTTTCCAGTATCTCCGTGATCCGCTTTATATCCTCAAGCGCGAACTGACCTGGATACCCTTCTTCGGCTGGTACATTCTCAAGATGCGGCTGATACCGGTCAATCGCGGCAGCCGGGCCAAGGCGCTCAAGCAGGTCGTTGCGGATGCCAGGCGCGAGATGGCGAACGACCGCCAGCTCATCATCTATCCGGAAGGAACGCGTCGCGCGCCCGGCGACGAGCCGGCCTACAAATACGGCATTGTCGAACTCTATTCGCAGCTTGGCCTGCCCGTCGTGCCGGTGGCGCATGTCGCCGGGCTTTTCTGGCCGCGGCGCAAATTCATGCGTTATCCAGGCACGATCAAGGCAAGATTCCTGCCGCCCATTCCGGCCGGGCTGGAACGGGAAGAATTCATGCAGCGGCTGATCGCCGAGACCGAGGCAGGCTGCGACGCGCTTCTGGTTGATGCCGCGAATACGCCCGGCCACCCGCCTTTGCCACCGACGGCAGTCAAGCGGCTGGCCGAACTGAAGGCGACGGCGGGCTGAGACTCGCCACCGATCCGCGAAATCTCAAGCGCTCGCCCGATCGAGCTCCGCGATATCCTCAGGCGAAAGGGCGAGCGAGGCCGCCTTGGCGAGACTGTCCACCTGCTCGACGCTGGTGGCGCTGGCGATGGGCGCGGTAACCCCTTGCCGGGCGATGACCCAGGCTAGAGCGACTTCCGCCTGCCTGGCCGAATGGCGCGCCGACACCGCGTCGAGCGCGGCCAGAATGCGCATGCCGCGCGCATCGAGATAATGCTTGATGCCGCCGCCGCGCGCGCTTTTGCCGAGGTCGGCCTCGCTGCGGTATTTGCCGCTCAGAAAACCCTTGGCGAGGCTGAAATAGGTGATGACGCCGAGCCCCTCTCCCATGCAGAGGTCGCGCAACGGACCGTCATAGGAGGAGCGATCGTAGAGATTGTATTCCGGCTGCAGCACCTCGTAGGGCGGCAGGCCTTTTTCCCTAGCGACGTTCAGCGCGTCCGACAATTGCGCAGCGTCGAGATTGGACGCGCCGATATGGCGGATTTTTCCCTTTTTCAGCAGCTTCTCGTAGGCGCCGAGCGTTTCCTCGTAAGGCACGGTCGGGTCCGGCCAATGCGAGAAATAGAGGTCGATCGCGTCGGTCTGCAGCCGCCGCAGCGAGGCCTCGATCGCCTTCTCGATATAGGCGGCGGACAGGTCCTTCTTGCCCTGCCCCATGTCGGAGCCGACCTTGGTGATCAGGACCACGCTGTCGCGGTTGCCACGGCTCTTCATCCACTTGCCGATGATGGTCTCCGACTCGCCGCCGGAATTGCCCGGTACCCAGGTCGAGTAGGCATCGGCGGTGTCGATGGCGTTGAGGCCGGCCGCGAGGAACCGGTCGAGAATCTCGAACGACGTCTTCTCGTCGGCGGTCCAGCCGAACACGTTGCCGCCGAGCACCAGCGGCACGATGTCGAGGCCGGTGCGGCCGAGTTTGCGTTTCTGCATGGATGTGTTCCTTGATGGGATGCGGTCGGATGGGAGGGTCTTCGCGACAAAGCTAAGGCGCGAGGCCTCGCTGGGCAAAGCCTATCACGCCGATTTGCCATGCGGTTCGAGCCGGATCATTGGGCCAGCGGCCTCGGCCTCGGCCTCGCGCACGCGCGTGGCGACATCCTCCATCCAATGGTCGCGAATGCCGAGCGCGGCAAGATGCTCCACCGTGCTCAGCACATAATCCTCGTTGCGGCCCGACTGCCCGACCGCGCCGAGCACGATCGCGGCGGCTTCCGCCTCGCCGAGGTTGCCGGCATATTGCGGATGCATCCGGTCGACGACGTAGCACACCGCCTGCACGACATCGCCGCCGTCCAGCCGCACCGGCAGCACGCGCTCTAGGTAGACATTGGTCACCAACTCGCGCTCGCGCAGATAGGCCATCGCTTCGTCGCGCAGCTCCTCGGGAACGCGAAAAGCCAGGCCGACGCAGGAGCCGCCGCGATCGAGGCCCAACACCAGGCCCGGGCGTTGCGGCGTGCCGCGATGCACATGCGAATGCACACAGAGCGAGCGCCGGTAGCCGAAGAGCCGCGCCCTTTCCGTTTCGGTATGGGCAAAACCCGGCCGCCAGATCAAAGAACCGTAGCCGAAAACCCAAAAATCGCCCATATCGCCAAGCCAAGTCCATGCTACGAGGGGGTCGCCCGCCGCCGCAGTCCTAGACGAGTCTCGCCGTCCGGGGAAACAGCAAAGCGCAGGACGACCGTAGAAGCCGACCGGAAGACAGAATGCACGAACCATCCCGCCCCAACGGGCGCTACGGCCGCCGGATCTTCTGGCTGGGCGTCGTCATCGCCATTGTCGCCGGCGGCTACACCGCGGGCTGGTTCTGGCTCGCCCGCAAGATCGAGGCGCAGACGCTGGCCACGCTCGCCAGGCTGGAGGAGCGCGGCGTGAAGGCCGAATGCATCAATCCGACGGCGCGCGGCTATCCGTTCCGCATCGGTCTCTATTGCGATCGCGTCGCCTTCGCGCGGCCGGCCGAGGCGCTGACCGTCGCGGCCGGCGCGTTCCGCTCCGCAGGGCAGATCTACGACCCAATGCGGCTGGTGGCCGAACTCGACAGCCCCGCCACCATTTCCGCACCCGGCGGCCAGATCGCCCTGGACTGGCGGGCGCTGCGCGCCAGCATGCGGCTGACCACGGCATTGCCCGAGCGCGTCTCGCTGGAGGGTTCGAAGCTCAGGCTCGGCATGGACGAGCGCGCGCAACTGGTGACCGCCGACACGTTCGAGGCGCATATGCGGCCGAACGAGGCCGATCTCGACGTCGCCGGCCGCTTCGGCGGGCTGGTGATCGACCCATCGCTTGTGGCGGGACGCAACGTGCCGTCGCTGTCGGGCGAGGCCGACCTGTCGGTCAAGGACGGCGTGGCGCTGCTGGCCGAGCGCGGTCCGCTAAAGCTGCGCGGCCGTTCCGGCATCGTCCGCGACCTGACCCTGCAGCTCGGCGACAAGGGCGCCCTGAAACTGTCCGGGCCGTTCTCCATCGACCTGGACGGGCTTATCGACGCCGACCTGAAGGTGGCGATTAGCGACCCCAAGGCGCTGGCGGTATCGCTGTCGCAGGTGTTTCCGGAGCAGGAAGACAAGATCAAGCAGGGATTCGCCGGCCTCGCTTTTTTCGGCAGCAAGCCGTCGCTGCCGATGCGCATCACCAAGGGCGAGGTGACGCTGAGCTTCATCCCGCTGGGCAAGATAAAGCCGGTGGATTGACCATCTACCGAGGTGGATGCTCCACCGCCTGGCGGCCGAAATCGGGTACGTCGACCTCCTGTCCCGCCTCGATGATCGAGCGCCGCACGCCGCGGGTGCGGGTAAATATCTCGAACAGCTTTTCGCCCTCGCCCCAGCGGATCGCCCGCTGCAGCAGCGCCAGATCCTCGGAAAAGCGCGCCAGCATTTCCAGGATGGCGTCCTTGTTGTGCAGGCAGACGTCCCGCCACATGGTCGGATCGGACGCGGCGAGGCGGGTGAAATCGCGAAAACCCGAGGCCGCGTATTTGATCACCTCGGATTTGGTCACCGTCTCCAGGTCGTCGGCGGTGCCGACGATGTTGTAGGCGATGATGTGTGGCAGGTGCGAGACGATCGCCAGCACCATGTCGTGATGCTCCGGGTCCATCGTGTCGATGTTGGAGCCGCAGCGCCGCCAGAATTCGGAGAGTTTTTCCAGCGCCGCCGGATCGGTGCCGGGCAGCGGCGTGAAGATGCACCAGCGGTTCTCGAACAGCTCGGCAAAGCCGGCGTCCGGGCCGGATTTTTCCGTGCCGGCCAGCGGATGGCCGGGGATGAAATGCACGCCGGCGGGAATATGCGGCTGCATCTGCGCGATCACCGAACGTTTGGTCGAGCCGACATCGGTGACGATAGCGCCCTTCTTCAAGCGCGGCGCGATCTCCTCCGCCACTTTGCCGGAGGAGCCTACCGGCACCGACACGATGACGAGATCCGCGTCGGCGACCGCTTCACCCAGGTCGGCAAGATAGCTGTCGCCCAGCCCGAGTTCTTCCGCCCGCTTCAGCGTGGAGGCGCTGCGCGTCGCGACCGCGATATGGCCGGCAAGCCCCTCGCGGCGGATGACGCGCGCCAGCGACGAGCCGATCAGGCCGATGCCCACCAGGGCGATTTTGTCGAAGAGCGGCATTTTCCGGCTCAATTCTTCAAGAATTCGGCGAGCGAGGCGACCACGCCACGGTTTGCCTCCTCGGTGCCGACCGTCATGCGCAGTGCATTGGGAAAACCGTAGCCGGCGACGCGGCGCAAGATGTAGCCGCGCGCCGAGAGACAGTCGTCGGCCGCCGCCGCCGAATGCTTGGCGTCGTCCGGGAAATGGATGAGCACGAAATTGCCGACGCTGGGCGTCACCCGCAGGCCGAGTTTCGACAACTCCGCCGTCAGCCACTCCAGCCAGTGGGTGTTGTGGGCGACGGTGCGGTCCACATGGGCGCGGTCGCCCATCGCCGCCACGCCGGCCTCGATCGCCGCCGCGTTGACGTTGAACGGCCCACGCACGCGGTTCAGCGCATCGGCGATATGGGTCGGGCAATAGGCCCAGCCGATGCGCGCCCCGCCCAGCCCGTGGATCTTGGAGAAGGTGCGGGTCATCACCACGTTCTCGAAGGCCGAGACCAGCTCGATGCCAGATTCGTAGTCGTTGCGGCGCACATATTCGGCATAGGCCGCGTCGACCACCAGCAGCACGTTTTTCGGCAGGCCGGCATGCAGCCGCTTGACCTCGTCGAAGGGGATGTAGGTGCCGGTCGGGTTGTTGGGGTTGGCCAGGAACACGATTTTCGTGCGCGGCGTCACCAGCGCCAGGATGGCGTCGACATTGGCCGTCTCGGCGGTCTCGGCTGCCACCACCGGCACCGCGCCGGCGGCCTGGATGTAGATCTTGTAGACCAGGAAACCGTGCTCGGTGAAAATCCCCTCGTCGCCCGGCGACAAATAGGTCTGCGCCAGCAGCCCGATGATCTCGTCCGATCCGTTGGAGCAGACGATGTTGGCGGGATTGAGCCCATGCGCGGCGCCGATCGCCTCGCGCAGCCGCGCTGCCGAGCCGTCCGGATAGAACTCCAGCTTCTCCGCAACCCTCTTCACCGCCGCGATCGCCGCCGGCGAGGCGCCGAGCGGGTTCTCGTTGGAGGAGAGCTTGTGCACCCTGGCGACCCCGGCCGGCGCGGCGCTCTTGCCCGGCACATAGGCTTCGATGTCGAGAATGCCGGGTTTCGGCTGCGGGCGGTTCTGGTCGGCGGTCATGCTTGGTTTTCCGGCTGATGGCTCGGGCGGGGCCGCACGCGGAATATCAGGGGGGAGGCGGAGTTGTCGAGGGGTGGAGCGCTTTCCCCTCCCCCTTGAGGGGAGGGTGGCCGCGAAGCGGCCGGGAGGGGTCGCTGCGGCCAAACGCCAACGTTGCTTTGCGTCGGAGCGTGGCCGCTATGACCCCTCCCCCGCCAGCCCTCCTCTATGGCTCCGGGCGTTCGTCATTCGAAAAGCCAAATCGTTGGCTTTTCGTCCGCTTCGCGGACCATTCCTCACCCCCTCAAGGGGAGGGGAAGTCGGCGCGCTTCCCCGTCGCCACGCTGCGAAATCGCCCTGGCCGTTGAACTCCCTGCCTCGGAGGGAGAAGTCGGGAAGACGGGCGGCCGTTCGATCGCTCATCTAGTAAATAATCTGCGACCTTGCGGCCGCCCGTCCGGCGCGTGCTTTCGCCATCCCGTTCCGCTACGATCAACCATCGCCTTACGGCTCTCACCTGCGATCAAGTTGCGTACTGGCAGACATACTCCAGGTTGTGTATGTGGGAACTCTTGGGACAGCCCCCGGCCTTCGCGGCCACGTTAGCCGCTCTCTCCAAGACGCCGGCTCCTCCCCGCAAACCACCGTCATGATCGGCGTCCCCGCGGGAGAAACTGCGGCTGATTATGCAGGAGGCGGAATGGGAGGGGACAAAGAAACATGATCATTTTCCGAGCTGACCCCGCAAGCCATTGAAGAAAACGAAAGATTTCCTGCTCTGTCATGCGCGCGTTCGGGCGGGGTGCCAAACTATCCCCGGCTGCGACATCGAAAATGTCGCAAAGGCAACAGCGCATTCACGACGGAACATCCCGCTACGGTTCGGTGGGTTCGGCTAGTCGATTGCCACGCCAAATGGCCCTTTGGCCACCAAGTGACCTTTGGGTCAGGATTGCTGTCCTTATCCCGCCATTTCCGGCCTCATTCGGTCGAGCCATTGCCGCTTGTGTTGGGGAATCTTGCGACACGAAAATGGCGGCATTCGACCCCGTTGCGGACGTTAGCCACAATGTCCATAACTGGGAGCATGTCGGGTTAGACATCGGCAAAGTCTTTCAGATCAACGACAAGGTTACGGCCAACGCCTTCATTGAACCCCAATACACGGTCTGGTCGGAAGGCGCGGGCAATCCCGGATGGCAGATTTTTGCAGGGATAAATTTTCAGTTCGCGCTCGGAAAGTAGCGGCATATAGAGGAACGAAATCCGATGTTGAATCGACGCCAGGCAATGAGGATGAGAGAGATGGTGACTTATTTTCCTGCCTTCGGGCCCGCTCACGACGCCGCCAGGAAGCTGGTGAGAACAATAGCAGTCGGATCTTTCGCCGTGGCTGCGGTTTTGGCTCCCGCTCTCGCACAAGACGCGCGCTGGGATAATCTCGCCAACGCCCCGTTCCCCAATGGCTATCCGACGGAGGAAACGAGAACGCTTCTGCTGGACGAACTCTACTTCCAGCGGGCGGTACAGGTTTATCTCAGCGGGCTTCCGGCCGTGAACATGCTCGCGATCCGCGATGGCTCGGAGGCCAAGTTCGGCTCCGGCCATAACATCCTGCCCGTCTGGAAGAAGCGGATGGATGCCAAGGCGATCATCCCGACGCCAAACGCCGACGTGATCTACGCCCAGAGCTATCTCGACCTGAAGAAGGACGGCCCGCTCGTGGTCGTCGCGCCGCCCGGCCTGATCGGCATGTTGACGGACTTCTGGCAGCGGGCGCTCACCGACGTGGGCATCGGCGGACCGGACAAGGGCCAGGGTGGCGTCTATCTGCTGCTGCCGCCGGACTACGACGGGCCTGTCCCGAGCGGCTACAACACCTTCCGCTCGCCGACCTACAACGTTTTCCTGTTCTGGCGTGCACCCATGACGAAGGGCCCGAACGGTCCGGAGACGGCCCAGGCTGTCGCCCATATCGAACAGACGCTGATCTATCCACTGCGCGCCGGTATTCCCAGCGAATGGAAGAAGATGCAGTTCCCCGACGCCTCGGGCGTGCCGCTGAACATGATGTACCCTCGCGACGCGACCTTCTTCGACAGGCTGGCGCAGTTCATCGAGTACGAGCCGGTCGCCTCCGTCGATCCCTTCCTGCGGGGCATGATGGCCTCGATCGGCATCGTCAAGGGCCAGCCCTTCAAGCCCGACGCACGCCATCGGCAGATCCTCGAAAAAGCGGCGCAGGTTGCACCGAGAATTGCGGACGCGCTTGTCGTAAGTCCCGACCATTTCCAGGGCAGGCTGTACTATCCGGGCAAACGTCAGTGGTTCAACGCGTACGCCGGCGTCGACGACAAATTCTTCAGCAACGGCTACCTGAACCTCGATGTGCAATCGACGTTCTTTACAGGCGCCTACTCTTCCGCTCCCTACATGAACGTCAATGCGCCGGGGATCGGCGCGCGTTATCCAGCTGCGGTCAAGGATGCCGACGGCGACTACTTCGTCGGTGACAGGACATATCGCCTGCACCTGCCGGCCAACGTTCCGGCGGCCCTGTTCTGGTCAGTCACGGCTTACAAGCCGGCCGACGGGTCCATGATCGAAAACGGCCAGCCTTTCCCGTCGATCAACTCGATGAGCAAAATCGCGCAGAACGCCGACGGTTCCTACGATCTCTACTTCGGACCGCAACTGCCGTCCGGCAAGCCGGAGTCGAACTGGATCAGGACCAATCCGGGTGAGGGATTCATGCTGGCGCTGCGTCTCTATGGGGCCACGATGCCGTTCTACGACCAGAGCTGGATTCCGGACGATATCGTGAAGATGCAGTGACGCGACCGCCCGACCCCAATACGAGATCCGTCATTCCAGGGAGCAATCGATGACCATTCAGCACACAAAAACAGGGGGCGCCTCCCGTCGCGAGCTTCTTTTGTCCGGAGCGGTTTTCGCCGTTGCGTCCGCCGTCGGCGCCACGCTTTCGATCGAGACCGCGCAGGCGGAGGTGCAGCCCCCGGCCGTTCCGGTTCCGCCGTCTCCGAACTGGGCGCGCGCCATGCCGCCCGCGCCCGACACTCGGGTCAAGATCACCGAGGAATACGCGCGCCACGTGGGCCGAGACGCCTATTTCTGGGCGTGGGCGATGGTGAACATCTACAATCGCCGGCTTGCCTTTACGCCGCTGAAGGAGCCGGCCATTGCCGGGTCCCTGCCGCAGCCGCCGCTGAATGTGGTCACCATGCTGACAGACTATGTCGATCCGGCCGAGCGAGCGGTTGCCTGTCCCAATCAGGACGTCGTGTATGGCGTGGCGTCGCTGGCGCTCGACATCTCGCCTGTGGTGGTCCAGGTGCCCGATTTCGGCGATCGATTCTGGGTTTACCAAGCGGTCGACCTGCGCACCGACAGCTTCGTCCAGATCGGCAAGATGTACGGCTCGACGCCCGGATTCTATCTGCTGGTCGGGCCGGATTGGCAGGGCGAGGTTCCAAAGGGCATCACCCAGGTATTCCGCTCGCCCAGCAACACCGGCTTCATTGCCCCTCGCATCTTTCTGGACGACACGCCCGAGGACAAGAAGGCGATCCAGGGCGTCCTGACCGAAGTGATGACGTATCCGGTGGCCGAATACGACGGCAAAATGAAATCCATTGATTGGGCCAATATTCCCAAGCTGCCTGCGCCGCCGCAGGGCGAAGCGGAAACACGTTGGGTATTCCCGGAAAAGTTCGTCGACGAGTTGCCGATCGTTCTCGCCGATGCGCCGCCGCTGCCCGGCGAGGAGGCGCGCTATGCCCAGGTGCTTGCCGTCGTCGCTGCCGCCAAGGACGATCCCAAGCTGAAGCAGGCGATGATCGAGGGCGCGACGGAGGCCGAGGAAAAGCTCGTCACGCCGCTGTTCCAGTTCCGCAACTACGGCCAGCAACTGCCGCATAACTGGAGCACGATCTCCAACGAAGCCGCGTTCGGGGCGGACTACTACACACGCACCGCGGTCGCAAAGTCCAATATCCTCGTCAACTCGCCGAATGAGACCAAGTACTTCTACCAGGACCTCGACGCTGACGGCCAGCGGCTGAACAGCTCAAACCGCTACACCGTAACGTTCGCGAAAGACGCGACCCCGCCGGTCAACGGTTTCTGGTCACTGTCCATCTACAACGAGCACCATTTTTTTGTTGCCAATTCGATCAACCGCTTCTCGGTCGGCACCAAGAACAAGGATCTCAAATCCAATCCTGACGGTTCACTGACCATCTACGTGCAAGCCGAGGAGCCCAGCGATCCTGTCCAGCGCGCCAATTGGCTCCCCGCGCCGAAGGGTGACTTCTCCCTTTACGTTCGTGCTTATTGGCCGAAGGCGGAAATCCTTGAGGGTTCATGGACGCCGCCGGGGGTGCAACTGGCGTAGCGACAGCCAACGGCTCCAATTCCGGGCTCTGTCTCATCAAGGTCCGGTTCGGGTCAGCCATTGTCGGCAATCGGCGCAGCTGCGACTTTCAGAATGGCCACCAACAATGTCCGCTTTCGACCAATAGCAACGATCACCTAGACGGCCGATATCGGGCGCGTTGCCGTCGAAGCTTCCTTGCCAGATGAATGCCCGCTTTCCCGGTGCAGCCGCCAGAACCAGCCAGTCAGCTTCCCACCCCGATATCGCCGTTCGACTGCCGCGAAACGGTTCCGCACGCTCAGGATCGTGGGCCGCCGTTCGCTTCCACGCGGTCCACGCACGCATGACAGCCCATGCTTGGCTGACGAAAAGGACAATATGAGCGCAGCGAGCAAAGGCAGCCCAGCGAGTTGCAGTCTAACACCGTCCATCCCGGCATCCCACGATCCCATCAGCGCGAACAAAGCACGTCACGCTGCTCACTGAGTCAGCATTCGGCGCCGGCACTGTCGATGGCGTGCTAGAGATACATGCTCCGGCCGCGGATATTGATGCATGTCTCATCGGTATGCCATTTGCCCGAAATGGCGCTTAGCGCGCGCCGGAGAACCGGAGAAGACATCGTTCTCTGCTTCAACTACGTTGGCGTGCCAGTTTGGAGGACCACTATGTTGAGAAATTTGTCGATCGCGGCAATCGGCGCCTTGATGCTTGCAGGCTCCGAGCATTCCGCGTCTGGCGCGTCGGTCGGTGCGGGCAACCCCTACCCCGTCAGCGATTACACGTGCGAGGACGGCACGCGTCTGGCCGTGCGTCTTTTCGGTGATCGCGCTTCGGTATCCGTCAACGACGCAGCCGCGGTCGATCTGCCCTCCATGGGGCCAGAAGGAACGACCTATTCGAACGGCAAGCAGACGCTGACCATCATACAGGGGCGCCTATCGTGGGGCGTTGGCCGAGCCGTGCCGTCCGCATGCACCGGCGGTTGAGCGTCTCGTTTCGCTGCCAGAAAACTGATATGCGAAGACTGTAAGTCACGCTGTCTGACAAAGGCAATTTTAGCCTGGCAAGAAAGGCCATTTTGCTGATCGCCGACGGCGCCTGTTTAACCGGTCGCTGCGCGACGGCGACGCTCCCGGCTGGCTGGAATTCCGACGATAGGGGATCTGCCGCCATTCGCGGCGGCGGCTCCCCATTGACGTGCCCCCCTTCCGGCAGTATGAGCGCTGCCACTCCGTGGTGATTTGGCCGGTCGGCTTGCAGCCACGTTAAACAAGTCGCTAAAGGGCCGTCGGCACGACAAGCCGTTTGGACCGGGCGCGACTTTCGCGGCCGGTTTTTTGTTTTTGGAGGCAGCGCCATGCCGATCAGGATCCCCAACCAGCTTCCCGCCCGCGACGTGCTGGTGCGCGAGGGCGTCTCGGTCATGGACGAGCGGACGGCCATGCGCCAGGACATCCGCCCGATGCAGATCGGGCTGTTGAACCTGATGCCCAACAAGATCCGCACCGAGACGCAGTTCGCGCGGCTGCTGGGCGCCACGCCGCTGCAGGTGGAACTGACGCTGGTGCGCGTCGGCAACCACAAGGCCAAGAACACCCCCGAGGACCACCTGATCTCCTTCTACCAGACCTGGGAGGAAGTGGCGGACCGCAAATTCGACGGATTCATCATCACCGGCGCGCCGATCGAGCTTCTGGATTTCGAGCAGGTCGACTACTGGGACGAGCTGACGCGCATCCTCGACTGGACGACGACCAACGCCCACTCCTCGTTCTTCATCTGCTGGGGGGCGATGGCGGCGGCCTGGCATTTTCATCGCGTGCCGAAACACACGCTGGACAAGAAGGCATTCGGCGTCTTCCGCCACGGCAACAACGCGCCGGCCTCGCCCTACCTTGCCGGCTTCTCGGACGATTTCGCCATTCCCGTCTCGCGCTGGACGGAGGTGCGCTCCGCCGACATACCGGCGGCCTCGGGCCTCGAGCTGCTGATGGAATCGGACGAAACCGGACCCTGCCTGCTCGCCGAAAAGGCCGCGAACCGGCTCTATATCTTCAACCACATCGAATATGATTCCACCTCGCTCAAGGAAGAGTACGACCGCGACGTGGCCGCCGGCGTGCCGATCGAGGTGCCGCACGAATATTACCCCCACGACGATCCGGCCCTTAGGCCGCTCAACCGCTGGCGCTCGCACGCCCATCTTCTGTTCGGCAACTGGATCAACCAAGTTTATCAGACGACACCCTACGAGCTGGAGGAGATCGGCAAGGGGGCGTAGGCGCATAACAAGTCCTCGCCGATCTGGAAGGTCATCAAGGGCCAGTAGCCACCCCTTCCACGCCGCCAAAAAATACACGACACTCCACTAGCCCCGCCCTCGGCGCGGCAAGCGGAGGGCGTTCATGAACTTCGTCTTCTTCTCCCCGCATTTCCCGTCGACGGGTCGCGATTTCTGCGACCGGCTGAAAAAGGCCGGCGCCACGGTGCTGGGTATTGGCGATGCGGCCTATGACGATCTCGATCCGCTGCTGCGATCGGCCCTGTCGGAATATTACCGCGTCGCCGACATGGAGAATTACGACCTGGTGCTGCGCGCCATGGGCCATTTCATCCACAAATGGGGCCGCATCGACCGTTTCGAATCGCTCAACGAGCACTGGCTGGAGCTGGAGGCCAGCATCCGCACCGACTTCAACATTTTTGGCACGAAACTCGACTTCGTGAAGAATTTGAAGAAGAAGTCGCGCATGCGGGCGTTCTTCAGAAAGAGCGGCGTCGACACCATCCCGCAGCGAAAGTGCTCCGACCGCGCCGGCGCGCTGACCTTCATCCGTCGCGTCGGTTATCCGGTGGTGGTCAAGCCGGATTCGGGGTCCGGGGCCAGCAACACCTTCAAGATCTCCAACGCGAAAGAGCTCGACGCCTTCTTCCGCGACCGGCCGGAGGACGTCAGCTTCGTCATGGAGCAGTTCATCGACGGGCTGGTCGTCACCTATGACGGGCTCGCCAACCGCGACGGCGAAGTGGTGCTGGCCGCCAGCACCCGCTACGACCATAGCGTCATGGAGGTGGTCAACAAGGACCGGCACCTGAGCTATGTCTGCTATCCCGAGATCGACCCGGCGATCGAGGCGGCGGGCCGCAAAATCCTGAAGGCCTTTGACGCGCGCGAGCGCTTTTTCCACCTGGAGCTGTTCCAGACCAGGGACGGCCGGGCGATTGCGCTGGAGGTCAACATGCGGCCGCCCGGCGCCTGGATGACCGACGCGATCAACTTCACCTACGACATCGACGTCTATGCCGAATGGGCCGAAATGGTGGTCAACGATCGCCGCCGCGGGCCGTTCGCGGGCAAATATTTCACCGCCTATGCCAGCCGCAAGCGCCACATCCGCTATCGCCACGATCATCGGGCCGTGCTAGCCGCCCATGGCGGCAAGATCGTCCGCCACAACGCCATCGAGGACGTGTTCAGCCGCGCCATGGGAAACTACGCCTATCAGCTCCGCTCGAAAGACCTTGCCGAGGTTCGCGAGGCGATCGACTTCATCCACGCGGAAGAGGCGTAACCGATGCGCATCTCCTACCACAGCATCGACAGCCGCTATCTCGACCGGCCGATGGAGCACAAGCGCTACGGCCATGCCGGCCGCCCGATGGTGGTGTTCCCGACGTCGAAGGGACGTTTTTTCCAGTTCGAGGATTCCGGTGGCGTCGCCGCCCTGTCGGAATTCATCGAGGCGGGCCGCATCCAGCTCTGGACGCTGGACGGCATCGACTGGGAGACCTTTTTCTCGACCGAACCCGATCTCCAGGCCCGCATCGGCCGCCACGACGAGTATTTCCGCTACGTCCGCGACGAGGTTTTTCCGCAGATCGCCGAAGAGGCAAAAACCTCTAACGCGGGAAAGCAGCTCAGGCCGATCATGGCCGGCTGCTCGATGGGCGCCTTCCACGCCTCGAATTTTGTCTTCCACTATCCCGAACTGGTTTCGGGCGCGATCGCGCTTTCCGGCGTCTATTCGACCCGCGACTTCTTCGGTCCGGCGCTGGACGGCGGCATCTATTTCAACTCCCCGCTCGATTATCTGCCCGGCCTGAACGATGGCGCTGTGCTGGCACGGCTGCGCGCGATCCGACTGATCTTCTGCTGCGGCCAGGGCGCCTGGGAAGAGCGCATGCTGGCCGAGACGCGCGAGCTCGAACAGGTGCTGCGCGAAAAAGATATCCCGGCCTGGGTCGACTATTGGGGCACCGACGTCAGCCATGACTGGCCGTGGTGGCAACGGCAGTTGCAGTATTTCGTCGGCCACTGGCTGGATGCGGACACTCGCGATCCGCGCGGATAGCGACAGCTCTACCGGTCCAGTTCCGGAAAATACGGATCGGAATAGAACCTGCGGTCGCGCTCGCCTCGGAGGCAGTCGACCGGCTCGTCTGTGGAGGCCAGCGTGCGGGCCGGCGGCGCCGCTCCGCTCACCTCCAGGATCAGCTTGCGGCGGATCGCCGTGGCGAACTCGTCGGCCGACCGTATCGGCAGCACGAACGAGCCCGGCCCGCCGATGACGCATTCGGCATAATAGCGGTCGAGGTCAGGGAGCGTGAAGGACGGCCGGATCAGGATGGGCAGGCCGTTCACCACGACGCCCGCCGCCACGGCGCGGTCGCGCGCGGCGGTTACCGGCAGGCCGGTATTGTTCGGTCCGTCTCCCGAGACGTCGATGACGCGCCGCGTGCCGTCGGCCGTATCGCTGTCGAACAGTCCCGTCGCGAAATCCAGCGCCCCGGAGATCGACGTGCCGAGATAGCCGCCGAACGGCCGCTCGGCGAGCACGGAGGCAAAAGCCACGGCGCTTTCCGGCCCGTCGACGATGTGCCACGCAACAAGCGATTCCTCGCGCACGGTGCCCGCCCATTCGAAATAGGTGATAGCGATCCGGCCACGCCGGCCGGCGCGCACGGCGGCGACAAAGGCGGGATGACGGATCGCCTCGACGTAGCCGGCGCGCTGCAGGGCGAATTCCTCAACATCCATCGAGCGCGACACGTCGACCGCCAGCACCAGTTCGACATCCACCGGCATCTCCGCCGCGACCGGCATCGGTTCGCAGCCAAGGCAGAACAACAGGCCGAGCAAGGACAGCATGACCGAACCCCGCGAGGAGGCTCCTAGACGAGACCACGAACATGGCGGAACGCGGGCGGTCTTGCCCGGCTAACCCCTGGTCGCCCCCTGCGGGTTGAGCACCGGCACGAAGACTCGGCGGGATGCCCGCTTGGCGACCGGCAAGCCCTGATAGAGTCGCTTCTGCGCCTCGACGATTATGACGCCGGAGAAGATCGGCCAGAAGCGCCGGCCCGTGCGCTCCAGCATGGGCTGCAGCCGCATCATGAAGCCGCGCCGCGACGGCGGGAAGTACAGCGCGTCGGAAGAGGCCGACGGCGTGAAATTGGCATCCCGCAACAGTTCGGTGATTTGCCCTCGCGAGAAAGGTCGGCCGGTGCCGAAGGGCGTATGCTCGAAGCGCGCCCACACGCCGCGACGGTTCGGCACGACGATTACGACTCGCCCGGCCGGCGACAGCACGCGCCAGATCTCCTTCAGCGTCTCGCGCGGGTTTTCCGCGTGCTCCAGCGAATGCACCAGGATCATCCGGTCGATCGACGCGTCGACTAGCGGCAGTTCCTCGTCGAACACCAGCGCCGTCGACGACGGACCGTCCTGCGGCCAGCGCACCGCCCCTTGCGTGCCCGGCATGAAGGCGAAGACGCGCTCCGCATCGGCGCCGAACCGCTCGAGCCAGGGCAGCGCGTAGCCCAGCCCGACCAGTCGCTCGTTGGGCAGGTTCGACCAGATCGCCGACAGCGCGAAGGTGATGGAACGCTCCGCCGCCTGGCCGAGCGGCGAAGCGTAGAAGGAGCGGAGATCGACAATGTCGGAATTCATGGGCCGCGACGGTAGCGGCGTCGCATGAGGAGTTCAACATGGACACAGAGCGTGTCGCGCCCAATCGGGTTCATTCTGTTTCTCGTTTGGCGAGGCGATCCACGCGGAGGATGGCGCGGGTCGTGCTGGTGGCACGGCCAAGTCCATCCGACAAAGTGGGCGCCCGCCAAACGGAAACCCGGAGGGCCGGGCCGGTTTGGGCCAAATCCATCGGGCTTCGTCTTGTCCGGGCCACCAGCCCGGCCTGCGACAAAGCCCTCGACCTTGGCCCAAACCATTCCCGGCAGAATGAGCCCGATTGGGCGCGACACGCTCTCGCTGCGGGATGACACCGGCGGTGCGCCGCTCTATCTATCTCGCCGAAAAGGAGAAGCCTTGATGACGATCGACATCGACCAGTTCATGTGCCGCACCGACAATTTCGGCGTGCTCATCCGCGACCGCGAGACCGGCGAGACGGCGCTGATCGACGCGCCGGAGGAAAAGCCGATCCTCGACGCCGTCGAGCGCACCGGCTGGACGCCGACGCTGATCCTGACCACGCACCACCATCCCGACCATGTCGAGGCCAATCTGGCGCTGAAGGAACGTTTCGGCCTGAAGATCGTCGGCCCGGCGAAGGAGCAGACGCAGATTCCGGGCATCGACGAGACGGTCGACGGCGGCTCGACCTTCAGGTTCGGCGGCGAGGAGGTGCGGGTGATCTTCACGCCGGGCCACACGCTCGGCCACGTCTCCTACCATTTCCCGGTTTCCAAGGTGCTGTTTGCCGCCGACACGCTGTTTTCGCTGGGCTGCGGCCGGCTGCTCGAAGGCACGCCAGCACAGATGTGGCAATCGCTGAAAACGCTGTCGGCCCTGCCGCCCGAAACAGCCGTCTATTGCGGCCACGAATACACGCAATCCAACGCCCGCTTCGCGCTGAGCGTGGATCCGGACAACAAGGCGTTGCAGGAGTGCGCCTCCGAGATCGACCGGTTGCGCGCCGACGGCATGCCGACGCTGCCGACGACGATCGGCCGCGAACTGGAGACCAATCCGTTCCTGCGCCCGCACGATCCGAAAATACGCCGGAACCTCGGCATGGAAAACGCCTCGGACGAGGCGGTCTTTGCCGAAATCCGCAAGCGCAAGGACAATTTCTGACCATGTCCGATCTGATCGCGCCACTCCAGGACCCAGCAGCCCCGACGGCGGCGGCGATCATCGAACTGCTCGGCATGAAGCGCCACCCGGAAGGCGGGTGGTATGCCGAGACGTTTCGCGATGCGCCGGCCGCGGGCGGCCGGGGCCATTCGACGGCGATCTATTTCCTGCTGGAGCGCGCTGATGTCTCGGCATGGCATAAGGTGCGCGACGCGGTCGAAGTCTGGCATTTTTATGCGGGTGCACCGCTGGAGCTGACGATTTTCGACGGGGTCGGCGGGCGTCGTTCGCACCGCCTCGGCGCCGATCTGCCGGCCGGCGAGCGTCCACAGGCAATCGTTCCGGCGGATGCCTGGCAGACCGCCCGCAGCCTCGGCGACTGGACGCTGGTCGGCTGCACGGTCGCGCCGGGGTTCGCGTTTTCGTCGTTCGAGCTCGCGCCGGACGGCTGGGAGCCGGAGTGAGGGGTGCGCCCTTCAGAACCGGATCAGCCCAAGCGTGATCGCCAGTTGGCCGAGATAATACGTGCCCCACACTGCATAGCGCATCCGGTCGCGGTAGCGCGAGATCGCCGGTAGCAGGAATTTTTCGCCGGCCAGCAGCGTGTCCGAGACGATGAACAGCAGCGCGCCAAAAATCACGAGCGGCGCGTCGAGGGTCAGCGCGGAAATGCCCATGCCGAGGATGGCGACGATGTAGACCGCCACCGGCAGGCGCAGTTCCGGCCCGATCCGCCGCCACAGCAGCACGAGCATGACCAGCCCGTAGACGGTGAGAACCGCCGCCGCTGCACCGCGCCATGGCTGGGCGGCAAGCAGAGCGAACCCGCCGCCGATCGTCGCGAACAGCACGATGTAAGCGATATGCGCGGCGAGAAAGCTGGCCAGCCCGGCTAGGAACGCCTTTTCGCCCGGGCGCGAGAGAAAAAGATCGCCGGCGGCGCTCAGCGCCAGCGCCAGAACCAGAAGCCAGTGTCCGCCCTGCATGGCGGCCAGCACCGCCAGCAGCGCCACGGCCAGCGTCTTGACGAGCGATGCGACGAAACGCGGCGGCGCGGCCGCCATGGTGCCGTAGAGCAGCGCAGCACCGCAGGAGAAGATGAAGGTGGCGTTGCCGGGACTCTCTACCCCGCCGTCGAACGGCATCATGCGCCGGCCTCGCCCTCAGCCGTCTGCCTTGCCGAAAACAGGTTCGGCCGCGCCGCCAGCACCGCGCCGACTGATATCAGCAGGCAGGCACCGATCACATTCCAGGTGGGCTCGGCGAAGCCGGTGGCGATCAGCACGAGCGTCGACAGCAGCGGCGCGGCATAGCTCGCCGCGCCCAGCACCTGGATGTTGCCGCGCTTGACGCCATAATCCCAGGCGTAGAAGGCCGCACCCACCGGCATCAGGCCGAGGCCGAGCACCGCCAGCCACTCGCCGGCGCCGGACGGCAGCACGGTCTCTTCCAGCGCAAGGTGGCAGATCAGCGACAGGATGGAAGTGGCCGCGCAGAACCAGGTGACGATGCTGGTCGGCACTTCGGCGAAACGCCGCGACAACAGCGAATAGCTCGACCACAGCACCGCGCAGACGGCGGCCATGGCATAACCGAAGGTGTAGCGGCTCTCGAAGGATAGTCCGCCGCCCTTGGTGACGATCAGAACGGTTCCGAGCAGCCCTAGCACCGCTCCGGCCACATGGTTCCAGCGCAAGCGCTCGCCCGGCATCAGTGCCGAGCCGACGACGATCAGCAACGGCCAGAGATAGGCGATGAGGCTCGCCTCCACCGCCGGCGCGTTGCGCAAAGCGGTGAAATAGAAAAAGTGGTAGCCGAACAGCCCGCCTATGCCGATCAGCCAGACGACCGGCGGGATTTTCACCGGCGCCGGTTTTGGCCCGAACAGCCGGGCGGCGAGCCCGACCGCCGTGCCGATGGCGAAGGTGATCGCCGACAGCAGGAACGGCGGCACTTGTCCCGACGCGTCGGTGAGCAACGCCAGCAGCGCCCACATCGCCACTGCGGTGAAACCGATCAGCGTTGCCCGTGCCATTCAAAAACTCCGGCGCGGGCGCGTCCCGCTATTTCTTCGTGTCGATTCTCTTTGCCCGTACCGTCACCGTGCCAATCTCGGTGCCGACGGTCGCGTGGACCGGCGCATATACGCCGGTCGAGCCCAACGGCGCAAACGCGATCATGATCCTGCTCTGCTTCTCCAGATAGTCCAGCGACTTCCGGCCCTTGCGGTAACCAGAGACCGGCTTGACCGTGACGCGGCAGGTGACGACATCGTCGCCATAGGCTTTCGCCGCTTCCGAATTCGGCGCGGGATGCAGCGTCGCGTCCATGCGGAACTCGCCATCGAAGAGTTTTATGGTGCGGCCGCACACCTTGTCCGGGCTTGCCGCCTTGACGATGCCGGCCGAAAGCGGATCGGTGACGCCCTTCAGGTCGCCGGATCTTACCGGCACCCAGTTCTTGCGTTTCTTCAGCGGCGGCAGGTTTTCGGTGCTCACCACCGTGCCGCCGCGGAACTTCAGCGCCGTCATCTGCTTGCGCTTGCCCTCGCTGTAATCCATGCGGAAGGCGCTGGGCTGGGTGCGGTCGCCGGCAAAGCCCCCGGAGGCGGAGCCCTTGCCCTTGGTGCTGTCGAAAATCTCGGCAATGCCAGCGCTCGATACCGACCCTTCCACCGAGAACTTTTCGCCCTCGAAGCGGCTTTCGAAGGTCGAGCGGGCAATGGTGAAGCCCAAGAAGGAAACGGTGTATTCGCCCTTGAAGGTCTCGACCTCGGCGCGGGCTGGCGCAGCACCCGTCATGCCGAGGGAGAGCGCGAG
Source organism: Mesorhizobium sp. LHD-90 (assembly GCF_030929505.1). Classification (GTDB taxonomy): domain Bacteria; phylum Pseudomonadota; class Alphaproteobacteria; order Rhizobiales; family Rhizobiaceae; genus Kumtagia. The sequence goes on along the minus strand of NZ_JAVFVV010000001.1, from coordinate 223,356 downwards.
CACCGCCAGCCCGGCCCTCCGCCCCATTCGCCCCGCCGCGCAAACGGCTTCCTGCATCTTGTCGATCATACCGATCAGGAAAGCGAAGAATCCGGCAGCAATGTGAAGGCGGCTCCTGTCAATGCACAGTCAGCACATGCGCCGGGACGGGCTGGTTGATGCCCTTCAGCGACAGGTCGCGCATCACCGCTCCTGTCACGAGTTCCGGCGCCTGAGCGGCAGCCTCGGCCGACACGAGGATCTCGCCGGCCGCCGCCTGCGATTCCAGCCGCGCCGTCAAATTGACCGCGCCGCCAATCGCGGTGAAGTCGCTGCGGAAGGTCGAAAACTCGCCGATCTCGACCTGGCCGGTGTGGACGCCGACCCCGACGCCCAGCGCCTCGGCCGCAGTGTCGATGCCGCGCGCCGCCAGTTTCTCCAGCGCCTGGCCGCAGCGCCGCTGCACTTCGATCGCCGCCCGGATGGCGGCCGCCGCATGGCGCTCGTTCTTGATCGGAAAATTGAAGATCGCCATCAGCCCGTCGCCCATCTGCTTGTTGACGATGCCGTCATGCTCCCAGATGGCTTTCGCGCATTCGTCCTGGAAAGTGCTGACGATCTCGCTGAGCACGATCGGGTCGAGCCGCTCCGACAGAAGCGTGTAACCGCGGATGTCGGCGAACAGGATCGAGGCGGTGGCCGAGATATGCCGCTGTTTCTTGACGAAGGTGAAGGCGCGCTCGCAGATCGTGCAGATGTTGGGGTTCATCTTGCTGCGGGTGATGCCGAACGCCTGGAACGGCACCGCCAGCGGTCCCCGGATGGGGATCGGCATGTGCATCTGGTCCCAGCAGCCGCGGCAGATGCGGGCATTGTGGCTCGTGGTCGACAGCATGCGATGGTTTCCGTCCCGATCGGCAGGCAGGCGGCCAGGCTGGCGCTCTTGCCTTCACCGGTGCTATGCCGCCTCCACAGTGTTCCCTTCGGAGGCTTTTGGCAACTGCGTCGCGGCTTGACGCATCGGCGAAATGCCACTATGGAACGCCGACTTTTCCAAGAGGCCGCCCGAAGACCGCGCGCCATAGCTGGCGAAGACGATCTGTTGGCCCGATACGAGAACCGAAGGTTACAAAAATGTCCCGTGCTTGCGAACTGACCGGCAAGGCCGTGCTCACCGGCAACAATGTCAGCCACGCCAACAACAAGACCCGCCGCCGGTTCCTGCCGAACCTGGTCAGCGTCACGCTGATCTCGGAAGCGCTGAACCAGAACGTGCGCCTGCGCATCTCCGCCAACGCGCTGCGTTCGGTCGAGCACCGCGGCGGCCTCGACGCCTTCCTGGCCAAGGCCGACGTGGCCGAGCTTTCGCAGCGCGCCCGTCTGCTCAAGAAGCAGATCGCCAAGAAGGTCGCCGAGCAGGCCGCCGCCTGAATTTTTGCGGCGGGGGACGACCGCCTCACCGGAGCCCGGCGTCCCAGACGGCGGGCTCCTTTGTTTTGACCACTGGTTCCATCACCCAGGATAAAAAAATGACCTTCAGAACCTATCTGCCTTTTGTCGTCGCGATGGCGCTCGTCGTCGTCGCCTCCAATATCCTCGTGCAGTTTCCCGTTCAGGGTTCACTTGGCAGCCTGTCGCTGGCCGACATCCTGACCTGGGGAGCGTTCACCTATCCGGTCGCCTTCCTCGTCACCGACCTCGCCAACCGCCGCCACGGCCCTTCCTTCGCGCGCCGCGTTGTCTTTGTCGGCTTCGTGGCGGCGGTGACCTGCTCGATCCTCGTGCCGCCGCTGCTCTATCGCCTGGGTTTGATCGAGTTCGATACCGCCGCGGGTCGGCTGGTGCGCATCGCCATCGCCTCGGGCACGGCCTTCCTCACCGCGCAGTTGCTCGATGTCACCGTCTTCAACTGGCTGCGCCGGCAGAGCTGGTGGCGCGCGCCGATCTTCGGCACGCTGGCCGGCTCGGTCGTCGATACGATGGTCTTTTTCTCCATCGCCTTCGCCGCGGCTTTCGCCTTTGTCGGCCCGAGCGACGCGTTTGCGCTGGAGACCGCTCCCCTGCTCGGCGTGCTGCCGGCGGAAGCGGCGCGCTGGATTTCCTGGGCGTTGGGCGACCTGACGGTAAAACTGATCATCGCCGTCTTCGCTCTGATCCCTTACAGGCTGATCGCAGCCCGCTGGAGCCAGCCGGCGGTCCTCGCTTGATCCCCTGGATCCAGCTCGACAGGGCGCCGGTCCCCGGTGGCGGCGAGCTGCGGCTGAAACAGCGCGGATCAGAATTCTCGATCATGCTCGGCGCCAACGAGCTGATGAACAGCCGTCTTTCCGGCTCGGAAGAGGCGTTGGCGAAATTTTCCTGCAAACGCATCCGCGGGCGGCCGACGCAGAAGATCCTGATCGGCGGGCTGGGCATGGGATTTACGCTGCGCGCCGCCCTTGCCCAGCTCGGCGATGATGCAAGCGTCACGGTCGCGGAACTCGTGCCAGCCGTGGTTGCCTGGGCGCGCGGGCCGATGGCGCCGGTGTTTTGCGGCTGCCTCGACGATCCGCGCGTCGTCATCCATGAGGGCGACGTCGGAGACCTCATCCGGTCCGGCAAGGGTTTCTGGGATGCCATCCTGCTCGACGTCGACAACGGGCCGGAAGGGCTGACCCGGCAGGGCAACGACGCGCTCTACGATCTTTCCGGACTTGCTTCCGCCCATGCGGCGCTGAAGCCGGGCGGCGTGCTTTCGGTGTGGTCGTCGGGGCCGGACGCCGGCTTCACCCGGCGGCTGCGTCAGGCCGGATTTTCGGTGGAAGAGGTCGCAACGCGGGCACGCGGCAAGCGCGGCGCGCGTCACGTCATCTGGATCGCGACGAAGCCGGCCCGGTAACCAGACGCATCACGTTCAGCGTTGCGTTGGCTGGTCGATGCCCGCAAGCGTGGCGCTATCGTCGCGTCTCGCAAGATGCTGGAAAGCCGCCGAGGCAGACCGTCCGGTTTCGGCGATCGGACGTCTCGCGGGAACCGCAGCTTCATGGCCACATCAATCACCGCTACACACTCGACATCGGAAACGACGAAGGGCATCGTGCTGATGATCGTCGGCGTCCTGACCATCCAGATGGTCGACGGGCTGGCGAAGCACCTGTCGGGCACCTATTCGCCGCTGTTCATCAGCTCGGCGCGGTATGCGATCGCATCGGTGATCGTGCTGCCCATCGCCTTCGCCGTGCATGGGCGCAAGATCTTCCCCGGGGAGCAGATCGGCGCCAATCTGCTGCGCACCGTCTTCATCATCGGCGCAATGACGCTGTATTTCCTGGCGATCGCCCGTATCCCGCTGGCGACCGCGATCAGCGCCTATTTCGTCGCGCCGATCGTCGCCGTCATCCTGTCCATGCTCATCCTCAAGGAGCGCATGACGGCCAGGAAAGGCATCAGCCTGGTGCTCGGTTTTGCCGGCTCCATGGTGATCCTTCAGCCGGGCGGCGCGCTCGAGCCCGGCATCCTGCTGGCTCTCGGCTCCGGCGTCTTCTTCGCCTTCTACATGATCGCCAGCCGCCAGGCTGCGCAAGGCAGTGAAGTGTTGAAGATGCTGGCGTTCCAATGTGTTATCGGCATGCTGTTGCTCGTCCCGCAGGGAATCGTCTTCTGGCAGGCGCCACCGCCCGCCGATCTGCTGCTGTTCTTCCTGATCGGGTTGTTGTCCACCGTCAGCCACGCATTGACCATCTATGCCTTCCGGCTGGCCGACGCCTCGACGCTGGCGCCGCTGCTTTATGTGGAGCTGCTCGGCGCGGCGGTGATCGGCTACGTCTTTTTCGGCGACATCCCCGGCCTGACGACCGTTCTGGGCGCCGCGCTCATCGTCATCGGCGGCCTTGTGCTGTTGCAGCGCCGCAAGACCCCGATCCTGCCGGCTGCATAGGACCGACGCCGCACGTGCGGGCGTAAACGAGCGCGGCGTCGATTCCTCGGTCTCGACGACACGCGAGGATCAGCTTTTCCCGAGCTGCGACAACGCCTCGCGCAGCGGCGCATCTGAAATGTAGATCAGGCCCTGATAGGGCTGGTCCATGTCGGCGATGACGAACACCGCGCCGGCGACCGACAGCCCGCAGAGCAACAGCGTCGTCAGCACGGTCGAGTTGCCGGGCGCCAGCAGGCCGAAAGACACGAACAGCAGCGCCAGCCAGAAAACCAGCACGATGACGAAGGCGCCCGGCAGGCCCTCGGTCTCGGATTCCACCAGCAGCCAATGCGCCTCCGCCACCTCACCGCTGACGCCGAGCGCACGATCTTTCAGCCAGCGCTGCCCGTCGTTGGCGGGGACCAGCGCGCGCAGCGCATCCTGCACGCTCTCCACGCCGGTACTGTCGCCGATGATGTCGATCGGATCGCTGCCGGCATCGCGGACCGTCCAGCTCTGCCCCAGCCGTTTCTCGACGAGCCGGCGCAGTTCCTGGCGGGCGGGCCGGGTTTCCGGGCCGTAATGCACCATCACCCGGTCGAGCAGCACGATGCGGGCCGCCGAGGTCCTCAGCTCGTTCTCGGCGTCGTCATAGGCGTTCTTGGCCGAGGCGATCAGCAGGCCGAGCGCCAGCGCCGTCAGCGTTCCGATGATGGCGGTGGAGAGCCGGATCGCATCCTTGGAATCGGAGCTGAGATGATGGGTGGGAAGCTTGTCCCGCAGCCAGCCGCCGGCCAGCGCCGCCCCGATCACGCAGACGAAGACGATCCCGCCCAGCAGGAGAGAACTCAATGGTGCGGCCCCCGACGATGTTTGCCGGCACGCTATCGCATCGTTCCGCGGAAGGCGATGGCGCCGGGGCGGTTCCACCGCCATCGCGGCGGTTCCGGACGTGAAATGCTTTTACCACCGTGTCTTTTCGCCGGGGGCCGCCGGCTCGATGGCGAGCGCGTGCACGCCGCGCTTCAACTCGCCGGAGAGCAGATGGTTGACGGCGCGGTGGCGCTCGACCCGGCTCTTGCCGGCGAAGGCGGCGGACACGATGCGCACGCGAAAATGCGTCTCGCCGGTGCCGTCGAATGTGGCGTGGTGACCCGACTCGACGTGGTGATGGCCGGCATGCTGGTGGCTCTCGTTGATGACCTCCAGCCGTTCCGGCGCGAAGGTTTCGGTCAGCTTGGCCTCGATTTCGGACTGCAGGGACATTATGTAGGCTCCAGGCGCCTGGCCAGCGCACGCCGAGGGGCGGCGAAGGCCAAAATTAAACCGCGATTCAGCGGTTAGGGCGATCCTTCCCGAAATGTCAATTCTTGTTTCGCACCTGCGAACGCACCATAACAGACCGGATGAGCACGTTTTCGAAATATTTCGAGAAGATCCGCGTGCGCCCCGACCCGATGGCCGAGGCGAAGGCGGCCGCGCCGTCATGCCAGTGGGACGGCTGCAAAGAGGCGGGAACCCACCGTGCGCCAGTCGGCCGGCTGCGCGAGGGCGAATATTTCCGCTTCTGCTTCGACCATGTGCGCGAATACAACAAGGGCTTCAACTATTTCGCCGGCGCGCCGGCTGCCGAGATCGCCCGCTTCCAGAAGGAGGCGCTGACCGGACACCGCCCGACCTGGACCGTCGCCTCCAACGGCAGCGCCCGCTTCGCGCCGGATTTTTCGCAAAAACGCTCGGGCCGGGCGGGCTACTACAAGAACGTTCGCGACCCGTTCAACCTGTTCTCGCAGCAGCGCGCCGAGGCGCCCCGCGCCGAAAGCCTGGCCCGGCCGCTGGAAGCCAAGGCGCTGGAGACACTCGGGCTCGACGCCAATGCCAACGCCCAGGCGATCAAGTCCCGCTACAAGCAGCTTGTGAAACGCCATCACCCGGACGCCAATGGCGGCGACCGGGGGTCGGAAGACCGGTTCCGCGAGGTGATACAGGCGTACAAGATGCTCAAGCAGGCAGGCCGCTGCTGAACAAAGCCGTGAGGGCGGGCTGCAAAAATGGCGATTTCTCCGCTTCCGGTGCTCACATACTAAACGTACGCTCCGCTCCGGTTCTCGAAATCACCATTTCGCCACGCCCTGACGGATTTTTCGGCCGCAGCCTTCCTTTAGGCCAGACGCGACAAGGTCGCTTGCCGGACCTATTTCCAACTTTCATCCGGCGGGAAAAGGTCTTAAGACCGCGCGGACGAATTTTATGCCGGCGAAGCCTGCTTCGCCCTTGGAGACGTTATGAATAAGGTCGATCGAGACATAACAAACCTGCCGGATACCACCGTCTCGGTGAAGGACAAGTTCGGCTTCGATTCCAAGATGGTCGTGCCGGCCTACTCGACGGCCAGCGAACACGTACCCGATCTCGACCCGGACTACCTGTTCGACAAGCAGACGACGCTGGCGATCCTTTCCGGCTTCGCCTTCAACCGCCGCGTCATGGTTTCGGGATATCACGGCACCGGCAAGTCGACCCATATCGAGCAGGTGGCGGCCCGCCTCAACTGGCCATGCGTGCGCGTCAACCTCGACAGCCATGTCAGCCGCATCGACCTGGTCGGCAAGGACGCCATCGTGCTGCAGGACGGCAAGCAGGTCACCGAATTCCGCGACGGCATTTTGCCCTGGGCCTACCAGCACAATGTCGCGCTGTGCTTCGACGAATATGATGCCGGCCGGCCGGACGTGATGTTCGTCATCCAGCGCGTGCTGGAAAGTTCGGGCCGCCTGACGCTGCTCGACCAGAGCCGCGTCATCCGTCCGCACCCCGCCTTCCGCCTGTTCGCCACCGCAAACACGGTCGGCCTCGGCGACACCACCGGCCTCTACCACGGCACGCAGCAGATCAACCAGGCGCAGATGGACCGCTGGTCGATCGTCACCACGCTGAACTATCTGCCGCACGACAATGAGGTGGCGATCGTGCTTGCCAAGGCCAAGCATTATCGCGACGCCAAGGGCAAGGACATCGTCAACAAGATGGTGCGGGTCGCCGACATGACCCGCTCGGCCTTCATGAACGGCGACCTGTCGACCGTCATGAGCCCGCGTACCGTCATCACCTGGGCCGAGAACGCCGAAATCTTCGCTGATATCGGCTGGGCCTTCCGGCTGACCTTTTTGAACAAGTGCGACGAGCTTGAGCGGCCTATCGTCGCCGAGTTCTACCAGCGCTCGTTCGGCCAGGAACTGCCGGAGAGCGCGGCGAACGTGGTGTTGAGTTGAACTTTGGCCGCAGCAGCCTCCTTGCGGGCGTAATTTTTTTCGCTGCAACCCGGCTGGCTGCGGCTGATGGTCAATTGATTCCGCGAATTCATGGTGAGATCACGGAAAACAACTTTCGTAACCTTCAAGCTTTTCTGAAAGCCAAATCCTACCCTTTCGTCAAAGATCTTTCGAAGGCTGTGGTGTCACTTGATGTTCGATTGGACGAAAATAGAGATGATGTAAGGGGAATTGTAACGAAATCCAGCAAGGACGGCCTGGAGATCAAGCAATACAATCAGGATCCGTATTTGCCTCACTTAGAGATTCTGCAGAACTTATTCTCCGTTGACGGTCAATATACCCTGAGCGAGCTCTATATGGTGCGTATCGTCGGCTTTCATGGAGAATGGCTCCGCTTGGAGCCGATAGCTATTCCAGGCACGTATCAGGATATTTCTATCGACGATCTGAAGGATGCGGATTGAAGTCATGCAACGCCTTGACGACAATCCACTCGGAAGGCTTGGTGAACCGGGTGCCAAGTCGATTGGGATTTTTCGGTGAAGCGACTCGGCTGGAGCCTCATCGGCCTGCTGGCCTGCGGCTGCACCAGCTATTACCCCGCGGCGAATGGCGACTACCTGCTCAGCACGACCCAGCCGGGCTTCTTCCAGCGCGGCTACGACGTCAAGGAGCGTGGCTGGGTGGTGGACATGCTGGCCCGCAACGGTGCCTCCTGCTCGGCAAGGCCGGACGAATACGTGACCCGCTGCGCCTATGCCTATTGCGTCGACGCGCGACCGAAGATCCTGACCTGGACCGTCGGGCGCAGGGTGACGACCAGGACGGTGCGGCCGCCCAAGCTTGACGAATTCACGAGTGCGTGCGGGCCGCACCACCTGTATGTTCTGCAAAACGCCTATGTTGCTCGCAACGGCGCGACCGTCGTGTCGCTGGATTAGGATAAAGAGGTTCTCTTGGCAGGCCCCGGCGACAACACCCGCTCGAAGCCGAAGAACGGCGCGGACACCGACCTGTTCAAGCGCTCGGTGACGGTGTGCATGCGCGCCATCTCCGGCGACCGCGAGCTGGAGGTCGGCTTCGCCAAGGACCGCCCGGCGCTGGCCGGCAACCGCGCCAGACTGCCCGAACTGCCGAAGAAGCCGACCATGACCGACGTCGCGGTGACGCGCGGGCTGGGCGATTCGATGGCGCTGAAGCGCGCCTGCCACGACAGCCGCGTGCATTTGAAGCTGGCGCCGGAAGGCAAGCAGGCGCGCGCCGTGTTCGACGCGGTCGAGCAGGCGCGGGTGGAATCGATCGGCTCGCGCCGCATGACGGGCGTCTCCGACAATATCGGCCACATGCTCGAGGACAAGTATCTCAAGGCCAATCTCGCCGACGTGCGCGAGCAGTCGGAAGCGCCGCTTGAGGAAGCTTTGGCGCTGATGGTGCGCGAAAAGCTGACCGGCCGGCCGGTGCCGAAGAGCGGCGAGAAGCTGGTGTCGTTATGGCGCGACTGGGTCGAGGAGAAATCCGGCGGCGCGCTGGACGACCTCGCCAACAAGCTCGACGACCAGCAGGCTTTCGCCCGGCTGGTGCGCGACATGCTCGCCTCCATGAACATGGCGGAAGAACTCGGCGACGACCAGCAAGACGACGAGGCCGAGAGCGAGGAGAACGAGCCGCAGGGCGAGGAAAACAGCGAGGAAGGCGGCGACGACGATTCCGCCGGTGACCAGGCGCAGCCGGAAGACAGCGACGCCTCGTCCGAGGACGAGCAGGCCGGCGAGATGGAAGCCGCCGACGCCGACACCGACGACATGTCCGATGACGAGGAGGCCGACGCCGAGACGCCGGGCGAGACCAAGCGCAAGGACAACCCCTTCACCAACCTGCCGAAGGAGATCGACTACAAGGTCTTTTCGACCGCCTTCGACGAGACCATCGGCGCCGAGGAACTGTGCGACGAGGAAGAACTCGACCGGCTGCGGGCCTTTCTGGACAAGCAGCTCGCCAATCTGTCGGGCGTGGTCGGGCGGCTGGCCAACCGGCTGCAGCGGCGGCTGATGGCGCAGCAGAACCGCTCCTGGGATTTCGACCTCGAAGAGGGCTATCTGGATCCGGCGCGGCTGGTGCGCGTCGTCATCGATCCGATGCAGCCGCTGTCGTTCAAGCAGGAGCGCGACACGAAATTCCGCGACACCGTCGTCAGCCTCGTGCTCGACAATTCGGGCTCGATGCGCGGCCGGCCGATCACGGTGGCGGCCACCTGTGCCGACATTCTTGCCCGCACGCTGGAGCGCTGCGGCGTCTCGGTCGAAATTCTCGGTTTCACCACCCGCGCCTGGAAGGGCGGGCAGGCGCGCGAGAAATGGCTGAAGGACGGCAAGCCGGCCAATCCCGGCCGGCTGAACGACCTGCGCCACATCATCTACAAAAGCGCCGACACGCCGTGGCGGCGCGCCCGCCGCAATCTCGGCCTGATGATGCGCGAGGGCCTGCTCAAGGAAAACATCGACGGCGAGGCGCTTTTGTGGGCGCACAACCGCCTGATCGGCCGGCCGGAGCAGCGCAAGATCCTGATGATGATTTCGGACGGCGCGCCGGTGGACGACTCGACCCTCTCGGTCAACCCCGGCAATTATCTGGAACGCCATCTGCGCGCGGTGATCGAACTCATCGAGACCCGCTCGCCGGTCGAACTGCTCGCCATCGGCATCGGCCACGACGTGACGCGCTACTATCGCCGCGCCGTCACCATCGTCGATGCGGAGGAACTTGCCGGCGCCATGACCGAGCAACTGGCCTCGCTGTTCGGCGAGGAGACGCCGCGCGACCTGCGCCGCAGCGGCGGTTTCCGGCGGGCGGGATGAGGATGCGCTTGCTGCGCGCCGTGAAGTCGATGCTTTGGCGTGATGTATTGCGCTCCTTCGCACCCCCCTCTGTCCTGCCGGACATCTCCCCCACAAGGGGGGAGATTGGCAGTTTCAGCTTTGCCGCTTCTCCTGCGAAGGTTGTGATTGGCGAAACCAGGACGGCCGGCCAATCTCCCCCCTTGTGGGGGAGATGTCCGGCAGGACAGAGGGGGGTGCGAAGGGATGCGGCGTGGACCGCATTTTTCTTCGCGGCTCTCATCGGCCTTGCGCCATTCACGCCAGCCCATGCCGACCCCGCGCCCGTCGAGCGCATGGAAATCACCGCGCGGCCGATCGAAAACTTCCACATCGGCCGCGACGAAAAGCTGTTCGGACCGCTGGAATTCGTCGGTGGGCTGGAGATGACCTCGTCCGCGCGCGATTTCGGCGCGCTGTCGGCCTTCCGCTTCACCTCGCCCGGCAAGGATTTTGTCGGCGTGGCCGATACCGGCTTCTGGTTCTTCGGCTCGATTGCCCGCGACGTCGAGGGCAGGCCTTCCGGCATCGATAATTTCCGCATGGTGCAGATGGCCGACGAGACCGGCAAGCCGATCGTCAAGAAATGGCTGGTCGACGCCGAGGGGCTGGACGTCAAGGACGGCGTCGCCACCGTCGGCTTCGAGCGCAACCACCGCATCGCCCAGTTCCGCCTCGACCCCGACAACATGCAGGCGCCAGTCCGCCAGCTCGATTTCCTCGTACCGAAGAACGAACTACGCCAGAATCGCGGTTTCGAGACGGTGACGCGTGCGCATCCGCACGGCCAGCACGCGGGCGGGCTGGTGGTGGTATCCGAAAAAAGCCTCGACAAGGCGGGCAACATCTTTGCCGCCATCATCGAGGGGCCGAACAGGGGCGTCTTCACGGTGAAGCGCAGCGGCGACTTCGATATCACCGACGGTGCTTTCCTGCCCGACGGCGACCTGCTGCTGCTCGAGCGCAGCTACCGCCTCGCCGACGGCGTAAAAATGCGGCTGCGGCGCATTTCTGGCGAGTCGATCGCCAGGGGGCAGGTGGCGGACGGGCCGGTATTGCTCACCGCCGACATGGGTTTCCAGATCGACAACATGGAGGGGCTGGACGTGTGGCAGCGGGCCGACGGCGCCACCATGGTGTCGATCATCTCCGACGACAACCATTCCATCCTGCAGCGCAATCTCTACCTGGAATTCGTGCTGCACCCGGACTGAGCGGGCGCCGGGTCGCCCACAACTAGCCCACCTACCCCACCAGCGCCGCCTTCACCGCGTCGGCCGCGCGCAGGCTGAGCGCGGCAATCGTCAGCGTCGGATTGGCGGTCGCCGAGGTCGGGAACACCGTCGAGCCGAGGATGAACAGGTTGGCGTGGTCATGGCTGCGCAGGGCGCGGTCGACGACGGAGCTTTTCGGATCGGCGCCCATGCGCGCCGTGCCGATGATGTGGCCGGCGCCTTCCGCGCCGTCGCGGTGCTGGATTTGCGTGGCGCCGAGCTTGCCGAAAATCTCGGCATGCGCCTCGCGCGCCGCCGCCAGCCCGTCCTGCACGTAGGAATCGAGGCTGTAAAAGAGGCGCGGCAGCGGCACGCCGTAAAAGTCCTTTTCACCGGGATCGAGCGTCACCCGGTTCTGCGGTTCCGGCAGTTGCTCGATCAGCGAGGCCATCCTGACGTGCCGGGAGGCCTGGTCGCGAAGGGCGGCGTCCAGCGCCTTGCCGCGCAGGCCTTGCTGCGCCAGTTCGACCGCCGTGGTCACCGGCGCGCCGGTCGGCCACGACCAGCCGTCATTGCCGATCTCGATGCGGAAGGCCGGCCGCTCCCGGCGGAACTCCCCGTCGCGCAGGTTCTCGATACCCGAGGTCGACAGCGGCCCGCGATAGGGCCACAGCGGCTCGGGCGCCAGCGCCCAGCTCAACTGCGTCGGATGATCCATCAGGTTGCGCCCGACCTGGTCGGAACTGTTGGCGACGCCGCCAGGCCGCTGTTCGCTGGCCGAATTGAGCAGCAGGCGCGGCGTCTCGATGGCATGCGCCGCCAGCACGAACACTTTTCCGACAGCCGTGCCTTCGCTGCGGTCGCGGCGCCTGAAGCGGATGGCGGAAATCCGACCGTCCGGACCGACGTCGATGCTGGTCGCCGTCGTCTCCGTGTGGATCGCCGCGCCGCCCTTCTTGGCCCGCGTCACATGCACCGTCGCGTCGTATTTCGCCTGCACCGGACAGACCGGAATGCAGCTTGCATTGCCGCAGCAGGCCGGGCGGTCGTCGCGCTCGGCCGAGTTGCGGCCCTGCGGCGTCGACCGCACCTCGTATTTGGTGCCGGCCAGCGCCCTGGCGTAGGCCTTGTCGAGAAAGGTCGGCGGGATCGCCGGCATTGGATAGCGCGACGAGCGCGGTGCGCCGAGCGACTCGGCGGAATCGCCGGAGACGCCGATTTCGGCCTCCGCCTCGCCATAGAATTTTTCCAGTTCTTGATAGCCTATCGGCCAGTCGACACCCCTGCCGTAGGTGCTGGAGAGGCGAAAATCGTTGGGCACGAAGCGCAGGCAGGTGCCCAGCCAGTGCCAGGTGGTGCCGCCAAGCACCTTCACATAGGTGCTCTTGAATTTTTCGGGCCCTACCTGCCGGTACCAGTGGTCGAGATTGTCGCTGACCGGGTGGTCGGCCTCGGGGCTGACCGGATACGGGCATTCCGGAACCTTGATCAGCGCGTCCCAATAGCGCTGCACCGCCTCGGACCTGTCGACCGGGGAACCTGCCTCCAGCACCGCTACCTTAACGCCGGCGGCCGACAGTTTCGCGGCGAGCAGCGCGCCGGAGACGCCGGAGCCGACGACGATCACATCCGCTTCGATATCGGCCATGGGAAAACCTCGTCAGCTTTGCGGAGGCTCTGCCCAATAGCCGGTCTCGCCGCCGCAATAGGCAAAGGGTTTTGTGAAATCGAGGGCGTTCCACATCAGCGCCTCGGTGAAGCCGGCCACCGCCTGGCCGTCCGTGGTATCGACGACGCCCGAATACCAGGCCGCGACCACGTCGTTCGCCACCGTGCCGGTATCGACCTGAGTATCGGTGGACAGCAGGACCAGGCCGGGTCCGCGCCCGGTCGCCAGCATCGACTGCAGCAGCTTTGCGGCCATGATCGCATCGAGGCTGGACGCTTCCGCGCCGGTCAGCCGCGCCGACAGCGCGAGGAACTGCTCGGCGGTGACGCTGTCCTGTGCATTCGCCCAGCGCGGAAAACCGGCGGCAAGCGCCGCGAGGCTGGCGCTGCCTAGAAAGACATCGCGGCGTGTGACGGTGGGCTTCATGCGGTCCTCCCCGCTGTGGCTGAGCGGGATATAGCGCCGCCGGGGTTTAGAAAAGGTGAGTGGACCGGAATCGGTTCCCGGGCCCGATGACGCGGCAGCTTCGCCTCAAAGAATGACGAAATCGCCGAGCGTCACTACCGGCGCTCCGGTCAGCGTCGCCATCTGGATGGCCGCGGTGGCGCCGCTGCCGTCCGTGTCGTAGCGCAGGATGCCCGTGTCGGTCTCGTAGATGAAGCGCTGATCGGCCGTAGTCGCCACGCCCGTCGTATTGGCGAGGAAGCGGTTCGGCGCCAGCGAGCCGGCAGGCAATGCTCCGAAGACCGAGCCCGTGAAGCGGAAATAGTCGTCATTGCCGGCGCTCGCCGAAAAGTCCCGGATCGTGTCGCCGCCGTGAGCGGTCGAGGTATAATCGAATCCGTCGTCGCCGGTTCCGCCCGTCAGTGCGTCGGCTCCCGTGCCGCCGAGCAGGGTGTCGTTGGCCTCCTCGCCCTGGAGCGTGTCGTTGCTGCTGCCGCCGATCAGCCGGTTGACGGCCGCGTCGCCGCGCAGCACATCGCCGAAATCCGTTCCGGTGACACGCTCGATGGACAGCACGGTGTCGAGGGCCGCTTCGCCCTCGGCGGCGAAGGAGCCGTCGAGCGCAAGCTTGATGCGCGCCGTGGTCACGTTGTCGTAAGTGATCGCGTCGAAGTCGTCCCCGCCGTCGAGCACGTCTGCGTCTTCGCCGCCCTCCAGCGTGTCGTTGCCTTCGCCGCCTTCGAGCGTGTCGTCGCCGCTGCCGCCGGTCAGCGTGTCCGTGCCATCGAGGCCAGACAGCGTAAAGCCCGTGTCGAGGACGGTCATGACGTCTGCGTGCGCCGAGCCCTTCACCGCTTCCATCCTGACCGCGCCGTCGCCGTTGGCACCGCCGCTGCCCTGCAGGACGGCTCCCACCTGGGTGATCACAACGCCCGTGGTGGCCGCGCCATAGTCCGCCGTGTCGAAGCCTTCGCCGCCATCGAGTATGTCCCCGTATCCCGAGGCCACGAGCGTGTCGTCGCCGCCGCGGCCCGTCGCCGAGCTGATGGAGCCGCTAATCTCCAGCCGGTTGTCGTTCTCGTCGCCGAGGAGATCGCAGCGTGCGGTGCCCTGATAGGTGATGTTCTCGACCGAATCGAGCGTGTCGCCCGCTGCCGCCTGGCGGTTGAGGGTCGCGTCTTCCAGATCGACGAGCAGGTCGGTCGTGCCGAGCGCGTTGGAATAGACGACGGTGTCGCTGCCTTCGCCGCCGTAAAAGGCATTGACGCTGTTGTCGGCCTTGAAGATGTCGTCGCCGGCATTGCCATGCGCTTCCGCCCAGTTGGAAAGCGTGTCGTTGCCGCTGCCGCCGATAATGATCTCGACGCCATTGAGCAGGTCGGACCCTATGTCGGCGCCGGACGCCGCGATCGTGCCCACGGGGCGCGCCGCAACGATGCCGGCGACGGAAAAGGCGTAGTCCACGGTGTCGGTGCCGGCCCCGCCATTGACTGTGTCGTTGCCGGAGCCCGGCAGCAGAATATCGTCATCGTCGCCGCCGTAAAGCGTGTCGGCGCCGTCGCGACCGTCGAGCGTGTCGTTCCCGTCATCGCCCGTAAGCACATTGGCGTTGGCGTCGCCGCGGATGACGTCGCCGTTCCAGGTGCCGATGACGTTCTCGATGCTGGAAAGCTGATTGAGGTGGACGCCCTGGACCTGGTTGACCGTGCGCTCCAGATCCACGTCCACCGCGGAAATCGGGATCAGGTAGCTCGCCGTGTCGATGCCGCTGCCGCCGTTCAGCGTGTCGAGGCCGCCGTCGCCCTGGAGGAAATCGTCGCCGGCGCCGCCGTTGAGTACATCGTCATCAACGCCGCCATAGAGCGTATCGTTCTCGCCGTCGCCGTAGAGCGTATCGTTCTTGATGCCGCCGTAGAGCGTGTCCTCGTCCCGCCCGCCGCGCAGGGTGTCGCGGCCATCGCCGCCATCCAGCGTGTCGTCGCCGTTCTCGCCGCGGAGCACGTCATTGCCGCCCAGCCCGTGCAGGGTGTCGCCGCCGTCGCGGCCATACATCGTGTCGCCCTTGCTGCTGCCTTCGATCGTGTTGCCGCTCGAATTGCCGGTGGCCGTCATTGCGGCTGTCCCGGTGTAATCGAGAATCTCGATGCCGGTCTGCATGGTAAAGACGGCAAGGGCAGTCTGCACCGTGTCTATGCCGTCGGTCAGGAGTTCGTTGACGAGGTCGCCGCTTTCGACGCCGACATAGAGATCGTCGCCGTCGCCGCCCGACAGGATGTCTCCCTGGCTGCCGCCGATCAGCGTGTCGTTGCCGTCGCCGCCAGCCAGGCTGTCGACGTCGGCGCCGCCGTCCAGCGTGTCGTCGCCATTGCCGCCGCTGATGACGTCGTTGCCGCCGTTGGCCTCGATGAGAAAGTTCTCCCAGGTGTCGGCGTAGAACGGGCTGTCGAGCGAATCGACGTCGATGCTGTCGGCGAAGGCGCCGCCCTCTACATGGACGGTGACGTCGCTGCCGCCTGAGTATTTGAGACTTTCGATGGTCACGTCGTTCGCGGCGCTGACCAGGAGCAGGTTTTCGATGCCGACCATCGAAAACGTGAAGGTTCCGGCAGAGAGCATCACCAGCCAGTCGTCGTCCGCTCCGCCGTCGAGCGTGTCGCCATCGATCTCGGTGGCGGTGCCGGAAAAGTCGTCGTCATCGTCTCCGCCGAGCGCTTCCTCGATGCCCGAACCGAGGTAGAACGTGTCGTCCCCCTCGCCTCCGGTATATTTGCTGCCGCTGCCGCCGCCGGTGATGGTGTCGCTGCCGTCCTCGCCTTCGATCCAGATCGGCAGGGCCGAGGTCACGTCGGAGGCGTCGATAGTGTCCCATCCGCCGCCGCCGCGGACGATCAGGCGGTAGATCGCTGTGCCGGGGGTGGAGGTGACGAGGCTGTCCGGGATTTCGACGATGTCGCCGAAATCGTCGAAATAGAGGAACTCGACATTGCTTACATTGGTCAGGGCGTTCCAGCCGCCCCATGCGAGAAGCTGGCCTCCGGAGAAATGGATCTCATCGGAGGCGGCGCCCCCGATGACAAAATCGGTCGACGCCAGCTCGGCCGGCTCGAAGTAATAATGGTTGACCTCGTTTGGTCCTATGAAAATGTCGAGCGAGGAGGTTCCGTAGAAATTAGCCATGGACGGACACAGCCTGTGTAGCGGTCCGATCTTGTGCTGAAGATCGAGACCCGAGCGAATTTTCTACTCTGGAATGACCAGGCGGCAGGTTCCCGCCGGTCTGCAACGATCCGATGTCGCCGGATCGGAACCCGGGATTCAGCGGCTGTTACACGAGCACCGGCGCCTTGCCCTCGATCGCCGCCCTCCGGTTCCATCTGCCTGGCACGACGGAAGGTCGGCCTCCGGCCAATTGATTGTCGGCCGAACTTCGATGAAATCGGCGCGCAACCTGTACGAGCCGACTTCGCAACATGTCCCTGCCTTCCCATCCGTTTCGCGGCCCGCTTTTCATGGTGCTGGCCACCTGCTTCTATGTCGTCAACGACACGATGATGAAGGTGGCGACCGAGGCTCTGCCGCCCTACCAGGTGCTGACTATGCGCGGCATCGCCGCTTTGCTGTGGGGCATGCCGCTTTTGTTTCTGCTCGGCTATCGCGTCAGCCTGCCGCTGATGTTCGAGCGCCGCGTGCTGGCGCGCAACCTCTGCGAGACCGGCGGCATCCTCTGCTTCGTCGTGGCGCTCGCCAACATGCCGATCGCCGACGCCACCGCGCTCGGCCAGATCACGCCGCTGGTGGTGCTGCTCGGCGCTGCGCTGGTGTTCGGCGAAAAGATTCCGGGCTTTGCCATGGCGCTGATCTGTGCCGGCTTCGCGGGCGCGCTGATGATCGCCCGGCCATCGGGCGAGGGCATTTCCGTGTACGCGCTGCTGGCGATCGCCAACGCCGTGCTGTGCGCCGTGCGCGATCTCGCGGGACGCCGTATCGCCGGCCATGTTCCGGGCATGATCGTCGCCATGTCGGCGGTCGTCGTGGTGCTGATCGCAGCGGCGATCATGCATCTTGCATTCGAGCAATGGCGCGCGCCGGACACGCAACACGTGCTGCTGCTCGCCGGCTCGGGCCTCTTCCTGATCTTCGGCCATTTCTTCATCTTCATGGCCTACCGCGTCGGCCCCACCAGCGCGGTGGCGCCGTTCTACTACTGCTTCACCGTCTGGGCGGTGGTCTCCGGCGTCGTCGTCTTCGGCCACCTGCCCGACCTGGCCGCGCTCTGCGGCATCGTGCTGGTGGTGGGCAGCGGCCTTGCCATCGTGCTGCATGACCGCCGCCGGCGACGGCTGGCGCCTGTGGCGTGAGCGGTCCGCCGACCTGTCTGCGTCAGACCCCGAAAATCTGCTCGATCCGCCGCCGCATCACGCCGGCATCGGCGTCCACGCCGGTCCAGTATTTGATGTTGATGACGCCCTGGTTGACCAGCATGCCGAGCCCGTCGAGCACCGTGCAGCCGCGCACCTCCGCCTCGCGCACCAGCCGGGTGCGCGGCGGGTTGGGGATGATGTCGGCCACGACCATGCCGGGCCTCAGCGACGCCGGATCGAGGTCGAGCCGCGCATCGACGTCCGGGTAGAGCCCAATCGAGGTGGCGTTGACGACGATGTCGGTGTTTTCCGGCACCGCGTAGTTCGTGGTCCACGGCGCATAGGCGACGTTCGCGGGCGTGCGCTCACCGACCAGCCCTGCCAGTTCCTCGCCACGCGTCCGGCCGCGGTTGACCACCGTGATCGAGCGGGCGCCGGCCAGCGCCAGTTCCACGCAGATGGCGCGCGCCGCGCCGCCGGCGCCAAAAATGACCACGTTCCTGCCGGCCGGGTCGACAACCTCCCGCAGTGACTTCAAAAATCCTTTTCCGTCGGTGTTCTCGCCGATCAGCTTGCCGTCGCGCAGCACCGTGCAGTTGACGGCCCGCATGATCGCCGCCGATTCGCCGAGCCCGTCGAGATGCTCGATGACAGTCACCTTGTGCGGCAGCGAGCAGTTGAAGCCCGCCCAGCCCATGGCGCGTGCGCCACGCACGGCGTCGCCGAGTTTTTCCGGCGGCACCTCGCAATTGATGTAGCGGGCATCGACGCGGTGATGAGCGTAGGCCGCGTCCATCATCGCCACCGTCGGGTTTTCCGCCGCCGGCATGGCGAAGGATCCCGTGATCAGGCTCAGGAAATTCATCCGTCCTCCAGCCAGCGCCGCAGCGAACAGCCCGTCGTGCCATATCGAAGCCATGCTATCCGAGAACTTGGCATTCGCAAGCCGGCGCCGTTGCGGACCGAGCCGGTAACCATCGCAAAAATTGACGCTGGCGTTCCGGGCGGCGACACGGTTTGCTAAGGTCGTGCGCAGTCCGCCGACGCGCGGCGCACCTGGCCGGATCGAGGGGATGTCATGAGGAACCACGCAGCACGTCTGACCATCGCGGGGGCTTTGGCGATCGGTGCGCTGACGCAGGCGAATGCCGAGCCGCTGAAGACCATGGACGAGGTCGGCGCCGCGTTGCAGGCGTGCTGGACGCCGCCGCCCGGCAGCGGCGATTCGTCGGTGACGCTGAGCTTCAGCTTCAGGCGCGACGGCACGCTGATCGGCCCGCCGCGCCCCTCGGCGATCAACGTCGCGGGTGACGAGGCGGCGCGAAAGCAGTTCGTCGACGCGGCCACCGCCGCACTCGAGGCCTGCCTGCCGCTCGAGTTTTCGCCGGCAATCGCCGATGGCATCGCCGGCACCGTCTTCACCATGCCGTTCGGCTCGACGCCGGCCGATCCCACCGCCGAACCGGGCTGAGCCGACCCGGCCCACGCAGCGCTCACGAACAGTCCGCCGCTTCCCTGCCCTGCGGCGTCTATGACGTTTCCGGCGACCGCCGTGGCGCAGCCGAAGAACAGCCGCTTGTATTCGACCTCCAGCCCTTCCTCGCGCAGCGTCTGGGCCAGGCACGAGAACCCCGGCATCTCCAATCATCGACAGTCTTGCGTCACACTACCGACCGGTTCATCCTTGCCGCCGAGGGAATTACTTGGATGTGGCCCGCCCGCAACTGCAAGGGAGATGATCCATGCCCACCATGACGCAATTCTCGCCCGGCAATCCGGAGACGTTGTTTACCAGCGTCACCACCCGCTCCAACCAGACGACTTTTGCAGGAGACTCCACTTACTTCAGCTACGGGCCCGGCATCTTCTCCGTATCGGGTGTGCATCTGGATGTGGTCGGAGTCGGCCTGAGCGGATACTATGACGACGAAGAATGGTATCCTTTCAATTCCGGCACCGTCACCGGCTATCGGATCGTCACCGCCGACGGTTATCCGTTGGTCGAGATCAGCGGGCTCAACCAGTCGGTCAACGACTTCTACAGCCTCTTCGTCAGTGGCAATGCGGCGACGCTGCGCACCTTCATCGAGGGTCAGGCATGGACCTTCAACGGTAGTGCGGCGGCCGACTCGCTCACCGGCGGGCTGTCGGCGGACACGCTCAACGGCAACTCCGGCAATGACAGCCTCTTCGGCCTTGCCGGCAACGACGACCTGTTCGGCGATGCCGGCAACGACACGCTCGTCGGCGGCGCCGGCGCGGATTTCCTCGCGGGCGGCACCGGCACCGACACGGCCTCCTACGCGACGGCCACCCAGGGCGTCGTCGCAAGCTTCGGCAATCCTTCGATAAATACCGGCGATGCGGCAGGCGACACATACGAATCCGTGGAGCGTCTGGTCGGATCGAGCTACAACGACTCGCTCTTTGGCTCCCACGCGACCAACGACGTCATTTCCGGTGGCGTGGGGGCGGACGTCCTCAAAGGTTACCGTGGCAACGACACACTCTACGGCAACAACGGTGCCGACGCGTTCGTCTTCAACTCGGCCCTGAGCGCATCCACCAATGTCGACACAATCAAGGATTTCGGCGGCCCCGACACGATCCAGCTCGACAACGCCTATTTCACCGCGCTCACCGCCACCGGCGTGCTGGCGACCGAACTGTTCAAGAATCTCAATGTCGCCGCCGTGGATGCCGACGACCGCATCCTTTACGATCAGGACACGGGCAGCCTTTATTACGACAGCAACGGCTCGGGCTCGGGCGGACGTGTGCTGTTTGCCCATATCGACAACGGCTTCATCATGACTGCCGGGGATTTTGTGGTGATCTGAGAACGGCCCGTCAGCCGACGGTCACGTCGCTTGACTGAGCTGCGACGACGCTGCCCTGATCCTGATCCGCGTGATCCGGTTCTTCTCGCGTTTCATCACCACGAAGCGCATGCCGTGGAAGGTAAAGGACTGCTTTTCCTCGGGGATCGACTGCGTCTCGTGGATGACCAGCCCGGCGATCGTCACCGCCTCGTCGTCAGGCAGGCTCCAGCCCAGCGCACGATTGAGCTCGCGGATCGGCACCGAGCCGTCGACTACCACGGAGCCGTCCGCCTCCTGCTTGACGCCCTGCACGTCGATGTCGTGCTCGTCGGCGATGTCGCCGACAATCACCTCGATGATGTCCTCCAGCGTTACCAGCCCTTCCACCTCGCCATATTCGTCGACGACGATGGCGAAATGGCTTTTTCGGCGCAGGAAGGCGTTGAGCTGGTCCGGAAGCGCAGTGGTGTCCGGCACGAACCAGGGTTTTGCCGAAAGCTTCATCACATCGAGTTGCGCGGCGTCGCCGCCTGCCTCGCTGAGGGCGCGCAAAAGATCCTTGGCGTGGACGACGCCGACGATGTTGTCGAGCGAGCCGCGCCACAGCGGCATGCGGGTGTGCGGGCTCTGAATGATCTCGCGCACGATCTGATCGGCGGGCAGGTCGGCATTGATCGAGCGCATGTCGGTGCGGTGAACCATCACGTCCGACACTTCCAGCTCCTGCAGGTCGCGCAGCGCGTCCATGCGCGCCCGGTCCTGCTTGGCTGCCTCGGCTTCGCGATGTGCCTCCTCCCCGGCGGCCACAGGCTCTTCCGGCGGGGGCGGCGGCTCCGGCTCGCGCCGGCTGACGACCGATGCCAGCAGCTTTCGCAGAAGCCAGAACGCCGCGACGAGAACGAACGCGCCGCCCGCCCCGATCAGGATTCCGGCCAGCAGCTTCGGCTCGTTCATCCCCGCAGTTGCTCCTTGAGGAAGGACAGGACTTCGGAGGCCGGCACGTCCTTTGCGATGAAGGACTTCCCGACGCCATGCGTCAGGATGAAGGTCAGTGCGCCGCGCGACACCTTCTTGTCCTGCGCGATATAGGCGAGCAGGCCGTCGGCGTCCGGCATGTCGCCCGGAATGTCGGAGATGCGCCAGGGCAGCCCGACGGCCTTGAGATGTGCCTCGACACGCGCCGCGTCGTCCGGGCTGGCCAGGTTCATGCGCGCCGAAAACCGGTGCGCCAGCGCCATGCCGATGGCCACCCCTTCGCCATGCACCAGCCTTGCGCCGTCATAGGCGGTCGCCGCCTCCAGCGCGTGGCCAAAAGTGTGGCCGAGATTGAGCAGCGCCCGGTCGCCGGTCTCGAACTCGTCGCGCGCCACCACGTCAGCCTTGGCGCGGCAGGATTCGGCGATGGCATGGGTGCGCGCCGGGCCGCCGGCAAACACGTCGCGCCAGTTCTTTTCCAGCCACGCGAAGAAGCCAGGCCGGTCGATCAGCCCATATTTGGCGACCTCGGCGTAACCGGCGCGGAATTCGCGCTTGGGCAGCGTGTCGAGCACGCCGGTATCGGCCAGCACCAGTTTCGGCTGCATGAACACGCCGACGAGATTTTTCCCCCGCGCCGTGTTGATGCCGGTCTTGCCGCCGACGGAAGAATCGACCTGCGCCAGCAGCGAGGTCGGCGCCTGCACGAAATTCATGCCGCGCCGCACGATGCCGGCCGCGAAGCCGGAAAGGTCGCCGATCACCCCGCCGCCCAGCGCGACGACCACGTCGCCACGCTCCAGCCGCGCCTCCAGCACGTGATCGACGACGTCCTGCAAAGCGGCAAAGCTCTTGGTCTTCTCGCCCGGTGGCAGCACCACCGGCGTCGCCTTGATGCCCGCCGCCTCCAGGCTGGCGGCCATGCGATCGAGATGGCGCGCGGCGAGGTTCTCGTCGGTCACGATTGCCGCGCGGACGCGCGGCAGGCGGGCGGCGATCTCGGCGCCTGCTCGATCCAGCAAGCCGGAGCCGATCAATATGTCGTAGCCGCGCTCGCCCAGCGCGACCTTCACCGTCTCGATATTTTCCGTCATTGCGCCTGCCCTTGCCCGAGATGGCCCATCAGTGCGTCCAGCACCTCGCCGACGATCACCTCCTTGCGTTCGTCGCGGGTGTAGACCGTCACATTGGCCTCGGCATAGACCGGGTATCGCTCGTCCATCAGCCGTCCCAGCGTCGCCTTCGGGTCCTCGGTCTTGAGCAGCGGCCGGTTCTGCTTCTTGGCCACCCGCGCGAACAGCACGTCGAGATCGGCCTTCAGCCAGATCGACACGGCCTGGGCCGCGATCAGCCCGCGCGTCTGCGCGTTCATGAACGCACCCCCGCCGGTCGACAGCACCTGCGGCCCGCTCTCCAGCACGCGCTGGATCACTCGTTGCTCCAGGGCCCGGAACTCCGGCTCGCCGTAGCGCTCGAACAGTTCCGGTATCGTCATCGTCGACACCTGCTCGATCTCCTGGTCGCTGTCGATGAACGGCAGGTCGAGCAGTGTCGCGATCCTGCGGCCGATCGCCGTCTTGCCTGCACCCATCAGTCCGACGAACACGATCGACCGACCGCCCAGCCGGCCGAGCACGTCGCGCCTGCGGTCGCCGTCCAATGTGGCCGCCTCTGTTTCCATCAAGCTCCCCGGTGGTTCCGGGGCGTTACGACATGAATGTCCTGTGGCGTCAAGCGCGGGCGATTTCGGGTCACGCCAGCGTCAAGCCAACAGCCGTTCGCATCGGCGGAAACTGGCGCTCTGGGCATGAAAACGGCTCCGAAAATGGCCGTCCGCGAATGCCGCGGCGGACCGGTCAGCTTGCGGGGACCGTAACGCCTTGTTCTGGATATCTTTTCCGGACTTCACACAAGCGCGCGGCCTCGTCGCCGGCGCCACGTCACCTCGGCGACGCCGGCCTCAAGTATCTGCATATACTATGTTTTGAGGCTGGAGACGGCCTTGGCCGCCGCGCCGCTCGACCAGGATCGCTCCCCCACCGCCGCGCCCTCACGCCGCCAGCGAGGTCTCCGCCAGCTTCACCCAATAACTCACGCCGTGGGGGATGACCTCGTCGTTGAAATCGTAGGCCGGGTGGTGGAGGTTGGCGCTCTCGCCATTGCCGATGAAGATGAAGGCGCCGGGGCGGGCCTCCAGCATGTAGGAGAAATCCTCGCCACCCATTAGCGGCTGCACCGCCCGGTGCACCTGCGTCTCGCCGGCGATCGTGGTCGCGATGTCGCCCGCGAACACCGTCTGCTCGGGATCGTTGACGGTCACCGGATAGTTGGCGTCGAAGTCGAAATGGATCGAGGCGGCGAAAGTGGCGGCAATGCCCTCGCAGATCGCCTGCATGCGCTCACGCGTATTGGCCGCCACCTCCTTGCGCAAGGTGCGCACCGTGCCGGCGATCTCCACTTGCTCGGGAATGACGTTATAGGCGTCGCCGCCGTGGAACTTCGTCACCGTCACCACCACCGAATCGACCGGGTCGGTCGAGCGCGAGGCCACCGTCTGCAGCGCCACGACAAGATGGCTTCCCACGACGACCGGGTCGATGGTGCGGTGCGGCTGCGCGGCATGGCCGCCGCGTCCCTTGACGGTGATGGTGAACTCCGCCGTCGCCGCCATGATCGGGCCGGGGCGGATGGCGAAATGGCCGAGCGGCAGGCCGGGCATGTTGTGCATGCCGTAGACCTTCTGGATGCCGAAACGGTCCATCATGCCGTCTTTGACCATGGCGAGCCCTCCGGCGCCGCCTTCCTCCGCCGGTTGGAAGATGACCGCCACCGCGCCGGCGAAATTGCGGGTCTCGGCGAGATACTTGGCAGCGCCGAGCAGCATGGCGGTGTGGCCGTCATGGCCGCAGGCATGCATCTTGCCAGGGTTCTTCGAGGCATAGGGTTTGCCGGTGATCTCGCGGATCGGCAGTGCGTCCATGTCGGCGCGCAGGCCGACCACGCCGCCGTCGCCCAGCCGGCCCTTGATCAGGCCGACTACGCCGGTACGGCCGATGCCCGGCACCACCTCGTCGCAGCCGAACTCCTTCAGCTTCTGTTCGACGAAGCGCGCGGTCTCGATCACGTCATATTGAAGTTCCGGGTTCTGGTGGATGTGCCGTCGCCAGCCGGCGATTTCGTCCTGCATCTCGGCGGCGCGATTGAGTATCGGCATATCAAAAATTCCATTCCGCTCGTTTGCCTACGGGACCGCGTGTTGCGGCCGCCATGCAGGCTCTGCCATTTTGACGTCACATAGGCTAAATAGGCCCTACCGGCGAAGCAGTTCCACGAACTGCGCCCTTGCCGGCGTGCGCGACGCGACGGCGCAAGCTTATTGATCCATGCTCGACCACGGCAAGAGGCTTTATTCGAAACGATGATCCGGCGTTCACTTATCCTCTCCGCCCTGATCGCCGCGACGGCCCTGCATGCCGCGCCGGCCGCCGCCAATCCGTCGATCGTGTTCGACGTGGCCACCAGCCGGGTGATCGAGAGCGACGATCCGTTCCAGCGCTGGTATCCGGCCTCGCTCAGCAAGCTGATGACCACCTATGTCGTGTTCCGCGCCATCCAGGCGGGCGAGGTGACGTTCTCGTCGCCGGTGCGCATCTCCAAGGCCGCTTCGCAACTGCCGCCCAGCAAGATGGGCTACCCGCCCGGCTCGGTGCTGACGCTCGACAATGCGCTGAAGATCATCATGGTGAAGTCCGCCAACGATGTCGCAAGGTCGATCGGCGAGAGCATTGCCGGCTCGCAGGCTGCCTTCGCCGCCCGCATGAACGCCGAATCGACGCGCCTCGGCATGAGCGATTCGCACTGGGTCAACCAGCACGGGCTGCATGACGAGGGCCAGTACACCTCGGTGCGCGACCTCGCCATCCTGTCGGACGCGTTGCGCCGGGAGTTTCCGCAATATGCCGACTATTTTTCGATCGAGGGGCTGCTCGCCGACGGCAAGGAAATGCCCAGCCACAACAACCTGCTCGCCCGCTACGACGGCGCCGACGGCATGAAGACGGGCTACACCTGTCCCGCAGGCTTCAACCTCGCCGCTTCGGCGACGCGCAACGGCCGCACGCTGATGGCGATCGTCGTCGGCGGCGAGACCGTCGAGGCGCGCGACGAGAAGGCGGCCGAACTCTTGTCGCGCGGTTTCGCCTCCGCGCCGGGCGCCGGCCCGACCATCGCCGAACTGAAGCGGACGGAAACCGGGGCGAACGTGCCGGTCAACATGTTCGAGCAGCTTTGCTCGAAAGAGGTGCGCGCGGCGCGTGCAAAAAAATACAAGGAGCTCGTGGCCGCGGTTAAGGCCGGCAAGGCAGTGATGCCGCAGCCGATCTACTCCGCCGATCTTTCGCGCCCGCGCCGTCTCGTGCCGATCCAGCTCGGCGGCGCGCAGGGGCCGGCGGCCAAGGCGATGGCCTCGGCGGAGGCGGCCGACGTGCCGATCCCGACCTGGCGGCCCGACATGCCGGTGCCGGGCCTGCGTACGGCGCAGCAGGGCGACGCCGACATGGCCTCGCAATAGGCGTGTCGCCACTTCCGATGGAATTCGAACTGCCGCAGGCTTTTCCGTGACCGATTTTCCCATTCCCGTCTCGGTGCTGACCGGCTTTCTCGGCGCCGGCAAAACGACCTTGCTCAACCGGCTGCTGAAGGATCCGGCGCTGAAGGACACCGCCGTCATCGTCAACGAGTTCGGCGACGTGGCGATCGACCATCTGCTGGTCGACCAGGCCTCCGACGGGGTGATCGAGCTTTCCGACGGCTGCCTGTGCTGCACGGTGCGCGGCGAGCTGGTCGACACGCTGGCCGACCTGATCGACCGGGTGCAGACCGGGCGCATCCAGAACCTGGCGCGCGTCGTCATCGAGACCACCGGGCTGGCCGACCCCGCGCCGGTGCTGCAGTCGCTGATGGCGCATCCGGTGCTGGTCCAGGCATTCCGGCTGGACGGGGTGATCACCCTGGTCGACGCGGTCAACGGCGCGGCGACGCTCGACAGTCACGTCGAGGCGGTGAAGCAGGCGGCGGTCGCCGACCGGCTGGTGGTCAGCAAGGGCGATCTCACCGACGCCGCGGAGTTGGAGGCGCTGAAGCGTCGCCTGCGGCAGCTCAACCCCGGCGCGGCGATCCTCGACGTGCGCGACGTCGGCGCGGCGTCCATTCTGGCCTGCGGCCTGTACGATCCCGCGACCAAGACGGCCGACGTGCGCCGCTGGCTGGGCGAGGCCGCCGATCACGAGCGCCATCATGCCCACGCCCATCATCATCACCACGGCCATGGCGAGCACGGCGACGCGCACCATGATCATGATCATGGCCACCACGATCTCGATCACCACCATGCTCATGACGAGCGCATAAGATCCTTCTCGCTGGTGCATGACGGGCCAGTGCCCTACGCCGCGGTGGAGATGTTCCTCGACCTGCTGTTGTCGGTCCACGGCGAAAAGCTCTTGCGCATGAAGGGCATCATCGAATTGCGCGAGGACCCGTCGCGGCCTCTGGTGATCCACGGCGTGCAGCGCACGCTGCATCCGCCGGCGCGGCTGCCGGCTTGGCCGGAAGGCGCGCGCGGCGTGCGGCTGGTGCTGATCACGCTCGACATGCCGGAGGACTATGTGCGCAGGCTGTTTTCCATCATCACCGCCAAACCGTCGATCGACACGCCCGACCGCGCGGCGCTTCGGGACAATCCGCTCGGCATACCGGGGTTCATGCGGTAGCGGGCACCAGCCGCGCCCTTGCGCCTCGGCTGCCGTGCGGCAATAACGGGCGGGGACCAACGGGACCGAGTCGCTTGATGCCGACCCTCTTCCGGTTTCTGACGACGCTGGGCATCGTCGTCGTGCTCGCCTACGCGGCGATGTTCGCGCTCGCCACCTTCGTGAAGCCGCGCCAGACCGAGATGATCGTCGACGTTCCGATCGGGGACAGGATCGCAAAGCCCTCGCCATGAGAGACTCCGTCCGCATCGATGCCTTTCTCGAAATGATGAGCGCCGAGCGCGGCGCCGCCGGCAACACGCTCGCCAGCTATCGCCGCGATCTTGACGATGCGTCCGAACAGATCGGCGGTCTCGGCAATGCCGGCCCGGCCGAACTCAGGGCCTATCTCGGCGACCTCGCCTCGCGCGGCTTCGCCGCCACCTCGCAGGCGCGAAAACTGTCGGCGCTGCGCCAGTTCTACAAGTTCCTCTACAGCGAGGGGCTGAGGCCCGACGACCCGACCGGCACACTGGACGCGCCGCGAAAAGACCGGCCGCTGCCGAAGACGATGAGCGAGGCCGAGACCGGCCGCCTGCTCGACCGGGCAGCAGCCGAAGCCGCCGAAAAACCGGACGATCACGCCGCCCTGCGCATGCATGCGCTGGTCGAAGTGCTCTACGCCACCGGCCTGCGCGTTTCCGAACTGGTCGGCCTGCCTTTGTCTGTAGCGCTGCGCGACGAGCGGTTTTTTGTCGTCACCGGCAAGGGTAACAAGGAACGCATGGTCCCGCTGTCGCCGAAAGCGCGCGCGGCGATGCGCGCCTGGCAGGCGGCGCGGTCAAAGGCGCCGGCCTTTGCCGAAAGTTCCTTCCTGTTCCCCGCGGCCTCCGACACTGGCTTTCTGCCGCGCCAGGTGTTTGCCCGCGACTTGAAGGCGCTGGCGGCCAGGGCGGGCATCGCGGCGGCAAAGATTTCGCCGCATGTCATCCGCCATGCCTTCGCCAGCCATCTGCTCCAGAACGGCGCCGACCTGCGCGCCGTGCAGCAACTGCTCGGCCACGCCGACATCTCGACCACCCAAATCTACACCCATGTGCTGGAGGAAAGGCTGGTGCGCCTGGTCAACGACCATCACCCGCTTGCCGATGCGGCGCGCTGACGGTATGTGGAGGCGGATTTTAGCGGCTTGCCGGCCGCCAGCCCCGTTCACCGGCCCAAGTCGACGGGCTCGCACGTCCGAGAGCGCATGTACAATTATCTCGATTTCGAAAAACCGGTTGCCGATCTCGAAGGCAAAATCATCGAACTGAAAAAACTCGCCGAGAATGGCGAGGCGGTCGATGTCGCCGAGGAGATCGGCAGGCTGGAGAAGCGCTCCAGGGACGCGCTGCGCGAGGTGTACAAGGCGCTGACCCCCTGGCAGAAGGTGCAGGTGGCCCGCCATCCGGACCGGCCTCACTGCCTCAACTACCTGGATAGGCTGATCGCGGACTTCACGCCGCTGGCCGGCGACCGCGCCTTCGGCGACGACCATGCAATCATCGCCGGCTTCGGCCGCTTCCGCGGCGAGCCGATCGCCGTGGTCGGGCAGGAAAAGGGTTCCGACACCAAGAGCCGGCTGAAGCACAATTTCGGCTCGCCGCGCCCGGAGGGCTACCGCAAGGCGGTGCGGGTGATGGAACTTGCCGACCGCTTCCAGATCCCGGTCCTGACGCTGGTCGACACCGCCGGCGCCTATCCCGGCGTCGAGGCCGAGGAACGCGGCCAGGCGGAGGCCATCGCCCGCTCGACCTCCGCCTGCCTGGCGCTGAAGGTGCCGTCGGTCTCGGTAGTGATCGGCGAGGGCGGCTCCGGCGGGGCCATAGCCATCGCCACCGCCAACCGCGTCTACATGCTGGAGCACGCCATCTATTCCGTGATCTCGCCTGAGGGTGCGGCCTCGATCCTGTGGCGCGACACGACGCGCTCGCGCGACGCCGCGACCTCGATGAAGATCACCGCGCAGGACCTGCTCGACATGAAGATCATCGACGGCATCGTGCCCGAGCCGGTCGGCGGCGCCCATCGGTCGCCGGAAACGGTGATCGACGCGGCGGGCGACACCATAGCCAAGGCGCTGACCGATCTCGCCGGATCGAACATGGATCTGCGCGAGCAGCGGCGTGAAAAATACCTGGCGATCGGCCGCAACTTCTGAGCGCGCCCGAGCCGGTGCCGCTACTTGCATCGCCGCCCGCTTTTTGCCACAAATTCGCCGCCTCGTTCGCTTCAATGGGCGGGTGGCGGGACAATCGGTTAAACCTTGCGGTAATCAATTTTCAAGGTTAACCGATCTATGGTCCGCTGGATGCCGGCCTGTTCGCACTTGCCGGCGAGTGAGACTGGACAGACACCGATACGCATGCCGATGACCGCACGACTGCTCCGCGCCGGACTGATCGCCCTCGCTCTTGGCGTTGCCGGCTGCACTGAATCGACGCTCGAAGTGAGCGGATCGAGCGGCAACGCCAATGCGCCGCTGCCGCAGAAGATCGTCCAGGTGATGGCGTCCAAGAGCATGGCGCGCGGCTCGCCGATCGTCGCGCGCGTCTTCAAGGAAGAGAACAAGGTCGAGATCTGGAAGCAGAAGACCAACGGCCGCTACGACCTGCTGGCGTCCTATGAGATCTGCAAGATGTCGGGAAAGCTCGGGCCGAAATTCATCGAGGGCGACCGCCAGTCGCCCGAAGGGTTCTATACCGTGCGCCCGCATCAGATGAACCCGAACTCGAGATATCACCTGGCCTTCAACATCGGCTATCCCAATGCCTACGACCGCATTCACGGCCGCACAGGCTCTAACCTGATGGTGCACGGCGCCTGCTCGTCGTCAGGCTGCTTTTCGATGAACAATTCGCAGATGACGGAAATCTACGCCATCGCGCGGGAATCCTTCAAAGGCGGCCAGACCGAGTTCCAGATCCAGTCCTTCCCTTTCCGCATGACCGCCGCCAACATGGCGCGCTACCGTGACGATCCGAACTACACCTTCTGGAAGAACCTGAAGGAAGGCTACGACTATTTCGAGATCACCAAGACCCCGCCCAAGGTCGACGTCTGCGAGAAGCGTTATGTCTTCAACGCTGCGGCCCCTGGCCAGTCATTGACGGCGAGCGGCGCCTGCCCGGCGGTCGCCCAGCCCGATTCGCTGAGGATGGCGTACCAGACCTACCAGACCAGCTATGACGCAGCGTTCAGCCACGCCATGAGCGCGAGCGACAAGCAGCCGCCGAAACCGGCCATTCTCGGCATCCAGGAAGCCAAGCTGGTGTCGGACTGGACCAAGCGGCGGGCGCGCGGCGAACGCGTCACCGTGGAGCCGCCGTCGATGACGGCGACCGGGTCGATCGTGCAGACCAGCCGCATGGGCCGTATCGATTCGCCTGCCGGGCGCAAGATGGCGGCGCTGGACGCCGCCGAGGCCGAGAAGAAGCGCATCGCCGAGGAAAAGGCCGCGGCCAAGCGCCAGGCCGAGCAGGAGAAGGCGGCGGCCAAGGCCGCCGAACTTGCCGCCGCCGAGGCCGCCAAGAACCCGCCGCCTCCGCCGCCGGTCGAGGCGGTCGTGGCCGCGCCCGAAGAGAAGCCCGGTCTCCTCGGCCGCGTGGGCAAGCGCATCACCAACATGTTCGGCAGTTGAGGCCGGGTCGTACCGCGGGCGTGACCGGCGTGTGAAACACGGCGATCCGAGGTTTGCGATCTCAAGGGCCTCAAGCGCGAAGACGAGAGCCGCTGGCCTCAACCTTTCCAGGTCAATACTCTTCCCGCCTCGAAGAAACCGACCCACGGATCGGCCGCCTTCAGCGCCCTCTCCAGCGCCTTGTTGCCGATGGCAAAATGGTCAGGCGTCAGCCCGTCGAGCATGTCCCACGGAACTGGCACGGAGACCGTTGCGTCAGGCTTGCCGCGCGCCGAGAAGGGGGCGACCGTGGTCGAGCCACGACCGTTGCGCAGATAGTCGATGAAGATGCGGCCCGTCCGGGCCTTCTTCGACAGGGTCGAGGTGTATTTGTCCGGCTCGCTTTCCGCCATGGCCTGGGCGAAGTCGTGGGCAAAACCTTTCACCGCCGCCCAGTCGGCCTTGGGCTTCAGGGGCACGACCACGTGAAATCCCTTGCCGCCGGATGTTTTCAGAAAATTCGGCAGCTCTAGCTCGTCCAGCTTCCATTTCACCGCCCAGGTGGCCTTGCGCACGTCCTCGACGTCCAGCCCCTCGTCCGGATCGAGGTCGAAGACAACCTGGTCCGGCGTGTCGATCTTTTCGATGGTCGCACCCCAAATGTGGATCTCGACCACGCCGAACTGCACCAGCGCCGACAGCCCCTCGAAATCGCTGATGTAGAGCAGTTCCTCGCCGTCTTCGGGATCCTTCATCCTGCGGATCGACTCGTGCATGCCCTTTGAAGCGTGTTTCTGGAAGAAGCGCTGGCCCTCGACGCCATCGGGCGCGCGTACCAGGCTGAGCGGCCGGTCGACGACAAAACGCTGCATGCGCGGCCACACCGCCTCGTAGTGCTCGAGCAGGCCCTGCTTGGTCACGCCGGCCTTCGGCCACAGCAGCTTTTCCGGATGTGACAGCGTCACCGCGTCCTGCCTTCCTTTGCTGGCCTGTCTTCGGGCCTTGGCCTTCGTGCCGCCTGCCGGCGCCACGCCAGCCGCCGGTACTTCAGCCACCACTTCCTTGACCGGCTTGTCGTCGCGAAAACCCTGGAAGGAAGAGTGCCTTATGATGCCGTCTGTCGTCCAGCTTCGGAATTCGATCTCGGCGACGAGTTCGGGTTTCAGCCAGATTGCACCCTTCTGACCGGGCGGCGTCTTGTCGAAGGGCGAGGATTTTGCCTTCAGCCGGTCCATCCGCTGCTTCAACTCGTCGCCCATGCGGCTGGAAAAACCGGTGCCGACCCGGCCGGCGTAGCGCAGCTTGCCATTCTCGTTGTAGCCGACCAGCAGCGAGCGCACGCCACGTCCGGCGGCGTTCGAGGGTACATAGCCGACGATGACGAATTCCTGGCGGTTCGTGCATTTCGACTTGATCCAGTCGAGGCTGCGGCCGCTCTCATAAGGCGCGTCGGCGCGTTTCGAGACGACGCCCTCCAGCCCCATGCGGCAGGCATGGCGCAGCATGGTCTTGCCCGGCTCGACGAAATGTTCGCTGTAGCGCAGCGGCCCGTCGCTTTCGCCGATCAGCGCGCTGAGCCGCTCCTTGCGCTCGACCAGCGGCTCCTCGCGCAGATCCTGCCCGTCGAGGAAGAGCAGGTCGAACACGTAGAAGATCATCTTGTCGGTGTGCTTGCCCGACAGCGCGGCCTGCAGCGCCGAGAAGGAGGCGACACCTTTGTCGGCAAGCACGACGATCTCACCGTCGACGACAGCATTCTTGCAATCGAGCCCAGCCACGGCCTCGCTGATCGACTTGCCGAATTTTTGGGTCCAGTCGAGGCCCTTTCGGGTAAGCAGCTTCACCTTGCCGCCGTCGAGATGCGCCTGGATGCGGTAGCCGTCGAACTTCACCTCGTGCAGCCACTCGCCAGCATCCGGCGGCTCCCTGCGCAGCGTCGCCAGCATCGGCTCGACGAAATCCGGGGTTTCTGCCGCCGCCTTTTTCGCGGCGCCTTTGCCGGCCGCCTTCGAACGCTCGTTGGCCTTTGCCGGTTTGCGGTCGGCGCGCGCCGACCTGCCCTCGGCGACATCCTCGATGGTGCGCCCGGTTACCACCGACTGCGGCGCGTCCTGCAAAATGTCCTCGCCGGGGCGAGCGAAGGCGTCGTTGGACTTTATCAGCAGCCAGTTGTCCTTCTTCTCGCCTGGCCGGGGTTTTAGCCGCACGAGGTGCCATTCGCCGTTGAGCTTGTTGCCCTTCAGCGTGAAATCGATATGGCCCTTCTTCATGCCCCTGGCCGGATCGTGCGCCGGCATCCACTCGCCCTCGTCCCAGACGATGACGGCGCCGGCCCCATACTGGCCTTCCGGGATCACGCCCTCGAAACTGCCATAGTCGAGCGGATGGTCCTCGACATGCACCGCCAGCCGCTTTTCATGCGGGTCGGGGCTCGGGCCACGCGTCACCGCCCAGCTCCAAAGCACGCCGTCGTGCTCAAGACGCAGATCGTAGTGCAGCCGGGTTGCATCGTGCTTGTGGATGACGAATTTTCCGCCCCCGGCCCTCTCCGCCTTGCGGCGTTGTTCGCCCGAGGGCTCGCTGGTGATGCGAAAATCGCGCTTGGCGCGATAGGTCGAGAGGGGATCGTGCGCGGCCGGCATGCTTTACGCCCCCTCGCAACGAAGGATCGAGATTTTCGATAACGGCCGATGAAGCCCGTCATTCCCAACCTCGTGAGTGACCGCAGGGAGCGGAGAGTGTCGAGGATCCATGCCTCGGACTCGCCGCGACAAAGCCGTGGACGGAGACCGGTTCACTTGTGTTTACCCTTCGCCGAAGCGGTGCGCTTGGCCGGCGCCTTGCCGTCTCCGCCATTGTCGTCACCGCCGGCGAGGCTCTTCTTCAGCGCGTCGAACAGGTTGACGACGTTGGAAGGTTTCGGCGCGGCGGGCTTGGCCTTCGGCGGCTTGCGCCCCGCCTTCTTCGACTTGATCAACTCGAGCAGCGCTGTCTCATAGCGGTCCTCGAACGTGCTCGGATCGAACTTGCCCTTGTGGCGCTCGATGAAACGCTCGGCGAGCTCGATCATCTCCTCGTCCAGCTCGGGCTTCTTACCCTCCTCGAGCACGTCGCCGACGTGCCGCACCGTGCTGCCGTAGCGCAGCGTGGTCAACAGCATGCCGGCGCCGAACGGTTCGATCACCACCGGCCGCTCGCGGCGGTAGAGCACGATGCGCGCCAGCCCGGCCATCTTCTTCTTCGTCAGCGCCTCGCGGATGACGGAAAAGGCCTCTTCCGATACCTTGTCGGCCGGCGCCAGGTAATAGGGCGTGTCGAGGTAGATCTGATCGATGTCGCCCTTGCCGACGAAACCATCGAGGCTGAGCGTGTGCGAGGCCTCGATCTGGACGGCCTCGATATCCTCCTCCTCGATCAGCAGGTACTCGTCCGTGCCGGTCTCGTATCCTTTCACCTCATCCTTGTCGGCGAGCCGCTTGCCGCTCTCGGCATCGACATATTGCCGCTTCACCGTATTGCCGGTCTTGCGGTTGATCACCCGGAACGAAACCTTCTCGCTCTGCGTGGTGGCGTTCGACAGCTCGACCGCGCAAGTCACCAGCGAAAGCTTGAGGTATCCCCTCCAGGCGGGCCGCGGCGCCATTGTTCAGGTGTCCAGCCGCAGGTTCGACTTTTCCGGCGGCAGGAAGGCGCGCGCCGCCTCCATATCCTCCTCGCCGACGGCAGAGCCGCTGCGGTCCGCCAGCGCAGCGCGCATCTCCGGCGAGAACACCCCGCCGGCGATCGCGTCCTGCAAGGCCTCGCGGGCCTCCCGTTCCGCATTGGCCAGAGCCGACAAAGCGAGGATGAGGCGGTCGCGTTGGTCCATCGGGAAATTCCTGCATGACAACGGTCCGGCGCGCGGCCAGACCGCATACAACGCGTGGCGCTTGCGGCGGTTCCCTGAAAATGGCACGTGCCCGGCCAGTATCCGCCGCTAAGGAAACACCAGCATGACGCTATCGACCCATGCAACGCCGCTGGCCGGGGTGTCCGAGGCCGCCGTGCTGAAACTCAACAACGCGCATGCGGCGGAGCTTTCCTGGCTCGAGCCGCACGAGCTACGCCATCTGATCGCAGAAGCCTTTCACGCTGAGGCGATCGGCGATTGCGACGCCTTCATCATCGCCTTCGATCAGGACGCGGACTATTGGAGCCCCAATTTCAAATGGTTCCGCGACCGCTATCGGCGCTTCGTCTATGTCGATCGCGTGGCCGTCTCACCCACGGCGCGCGGCCGCGGTCTTGCGCGCGCGCTCTACGAAAGCCTGTTCCGCAAGGCCGCCGAGGCCGGCCACGCGGTCGTCACCTGCGAGGTCAATGCCGAGCCGCCCAACCCCGCTTCCGACGCCTTTCACGCCGCGCTCGGTTTCCTGCCGGTGGGCGAGGCTGCGATCCACGGCGGCGCGAAGACGGTTCGTTATTTTGCGCGCGACCTGTGATCCGGCGCCTGCCCTTCGGGACGACCTTTTCGCAAGGGATTCTTAACTTTAGTTGGTTCTAATGCGGTCTATTGACGGCTTCGGAACCATTTCCGGCCGCAGCGGTTCTTTCCCATGGCTTTCTTCACCGGCAACGGCAAAAATTTCGGATGGGCGGCGGCTTTCGTCGCGCTCGTCGTTTCTGCCGCCGCGATCTCGTCCGGCGCCGCTGCCCCCACCGACGAACGAACTGGCGTCCGGGCCGCGCTCGAAAAGGCCCCGATCCGTGCTCCGGCTGCGGATGGCGAGGACGTCGCCGAGCGCTTCGCCGATGCACCTTACGGCGTGGACCCGGTGGTCACCGGTCCGGTCAGCGCCTCCTTCAGGAAGCAGCGCGAGGCCGCCGGCTGCGACAAGGCCGTGTGGCCAAACGTGCCGGCTTCCTGCTACCCCGACTGATCCTCTCAGGTCAGTCCGCGCTTTTCCATCATGGCCTCGGCCGTCGGCATCTTTCCGCGGAACGCCATGTAAAGCTCTTCCGGATCCTTCGACCCGCCGGCGGCATAGATATTTTCGCGCAACTTTTCCGCCAGCACCGGGTTGAACGCGTCGCCGGTCTCCTCGAAGGCGGCGAAAGCGTCGGCGTCCAGCACTTCCGACCACATGTAGGAATAGTAGCCGGCTGAATATCCGTCACCGGCGAACACATGCTGGAAATGCGGCGTGCGGTGGCGCATGGCGATGGCGTCCGGCATCTCCAGTTCTTTCAGCGTCTCCGCCTCGAAGGCGAGCGGGTCGGCCGGCGCGTCGGGGCGGGCGTGATAGGCCATGTCGACCAGCGCGGAGGATGTGAACTCCACCGTCGCGAAGCCGGCCCCAAAAGTCTTAGCCGCCAGCATCTTGTCCAGGAGCGCCTTCGGCATCGGCGCTCCGGTCTTGTAGTGCAGCGCGTGCTTTTCCAGCACCGCCGGCACGGTCAGCCAGTGTTCGTAGAGTTGCGACGGCAACTCGA
Source organism: Mesorhizobium sp. LHD-90 (assembly GCF_030929505.1). GTDB lineage: Bacteria > Pseudomonadota > Alphaproteobacteria > Rhizobiales > Rhizobiaceae > Kumtagia. The sequence goes on along the minus strand of NZ_JAVFVV010000001.1, from coordinate 186,966 downwards.
CGAAGTCGCGGCTGACGGAAGTGCCCGACACCGACGGCCAGGTCACGTCCGTCAGCATGCCGTGCAGCGCATGGCCGAATTCGTGGAACAGCGTTTTTGCTTCGTCCAGCGACAGCAATGCCGGTTCGCCCTCCGGCGCCTTGGCGAAGTTCATGATGTTGTAGATGACCGGGCTTGAGCCCTTGCCAAGCTTGTAGCCGGATTTGAGCGCGCTCATCCAGGCGCCCGAGCGCTTCGACGGCCGCGCGAAATAGTCGGCGAGAAACAGGCCGAGCTGGCTGCCGTCCTTGCGCCTGATCGCGAAGGTGCGCACGTCGTCGTGCCAAGCCTTTATGCCCTTCTGCTCAACGAAAGAGAGGCCGAACAGTCTCCCGGCCACGTCGAAGCAGGCGTCGATGATGCGCTCCAGTTGCAGATACGGCTTCAGTTCCGCCTCGTCGAAGGCGAATTTTTCGGCGCGCAGCTTTTCCTGGTAAAAACGCCAGTCCCAGCCGGCGATGGTGTCGTTGCTGCCGGCGGCGGCCGCGATGCGCTGCAGCTCGGCCTGGTCCCCGGCCGCCTTCTCGCGCGCCTTCTGCCACACCGGATCGAGCAGGCCGTGGACGTTCTTCGGCGTCTTCGCCATCGTGTCGTCGAGTTTCAGCGCCGCGTAGCTCTCATAGCCGAGCAGCTTTGCCTTCTCCGCCCGCAGCGCCAGCGTTTTCGCCACCACCGCGCCGTTGTCGGTCTCGCCGCCGTTCTCGCCACGGCGGATGAAGGCCTTCCAAGCCTGCTCGCGCAGGTCGCGGCGGGCCGAGTAGCTGGTGAAAGGTTCGTAGATCGAGCGCGACAGCGTCACCGCGTACAAGCCCTTGCGGCCACGCGCCTCAGCCGCCTGCGCCATCGCGTCTCGCACGAAGGCCGGCAGTCCGTCGAGGTCGCTTTCCTCGAGGAAAAGCACCCAGTCCTTCTCGTCGGCCAGCACGTTCTGGCCGAATTTGGCGCCGAGCGAAGCAAGTTCCTCGTTGATATCTGCCAGGCGCTTCTTGCCCTGCGGATCGAGTTTTGCGCCGGCGCGCACGAAATTTTTCCAGGTCTTTTCCAGCACGCGCAGCGTCTCGGCATCGAGGCCGAGCTTTTCACGCTGCCCATAGAGCGCATCTATGCGCGCAAACAGCTTCGCGTTCATCGAGATCGCCGAAAAGTGCCGCGCCATTTTTGGTGCGATCTCGCGCTCCATCGCCTGGATCGCGTCGTTGGTGTGGGCGCCCGCCCGGCACCAGAAGATGGAGGAGACGCGGTCCAGCGCCTCGCCGCCAAGCTCCAGCGCGGCCAGCGTGTTTTCGACTGTCGCCGGCTCGGCATTGCCGGCGATGGCCTCGATCTCCGCCTCGTGCGCCTTCAGTGCCGCGTCGAACACCGGGCCGAAATCGCCGTCGGCGATCCGCGAAAAATCCGGCAGGCCGAGCGGCCCGGTCCAGTGCGTCAGCGGATGGTCATCGAGCGTCACAGCCGAAGTCATGGGTGAAATCTCCTGGATCGAAGCGCATTCGATGTAGGGCCGCGCCGATGTCGGCGCAACCATATCGCAACGCAATCGCTTCGGGCGACGCCCTCAAAAGAGCAGACTGCTCAACCACGTTGACGTCGACACAACCAATCTCTAAGCAAGCCTGATAATAAGCAGGACTTACTATATTATGCCCGAGCGCGCAGACCCCGACAACGTCGGATTCCTCATCGCCGACGTGACGCGGTTGATCCGCGCCGAGATGGACCGCCGCATCACCGAGGAGGGTATCGAGCTCAATCCGGGCGACGCGCGCACCCTGACGCATGCCGCGCGCTGCGGGCCGCTGCGCCAGAACCTTCTGGCCGAGCGCATCGGCGTGGAAGCGATGACCGTCAGCGCCTCTCTTGACCGGCTGGAGGCATTGGGCCTCGTCGAGCGCCAGACGGACAGCGCCGACCGCCGGGCCAAGCTGGTGCATGTCACGCAAGCCGGCGAGGCGATGCTGGAGCGCATCCGGCCGATCGGCGCCCGCCTGCGCGCCGATATGGCGCAGGACATCGCCCCGGAAGACTGGCAGCGTTTCCTCGACACTCTGAAGAATGTGCGGACCAACCTGACCGTCATGCGAGACCAGTTCCGCAAGGAAAGCGCCGCCGCATGAACATGCAATCGAGAGTGCTTCCCGCGCCTGTGATGAGCGAGCGGCGCGTCAGTTGGATCGGCGCCGTGCTGGTCGCCATCGGCCCCATGTCGATGGCGCTCTACACGCCGGCCATGCCCGAGATCGTACATGCCTTCGGCACGACCGAGGCAGCCGTGAAACTGACCCTTTCGCTGTATTTCGCCGGGTTTGCCGTGGCGCAACTGGTCTGCGGTCCGCTGTCCGACGGTTTTGGCCGAAAACCGGTCACCTACGCCTTCATGGGCATTTTTCTCGTCGCCTCATTGATGGCCATGCTGGCGACCACGGTGGAATTGCTGATCGCCGCACGATTCCTGCAAGGCGTGGGCGCCGCCGTCGGCTGGGCGATCGCACGCGCGGTGGTACGCGATCTCTTCACCAGCGAGCGCTCCGCCCGCATCATGAACCTGATGGGCCTGATCCTCGCGGCCGGCCCCGCCTTCTCGCCGACGCTTGGCGGCATCACCATGGAGATCGCCGGCTGGCATGCGATCTTCGTGCTGATGTTCGCCTCGGCTGTGGTCATCATGCTGATCGTGCGCTTCGCCATGGTCGAGACGGTCGAGCGCGACCTGTCGCGGGTCCGCCCAAGGGCGCTGCTCGGCTCCTACAAAAAAGTGCTTTCCAGTCCCTATTTCGTGCTGTCCAGCATCGTACTGGCCGGTTCGGTCGGCGCCATCTACACGCAGGCGACCATCCTGCCCTTCATCCTGATGGAGCGCGTCGGCCTGACGCCCAGCCAGTTCGGCGTCGGCATGCTGATGCAGTCCGGCTTCTATTTCCTCGGCTCCCTGGTGGTGCGCCAGTTGCTTGGCCGCTTCGGCGCCTTTCGCCTGGTCCCCGTCGGCCTGGCGTTCGTCGCTGTCGGCAGCGCCTCGACGGCGATCGGCCTGCATCTGTTCGAGCCGACCTTCCTGCTGGTCATGGGGCCGATCGCCTTCCATGCCTTCGGCATCGCCTTCGTCATGCCGGCCATGGCGACGGCAACGCTTGCCCCGTTCCCCAACATCGCCGGCGCGGCCTCGTCGATGAGCGGCTTTTTCCAGATGGGCGGCGGGCTTGTCGGCGGGCTGCTCTGTGCGGCGATCGGCGAGCCGGTCGTCGCCATGTCGACCGTCATCCCGGCGATGGGTCTCATCGCCATCCTGTCATGGGCGGTCTGGCATCGCCTGCCGAAACCCGCCGCCGCCAATATCGTGCACGCCCCGCCCCCGGATCAGCCGGTTCAATAAGCCTCGCAGCTTTCGGCGATCTCTACCTGAATGTTCTCGCGGATCAGCCCGGCCTCGACAAGAAATGTCTCGCGCAGCAGCACGTCGTTGGCCGGGAAATGGTAGCAGGCGATGACGGTAGTGACGGCGCCGGCCGTCTTTTCGATGCGGTGGCGGATGGTGGCTCCGGCCATCGCCGCTTCCCACTCGTCGAGCGAATCCACGAACTCGGCCTTCGTCTGCTCGACGCCGAGATCGATGAGCCGGATTTTCGCATCGTCGGCCAGCAGGCTTTCGAATTTTCCGCGGTCGGCCGTCGCCAGCGCGGCATACCATTGCTCGACCACCGGTTCTTGCGCGAAAGCCGATACTGACATTAGAGAAACCAGCGCCGCCGCGCAGGCCGCGACCCGGCGCATCCTGCTGGCCGGAGCGCCGGCCGGCATCATCAGCCCATCTCCGGCCGCTCGAAATCGCCGGTCTGGCGGTTCATCACCCACAATTCGCCGGTCGAGATATCGAACCAGGCGCCGCACAGCGTGATCTTGCCCTTGCCCTCCAGGATGCTGATGCAGGGGAAGGTTCTGAGATTGGCGATCGAATAGCGGACGGAGATGCGCTCCAGCGCCGTCTGCCGCTCGCTCTGCGTCGACAGCGCGTTGCTGGTGACGGATTCGGCGGCGGGGCCGAGCAGGCTCATCCACCTGCCGATGAAATCGCCCGGCGACAGCGGCGCAGCCGCCGGCGACAGTGCCGCGCGGATGCCGCCGCAGCGGCCGTGGCCGATCACCACGATGTTCTTCACCTTCAACACCTGCACGGCGAATTCCAGCGCGGCCGAGGTCGAGTGGAATTCGCCGTCCGGCGCGTAGGGCGGCACCAGATTGGCGACGTTGCGCACCACGAACAGCTCGCCCGGCCCGGAATCGAAGATCACCTCGGGCGCGGCGCGCGAGTCGCAGCAGGCGATCACCATCGTCTCCGGCGACTGCCCCTCGCGCGCCAGGGTGCGCCACTTGTCCGTCTCCGAGGCGTAGCGCCCCTTCATGAAGCTGCGGTAGCCGGCGAGAAGGTGGTCGGGCAGGTCGGTCATGAGTTTCACCTAACGGCAATATCGCGTGCTGATCAATCGGAATCGCTGCGGTGCAGCAAATCGCGTGGCGCATAGCAAAGTCTTCCGCCATGCAAATACGCCGGTCATGCCCAGATCGCCACCGGAATTCCATACGCGTCCCGGCCCGGCGGATCGGGAAACGGCTCTGCCTCGCCCCGCGCACGCCTTGCCGCAACCGTTAGCACGGCCGCAGCATCCAGAAAATCGTCCTCGGCCGCGCCGCGCGGTGGCGGCATGTCGAGGAAGGCGCGGGGCAGGCCGTTGGCGGCCAGCAGCGCCTTGCGCTCCTCCATGCCGGCCGGATTGACGCTTCCCTTGACCTTCTTCGGCAACGCCATCGCCTTGGCGCCGTTCAGCCGCCAGAACGCCACCTCCGGATGCGATTCGATGACCCGCAAGCGCAGGTCGGGCCTGTCGCGCATCAGCCGGTCCAGCTCGCGGATTTTCGAGAAGATGCCGAACGCCTGGATGGACACGCCGCGCGGCGGGTCGGATGTTTTTCGCGCCACGTCGCTGGCGATGCGGTGCATCTCGTACCAGCGCTCGATGGTGGTGAACGGTTCGTCGGCGGCGTACATCGCCGCCCGCGACGGGATGGAAAAGACGCTCGACTGCCGCTCGCCGAGAAAGCGCCGCACCAGCACCTCCGGCCCGCGTCCGCCATGATGCGTGAAGTCGGGCAGGCCGATCGGCATGTCCACCGCCACCACCGCGTCGCCCCCCAGCCCCGCCAGCACATCCTCGAACGTGCCGCAGACCTTTGCCGCAAGCTGCCCGCCGCGCCGCAGGGTGACCGCGACCCAGCCCGCCTTGCAGCCGTCGACGCCGGCTATGTCGATCTCGGCCGCCAGCGCGGGGTGCATGGACATCTGACGGCCAAGCTCAGGCCCGCCGGTCACGGCCGGGATGCGTGAGATGCCGCAGTTGCACCATCGCCATCGGATGCGACAGGCTTTGCGCGTCGGTCTCGATCTGCAGCTCGTCGGCGCCGCGCTTTGTCGTGCGGGCCAGGATCTCGAATACAGAGGCGGTGGCGGATTGCAGCGCCTTGCCGGCCGGCTGGCCGTCGAGCAGCCGCGCCATCAACACCGCCGCCATCAGGTCGCCGAGCCCGTTGGGCGGCTTTTCGATCGCCCTATGCTCGGCCAGCAGGGCTTCCGACGGCGTCAGCATCAGATTGCCGATGCCGCCCGCCATCAGCCCCGGCGCCGAGGTCACCAGCATGGTCGGCGGCCCGGCATCCATCGCCGCCACCATCACCGAGCGCAGATCGTCCAGCTTTGCCCCGCCCGCCATCCATTCCAGCTCGTAGCGGTTGGGTGTCGCGATGTCGGCCATCGGCACCAGCAGGTCGCGTTGCGCCTCCGCCAGCGGTTTCGGCACATAGAGCCCGCCCATGTCGCCCATCACCGGGTCGCAAACATAAAGCGCGCGCGGGTTTTTCGCCCGCACCGCCGTCACCAGTGATGCCACCGCCTCGGCCTGCACGACGTCGCCCAGATAGCCGGAGAGCACGCCCGCCACCTCGCCCAGCCACGGCGAAGCTTCCAGATCCTTCATCAGCGCCGCGAAACTTTGCGGTTCCGGCACGATGCGCGTCGCCCGTCCGTGCCCGGGATGCCAGGGCAGGATGACGGTCGGCACCGCCCACACCGGAAAGCCCAGCGTTTCCAGCGCGAACACGGCGGCGCGGTTGCCGACCGAGCCTCGCGCCACATGGCTGGACACGACGATGACGGCGCGCGGTGTCTCGGGCTGCTGGGTGGTCATGGCGCCTCAGAAATACCGCATGATATAGACGACGCACCAGGCGATCACGGCGACTGTGATCGCCATGCTGAGCACACGGGCGATACGCATCCCCATCTTCTCGACCGGGTCGGCGGGATCGTCGGCCCCGCGGCCGATGGAGGCGCTGCCCGGCTCGGCCTCACCGGAGACGCGGGCCAGAATCCGCCTGGATTCGTCCGTCCGCTGGCTGTCTCCGTCGCTGGGCACGCAATCCCCCGGGGCATGGCTTCGAGATTTTCGCCTATCACACGCCGCGACGCGCGTCCAAGGCCCAAGGTTGGGCGCCGGTTCCTTTCAACCGTGAATATGCTAAGTCTCCGCCGTCAATCCGTTGTCGAGGGCTGAAAATGTCTTTTCCGACCATCGCGCCGACCGCCCGCCGGGCGTTCCCGTTCCTGCTGCTTGCCTTGCTGCTGCCGCTGCTGTCGGCCTGCGGCTACAACACCATCCCCACCGCCGAGGAAAAGGCCAAGGCCGCCTGGAGCGAAGTGCTCAACCAGTACCAGCGCCGCGCCGACCTGATCCCCAACCTCGTCGAGACGGTGAAAGGTTACGCCGCGCATGAGAAGGACACGCTTGACGCCGTGGTCGAAGCCCGGGCCAAGGCGACCCAGGTGACGGTCACGCCGGAAACGCTCACCGACCCCGACGCCTTCAAGGCGTTCCAGGACAACCAGGCGGGCCTCACCGGCGCGCTGTCGCGGCTCTTGGCCGTGGTTGAAAACTATCCGGACCTCAAGGCCAACCAGAATTTTCTTGGCCTCCAGGCGCAGCTCGAAGGCACCGAAAACCGCATCGCCGTGGCGCGCCGCGACTACATCGAGACCGTGCGCGAATACAACACCACGTTGCGCACCTTCCCCTCGATAATCTGGGCGACCTTGTGGTTCACCGACAACAAGCCGTTCCAGAATTTCACGGTGGCCGAGGACAAGATGGAGCCGCCGAAGGTGGATTTCGGCACGAAGCAGGGCGGCTGACGCCGGCGTCATGGACGTGGCGGACGGCGCAGCGCTTTCCCTCCCCCTCGAGGGGAGGGTGGCCGCGAAGCGGCCGGGTGGGGTCGTCGCGGCAGTGCTCGACCTCATTTTCTTGTCGGAAAAAAAGGTCCCTCATTCTGCCGCAGCGACCCCTCCCGCCTCGCTCCGCTCGGCACCCTCCCCTCGAGGGGGAGGGAAAGCGGCGCTCGTCCTCGCGCTAATCCTCCTCCTCTTCTCCCTCCCCGGCCTCGCTGCCGATCTGCCAAAACTCACCGGCCGTATCGTCGACGCCGCCGGCATGATCGACCCGGCGACTGAGACCGCGCTCACCCAGAAACTCGAGGCCTTCGAGAAGAAATCCTCCGACCAGATCGTGGTTGCCACCATAGACAGCCTCGACGGCGAGGCGATCGAGCCCTACGCCAACCGCCTGTTCCGCGCCTGGGGTCTTGGCCAAGGCGGCGAGGACAACGGCATATTGCTGCTGGTCGCCAAAAACGACCGGAAGATGCGCATCGAGGTCGGCTACGGGCTGGAGGGCACGCTCACCGACCTGCATTCGAAGCTGATCATCGACAACACCATGGTGCCGGCCTTCCGTGCCGGCGACTTTTCCGGCGGCATCTCGCGCGCCGCCGACGATATCGTGATGGTGCTGGAGGGCAACGCGGCGGAGCTTGAAGCACGGGCAAGGCGCAATCCGCCGGCCGACAACACATTCGCCGACGTCGACTGGATCTTTGTCGTCTTCATCGCTTTGTGGGCCACCATCTTCCTGGGCGGCATGGCGATGGCGATCCTGCCGCCGATCTTCGGCACGAAAATCGGCCCCAACCGCTACCGCTGGCTGGGCATGGACATCACCGTCGGCGGCCGCTCCAGAGACAGATCGTCCGGCGGCTGGTCGTCGGGCGGCGGCGGCTGGTCGTCAGGCGGCGGCGGCTGGTCGTCAGGCGGCGGCGGCTTTTCCGGCGGAGGCGGATCCTCCGGCGGCGGCGGCGCCTCGGGGAGCTGGTGATGGAAGCCCGATGACAAAAACCCTCAGCGACGCCGACCATGCCCGCATCGCCAGCGCCATCCGCGCGGCGGAGGAAAAAACCGCGGGCGAGATCTACTGTGTCGTCGCGCGTTCCAGCGACAGCTATTTTTATCCCGCCGCCTTTTTCGTCACCCTGGCTGTGATGGTGGTCAGCCTCGTTGCCGCATTCCTGCTGGAATATTGGTGGGTATCGATGCGCCTGCCGGTGTTCTGGGCCGCCGTGGCGCTGGCGCTCGCCTCCTGCTGGCTGGTGCTCCTGCTTGCGCCAGGCATCCGGATGCATTTCGTGCCGCGCCGCCTGCGCTATCTGCGCGCCCACGACAACGCATTGAAGCAGTTCCTGGCGCGCAACGTCCACATCACCGCCGCGCGCACCGGCGTGCTGGTGTTCGTGTCGCTGGCCGAGCGTTATGCCGAGGTGGTCGCCGACGCCGGCATAAACGCAAAGGTGCCGCAACAGACCTGGAACGGCATCGTTGCAGGCCTCGTCGACCATGCGCGCTCAGGCCGGCTGGCGGACGGTTTCGTCACCGCGGTCGCCGCGGTCGGCGTGCTGCTCTCGGAACATTTTCCACGCGGCGCCGAAGACGCGAACGAACTCGACGATCATCTTGTAGAAATCTGATCCGGGTTATTTTACCCCGCCGATGCCGACCCGCGCCCGGACGGCGCCATCAGCTATGCGGGTGCGGCAGGCCGTGCTATTTTTTTGCCGGAAGTGCTGTAGCGCCAGCCTGCGGGGGGTGCGGAATGGGGCACGGGTGTTGCCCGCGAAGGCAGGGCGCATTCCTTGACCGGGAGCGCCCAAGCGCCCCCGTGTCCTCTTCGATCGACATAGGTAGACGGTTGACGGTCTCCACGCGCGGGCGGCGCGCGGTTCTCGCCGCACTGCCTTCTGGCAGCGCGGCGGAGCCCATGAACGGAGTTTGACAGCACGCAATCCAGCCAGGGAGGAGTCGAAATGCCGACACGCAAATGGGGTGCCGAGAAGCTGGTCAATACGACGACCGCGGGATCGCAGGCATTTTCGGACGTCGCCGCGCTTGCGGGCGGCGGCTTCGTCGTCGTCTGGGAGGACGAGAGCGCCGGATCGGACGCAGCGATCCGCGCGCAGCGCTACGACGCGACGGGTCAAACCGTCGGCGGGGAAATACTTATCGCCGGCCCTATCCCAACGAACGACCTGGACTTGCCGTCGGTGACAGGGCTCGCCGATGGGGGCTTCTATGTGACCTGGACACAGAACGTCGGGTCGGGCAACAACTACATCCAAGGCAGTGTCTACAATGCCAACGGCGGCTTCGTGCGCGACCAGCCCGTCGTCTTCGCATTCGGCGAGGACGACGACTCGCACGTCGCGAAGTTCGGAACAGGCTCGATCGTCGCCTGGACGGATCCGAACTTTGCCACCGGCCACAACGTCCTCTTCCGGATCTTCGACGCGGCCGGGAATGGCAGTCCGGTCCTCACCGCAAACAGTTTCACGCCTGGCTTCCAACAAGCTCCCTCGGTCGCCGCGTCGCCCGACGGGTCGACCGCCGCCATCGTCTGGACAGGCGATGGCGCCATTTGGGGGCGGCTGTTCGATACGGCCGGCGCCGAGAAGGCGCCGGAGTTCCGCGTCGACCTCCCTGGTTCGTTCGGCGCCTTCGATCCCCTGGTAGCCTTCCTGAGCAACGGCGTAGTCGCCGTGGCCTGGCGGCAACTCAACAGCCTTGACGCTGCCAGCAACGAGATCAAGGTCCGCCTGTTCACGGCGAACGGGCCGAATGCCCTGCCGCTGACGGGCGAGATCGCGGTCAATTCCACGATCTTTGGTTCGCAACAGGACCCGACGCTGACGGCGCTGCCGGACGGCGGCTTCGTGGTCTCCTGGACGGATACGAGCGGCGTCGGCGTGGACGGCGACTCCTGCATCCGCCTGCAGGCGTTCGACGGCGCTGGCGGAAAGATTGGCGGCGAAATGGTGGTGAATACGACGACGGAACTCTCCCAGGTCGCCCCGTCGGTTTCGGCGCTTGCCGACGGCCGGGTGGTCGTGAGCTGGACGGACAATAGTTCCGGCAACAACGATATCCGCATGCAGATCGTCGATCCGCGCGACGGAATCGTCACCGGAAGCGGCGGTCAGGACACGCTCTACGGCCACTCGCTCGTCAATGACGAGATCGGCGGCGGCGCCGGCGACGACACGCTCTATGGCCTGGGCGGCAATGACGGCCTCTACGGCGGCCAGGGCAACGACACGCTGAACGGCGGAACCGGCGGCGACGAGATGTATGGCGGCGCCGGCAACGACATCTATTATGTGGACAACGCCGACGACGTCGTGGTCGAGGCCGCCGGCCAGGGCGCCGACCTCGTCGCCGTCACCCTCGACTACGCGCTCACCGCGGGGGTGTCGGTCGAGACGCTGCGCACCACCTCCAACAGCGGCACGAACGCGATCGACCTGACCGGCAACGCGCTGCAACAGGTGATCGTCGGCAATGCCGGCCAGAACATCTTGCATGACGGCGGCAAGGGGGCTGCCGACACGCTGACGGGCCTTGGCGGCAACGACACCTACCGGGTGTTCAATTCCGGCGACGTGATCGTGGAAGGCGCCTCGCAAGGGACGGCAGACAGGGTGCTTGCGGCGGTGGACTATACGCTGGGAACGGGCGTGTTCGTCGAAATCCTCGCCACCAATGGCTCCTCCGGCGCCGCCGGCCTGAAACTCACCGGCAACGAGGTGGCGCAGGCGATCACCGGCAACGCTGGCGACAACCGGTTGGAGGGCAAGGGCGGGTCCGACACGCTGACCGGCCTGCTCGGCGACGATACATTCGTCTTCGCCACCGCGCTCGGGGCGGGCAACATCGACGCCATCGCCGACTTCAACGTCGCCGACGACCGCTTCCTTCTGTCGGACGCCATCTTCACCGCGCTGAGCGCCGGCACGCTGGCTTCGGCCGCCTTTCTCGCCAACACGACCGGGCTCGCGCAGGATAGTTCAGACCGCATCATCTACGAAACCGACACCGGAAAGGTCTTCTACGACGCGGACGGCATCGGCGCGATCGCGCGTATCCAGTTCGCCACGATCGGTGCCGGCCTCGCCCTCGCCAATACGGATTTCTCGGTGGCGTGAGGCGAGGCGGAAGGCGTCGCGGTCCGCTTGCGAGACAGGGAGGGTGAACCGCGCTGCGCCGAAGACGCGAACGAACTCGACGATCATCTTGTGGAAATCCGAACGGCTTTTTCGCGCCCCTGGCGCCAGCGTCATTGCTGTCGCTTGCAATGGCGGCCGGGCGATCTAAACTTGGTTATCATGACCACGCTCGCCATCGACATCCGTAGGGCCGAACCGCGCGACGCCGACGACATCGCCGACGTTCACCACGCCGCCTGGATGGGCGCCTATGCTGGCATCATCCCGCACAAGGCGCTGACACGCATGGTCAACCGGCGCGGCGGCCAATGGTGGGCCAACGCCATCCGGCGCGCCGCCACCGTCATCGTCGTCGAGATCGGCGGCGAGGTGGCCGGCTATGCAACGATCGGCCGCAACCGCGCGAAGGAACTGCGCCAGCAGGGCGAGATCTACGAACTCTACCTCAAACCCGAATACCAGGGCGTCGGCCTTGGCAGCCGGCTGTTCGCCGCGGCGCGCAAGAAGCTCGCTGACCACGGCCTGAAAGGTCTGGTGGTCTGGGCGCTGGAGGAAAACCACAACGCCGTCGCCTTCTACCAGGGCGCCGGCGGCCGCGACGTCGCCGAAGGCGTCGAGGTCTTCGACCAGAAGGCGCTGAAGAAGATCGCCTTCGTGTGGGAGTGAGGGTGTCCCGCAAAGGTCGTGCCACTGCCACGTGCGGTGTGCGTTGCCGCGCTTTCAGGCATAGGCCTTACCCGTAGACCAATCGCAGGCGAGCGGCCTCGGGATTGTCCGGTAGCCCGCTTGATTTGATTTGCGCTCTGACGCGCGTTTCTCGTGCCCTGAAGGCTTCGTTATCAGGAGCCAGCTTTACCGCTTTTGAAATTTCTGTCAGCGCCCGCTTATAAAGGCCGGCCTTTGAATAGATAATGCAGAGATCGAAATGCGTTTTCGCCGTTCCGACACCGTCGCGAATTGACCGCCGATGTGTTGAGATTGCCAGATCGTTATCTCCGAGATGTCGAAAGCAATGGCCAACATAGAATCGGTATTCTCCTTCACTAGGCAATATAGCCGATGCGACGGCGAACATCCTCAACGCCTCGTCGTAATTGCCCGTTTTCAGATAGGCACGCCCCAGCAGATAGTGTGCATGATCCGACCAGGCGTTGTTCGAGACTAGCTTGCGGCCAATATCGATGGCACTGTCCCAGTCCTCACGGAAGCTTGCAACGTGAAGCGCGTAATAATCTCGCGCGAAATCTGGGTGATCCAGCGCATTGCCATCCTCTTGCATCGGAGGGATCTGCTCCCCTGCAATGAAGGTTTCGAGAAAAGAGCGCAGCCGGCCCCTGTTCTTGAGATAATTCGGTACGCCGTGGATGACGCGCCGCATCGTCCTGCCATGGTAGTTGGGTAGGTTTTTCGCGAGGCTCATGCAGTAAAGATCGATCGGATCGCGCTCGCCAGCAAATACGGTGACCGGCTTCTTCGCTTGCCGGATGAAATCGTGCAGATCTGGAAAACGAACCGGTGCCGTAGGATGCATGAGCTTCTCGCTGCGGCTGCCCGGCAGCTTGATGGTCGTCTCGGGGGAACAGGCCAAAACGCGCGCACCGAGCTGCGTCCCGTACAGGATGGCGCCAGCCGCGCCCATGCTTTGGCCAATGGCAAGGATTTCTTTCGTGCCAAGGTAGCGCGCCCAGTCCGACAGTGTTCGCAGCACGCCTGCAAGATCGTCGCCAAGACCGGGAATGCCCCCTTGATACCACTCGATGCGACTGCCGCTATTGATGAAGATGCGGTTGACGGGGAGTTCGTTCCCTGACGCCCAGAAATCGAAACCTCCAGTGCGGCCAGCGCCAGTGCCTGTGGGGAAAATGACGAGTTGTTCGGAACCTGGATGCGGGATGACCTTGAAAGCCTCCCCTTCAAATTCCGAAGGCGACGATCTTGCCGTTTTGACCTTCGATCCTAGCGAACTGGCCACCCACCCCCCTCCGCGACCAGGACGCCAAACAAGCGGGCTTCCCAACCTGACGACTCGATCACTGAAAAGCATATGCACCCATCTCGGCGCTGAGAAGTGCTTTGACGATATGGGTTTACCGCCGGGCGGCAGATCGGGTTGAGCGAGCTGTCGACCGCCCGGTACCGTCCGTGGCAAAGGAGAAACTTGGCAATTCAAACTGTGCGCCCTTGCTCTAGCCTAGCATGGCCGGCTATCGGTCTCCCAAACAGCAAGGGGACCCCAGCCATGCGCATCGAAGCCATTCCGACCGGCGAGAACCCGCCCCACGACGTCAACGTCATCATCGAGGTGCCGGTCGGCGGCGAGCCGATCAAATACGAGATGGACAAGGACGCCGGCACGCTGTTCGTCGACCGCTTCCTCTACACGCCGATGCGCTATCCCGGAAACTACGGGTTCGTGCCGCACACGCTGTCGGGCGACGGCGACCCGATCGACGTCCTGATCTGCAATACGCGCGTGCTCATCCCCGGCTGCGTCATCAATGTCCGGCCGATCGGCGTGCTGATCATGGAAGACAATGCGGGCCAGGACGAGAAGGTCATCGCCGTGCCCTCCCCGCACGTCACCAAGCGTTACGAGAAGGTCCACAACTACACCGACCTTCCGCAGATCACCCTCGACCAGGTCGCGCATTTCTTCGAGCACTACAAGGATCTCGAGCCCGGCAAATGGGTCAAGATCGGCGGCTGGCACGACGCCGCGCGAGCACGCCAGATGATCGTCGAGGCGGTCGAGCGGGCGAAGGCGGCGAAATAACAGCGCCGTTCGTTGAGAGGCTCCGGGGGACAGGTTTATTCGGTCCACCCGTGGCCGCTCAATTCTCCTGCCGGTCGAAATCCGGCAGCGCCACGTCGCCGCTGACCACCACCCGTTCGTCGGCGCCGCAGGCAAAATCGCGCACCTGCTCGTCGGCGATCTTGCGCGCCGTCTCGTTGGCCTTCGGGTTGCCGCTCGCCACCACCAGCCCGACCGTGCAGCCCTCGCCCACCCCGATCTGGCCGACCTTCTCGACCACCAGCACCTCGGTCTTCTTCTCGCTGTCGTCAGGATCGCTGCTGACCGACCAGCGGTGGATCGCCGCGATCGGCACCTGGCGGTCGCCATCCACCTCGATGCGCCATTCGATCTTCGGTGCGGTGGAATTGAAGGCCGAAAAACTCTCCCACACCGTATCGCCGCCCGCCGGCGGAAAACCGTAGAACACGGATTCGCGCAGGTCGCCGGTGTAATAGACGACGGGATAACCCCGCCATCCGGGGCAGACGAAATTGGCGAAATCGCCACCCTCCTGATTGGCTGAAAAGCTCGAGCAGGATTTTTCGAAGTCGATATCCGTGTACTCGCTTTTCATCTCCGCCGCGGCGGCCGGCAGGCTGAGTACCGTAAGGAAGAAAAGTACCAGAGGGTATCGCATGGCCGCTGCCTCGCTTTGTGTTCGTGTCCGAAGCTAGAACAACCCCTTTCGGAAGAAAACCGCTTGCATCGGGTGGTTGCCCAAGCGTGAGGCGCGCATGAAGCGAAATGGCTGTTTCGGGAAGTCGAAGCGGCGAAAAACAACGCCGGAGCCGCAAAAATGGGGCTCAAATGAAGCGATTCGGCACGTCGGCGACAAAGTTTCCAGCTATCATGTTGAAAACCAAAGATATTACGGACTTCACGCAGATATTCGGACCGGCCCGTCAGATGCCGTGAACATCCCGGCTCGATGAAAAATTGTTAG
The DNA here is from genome assembly GCF_030929505.1 of Mesorhizobium sp. LHD-90. Classification (GTDB taxonomy): domain Bacteria; phylum Pseudomonadota; class Alphaproteobacteria; order Rhizobiales; family Rhizobiaceae; genus Kumtagia. The sequence continues at coordinate 171,766 of NZ_JAVFVV010000001.1, read as the reverse complement.
TTAGATTAATGGCTTGGCCATTCCAGTCAGAATTGGGCGCAGGAATTCCGGGGCGGCTTCGATCCGCACCGTCTTGAGGCGGGCTGTATGGCCTCCGACGACCGAAACTTTCGACCGTCCGACCCCGAAATGCTCCGCGACCAGCCGTTCCAACGCGGCGTTGGCCGCGCCTTTTTCCGGCACGGCACGCACCTTTGCCGCCAGATGGGAGCGGCCGTCCGCGGCCGTCTCGACCCCGCCGATCCGGTCGGCGGCGGCCTTCGGGGTCAGCCGCACGAACAGCTCGACGCCGCCCGCGATCCCCCGATAAAACCCAGTCATTCCAGTGCGTTAACGGACCATCGGTTCGATGGTCGTCCACAGGAACTGTCTCAGAAAAAAGATGATCAGCAACGCAACAATCGGCGAGATGTCGATGCCGCCGAGGTTCGGCAGAAGCCTCCGGATCGGCGCCAGCACCGGCTCGGTGACGCGGTAGAGGAAGGTGCCGATGGTGTTGACGAACTGGTTTCGCGAGTTCACCACGTTGAAGGCGAAAAGCCAGGAGAACACCGCCGCTCCGATCAGGAACCACCAGTAAATACTGAGCGCGAGATCCACCGTCTTGATGAGGGCGAGCATAAGAATCTCCTTTGGTCCGCCGACATGTAGCCATTGGCTGGATTGACGACAAGCTTCGATTGTCCCGGTTTCCCGCCGTTTGAACCCGGCTCGCAGCGGCGGCGCGCAAAACGCCGCTGCTCCTGCTTGACACGCGCCCCGCGCCTGCACATAACACCGCCATTCGCCGAACGGGGCTGTAGCTCAGCTGGGAGAGCGCGTCGTTCGCAATGACGAGGTCAGGGGTTCGATCCCCCTCAGCTCCACCATTCGGCGGAATTTCAAAGGCTTAGCGAGAGGTTGTCGGCCAGACAGGCGCGCTCAGGGCGCGGGCTGCGTGTCCGGAAACCTCCAACGGCCGTCGAGCGGCCGCGTCCTTGAATTCGTCGGCCGCGATCCGGCGTCAGGCCGAAGCGGCGGCAGCGGCCTCTTCCACCGCCTTCCTGCGCAGCGTCTCGCGTGCCGCCGCAGCAGCCGCGTCGTCGCCACCGCCGGACACCTGCACCATCGGCGTTGCCAGCTTGATGCCGGCCTCGTCGAACGCCTTCTTGATCATCACCAGGGCGCGGCGCTTGATGCCGAATTGCTGGCCCGGCTTGGTCATCAGTTTCATGCGCAACACGATGCCCAGATCGCCGAAACTGTCGACGCCCTGCATCTTGAGAGGCTGCAGCGTGTTGTCGGCGAATTCGGGGTCCTGCGCCAATTCCTGGCCGATCTTCTTGACAATCTTGCGAGCCGCCTCGATGTCGGAATCGTAGGTGACGGTCAGCGTCATCTTCTCGATCACCCAGTCGCGGCTCATGTTCTGGACGGCGCCGAGCGAGCCGAACGGCACGGTGAAGATCGGTCCGCGCTGGTGGCGCAGCCGCACCGAGCGCAGGCTGAATCCCTCGACCGTGCCCTTGTAGCTACCGCTCTGGATGTATTCGCCGACGCGGAAGGCGTCGTCGAGCATGAAGAACACGCCGCTGATGACGTCTTTCACCAGCGTCTGCGAACCGAAGCCGATCGCCACGCCGAAGATGCCCGCGCCGGCCACAAGCGGCGCGATCGCCACGCCCATGCCGGAAAGGATGGTCAGCACAGCGACGATGCCGATGAAGACGGCAAGCACGTTGCGGAAGATCGGCAGCAGCGTGCGCAGCCGCCCGCGCCGTGCGATCTCGTCGGCGGTGCCGCCTTCCTGCCCCGTTACCTCCAACCGGTGGGCGATGAACGCCTTGGACAACTGCCACAGCAAATCCGCAATGAGCAGGATGATGACGCCGTGCAGCAGGCCGCCAACGAGGCGATCCATCACAGCGTTGCCGCCGACCGCATCCGCCCGGATCTCCCAGATGTAGGCGAGCCACGCCACCGCCAGCGCGATCACCAGCGCCCGGGCGCCGCGCACGACCAGCACATTGGTCATCCTGCTCAGCAGGGTGTCCGAACCATTGCGGGCAGCAAGCGTCTCCGCCGCCTGCCCGACGCCCCTCACCGCCCTTGGCAAGAACAGCGCGTAGAGTCCCAGCCACAGGAACCCGACCATCCCGCTTACCCAGACTAGCCAGAGAATGACCAGGAAGAAGGTCACCAGCCAAGCGCGCGTCGGCGTCGACGACGTGTCGAAATGCGGCCGCCGCCAGACACTTTCGATGGCGACGCCGAGCAAGCCCAGGCCGAAAACATAGCCGACGAGTTGCATTGCGCCGCGCGAGAAGCTTAGCGCCGGCATCAGGCTGGCGATCGCCCAGCCGACGAGGAAGATGCCCGCCAGCAGTTGCACCCGATGAAACCAGAAACCCGCTTCCGCATCGTCCTGGTCGACCATCCGCGGCCGCTCGGCTGTCGCGCCGTCCGGCGCCAGCAGCAGTTTCGCAATGGTGCGGATGAGCCGGAACACGATGAAGGCGAGCAGGACGGTGAGCACGGCCTTGCGCAGCAGCGGCGGCCATTGGAAGACCAGGAAGAGACCCGCGCTGGCGAGCGCGAAGACCAGCAGCGGAATAAGGTCGGCGAGAAGCCGCAGCGGTTGGTCGGCAGCCGCGGTCACGGAACGTTCGGATTTCTCCCGGCGCAACAGCCGCCGGAACAGCCATTCCGCGCCATAACCGACCGCGACGAGTACAGCGAGAATACCGATGACCTTGCCCGGACTGCCCGAATTGATGTCTTTGGCCACCACCTCGGAGGCACGGGCAAGTTCCTGCGGGAAGTTCAGAAGCCCGTTCTTGAGCCCACCTATATGGCTGCGGATACGGTTCTCGAAATCGGAGACGCCGCTTGCCACGGTGTCCTCGGCCGCGGTATCGGCCGCAGCCGGAGCGGCGGGTCTCGCTTCGAGCCACGCCTTCACCTCGGGATCGTTGAGCAGTCCGAGTAGTTGCTGGACCTTTTCCGGTGGCGGCGGTGCGGCGGTGACCGGCTGAGTCTGGGCAAGCGAGACGCCGCCGGCCACGGCGAGAAAAATGGCAACGGTCGCGATCGTCAGGAGAAAGCGCGCAACCGGCCCAGGAGTCATCGAGTTCCCCGATTTGCGACCCTTCGTACCGCCAACAATCATGCCGTCGATACCCGATCTCCAGCTCATGTCACCCCCCAAAAAAGCTCGCTTGCCCGAACCTAGCATCCACAATGCAGGCTGGAAATCCGATTGTCGAAGTCGAAATCCAATCGCGGCGCCGCAAGGGCGGACGCAGTCGGTCAACGTCTCGAACGACATAGGCGTCGGCCCCGGGGAGTTCGGCTTGTTTCTACCGGACTGAAGACGCATTCTGCCGTTCCGGCGCGGACGACCAGCGCTCGAGCTTCTCCTGGAGGGCGCGAGGGCTGATCGGCTTGGAAAGATAGTCGTCCATGCCAGCCTCCAGGCATCGCTCCCGATCGCCGCGCAAGGCGTGCGCCGTCACGCCGATGATCGGCGTATGGCCGCCCGACGACGCCTCGAAAGACCTTATCGCCGCTGTGGCCTCGAAGCCATTCATTTCCGGCATGGACACATCCATCAGCACCATCATCGGACGCATTTCCCGGAACGCCTCCACGGCCAGGCGCCCGTTGCCGACAATCTGGAAGGTGTAGCCGGCGTCGGACAGGATCTGGGTGAACACAAGCTGGTTCACGTCATTGTCCTCGGCGACCAGTATGTCGACGCGATGCGGCGTCGCATCGTCGCGCTCGACTGTCCGTCCATTCGCCTCCGTCTCGCCAATGCTCCGCGCCGCCTCCGGCCCTGGCAGACGAGCCGCCTCCACAACCCGGGTGCCCTTGCGGCCACGCCCCTGGAGGATGATCGACGTCACAGCCTCCAGCAGAGCCGAAGCCCGCACTGGCTTGGTCAGTTGCGCGTCGATGGCCATGTCTCGCATGGCGCTCGCGCCTAACGAAAGATCGACCGAGGTCAACAGCACGACCGGCGTATCGGCCAGCGACGGCATGCCGCGTATGACACGGACGAAGTCGAAGCCGTTCATGCCCGGCATCTGATAGTCGAGCACGACGCAGTCGACGGAAAGCCCAAGTTGCGTCGCGGCCGCGAGCACCTGCAGCCCTTCCCCGCCGCTCGAAGCCGCGCAGGCATCGAAGCGCCAGTTCGACATCTGTTCCAGCAGAATGGTCCGGTTGACGGCATTGTCGTCCACGACCAGGACACGTGCGCCGGTCACGTCGGCTGGCGCGCCCCTGGTCGGCGCCGGCATCTCGGCTTCCGGCAAGGACAGGGTGACGGAAAAGGTCGAGCCCTGACCCTCGACGCTTTCCACGCCGACCGTTCCGCCCATCAGGCCGACCAGCCGCGAGGTGATCGCGAGGCCAAGGCCCGTGCCCTCATGCCGGCGTGTCGACGAAGCGTCCACCTGGCTGAATTTTTCGAAGACGGTGCCGAGTTTGTCGGGCGGAATGCCTATGCCTGTGTCGGTCACCGACATACGCAGGTTGGTCCCGTCCGTGCCAACGCCATTCCTGGCCTCGACGAGGACGTGGCCGGCGTCGGTGAACTTGATGGCGTTGCCGATCAGGTTGGTGACGATCTGCCTGATCCGGCCAACGTCGCCGACATACGTGTCCTTCAGGTCGGGCGCGACGCGGATGATCAGTTCGAGGTCTTTCTCCTTGGCACGCGCCGAAAGCAGCGTGGCGACGTCCTCGATCGCGTCGGAAAGCCGGAACGGCGCCGCGTCGAGCACCAGTTCGCCGGCGTCGATCTTGGAGAAGTCCAGAATATCGTTGATGATGGTCAGCAGCGCATTACCGGATTTGACGATGATGTCCGTGAACGTCTTCTGTTTGGGATCGAGATCGGAACGCGCCAACAGTTCGGCCATGCCCAGAACGCCATTCATCGGCGTGCGGATCTCGTGACTCATATTGGCGAGGAATTCGGATTTCGCCCGGTCGGCGAGTTCGGCGCGCCGGCGCGCCTCGCGCAGTTCCGCCTCGTGCCGCTTCTGCTCGCTAACGTCGACGGACGAACCGATGAGATAGAGCGATCCGTCTGACGCCGCGAAAGCACTCTTGCGAGCAAGCTGGTGGCGAGTCGAGCCGTCCTTCAGCAGCACCGTCTCGTCGTTGACCTGCGTCTCCCCGGTGCGCAGCACTTCGAGATCGGCCTTGGCGAAGGCTTCGCCGTCCTGGCCGAACAACTGGACATCGGTCCTGCCGATGGCGTCGTGCCTGGAAATGCCGGTGAGATCGGACCAGCCCTTGTTGACGTAGACCAGCTCGAGATCGGGTTTCTTGGCGTAGATGGCGGTCGGCACATTGTCGATCAGGCTGCGGAAAACCTCGTTCTCCCGCAGGCTCTGCTGCAGAAGCGCCTCGCGGCGCTTGATATCGGAAATATCGGTGCTGCAGCCGAAGACATGCCTGAGACCGTCCTGGGTGGTCAGCCGGCCCTTGCGGGTCATCACGTGCATGACGGCGCCATTGCGGCTGGTGACAGCCTCCTCGGCCTCGATGCCGCTGCCAGTCGTGGCCACATAGGTGTCGTCGGCGGTGAAGCCGCTGGCCTCTCCTGCGCCGAACAGTTCCAGATCGGACTTGCCGATCGCGTCCTCCCTGGAATAGCCGGTCAGCTCGCACCAGGCCCTGTTGACGTATTCCAGGGTCAGGCGTTCGGACTTGATGTTCGTGGCCACCGGCATCTCGTCCAGCACGCGGCTGAACAGCTCGATCTGGCGCATCGATTCGCGCAGCGACGTCTCGCGCTCCTTGAGATCGGTGACGTCGACCCGGACGCCGATGAACGAACCTTCCCGGGTGCGTGTGTCGTAGACCTTGAACCACCTGCCGTCGGGATTGAGCCGTTCGGTGACGAGATGCGGCTGATGATAACGCTTCAGATAGAGTTCGACCCATCCATCGCGGTCACTGTCGTAGAGCGCGTCGAGTTCGGGATCGCCGCTGTCGCGGAAGTAGCCGACGGAATGCGCGAGTTCGATCGCATGGCGCAAGCTTCTGTCGGGAAGCCAACTGTCCTTGAGGGCGGGAAGCGTGTCCTGAAGCTTGCGGTTCGCCAACACGAACTTGTCGTCGCGGTCGTAGATGATCACGGCCGCCGGCAGGGACTCCAGAACGTCGGCGAGACGCCGGCGGGCTTCCTCAGCCTCGGTCTCCCTGGCCTTGAGTTGCGAGACGTCGAAGACGAGGCCGGCTATGTACTGCTTGCCGTTTTCGGTGTCGACGCGGCTCTTGCGGACGATGCGCGTACGGCCGATCCCCGCGAACTCGAAATCCTCCTCGATCTCGAACGGCTCCCCTGTCTCCAGGACGGCACGCTCACTCGTTTCGAACCGGTGACCTTCGGTGTCGGAGACGTAGTCGCCGCCGCGCGTGCCGATCATCGCTTCGGCAGTGGCGCCGCAGATAGACGCGAAGGCCTGGTTGACCAGGACGAATTTCAGGTCGCTGTCCTTGATGAAGATCGGATCCTTGATCGTTTCGATGACCGCCTCGGCGAGGCGCGAGCGCTCATGCGCCTCGGCAAGTTCGCGTTCCCGCCGCTTCATCTCGGTGATGTCGAAATAGGAGATCAGCCGCTTGCCACCGGAAAGCGCGGTGACGGAATAGATCAAGGTCTTGCCGTCGGCCCGGACCAACTGGCGCGGCTCGACGTCGCCCGCCTTGATCTCCGCGAGGCGCGACGCGACATAGGTCTCCCACTCCGCATCGGCTACGCCATAGATGCCGGTACGGCGATTTGAATCGATGAGCGAACGGAAGGGCCGTCCGACAGGCAAGGCGTCCGGCGCCAGGCTCCATATGGCATAGAACGCCTTGTTGATGATTTCGGTGTTGAGGTCGGCGTCGAGCAACACGACTCCGAGATCCAGCGAATCTATCGTCCGTTTCAGATCCGAGAGCAGCCGCTCGGACTGGCTGGTGGCATGGTCCAGCGCCGCCATCATGCACGCTGCATCCGGCACGGTTTCCGCATCGGAAGGCGTCTCATTGACGCGATCCGCGAGCGGTGCGGCGCCGTTCAGCCGGGAAAGGGTGGCGGCCACGCCGGTGATGTTGCGCGCGATGCCGCGATAGCCGGCGAACTTGCCGGCATCGTCGACACGCGGAAAACCGGTCATCGATACCCAGCGGCAGTCCGGGCGCGCGCCCGCAAGCATGCAGACGAAATCCCGGAAGGGCCGGCGCGCCTTGAGGTCGGCAAGATGCGCGACTGCCACCATATCCGTATCGTCGCGAAGGCCAAGGGCGTCGGGGTACGCACGCCCGAGCATGGCCTCGGCCGCCTGTCCGGTCGTGGTCGCGTAGCTGGCGGAAAGCCAGGAAAACTGGAGTTCGATGTCGGTTTCCCAGACCCAGCCGGCATCGGCGTCGATCAGGATCTCCGCCTCGGCGCTGGAGAGTTCCAGAGGCACGCCCTGGCCTGCGGCGTGCAGCCGCACCGCCGGTTCCGGATGTTTCGTCGGGGACACAGGTCCTCCCCCGCAAATTTCGCCATCGTGCCCGCCCCCAAGGGACAGGGCGAGCGCCTGATCCTCCGGACACCACCGACTCCATAGGGTCGAACGATTAAGGATTGACTAACCATAAGGTTGAAAATCCCGCGAGCCACGCGCACCCATTCAAATTGTTCGCCCGGCGCAACCACGGCGGTTGCTTGCCGTTGATGCCGGACCGATGATGGCGCATCGACAGCGGAGGAAAGCCGGCATGCCACGCACGCAACCCATCGACACGGCGCCCATGGATGGTCGCAAGGTCCGCGTCGTCTGGACCGACATGGATGGGCAGGAGAACGAGTCGATCGGCCAGTACCGTTCATTGGAAAAGATGCGCGGGACCGGCGGCGACTGGGACGACAGCGATGCCGGCTGGTGGGTTTTCGTCGACGGCTCGACACAGAAGAAGATCTCGCCGCATGCCTGGATCGGCGGCGGGGACGACGACGAGGAGAACTGACCGGCGCCGTCTGTCCGACGCTGCGTGGACCAATCGCTGAATGCGGGGTGACCGGTTCGGGCGACCAGATGCGGGCTTGCGCATATCGCGCGAGCGGCTAGCCTGCGCGGGACGAAGCGCAAGAGGTCCGCATGCAGAAGGTCTTCGACGGCCACAACGACGTTCTGTTTCGCTTGTGGCGGCGTCAGCGCGAAGGCTTCGATCCGATATTCGAGTTCATCGACGGGTCGCCGGCCGGTCACATCGACCTGCCGCGTGCCCGCGCCGGCGGCCTCGCCGGCGGACTGTGCGCCATCTACATCCCCTCCGACGACCTGCACTTCAAGCCTCCGGGCCCCGACGGAACCTACGACACGCCGCCGCCGCGGCCATTGGAACGGGCGCCCTCGCTGGATATCGCGCTGGAATACGCGTCGATCGCGGTAAGGCTGGAGCGGGCCGGTGGCTGGCGGCTCTGCCGCTCGACCGCCGATATCGACGACGCAATGAAGGCGGACGCCTTCGCCGCCGTGCTGCACATGGAGGGATGCGAGGCGATCGGCGCGGATCTCGCCGCGCTCGACGTCTTTTATGCCGCCGGCCTGCGCTCGCTCGGCCCGGTCTGGAGCCGGACCAACATCTTCGGCCACGGCGTGCCCTTCTCCTTTCCGAAGAGCCCCGACACCGGCCCCGGCCTGACCGATGCCGGCAAGGAGCTGGTCAAGGCCTGCAACCGGCTGGGCATCCTGGTCGATCTTTCGCACATCACCGAAAAAGGGTTTTGGGACGTCGCCGCGCTCTCCGACCAGCCGCTGGTCGCCAGCCATTCGAACCCGCACGCTCTGGTTCCGGTGGCACGCAACCTGACCGACAAGCAGCTCGCCGCAATCCGCGAAAGCAACGGCTTGGTGGGCCTGAACTTCGCCGTCACCATGCTGCGCGCCGACGGCCGCGAGAACGCCGAGACGCCGATCTCCGACATGGTTCGCCACATCGATTATCTTGTCGACAAGCTCGGCGTCGACGGCGTGGCGATCGGCTCTGACTTTGACGGCGCGCTGGTGCCGGGCGAAATCGCCGACGCGGCGGGCATGCAGAAGCTCGTTGCCGGACTCCGGGGCGCCGGATATGCTGACACCGAACTCGACAAGATATGTCGTGGAAACTGGCTCAGAATCCTCCACTCGGCTTGGCACGAGCGGGGCTGAAAGACCGGTCAGGATAACAACAGGGGAAAGAACTATGCTGATGGAAAAGATCAACCGGCGCCTTGCGCTGCTTCTGGCCGGCGCGGCGATGTCGGCGGTGATGACCGCGGGCATGCCCGCCTATGCCGACACGCCGGCCGACACGCTGGTGCAGGCCTGGGCGATCGACGACATGATCTCGCTCGACCCCGCCGAGGCGTTCGAGCTTTCCACCGGCGAGATCACCGGCAACACCTACGACATGCTGGTTCGCCTCGACGCCAACGACACCACCAAGATCGTCGGCGGCATCGCCGAAAGCTGGACCGTTTCCGACGACGGCCTGACCTACACCTTCAAGCTGAAACCCGACCTGAAGTTCGCCTCCGGCAACCCGATCACGGCGGAAGACGTCGCCTGGTCGTTCGAGCGCGCCGTCAAACTGAACAAGAGCCCGGCCTTCATCATCCAGCAGTTCGGCCTTACCGGCGACAACGCTGCGGAAAAGGCCAAGGCCGCCGATCCCTCCACCTTCGTCTTCACCGTCGACAAGGCCTATGCGCCGAGCTTCGTGCTCAACTGCCTGACCGCCACTGTCGGCGCGGTCGTCGACAGCAAGACCGTCAAGGAACACGTCGCCGCCGTCACGCCCAGCGACGAGTACAAGTTCGACAATGATTTCGGCAATGGCTGGATGAAGACCAACTTTGCCGGGTCCGGCCCATACAAGACCCGCGAGTGGCGCGCCAACGAAGTCGTCGTGCTGGAGCGCAACGACAATTATTACGGCACCAAGGGCAATCTCGCCCGCGTCATCTACCGTCACGTCAAGGAAAGCGCCACGCAGCGCCTGATGCTGGAAAAGGGCGATGTCGACGTCGCCCGCAATCTCCAGCCCGGCGACATCGACGCCGTCAGCAAGAATGCCGACCTGGTCATCACAGCGACGCCGAAGAGCACGGTCTATTTCTTCAGCCTCAACCAGAAGAACGAGAACCTGGCCAAGCCGGAAGTTCGCGAGGCGTTCAAATACCTGGTCGACTACGACGCGCTCGGCGACACGCTGTTGAAGAACATCGGCGCCATGCGCCAGAACTTCCTGCCCAAGGGCATTCTGGGCGCTCTCGACGACAAACCCTACAAGCTCGACATCGCCAAGGCCAAGGAACTGCTGGCCAAGGCCGGCCTGCCGGACGGTTTTTCGGTGACGATGGACGTGCGCAGCACCCAGCCGGTCACCGGCGTCGCCGAGTCGCTGCAGCAGAACGCCGCGCAAGTGGGCATCAAGATCGAGATCATCCCCGGCGACTTCAAGCAGGTGCTGACCAAGTTCCGCGCTCGCACCCACGAGATGTATATCGGCCAGTGGGGCGTCGACTATTGGGATCCGAACTCTAACGCCGAGACATTCGGCATCAACCCGAACAATGCCGACGACTCCATGAACAAGACCCTGGCCTGGCGCAATGCCTGGGACGTGCCGGCCGACATCCAGGACGAGACCAAGGCCGCCCTGCTCGAACGAGACGCCACCAAGCGCGCGGAGATGTATGCCGACCTGCAGAAGAAAGTGCGCGAAGCCGGTCCGTTTGTCTTCCTGTGGCAGGAAACCGAGGTCGCCGGCCTGCGCAAGAACATCCAGAACTTCAAGCTCGGCCCGACCTTCGACACCAACTTCGTCGGGCCCGTGACCAAGTAACGAACCGCGAAGTCGGGTTCTTTGGCGAACGTCGCCACGGCTGTCGAACCGGGGCGGAGGCGCAAGGGCGTCTCCGCCGTCGTTTCGGCTGTTCTGCGTTTTGTGGTTGTCGGCGCCGTCACCTTCCTTGGCCTGCTGACCGTCACCTTCTTCATCGGCCGCGTCGTGCCGATCGATCCGGTTCTGGCCATCGTCGGCGATCGGGCGTCGGCAAGTGCGGTCGCCGCCGCGCGCCAGCAATACGGGCTAGACCTGCCGCTCTGGCAGCAATTCGCGCTCTACCTGAAGAAAGCTCTGACCGGCGATTTCGGCACCTCGGTCCTGTCCAGCAATCCGGTGATGCAGGACATCTTGCGGGTGTTCCCGGCGACGCTGGAACTGGCCACGGCAGGCACGTTGATCGGCCTGTTTTTCGGCATCCCGCTCGGCGTGCTGGCGGCGGTGAAGCGCGACAGCCTGATCGACCAGATCGTGCGCGTGATCGGCCTGGTCGGCTACTCCATCCCGATCTTCTGGCTAGGCCTCATGGGCCTGCTGATCTTCTACGCCAAACTCGACTGGGTCGCCGGCCCGGGCCGCATCGACATCGCCTATGAATACACCTTCACGCCGATCACCGGCCTGTTCCTGTTCGACGCGGCGATCCAGGGCGAATGGGCTGCCTTCGCCGACATCTTCAGCCACATCATCCTGCCTGCCTCGCTGCTCGGCTATTTTTCCATGGCCTATATCAGCCGCATGACCCGCTCCTTCATGCTGAACGAGCTGGCCCAGGAATACATCGTCGCCGCCCGCGCCAAGGGCCTCCGCGAGACGCGGATCATCTGGGGCCACGCGTTGCGCAACGCCGCCGTGCCACTGGTCACCGTCATCGCGCTTTCCTATGCGACCTTGCTCGAAGGCTCGGTGCTGACCGAGACGATCTTCGCCTGGCCGGGAATTGGCATGTATCTCACCAACTCGCTGCAGAACGCAGACATGAATGCGGTGCTCGGCGGCACCATCGTCATCGGCACCGTGTTCATCGGCCTGAACCTGTTCGCCGACCTGCTCTACCGCCTCCTCGATCCAAGGACACGCGCATGAGCGCCAATGCGATAAGCCGTCGCGACTGGCTGCTGAGCGAGCGGCCGCAATCGCGCCTGCAGGCCCGGCTCGGCCGCGCCTACATGACCTGGCGGCGCTTTTCGGCCAACCGCCTCGCTTTGATCGGTCTGGCGATCATCGTTGCGCTGCTCGTCGTGGCCGCCTTCGCCGACCTGATCGCGCCTTACCCGCCGACGGTAGGCGATCTTCGCCAGGGCCTGCTGCCGCCAAGCGCCGAACACTGGTTCGGCACCGACGACCAGGGCCGCGACATCCTCTCCCGCGTCATCTACGGCTCGCGCCTGACCCTCTATGTCATCGTGCTTGTTGCCATCATCGCCGCCCCGGTCGGACTGATCGTCGGCACGGTGGCAGGCTACGCCGGCGGCTGGATCGACGTAGTCCTGACCCGCATCACCGACATCTTCCTGGCGTTCCCGAAACTCATCCTGGCGCTGGCCTTCGTCGCAGCGCTCGGCCCCGGCATCGAGAATGCGGTGATCGCCATCGCCATCACCTCATGGCCGCCCTATGCGCGCATCGCCCGCGCCGAGACGCTTACCGTGCGCAACTCGGACTATATCTCGGCGGTGAGGCTGATGGGCGCCTCGCCCTGGCGCATCATCCTGCGCCACATCATGCCGCTCTGCATCTCCTCGCTGATCGTGCGGGTAACGCTCGACATGGCGGGCATCATCATCACCGCCGCCGGCCTCGGCTTCCTCGGCCTCGGCGCGCAGCCGCCGCTCCCCGAATGGGGTGCGATGATCGCGTCCGGCCGCCGCTTCATCCTCGACCAGTGGTGGGTGGCCGCCATGCCGGGTGCTGCCATCCTCATCGTCAGCCTCGGCTTCAACCTGCTCGGAGATGGGCTGCGCGACGCTCTCGACCCGCGAGGCAGCCGCCAATGACGCTGCTCCGCATCGAAGATCTCTCCATCCGCTTCCCAACCAGGACCGGCGACATCGAGGCGGTGCGCGACATCTCGTTCAGCGTCGGGCGCGAACGGCTGGCGATCGTCGGCGAATCCGGCTCCGGCAAGTCGCAGACCGGCCGCGCTATCCTCGGCCTGACGCCGGCGTTTGCGCAAGTGACGGCGAAACGCCTGGAGTTCGACGGTATCGACCTCTTGAAGGCGACGCCCCGCCTGCGCCGCGACCTGCGCGGCAAGCGCATCGCCATGATCCTGCAGGATCCGAAATATTCGCTGAACCCCGTGATGCGCATCGGCCGCCAGATCGTCGAGGCTCTGCGGGCCCATGAAAATGTTGGCACGCGCGAGGCGCGCGAGCGCACGCTCGACATGTTGGCCGCCGTGCAGATCCGCGATCCGGCACGCGTCTTCGATCTCTATCCGCACGAGGTTTCCGGCGGCATGGGCCAGCGCGCCATGATCGCCATGATGCTGATCGCCGGCCCCGAATTGCTGATCGCCGACGAGCCCACCTCGGCGCTCGACGTCACGGTGCAACTGGACATCCTCGCCATTCTCGACCGGCTGGTCGCCGAGCGCGGCATGGGACTGATCTTCATATCGCACGATCTGCGGCTGGTCTCGTCCTTCTGCGACCGCGTCATCGTCATGTATGCCGGCCGCGTCGTCGAGGAGATCGCTGCCTCCGAGCTTTCGCGCGCGAAACATCCCTATACGCAAGGCTTGTTGAACTGCATGCCGAGCATCGACGCAGACCGGCATCCGCTGCCGACGCTGGAGCGCCGGCCGGAGTGGCTGCTTTGACCGCCGCGCTCGACATAACCGGACTCGTCGTTTCCTATGATGGCTTTCGCGCGCTCGACGGCGTCAGCCTGACGGTGCAGCCGGGCGAATCCTTTGGCCTCGTCGGCGAATCCGGCTCCGGCAAATCGACCGTGCTGCGCGCCATCGCCGGGCTGGCGCCGGTCGAAAGCGGAAGCATCGCCGTCGAGGGCATTCCGATCGGCAAGCGCCGCGACAAGGCCTTCTATCGCCGCGTCCAGATGGTGTTCCAGGACCCCTACGGTTCTCTGCATCCCCGCCAGACGGTAGACCGGCTGCTTGCCGAACCGCTGGCGATCCATGGATTCTCCGATGCCGAAAGCCGCATCCTGCGCGCACTGGACGAAGTCGGCCTGGGTTCGGGGTTCCGCTTCCGCTATTCGCACCAGCTTTCCGGCGGCCAGCGCCAGCGCGTCGCCATCGCCCGCGCGCTCATCCTCGAGCCGTCGATCCTGCTTCTCGATGAACCGACCTCGGCGCTTGACGCCTCTGTCCAGGCCGAGGTGCTGAACCTGCTCGAAAAGATCCGGCGCGACCGCAAGCTGACCTATCTCATGGTCAGTCATGACCTCGCCGTCATCGCCCATATGTGCGGCCGGTTGATGGTAATGCGCGGCGGTCAGGCGGTCGAGTCGCTTGCCGCGAAAGACCTGGCCTCCCGGCGCGCCGGCGATCCCTATACGCAGCGGCTGCTGGTCGCCAGCGAAGGGTTTGTGCGCAACGCGGAAACGGCCGCTAGCGAGGCCTGAAAAAATTCCGCTTGCGATGCAACCAAGATTTTCGCCGCGCATTGTTGGAGCGGGTGAGATCTCTTCGGCCCCCCTCCCGAACCGCTCACCAGATGGAAAGCCGCCTTCCCCCCAGGCGGCTTTCCTTATTTTGGCGACCGGGTCTCGCCGGATTCGCACCTAACGAAGCTGCGGACGGCCTGTCCGGACCAGGCGAGGACGCATAGGTCCCGCCTTACCGCCGCATGGCCAGAGAGCTTCAGAGCCCTTTCGCATTTGCGAAAAATCCGTTATGAGCCCGCCAACGAAACGCGGCGCATACCGGTATCGCGCCCGAAACCTTCCCGAGCTGACAATGAACATCCGCAATATCGCGATCATCGCGCACGTCGACCATGGCAAGACAACGCTTGTCGACCAGCTACTGAGGCAGGCCGGCTCGTTCCGCGAGAACCAGCGCGTGGCGGAACGCGCGATGGACTCCAACGACCTCGAAAAGGAACGCGGCATCACCATCCTTGCCAAGGCGACCTCGGTCGACTGGAAGGATACCCGCATCAACATCGTCGACACCCCCGGCCACGCCGATTTCGGCGGCGAGGTCGAGCGCATCCTGTCAATGGTGGATAGCGCCATCGTGCTGGTGGACGCCGCCGAAGGGCCGATGCCGCAGACGAAGTTCGTCGTCGGCAAGGCGTTGAAGGTCGGCCTGCGCCCGATCGTCGTCATCAACAAGATCGATCGCCCCGACGCGCGCCATGTCGAAGTCGTCAACGAGGTGTTCGATCTGTTCGCCGCGCTCGACGCCAATGACGAGCAGCTCGATTTCCCGATCCTCTACGGTTCCGGCCGCGACGGCTGGGTGGCGGAAAACCCGGAAGGGCCGAAGGACCAGGGGCTGGCCCCGCTGTTCGATCTCATCCTGAAACACGTGCCGGCGCCGGCGGTCCACCCTGGCCCCTTCCGCATGATCGGCACGCTTCTCGAGGCCAATCCGTTCCTCGGCCGCATCATCACCGGCCGCATCGAATCCGGCACGCTTAAGTCCAACATGCCGGTCAAGGTCCTCAACAACGACGCCTCGGTGGTCGAGACCGGCCGCATTTCAAAAATCCTCGCCTTCCGCGGCCTCGAGCGCCAGCCGATCGACGAGGCCCAGGCAGGCGACATCGTCGCCATCGCCGGCCTGTCCAAGGGCACTGTTGCCGATACGTTCTGCGACCCGTCCGTGACCGAGCCGCTGCACGCGCAGCCGATCGATCCCCCGACGGTGACGATGTCGTTTATCGTCAACGACAGCCCGCTCGCAGGCACCGAGGGCGACAAGGTCACCAGCCGCGTCATCCGCGACCGTCTGTTGCGCGAGGCGGAAGGCAATGTCGCGCTCAAGATCGAGGAATCGGCCGAGAAGGATTCGTTCTTCGTTTCGGGTCGCGGCGAATTGCAGCTTGCCGTGCTGATCGAGACGATGCGCCGCGAAGGGTTCGAACTCGCCGTGTCGCGTCCGCGCGTCGTCATGCAGAAGGCCGAGAACGGCGACCTGCTGGAGCCGATCGAGGAAGTCGTCATCGACGTCGACGAGGAGCATTCGGGCATCGTCGTGCAGAAGATGTCGGAGCGCAAGGCCGAGATGATCGAGCTGCGCCCGTCCGGCGGCAACCGGCAACGCCTGGTTTTCCATGCCCCAACGCGCGGCCTGATCGGCTACCAGTCCGAACTCCTGACCGACACGCGCGGCACGGCCGTCATGAACCGGCTGTTCCACGCCTACGAGCCCTACAAGGGCGACATCCCGCAGCGCACCAACGGCGTGCTGATCTCCAACGACGCCGGCGAGTCCGTCGCGTTTGCGATGTGGAACCTCGAGGACCGCGGGCCGATGGTCATCGAGGCTGGCGTAAAAGTCTATCAGGGCATGATCATCGGCATCCATTCGCGCGACAACGACCTGGAAGTGAACGTCCTGAAAGGCAAGAAGCTCACCAACATCCGCGCCGCCGGCAAGGACGAGGCCGTCAAGCTGACGCCGCCGATCCGTATGACACTGGAACGCGCGCTCGCCTGGATTCAGGACGACGAACTGGTCGAGGTGACGCCGAAGACCATCCGCCTGCGCAAGCTCTATCTCGATCCCAACGAGCGCAAGCGCTTCGAGAAGCAGAAGATCAGCGGTGCGGCTTAAGTTTTATCTCTCGTTCGAGGCTACGGAGCGCGGATAGCTAACCGTCCTTGCCCAAGATAACTTCGTAGTCCATGGCGCCGTGCAGTACATGGACTACCTCTATGCGATCGTCCGTGATCCGATAAACGATCAGGTAGTTCCCGTGTACCTTGCGACGAATCTGACGGTGCACGAAACCGGCCAGCAAAGCGTTCGCATAGGGCCGCTCCTTGATCTCACGAAAACGCTCGCGCAATTGCGCGGTCATTCGCAGGGCTGCGCGCGGGCTATCATGAGCAATGTAGTCAGCTATCCGTGCGACTTCTGCCCTGGCAACACCAGAGACAACCAGCTTCATTCGCCAGCCATGCGGCGATATTTCTGCTCCAGACGGTCTAGGAAGACTTCTGCATCTTCGACATCGCCGGCATCGGCAGATGCGATGCCGCGTTCGATGGCTTCATGCAGGGAGCGCAGGCGTGCCTCCCGCTCCTGAACCAGCCGCACGCCTTCGCGTAGCACTTCGCTCTTGGAGTGATAGCGCCCGGAAGAGACGAGCTCCGTCACCGCTTTTTCGAGCGTCTCGCCCAGTTCCGCACTGATCGCCATCGGACGCGTCCCAAATAGTTACCGCCTTCAATAACTATTATTGGCCTGTCGGAAGCGGTAATCAAGGGCGACCGCTACGCCGCCAGCGCCTCGCGCACGCTGTCGATGATATAGGCTTGGTCGTCCGCCTGCAGATAGGCGTGCATCGGCAGGCTGAACACGTCCTGCGCGACACGGTCGCTGACTGGCAGACCGTTGCCGGCCACCGGGAAATGCCTGTAGGCCGTCTGCCGATGCAGCGGCTTCGGATAATAGACGGCAGTCGGCACGCCCTTGTCCTTCAGCCGCCCGAGCACGGTGGCGCGGTCCTTGCCCGGCGCGCGGACCGTATATTGCGCCCAGGTCGACACGCAGCCCTCCAGCACCTTCGGCACAATCGCGACATCGGCCAGCCCGTCATTGTAGGTGCCGGCGATGCGGTTGCGCGCCTCGATCTCCTCGGCAAAGATCGCCAGCTTTTCGATCAGGATCGCCGCCTGCAGCGTGTCGAGGCGACCGTTCATGCCGATGCGGACATTGTCGTATTTGTCCGTGCCCTGTCCGTGTACGAGCAGCGAGCGGATCACCGCTGCCGTCTCGTCGTCGTCGACGAAAATCGCGCCGCCGTCGCCATAAGCTCCGAGCGGCTTTGCCGGGAAGAAGCTGGTCGTGGTCATTTCGCCGACGGTGCCGACCTTGCGGCCGCGATAGGTGCCGCCGAAACCCTGCGCGGCGTCGCAAAGCAGCCACATGCCGGCCTCCGCCGCGATCGGCTCGATGGCCCCGTAATCGGCCGGCTGGCCGAACAGGTCGACGGCGATCACCCCCGCAAGCGGCAGCCCGTCCCGCTTCGCTTGGCTGATGGCAAGCTTCAGGCTGGCCGGATCGAGGTTGAACGTGTCTTCGAGAATGTCGACGAAATAAGGCACCGCGCCCAACATGGCGACCACTTCCGCCGTCGCGGCGAAGGTGAAGCTGGGGCAAAACACTGCCTGCCCGGCCTTCAGCCCCTTAGCCATCAGGCAGAGTGTTAGAGCATCGGTACCGTTGGAGCAGCCGATCGAATGTTTTACGCCGCAGAAGTCGCTGAGCGCGGCCTCGAACTCACCGACCTCGGGGCCGAGAATATATGCGCCGTGGGCTAAGACCCGCTGGATCGCTGCGTCGACCTTGACCTTGATGCGCTCCTGCTGCGCGGGAAGATCGATGAAGCGGATCGGTTTTCTGGTCATGCGGAACCCGGGTTCGAGAGAATCGGCAACCGCGCTCCAGTCGGAGCGCGCGGCGCACTCCGTAGCGTCGTTTCTCCGGCAAAGTCAAAACACACGCATTTTCAGGCCGATACGGAGCGTGTGATCGAAGCGCCCGCGCCGTTGCCCCGGAGTACGAGGCAAATGCCGGCCCGGCTAAGCCTTCACGACCTTGTCCGACCGCACACCCTTGCGCTCGCAGGCGTTGCGCGTATCGACCACCAGCCTGCTACCGGCAACCAGTTCGGCATAGTCGATCGCGTCGTGGTCGGTGGCGATCAGCGTGATATCGTAGCGCTCGAACGTGGTGGCGTCGACCCCGACCGATTGCCGGCCCGCATATTCCGGATGCTCGCGCGTCATGGTGATGACCGGCACATGCGGGTCGAGATAGTCGACAAGCGCGCCGCGTTCCTCCAGCAGCCGGATCAGCGTCAGGCCCGGGCTTTCGCGGATGTCGCCGACATTCTTCTTGTAGGCGAGCCCAACCAGCAGCACCTTTGCGCCCTTCAATCCCTTGGCGAAACGGGCGTTGAGCGCCTCCATGGCGACCGAGACGACATGCGCCGGCATGGCCGTGTTGATCTCGCCGGCGAGTTCGACCAGCCGCGTCGACATGTCGAATTCGCGCGCCTTCCAGGTCAGGTAGAATGGGTCGATGGGGATGCAGTGGCCGCCCAGCCCCGGCCCCGGATAGAACGGCATGAAGCCGAATGGTTTTGTCTTCGCAGCGTCGATGACTTCCCAGACGTCGATGCCCATGGCGCCGTAGATAAGCTTCAACTCATTGACCAGCGCGATGTTGACGGCGC
Organism: Mesorhizobium sp. LHD-90; assembly: GCF_030929505.1. Classification (GTDB taxonomy): domain Bacteria; phylum Pseudomonadota; class Alphaproteobacteria; order Rhizobiales; family Rhizobiaceae; genus Kumtagia. The sequence goes on along the minus strand of NZ_JAVFVV010000001.1, from coordinate 152,519 downwards.
GGAAGATGTTCTCCGTGATCTTAACAGCCTCGGCCGCGGCCGTGGACGACACCGGTACCGTCTTGACGACGATCTGATCGTAGAGCGCGACCGCCAGCTCCAGCGCGATCGGGTCGGCGCCGCCCACCACTTTCGGAATCGACTGCGTGCCGTAGTCGGGATTGCCTGGATCCTCGCGCTCGGGGCTGAAGGCGACGAAAAAGTCCGCCCCGCTACGGAGCCCGCTCTTCTCCAGTTCAGGCACCAGCAGTTCGGTGGTCGTGCCGGGATAGGTGGTGGATTCCAGCACGACGAGCTGGTTTTTCCTAAGATGCGGCGCGATCGAGCGGGCCGTGCCTGCGACGTAGGAAAGATCGGGCTCGCGGTGTTTCGTGAGCGGCGTCGGCACGCAGATGACAATCGCATCGGCTCGCTCGATCGCCGAGAAATCCGCCGTGCAGGCGAGGCGGCCCTCACCGATCCTCTCGACGAAATAGGCGGCGTCGAAATGCCTGAGATAGGCGACGCCCTCATGCAGCATCCTGATTTTTTCAGGATCGATGTCGATGCCGAGGCCTGTGAAACCCGCCTCCACCACGGCCTTCACCAGCGGCAAGCCGACATAACCTAACCCGATGACGGCGACCCTCGCCTGCCGGTTCCTGAAGGTAGAAAGAAGGTCGGAAGCGTTTGCCGGGTGTGCTGTCAATCGAGGCCCCTGAAAACCGAAGATCGGCACCTTCAATGATCGACTTGCGTGGACAAGGCAAGGCAGCCGCGGGCCGGGACGCTCCTCGGACGACGACACCGGCTGGAGGAGTCCGCGAGTTTCAGATGCGGAAACATCGCATCCGGCGACATCTTCCAGATCGCAATTCCCCCATGCATTCAAAAACATTCCGGGCTATGTGTCCGGCGGACGCAATCTGGAATCCAGGGAAGAGAACAGCATGCATGTCATGATCATTGGCGGCGCCGGCATGGTCGGCCGCAAGCTCGCCGACCGCCTCGCTGAAAAGGGCACCGTCGGCAAATCGCCGATCGACCGGATGACGCTGGTCGACGTGGTCGAACCCGCCGCGCCTAACACCACCGCCGCGGTGAAGACGATCGTGACCGACCTGTCGACGCCGGGCGAGAGCGAAAAACTCGTTGCGATGCGGCCGGACGCGATCTTCCACCTCGCGGCAATCGTGTCAGGCGAGGCGGAAGCCGATTTCGACAAGGGTTACCGGATCAATCTCGACGGCACGCGTTTCCTGTTCGAGGCAATCCGCCAGGAAGGCCTGCGGCAGCCCTACAGACCGCGCGTCGTGTTCTCGTCCTCGATCGCCGTCTTCGGCGCGCCGTTCCCGCAAGCCATTGGAGATGAATACTTTTCGACCCCGGCGACGAGCTACGGCACGCAGAAGGCAATCGGCGAACTGCTGCTTTCGGACTACAGCCGGCGCGGCTTTTTCGACGGCATCGGCATCCGTCTGCCGACCATCTGCATCCGGCCCGGCAAACCCAACAAGGCCGCTTCCGGCTTCTTTTCCAATATCTTGCGCGAACCGCTGTCCGGTCAGGAGACCGTCCTGCCGGTATCGGAAAGCGTGCGCCACTGGTTTGCCAGCCCGCGCGCCGCGGTGAACTTTTTGGAGCACGCGGCGACGATCGATCTCGCGCCGCTCGGCCATCGGCGGAACCTGTCGATGCCGGGTCTGTCGGCGACGGTCGGGGAAGAAATCGAGGCGCTGCGCCGCTTCGGCGGCGACAAGGCGGTGAAGCTCATTCGCCGCGAACCCGATGAAACCATTATCAAAATCGTCGCGGGCTGGGCGGAGCGGCTGGATACGCCGCGCGCCGAGGCGCTAGGGTTCCGCGCTGAAACCTCCTTCGACGAGATCGTGCGGGCGCATATCGAGGACGAGCTGGGCGGCAGGATCTGACGCCCAAACAGGCTCCGCCAAAGGCGTGTGAAGTCGGGAATATCCGGCGATATCAATCGCTTGAGGTGACGACGTCGCGAAAACAGCGCCATGGACTTCACTTGGAGCCCGCTTTTGGGTCCGCTGCAGCGATTCTTCGGCATTTCGGCTTTCCGCGAGGGGCAATTTCATTCATGGAACCGTGCCACGAAATCGGCAGAACGGTCTGGCCGTTGATACCGCTATCATGGTAGGGCCACTTCCCGCGCCTGCTGCCAATCCCGGCGGCGGCGTTCCGGCCCATAAGACGGGCCGCGTCCGCGTTGTCGATGCAGGACTGAATCCGCAGATTTGTTCTTCCCTAGGAGAGACTTTGAAATGAAGCTGTTGCGCTACGGCCCCGCCGGCCAGGAGAAGCCCGGAATTCTGGACAGGGACGGCCGCATCCGCGACCTGTCGGGCAAGGTGTCCGACATCGCCGGCGCCACGCTGCTCCCGGAAGGACTCGAGGCCATCCGCGCCATCGAGGTCTCCACCTTGCCGCTGGTCGAAGGCAACCCGCGCCTCGGCCCCTGCGTTGCCGGCACCGGCAAATTCATCTGCATCGGCCTGAACTATTCGGACCACGCCGCCGAGACCGGCGCGACGGTGCCGCCGGAGCCGATCATCTTCATGAAGGCGACTTCGGCCATCGTCGGCCCGAACGACCCGGTCGAGATCCCGCACGGCTCGCTCAAGACCGACTGGGAAGTTGAGCTCGGCGTCGTCATCGGCAAGAAGGCGAAATACGTGACCGAGGACGAGGCCATGGACCACGTCGCCGGTTACTGCGTCATCAACGACGTGTCGGAGCGCGCCTTCCAGGCCGAGCGCCAGGGCCAGTGGACCAAGGGCAAGTCCTGCGACACCTTCGGTCCGACCGGCCCGTGGCTGGTGACGGCCGACGAGGTTCCGGACCCGCAGAACCTTTCGATGCATCTCGAGGTCAACGGCCGCAAGTTCCAGGATGGCTCGACCAAGACCATGGTCTACGGCGTGCGCTATCTGGTTTCCTACCTGTCGCAGTTCATGAGCCTGCTGCCCGGCGACATCATCTCCACCGGCACCCCGCCCGGCGTCGGCCTCGGCCAGAAGCCGAACATCTTCCTCAAGGCCGGCGATGTCGTCACGCTCGGCATCGAGGGTCTTGGCGAGCAACGCCAGGAATTTGTTCAGGGCTGATTGAGACTCGACCGGGCACCTTGCGCAAAGAGGCTCGGCTCGCAATTTACAGACAATGGCGCCGCGATCCGCGGCGCCATTGAAAAGCCTATGAAGGCTAAAGAACTCCCGTCAGCAGCCCTACTCCTGCGACAGCGGCCAGGCCGCCTGCCGATCGCACGACGACCTGGCCGTGGCTCTCGCCGGCCTTGCCGATCATAAAACCCACGCCGATGCCTGCGGCGTGCAGCAGCGCCGTGGCGATCATGAAGCCGGCCGCGTAGGCGAGACCACCAGCGTTCTCCGGCATCTCGGCACCATGGGCATGGCCGTGGAAGATCGCGAAGAGGCCCACCACGCCCATCGCCATCGCGACCGGCGCCTTGACGCCAAACGCCACGGCCGCGCCGAGCGCGACCACCGAAAGGGCGATTCCGGTCTCGACGAAAGGAACCTCGATCCCGGCGACGCCCAGCGCGCCGCCAAGCGCCATGACAGCCACGAAACTCGCCGGCACCAGCCACAGCGCCCGGCCGCCGAGTTGCCAGGCGAAGACGCCGACCATCACCATCGCAAGGATGTGGTCGAGGCCCGATACCGGATGGGCAAAGCCGTGCAGAAAACCGCCGGCGCCGCCGGCGCCGGTATGCGCCAGCGTGGCCGTCGGGAGGAAGGCAGCCGCCATCGCCATGCCGCGCGCTATCGTCACTCTGAATTTCATTCGCCTGACCCCATCAAAAATCCTCTCGAGCCATTGGTGGCATCTTCGCCGCATCGAGAAAACAGAAAACCAATGTCGGTGCGGATTATGCGCGGCGCCAGCCCGATGCCGCAAGGCAGCACCGCGTCGATTTGCCGGGGTAAAACCACATCCTTGTACCGAAAACGCTCTGGCGTTTGGGCGCATATGCTGCGACCGTGCGGCCGAGGGGAATAGCATGCCGACGAACCATCGCCATTCGCTGACGCGTCTGGAGCCATTTCTTGACGCGCATGCGCTGTCCGGCGGCAGGCCGATCTGCCCCCTCCCCTTGCCTTCGATCGTCCCCCTGATCTCCTGGGTCGCCTAGATGGCAACCGAAACCCGCCAGCCGCAAAGCGGCAAGTCTCCGGTCGTCGCGGCGGGCGACGCGTCGCAGGCTGCCGCGCCCGCCGGAACCGCCGCAGCCACGCCGGACGTCGTCGCAGCCCGCTGGGTTCAGCCGCTGCGGCTGCATCTCAGCATCGTCATCGTACTGCTGCTGATCGGCATCTCCGTGCCGCTGATGGCGCTCACCTACGAGCAGGGGCGGCGCATGGCGCTTGCCAATGCCGAGCAGCAGATGGCGCAGCTCAGTCAGCAGACGATCGACCGCTACCGCAGCCTGTTCGGCGACGGCTATTCCACCGTGACGGTTGCGTCGGTGCTGACCCCGCTGCTGACCGCCCCACCGCAGGACCTGAAGGCCAATACCGACTACCTGATCAAGACGCTCGAGGGCTCGCCCTATATGGACGGCGCCTATGTCGGCTATCCGGACGGCTCGTTCCTGCATGCCGTCGCGGTCACCCGCAACCCGAAATGGATCGAGGCGGCGGACATGCCCGCCGATACCGTGTTCGCGGTGCGGACCATCGAACAGCAAGAGACCGGCCCGGTGCTCACCTGGCGCTTCCTCGACCGCAACAATGTGACGATCGCCGAGCGTTCCACCGACAAGGTGACCTACGACCCGCGCCGCCGTCCATGGTACCGGGCCGCCTCGAAGGCCGGCGAACCTGTCTCGGTCGGCCCCTATGTGACGGCGACGACCGGTTCGCTGGCGCTGACGCTGGCGGCGCCGATGGCGGGCGACGGCGGAGTGGTGGTCGGCGTCGACCTGCTTCTGGAAACGCTGAGCCGGGTGCTGGCCGACGGCGCGGTCTCGACGAATGCGCGCGGCTTCGTCTTCGACCGCGAGAAGAAGTTGATCGTCCATTCGGACGAAGCGACGATGAACGGCATTCTCGAAGGTTTCGCCGGGGTTTCCAAGGCGGGCAGCCAGCCTCCGCCGGTCGACCAGGCCCTGGATGCGATCAAGGAGGAATTACGCGTCATCGCCGAAAACCAGGACCGGACGGCGCGTTTCCAGGTCGCGGGCGAGCCCTATCTGGCGCGCATCTCCCCGGTTGGCTTCTCCGACCTGCTGAAGGGCAACACCATCGTGATCGCCGCACCGCTGTCCGATTTCGTCGGCCCGAGCGAGCGGCTGCTGCGAAAGAACCTGATCGTCACCGGCATCGTGCTGCTCGCGGGAATCCTGGTCGCGCTGCTGGTGGCGCGGCTGATCAGCCGGGCGCTGCTCGGCCTGTCGGAAGACGCGCGCCAGATCGGCAACCTCGACTTCGACGCGCCGCCCGCGCCGAATTCGTGGATCGCCGAGATCAACACGCTGTCGCGGGCGCTGGCCGCGGCGCGCGAGGCGATCCGCACCTTCGCGCTCTACGTGCCGCGCGAGGTCGTGCGCACCATCGTCGCCTCCGGCCAAGCCAAGGCCGGACAGGCGGCCAGGCAGGACGTGACGGTGCTGTTCACCGACATACGCGACTTCACCACCATCTCGGAGCAGCATTCGCCCGAGGAGGTGGTCGGCATGCTGTCGGTCTATTTCGACACGATGAACCCGATCGTCGAGCGCCACAACGGCGCGATCATCCAGTATCTGGGCGATTCCATCTACGCAATGTGGAACGCGCCACTCGCCGATCCGGCGCATGTCGACGACGCCTGCCGCTGCGCTCTCGAGCTCAAGGCTGCGATCGACGAGCTCAATTTGCGCTGCCGGCGGGAGGGACGCCCCGAACTGGTGACGCGCTTCGGCGTGCATACCGGCGAGGCGGTGGTCGGCAGCGTCGGGGCGCAGGCGCGGCGCCAGTACACCGCCATGGGCGACACGGTGAACGTCGCCTCGCGGCTGGAAGGCATGAACAAGCAGTACGGCACGACGATCCTGGTCAGCGACGCGGTGCGCGGCAAGAGCGGCGGCGGCTTCACCTTTCGCAGCCTCGGCGTCGCCCAGGCCAAGGGCCGCGCCGCCGGGATCGAGATTTTCGAGCTGGTCGGCGAGACGAACGGAACCGCGCCCGGCGCCTGACCCGTGAGGCCGACGGCCGGCCTGGCGCCGCTGACCGCGCGGCAAGCCGAGCCTCCGCCCAAGTACCTTCCAGCCTTCCAGCGAAACCAAGCGGATCGTGCCTATATCCGCTTGCCCCTCGAAACGCCTTGTTGTACGATCGTTCAACAAGGCGTTTTCCGGGACATCCCCGCCGTGGTGCGAACCGAATTCCCCTTCGAGGTCGAAACGATCGATCCGCTCTGGATCATGCTGGCGGACGGCACGCGGATCGCCGCCACGCTGTGGCGTCCGGTGACCGACAAGAAGGCGCCTGTGGTCGTCGAAATGGTGCCCTACCGCCGCCGCGACGGCACCGTCGCCCGCGACATGGACATGGCTCCCTGGTACGCCGGCCACGGCCTCGCCTATTGCCGGGTCGACATACGCGGCGCGGGCGATTCCGATGGCGACCTTGCCGACGAGTATCTGCCGCGCGAACAGGAGGATGCCTGCGAGATCATTGCATTCCTCGCCGCCGAGCCCTGGTGCAACGGCAGTGTCGGCATGACCGGCATTTCCTGGGGCGGCTTCAATTCGTTGCAGGTGGCCGCCCGCCGACCGCCGGCGCTGAAGGCGATCATCGCCCATTGCGCCACCGACGACCGCTATGCCGACGACATCCACTACATGGGCGGCGCGCTGCTGACCGAACAGGAGATGTGGTCGAACTTCATGCTGGTGAAGAAGGCGATGGCGCCCGATCCGCAGATCGTCGGCGACGCCTGGCGCGGCATGTGGGAAGAGCGGCTGAAGACGACACGGTCGCTGTCGGAGATCTGGCTCGGGCATCAGCGCCGCGACGCCTACTGGAGGCAGGGTTCGGTCTGCGAGGATTTTTCCGCAATCGAATGCGCGGTGATGGCCGTCTGCGGCTGGGAGGACTCCTATTCGAACTTCGTGCCGCGCCTGCTGGAGAAGCTTTCGGCGCCGAGGCTGGGAATCGTCGGGCCGTGGTCGCATGCCTATCCCTGCCGCGGCGCGCCCGGCCCGCTGATCGGCTACCTGCAGGAGGCGTTGCGCTGGTGGCGCCATTGGCTGAACGGCGAGGACACCGGCATCATGGACGAGCCGATGTATCGCGCCTGGATCACCCGCGAGGAACGGCCAAAACCGTTCTACCTGCCCGACCATGCGGGATCGTGGGCGACGGAAGAAAAATGGCCGTCGCCGCGTATCGAACGCCGGACGCTGCACATGAACGCCACCGGACTGGGGCCGGAAGCGGTGACGGGCGGGACGCGGTCCGTGTGCTCGCCGACCAATGCCGGCCGCGACTGCGGCCGCTGGGGCGGTTATGGCGGAAGCTGTCCCGACATGGCGATCGACCAGCGCCGCGAGGACGGGCTGGCGCTGTGTTTCGACACCGAGCCGCTCGACGAGCACCTGACGCTGCTCGGCGCGCCCGAGATCGATCTTCTGGTCACGGTCGACCAGCCGCATGTCAACCTCGCCGCCCGGCTCTGCGACGTCTACCCGGACGGCACGTCGGCGCTGATGACCTATGGCGTGCTCAACCTCAGCCAGCGCGACAGCCATGAGTTCCCGGAGCCGTGCCCCGTTGGCAGGCCGTTTCGCGTCCGGCTCAAGCTCAACGATTTCGGGAGGATCGTCCCGAAGGGCCATCGCGTCCGGCTGGCCATCGCCAATCAGCATTGGCCGATCCTGTGGCCGCAGCCAAGACTCTCGACGCTGACGGTGGCGACGGGCGAAAGCACCCTTATTTTGCCCGTCCGCCCGCCATCACCACTCGACGGCACGGTACGCTTCGAACCGGCCGAGACCGCGCCGCCAGTCCCGACAACCGTGTTCGAACAAGGTTTCGACCGTCGCATCGTCACCGACGATGTCGGCGGTGGCCTGCAGACGATAACCCTCACCTCCGATCACGGCCGCCTGCGCTATGACGACCGCGGCATAACCGTTGCATCGGCCAACACCGACATCATGAGCATCCGCCCCGACGATCCGCTTTCGGCGAAGCTGGTGACCGAGTACCGTTGGGCGATCGAGAGCGGCGAGGCCGACACGGAAAGCGCGGCGCGCACCGAACTGACGGCCGACGAGACGCATTTCACCCTGAGCTGGCGTCTGGAGGCGCGAGAACGAGGCCAACTCGTTCACAGTGCCGCGGCGACGCGGCGCATCAGGCGCGACTTCGCCTGACGGGAGCGGGAGGCCATGCTCACCTACGCCTTCAAGCGCATCGGTCTCGGTCTCCTGATCCTTATCTTCGTCATGGTCGCAATGTATGCGGCTGTCTTCCTGGTTCCAGGCGACCCGGCGAGCGTGGCGCTCGGACCGCGCGCCACACCCGAACTCAAGCGGATGCTTACCGAGCGCATGGGCCTCGACCAGCCGGTGTGGTGGCAGATCGTCCAGTTCTTCCGCAACGCGCTGACCGGCAATCTCGGTTACGACGTGTGGTCCAACCGCCCGGTGTCGACGCTGGTCATGGCGGCCCTGCCCAACACGCTGATCCTCGGCGTGGCCGCGCTTGCGACCGCGCTGATCATCGGCGTGCCGCTCGGCTGCCTGTCGGTGATGCGGCGCGGCACGGCGGCCGACACGGCGATCGGCGTGGTGTCGGTCGCCGTCATCGCCGTGCCGTCTTTCGTCGTCGCCATCTATTCGCTGCTGGTGTTCGCGGTCACGCTGCGCTGGCTGCCGGCGATCGGCGCCGGCGAGGCCGGCAGCATCGTCAGCCAGATCGAGGCGCTGATCCTGCCAGCGCTGGCGATCGCGCTCGGCTGGATCGGCTACATCGCCCGCATGGTGCGGGCCTCGATGATGGAGGTGATGGGCGAGCCGCATATCCGCACCGCGCGCTCCTTCGGCCTGCCCGAATGGAAGATCGTCTCCAAATACGCGCTGCGCATCGCCATCATCCCGACCATCTCGCTGGTCGCCGTGGGCCTGGGCTCCATCCTGTCCAGCGCCGTCTTCGTCGAGGCGGTGTTCGCCCGGCCCGGCATCGGCAAGCTGATCACCGACGCCGTCAACACCCGCAACTATCCCGTGGTGATGGGCACGGTGCTGATCATGACCGCCATCTATGTTTCCATCACCATTGCCGCCGACCTGCTGATCGCGCGGCTCGACCCGAGGGTGCGCGATGTCTTCCGTGGCTGAGGTTGGCGCTTCCTACAGCGGCCGGCAACGCTTCCCGGCGCTGCGCGCGCTGCTCGCCGACCCGATCACCAGCATCGCGCTGGTGCTGGTCGTCGGCTTCCTGGTCACCGCGGCCTTCGCGCCGTGGCTGGCGCCCTATTCGCCGACCAGGATCGACGTGCTGCACAAGCTGCAGCCGCCGTCCATGGAGCACTGGTTCGGCACCGACCATCTTGGCCGCGACCTGCTTTCCCGCGTCATCCACGGCGCGCGCACCGCGCTGATGATCGCCATGGTCTCGGTGGCGATCGCCGGCGCCGTCGGGCTGCTGCTCGGGCTCATCGCCGGCTACGGGCCGCGCTGGCTCGACGCCATCCTCGTGCTCACCTTCGACAGCCTGAACTCGCTGCCGATGATCATGTTCGCGCTGGCCATCATCACCGTGCTCGGCGCCGGCACAGGCACGCTGATCCTGGTCATCACCATGACCTCGTTCCCGAGCTATGCGCGGCTGATCCGGGCGCAGACGCTGGCGCTCAAGAACAGCGACTACATCCTCGCCGAACGGCTGCTCGACGCCGGCCCGTTCCGCATCATCTTCATCCATCTCCTGCCCAATGTCGTCGGCCCGCTGATCATCCTCCTGTCGATGGACATACCGGTCGTCATCATGGTGGAAGCCGGCCTGAGTTTCCTCGGCCTGGGCGTCCGGCCGCCGACCCCGTCCTGGGGCTCGATTCTCTATGACGGCTATACCTCGATCCGTTCCGCGCCGTTCATGGTGATCTTCGGCGGCCTGCCGCTGGTGCTGGCGACGCTGGGCTTCACCTTCCTCGGCGAAGGCCTGCGCGACTATCTCGACCCGCGCATGAGAGCGGGGCGGCCCGCATGACCGGCTCGCTCTCCGCCCAAAACCTCAGCGTCCGCTACGAGACGCCTCAGGGCGCGGTGAACGCATTGCGCCACGTCGATATCGAAGCCAGCCCGGGGGAGGTGATCGGCATCGTCGGCGAGAGCGGCTGCGGCAAGTCCACGCTGGTCACGGCGCTCGCCAACCTGCTGCCGGCCAATGCGCGTGTCGAAGGCTCCATTGTTTACAACGGCACTGATCTCGTCGGCCTCGACGCCCACCGCCAGCGCATGCTGCGCGGCGACGAGATCGCGCTGGTCGGCCAGGACCCGATGACGGCGTTCAACCCCGTGCTGACCATCGGCGACCAGCTCGTCGATTTCCAGCATCGCCGCCGCGATCTGAGCCGCGGGCAGAAGAAGGAGCGCATCGCCGCCATGCTGGCGCGCGTCGGCATCGCCGATGCCGCGCGCCGCATGGCGAGTTATCCGCACGAACTGTCGGGCGGCATGCGCCAGCGCGTCGCCATCGCCGCGGCGCTGCTCACCGACCCCGGCCTGCTGATCGCCGACGAGCCGACCACGGCGCTTGACGTGACCATGGAGGCGCAGATCATCCATCTGCTGCGCGAGTTGCGGCGCGAGTTCAACGGCATCATCATCGTCGTCTCGCATCATCTCGGCGTGATCGCCGAACTCTGCGACCGCGTCTACGTCATGTACGCCGGCGAAGTGGTGGAGGAAGGCGGGGTCGATGCGATCTTCCACGATGCGCGGCACCCCTATACGCAGGCGCTGCTGGCCTGCGACCCCGCCCGCTTCCACGACAGGCTGGAGCGGCTGCCGACCATTCCCGGCACGCTGCCGAGCCTGCTGGCGCCGCCGGCGGGATGTGTCTACGCCAGCCGCTGCGACCGCGCCTTCGCGCCCTGCCTGACGGTGCTTCCGCCAAAGGTGACGGTGTCGACGCGGCATGCGGCCCGCTGTCATGCGGTGGCCGCATGAGAACAAACGCGCCAACGCCTCCCTCCCCCTTGAGGGGAGGGTGGCCCGAAGGGCCGGGTGGGGTCGCCGCGGGAGAGCTCGACGTTCTTCTTTGCGCTGGCGTGTTGGAGGTTACCCCACCCGCCTCGCTTCGCTCGGCACCCTCCCCTCAAGGGGGAGGGATACGCCCATGACCCCGCTGCTCGCCGTCGAGGATTTGTCCGTGACCATCGGCCAGGGTGGCTTCCTCAGCCGCCTGCTCGATCCCCGGCCGCTGCCCGGTTTCAACATCATAGACGGCGTCACGCTGGCGCTCATGCCCGGCGAGACGCTCGGGCTGGTCGGCGAGTCCGGGTCGGGCAAGACGACGCTGGCGCGCACCATTCTCGGCCTGGTGAAGGCGGCGGCGGGCCGCATCGCCTTCGACGACCACGAGGTGCGGACATCAGTCGATTTCCGCGCCATGCGCCGCCGCTCGGCGATGATGTTCCAGGATCCCGTCGCCTCGCTCAGCCCGCGCCTGCGCATCGGCACGCTGCTCACCGAGCCGCTGGTCATCCAGGGCGTGGCGGTGCCGGACCGCCGTGCCACCGCCAAAACCCTGCTGGCGCAGGTCGGCCTGCCGGCTTCCTTCGTCGACCGGTTCCCGCACGAACTCTCCGGCGGGCAGGCACGCCGGGTCGGCGTCGCCCGCGCCTTGTCGGTGAAGCCGCGTCTGCTGCTCGCCGACGAGCCGACCGCCGGCCTCGACGTCTCCGTGCAGGGCGACGTGCTCAACCTGATCGCCGAACTCAAACGCGACCTCGGCTTCGCGGCGATGATCGTCACCCACAATCTGGCTGTCATTCGCCATGTCAGCGACCGCCTCGCCATCATGTATCTCGGCCGGTTGGTCGAGACCGGGCCGACGCAGGATGTGTTCGACGCGCCGATGCATCCCTACACGGCCACGCTGATCCAGTCCGAGCCGGTGCCCGACCCACGCCGGCGCCGCGCCGATCTTGCCATACGCGGCGAGATTCCGAGCGTGTTCAGGCGGCCCCCGGGCTGCGAGTTCCACACGCGCTGTCCGATCGCGCAGCCGCGATGCCGAACCGAGGCGCCGGCCTATCGCCACATGCCCGGCGAGCGGACGGTGCGCTGCCATTTCCCGCTCGAAACGGGCGGGCAAGAACGGGAAGCCTTCTCACGCGCTTCCCCCAACCACAGGGGAAACAGACATGATCAGATGGAACACCGACCGGCGTAACTTCTTGAAGGCGGCGGGCGCTTTCGGCGCCGCCGCGATGATGCGGCCGGGCTTCGCATGGTCCGCGGACGGCGACACGCTGCGCATCCGCATGGAAGGCGACATCCAGGTGCTCGACCCCGCCTTCATGATCGGCGGCATCGAGGACGTCATCATGCGCGGCATCTACGTCTCGCTGAACCGCCTCGGCGACTTGAGGGAGGGCGCGCCGTGGTCGCCCTGGGGCGCCGAGAAGCTCGAGCAGAAGGATGCCAAGGCGATCGCCTTCACCCTGATCGACGGGCTGAAATGGTCGAACGGTCTCGGCCCGGTGACGGCGGACGACGTGAAATTCTCCTATGAGCGCATCGCCGATCCGAACATGGCATCGCCCTGGGCCTACCAGTTCGAGCAGCTCGACCATGTCGAGGTGATCGACCAGCGCAACGGCATCATCCACCTCAAGAACCCGTACCAGCCGATCTTCGTCGTCAGCCTGCCCTATTATGGCGGGCACATCATCTCGAAGGCGGGCACCGAGAAGGCGGGCGGCAAATACACGACCGAGATACCGGCCACCTGCGGCCCCTACCTGTTCACCAGTTGGGAGCAGAAGCAGAAGGTGACGCTGACGGCCAATCCCGACTGGCCGGGGCCGAAGCCGGATTTCGCCAAGGTCGAGATCTACATCGTCGCCGACGACCAGGCGGCGCAGCTCGCCTACGAGGCCGACGCCTTCGATTACACCAAGATCGCGATTGCCGCGACCAAGGCCGTCAAGGCCAGCCCGCCGGCCAACACCAAGATCATCGAAGCACAATCCACGCGATACCAGTGGCTGTCGATCAACATGCTGAGCCCGCGCCTCAAGGACGCGAAAGTGCGCCAGGCCGTGCAATACGGCATCGATGCCAGCCAGATCCTGACCGGCGTCTATGACGATCTCGTGCCGCGTTCCACCGGCGTGGTGCAGCCAGGCACCAAATTCGCCCGCAAGAAGAACCTCATCGACGCTCCGGATTACGAGAAGGCGGCGGCACTGCTGGCGGAGGCCGGCGTCAGCGACCTGTCGCTGACGCTGACCGTGATGAACGATTCGGTGCGCACGGCTGTGGCGCAGATCATCCAGGCCAGCCTCGAGCAGGCCGGCATAAAGGTCGAGATCCAGCCTTACGACGAGGCGGCCTTCTGGGGTGTCGGCGACAAGACCAAGGGCGACGGCTACAAGGACATCGACCTGGCGCTGATGGATTTCGCCGGCGGCGTCGATCCGTCGGAAAATCTGGTCTGGTTCCGGCCGGACCAGATCGGCGTCTACAACTGGTCGGGCTTCGACAGTCCGGAATTCGAGAGCAGCTACCAGCAACTGATCTCCGAGACCGACGAGGCCAAGCGCATCGCGCTTTCGAACCGCATGGAGGACCTGATGGAGGAATCCGGCGGCTTCCTCTTCATCTGCCACCAGCCGCTCGTCGTCATCCACAGGGACGCCTTCACGCCGGTGATCTATCCCGACGGGCATCCGAACCCTGTGCTTTTCAAGAAGAATGCGTAGGCGGACCGTGGACAGCCCGGGCGCCGTGGATTAGCTGGGACCAGTGGCGGATACCGGATCAACGATCGAAAAGCGGAAGCGCGGCGCGAAAAAATCGCCGCGCTTCAGCCGCGAGCAGGCCGAGGTGCGCCGCGGCATGCTGGTCGAGGCGGCGGCCCGCTGCCTGTCTCAGGGCGGCATCGGCGCCTTCACCGTGGACAGGATCTGCCGCGAGGCCGGCGTATCGCGCGGCCTGATCAACCATCATTTCGACGGTCTCGATGGGCTTCTGGTCGAGGTCTACAAATCGTCGCTCTATGCCAGCGTGACAGCCCATATGGCCGAGGCCAAGCGCAGGCGAGCCGAGAATGCCGACTGGCCGCCGGAAACGGCGCTCGCGGCGCTGATCCAGTCGAACTTCTCGCCGCAGTATTTCAGCCGGGCGAACCTGCTGATCTGGCTGTCGCTATGGGGTGAGATCGCCATCAACGCCCGGCTCAAGGCGGCGCATCGCGAACTCTACGATGCCTATCGTGCCGAGCTTGCCGAGGACATAGCGGCCGTCGCCAGGGCACGCGACAGGGAGGTCGATGCGCCGGCGCTTGCCCGCAACTTCATCGCGCTGGTCGACGGGCTGTGGCTGGAGTGGTGCCTCGACGAGACGGTGGTGACGCCGGAGGCCGCGGAAGCGGCCGGCTTCGAGATGATCGAGGCGCAGGTGGGGGTGCTGAGGTAGCTGCGAAGCCTTTCGGCGATTGTCCAGATGCTGTATTGAACGCCGGCTGCGTGGGAGGCCGCGTCACAATGCCGTCATCTACCGAAGATTCGAAAGTCGTCGGCTTGAATGCTGATCGGGATACGCAACTCTCCATCCTCAACGAGACCGTCATCCGCCTTTCGCTCGAGTCATTCGAGCATTTCGTCCAGGTCATAAGTTCGCCAGCACCGACGCCTCCCGCCAAGGTCGCCGAAAGACTGGCGCGCAAGCATCCGCGGAACACCCCATAGACCGGTCTCACCGCGGTGACGTCGGCACTCCTCAATTCAGCGGCGAGCCCCCCTCGCGCTTGCGCCACTCCATGTAGTCCCTCAGCGCATCGTCGATGCCGGGGTCGATCGGCGGCTGCTCATAGTCGGCGACCAGCCGCTTCCAGATCGTGTTGGCCCTCTCCCGTGCGGTGATCTGGCCACGTTCGACCCATGTGTCGTAATTGTCCCAGTTGGACACCAGCGGCGAATAGAAGGCGCGCTCGTAGCGCTGCATCGTGTGCGCCGCGCCGAAGAAATGCCCGGCCGGGCCGACTTCGCGCACCGCGTCCAGCGCCAGCGTGTCGACGTTGACAACGGGCGGCTCGAAATAGGCGGCCATCATCTGCAGCATCTCGCAGTCGATCACCAGCTTCTCGAAGGAGGCCGTGAGCCCGCCGCCCAGCCAGCCGGCGGCGTGCAGGACCAGGTTGGCGCCTCCCATCAGGCAGCCCCATAGCGACATGGCGCTCTCATAGGTGGCCTGCGCGTCGACAGCATTGGCGGCGGTCACGTTGGACGAGCGGAACGGCACGCCGATCAGCCGGCAGAGCTGGCCGGTGATCTGCGCGGCCTGCGTATACTCCGGCGTGCCGAAGGCCGGCGCGCCCGTCTTCATGTCGACATTGGAGGTGAAGCCGCCATACATGACCGGCACGCCGGGCCGCACGATCTGGGTGAGCACGATGCCGGCCAGCGCCTCGGCATGCTGCTGCGACAATGCGCCGGCCAGCGTCACCGGGCTCATCGCGCCGGCAAGCGTGAACGGTGTGATCACGTTGACCTGGCCGTGCTGGGCAAGCGCAATCAGCCCCTCGGCCATCGGTTCGTCGAGTTGCAGCGGCGAGTTGGTGTTGATGATCCCGGTGAACACCGGCATCTCGGCCGCAAGATTTTCGCGCCTGGTGCCGAACGAGATGGCGACCATCTCCAGCGCGTCGATGGCGCGCCCCTTTCCCAACGTCTGCGGCTGCCAGTTTTTGTCGAGCAGCGTGATCTCGGCGTAATAGAGGTCGAGATGCCGCGTGTTCTGGTGCAGGTCGAGCGGCTCGAATGGCCCGCCGCCCTCCTGGTGCAGCACGTTGAAGGACTGGATCAGCTTCAGGTAGTCGCACATCTCGGCATAGGTGCCGGGCCGGCGGCCGCGGTCGTTGTCCATCACATAGGCCGGGCCGCCGACCGACGACAGGATGCAGTGCGGCCCGCCGACCTTAACGTTTTTCCGGGGATTGCGGGCGCGCAGTTCGAAGGATGAGGGCGCGGTGGCGATGCGTTCCATGACGAAGGCGCGATCGAAACGCACCCGCATCTCGCCCTCGTCGACCGTCGCGCCGGCTTCGCGATAGAGCCGCCGCGCCTGCGGCTGCAGCACACGCATGCCGATCTCTTCGAGGATGGTGAGGCCGGCTTCGTGGATCGCGTGGACATGATCTGCCGACAGCGGTTCGATCGGCGGATAGGGCCGTGTCAATTGCTTCCACGGACGCTGCTGGATACCACCGACCTCGCGTGGCGGGCGGCCGGGCCTGCGACGTGCCGAGCTGCGTTCCATCTCCGCTCCTATTCGGCCGCCGTGCGTGTTTCGAAATCCGGTGCGGCGTCGACGATCGGCGTATCGCGGCGGTAAGGCTGGAAAGCCGCCGCGCCCAGTTCGCGCGCGAATTTGTGGCCGCTGTGCACGGCGTGGACGATCGCGCCCGGCGCCAATGCGTCGCCGATGCGGTCGACGCCACGGATGCCGGCGGCGGAGATTTCGTCGGAACGCGCCACCAGGGCATCGTGAAGCTCGTTTCGCGGCAGCCTGAGTCCGACGATCAGCACGGAGCGGCAGGCAACGCGGCTCTCCTCGCCGGTGAAGAGATGCGCCAGCGTGGCCGCCTCGCCGTCGAAGGATTTTAGCACCTGCAGCGTCGCGACGGAGACACGACGTCGCGACAGCGCCCGGTGCACCAGCGGCAGCTCGTTTGTCATGATCGTCCAGGCCGAGGCCCGGCCGGCCGGCGTGGCGTAGCTGACCGGCACGCCCTGCGCCGCGAGATGCTCGGCGAGCACGCCGCCCATGTAATAATTATCGAAGTCGAAGACGAGCGTCGGTCCGTCGGGCAACCTGCCGGCGGCGATTTCGTCCGGCGTGAAGACGTTCGGCCCGTCGAGCCGGCCGACCGGGATCTCCATCGCCGAATAGAGCAGCTTGGTCCAGCGCGCCCCGGTCGCCAGTATCACTCGGTCCGGGGCCAAGTCTATGATCTCGTCCGCCCCGAGCGCGCTTTCAAGATAGAGCGAGACATTGGTCATCCGGTTGAGACGGCCGAGACGGTAGTCGACCACCCGGTTCCAGGCGGCAAGGCCCGGCAGCGTCCTCTCGAAGGTGAGTCGCCCGCCGAAGGCGCGGCCGCTGTCGGCCAGCGTCACCTCGTGACCGGCGCGGCCGAGCGTCAGTGCGCATTCCAGTCCGGCCGGCCCGCCGCCGACGATCAGGATCCTTTCGGGCTTCGCGGCTCGCTCCACCCGTTCGGGATGCCAGCCGCGCCGCCATTCTTCGCCGGCCGTCGGGTTCTGCGTGCAGCGCACCGGCACGCCGTCATGCCAGCTCGAGATGCAGATGTTGCAGCCGATGCATTCGCGGATCTCGTCCTCGCGCCCCTCCCGGATCTTGTTGGGCAGGAACGGATCGGCGATCGACGGGCGCGCGCCACCGATGAAATCGAGCACGCCGCGGCGGATCTGCGAGACCATCGTGTCGGGCGAAGTGAAGCGGCCGACACCGACCACCGGTTTTTTCGTCAGCGACTTGACGAAGTCGATCACCGGCTCGTGGCTGCCCTCGCCGGTGAAACGCGACGCCGAACAGTCGGTCGGGCTGGAATCCATCTTGACGTCGAAGAGGTCCGGCACATCAGCCAGCAGCTCGATCAGCTCGTGGGCCTCCGACGGCTGGTTCGCCCCTGGCCGCCCGCGCAGTTCCTCGAGGCTGACGCGCAGCGCCACGCCGCAATCCTTGCCGACGGCATCCTTGGTAACCTCGATCATCTCGCGCACGAAGCGCACGCGGTTCTCGATCGAGCCGCCATATTCGTCGGTGCGGTGGTTGTATTCCGGCAGCAGGAATTCGTAGCCGAGATAGCCCATGCCGGCATAGACATAGACGATGTCGAAACCGGCGGTGCGCGCCTTGCGCGCGCCCTCCGCCTGCCATCTCAGCACGTCGCGAATGTCGGCCCTGTCCATTGTCTTCGGACGCAGATTGCCCATGAAGCCGACATGCGTCGCCATCCACGGAATTCCCGACGGCGACAGCGGCGGCAGCCGGCTCGCCCGGTTCATCACCGAGGCGCCGCCGTGCCAGAGCTCGACGCCGGCCAGCGAGCCGTGGCGGTGAACGGCCTCGGTCATCAGCGCATGGGCGCGGATGTCGTTGTTGTCCCACATCGTCGCGAAGGGCAGCGGCGCGTCGTCCGAGCTCGGATCGATGGAGCAGGCGCCGGTGCAGATGACCCCCCAGCCACCCTCGGCCTTGGCCTCGCGGAAGGCGGCGCGGACGCGCGGCAGCGCGTTGGTCATGCCGCTCGCATGCGGCACCTGGTAGAACCGGTTCGGCGCGGTGACGGGGCCGATCCGCACCGGTTCGAACAGGATTTCGTAGCGCTGATCGATGCCCATCTCACCATCGCAATTGGCTTGTTGAACGATCGTACAACAAGCCAATTGCGAACACAATGGCCGCGCAAGTGACCGCCTGGACACAAGCGGCCGCCGGCGGCCTGAAAAGACCGGTTGGGCTTGTTTCTTGGAACGCGACCAGCGATCGCGGGTCAGTCCTGCGGTTGCCAGTCGGTCATCCGCAGGACATTGCCCCCGAGTTTTGAGAAAGCGCGCTGGCGGCAAGAGAAGACGATGATCTGCTGGCCGCGGGACTGGCGGTGCAACGCGTCGAACATGCGCTCGATCCGGTCATCGTCCGAATAGACGAGCGCGTCGTCGAGGATGACCGGCGCGGGCCTGCCATCGCGGGCCAGAAGCCGCGCGAAGGCCAGGCGGGTGAGGATGGACAACTGTTCGCGCATGCCGCCGCTCAGGCGTTCGACATCCTCGTCCAGACCGTTCCTGCGGATGGTCTGCGGCAGAAGCGTCTTTTCGTCGAAGGTGATGGAAACGTCCTCGAAAAGCAGTTCGAGCAGCGGACGCAATTCCGTCATCACCGGCTTCAGATAGAGATCGCGCGCAGCCGAACGCGCCGCCTCGAGCGCGGTTCGCAGCCGCTCCAGGACCCTCACTTCTGTCTCGAAAGCCTTCACCCGCGCCGCCGCCGCGCCCAATGCTTCGACCGCCTCTCGCCACAGTTCCTCGACTGCCTCGTCGGAGCGCGTCCGGATGACCGCGTTCAGATCCGCGAGGCGCTCCCTGAGCAGTCCCGCTTCCCTGGAAGCCGCTTCCTCGGCCGATTTCGCCCGGCGCAAGGCCGCCTCGGCCGACTCAAGGTCGATCGAGGAGGCGCGGAGGTCCGCCACCCGCGCTTCCGACTCGTGAAGCCTGATCTCCAGCTCCGCCAGCGTCCCCGCCAAAACCTGTTCACGTCCGCCCCGCTCGGCTTCGGGGCCGAGAATCGCCTCGACATGCGCGCCTTCCGCCCTGAGGGACGCCAGCGCCGTCTCGGCGGCTATGTAGGCTTCATCGGCGCCGCCACGCAGCGGCTGCGCTTCGCGGACCGCATTTCGCGCCTCGGCCAGTCTGTTGCCCGCATCGGCAAGCGCTTGCCGTGCCTGCCCGGGATCACCCTTCAGTTCCAGCGTGTCAGCGCTGGCAGCGGCCCGGCGCAGGACCTCCTCGCGGAGAGCCAGGAGCCCGCCAGGCGCAAGTGCGAGAATCCGGTTGCGCAAGCGGTCGAGATCGGCGGCCTTGCGCTGGGCCTCGGCCTGCCGCCGGCGCGCGGCTGCGAGGCTGTCCACACCGATCGCCGCGAGCAGGTTTCGTCTTTTCGCTTCCGCCTTTTCCAGGCGTTTGTCGGCATGCGGCGGCCGATTGGAGCGCAGGGTCAGCAGCCCGATGCCCGGGATCGAGAGCTTCGCATTGTCGTCGTAGCCGCGCTCGTCGCCATCTCCCAGCAGGCACCCGTCGAGCGCGATGCAAGCCTCGACACCCGCATCGTAGGCGATGACGACTGCGGGCCGGGCGGCCTCCTCGACCGCGCGCAGCCGCGCGATCTCGACGTCCAGTTCCTGCAATTCGTCGACTGAAGCCGAGGCTACGTCAAGCAGCGCCCATTCCGCCTCGCCGGCTTCGAGGTCCGCACGGGCAAGCTCGGCGTCCGCCAGGCGGGCCCGCATGTCGGCGAGTTGTCCGGCGGCCTCACGCGCCTTCAGCGCGGCGTCGAGACGGGCAAGGAGCGCCCGCGCTTCCTGTTCATCGTTCTCGGCCGACTGCGCGACGGCGAACGCTTTGTCGATTGCTTCGGCCGCGGCGCTACGTCTGCCGAGCGCCTCGTCCCGACGCCGTTCCGCCAGTACGAGCGCTTCCCGCAGGCGTATGGCTTTGTCCAGAGCTTCGCGAAATGCGGAGAGGTCGCGGCTTGCCGTATCCCGCAGTTGATGCGCCAGCCTGCTTTCCGCTTCGGCCGCCTTCAGCGCCTCGCCATGCGCCTTGGCCTTGTCGAATCGAGCCTGGGCCTGGTCGATCGCCGACCGGCGCTCCTCCCGATCCTCCGGCCTCTCCAGTTCGCTAAGGCGTTTGAGCGCGACTGCACGCCTGTCGAGCGCATCCCGCAGCGCCGCGACCTCGTCGCCAAGCCTTCTCTCCGTCTCGGAGAGCGCCCGATGCTGTTCGATGGCGGCATCGTACCGGCTTCCTGTCCTGGGCTTGCCGGTCGGCGTCACGAGGCGGCCGAGTTCCTCCGCGCAAGCCGCCATGACCTCGGCCATGCGCCGCCCGCCGGTGACGGCCTCGACCTCACCCTGCACGGATTCCAGCAGGCTTGCGCGCGCCTGCTTTTCGCCATCCTCCTCGCTGGCGCTCCGCTTGTCGATGCCGGTGATCCCCTGGCGGACCCAGAGCAGGCCCGCGGGACCGGCGGTGCCGCCGCGGACGAGACCCGCTATGAAAGTCTCGGCTTCGTCCGCCTGGGCGATCAGCCGGCCGCTGGCGAGATCTGTCACGCTCGCACGCTTGCCCCCATAGAATTGTTTTGTCAGCCGGTAGCGGCCGTCCGCCGTCGCTATGTCGGCCTCGATCAACGGATTGCCGGCGCTGTAAGGCCGCAGCCGCCGCACGTCTCCCGGCGTTCCCGTATGCGGCTGGAAAAACAGGGCGTGCAGCGCTTCGAAACTGGTCGACTTGCCGAATTCGTTGGCCGCGCAGAGCACATTGACGCCGTCGCCGATGCCTTCGATCGCGACGCCCTTGCCGGCGAAGCGCTTCACATTGAAGAGACGCAGTGCCGAGATCTTCACGATGCGGTCGTCTCGCAAAAGGAGAAGAGGCGCGCCAGCGCCGCGCGCGCGACGTCCTGGTCGGCAGCGGACCGGCCCTCTTCGCCCGCTTCGGCCAGAAGCGCATCGGCTGCCTCACGCAAGGCGCCCGCGCGGTCGATGAGGTCGAGGTCTTCACTGTCGCATTCGGTCGCAAGCGCGCGCTCGTCGAGTTCCAGAAAGGCGAAGTCCGGCATGGCGTGCCCGACCGAGGCGGCAAGCGCCGTGCGCCCCGCCAGACGGCAGCGCCCCGACGCGGCAATGCGAGCGAGCGTATGCCGGCGCAGCCGCGAGTCCGGAAGGATCGCCTCAAGCGCTGCCGCGCAGTCGTCGCCGTCGAGGAGATGCAGCGGCAGCGTCCGCCAGGCAAAGCTCGCCGTGTCCAGCGGCGTGACGTCGGGGAACGCCGCCGGTCCGGCGATGTCGACAAGCAGCGCCTGGCCGGGACGATCGTGCTTGAATCGGTCCGGTTCGGGCGAACCGCTGTAGTGCGTGCGCCGGTCGACCGCGACGGCTCCGTGCCAATCCCCCAGCGCCAGATAGTCGAGGCCGGACCGCCGGGCACGATCGGGCGCGATCACGTCCGAGGCCACGTCATCTTCCGAAAAGCGCTGGATGGCGCCGTGGGCGAGGCCGATCCGTATCGTTCCTTCCGGGGTCGGCGCGCCGTCCATCCATTCGGAAAGATCCCGGCCGGGACGTCTCGTCGTGCAGGGTGCGGGAAACAACATCGCTTGCGGCGCGAGAAGAACCGGTTGCGGCTCCACCGCCAGCACGACGTTTTCGGGCGCTTCAGCGCACAGCGCCGACCAGAGCTGCGCCGCCTGCAGGGAATCGTGGTTGCCGGGAAGGACAACCCAGCGCAGCGGCGCGTGGTGGCGCATTTCGGCCAGCGCCTGGCGGCGGATTTCCGGCGAGGGTGTTTCGGTGTCGAACGTGTCGCCGGCAAGCAGGATCGCGGTCGCGCCATGATCCCGCGCCAAGGCGGCCAGGCGCGCGATGACCGCATGCCTGGCCTCGCGCAGCCGACCCGGCAGGTCGCCGCCGAAATTGCCGAAGCGTTTGCCCAGATGCAGATCGCTGCTGTGGATGAAACGGTACATGGCTACCGGACGGATTGCGCGTCTCGAACAGAATGAAATGCGACTGGTCCGCAATATCCTTGATTGCCATCCGATCGCTCCCCGGGGTTAGAGGATACCCCGGCTCGACGCGGGAACGAAAGGCACCCGCGGAGTTTACCCACTCAAAAACGAACGGCCGTGCTGCCCCCGGCAAACGAGCGGCCAGGGGGCAGGGAAAGATCGTGGAGCAACTCCACGGAGACGCCGACGATCGCTAGAGTCCCGATTCCGAAATTCGCCGCATTTGATATCACGCTCAGAGCGAATTTCGGAATCTGAGGGACACTAGCAACTTATTGATTCTAGTGTCGTATTGATTTCGAAGTTCGCCTAAGCGGCCGATATCGACAATGAAGCGAACTTCGAAATCACGACACTAGCGCCTTAACCGGGATCCTCAGGACCATTCCGGCCGATCGCCTGTTCGTTACGGCGGAAAGGAGCGCCTTCGATGCCGAACGCCAGCAAAGCTGGCCAAGACGCCAAGCCGGCCGATATGCACATAGAGGTAAGCCGCCGGTTCCGGCGTCTCAGTCTTTGACGCGAATCGCCAGGAGCTTGGTTTCCAGGTATTCGTCCAGGCCTTCCCGGCCGCCCTCGCGGCCGATGCCACTCATCTTCACGCCGCCGAAGGGCGCCTCCGCAGCGCCGAGTCGGGTCTCATTGATGCCCACCATGCCGCTCTCAAGCTGCTCGCCAACCCGAATCGCCCGGTCCATGTTCTCGGTGAAGATGTAGGCCGACAGACCGTAGTCGACGTTGTTGGCCAGATCGACGACCTCGTCCTCGGTTTCGAAGGTGTAAAGGGCGGCGACCGGACCGAAGATCTCCTCGTCGTGCAGGCGCGCCGTCCGCGGCACCCCGGTCATCACGGTCGGGGCGTAGAAACAACCCCTTTCGTATGCCTCGCCCTGCATGCGCGAGCCGCCGGCGCGCAGGACGGCGCCCTTTCCGACGGCGTCGGCGACCAGTTCCTCGACCTTCTCGACCGCCTTCATGTCAACCAGCGGCCCCATGACGACGCCGGCCTGCGAACCGTCGCCCACCTTCATCTGCCTGGCATGGTCGGCGAGACGGCGGCTGACCTCCTCATAGATGGACGACTGCACGTAGATGCGGTTGGCGCCGATGCAGGCCTGGCCGGCATTGAGGAACTTGAGCGACGCCACCGCGCGGATGGAGGCATCGAGGTCGCAATCCTCGAACAGTATCACCGGAGCGTTGCCGCCCAGTTCCATCGAGGTGCGCTTGATCTGATCGGCCGCGCCTCGCAACAGCAGGCGGCCGACATCGGTGGACCCCGTGAAGGATATCTTGCGCACGCGGTGGTCAGTCAGGAAGACATTGCCGATGGCCGACGCCTTGCCCGTGACGACGTTGATGACGCCTGCCGGTATTTCGGCCTCGGCGAAGACCTCGGCGACCTTGAGGGCGACATAGGAGGTCGCCTCGGCCGGTTTCAGCACCATCGTGCAGCCCGCTGCGAGAGCCGGTGCAGCCTTGCGGAAGATCATGGCGCAGGGCACATTCCACGGGATGATCGCGCCGCAGACGCCGACAGGCTGGCGCTGGGTCAGGAGGCGCCGTCCGGGGACCGGGTCGGGGATCCACGCGCCATAGGCGCGGCGCGCCTCTTCGGCGTACCAGCGCAGCGAGTCGATCGAAAGCTGAAGCTCTCCTTGCGCCTCGTGGAGTGGCTTGCCCTCCTCGCTGGTGACGACAAGCGCGATCTCGTTGCGGCGACGCTCAAGGGCATCGGCGAGGCGATGCAGGTGCTTGGCCCGCGCAGCAGCGCTGAGCTTCGACCACGCCGGGAAGGCAGCCGCCGCCGCGTCGACGGCAAGCCTGGCGTCGCGGTCGTCGCCGAACGGGATCCTTGCGATCGGCTCGCCATTCGCGGGGTTTGTCGAGACGAATGTTTCGCCGCTCTGCGCCTGCTCGAGGCGTCCGTCGATCAGCATTGCCGCCAGCGGCAACCGAGCATCCTGCGTCATCGAATACTCCTTCCGGTCCAAACGCCGGGCCGAAGCCCGGCCCGATGGAAACCCAATCAGCTAAGCGCAAGCCTACTTGGCCGCGGCGGCCAGCTCGGCCGTCAGTTCATCGACGGTCATGCCGAGTGCGCGCGCCTCGATCTCCATCGGATCGACCTCGATACCCGAACGGACGGTGTCGACCGCAGTCGAAAGATCCGGCGTCTCGTCGTCGAAATAGAGGCCGAAAGCTCCCTTGCGGATCAGCGGATCGCAGGCGGGCGCATGGACTTCGATCAAGGTGACCTCGGCGTCGCTGCGGTTCCACGCCCAGTGAACGGCGTTGCGCGGAATTCGGCACAGATCGCCGGCCCGCATCAGAAAGCCGCGGTCTCCTATGAACACCCAGACCTCGCCGGCGGTGACGTAGTTGATCTGCTCGGCGTCATGGGTGTGCGGATGGGAATGATAGCCGGGCCCGCGCACAGCTATCATCATGTTGCAGTCGTTGCCGTAGACCATCTTGGTCGACATCGCACCACCGCGCGTCTGCAGAACGTTCTGGCCTTCCTCGATGTCGTCGATGTTCACGCAAATCGGCATTTCTATTCCCTATGTTCTTCTCGGTGTTCCGATGGCTAGGCGTTGTTGGATTGGTGGCGGGCGGCGACCGCCTTTGCCGCATTCATGATGCCCTGGTAGCCGGTGCAGCGGCACAACTGCCCGGAAATGGCCTCCTGGATCTCGGCCTCGGTAGGCTGCGGATTGCCGGAGAAAAGGTGGTGCAGCACCACGACCATGCCGGGGGTGCAGAAGCCGCACTGCAGGCCGTGAAACTCCCGCAGTGCCGACTGGATCTCGCCCAGCCCGACCTTGGGCGACACGCCCTCGACGGTGACGACCTCGGCGCCCTGAGCCTGCACGGCCAGCATGAGGCAGCCGCGCACCGGATCTCCGTCGACGATGAGCGTACAGGCGCCGCATACGCCGTGCTCACAGCCAAGGTGCGTACCTGTCAGGCCAAGCTCGCCGCGCAGCGCATCGGCGAGACTTTGGCGCGGCTCGACCTGCATGGAAGCCGGGCGGCCATTGACGGTCAGTTCGACCAGGTGCTTCTTCACTTGCGCAGCTCCCTCGCACGGGTCACCGACTGCATCAGGGCGCGGCGCGCCAGGACAGGCGCGATATGCCGCCGATAGGCAAGGCTGATCTCCGGATTGTCGAATTCGAAGACGTCGAGATCGATGAGGCGCACCACTTCGCGGATGCACGCCTCGCTCGGCTCCTCGCCGACGAGTGCCTGCGCAACCGCGTCGCAGCGCAGCGGCACCGGCGCCACGGCACCGATCATCAGATGGGCTTCGACACACTTGCCGGCGTCGTCGAGGCGGATGCGCGCGGCAGCCGACGCCATGGCGAAGTCGCCCCGGCGCCGCGACAGCTCGGCAAACCCGGTCCCCTCGTCGGGCCGCGACTCCACGATGATTTGCTTCAGGATCTCGCCTTCCTCCAGGCAGGTCTCGAAGGTGCCAAGTGTGAATTGGCCGGCATCGACCGTGCGCTCGCCGCGGCTGCCGGCGATGACCATGGTCGCGCGATAGGCCAGCATTATCATCGGCGTCTCGGCGGCCGGATCCGCGTGCGAAATGCTCCCGCCGAGCGTGCCGCGGGCACGGGTCGGCGGATGGCCGACATTCTCGAGGCCCAGATGGAGAAGCGGCAGCTTCTCGCGCACGACGGGGCTTGCCAGCGCCATCGCCTGGCGCGTCATCGCGCCGATGCGCAGCGTGCTTCCTTCCTCGGCTATTCCGGCGAGCGCGGGAATCCGATTGAGGTCGACGATCACTTCCGGTCGAGCCAGCCGCAGGGCCAGCATCGGCACGAGGCTCTGGCCACCGGCGATGACGCGCGCATCCGGCCCGTAGCGGTCGAGCAAGTCGAGCGCCTCCTCGAGGCTGGTCGGCGCAAAATAGTCGAACGGCGCCGGTTTCATACCTGCCCCCCGAATCCGATCGAATGCAGGACCCGCTCGGGCGTAAGCGGCAGCTTGTTGAGGCCGCTTACCGCGCCAAGCGCGTTCGCAATGGCGTTGCCGATCGTGGCGCCCACGCCGGAGGGGCCGACCTCGCCGACGCCCTTAACACCCAGCACGTTGGTGGGCGCCGGCGACTCCTCGAACACCAGGGCGGTGATCGGCGGCGCGTCATAGACGTTCGGCATCAGATAGTCGGCGAACGTGCCGGTGGTGAGCTGTCCGTCCTCGTTGTAGGCGAGTTCCTCGAGGAAGGCGCCGCCAAGGCCCTGGACGACGCCGCCGACGATCTGGCCCTCGACGATCAGCGGATTGAGCTGGCGACCCACATCGCAGGCGACGAAATACCGCTCGACCTTTGTCTCGCCCGTTTCCGGATCGACCAGCACGTCCGCCATGTGGACCGCAAAGACCGCCGCACCGGAGGGTACGCCGCGCACATAACTCGTCACCACCAGGCCATCATTGTCGGGGATGTTCCCTGCCGATGGCGAGGTCAGGATTTCCTGGTTGCCCGGCATCAGCATGCGCGCGATCCCGCCAAGCGTGACGAGCGGTTCGTTCTTCCGTCCGTGCCAGATCGCGCCTTCGCGCAGGTCGAGTTCCTCGACCGCGATGCCGAACTTCCCGGCCACCGCCTTCAGCGCCTTCTCGCGCACGCCGACGGAGGCGCTGTGCACCGCATTGCCACCCATGATGGCAGTGCGGCTGGCATAGGTGCCGCCGCCAAAGGTGATGATGCCGGTGTCGCCGTGGCGCACGCGGATCCTGTCCATCGGAACGGTGAGTGTCTCCGACGCGATCTGCGCCAGGACGGTCTCGTGACCCTGACCCTGATTGCTCGATCCGGAGAAGATCTGCACCTTGCCGTGCTGGTCGACCTCGATGCGTACGCCCTCGAATGGCCCGAGCCCGGACGGCTCGACCAGCACGCATATGCCGCGGCCGCGTTTCCAGCCGTCAGCCTCGCGTTCGAACGGCGCGCTCCAGCCATAGGCCTGCAGCGCGCGATCCATGATCAGAGGGAAGTCGCCGCTGTCGAAGATGGTCGGTCGCTTCACGCTCTCCGTGCCGACGTGCCAAGGCATCTGCTCGGGGCGGATAAGATTGCGGCTGCGGAGTTCGGCACGATCGATGCCCATCTTGTCGGCGAGCCGGTCGAGAATGCGTTCGCGCGCGAAATTCGCCTCGAACATGCCCGGCGCGCGGTAGGTACCGGTCGGCGTCTTGTTGGTCATTACCGTCATCGCATCGACGCGGTAGT
Source organism: Mesorhizobium sp. LHD-90 (assembly GCF_030929505.1). Classification (GTDB taxonomy): domain Bacteria; phylum Pseudomonadota; class Alphaproteobacteria; order Rhizobiales; family Rhizobiaceae; genus Kumtagia. Next base: position 124,713 of record NZ_JAVFVV010000001.1, on the reverse strand, counting down.
TGCGGACGCGGTACGGGCCGGGAAAGGACGCGGCCGCATGCGACGGCACGACATCGCCATGGGTGCGGATGTAGCTGCCCATGTCGGTCACCAGCTTCACGTCGAAAGCAGTGATGATGCCGTCCTTGTCGGCGCAGACATTGACGTCGAAGGTGCAGTCGCGCGAATGGTTGATCGCCGCGAAGTGCTCGACGCGATCCTCGATCCACCGCACCGGCCGCTTGAGGCGGATGGAGGCGAACGGGATGAGGTAGTCCTCAGGATAGAACTCGCCGCGCGCGCCGAAGCTGCCGCCGACGTCCGGTTCGATCATACGGATTTCCGCCTCGCCCATGCCGAGCATCGCCGCCAGCATGTTGCGATTGGTGTGCACCACCTTGGTCGGACCGTAGATGTCGAGCAGGTTGCGGCCGGCGTCATAGCTCGCCAGCAGGCCGCGCGTCTCCATCGGCATCGCCGAATGGCGCTGAATGGAGAAGCTGTCCGACGCCGTGAACGCGGCCGCCTTCAATGCGCCCGCGACGTCCCCGAGATCGAAGCCCCAGCGACCCGCGAGATTGCCGGGCGCGTGGATGGGCGCGGCGCCGTCGGCGGTCGCCTGTTGCGGACTGGTGATCGCGGGCAGCGGGTCGAATTCGATCTCGATCAGCTCGGCCGCGTCCTCGGCGATGGCGCGCGTATCGGCCACGATTACGGCGATGGGCTCGCCGACATAGCGCACCGTGTCCCGCGCCAGCGGGTGCTGCAGGTAGGGCGAAAGGTCGCCGTGGGTGGGAATGCGGCACTGGATCGGCGGCAGCCCCTCCGGCAGATCGACGTTGGTGAAGATGGCGTGCACGCCCTTCAGCGCCAGCGCTTCGTCCAGTCCGACAAGGCCGATCCTCGCATGTGCGTGCGGGCTGCGGAGGATGTGCGCCTCGAGCATGAAAGGGAGCGTGTAGTCCGCCGTGAATCGGCCTTCGCCCCTCAGGAAGCGCTCGTCCTCGACCCTGACAACGGGCTTGCCGATGGCCATTGCTTACGCGACCGACTTGTCGATGAACTTGCAGCAATCGACGATCGGCTGGCCGTCGAGTTCGAGGCGGGTCGAGCGGAACGACATGTCGATGTGCAGCCGTGACGGGTTCTTGCCGCCGAGATCGCGATTCTCGCCGATCGCCAGCAACACGTTGCCGTAGCAGGAGCGAGTCTCGACGCCGCCAGCGTTGTCCCAGCCGCGGATAGACAGCGCGTCCCAGGTAGCGCGGTGCTCGACCCCCCAGCCGACATGCGACAGGCGCCGGGCGCCGTCGTCGCCGCGGTCCTCCAGCAGGCTGCGCAGCATGACCGCTTCTCGGCCGCCATCGAGGCGGTGTGCGACGCCCTTGTCGAAATGGATCTTCACCGGCTCGGTCACGTAGCGCTCGAACGGAAAGAGCACGTCGCCGGGCGACAGGACGAGCACGCCCTCGACCGTCTCCTCCTCGACCGTCGTGCAGACCAGGCCAGTGCCCCAGTGATCCCAGCGGCCCGTCTCGTCGGCCATGCCGTACTGGTTGGACGCAGGGCGCGAACCCTTGCTCATGACGAGGTCGGTGCCGCCCTCGGACGTCAGTCGAATCGTCCCGGCCGATCCGTAGCGCTCGACGCCCCGGATCGCTCGTTCCTTGACCTCCTGGCTGGGCATCAGGCGCAGCAGGATATCCTCGGGCTCGCGCACCCGCAGGATCCGCGTGCCGGTGGCCAGGATCGCTTCGTGATCGTTGGAGTAGAGCATGCCGCCGGTCGAGACGTCGACGACGAAATCGGCCATCTTCATGACCTCGATCATCAGCGGCTGCGGGCTGGCGCGCCCGAGTCTGTTGGACGCGTCGGCGTTGATAAGAGGCTGCGTCATCACAAAGGCGTCCGCGCCGAGATCGCGCGCGGCGGCCATGAACGCCGCGGAATAGACCGGATTGGTGAAGCTGTCGGCATAGACGACGACTTTCTGGCCGGCCGCCACCCGCGACTGCCTCAGCCCCTCGCGGAAAATGGGGATGATGTCGGTTGCGCTGTCTTGCGTGATTGGTAGCCGGATCATTCTTCACCCGCCTCGTAAATCCATGCGCGTCGGGCGGCTCGCTGGTACACGCGCCGACACCTTACAGTCCTGGAAGTAGACATGCCGTCGATAGCCAGATAGGACATATTTTGTTTTAGATATAGCTAGCAGGCATACCTTGGATCAGAAACAGCTCGAGCGTTTCGTGGATGTGGCCGAGAGCGGAAGCCTCAGCCGCACGTCGAAGCGCCTGTACATCTCACAGCCCGCCCTCTCGAAAAGCCTTCGTCTCCTGGAGGAGCAGCTCGGCGTGCGCCTGCTCGAACGTGGCCCGCGCGGCGTCAAGCTGACAAGGTTCGGCGAGGCCTTCTACAAGCGCGCTCGCTCCGTTACCTCCGAACTGCGGCGAGCGAACGACGACCTCAACCATATCAAGGGGCAGTTCTCGGGCTGCGTGTCGCTGGGCGTCACGCCCGGCCCCGGCATCCTCGACCAGATCATCCCGAAAGCCATCGTGCGTATCGCGCTGAAGCGGCCCAACCTGAAATTCAAGATCCGCAGCGGCGCGATCTCGGAGCTGCTCGTCGATCTTCACCGCGGCGACCTCGACATGCTTTTCACCATCCTCGACGAACGCACCAAGGGTCCCGACCTCAAGACCCAGAAACTGTTCGACGATTCCTTCGCGCTGGTCGTACGGACTGGCCACAAGCTCCTGAGCCAGAAGGAGATCTCGCTCCACGACCTGATCGAGAACCGGTGGGTCATGCTCGAGGACGCGTTGCCGCTCTGGGACGGTGTGCTTGATCTCGCCCGCCAGAACCGGATCGAGGCATCGAAAGGGCCGATCGAAAGCAACTCGCTGGTGTTCATCCGCGAGGTCGTGCGCAAGACCGACTTCATCGGCATCATCCCGGCCTATGCCGCCGAGATCAGCACCGGGTCGGGCAACCTGCGCTACATCCCGCTCGAGCGAATTTCGCGCCACGACCTTTTGCCGAACCTGACCCGTTCACTGGGCCTCGTCCATCCGGCGGAGATCGAGTTGACGCAGACCGCCGAGGCGTTGCTGCGCAGCATCAACACGGTCTGCTTCGAGCTCAATCTGATCGGCAAGGCCCCGCGTGCCATAACCAGTACGAATGGCTAGCGGGGCCAGATATATACCTGAACGCCATCCAACGCTGTAGGCTGGACTTCAACAGCATCCAGGGACCGGCTTCCGCCGCTGCCGCGCGGCGGGTCGGCGAGGAGCCATCTGCCGGGCAGGAGGCGCCATGCCAAACCCCACAACCTTCGACTACATCGTGATCGGCGCCGGCTCGGCCGGCTGCGTCATGGCCGCGCGCCTGTCCGAAGACCCCGACGTCAGCGTGCTTCTTCTCGAAGCGGGAGGGTCCGACGTCAACCCGCTGATCCACGTGCCGATCGGCTGGGGCATGCTGATCCGCCTCGGCATCCACAACTGGGGCTACAGGAGCGAGCCGGTGAAGGCGCTCGGCGGGCGCAGGCTCGACTGCCCGCGCGGCAAGGTGATGGGCGGCACGTCATCGATCAACACCATGGCCTATGTGCGCGGCAACCGGCAGGACTACGACGGGCTCAGCGAGCACGGCATCCAAGGCTGGTCCTATGACGACGTGCTGCCCTATTTCCGCAAGCAGGAAAGCTGGGAGGGCGGCGAAAGCGCCTATCGCGGCGGGTCCGGGCCGATCAGCACCGGCACGTCCAGATACACCGACGAGGCGATCGAGGCCTATGCCGACGCGGTTAGCGCTGCCGGCCACGCCTGGGTCGAGGACTACAACGGCGCCTCGCAGGACGGCTTCTCACGCATGCAGTTGACCCTCCGCGACGGCCGCCGATGCTCGACCAACCTCGGTTATGTCAAGCCTGCGCTCGGGCGCAAGAACCTGACGGTGATCACACTCGCGCAGGTGGCGCGCATCAACCTGGAGAACAACCGGGCGACCGGCGTAGACTTCATCCGCCAGGACATCCGCAGCACCGCGAACGCCCGCCGCGAGGTGATCGTCAGCGCCGGCGCGTTCAATTCGCCGCAGATCCTGATGCTGTCGGGCATCGGCAACGCGGACCAGCTCGCCGGCCTCGACATCGGCTGCAAGGTCGATCTGAAGGGGGTCGGGCAGAACCTACACGATCACTACGGCGTCTCGATCGTCTACCAGCGCCACAAGCCCGGCCCCTTCCACGCGAACATGCGCGCTGACAAGGCGGCGCTGGGGTTTGCCCGCGCATATCTCGCCGGACGGGGCTTTGCCTCCGAGCTGCCCGGCGGCATCACCGGCTTCCTGAGGAGCGAGTCCGGCCAGGCGCTACCCGACCTTCAGTTGCTGTTCGTCGGCGCGCCAATGGACGCACACCCCTGGATGCGGCCGTTCGTGAAGCCCTATCAGGACCGCTTCATGACGCGCGTCGTCATGTGCCGCCCAGAAGGTCGCGGCTCCGTCACGCTGAAGTCGGCAGACCCTTTCGACGCCCCGATCATCGACGAAGCCGTGCTCGGCACCGACTCCGACCTACGGCGCCTGCGCGAAGGCGTGAAGATATTCCGCGACATCGGCCAGCAGACCGCTTTGACGCGGCATTGCACCGAAATCGGGCCCGGCCTCGCCAAGACGAAGGACGCCGATATCGACGACTATATCCGCAACATCGTAACGCTGTCGTACCACCCGTCGGGCACGTGCCGCATGGGCCCGGACAGCAACGCGATGAATGTGGTCGACGACGAGTGCCGCGTGCATGGCGTGGAGGCCCTGCGCGTTGTCGACGCCTCGATCTTCCCGGAGCCCCTGGGCGGCAACATCAACGCTCCAATCATCATGGCTGCCGAACTGCTGGCGGACAGGATGCGCCGCGCCCGGCAGCCATAACCACGAGCTATACCGAGTACCATTGCGGGGCTTATCCGTGCCGCGGGCCGACGGATAGTGTCGGCGGCAAGACGGAGGAACTCATGCAGGATCAGGACGATGGCGCGATCGAGTACTCGGTCGACGACAGGATCGCCCATATCGAGATCAACCGGCCAGCGAAGCACAACGCGCTGACGCTGGCGCAGATCGGGCGCCTCGGCGAGGCCCTCGACCGTTTCGACACCGACACCAAGGCCTGCGTGGCCGTTCTATCGGGCCGCGGCAAGTCGTTCTGCAGCGGCGCCGACGTGGCGGAGAGCCAGATGGCGAGCCGCGAGCAGATGGCGGCCAGCCGTGACCAGATGAGCATCGGCCATCCGTTCTTCGAACTCTTCAACCGCTCGCTGAACAACAAGCCCGTCGTCGCCGCCCTGCACGGAAACGTGCTCGGACTCGGGCTCGGCCTGGCGCTCGACTGCGACTTGATCGTCTGCGACGCCGCGGCGCGCCTGCAGGTCACCGAGACGTCGCGCGGACTCGGCGGTTATCGCCATCTGGCGCTGATGAAGGCACGCGGCTGCGGCATCTGGGCGGACGAGATCTGCCTGACGGGCCGTTTCTTCAGCGCGGAGGAAGCCTGCCAGGCCGGACTGTTCAACAGGGTCGCGCCGCCGGGCGAGGCGCTGGACGCAGCCTTCGCGCTGGCCCGCGGCATCGCCGCCAATCCCCCGCTCAGCGTGCGCGAAACCAATCGCATCCGTCGCTGGCATTTCGCCAGGCACGTACGCGAGATCGCGTTCGAAACGGGACACCTCAAGCTGCAGATGACACAGGACTTCGAGGAGGCGGTACGCGCCATGGCGGAGAAACGCACGCCCGGTCCCTTCCGCGCCTGCTGAACCGGCCGCCCCCTCCCCTGACCACATACCCCATGATCACGATCCCCACGCAAGGCCTGGACGAAAATCGCTCCTACAAGCTGATCTCAGCGGCCGTCACTCCGCGCCCAATCGCCTGGACCGCGACGCTGAGCGAAGGCGGCGGGGTCAACCTGGCGCCCTACAGCAGCTTCACCTTCATCAGCTATAGTCCTGCAAAGGTGCTCATCAGCGTCGGCCCGGGAACCGACGCGCTGAAGGACACGCTCGCCAACGCCATCGCGCGCCGCGAGTTCTCGATCAGCTCTGTCACCCCCGACCTGCTCCAGCCGATGGTCGACAGCTCGCATCCGTTCGCCCCGGACGTCAGCGAGGCAGCCGCGCTCGCCGTCGCGCTTTCACCGGGAACCGTAATTGCCACGCCGTTCGTCAGAGACGCGGCGGTGGCAATGGAGTGCCGCCTCGACCGCATCGTCGAGGTCGGCGACGAACACGCGCACCGCCTGATCATCGGCGACGTCGTCTGCTTCCACGTCGCCGAGGCGCTGTGGCAGGGCGACCGCATCGACCCCGTGGCCTACGCCTCGCTCGGCCGCATCGGCGGCCCCCTCTACGTGACGCGCGGCGAGACCGTCACGGCGCGGATTTCCCGGACCATCACATGAAGTCTGCTCAAGGAGGAGTTCACATGCCCGGCTTGCGGATCGTCGACGCCCATCACCACCTGTGGGATCTGAATCACATCCATTATCCATGGCTGTCCATGCGCCCGGTTCCGCCGACGATCTGCGGCAACATCACGCCGATCACCGACAACTTCACCATCGATCGCTACATCAAGGGCTTCGGCCACCACAACGTCGTCAAGTCGGCGCATGTGGAGGCCGGCTGCGATCCGGCCAAGGCGGTCGAAGAAACCGAATGGCTGCAGGGCATCGCCGATGCGCACGGCTATCCACACGCCATCGTCGCCAAGATCGAAATGCACCGTGAGGACGCTCAGTCCCACATGGAGCGTCACAAGGCCTTCGCCAATGTGCGCGGCATCCGCCAGATGATCAACTGGCATTCCGACATGAGCAAGGTTTACGCCCCCGAGAACTATCTCGAGCACGACACGTGGCGGAAGAACTTCGCCATGTTGTCCGGCTATGGACTATCGTTCGACCTGCAGATCTATGCCGGTCAGATGAGGCAGGCGCACGACTTGCTCAAGGCCAATCCCGGCGTACCGGTGGCCATAGACCATTCGGGCATGCCGATCGACCGCAACCTCCCGCAGCTCAAGGAATGGCGCGATGGGCTCAAGCTGCTGGCGCAACTCGATCATGTCACCATCAAGCTGTCCGGCCTCGGCATGGTCGACCACAAATGGACCACCGAATCGATCCGGCCGTACGTCCTCACGATGATCGACATCTTCGGGCCGCAGCGCGCCATGTTCGGCAGCAACTTCCCGGTCGACAGCCTCTACAGTGACTTCGAAACGCTCTTCGACTCCTACGACACGATCACCCACGACTTCAGCGCCGACGAACGCGACATGCTGTTCGCCGGCACCGCCGAGCGCTTCTACAGGATCTGAGACACCGGAAGCCCGGGTTTCGCCCGCGCATCCTCCCAAAGCCCGCCGCGTCTCGCGGCGGGCTTTGTTTTGCATCCCGCCGACGAAAAGGCCCGGCGCTTCGCCGCCGGGCCCTTTCTTTACCAAACCCTGCGATGCCGATTAGACGTCGGCACGCCGCCACATCGACCGGGCCACGCCCTTCTGGACAGCTTTGCCCTTCTGGTTGATCAGCGTGATCTGGCGGTCGACGACATAGCGCTTGCCGTCGCTGGTGAGCTTCTTCTCGACGATCTCGACTTCGATATGCAGTGTGTCGCCGACGAAGATCGGACCCATGTAGGTCCACTCCTTGATTCCGAGCGCACCGATAAGGGGGTCGGCCGACCTGAGCAACGGCGCCTCGAGATGGCTGCCCAGCGAAAGCGCGATCCCGAACGTTCCTTGCACCAGAAGGCCGTCGAGGCCGGCCTCGCGGGCATGCTCCACGTCGCAGTGGATCGGATGCCAGCCGCCGGTCAGCATCATGTAAAGACTGTGATCGGCGTCGCTGACGGTGCGGCCGATGCTGACAGACTTCTGGCCGACCTTGAGCGTGTCATAGGTGAAGTCCAGCGGAATGGTTGCCTGTGCCATCAGTGTGCGGCCTCCCTGCCCAGCACGACGACCGCATCGAGCGCGATCGGATCCTTGCCGCCGGCGCGGCTGACGAGCGGGTTGATGTCGATCGATTCCAGCGCATCGCCGAGATCGACCGCAAGGTTGCCGAGCGCCACGAGCGAGTCGGCAATGCGCGACAGGTCATGCGCGGCCTCGCCGCGATACCCCCCGAGCAGCTTGGCGATGCGGGTCGAACGGATAAGGTCGAGTGCGCGACGGCGGCTGATCGGCAGCGGCGCGAAGGCGACATCCTGCATCAGCTCGAGCAGCACGCCGCCGCTGCCGATCATCAGCACGGCGCCCATCTCCGGGTCGCGCTGAATGCCCGCCACAAGTTCCTTACCGCCGTCGATCTGCTGGCAGACCAGAATGCCGTCGAGCTCGCCCTCGAAGCCGGAGCGCCCGACATTTTCGTGGATCAGCCAGTAGGCGGCCTTGACTGCCTCGGCGCTGCCCAGTCCGAGCTGAACGGCGCCGATGTCGGACTTGTGATAGAGCCGGTCGGACACCGCCTTCAGCACGACCGGATATCCGATCGCATCCGCAAGGCGAACCGCCTCATCGGCGCTGGAGGCGACTTCCTCGCGCGTCACCGCCATGCCGTACGAACCGAGCAATTGCTTGGAATCGCGCTCGTTCAGCAGGAATGTGCCGGTTGCGCATTTCGCCCGCTCGCGCAGTTCGATCACAGCCGGCGACGCATCGCGCGCATCGTTCCCGGCGGCCGTGCCGGCTTCGCCGCTTGCACGCCGCGCAAGCTCCGACCATTTTGCAAGCCGAGCCAGCGCACGCACCGACTTTGTGGTCTCATGGATGAATGCGACATTGGGCAGCCCGGCACGCAGCCGGCGGGTGTAGTCGGTGTACATGCGCGAGAACATGGAGATGAAGGCGAGCTTCTTGCCGCGCCGCGTGACCAGGTCGTGGATGCCTTGGAAACGCTCCTCCCAGTTGGCGGCCATGCCCTCCTCACGAGGCAATTCGGCCTGCAGGACCAGAATGTCGAGGTCCGGATCGTCGCAGAAGATGTTGACGGCCTCGATGTATTTTTCGACGCTGGTGAGTACGGTGAAACCGCCGTCAGCCGGGTTACCCGCTGACGATCCCACGCCCAGAAGGTCCGTGAGGCGCCGTTCGACGTCGTCTGCCAGTTTGGGGAACTTCATGCCGCTGCCGGCGGCAGCGTCGACAAGGATGCCGCGATAGGCGCCGGAGAGGCTCATGGCGCCGATATTGTAGCCGATCGGCACGCCGAGATGCACGACCAACTCGATCATCTCGACCGCCTCGTCGAGGCTGTCGGCGCGCAACACGCCGACGTCCTGCAGCACGGCGTCGAAGACCGCGGAACTGCCGGCAAGGGCGCCGGTGTGTGTCATGGCAGCCTTGCGGCCCTCTTCGCTGGCGCCGATCTTGAAGACGATCACCGGCTTGCCATTGTCGCGCGCCAGCGCACAGGCAGCCTTGAACTTGTCGAGGTCCTTGATCGCCTCCAGATAGCAGAAGATAACGCGGGTAGCCTCGTCCTGTGCGAGGTAGGCGATATAGTCGGCGCAGTTGAGGCCGACCTCGTTGCCACTGGTGATGAGCTTGCCCACCTGGATGCCGCGGTCGGCGAGGATGTGGTTGGCGTAGAGCAGCACGCCGCCGCTCTGGCCAACCAGTGAAACCGCACCCGGCGCGACGTTCAGCTTGCGGTGGTCGACCAGCGTCACCAGGCCGCTGTCGGCGATGATGTTGCCGGTGCAGTTGGGACCGGTGACGCCGATGCCGCTCTGCTCGACGACGCGCCTCAGTTCGGCTGCAAGCTGCAATCCGTCGGGGCTGCCATCTTCGCCGAACCCGGACGCGAACACGGTCGCGCTGCGCGCGCCGGCCGCCGCCGCCGCCGCCAGCCCGGCCGGCACATGCTGGGCAGGCGTCAGGAAGGCGACGTGATCCGGCTTTTCCGGCAGCGACGCGAAGTCCTTGTAGCAAGGCTTTCCCCCAATCGTGTCGCGGTTGGGATTGACAGCGTAGATGTTGCCCTTGAACCCGTGTTCGTGGACGGTCTTCCACACCGTCGCCGGCCAACTGCCGGGCCTATCGCTGGCGCCGACCAGCACGATGTTCCTGGGATTGACGAGCGCGCCGACCTGCTCGATTGCCGTGGCGACGGCTTGCTTGGCGTTGGACATTTTTGCTCCTCCGGACTTGCTCCGCCCGTGCCACGTGCGCGACGTCGCGGCGGTTTCGGACGCGACAGGACGCGCCGGTTTTACGGGCAGGTTTGAAAACTTGATGACGGTGCTGGCGAAAGGCCCCGGCGAAACCGCCAGAACCCCGGCACATCAATTCGACGAACCGTGCCAGGGAATGAGATATTTCCTCATGCCGACGACCACGGCGTAGAATGCGAAGCCGAGGATCGACAGATGCATTATCACGGCGAACAGCGCGGTAGTGTTGTAGGAGTTCATCTCCTTGACCGCGAGGTTGCCGAGACCGGTATTTCCGCCCAGATACTCGCCAACGACGGCGCCAATGATGGAAAGGACGACGCCCACTTCCATGCCGGTCAGGATGTAGGGAAGAGAGCTCGGGAAATCGAGTTGCGTCAGCCGCTGCCAGCGGGTCGCGTTCAGGCTCTTCATCACCTCCTCATGGCCGTGGTCGACGGACTTGATGCCAAGCACCGTGTTGAGCAGGATCGGGAAGAAGGCGAGGATGGTGGCGATGACGACCTTCGAGGTCATGCCGAAGCCAAACCAGACAACGAACAGCGGAACGAGAGCCACCTTCGGGATCACCTGGGTCGCAATGACGAATGGATTGAGCATCCGCTCCAGCCGCGGCATCTTGCCAAGCAGAAAACCCAGGCTCACGCCGAGTATGCCGGCGAAGACGAAGCCAAGGAAGGTTTCCCACGCAGTGACGCCTGTGTGGTACCACACGCTCTTGCTCACCAGGAATTCAAGCCACTTCAGGACAACTTCCGACGGCGGCGGCAGCACCAGCTTGCTGACATCGAACAGGTGGACATAACCTTCCCAGACGCCGAGAAAGACCGCCAAGATTATCAGGCTGCCGACCCAGGATGGGATCATCGGAGCACTGTTTTTGACGTAACTGCCTTGAGAACTCATCTCTGCACCGTGGATTGGTGTGATGCGGGACGCCGCCCTGCACTCATTGGACTGATCGCCTGCGTGCTGCGCCTAGTGCTCGAGCTTGTCGCGCAGGTAGGCGACAATCCGCTGGAACTCCGGGTCGCGATGAACGCTCTGGTCGCGTGGCCGCGGGAACGGCACCTCGATAATCTCCTGGACGCGGCCCGGACGCGGCGACAGCAGCACGATCCTGTCGGCGAGGAAAACCGCCTCGCCGATCGAGTGCGTGACGAGCACAACCGTCTTGCCGGTCTCCATCCAGATGCGCTGAAGTTCGTTGTTCATCGTATCGCGCGTAATGGCGTCGAGCGCGCCGAAGGGCTCGTCCATCAGCAGTATGCCAGGGTCGTAGCTCAGCGCGCGGGCGATCGAGGCGCGCTGGCGCATGCCGCCTGAAAGTTCGCGCGGCATGCGCCGCTCGAACCCGGAGATGCCGACGAGGCGGCACAGATCGTGCGCCTTGGCCAGGCGCTCCGCCTTCTTCACACCGCGCAGCTTCAGCGGCAGCGCGATGTTCTCCTCTATGTTCAGCCATGGAAACAGGTTGGCGTCCTGGAAGACCATGCCGAGATGCGAAAGCGCCTCGCTGTTGCGCTTGCCATTGGCCCACAGGTTGACGCCGCCCACCTCGATGACGCCCGACGTGGGGGTCTCCAGACCCGCGATCAGGCGCAACATGGTGGTCTTGCCGCATCCCGACGGCCCGAGCAGAATCGTCATGCCGCCACCGGCGATGTCGATCGTCGTCGGCGTCAACGCCTGGACACCGGCCCCGGGCACCCCGAACTGCTTCTCGGCGGCCCTGAGGGAGATCGACTTGTCGTGACTATCGGCGGCGGCAGTGCTCATTTGAAGGCCTCGTCCGCGAAGCTGTTGTCGTAGAGCGCCGCGGCATCCGGCACCGTGACGATGCCCGCGTCGTTGACCAGCTTGGCTACAGCCTCGAACACCGAGGGCACGTTGCGCATCACGTTCTCGCGGCCCTGGGCGAGCGTCAGGTCGTTGTAGGCCTTGATCGCATTCAGCCGGAACTGCCGATCCTCGTTTGTCGTGATATCGAACTCACCGACGATGCGGTCGAGGATAACGGCCGGATCGGTATCGATGATCTCCAGCGCGGACGCGCGCATGGCCCGAAGGAACCTGACGACAGTCTCGCGATTCGCCTGCGCAAACTCGTCCGTCATCATGATGACGCCGCCGGGCAGCGGGGCGAACTTCGAGGTGCTCCAGATCTCGACCGGCTCGTTGTTCATCTGCAGGATCAGCGCCGTTTCGGTGCTAGCGATGAAGGCGTCGACGCGACCCTGTTTGAGGATCTCGACATTGCCGGCATTCGAACCGATCGCCTGGCGTTCGACTTCCTCCGGCTTGATGCCCGCGCTGGACAGCATCAGGTTGAGCACGTTCTCCTGGCCGCCGCCGAGCGACGCCACACCGACGACCTTGCCCTTGAGATCGGCGGGCGAATTGATCGGGGCGTCCTTGCGGCTGACGAGGTTGAAAATGCCGCCTTGCAGGCTGGTCGCCACCGAGACGATCTTCGCCTCCTGCGAACCTGCCGCCTTGAGCAGATCCAGCAGCCCGATGCGGGTGGTATTCGCCTGCGTGGCGATCACTTGCTGAATGCCGACGGCAGTGCCGCGCACGTTGGTGATCGAGACGTCCAGGCCTTCCTTGCCGAAGTGACCGCCGACGATGGCGTTCATCTCCTGCGCGTATTCGAGAGCCAGGTCGAATGGCTCCATGAATACGAGCTTCGTGGCGCTCTGGGCGAAGACCGGCAGACCGCTGGCGAGGAACACCGATGATCCGGCGGCGGCGCCCTTGAGGAAGGTGCGGCGGGATACGGCATTGGCGATCATGCTATTTTCTCCGGCTGTTTGAGGGTCACGCGCAGGCGGCTTCGCCGCTGTACTTGCGGAACCAGGGGTCGTTCTGTTCCTCGCGGATCGCCTGCTGGTATTCGCGGTGCAGCTTGGCCACGACCGCGGCCATCGGCTCGATCTTCTTCACTGCGCCGACGCCCTGGCCCGCGGACCAGATGTCCTTCCACGCCTTCGGCTGCTTCTCGGCATAGTTGAGGTCGAAGCCCGTGGCCGTCCCCAGATTGTCGGGATCGAGGCCGACGGCCTCCAGGCTCGGACGCAACTTGTGCGACCAGGCGCCGGTAATCACATTGGTCATGACGAGGTCCTTGGACGTGGCGTCAACGACCATCTGCTTGTAGCGCGGATCGGCGTTGCTCTCCTCGCACGCGATCAGGTGGGTGCCGACATAGACCAGATCCGCGCCGAGGATTTGTGCGGAACGGACCGCGCTGCCGGTCGATATCGCACCGCCGATGACGATGATGCCATCGAAGAACTCGCGCACCGCCTGCACGAATGCAGCCGCCGCGATCTGGCCGGTATGGCCGCCGGCGCCCGAGCAGACGAGCACGAGGCCGTCGGCGCCCGCTTCCGCCGCCTTTCGTGCGTATTCCGGCGTGCTGACGTCGGCGAACACCAGTCCGCCGTAGGAATGCACCGCTTCGATCGCCGGCTTGGGGCTGCCCAAGGCGGTGATGACGAGCGGCGGCCGGTACTTGCGGCAGAGTTCGAGGTCGTCAGGGAGGCGCGCATTGGTGCGGTGCGTGGTCAGTCCCAGCGCCCACGGAGCCACCTCGACACCCTCCGATCTTGCTTGTTCGAGCCCGGAGGTCAGTTCGGCCAGCCAGCCATCAAGGATTTCCGGCGTACGCGCATTGACGGTCGGAATGCAGCCGATAATGCCATTGCGGCTGCCTTCCAGCACCATCGCGGTGCTTGATACCAGGAACATGGGAGCAGCCATGACCGGCATCTTCAGCCTGTCAATCCAGTCCTGTGGCAGACGACTGGCCTTCGCAATTGTCATCAATATTCCTCCAACCCCTTGAGCACTCTCGTCATGTCTCCAGTGCTCGTCAGGGCAGGAGGTCGGGCCCGCTCATCCGTCGGGAGACGGGATTGCGTTTGCGTGGACGAAGGTGTCGCCGACAAGACGTTCCACATATTCGCTATTTCCGGAACATATAGGATCGTTCCTGCTATCTCCATCAGGAATACCGCGGCGGCGCATCATTGCCACGCAAGAGCATGACTCTACCGACAAGCGGGCTTCTCGAAGCCATCCGCTGCTGGTTGTCGTTCGTAAACGGCCACGACCGCCATTCCTTGACGCCAGGCCGGCAACGGTAAGCGGCTCCACCTATAACCATGGGGGATGACTCGCCTCCATATGGCGATGGACAGGTTCGGAGTGAATTTCCACGATGCGGCTGATTTTCACGATGGACGACAGATGCCTCACGCGCTGACATCCTCCTCCTCCTCGACGCCGTCCGACGCCCAAGCCGCGTTCGATCGGCTGTGCGAGGCACATCCGATGCTGATCGGCATCGAACGCGCCGGCGACGTCATCCCCGGCATGCGGCGCGACCTCGTCCTGCATGCCGGACCGCCGATTTCGTGGGACAGGATGACGAGCGCGATGCGTGCCTCGATTTGCGGCGGCCTGGTCTTCGAAGGGCTCTGCACGACCGTCGAGGAGGCGGAGCAGCTTGCCGCGTCCGGCGAAATCGGCTTCGCGCCCGCACACGATCACCAGGCCGCCGGCGCTATGGCCGGGACGATCACTGCCTCGATGCCGGTGTTCGTCGTGGAGGAGCGAAATTCGGGACTGCGTTCCTTTGTCAGCGTCAACGAGGGATTGGGCAAGGCGCTGCGCTTCGGAGCCAACGGCCCGGAGGTGCTCGACCGTTTGCGCTGGATCCGCGACAGTCTCCATCCGCTGCTGAAACACGCGCTTGCGATCAGCGGGCCGATGGACCTCAAGCAGATGATCGCGGAGGCGCTGCGGCGCGGCGACGAAGTGCACAACCGCAACAAGGCCGCAACCAGCCAGTTCTTCCGCGACATCGCGCTGGCGCTTGTCGCCACGCGGGCCGAACATGGCGAACTGGAAAAGGCGCTGCGCTTCATCAGCGGGAACGACCATTTCTTCCTGTCTCTGTCCATCGCCCACGCCAAGGCCGTGTCGCTCTACGTCGAGGAACTCGGCTCGGGCGACATCGTCACAGTCATGGCCGGCAACGGCGTGGAGGTGGGCATCCGTGTCGCCAGTCTCGGCAAAACCTGGTTCACTGCGCCCGCAAGCGTCGCCAACGTCAAGTTCTTCGAGGGTCATGGCGAAGCCGACGCGACGCCAACGATGGGCGATTCCTACATCACAGAGAGCATCGGCCTTGGGGCCTTCGCCCTGGCCGCGGCGCCGGCCATCTCGTCCTTCATCGGCGGCACCGTCGAAGAACTGATCGCGCGCTCCGAGCGGATGCGCGAAATCACCGTTGGCGAGCACCGCCACTTCCGAATCCCGGCACTGGGCTTCAGGGGGGTTCCGTCCGGGATCGATGTGCGCAAGGTGGTCGCGACCGGCATCAGTCCGCTGATCAACACCGGCATCGCCTCACGCGTGCCCGGCGTCGGTCAGATCGGCGCCGGGGTGCAGCAGATCCCGTTGGGCTGCTTCGCTGCCGCACTGGCGGCGCTCGAGCGGCAGTCCTGACGACGCGAATGGCTTGGGGAGCATTCTGAGTGAGCGTCGCCCTGCTTTCGGATTTCATGGCCGGGCTTGGCCACAAGGGCTTCAACTTCCTGTCGCGAACGCGGGAGGAGACGAAGCGCGACATCGCGTCTCTTTGCGATTCGCTCGTCTCGGGCCGCGGCGAGATTTCCTGCTTTGTCATCGCCGAAGCCATCTTCCAGCGCTGGGAGATGCTCGACGCCGGGCAGCGGCGAGCCTGTCTGGGCAGCCTGTCGAAGCGTTTTGCGCCCGACGCGGAGGCGATCCAGCGGCATATCAAGGCCATCGAGAAGTATCCTTCGCCCGAAAACTTCTACCAGCTGCACGCCATCAGCGAACCGCGCGCGCAGGAACTCATCCGCCGGCTAAACCACGCGCGCAACGGCACCCGGCGCCTCGTGCAGATGCGCGAGGTGCTGCTGGACGCGCTGACGACCGACAGGTCGCTGGAGGGCCTCGACCGCGACTTCGTGCATCTGTTCACGTCCTGGTTCAACCGAGGCTTCCTGCAGCTCAAGCCCATAAACTGGGATACGCCGGCCTCGATCCTCGAGAAGGTGATCCGCTACGAGGCGGTGCACGCAATCACGGACTGGGACGACCTGCGTCGTCGCATCGAGCCGGAGGACCGACGCCTGTTTGCGTTCTTCCATCCGCAAATGCACGACGAGCCGCTGATCTTCGTCGAGGTCGCGCTGACGACCGCCATCCCGGGCGACATCGCCGGCGTGTTGCGGCCGGACCGGACGATCGTTCCGCGCGACGAGGCGACCACGGCCGTCTTCTATTCCATCTCCAACTGCCAGATGGGGCTGCGTGGCATCTCGTTCGGCAACGTGCTCATCAAGCAGGTTGTCGAGGAGCTTCGCCGCGACCTGCCCAGCCTGCGTGCCTTCGTCACGCTCTCGCCGGCGCCAGACTTCGCGCGCTGGCTGACACACTTGCGGACCGATTCCGGCCAGTCGATCCTGTCGGCTTCCGACATCGCGCTGCTGGCCAAGGCCAGCGTCAACGGCTGGGAGCGCGACACGGATCTGCTCAAGGAACTGAATCCACTGTTGCGGGGGCTTGCAGTCCGTTATTTCACTCAGGCAAAAAACCGGCAGAATCGTCCCTTTGACTCCGTCGCTCGCTTCCACCTGGGCAACGGCGCCAGCCTCGAGAACATCCATGCGATGGCCGACGTCTCCCCCAAAGGCCTCGCTACCTCCTACGGCCTGATGGTCAACTACCTCTACAAGACCGGGGAGATAGAGACGAACCATGAGAACTATGCCGAAAATGGAACCATCGCCATTTCCGGCCGACTGAAGACGCTCCTGAAACACGTCACATCAAAGTAACGATACACAAAGACCGGGATAGACGGCGGCGATGTCACAAAACTTCTTTTCACTCATCAGAAGCGGCACAACGGACAACGACAGGATATTCATCCGCACGACGGATGGGCGCAGCTACACCTACCAGGAAGCCTGGGACTTATCGGCGCAGCTTGCCAACGTGCTCGGTTCGAAGGGGGTGGTTATCGGGGACCGCGTCGCTGTGCAGGTCGACAAGTCCCCCGAAGCGATAATCCTCTACCTCGCTTGCCTGCGCGCCGGAGCGGTGTATCTGCCGCTCAACACCGCCTATACGTTGGCGGAGCTGGAGTATTTCATCGGCGATGCCAAGCCGCACGTGGTGGTCTGCACGCCCGACAAGTACGACGCAATCGAGCCGATAGCATCGACACTCGGCGTCTTCAGCACCTTGACGCTGGGAACGCGGAAGGACGGTACGCTGGCCGCTGAAGCGGCAATGGCCTCGAATTCCTACGACCCGGTCTTCGTCGAGCCGAGCGACCTCGCCGCGATCCTCTACACATCCGGCACGACGGGGCGCTCGAAGGGTGCGATGCTGACCCACGCGAACCTCGCCTCCAATGCGCGAACGCTGGTCGAGTACTGGCAGTTCACCGATCGCGACGTGCTTCTGCACGCGCTGCCGATCTTTCACACGCACGGACTGTTCGTCGCCACCAATGTGGTCCTGCTGTCTTCCGCTTCGATGTGCTTCCTGTCGAAGTTCGACCCGAAGCTGATCCGCCATGAAATGCAGTCGGCGACCGTGATGATGGGCGTGCCGACATTCTACTCGCGCCTGCTGAAGGAAGAGTGGCTGAACCGCGACAGCACGGACCACATGCGACTGTTCATTTCGGGTTCCGCGCCGCTGCTGGCAGACACTCACCGCGCATGGACCGACACGACCGGCCACCACATCCTCGAGCGGTATGGCATGACCGAGACCAACATGATCACTTCCAACCCCTACGACGGGGAACGCGTGCCGGGGTCGGTGGGGCTGCCCCTGCCAGGCATCAACGTGCGCATCACGGAGCCCGAAGGTGGCAAACCGCTGCCGGCGAACACGCCCGGCATGATCGAAGTGAAGGGTCCTAATGTGTTCAAGGGCTACTGGCGCATGCCCGAGAAGACGCAGTCCGAATTTCGCACCGACGGATACTTCATCACCGGCGACATCGGCTACATCGACGATGACGGCTATGTCTTCATCAGTGGTCGCAGCAAGGACCTCGTGATCACAGGCGGCTACAATGTCTATCCCAAGGAGGTCGAAAGCGAGATCGACTCCATCGAGGGCGTCGAGGAGAGCGCGGTGGTCGGTCTGCCGCATTCCGACTTCGGCGAGGCGGTGACAGCGGTCGTGATCCTGAAGGACGGTGCAACGCTCACCGAGGCCGAGATCCTCTCGCGCCTCGATCCGGTGCTCGCCAAATACAAGCTGCCCAAGCGGGTTCTGTTCGAGCCGGCGCTGCCGCGCAACACCATGGGCAAGGTCCTGAAGAGCGAACTCCGCAAGCGGCACGAAGGCCTATACAAGTAGGCCGCCACGGCGGCATCGGCGGTCCGTCCCGCCGACGCCGCTCGCATCTCCTGAGAAGCCTCAGGCCGCGCTGCGCCCACTGGATGCGCTGAACGTCTTCGAGAAATTCTGGAAAAACTGCTCGGACAGCTTCTTGGCGACGCCGTCGATCAGCCGCGACCCGAGTTGCGCGATCTTGCCGCCGATCTCGGCCTCGACCTCGTAGGACAGGCGCGTCGCCCCGCCTGCCGGCGTCAGCCGAATACGTGCTCCGCCCTTTGCGAAGCCGGCGATACCGCCCTGTCCTTCGCCGACGATCCTGCAGCTCGCGGGCGCATCGACGTCCACGAACCGGACAACGCCCTTGAAGCGCGCCGAAATGGGACCGATCTTCAGCTTCACGGTGGCGTTGAATGCGCCGTCCTCTCCCCGCTCCAGGCTCTCGCAGCCGGGAATGCTGAGCTTCAGAAGCTCGGCGTCGTTGATTGCCATCCACACTTCCTCCGGCGAAGCGTCGAGGAGGACTTCGTTCTGCATCATGAATGCCATGGGTCTGCTCCGGCTCAAGGTGACCATGCCCGCGTGACACGCAGCCCATGCCCGACACCATCTCACAAAGCAGGGCATCTATCGACGTTGGTTATGCCCGTGTCCGCTTGCCCCCTTATCTCGCGTCTGGAACGGCCTAGAGTCGGCGACGAATGGAACACCCGCTGGAGCCGAGCTGATGCAACTTCCGACCGCCCTTGTCGACACGCCGCTGATCCAGCGTCCGGCTCCCACCGTCATCGAGACGCGCCGAGCCGTCGAGCACGGCGAGACCACCGTCTCCCAGGCGATAGCTGCCTGCCGGGCGCGTATTCACTCCATCAACGGGACGCTCGGCGCCTTCACCACGGTCAACGAAGCGGAGGCCGTTGCTTCCGATCCGCGCCGGCCGCTTGCCGGCATCGCCATCGGCGTGAAGGATCTCTACGACACCGCCGGAATGACGACGAGCTACGGCTCGCCGATCTATCACGACCACGTGCCGGCCGCCGATGCGGCGCTCGTGGCAAGCCTCAGGGAACTCGGCGGCCATGTCGCGGGTAAGACAGTGACGACCGAATTCGCCTGGCGACAGGCCGGGCCGACCGTAAATCCATGGAACACCGCGCACACGCCGGGAGGATCGTCGAGCGGAACGGCCGCCGCGGTGGCGGCCGGGCTTGTGCCGCTGGCGATCGGGACGCAGACTTTCGGCTCGGTCATACGCCCCGCAGCTTTCTGCGGCGTGGTCGGCTTCAAGCCGAGCTACGGCCTGCTATCGCTGGCAGGCGTGCGGCCGCTCAGCCCGGCGCTTGACCATGCCGGCCTGTTCGCGAGGTCTGTGCAGGATATCACCTACGTGTTCCGTCTCCTGACGGCTGCGCCGGCGAACGAGCCCGCAACAGGTAAGCCGCCGCGACTGCTCCTGCTGCGTGGACCCTGGTGGAATCAGGCTAGCGCCACCCAGCAGGCCCTGCTGGAACAGGCCGCCGCCGGATTCGTGGACCGCGGCGCCACGGTGGAGCAGGCCGAACTTCCGGGTGCATTCAACGACGGTCTTGCCATCGCCGAAACGATCCTGTGCCAGGAGGCGGCCGAGAACTACGCTTCTCTAGTGGTGTCGCGGCCCGGTCAGATCAGCCGGCACATGAAAGAACTGGTTGCGCGCGGGCAGGCCACGTCCAACGCGGCCCGGCAGCAAGCGTTTGCAGCGCGCTCCGAACTCCTACCGGAATTCGCCAAGCAGATCGACGGATATGATGCGGTGCTCACCTTGCCTGCACTCGGCGAAGCGCCCCTCCTCGAGGAGGGCACCGGCAATCCCGGGCCCTGCGTGTTGTGGACATTGCTTGGTGCGCCGGCGCTGGCGCTGCCGGTGGCCGCCGGCGCGGGCAATCTTCCTCTCGGCCTGCAGTTGGTCGGCCGTTCCGGGTCCGACCAGGCGCTGTTGTCGACCGGCGCCTGGTGTGCGCAGACCTAACGCATGTCGCGCAAACCATCGCCGGCTGCCGCTCCGCCGCTCAGCAGACACCCAGAGCTATAACCGTCGGGAATGGCCTGGCGCATCTGGTCCATGGACAGGAAACCCGTCGGCCCAAAAGATATAGCCGACCAAGAACCTCCCTGCCTCTGGATTCCGGAATGCGCAACGCCACCTCAGTCAGCCAATCAGCGGCGGGCGCGCCGTACGGTGCGGACTGGGAGACGCAGAGAAGGCGCGTGACCGCTATCCTCCTGATCGCGCCGGTGGCGATCATGACGTTGCTGTTCCTGGCCCCGCTGGCATACCTCATTTGGCTGAGCTTCGGCGGACCTTCCGGCCCCAACATCAACAGTTACAAGCAATTAGCCGCACTGGTCTATCTGAACCTGGCGTATTACACGCTGCAGCTCGCATTCATCGTGACCATAGCCTGCGCCGTAATTGCCTATCCGCTCGCCTATCTGCTGGCCAACATCGAAAACGCGGTGTCGCGCTTCATGATTGTCGGCCTGCTGATCTCGCTTTGGCTGAGCGTGCTGGCGCGCACCTACAGTTGGATCATCATCCTGCAGCGCAACGGCGTCGTGAACAACCTGCTGCTGCAGGCCGGTATAACCGATGAGCCATTGCCTTTGGTTTACAACGAAACCGGCGTCTATATCGGGATGATCCACATCCTGCTGCCCTACATGGTGATGACGCTCTATCCGACGCTGCGGGCGATCGACTCCTCGCTGGTGCGTTCGGCACTGAGTCTCGGCGCCTCGCCATGGACGGCGTTCCGCCGCGTCTACTTTCCGCTGTCGCTGTCGGGCCTCGTCTCGGGCAGCATCCTCGTCTTCACCATGGCTATCGGGTTCTTCGTCACGCCGGCCATTCTCGGCGGGGGGCGCGTCAACACGATCGTCATGGCGATCCAGAACCAGGTCCAGGTGCTGGTTGACCTGCCCCTGGCCGCCGCGACCTCGGTTGTGCTCCTGCTCGTCAGCCTCCTTATCCTCGTCGTCTACGAAAAGATTGCCGGCGTCGAACGCATCTTTGGAAAAGGGCGCTGATGAACGAGTACCTCCTTGGCACAAACGGCCGCCGCCTGCTGGTCGCCTATGGCTGGCTGCTAATCCTCTTCATCGTCGTCCCGGCGCTCGTGCTGGTTCCCGTGTCGATCGGCAAGGACGATTCCTTTGTCATCATCCCGCGGGAATTGTCGCTGCGCTGGTATGAGACGCTGTTCGCCGATTCGCGCTGGCGCGACGCCTTGGTCCTGTCGCTGAAGCTTGCGGCTTTCGCCTCGGTGCTGGCGACGGTCACCGGGGTGCTGGCCGCGATCGGCATCAGTCGCGCCTCGCCGAAGGTGGCGAAGGCGCTGCGCCTGCTCTTCATCGCGCCGATCATCGTGCCCCTGATGGTCATCGGCGTCGGTTTCTATGTGCTCTACGCCCGTATGCGGCTGCTGGGCGGCTTCGTGCCACTGGGCGCTGCGCATGCAGTGCTGGTGCTGCCTTTCGTCATGCTGCCGGTCTCGGCGCGCCTCTACAGCATCGACCACAGGCTCGAATGGGCCGCCGCCTCGCTGGGCGCAGGCCCATACCGGACCATCGTCAAGGTCATCCTTCCCCTGCTGATGCCCGCGATCCTGGCCGGCTTCGTCTTCGCCTTCATCTTCTCGTTCGACGAGGTGGTAATAGCGCAATTCCTTTCAGGCCCCCAGATGGAAACCCTGCCGCGCCGCATGTGGGAAGGCATCCAGATGGGCGGCCTCGACAAGACCATCACCGCGGTGACCACGGTGCAGCTAATCGTCGCTGTCCTGGCCATGCTGTTCCTCACCATGTGGCAGCGGCGCGCCAAGACGCGCAACGTCGCCGCCCCCGACAAGGCAGACGAATTCATGTCGAGCGCAACCGTCCTACAATCCAGGCCGAGCGCCGCAGCACCCCACGCGGCCGGCCGGCCGGCGTCAGGAAAGCCTGTGGGGACTGCCGGTGTCGGCGTCCGCTTCGAGCATCTGGCGAAGCGATACAACGACTTCTACGCGGTCGACGGCCTCAACCTGGACGTCGCGCCCGGTGAGTTCCTGAGCATCCTGGGCCCGAGCGGCTCGGGAAAGACCACCGTCCTGATGCTGATCGCGGGCTTCGTTTCGCCGTCGTCGGGCAAGCTGCTTTTGGGCGAACAGGACATCTCGCAGATCCCCCCGCACAAGCGCAACATTGGCGTGGTATTCCAGAACTACGCGCTGTTCCCTCACCTCGACGTAAAGAGCAACGTGGCCTTCCCGTTGCAGGTCCGCGGGCTGGCCAAGGACGAGATCGCGCGACGCGTGAATTGGGCGTTGCAGCGCGTCCACATGAGCCAATACGCCGACCGGCGCATCTCGCAGCTTTCCGGCGGCCAGCAACAGCGGGTCGCGCTGGCGCGCGCGATCGTGTTCGAACCGCGCGCCTTGCTCATGGACGAGCCGCTGGCCGCGCTCGACCGCAACCTGCGCGCCGACATGCAGCACGAGATTCGCAGCCTGCAGCGCTCGCTCGGCCAGACCGTCATCTATGTGACGCATGACCAGGAGGAAGCGCTCAACCTCTCCGACCGCGTCGCGGTGATGGACCACGGCCGGCTGCAGCAGGTCGACACGCCGAAGAATCTCTATCTGCGCCCCGCCAACCCATTCGTTGCCGGATTCTTCGGCGAGGCCAACCTCATCCGCGGCCATGCCGAGGCTGGCGTCTTCACCAGCCAGGGCGGCGTGCGGCTGCCGGTCGCCGGACGTGCCCGGGGCGCTGCCGTCCTTTGCGTGCGACCGGAAATGATCGTGTTCGACGGTCAGAAGGCAGACTCCCCCTTGCTTGAAGGCTCCGTCGTGGAGACCCGCTTCCAGGGCAGCATCCTGCGCATTGCGCTGCAGACTCCGCTCGGACCGATCACGGCGGTGCGGCACATCAACACCACGAATGAAGCTCCGGCGGAGGGCACCAAGCTGCCCTTCGGCTGGAACACCGAACTTGGGCACCTGATGGTTCAAGACTAAGCCACCATGACTGGGAGAAAATTCATGAAGCAAGTACTCAACCGTCGCGGCCTGCTTGCCGCTGCGGCATTCACCGGCGCGGCGCTTGCGTTCGGCGCACCGGCCGGCGCGAACGAAACCGCCGCGGAAACGCTTAAGGGCTCGGGCAAGGTCGTCGTCTCGACCTGGGGCGGGTCCTATGTCGACACGCAGTCCAAGGTCTTCTTCAAACCCTTCACCGAAGCGACCGGGATCGAGGTGATCACCACTGGCACGCCGGACGCCGCGAAGCTGAAGCTCATGGAACAGAGCGGCAATGTCGAATGGGACCTTCTCGACGCGGAAGGTCAGATGATGATGCTGTCGGCCAAGGACGACCTGATCCGGAAGGTCGACTACGACCTGGTCCACAAGATCGCGCCGGCCGACGACCTGCTGACCGAGACGCTCAACGAGTATGGATTTCCCTCGGTCGCCTTTGGCTGGGTGCTGACCTGGAACACCGACAAGTATAAGGAAGGGGCGGCGCCCGCCAACTGGGCCGACTTCTGGAACATCGAGAAATTCCCGGGGCGCCGAGCCGTCTACGCGAATCCGCGCCCGCTGCTCGAAGTGGCGCTGATGGCCGATGGCGTGCCGCACGACAAGCTCTATCCCCTCGACATAGACCGCGCCTTCAAGAAGCTTGACGAGATCAAGCCGCACGTCAGCGTCTGGGTGGAAAACACCGGCCAGTTCGACGTGCTCCTGCAGAACTCCGAAGTCGACATGATGATGGGCAGCCTCGGCCGCTCCACCATCGCCAAGGGCAAGGGCCTGCCGGTCGACTACACAATGAACAACGGACTGTGGCAGCAGAGCTACTGGATCGTTCCGAAGAACGCTCCGAATGCCGAGAACGCCATGAAGCTCATCGCCTGGATGGCGCAGGCGGAGAACGAGGCCGAGTTCGTCAAGGTTTACCCCTACGGCATGCCGAACAAGAAGTCTTACGACCTTATGTCAGCCGAGACGAAGGCCAACATCCCGACGTCGCCGGAGAACCTTGCGATCCAGGCGCGGATCGACGCCGACTGGTGGACCGCCAATCTCGAAGAGGTCAACCGCCGCTGGCTCGAGTGGTACTCCAAGCGCTGAACCTTCGGAACACAAGTGGAGACCATCATGACTTCAGTCGCCAACCCCTCGCCCATCGAGGGAATCTCGGATGAGGAATGGCAAATCCGCTGCGACCTCGCGGCGCTCTACCGTCTCGTCGCCGAGTTCCGCATGACGGACCTGATCTACACCCACATCAGTGCCCGGGTCCCCGGTCCCGAGCACCACTTCCTGATCAACCAGTACGGGCTGCTCTTCAGCGAGATGCGCGCGTCCGACCTGGTTAAGATCGACATGAACGGCAACATCGTCGATCAGCCGAACAAGGAAAAGAAGATCGTCAATCCGGCGGGCTTCACCATTCATTCGGCAGTGCACATGGCGCGTTCAGACCTCAAGTTCGTCCTCCACACACACACGGCCGCCGGCATGGCGGTTTCGTGCCAGAAGGACGGCCTGCTGCCGATCACGCAGTTGGCGCTCAAGTTCTACGGCCGCATCGCCTACCATGGATACGAGGGCATCGCGCTCAATCTCGACGAGCGCGATCGCCTGATCGCCGACCTCGGTCCGCACAACGCGATGATCCTGCGCAACCACGGCCTTCTGGTTGGCGGCCCGACGGCGTCGCAGACGTGGAACTGGATCTACTTTCTGGAGCGTGCCTGCCAAGCCCAGGTCGCGGCGCTGGCCGGCAATCGCGAGTTGGTCTTTCCGCCGGAGGAAGTGCGCCAGACGACGCAGAAGCAGGCCAATCCGCAAGGCTATTCCCAGCACCAGGAACTGGCCTGGGAAGCCTGCCTGCGCATGATCGATAGCGGCGCGATCCCGTATCGCACCTGATCAGACCTGCCGGGCCCCTTGAGGCCCGGCATCCCACCACGACAGACCCGGCGAACACCGCGATGGCGACCAAGCACAATCCGATCCTGCTCTATGCCTATGATCCATCGCAGCGTGCGCGGTTCGAAGCGCACGAATCCGCGCCGCAACTGCGCGAGAACGCACCCGGCGTGCCGGTGTGGCAGCCGCCCGCCGATGCCGACGCGATTGTCTGCTTTCTGAGCAGTTGGGCCCGGGCGCCGAAGAAGGCGCCCGAGGGCTGGCCC
This sequence comes from Mesorhizobium sp. LHD-90, assembly GCF_030929505.1. Classification (GTDB taxonomy): domain Bacteria; phylum Pseudomonadota; class Alphaproteobacteria; order Rhizobiales; family Rhizobiaceae; genus Kumtagia. The sequence continues at coordinate 98,865 of NZ_JAVFVV010000001.1, read as the reverse complement.
TTCAACATCAGGTACATCCAGTTCGCGTCGGCCGGCGTCGACACGCTGCCCGAATGGGCGCGGAGCGTGCCGCACGTGGCGAGCGCCCGCGGCATCACGGCCGAGCCGATCGCCGATTATGTGATGGCGGCGATCCTCGGCGACTGCAAGAAACTCGACCTGCTCGCCGCGCTACTGCGAGCGGGCGACAAACCCTTCGACGAGACGAAATGGCCGAAAGACAGCATGCGCTCGATCAAGAGCCAGACGCTCGGCCTCGTCGGCTATGGCGCCATCGGGCAGGCAATCGCGCGCCGTGCCGAAGCCTTCGGCATGGAGGTGATCGCGGTGCGCCGCAGTGCGCCCGACGGCTCCGCGCGCTTCGTCGACAGCATCGAGCAACTGGCCGCCTGCGCGGATCAGATCGTCCTTTGCGCTCCGGCGACGGCCGACACGCACAGGATGGTCGACGATCGTTTCCTCTCGCTGGTCAACCCGACCGCGCATCTCATCAACGTCGCGCGCGGCGCGCTAGTCGACCACGATGCGCTGCTGCGTGCACTCGACACCGGTCGATTGCGCCACGCAACGCTCGACGTCACCGACCCCGAGCCGCTGCCGCTTGCGCATCCCCTCGCCCATCACCCCAAGGCAACCGTGACGCCGCACGCTGCCTGGTATTCGCCAGATCACTTCGACCGGGTGACCACCAAGCTGCTCGACAACCTGCGGCGCTATGCCAACGGCGAGCCGCTGGTCGACACCGCCGACTTCGCGCGCGGCTACTAGCGCAATGTTCTTCGACTTCGGCGAACTGTCGCGACACAATTGCCACAAGCTGATGACGTCCACGATCGTGCCACGCCCCATCGCCTGGGTCAGCACCCTCAATGCGGACGGCTCGGTCAATGTCGGCCCGTTCTCGTTCTTCAACATCGTCAGCGAGGATCCGCCGCTCGTATCCATCGGCGTCGGCAGCGGTGAGCGGTTCCAGGGCGATCGGAAAGATACCGGCGTCAATATCCGTCGCAGCGGGGAATTCGTCGTCAGCCTGGTCGCATACGTCAATGCCGACGCGATGGTGATGACCGCGGTCAACCTGCCTGCCGGCCGGAGCGAACTCGAATTTGCAGGTCTGGAAACGATGCCATCCGCCAGGATCGCGGTGCCACGCATCAGGCAGAGCCCGGTTTCGCTGGAATGCAGGCTGTTTCAAAGCATCGATATCGGCGATGGCCAGTCGCTGGTGCTGGGACGGGTGGTGGGCGCGCATGTCGACGACGGCGCGGTGCTCGACGCAGGCAGGTGCTACATTGATACACGCAAGCTCGACCTGATTGCCCGGATGCACGGCAATGGCTGGTACACCCGCATGACGGACTGGTTCCAGCGCGTGACGCCGCGGGCTAACTGAGGTCGCTGCGCCTCGCGCTCAGGCGTCGCGTCGCCACATCGACTTCGCGACGCCCTCCTGCAGGATCTCGCCGTCCTGGTTGATGATCCGCACAAGGCGAGACACGACATAGTCGCGGCCGTTCTCCTGCAGATCCTTGCCGACGATCTCGACGTCGAGGTGGATCGTGTCGCCGGACACCAGCGGCCGCCGATATTCCCACCTGTCAACACCCATCGCCCGCACGAACTCGTCTGCGCCCTCGAGGACGGAACTCTCAAGGTGGCTGCCGAGCGAGATTGCGATGCCGAACGAACCTTGCGCGCGAACCCGGCCAAGGCCGTTCCTGCGCATGAACTCCTTGTCGCAGTGGACGGGATGCCAACCACCCGTCAGCATCATGTAGAAGGTGATGTCCGTGTCGGTGATGGTGCGTCCGCCCGTGCGCGAAATCTGGCCAACCTGGATGGTGTCATAGGTGAAGCTGAACGGGATCTCCGCCACGGTGCGCCTCTCGTACTTGCCTTTTACAATGCGCTGCCCGCGGCGGAAGCGCCGCGGGCACGACTTGCTCCGACGCGTCTGGATCAGCCCTTGATCGCAGCGTCGATGTACTCGTTGGTGTAAAGGCTGTTGACGTCCTGGACGCTGACGATGTTCGCCTTCGAGGCGAGGTCGGCAGCCATCGTCATGACGTCCGGAACGTTGCGCATGACATTCTCCTCGCCATTGACGAAGCTCATTTCGTTGTAGGCCTTGATCGCCGCAATGCGGAAATCGCGGTCCTCGTTGGCGGCGATGTCGAATTTTGCGGTGATGCGGTCGAGTATCTTGCCGCTGTCCTCGGTGTTGATCTCCAGCGCCGAATTGCGCATGGCGCGCAGGAACTTGACCACCGTCTCGGGATTCGCTTCCGCGAACTTTCTGGTCATCAGCAACACGCCGCCCGGCAGTGGGGCGTATTTTGAGGCCGGCCAGATCTCGACCGGCTCGTTGTTGCGCTTGAGCAGCAGCGCCGATTCAACGGTGGCCAGGAACGCGTCGACGCGGCCGGCCTTGAGGATCTCGACGTTGCCGGCATTCGAGCCGATCGCCTGGCGATTGACGGAATCGAAGGGCACGCCGGCTCCGGCCAGCAGCAGGTTCAGCATGTTCTCCTGGCCCCCGCCGATCGAGGCAAGCCCGACCAGCTTGTCCTTGAACTCCTCCGGAGTGCGGATCGGGTCGCCAGCCCGGCTGACGACGTTGAAGATGCCGTGGTGAAGGCTGGTGCCGACGGAGATGACCGGCTCGGACTGGGCTTCTGACGCCTTGAAGACGTCGAGCAGGCCGACGCGGCCGACGAAGGCCTGTTCGGTGACGACCTGCTGGATGGCGGCGGACGTGTTGCGGATCGAGGCGATCTCGACATCCAGACCTTCTTTTTCGAAATGTCCGCCGACGATCGCGTTCATCTCGTGGATATATTCCAAGGCCATGTCGTAGGGCTCCATGAACACGAGCTTGCCTGACGACTGGGCGAGGACGGGCATGGAGCCGAACATGAAACCGGCGCTGCCGGCTGCCATGGCCTTGAGAACAGTCCTGCGCTTCATGATGGTGTTGTTCATAGTCCTCTCCCATTTGTTGTTGGCGCGGGCCACATTCCCGCGCACCGTCAATGGAAAGGATTTCACAGCGGAAACGGGCAACGCTATATCTTTTGTGGTTCTGGCCATCGCCGGTGGTAATGACTGCTCGCGGCGTGCGTGACGCGGGGGACCATTGACCGTGTCCCGGTCACGTATGCCATCTCCAAGGCCATAGGACAGCGTAGGCCCTGCTAACGCGCCCGCAGTCACCGAAGCAGCGACCTCCTGTGAAGCAAATTTGGGGGGCCAAATTGGGAGACCAGCCTTTTGGCCATATCTCTTAAGTATCTGATCTCAAAGAGATTTACGAGGCAAATAGGCGATGGCGGAGAGGGGGGGATTCGAACCCCCGATACCCTTGCGAGTATGCCGCATTTCGAGTGCGGTGCATTCAACCACTCTGCCACCTCTCCGCGGGGCGTGGTCCGCCTTTCGGCGCGGCACTAGATAGCGGCAGGTTCTTTCGGTTACAAGGCCCTATCTTCAACGTCTTTGGCCGCAGCCGGCTTGGCAAAATCCGGCGCTTCGCCTTGACTCTCCGCGGCGCTTCGGCTACGGACGCCCCCAAATCCGGCGCGGGGCTTCTCCGCGCTGGTTTTTATTTGAACCCTCAACGACTGACAAAAAGACGGCCAGACCGCCCAAAAGCGTTCGAAAGCCGGACCGAACAGCGAAAGGCTAAAAATGTTCGCAGTCATCAAGACGGGTGGCAAGCAGTACCGCGTTGCCGCCAACGACGTGATCAAGATCGAGAAGCTGGCAGGCAATGCCGGCGACATCGTCGAATTCGGCCAGGTTCTGGCTTTCGGCGAAGGCGACAGCGCCACCTTCGGCGCCCCCTTCGTGGAAGGTGCTACGGTCACCGCGGAAGTGCTCGAGCAGGGCCGCGCCGCCACCGTCATCGCCTTCAAGAAGCGCCGCCGCCAGAATTCGCGCCGCAAGCGCGGCCATCGCCAGCATGAGACGACGGTGCGCATCGCCGAGATCCTGACCGGCGGCGCCAAGCCGTCGAAAAAGGCGAAGGAAGCCAAGGCCGAGGCCGCTCCCGCCGCCGAGGCGAAGGCAGCTCCGCTGTTCACGGCTCCGGCCGGCAAGGGCGACGACATCGAGGTGATCAAGGGCATCGGCCCGGTGGCCGCCGCCCAGCTCAAGGAGCAGGGCATCACCACCTTCGCCCAGATCGCGGCCTTCACCGACGAGGACATCGCCCGCATCGACGCGGCCATGCCCTTCAGCGCCGAGCAGATCGGCGACTGGCGCGAGCAGGCCAAGGAACTGGCGAAATAATCGCCAAGACAGCTTTCGGTGGCGCTCGAAGCGCCCTACAATGAGATCAGGCGCTTCGAACGGGCGCAAAGGAGTTTGAAATGGCACACAAAAAGGCTGGCGGTTCGACGCGCAACGGTCGCGATTCGGAATCCAAGCGCCTCGGCGTGAAGAAGTTCGGCAGCGAAGCCGTTATCGCCGGCAACATCATCGTGCGTCAGCGCGGCACGCAATGGCATCCGGGCGCCAATGTCGGCATGGGCACCGACCACACCCTGTTTGCGCTGCAAGCCGGCGTCGTCGCCTTCAAAAAGAAAGCCAACGGCCGAACCTACGTATCGGTCAATCCGATTACCGAAGCCGCGGAATAGCCGGATCCGCACCTCAAACACCGGCGCCCCATCTCGGGAACCGGTGTCTGGCAACGCCAGGAAAAGGATCAGGGGAGATGGGCCGCCATCTCCCCTTTTTCTTTGCCTGGAGGGACTAAAATGGTTGCCGAGAAGGAAGACAGCGAAGACGAAAGTCTGGCGATAGACCGCAGCGTCCTGGTCACCGAGCGGCTGGTGCTGCGCCGGCCGCGCGACGGCGACGTTGCCGCGCTCGCGGCGCTCGCCGACAACCGGCACGTCGCCGAGATGCTGGCGCGCATGCCGCACCCCTATGGCGAGGCCGAGGCGCGTACCTTCATCGCCATGGAGACTAACCGCCGCTCCGGCGCCGCCTATGCACTGACGCTGGCCGGTACCGGCGGTTTTGTCGGCTGCGCCGGGCTCAACGTCACCGATCGCGGGCTGGAACTCGGCTACTGGATCGGCGAGCCGTTCTGGAAGCAGGGTTTCGCCACCGAGGCCGCGCATGCGCTGGTTGATCTCGCCTTCGAGGCAACTTCGACCAACGTGCTGCACGCCTCCTGCCGGGTCATCAATCCGGCGTCGCGCCGCGTCATCCACAAATGCGGCTTCCAGTATGCCGGCCAGGGCATGATGCACTCGCTGGTCGCCGGCCAGGTGCCGATCGAGCGTTACCGGCTCGACCGCCGGACCTGGACGAGCTTGCGGAGCTGGGCACGGAGTTGAGCCGACCTCACCCTCCCCCTTGAGGGGAGGGTCGCGGAGAAAACCGAGCGGAACGCGAGGTTTTTGACGCGGGGTGGGGTCGGTGACGGGGCGCTCCGACCTGAAGCGACCCCACCCCGGCTCGCGATCTCCGCTCGCTCCGATGGCTTGCCGACCCTCCCCTCGAGGGGGAGGGTTCGCCAATCGCTACCGTTTCAGCCCTCGCGCCCGACAAAACTTTCCGCTAGAGCAGGCGCTTCGTCAGGCGCGACAAAGCAAGAAAATGAAATTTCTCGACCAGGCAAAAGTCTACATCCGCTCCGGCGACGGCGGCGCCGGCGCGCTGTCGTTCCGCCGTGAAAAATTCATCGAGTTCGGCGGGCCGGACGGCGGCGACGGCGGGCGCGGCGGCGACGTCTGGCTGGAAGCCGTCGACGGGCTGAACACGCTGATCGACTACCGCTACCAGCAGCATTTCCGCGCCAAGACCGGCGTCCACGGCATGGGCCGCAACATGACCGGCGCCAAGGGCGCCGACGTGACGCTGAAAGTGCCGGCGGGCACGCAGGTCTTCGAGGAGGACAACGAGACACTGATCTGCGATCTGACCATCGTCGGCCAGAAATTCCTGCTGGCGAAAGGCGGCAATGGCGGCTTTGGCAACCAGCATTTCAAGACCTCGACCAACCAGGCGCCGCGCCGCGCCAATCCCGGCCTGCCGGGCGAGGAACGCACCATCTGGCTCAGGCTGAAGCTGATCGCCGACGCCGGCCTGGTCGGCTTGCCCAATGCCGGCAAGTCGACGTTCCTCGCGGCGGTCACGGCGGCAAAACCGAAGATCGCCGACTATCCCTTCACCACCCTGCATCCGGGACTGGGCGTCGCCCGCATCGACGCGCGCGAATTCGTCATCGCCGACATTCCCGGCCTGATCGAGGGTGCGCATGAGGGCGTCGGCATCGGCGACCGTTTCTTGGGGCATGTCGAGCGCACGCGGGTGTTGCTGCACCTTGTCTCGGCGCAGGAAGAACATCCCGGAAATGCCTACAAGACGGTGCGGGCGGAACTCGCCGCCTACGGCAACGGACTGGCCGAAAAACCCGAGATCGTAGTGCTCAGCCAGGCCGATACGCTCGACCCGGACACGCGCAAGAAGAAGCTAGCGGCGCTGAAGCGCGCCGCCGGCCGCGCACCGCTGGTGATTTCCGCCGTCACCGGCGAAGGCGTCGAGGCGGCGCTGCGGGCGCTGATGGCGGAAATCCAAAGCGCGCGGGAAGCCGGCACGCCGGCCGTTCTGGACGCGCGGTGGCGGGATTAGTGTGAGGGTTCGTAGAGCGCCACCTCTTGAGCCCTCTGCCATTGCGAGGACTGCATGACCCCTTCCCTCAAATCCTATCGCCGCATCACGGTAAAAATCGGCTCTGCGCTGCTGGTCGACCGCGAGACCGGACTGAAGCGCGGCTGGCTGGACTCGCTTGCCGACGACGTCGCCGACCTCGCCAGGGGCGGGGCGGAAATCCTCGTCGTTTCCTCCGGCGCCATTGCGCTCGGCCGCACGATCCTGTCGCTCGGCAAGCGGGCGCTGAAGCTGGAGGAAAGCCAGGCGGCCGCCGCCGTGGGTCAGATCGCGCTGGCCAGCGCCTGGTCGGAATCGCTTGGCCGCCATGGCCTGCGCTCCGGCCAGATTCTTTTGACGCTGGGCGACACCGAGGAGCGCCGGCGCTACCTCAACGCCCGGGCGACCATCTCGAAGCTGTTGGAATTCAAGGCGATACCTGTCATCAACGAGAACGACACGGTGGCTACGACGGAGATCCGCTACGGCGACAACGACCGGCTGGCCGCCCGCGTCGCCACCATGATGCGCGGCGACCTGCTGGTGCTACTGTCGGATATTGACGGGCTCTACACCGCGCCGCCGGCCCGTGACCCGAACGCAAAATTCATTCCGGTGGTCGACCGCATCACGCCGGAGATCGAGGCGATGGCGGGTGCCGCGGCCAGCGAATTGTCGCGCGGCGGCATGCGCACCAAACTCGACGCCGGCAAGATCGCGACGCTCGCCGGCACCGCCATGGTCATCACGTCCGGCACGCGGCAAAATCCGCTGGCGGCGATCGAGCGCGGCGAGCGCGCCACCTTCTTCCGACCCAGCGCCACACCGGTGAAGGGCTACAAGACCTGGATCGCCGGCCAGTTGGAGCCGGCCGGGCGGCTCACCATCGACGCCGGCGCGGTCGGCGCGTTGATGTCCGGAAAATCGCTGCTCCCGGCGGGCGTGCGCCTCGTCAGCGGCGCGTTTTCGCGCGGCGACACGGTCGCCATCCTCGATCCGGACGGCCGCGAAATCGCGCGCGGGCTGGTGGCCTACGATGCACCCGACGCCGTGCGCATCGCCGGGCTGAAGACGGCGGAGATCGCCGAACGGCTGGGCTACGAGGCGCGCTCGGCGATGGTGCATCGCGACGATCTTGTCGTCAGATACACGAGCAATGCTGATGTGCGCAGGCTCCTTGCATGATATGCGTTTTGGAACGCTGAATCGATTGAATGGATTTGCTAACATGCCCTCGCGCGACGAGGAACTGGACAAGCGAGGGGATGGCGGGCGCACAGCTCTTGCTTATAAACTGGCCCTGGTAACGCCGGCTGCGATCGTTGTCGCGATCTGTTACGGGATGATTGCAACTGAGGATCAATCGCGACAGGTCTACTATTCCTGGATCGGTCTTTCATTGATAGTCGCAGCCACGCATTCGATTGGAATCTGGCTAGGGAATAACAATTTCGGCGCGGTGATACTAAACTTGGTATTGATGCTGCTTGCATTGTCGTTTGGCGGCCTGTTGATGTCGCTGACCGATGCAGGCAGAGGTGTACTCTAAGGCAGATTCGATGCTGACTACGAACTCTCGACTTGAAGATACCGTCGCGCTGATGGCCGAAATCGGCCGCAAGGCACGCGCCGCCGCGCGGCCATTGGCGCTGGCCCCTGCAAAGCAGAAGAACGACGCGCTGGCCGCCATGGCCGACGCCATTTTGCGCGATGAGCAAAATATCCTCGACGCGAATGCCATCGACCTGAAAAACGGAGAGGAATCAAGGCTTTCGCCGGCGATGATAGACCGGCTGACGCTAACGCCTGCCCGCATTCGCGGCATGGCCGAGGGCGTGCGGGCAATCGCCGATCTGCGCGACCCGGTGGGCGACGTGATCGCCGAGTGGGACCGGCCGAACGGGTTGCATATCGAGCGGGTGCGCACGCCGCTCGGCGTCATCGGCGTGATTTACGAGAGCCGGCCGAACGTGACCGCCGACGCCGGCGCGCTCTGCCTGAAAGCCGGTAACCCCGTGATTTTGCGGGGCGGTTCGGATTCGCTGAACTCTTCCGCGGCGATCCATGCCGCGATGGCCGAGGGTCTCAAGACGGCAAGTCTGCCGGAGGACGCGATCCAATTGGTGCCAGTGGCCGACCGTGCCGCTGTCGGCGAGATGCTGAAGGGACTTGGCGGCAATCTCGATGTGATCGTGCCGCGCGGCGGCAAGAGCCTGGTGGCGCGGGTGCAGAGCGAGGCACGAGTGCCGGTGTTCGCGCATCTGGAAGGGCTCTGCCATGTATACGTCGACAAGTCGGCGAAACTCGACATGGCTATCCCCTTGATCGTCAACGCAAAAATGCGGCGCACCGGCATCTGCGGATCGGCCGAAACGCTGCTGATCGACCGTGCTGTAGCACAGACGCATGCTGTGCCGATCCTGACCGCACTGGCCGACGCAGGCTGCGAAATCCGAGCGGATTCAGAAACTTGCACGCTTTACCCCGCTGCCAAACCGGCGACCGAGGAGGACTGGGCGACTGAATATCTCGACGCAATCATCTCGGTGAAACTCGTGGATGGCATTTCCGGGGCGATCGAGCACATCGAACGATGGTCGTCGCACCACACGGAGGCGATCATTGCCGAGGATAATCAAGCGGTTGAGCGGTTCTTCAACGAGATCGACTCGGCCATCCTGCTGCACAACGCCTCGACACAATTCGCCGACGGCGGCGAGTTCGGCTTCGGCGGCGAGATCGGCATTTCGACCGGAAAGATGCATGCGCGCGGGCCGGTTGGCGTCGAGCAGCTCACCTCGTTCAAATACCGCGTGCGCGGAAAAGGCCAGCTAAGGCCTTGATCCCACACGTAAATTGAACATCACCTCGCGCCCTCCCCTGCAGCCCGCCGGCCATTTGTCCCGCAAGGGCGCAGAGCCGGTCGCGGACGGCTACCTCCGGATGCCGCATGTCGAAAAGGGCATGCGGGTCGGGCTGTTCGGCGGCTCATTCAATCCGCCGCATGCCGGCCACGCGCTGGTGGCGGAGATTGCCTTGCGCAGGCTCGCTCTCGACCAGCTCTGGTGGCTGGTGACACCCGGCAACCCGTTGAAAAACAAGAACGATCTGCTGCCGCTCGGCGAACGGATAAAACTGTCCGAACGGGTCGCAGGCAACCCGAAGGTCAAGGTGACGGCTTTCGAGGCAAGCAATAATTTCCGTTATACGGCCGACACGCTGGCCTACATCAAGGCGCGCAATCCGGGCGTGGATTTCGTCTGGATCATGGGCGCGGACAATCTTCGGGATTTTCACCGCTGGCAGCGATGGAGGCAAATTGTCCTTACTTTTCCGATAGCTGTGGTCGACCGGCCGGGCTCGACGCTGGCTTTTTTGTCATCGGTTGTGGCCAAAACTTTTGACTATGCAAGGGTCGACGAGGCGGACGCGCCGCGCCTGGCGAGGATGAAGGCGCCGGCCTGGACGTTCATCCACGGGCCGCGCTCGCTGCTTTCGTCGACGGCCATCCGCGCCCAGAAAACCCAGCAAAATCAGTAGGCCAGCCCAGCGAACGATTTTGTGTGAAGTCCGGAAGATCCGGCTATTTCAACAGCTTGCGCGGAACGTACGCGAACATCACCGCGGCGGGCTTGAATACGGACCTGAAAAACGTGGCTCGCGCTTCCCTCATGCCGCCTTTCGCTTCACGCAACCGCCGAAAAGACGCGCGCGGGCTTCACGCAACCGCCGATGTCGTTTTTGACGCCGCACGAAAGGTTTCGGCACGCCATTTTCACTGCATGGGAGACGTGGCTGCGAGCATTGGCAAGACTGCGGAGGACCGGGAGAACACTTCCGCGCCGCTGATGGCGATCACCTCGATCATCCTGTCGATGGCGCTGGTGGCGGTCGGCAACGGACTGCTGTTCGCCTACATTCCGGTCCGGCTCGGCGCTGAGGGTTTCGCGCCGACCTGGGCGGGGTCGATCCTGACCGGCCTGTCGGCCGGTGGGCTGCTCGGCTGCCTCCTGACGGCGCCGCTGGTGCGCCGGGTCGGCCATGCGCGCAGCTACCTGCTGTTCTCCGGCCTGATCGTGCTGGCCAACGCGCTGGTGGCGGTGACGGTCGACGGGCCGACCTGGATCCTTTCGCGCGCCCTCTACGGTTTTGCCATCACCGGCCTGTTCATCGTAGCGCAGAGCTGGCTGAACGACGTGGTCGGCAATGCCATACGCGGTCGGGTGATGGCAATCTTCTACGTCGCCTATGTGGTCGGGTTGGGATGCGGCGCCTTCCTGCTGCGTTTCGCCGATATCCAGACGCCGCAGGCGCCGATCTTCGGCATCATCTTCGCAGCCCTGTCGATCCTGCCGGTGGGGCTGACCAACCTCGCCCAGCCCCCTGCCCCCGAGGGCGGTTCGGTGGCGTGGACAAAGGCCTGGCGCATCTCGCCGGTGGGCATTGCCGGCATGCTGGCGGTGGGCGGCCTGTCGATGATGATCGCCGGCTTCGCACCCATCCACGCCACCGCCAAGGGCTATTCGCAGGCCGAGGTGGCCACCCTGATGTCGGCGATGCCGCTGGGCACGCTGATCTTCCAGATCCCGCTGGGCTGGATTTCCGACCGCACCGACCGCCGCTATGTGATGATCGGCGCGGCCACGCTGGTCGCCATCATGGGCGTGCTGGCGATCCGCTTCGACGGCGCGGCGCTGCTGGCCATCATCGCCATCTATGTGGTGTGGGGCGGCGCGTCGGATTCGCTCTATTCGCTCTCCAGCGCCCATGGCAGCGACCGCGCCCGCAAGGACGAGCTGGTGACGCTGTCCAGCACCATGCTGTTCGCCTGGTCGGTGGCGGGTTTTCTGGCGCCCGGCCTCGGCACGGTGCTGACGGCGCTCTACGGCACGCAGAGTTTCATCTATGTGGCGATCGCCATCGCGGTGATGTTTTCCGCCTTCGTGTTCTGGCGGGTGCTGAAGGCCTCGCCCGTGCCGGCCGACGAAACCGGCAGTTTCGCGCCGATGACGGCGCAGGCGCCGCTGCCGGTCGACCTGGCGTTTCCGGGAGAGGAGGAGCGGAAGTAGAGGGCGGGATAGCCATATCACGTCGATTTCAGCCTGCGCGACATTGCGTCGACTGCGTCCGCACGGCTGGCAGCCAAAGCCAATAGCTGAAATGTGTGAACGCGGCCGGGTGCTTACGGGAGAGAGACCCAGCCGCTATGACGCCACACGGCAGGCCCGTCCTCAGATCACCATAAAATCCGCGGCAGTGAGGCTGAGGCCAGGTGCGAGCGATGCGAATTTCACTGCAACGGACGCGCCCGTTCCATCGGCATCGTAGAACAGCGAGCCGGTGTTCGAGTTGTAGATGATGCGGTCATCCGCATCTCGCGCCGCCAGGAAGTTGTCCTTGAACGCCGATGCCGCAAGCACACCGGTCGTGGTCAAAGCGGTGAAGATCGCGTCGTCCAGTTGGATCGTGTCGGCGGCGACGCTGTAGTCGACGATCGCGTCGACGTTGCCAGCACCCAATGCGGTCGAAAAGACGAAGAAGTCCCTGCCGCTACCGCCGCGCAACTCGTCGGCGCCGCCCTTGCCGTCGATGATGTTGGAGCCGGCATTGCCGATGATCGTCTGTGCGTTCTCGTTTCCGGCGAGGTTGACGTTGAATGTTCCGGTCGAGCCGGTGGTGGTCAAAAATTCGATGAACGAGTTGGGGTCGAGAGCATAGTCGACGGACGTGATGACACGATCGGCCGTGCCAGCCGCCGACCCGGAGGCCTCGATAATGGTGTCGAATGAATTGTAGATGCGGTAGGTGTCGTTACCCTTGCCGCCGATCAACGTGTCGTTGTCACCGGCGCCGCCGTCATTCAGGACATTGTCGCCCGCGTTACCGATTATGGTCTGGAAGGACGCATTGCCGGTGAGGTTGATTGCCGCCGTGCCGCCATTGGCAGTCGTTCTCAGCAATTCGACTTCCATCCTGGCGCCAAGGGCATAACTGGTGCTGACGATCGCCGCATCGTTGCCGGCGCCACCCACCTCAACGATCAGGTCCTTGGCATTGTCCACGTAGTAGACATCGTCGCCACCGCCGCCGACGAGCGTATCGACGCCACCCCGGCCATTGAGAACGTCGTTTCCCTCGCCGCCGGTCAGGGTATCGTTGCCGCCCATTCCATACAGCGCATCGTTGCCGTCCAGCCCGTTTATGAACGTGGCGTCCAGCCGGCCAACGATCGTGTCATTCCCCTCGTCACCGGAAATCGAGCGGTCGCGAGGGTCCAGGATCACAAAGGCCGCGTAGTGATCGTTGGTCGAATCCCCGGTCTCCGAATCGTAAACAACGATCAGGCGCCCATCCGGCATGACAGTGATGTCGGAAAGGGTCTGGTCTCCGGGATTGTCGATCCTGAACTGCTCACCAATGCGGTTCCCGGAGGCGTCGAACATCTGGACTGCGACGTCGGCATCCGGGGTTCCGTCCACCTCGTTTCCGACATAGCTTGTCCAGGCCATGACGAACCCGCCATCCGATGTCCCGACCACCTTTGGGTGGAGGCCATACGCATCGGACACTGAGCGGAGTATTGTGATATCGGAGCCATCCGATCCGATGACCTTGAAGTACATTTTCTGATCGGCGAGATCGTCCCAGGCGACGACCGCGTTGCCGTTGGTTAGCGACGTGACGGTTGGCGAACTGGGGCTGCTTGTATCCGCGATGACCCGCTGGGCCGCTACTTCCTGGCCGTTTTCGTCGAAGACAGAGATCTGGATGGTGGTCGAATTCGTAGAGACCACGTAGTTCTCGAAAGCGACCACAATGTTGCCGTTCGCAAGAACGGAGACGCTGGGATTGCGCTGCCAATCCGTCGAGGCACCGTGAGCGTCCATTACCACGCGTGGGAGGACGCCAGTCGGATCTTCGATCGACAGACCGACATCATAGTCGCCGGCTCCCTCATGATGGAAAGTGGTAAAAACGGAGACGATGCGCGTTGAGCTGAATGGCGCGAAATGTCCCGCAATCTCATCATCGCCACTGGCTCTCACATCCAGATCAGTCGTAATGCCGGTTGGCGTCAGGACCGCTGCAAAAACATCATGATCATTTGGGGCAAACTGAATTGAATAAGCCAGATAGATGTTTCCGTCTGGCGCTGAAGTGAGACGGGGGCTGAGCATAGGCACGTCTCGCCACGAGATATCGTAGAGCGCATCGCCTCCGAAGGTATTGCCGAGCGCGTCATAAAACTGGCTGCTGAGATCGCCATAGAAGTCACCGGCTATCGCGAACCTTCCATCGGAAAAGCAGGCCACGGTGGAGCCCGTGGCGATGGCCGTCTCCGCCTTCCAGAGTGTAGGTGTACCTGGCATGTTTTTCTCCCCACCACCCGAGAATTATTTCGTTGATCTCGAGACCGTTACAAATAAATTCTTGAAACGCATGGCGCTCGCGGATTGCGAATACAGTTTCCGATCCGGACAAGCAGTTGACCCGGCCGATAACACTTTCCGGAGCCTCACGTCGCCCCCACCCATGGAAGCGGCCATCGTTTACCTCTGCTAGTTGATCGAGCCAGCCCTGAATACATTCGCGAGTGGAAAACACTTGGAATTCTTCTTCTTTTCCTGGAAAATCAGCCTGGAAATTCCGCAGCCGAGGATTGCCCGTTGGCCAAGGACATCGACCGAAAGCTGCGGGTGACGGCCGCCTTGCTGGGCACGATCACGATCAAGGATCTCGGGGCGGCGTTCCGGCGGATCAACCCCGCCACGCCGTTCGACGTCGAGCGCGCTCACAAATGGATGCAGGGACGCGCCAATCCGCGCGAACTTCAACTCTATGCCGACTGGGCCAGGCTGCTCGATCTCGATCGGTCCGGCGATTGGGTCGCCGAAGCGGACGCCGAAGACTTCCTGGACGCCGTCTGCGCGCGCCACGATCGCGACCGCGAAACGCTGAAACGGCACCTCGGGCGGCCGAATGGTCATGCCGCCCAGCCGGAGCGCGGGCTCACGCTCGCCGGCACTTATGCGTGCTATTCCCATGCCTGGTCGCCTTATTTTCGCGGCCGCGTGATCCGTGGAGAATTGTCGATAGGGCCGGGCTCGGGTCCCAACCGGTTGCAGGCAAGCTACGCGGAGGTACTGCCGACCGGCCGGCTTTCTCTCGAAGGTTCGGTCTCCATGGAAAAGCAGGCTCTCCATCTCGATTTACGCGAACGGGGAGGCGACGCCCATTTCGTCTACTTCCTTTTTCCGCCCACGCCGCCGGTCAGTGTCCTGGCGGGCCTCATGTGCGGCGCCACGATCATCGGCCCCGTGGCCCAGCCTTCCGTCACGCGCATCGCGATGGTCAAGCTTCCCGCCGCCAACGCCCGGCTCAGCACCGCCGAGGCGTATCTGCCCACCCAGGGCTCCATCGCCGAGGACTTGATCTCGCTGGGTTTGGGAATCGCTGATCCCGGCGCGGTCGACCGCAATCTCGGCACTTTCCTGGCAAGAGGCGACGGTCTCGATCAGATCTCGATCAGCGATTACCAGCCGCTGGTCGAATCGCTCGACCGGGCATGGCTCGACTTTCCCAGCGCCAATCCTTAGAGCGCACCCAATCGGATTCATTCTGCCGGTGACGGTTTGGGCCAAGGTCGAGGGCGGCGCCCTGTGGCGAGATGAGGGCTGGCCGCGCGCGACGCCGCAGGCGTCAGGCAGATTCTGTGTCGCTGTCCGCCTCCGCCGGATAGGCAAACTCCAGCATGACCGCCTGTATGCCCGTGTACGCCTTGCGCCAGGCGAAAACCGTCTCCTCGGTGCAGAAAGCACCGAGCCGCTCGCGCAGCATTGCGATGAGCGCCTCGCCCACCGCGTCGTAGTGTTCGGGGCGTACGCCATAAGCGAGGTGGCGGATGGCGAGATCTTCCACCGTGACGCGCAGCAGGCCCCAATTGCCAACCTGGTCGACGATCACCTGCAGCGTCTGCGCCAACTTGACACCCTGGCGCCGCATGTCGGCCACGAACAGGTTTTCTGCCTCGGGCAGCAGTCGGAACAGGTGGCGGTAGAAGCAGGCGGCGGCGCCAGGCGCGTCCACCGCCAGGGCGCGAAAGCTCGCACCGATCAGCGCCTGCTCCGTCGCGTCGAACTGCATGATCCCGATCCGCCCCGGGCCGACAATGCCCGACCGCAGCATGTCGCAAAGCCTGCGGCCTGCCAAGCGGCGGGACATCGCATGTGAGATGCCCCCTCACCCGCCCTCCGCTTCGCTCGGGCGACCTCTCCCCGAGGGGAGAGGAGATCGCGGACGCCTGCGCCCTCCACCTTCTCCCCGCGGGGAGAAGGGTGGCCGCGAAGCGGCCGGATGGGAGCGCGTTCAATCGACTGCTGGGCCAGGCGAAGGGCGGACGGAAAGCGGATCGCACCGCGGCACTTCCCGAAAACGCCGCGACAGGGCATTCTGGCGGTGCAACCGGGGGAGCGCATGCAGCCGAACTGGGACGACCTGAAGGTGGTGCTGGCAGTGGCTCGCTCGGGCTCGCTGACGCTGGCCGCCGAGGCGCTGGGTATGGACCAGTCCACCTGCAGCCGGCGGCTGGGCTCGATAGAGGCCGGTCTCGGCACCATCCTGTTCCTGCGCTCCAAGGGCGGGCTGACCGCCACCGAGAGCGGCGAGATCGTCATCAACCGGGCCACCGAGATCGAGCGGCGCATGGTCCGGATGACGGAGGATCTTTCGCGCGGACCGGAGGGCCCGGTGGGCACGGTGCGCCTCGTCGGCAATCCGTGGACGCTGGAGCGCCTCGCCGGGCCGCCAGCGCGAAAACTGCTGGAGGCGTGCCCGCGGCTGGACCTCAGGCTCATCCCCTATCACCCGCGCGCCGCCGCCCGCGCCGACCCGACAATGCAACTGTGGTTCGAGCAGCCGCCGCGCGACTTCGAGTTCGCGGTCAAGCTCGGCGAGGTGCCCTATGCCTTCTATCGCAGCGGCGACTGCGATCCGAGGGACCTGCCGTGGGTCGCCTTCAGCGACGAGGATTCGCCCCGGCTGGCGCATGTGCAGGCGCTG
Organism: Mesorhizobium sp. LHD-90; assembly: GCF_030929505.1. Lineage (GTDB taxonomy): Bacteria > Pseudomonadota > Alphaproteobacteria > Rhizobiales > Rhizobiaceae > Kumtagia. The sequence goes on along the minus strand of NZ_JAVFVV010000001.1, from coordinate 82,143 downwards.
GAGCGGGTACGCAGGCAGGGGGACAAGGTGCGGCTGCAGTCCGGCGACAACCGCGTGCTGATGGCGGCGATCGCCGCGGGCGTCGGCAAGGGCCTGCTGCCCATGTGCCTTGCCGCCACCCATCCCGGCCTGGCGCGGCTCGAAGCCGGCCCGCCGGAACTGGTGCGCATCCTGAACCTGCACCTGCACCCCGATACGGTGCAGACACAGCGCGTGCAGGCGGTGACCCGCTGGCTGCGCGAAATCTTCGTCGAGACGTTCGGAAACCCCGAGATTGCGCAGATACCCGACAAAATGTAGTATTTGTCGTTCATCTTGCGGGTCGGGCTGCCCAAATGGCTTTATCGGACGAAGAGATCGACCAGCTTCATCTCGGCCTGCGGCTGATGCAAGAGCGCAAGGAACTTGCGGCGGCGCTTTTTTATCCGCGTCTGTTCGAGATCGCTCCCGATACACGCCCGTTGTTCTCCGACGACATCGTCGGCCAGACCGAAAAGACGCTGTTCGCCTTCGGCGCCGTGGTGGCGCGCATCCACGAACTGGAGAGCGAAGACTCCATGAGCCGCGACCTGGCGCGGCGGCATGTCGCCTACGGGGTGAAGCCGGCGCACTATCCGCAGGTCGGCAAGGCGGTGCTGAGCATTTTGGCGGAAGTCCTTGGCGACGAGTATTTCACGCCCGAGATGGAGACGGCCTGGCGCAAAGCTTATGACGAGATCGCCCTATCCATGGTGAAGGCCGCCTACGGGATCGAGGTGCAAGACCTCGCCGACCTCGACGAGCCCGCGCTGGAAGCCGCGCAGTAGCGGCGCACTTCGGGTCCATCCTGCCGGCGAATTGCGCCGGCCGGCGGGGCCTTACCGGAAAATCCGCATGACGACGATGCAGTTCCGCGGGTTCGCGAGCATCGCCCATGCGGGTATCACTCGCCCCCGACCGGCAGCGGGCCTTCCGACACTCCGCGCCGAATAATCTCAATCAATCCATTTGGGTCGGTGAAACGCGCCGCAGTTCGAGCGAACCGCGGGCGAACCCCTGCGCGCCGAGGTTTTCCGGGGCGCGCGAACGCCAACGCGACGGCCCTGGCCCGAGAGGCCGGCCCGAGCAAATGAAGGAGAATGGATATGCAGAACATCTACATGTCGATGTACGGCACGAAAGGCAACGATACGGTGGTCCTCAACCATGCGGCGGTCGCGGATTGGGAGCACTCCGGATGGGACCCGAATTTTGGGTTCGTCAACACGCTCTGGGTCGGCTACTACCACGCCGGCGAGGGCAATGACGCGATCATCCGCGATCGGCCGGGAATGTACCGGCTGGGCTGGGACGGGTCTGGCGACGCCTACATGTTTGGCGGTTCGGGCACCGACACCATTTCCTACGCCCACTATACCGGCGCGATCGACATCGATCTTTCGACGTCGGATGGCCACGGTCTCGCCAAGGCGAAAGGCGTGTCCGGGCAGACGATTCTGGGCGACGACGTCCTTTACAGCTTCGAGAACGCCACCGGCACCAACGGCAGCGACATCATCCGCGGCAGCAACGGCGTCAACACGCTGGTCGGCGGCAACGGCCATGACGAGATGCATGGCGAGGGCGGCAACGACAAGCTCTTCGGCGGCAACCACAACGACAAGCTTTATGGCGGGTCCGGCAACGACACGATCAAGGGCGAAAGCGGCAACGACACGGCCCATGGCGGCGCCAACGACGATATCATCGAAGGCGGCTCCGGCAACGACACGCTCAAGGGCGACGACGGCAAGGACTTCCTCTACGGCGGCAGCGGCCACAACGTTCTGTGGGGCGGCAATGGCAACGACACGCTGCTGATCGAAGGCAGCGGCCGCGCCTTCGGCGATGCCGGCGACGACATCCTGGTGGGCGGCGCGTCCGACGACGAGCTCCATGGCGGAACCGAGGCCGACACGCTCACCGGACTTGCCGGCAACGACGAACTCTACGGCGACTTGGGCGACGACAACATGCTCGGCGGCGACGGCAACGACACGCTCGAGGGCGGCAATGGACAAGACGTGATCCATGGCGGGAACGGCAACGATTTCGTGATCGGCGGCCACAACAGCGACGATCTCAGGGGAGGCGAGGGCATCGACACTGCCGCCTGGGAAGGCTCCGCGCGGGTGGTGATCGACCTTCGCCCCACCAGCGTCGGCACGGCGGTCCAGTACAGCTTCACCGACAGCCTGGCCGGTTTTGAGAATTTCCGGACCGGCTCGGGCAACGACTGGATCAGCACGAACGGCACGGCGAACTATGTCGATGCCGGCGACGGCAACGACTACGTGAACGCCGGAAGCGGCAACGATGCCGTGCTGGCCGGAAAGGGTAACGATGGCGTGCGTGGTGGCCAGGGCAATGACAGCATTCTGGCTGGTGACGGCGACGACTGGTTATGGGGCGACGCTGGCAACGACACGCTCTCCGGCGGGGACGGCGAGGATCTTGTCCGGGGCGGCTCCGGCACGGATATCCTGTTCGGCGGCAACGACGCCGACCAGTTCGTCTTCGCGGCCGGCGACAGCGGCATCGACTCCATCCGCGATTTCGTGCTGGGCGAGGACATGGTCCGCTTCGACGACTTTCTCGCCGACGAGCCGGAGATCGGCGAGAGCTATGTCGGCAGGGTCTATGCCGCATCGGCGGACATGGGTCACTCGACCATGCTGGTCGCCATGACCGACGATGGCTGGCAGGCCTTCGCCAAGATCGTCGGCAACGGCAACGTCGCTTCCTTCAATGCCGCGATCGCCGATGGCGGCCTGTTCAACCCGTCGATGCTCAACGGCGACTCGCCGATGGACATCATCATCTGAACGACCCGGCATGACGGCCCGGCGGCGCCAGACCGCCCACCGGGGACTGCGGCCGGACGTCCGAAAGACCCGGCGGCGCGCCACGGCGCGCTGCCGGGTTTTTTCGGTTGCAGAACGCAGGAAGCTGCGGCGCCGGTGGGCGATCAGAGCGTGCCGGTGCGCCCGCGCACTATTGCTTCGCACGTTCGAAGATGAACAGCGCGTGACCCGAGCCGCTCGCGGCCTCCAGGGCTGTCGGCCGGCCGGCCTCCAGATTCGGAGAATTGTCGCAGATGCTCAGCGTGTCGCCGTCGAGCGCATAGATGCCCTTCCAGGTCTTGCCCACCGCATCGCCTTGCGTGTTGACGAAATCGATGGAAGCCGGTCTCGCGGCCGGATCGACGCTGGTTGTTCCGGCAAAGATCGTCTTGCCGTCGCTCGACCGGATCTGGAAATTCGCACCGTCGAAGGTGAGCCGGTGGCCGACGAGGTTTTCCGCCGGCTTGCCTTCGGACACGACCTTGGTCGCCACCCATGTCCCCTGCAGCTCCTCGGCCGCCACGGCGGGCTGGGCCAAACCGAGGGTGGCTGCAGCCACCAGCCAAAGCAGGATCGGGGCCAGCCGGCTCCGGAAAGAACTCATGAAACCGCGCATGCCTGTCCTCCAGTGAACGGGTGCTGTTCGATATCGAGCTCGCCGGCGGTGTTCACCAGCCAAACCGACGTCCGAAGCTAGCCGATGCCGCCGAACCCTGCGAGGCCCTGTTGCGCAGTTTCGCCAGATGCGGCCTGCGTCCGCATTTCCGCCTGCGACTGCAAACGTGAAAAGCCGGCGATGGCACCATCGCCGGCCTGTGCGCGGGGCGCATCGGCCCCGCGCTTCGGTTGCGGTTTTTTAGAAGACCACGAAATCGGCCGCGCCGAGCGCCGGGTTTCCTGTGAGGGTGGCGAAGTGGATCGCGCCACCGGCGCCGTTGCCGTCGGCGTCGTAGAACAGTTTTCCGGTGTCGGTTTCGTAGACGATGTGGTCGTTGCCGTCCTGCGCCGTGCCGCTGGCGTTGGCGCGGAAATAGGCGGACGCCAGCGGGCCGGTCTTGGCCATGGCGGCGAAGATCGCGTTGTCGAGCTGGATCGTGTCGGCGGCCGCGTCGAAGTCGGTTATCTTGTCGACATTGGCGGCGGCGTCGAGCGCGGTGTTGAAGATGAAGGCGTCGCCGCCCGCGCCGCCGACCAGCGTGTCGTTGCCGGCATAACCCTTGATGAAATCGTCGCCGGCGCCGCCATTGACGACGTTGGCCCCGGCGTTGCCGTAGACATAGTCGTCATATTTCGTGCCGGAGATGTTTTCGATCGAGGTGTAGCTGTCGCCGGCGGCGAAGCCGGTGTTGATGGCGGCGTTGGCGAGGCTGGCGATCACGCCGGCCGCGGACCCCGAGTAGTTCACCGTGTCGGTGTCGGCCCCGCCGATCAACTGGTCGGCGCCGTCGCCGCCATAGAGCGTGTCGTTGCCCGCGCCGCCGTCAAGCCGGTTGTCGCCGGCATTGCCGATCAGCTTGTCGACGAAGCCCGAACCGGTGAGATGCTCGATCGACAGATAGGTGTCGCCCGCGGCGTCGCCGGTGTTTGCAGCGGCATCGGCGAGATTGGCGGTCACACCGGCCGTCGCGCCGAGATACGAGGCGGTGTCGGAACCCGAGCCGCCGCTCAGCCTGTCGCCGCCGACGCCGCCGATCAGCGTGTCGTCATTGTCCTGGCCGTAGAGCTTGTCGTTGCCGGCGTAACCCTTGAGCGTGTCCTCGCCGGCGCCGCCGCGTATGTCGTTGACGCTGTTGTTGCCGTTGAGCGCGTCGCCGTGGCCGGAGCCGATCAGGTTCTCGATCGCGTTGTAGGTGTCGCCGGCGGCGTCGCCGCCGTTGATCGCCGGATTGGCGAGGCTTGCGATCACTCCGGCGGCGGCGCTGGCATAGGAAGCGGTGTCGGTGCCCTCGCCGCCCTCCAGAATGTCCGCGCCCTCGCCGCCGATCAGCACGTCGGCGCCATCGCCGCCGAGCAACTGGTCGTCGCCGCTGCCGCCGTCGATCAGGTCGTTGCCACCGGCTCCGTCGAGGAAATCGCCGCTGCCGGCGCCGTCGATGACGTCGCGCAGCGCGTCGCCGGCGAAGGTGTCGGCGTCATCGTCGCCGGTGGTGGTGCGCACGATCTCGCTGACCGACGCGCCGATGCGGCCGTCGACGCCGCCGTCGGGGGAGCTGTCCTGCCAGGTGGTGACGAACTTGCCAGAGAGCAGGCCGGAGATGGCCGAATGGCGGTCGGCGCTGGGCCCGAGGTCGAGAGCGAATTCGTCGGTGACGGCGACGCCGGCGGCCGTGAACACCCGCGCCATGACGCCGTAGTCGACGAGACCCAGGTTCCTGGACCAACTCACCACGATGAATCCGTTCTCCAGCACGGTGACGTCGGGCTCGACGTCGACCTCGGCGGACGGCGCGTTGACACGGATGAAGCCGGTCAGGTCGTTGCCGTCGTTGTTGAGTATCTTCAGCGTGATGCCGGAATTGCCGGCGTCGGCGGCGCCCCAGCCCGTGTCGGTGTAGGCCACCGCCCAGTTGCCGTCGGCCAACCCGACCGCGCTGGCCTCGGTGTTGTCGCCGATGCTGTCGATGGCGAAGTCGTTCACCTTGGTCGTACCGTCGTTGTAATAGATGCGGGCGCGCAGCGTCTGCTCGGCGGGATTGGTGTCAGTATAGGTGACGACGTAGCTGCCGGTGCTCAGCGCCGCCACCGCGGCGCCGGTCTGGACGCCGGCAAGCGCGGGGTTGTTGACCATGGCGCTCGGGCTGAACTCGTTGCCGAGGCTGTCGAAGCGCGTCTGCCAGACATTGTCGGCCCTGGTATCGGCCACGACGAAACCGCCTCCGGCCAGCGCCGTGACATGGACGTCGCTGCCGACGGTGTCGATCGCGATCTCGCTGCCCACCGCGGTGCCGTCGGCCTCGAAGATGCGCCCGCGCAGGTTCAGGATCGGCGCCTCGGCGTCGATCCAGGTGACCAGCACATTGCCGTTGGCGAGCTCGGTTATCTGCGGCTGGCCGGCCGCCATGGTGCCGTTTTCATAAGGCACCTTGAACGAGCCGATGCGCTCGTTGCCGGCGTCGTAGAAATCGACCAAAACCTCGCCGTCGGCGAGGATGCCGTTGTTGTAGACGACGGCGAAGCCGCCATTCGACAGGCCGGTCACGTCCGGCCGGAGCTGGTTTCCGGTTTCGAAGCTGTTGGCCTGGAACTCGGGTTTGACGAAGACGTGGGCATAGGTACTGGTGGTAGCCATTGCAGTCGTTCCTTCAAGACAAGGGGATAGCGGCCGCGCCATAGGGCGCGGGACAGGCTTCCCGGTTGATGAGCACGAAGGCGGCGCCGGCGGCAGTCGCCGGGTGACGAGCGGCGCCGGGATCCACATTCGCAATGGCGTGGCGGGATAGGGGACAATCGCCCCCTCGTCTTGCACCCGGAAGCACTCGAATTGACCGCCGGGGAACCGGCGCGTCAAAAAATCATCGAAATGCCGGATCGTTGCTGTTTCTGGTCGCGCGACGGCTGGCGAAGGGAAGGTTTGGCGAGAGCCGGCTTCGTCCAGCCCGGCTCAGATCACCACGAAATCGGCCGCGCCGATCGCCGGATTGCCGCTGAGCACCGCGAACTGGACGGCGACGCCCACGCCGTTGGCGTCGGCGTCGTAGAAGAGTCTTCCGGTGCCGGTGTGGTAGATGACATGGTCGTTGCTGTCCTGCGCGGTGCCGGTGGCGTTGGCGCGGAAGTAGCCTGAGAGGAGCGCCCCGGTGGCCGCCAGCGCCGCGAAGATTGCGTTCTCAAGGTTGATCGTGTCGTCGGCTACCGAGAAGTCGGCAACCGTGTCGACATTCGAAGCGGCATCGAGCGCGGTGTTGAAGGTAACGCTGTCCTTGCCCGCGCCGCCAAAAAGCGTGTCGTTGCCCGCCAACCCCTTCATCGTGTCGTCGCCGGCCTTGCCGTCAAGGATATTGGCGCCGGCATTGCCGACCACTTCCTGACCGAGCTCGTTGCCGGTGAGGTCGATGGCTGCAGCGCCGGCGGTGCCGTTGGTGGCGAGCCGCTCGACCCAGGCGCCGGCGGTGAGAACGTAGTCGACCGCCGCCATCACCAGATCGGCGGCGCCCTGTGCGGCGGTTTCGACGATGACCGTGGCCGTGCTGTAGACGAGGTAGGTATCGTTGCCGCTCATGCCGCGCAGCAAATCACCGTCGCCGCCACCGTCCTTCAGCGTATTTTGGCCGGCATTGCCGATGATCGTCTGGGCGAATTCATTTCCGGTGAGGTCGATGCCCGAAGTGCCGGTCGAGCCGTTGGTGGTCATCATCTCGACGGCGACGCCGGCCTTCAGCACATAGTCCACGGCCGCCGTCACCCGATCCGCCGCGCCTTCCGCCGCCCCTTCGATGATCGAATCGCCGGCATTGAACACCCGGTACGTGTCGTTGCCGCCGCGCCCCTTCATCACGTCGGCCGCGCCCTTGCCGCCATCGTGCAGCACGTTGTCGCCTGCATTGCCGATGATCGTCTGGGCAAAAGCGTTGCCGGTAAGGTCGATCGCCGCCAGGCCGCCGATCAACGTGGTGCGCAGCCCCTCCACGGCGGAATCTTTCGCAAGCGCGTAGCTGACATTTGTGGCGACCCGGTCGCTGCCCTGTCCGGCCTTCTCGAACACGCCGTCGCCGGCGCCGTTGACGTAGTAGATGTCGTTGCCGCGCCCGCCATGCAGCTTGTTGTCGGCGGCGTTGGCGCGGATGACATCGTTGCCGTCGCCGGTCACGGCATTCTCGATCAGCGTGCCGGCGTCGGTCTGAATGAACTGCCCGCCATCCAGCGTCGAGGATGCACCTGCCCGCAGATCGAGCACGATGTCGCCACTGAGCGCTGCCATGTTCAGCCAGTCGACGCCGGAATCGCCGTCGGCGACGAGCCGACGCGACGCATCGAGCGACGCCATGGCGGCAAACTCGTCGGTGAAGTGATAGACGTCGTCGGCGCCTCCGGCGTGGCCATAAATGCCGAACTTCACGTCCGCGAGTTGCCCCGCATTGCCGGAGACATGGGAGACCCGGATCGACCAGTCGCCCTGCGCCGCGACATTGCGCAGGCCTTCGACGCCGAACCGCCAGATCACGTCGGTGTAGTTGATGGAGGTGATATCGTAATAAAGCAGCGGATGGACGGAGCCGTCAGGCCCGATCAGCTCGGCGCTCAACGCCGGAAAGGTGGAATTGACGAAACGCAGCGTCACGTCGACCCGTTCGACCACGAGGTCCGAGGTCAGCGCCAGCGTGTAGGTGGCCGGCTGGCCGGTGATCGCCAGGTTGGCTGCCCCCGACGCCTCGACATAGGCTTCGTTCGCCGAGGTCCGCGGCGCGCCGAACAACTCCCACGCCTCCGCCATGCGCACCGCGTTGTAGGCGTCGACCACGCCGTAGCCGTAGTTGACATGGAAATGCAGGCCGCCGCCGTTCCAATTGTCGGCACCGTTGACCACCCAGGCGCTGTTCTCGAAACCGGTGCTGCCGGCACCGATGGCGCTGCCCGTATGCGTGGCCGACATTGCCAGAATGTCGCGCACGTCGCGCCAACCGAGATTCTTGTTGGCCTCCAGCATGAGCGCGGCCACGCCGGAGACGACGGGCGCTGCTCCCGACGTGCCGCCGAACCGGTTGGTGTAGTCGTTGTCGCCGCCGCCGTCCCAGTTCCAGCCCTCGTCGCCGAGGATGTCGACCGTGACCATGTTGTAGCCGGCCGGCGCGGAGACCAGCACGTTGGCGCCGTGGTTGGAATAGTCGGCGACAAAACCGTCATCGGTCACCGACCCGACCACGATAGCGTGCCGCGAGACGTTCAGCCCGATGCTCTGGGCGCTCCAGTAGTCGTTGCCTGATCCCTTGACGACGATCGTGCCCAGGCCGCTGCGGCCGTTCTCGGCCAGATCCTCCCAGATCCCTGCGATGACGGAGTCGACGGTCTCCGGCCGGATTATGTTGTGGGTGTAATGAAAGGACGAGCGAAAGGTCCAGCTATTGTTGACCACGTCGAGCAGCGCGCCCTGGGCAAGCGCCGCGAAGAGGCCGGTCTGCGTACCCATGTTTAGGTAGAGCGCCGTGGCGGGGTTGAAGATGTCGAAGCCGGTCAGGCTGGCGCCCGGCGCCACGCCCACCGAGCCCTTGCCGTCCAGCGCCGCCGCGATGACGCCGGCGACATGGGTACCGTGCTCGGTGCCGTGCGGGTTGCCGTCCTTGGCCGGACCGGTATAGGCGGCGTCATAGACTTGGCCCTCGAAGACGAGATGCTTGCTCGGGTCGTAGCGCCCCGCAAACTCCGGATGGGTGTACTGGATGGCGCTGTCATAGATGCCGACCGAGACGCCTGCGCCGGTGTAGTCGTCCCACACTCTCGGCATGTCGCCGATCAGCGCGAGATGCCATTGCTCGTCGAAAAGCGGATCGCTCGGATAGGGCATGCTCCCCCCGCATACCTGGCCCGGCATGACGCAGGCGGCCCGATGCAACCAACCATTCGCCGTCAGGCTGGCGGAGAATTAGGCACATGCCGGCGGATTGTTCAACGGGAATCAGGCGTCACGTGGTGACGGAGCTTCCTCCGAAGGTTGTTCCCAGATCACCAATGCAATCCGCCGCTACAATCGGCGGATTGCCTCGACCAGCGCGAACTGGACGGACGCCCTGTCACCGTCGGCATCGTTGACGAGTTCCTCCGTCGGTCCTGGATGCAGGCGACGGAAGCGATGGTCGCCCCAGCCGCCAAGGCGCCGCCGCTCAGAAGGACAGCGTCGCCGCGCCCTGCCTGATCTCGGCATGCATGGCACTGGCGCCGACGACGATGACGCCGTCGAGCAGGTCCGACTGCTCGTAGCCGCGCGACTGCACGCAGGGCGGACATGCCCAGATGACGCCGCCGCGCGCCTGGAAATCCTCGATCAGCGCGGCAAGCGGTTTCAGCGGGGTCACCTCCGTCAGGCGCTGGGCGCCACGGCGAACCAGGTCTATCGCAGTGCTGGTCAGGAACATCGAGACCTTCAGCCCGGCGGTGAGCCCGCCATTGGCGATGGTGAAGGCGACGGAGGACAGTTCGGAATCGATGCCCTTGGTGACCACGTTCACCAGTTTTTCGGTTTCTGCTTGCATGTTTGTATCTCCTCTAAAGGGTTGCGTTTGTTCTGTTCTTCAAGGAATGAACGCCGTCGGCCGTTCGGCGGCGAAAGGCGCTTTTCGGTCGTCTGCGGGACCGCTCACGAGCGGGCCGCCGAAGGAACGGCGCCGGCGCTGATCGGTGACATTCGTTGGGTGCTGAATTACAGTGCGTCGCGCGGCAGTTGAATGACCGGGCCGCCGGAAGACTTGACCGTTTGGCGGGAAACCATGGACGCGCTGGGGGAAGTGCTGGGCGCCGTCAGGATGACCGGCGGGGTTTTTCTCGACGCGCGCTTCTCCGCGCCCTGGTGCGTCTCGGCCAATATGGATGCCGGCGACCTCGAGCCGTTCCTGCAGAACCCCGTACAGATGATCGCCTATCACTATGTGATCCAAGGTCGCATGCAGGTCATGGTCGACGGCGAAAGCCCACTCGAGGTTCGCGCCGGGGAAACCGTGGTGTTCGCGCGCAACGACCGGCACATTCTGGGCAGCGCGCTCCCTGCGCAGCCGGTGCGCACCGGCCACCTCATTCAGCGCAACGCGGCAGGCGCGCTGGGGCAGGTCGTCCATGGCGGCGGTGGTGAGCCGACGCACATCGTCTGCGGTTTTCTAGGCAGCGCCGAGCACCGCAACCCGCTGATCGCCACGCTGCCGCGTGCACTCAAGGTCGACATGGTCGGCGCCGGCTCCAGCGAATGGATCGAGGCCTCGCTGGGTTTCGCCCTGAAAGGCCTGCGGGAAGGCAAGATCGGTTCCTCGACGATAATGTCGAAACTGTCGGAACTGATGTTCGTCGAGGCGGTGCGCGGCTATGCGGCGACGCTTCCGCCCGAGCGCAAGGGCTGGCTGGCCGGCATGCGCGATCCGGTGGTCGGCCAGGCGCTTGCGCTAATGCACGGACGGGTGAACCATCCCTGGACGGCGGAGGAACTGGCGCGCGAGGTCGCCCTATCGCGCTCGGCCTTTTCCGATCGTCGCCGCGCTCGTCGGCATGCCGCCCATGCGTTATCTCACCCTGTGGCGCATGCAGCTTGCCAAAGAAAAGCTGCGCGGCGGCCGCCAGGCCATCGCCCAGATCGCCTATGATGTCGGCTACGAGGCGGAGGAGGCGTTCACCCGCGCCTTCAAGCGTGAATTCGGCACGCCGCCGGCCGCCTGGCGCAAGGCGGCGCAGGCGGCGGAATGAGTTTTGGGCGGTGTCCTCAGCGCGCCGGTCCGATCCAGGCGGCCATGTGGTCCAGCCCATCCGACAATTTGGTCGGATCGATCACGCCTTGCCGGAACAAATCCATTACCCTGATCGCGATGTCATCGCGGTCGGGACCTTTGTCGATCCCGTGCTTGGCGCAGTAGTCGTCCAGAGCCCTGGTGAGGACTGCGAGCTCGGCCGGATCCGCCATGCCAAAGCCATACATGCCCCTACCTCCCATTCGGGCGAAAGCATGATCGATTCTTTCAAGCACCCGTCCGCCTCAGTTGATCGCGGGTGACGACTTCACCATACGCTCTTGCGAGCGGCATGACGAATCCATTTCGAAGGCGAACCGCCCTGTCCGACCACACGCCGCTATGACGCCGCAACGGATTCCGCTACCTATTGCACGTCGGTTCCCGGAAGGGCTCCCAGCGGATGCAAAGATTGTTGCTCTCCTCCGATGCGCTGCCGCACGGCATTGACGACCGTGCCCGCATCGGCGCGTGGCACGACGCCTATGGCGACCGGTTCGGCTCGGTCGGCATGTCCTACCGCAAGGACGTGGCGTTTTCGGCGAATTGCCTGCTCGCGGCGTTCGGCGATCTCGGTTTCATGAGCTTCAACGGGACGCTCGAGCGTGTGTCACGGACATCCAGGAATGTGGCCGCCGATCCGCGCGGTGATTTCCTGCTCGGCTTTCCGCGCGGCGGCGCCGATGCCGTCGTCGTCCAGCGCGGACGTGACGTGCACTGCGGCACAGGCCAGGTCGTCATCACCTCGAATGCCGAGCCGATGGAGACGCAGGTCGGTCCGGGCTCGACCATCGCGTGGCTCGGCCTCTCGGTGCCTCGCGCAAGGCTTCTCGACGTCGTCGCCGACGCCGACGACGTGGTGTCGAGGCGGCTCGATCCAGGCGCGCCCTCGATGCGGCATCTCATGCGCTATCTCTGTCTGCTCGCGGCGCCCGACGCGCCGGATAGCGACCCTGCCCTTGGCGCTCATATCGAGCGCACGCTGCTCGATCTGGTCAGCCTGGCGCTGGGTGCGCGCGGCGACCACGCATATGTCGCACGCGAACGCGGCTTGGCGGCGGCGCGGCTGGACGACATTCTGGCCATCATCCGGCGGCGTTTCGCCGACCCCGGCTTCGAGGTGGCGGATGTGGCGGATGTGGCGGATGTGGCGCGCCGGTTGGGCGTCTCACCCCGCTATGTCAATGCGCTGGTGCACGATACAGGCCGCAGTTTCGCCGAGCGGGTCATGGAGTTGCGGTTGCAGAAGGCGCGCGAGATGCTGACGGACATGCGCCAGGACCGCATGAAGATTATCGATATCGCATTCGCCTGCGGCTTCAACGAAGTGTCCTACTTCAACCGCTGCTTCCGCCGACGCTTCGGAAGCGCGCCGTCCGGCTTGCGCGGCGCAAGGAACGGCGAGAATGTCCGAAACGCGGACGCTTGACGCACTGCTCGTGACTACTGCCGGGTCGGCCGGCGCTCCGCCCGCTCCTTCTCAGGCATTGCATCGCGGTCCACCTCTGCTTCCTCCGCCACCGCTGTTACCGGCTCGGGAAAGCCGATGCCGCGTTTCGCCAGCCGCGTGCGGGCGAGCTTGGTCAGGTCGAGTTTCGCGCGGAAAAAATCGGTGTCGGAAGTCCAGTAGCGCAGCGCCATCTGGATGGAGCCGTCGTTCAGCGCGTTGACGAAGGCGAGCGGCGCCGGCTGCTTCTTCACCCGTAGGTCGGCGGCGGCGAGCTCTGTCAGCAGGCGTTCCGCAGCATCGATGTCGTCCCCGTACCGGATGTTGACGGCGATGTCGTTGCGCCGCAGCCTGTTGCGTGTGGAATTGCGCACCGGCTCGTTCCACAATTTCGAGTTGGGCGCCAGGATATAGATGCCGTCGGCGGCGCGCAGTTTTGTCGCGAACAGCCCGACTTCCTCGACCTCCCCGGAAATCGAACCGACCTCGATGGACTCGCCGATGCGGAACGGACGCAGCACCAGGAGCATGATGCCGGCCGCGATGTTCTGCAGCGTGCCTTGCAGCGCCAGCCCTATTGCCAGGCCGATGGCGCCGATCGCCGCGATGATGGATGCTGTCTGCACGCCGAACTGGCCGAGCACCATGACCAGCACCAGAACCAGCACGGCGTAGCGCGCTGCCGTCGCGAAGAAATGCCGTAGTGTGCCGTCGAAGCCGGGCAGCCGCGACAGGCCGCCGGAAATGCCGCGTTCGACCAGGCCGGCGACGATGTAGCCGACGACCATGAGCATCACGGCGCCCAGCACCGAGAAGGAATAGGCGATGACCAGCGCCCACACGGCGTCAAATCCCGTGCCGATGCTGGCGATGGCGTCCTGCGCCGCATTTTCCATTTGAAGACCCTCCGATTTTGCCGCAATCCGACCGAAACTTTTCGCGTCCGGATGGGTTCCTTACTGGAGGGCAGCAGCAAGCAGCGAAGGACACCCCAGGACACGCCGCAAAAATCAGGTGGCGAAGACGTCTTGAAACCTTCACCATGCTGCGCCTATCTTCGCAGTATCCGCTGATTTGGCGGATGAAGCAGTTGTTCTTGATGCGAAAGGAAAGACACTGAGAACAGCACTACGGAAGAAGGCGCATTTCGTGCCTTCGCCGGCCGGGATCAGCGGAATAGACTCCGTGTCCCGCGCCCTCGAAACAGTCCTTGCCAGTCTCGACGACTCCAAGGCCGAAAACATCGTCCCCATCGACATCCGCGGAAAGTCCAGCCTCGCCGACCACATGGTGGTGGCGTCGGGCCGGTCGCACCGTCACGTGGCGGCGGTTGCCGAACATCTCCTGACCGCGCTCAAGGACGCCGGCTTCGGCAATGCGCGCGTCGAGGGGCTGCCGGCCGCCGACTGGGTGCTCATCGATTCGGGCGATGTGATCGTGCATGTGTTCCGCCCCGAAGTCCGCGAATTCTACAATCTGGAAAAGATGTGGCAGACGCCGGACCTAGAGGAAGAGACCTTGCATTGATGCCGGGCTGCGCTCCCGCCTGACCCGACGTCTGGCGGCGGGCGGCGTTCGCCTGTAAAGGCGGGACGCCATGAAGGTATCGATCCATGCCGTGGGCCGCCTGAAGGCCGGCCCCGAGAAAGAATTGGCCGCGCGCTATCTCGACCGCTTCTTGAAGAGCGGGCCGACGCTCGGGTTGGATTTTTCGGGCGTCACCGAGATCGCCGAGAGTCGGGCGGCGAGCGCGGGCGAGCGTGGCCGCGAGGAGGCCGACCGGCTGCTTGCCTTCGTCGACGAGAAGGCCGCGCTGGTGCTGCTCGACGAGCGCGGCAAAAACCTTTCTTCCCCACAATTCGCCGAAAAGCTTGGCGCGCTGCGCGACGAAGGCCGAAGACACACGGTCTTCGCCATCGGCGGGCCAGACGGGCATGCCGATTTCTTGCGCGAGCGGGCGGCGATTTTATGGTCGTTCGGCGCGCTGACCTGGCCGCACCAGATGGTGCGCTTCATGCTGGCCGAGCAGCTTTACCGCGCGACGACGATCCTTTCCGGGCACCCGTATCACCGGGTTTGAAGGCGAGCGGTCGCTTCGCCCTCGTCAATCCCCAAATACACCCTGTGAAACCGCGACCCGAAACTGGTCAGCACCTCGTAGCCGATGGTGCCGGCCTGGGCGGCGACCTCGTCGACGCTCTGGTGCGGACCGATGAGTTCAACCAGCGCGCCGGGTTCCGGCAATCCGGGCGGCAGAGCGGTGACGTCGAGGATGATCGAATCCATCGAAACGCGGCCGACGAAAGGAAGCCTTTTGCCGGCAAGGAAGGCATAGGAGGCGGCGCGGCGGTGCCAGCCGTCGGCATAACCCAACGAGATGGTGGCAAGCCGCATCGGTACCGTTGCCTTTGCCGCGTGGCCGTAGCCGATGCCGGTCCCCGCGGGGACCTCGCGCGTCTGGATGACCTTGGCGTCGAGCCGCACGACCGGGCGCATCGGGTTCGGCAGTCCCGGCTGCGGGTTGATGCCGTAGAGCGCGCAGCCGGGGCGGGCAAAATCGGCAATGTCGTCGCGGTTAAGGAAAATGCCGGACGAATTGGCAAGCGAGCGCGGCGCTGCCGGCAACTTTTCGGCCAGCGCGGCAAAGGCCCTGCGCTGGGCGGCGTTCGACGCCTCGCCCGGCTCGTCGGCACGGGCGAAATGGCTCATCACCAGTTTCAGGTCGATGCGATCGAAGGCATGCGGGTCGGCGGCGATGCGATCGACTTCATAGGGCGGCATGCCGAGCCGGGCCATGCCGCTATCCACCTGCACCGCCGCCGGCAGCGTTCTTTCCTGCTTCGCCGCCAGCGCGCGCCAGGCGAAAAGCTGGGCCTCGCTGTTCAGCACCGGTATCAGGCCGGCAGCGGCGCAAAAGGCCTCCGCGCCAGGCGGCAGGCCGTTGAGCACGAAAATCTCCGGGTTCGCTCCGAGTATCTTTCTCAGGGCAAGTCCCTCGCCGAGAAGGGCGACGAAAAACCTGTCGCAGCCTTCGCGGACCAGCGCCGGCGCTACTTTTTCGGCGCCCAGCCCATAGGCGTCCGCCTTGACCACGGCCGCGCAGCGCCCGCCGCCCTGACGGTCGCGCAGCAGCCGGTAGTTGGCGCGTATGGCGCCGAGGTCGATGGTGAGCACCGCACCGGCTTGCACAAGGCCGGGGTCGAGCGTTGCAGCACCCGCGGCCGAACCGGCGTGATCGTCGCGCTTCAGCATGGTTCTCTTCCGTTGGTCGAGCGGCAATGAGTAGTGCCACGGTCTGGCCGCCGCAACCCTTCGGCGGCAACGCTGACGTCCAGCGCGCCTCTCACGCAGCCAGATGCCGGAAGGCGGCGACCACCTCGACATAGGTGTGGCGCTTGAACGGCACGATCAGGTCCGACAGTTCGTCCATCGGCTTCCAGGCCCAGTCGTCGAATTCCGGCTCGTGGCCACCCGGCGGCGGGTTGATGGCGATCTCGCGCTCGTCGCCGTCAAAGCGCAGCGCGAACCATTTTTGCGTCTGGCCGCGGTATTTCCCTTTGAACGCAATCCCGACCAGATTGGCCGGCAGATCGTATTTGATCCAGTAAGGCGCCTCGGCGAGCAGCGAGACGCTCCTCATGCCGGTCTCCTCGTAGAGCTCGCGCAACGCCGCCGGATACGGTTCCTCGTCCTTGTCGATGCCGCCCTGCGGCATCTGCCACAGCATCGGCGTGCCGGCGAACTCGCTGTCCGGCTGGGCGATGCGGTGGCCCGTCCACACCAGTCCGTCGCGGTTCAGCACCATCACGCCGACGCATGGGCGATAGGGCAGAGTCTCGGGAGCGACGGTTTTTTTCGATTTGGACATGAAGGCTCCGGGGAACTCTTTGAACCACGAGGCTCAGACCTATAGCAGCAACCCCGGCGTTTTATGAACAGTCTGCGCGCTTCGAGACGCGCCGGCTTGAGCGCTCACGCTCCCCCGCGGGAATTGCCTCTCAAAAACGGGTAGAGGAAGCGGTGGCTACCGCTCCGGGTCGCTTGCCAGCGCCGAGATAGGCACGATCTCGATACCGCGCTTCTTCGCCTCGGCGGCCCAGCCGGTGACGGCCTCGATGGTCGTTTCGAAGGCGAAGCCGGTTGCGATTGCGAACCCCTTGGCGCGGGCCGTGCGTTCGATTTCGTCGAGCTTTTTCAGGATCGCGCCGCGGTCGCGGTCGGCGTCGATCACTGCGTCGCCGGCTGCGAACGGCACGCTGTTCTTCAACGCCAGTTCGGGCGCGGCGCTGCGCGCCGAGGAGCCGTCGTCGAGATAGAGCAGGCCACGCTTGCCGAGTTCGGCGAGGAACGGCTGCATGGCGGCGCCATCGGCCGAGAAGCGCGCGCCCATGAAATTCATCACCCCGGTGTAGTTGGTGGTGCGCGACAGCGCCCAGCGCAGGTTCTTGAGATTCTCCTCGGCCGTGGCCTCGACCGTCAGCGTGTTGCGGCCAGGATCGACGTTCGGATAGTCGAACGGCTCCAGCGGCACCTGCATGACGATCTCGTGGCCCTTCTGGCGGGCGGCCTGCATCCAGCGGCCGATGCTGTTACCCTGCGGCGAAAACGCGATGGTGACCTCCGCCGGCAGGCGCTGGATGGCGTTCTGCGTGCCGGTCTGGGAAATGCCGAAACCGCCGATGACGATGGCGACGCGAGCGCCGCGAGCGCCCGACCAGGGCCGGGCATAGACGTCGAAGGGCCGCCTGCCGTCGGCGGCGCGGATCGGCAGCGGGCCGCTGTCGGTGCGCTCGATCAGCGCCGGGTCCGGCAGATGCGCGACGCGCAGGTTCTGGCCGATGGTCGACGGGTCGCGGATGACCACCACGCCGCTGCTGGCCGGCCGATCAGCAGGGTCGAGCTGGATGATCTTTGCGCCGCCGTCGGCCCCGGCGGCTGTGGGTTTTGCGGGGACGAGATCGCCGGTCGCAGCGGCGACTTCCGGTGTGGTGGTGACAACGGGCGCGGGGGTTCGGAACGGCTTGTCCCGCAGTGCGATGGCGCTGGAAGCCGCGAGGATGGCGAGGACCGCGAAGCCCGAGGCGATGGTGGAGGGCGTCAGGCGTGGCGTATGGCTGACCGTCGCCAGCCCCTGCCCCAGCGGACGTTCGATTTCCCGTTGCGTAACCGACAAGCCGCACCCCTTTGCCAACCAAGGCAAATCCCGCCAGCTTCACCGTGCCATCGGAAGCTTGCGGCAGGCTTTCGCCAAGGCAAGCCACAAACCAACCCGGTACGCGCTGCGGCGGATACGCTTCGCCGATCGAAAAAGCGGCGGAGAAATTCTCCGCCGCTCCCGAAAACGCTTACTGCTGGAGAACTGCCCGGTCCGGATTCGGCGGGAAGGCCGGATCGGTCTTGACGCCGCGCAGGAGGTCGAGCGCGTAGCCGAGCTGCACGTCGTCCTTCGGATCCGGCGGCACATAGGCGGCCGAACCCGAGCCCTGGTCGCTCTCGTCGGCGCCCTTGATGTGGCCCTTGAGATCCGATTCGCCGCGCGTGGTGTCGACATCCTTCAGATCTTCCGGCAGCGGCTGCTCGACCTTGATGTCGGGCGTGATGCCCTTGCCCTGGATCGATTTGCCGGCCGGCGTGTAGTAGAGCGCCGTGGTGAGCCGGAGCGCGCCGTTCTCCCCGAGCGGGATGATGGTCTGCACCGAGCCCTTGCCGAAGGACTGCGTGCCGACGACCGTGGCGCGGCGGTGGTCCTGCAGCGCGCCGGCGACGATCTCCGAGGCGCTGGCCGAGCCGCCGTTGACCAGGACGACCACCGGCTTGCCGCCGATATCGTCGCCGGGCCGCGAGTCGAAGCGGGTCACGTCCTTCGGATCGCGGCCGCGCGTCGAGACGATCTCGCCGCGGTCGAGGAAGGCATCGGATACGCTGACCGCCTGGTCGAGCAGACCGCCGGGGTTGAGGCGCAGGTCGAGCACATAACCCTTCAGCTTGTCGTCCGGCACCTGCTTCTTGATCGCGGCGATGGCGTTTTCCAGGTCGTCAAAGGTCTTTTCGGTGAACGAGGTGATCTTCATGTAGCCGACGTCTTCCTCGACGCGGAACTTGACGGCCTTCACCTTGATGACGTCGCGCACGATGGTGAGTTCGATCGGCTTGTCGGCGCCTTCGCGCAGGATTGTGAGCTTGATCGGCGTGTTGACGAGGCCGCGCATCTTCTCGACGGCGTCGTTCAGCGTCATGCCGCGAACCTCGGTGCCGTCGATGGCCGAGATGAAGTCGCCGGCGCGCACCCCTGCCTTGGCGGCCGGCGTGTCGTCGATCGGCGTGATCACCTTGACCAACTCGTTCTCCATGGTGACTTCGATGCCGAGGCCGCCGAACTCGCCCTTGGTCTGGACGCGCATGTCCTTGGCGGCTTCCGGATTGAGATAGGAGGAGTGCGGGTCGAGCGAAGTCAGCATGCCGTTGATGGCGCTCTCGACCAGCGCCTTCTCTTCCGGCGGCGTCACATATTGCGCGCGCACCCGCTCGAAGATGTCGCCGAAGATGGCGAGCTGCTTGTAGGTCTCGGACCCCGCAGCGTTCGCCGTCGTGCCGGCCGCGCCGTAGACGAGGCTCATGGCGGATGCGCCCATCAACGCTCCGGCAAACAGAAGCGACAATTTACGTATCATTCCCTGTCCTTCCAGAAAGACGCTCCGCCCACCAGGGAGACGGATCGACGGGTTTTCCATCCTTGCGGAACTCGACATAGAGTTCCGGCCCATTCGCCACTTTGCTGGCCAGAGCGCTCGCCACCCTGGCCTCCCCCATCGCTCCGACCGGCTCTCCAGCCAGAACCGAACGTCCGAGCGCGACGGTGATTCTGTCCATCCCCGCCAGGACGACATGATAGCCGTCGCCCGCGTCAAGGATCAAGAGTTGTCCGTAGGAGCGGAAAGGCCCGGCATAAAGCACATTTCCGTCGGCGGGAGCCGTGACGATGGCGCCCGATTGTGTCGCAACCGTGTCGCCTTGCATCACGCCGCCGTTATCGTCCTTGCCGCCGAAGCGGCGGCTGAAGCGGCCGTTGACCGGCAGCGCCAACTGGTTGTGCAGGGCCGGGAAGGGCAGCGAGGCCATGCTGCGGTTGTTCTCCGGCAGCGCCGCGATCTCGGCGTCGCGGGCAAGCAGCTTCTCCTTGGCGGCGCGCGCCAGTTCCGCGGCGGCGCGATCCTTCTCTGCCTGCTTGTCGAGCGAGGCGATCAATTCCTTCAGGCTGCCCGCCTTGGCGGCGAGTTCCTCGGCGCGCTTGCGCTCGGCGGCGAGTTCGGCCTCCGTCTCGCCCTGCAGCTTCTGCTTGGCTTCCAGCAGCAGGTTGAGGCGACGCTGCTCGGCGACCTGGTCGGCGGCCGACGCGGCGAGTCGGCCGCGCTCGGCCTCGATCGAGCCGGCGATGCGCGACAGCTCGGCCATGTCGGCCATCAGGGTCTCCGTCTCGTGCCTGAGTTCCGGTACGACCGCTCCAAGCAGGACGGCGCTGCGCACCGACGACAGCGCGTCCTCCGGCCTGACCAGGATCGCCGGCGGCGGGTTCAGCCCCATGCGCTGCAGCGCGCCGAGCACTTCCGCCAGCACACCGCGCCGCGAGGCGAGAGAGGCGCGCACCGTGTCGGCCTCGGCCTTCAGCCGGTCGAGCCTGAGCGCGATCACCTCGATGTCCTGGCCGAGTTTCTTTTCGGTCTTGGCGGCCTGGATGAGCGCGGCGGTGATCGAGGCATAGTCCTGCTTGACCCCGGCGACCTCCGCGGCGAGCGTTTCGAGGCGGTCGGCGGAAAGCTGGATGTCGTGGCTGACGGATTCGTATTCGGCGCGCCTCGCCTCGGCCTGCGGCGCGGCGCCCTGCGCTTCCGGGCCGGCCGGTGGCGTGACGGCCGCCTGCTCGCCGGAAGCCGGCATGGCGGCGGCCAGCAGCATGGCGGCACCTGCCACGCTGCGGCAAAGCCTGTCCGCAATGCGTCTCGTCCTGTCGGCCATTTTTCCGGCACTGGGTTCGTTCGGGCGGGAGTCTACTCCGGCCTTTGTTAACGAACCATCAACCATAAATGCGCCCCGCATGGCGCAACTTCGAACAGCAATTTGGCGAAAGTTCGGGCGGTATACTGCCAGATCACCAGTTGCACGTATCTCAAATGAGATACATATTGGCTCGGAACCCCGGAGAATTGGAATGGCCAACCGGACCTCGATGCTGCATGTCCGCGTAGACGACGATTTGAAGGCAGCCGCGTCGGAGACGCTGGCCGGCGTAGGACTGACCATATCCGATGCCGTACGCATCCTTCTGACCCGTGTCGCCAAGGAAGGCGGGCTGCCCGCCGGCCTTGCGTCGGACGCTGAAGCCTACGACCGGTGGTTCCGCGCCAAGGTCGGGGAAGCCCTTGCGGACACCAGACCTCCTGTGCCCCACGGTCAGGTCATGGATGAGGCTCAAGCGCTGATCGACAGGAAGAGCCGTGCCCGGACCGGCGCTTGAATGGAAGGCCACCGCGCGCGCCGATCTGCTGGCAATCATCGACTACATTTCCGACGACAATCCCAAGGCTGCGCAGCGCGTCAAGGATGACATCGAGGCCAAGGTGGCGCGGCTGCCGGAGTATCCAAAACTTTATCGGCCGGGCCGAATGGCCGGCACACGCGAGATGAACGTGCGCACGAATTATGTGGTCGTCTACGTGGAGGACGCCCGCGCCGTGACCATCTTGAGGGTGCTGCACGCCGCCCAGCAATGGCCACCCGAATAACGGCTGACATCCACGTAGTGCTGATCCACGGAAGACTCGACTTGAGCAGCCCGCCCGACATCGCCTGGGAACTGGCGCGGGCATGGCCGGGCAGCGAACTGGTGCTGATCGGCGAGGCCGGCCACGGCGCGGGACATTCAAGCGTCAGCGATGCCGTCATCGCCGCGACCGACCGGTTCGCGGCGCGAAGCGGGGACGCTGCCGTCCTCTGGTCCGGCGTTCCCCCGCCGATGCCCATGCTACCCGGCGCACGTCGCGTCCGGCACGAAACTGTTCGCGGACAATCCATCCATGGCGCATGACAAGGTGGTTGCCATTGAGCCAGCTTCTGCCTCAATGACGCAGCCTGCCCGGCCTTGGCTGCGCAGGGCGAGTTCTCCCGTGGGAAAAAAGCGTTCGCGACCCCGGGGGCCAGTTCGAAAAGCGAGGGGCGACGATGAAGATCCTTATCCTTGGCAGCGGCGTGATCGGCGTGACCGCCGCGCATTATCTTGCCGAGGCCGGCCACCAGGTGACGGTGGTCGACCGGCAGAACGGCCCGGCGCTGGAGACCAGCTTCGCCAATGCGGGCGAAGTGTCGCCCGGCTATTCCTCGCCCTGGGCCGGGCCCGGCATTCCGGTCAAGGCGATCAAATGGCTGCTGATGAAACACGGCCCGCTGGTCATCCGCCCGCTCATCGACCCGGCAATGTGGTCGTGGGTGCTCAAGATGCTGATGAACTGCAACGCGAGGAGCTACGCGCTGAACAAGGCGCGCATGGTGCCGATTGCCGAATATGCGCGGGACTGCCTGCGCGAGCTGCGCGCCTCCACCGGCATTGCCTATGACGAGCGTAGCCAGGGCACGCTCCAGCTCTTCCGCACCGAGAAGCAACTCGCCGGCATTTCCGGCGACGTCGAGGTTCTGAAACAGTTCGGCGTGCCGTTCGAGGTGCTGGACCCTGCCGGCTGCATCGCCGCCGAGCCCGCGCTGGCCAGGGTCAAAGGCAAATTCGTGGGCGGGCTGCGCCTGCCCGGCGACGAGACCGGCGACTGCCAGATGTTCACCGAAAGGCTGGCCTCGCATGCGGCGGGCCGCGGCGTGACGTTCCGCTTCGGCACGACGATCGAGCGCATCGTCACGGAGGGCGGCAAGGTGACGGGCGTCGCCACCAGCGCCGGGCTTTTGGCCGCCGACGCCTATGTGGTGGCGCTGGGCAGCTATTCGCCGATCATGCTGAGGCCGCTCGGCCTGTCGCTGCCGGTCTATCCGATCAAGGGATATTCGATCACCGTGCCGATCAAGGACGAGGCCGGCGCACCTCAATCGACTGTGATGGACGAGACCTACAAGGTGGCGATCACCCGGCTGGGCTCAAGAATCCGCGCCGGCGGCACGGCCGAGATCTCCGGCTACGATTTGCGCCTGCATGACGGCCGCAAGGATACGCTGACGCATTCGGTCGGTGACCTGTTCCCGGCCGGCGCCGACCTCGAGGGCGCAAAGTTCTGGTGTGGCTTGCGGCCGATGACGCCGGACGGTCCGCCAATCATCGGCGGCACGCGCTATCCCAACCTCTATCTCAGCACCGGTCACGGCACGCTGGGCTGGACCATGTCCTGCGGTTCCGGCCGGGTGCTCGCGGACATCATCTCGGGCCGGAAGCCGGACATCGACGTCAAGGATCTGGCGCTGAGCCGCTACCGATGATCTTGACGAATGAAACCCTGATCGCCGGTTTCGTCTTCCTCGGCCTGGCGGGAGCGTCGCTTGGCGCACTGGCGACCTATGAGCGGCTGCCAGCCCATCACCGCGCCGACGAGACCTACAATCTGGTGCGCGTCATCGGCAACCTCTTCGTGGTGATGACCTCGCTGGTGCTCGGCCTGACCATCAACTCGGCAAAAAACACCTTCGAATCGATCGACGACAACGTCCATGTCTTCGCGACCGAACTGATCCTGCTCGACCGGTCGCTCCGGCACTACGGACCGGAAACCGGACCGGCGCGCGAATTGCTGTCGATCTATCTGAAGGGCGTGACCCGGGACGCGGACGCCGACACCCGCGCCTATGCGATCGACGACAGGAGATCGGAGCAGTTGCTCACCCAGGCCGGCCGGGAGATCGACGCCATAAAGCCGCCCGACGCACAGAAGATGACGGTCTGGCAGGACGTGCGCCAGCACTACCAGAAGGTCGTGGGACTGCGCTGGATGCTGATCGAGCAGTCCGAGGGCGACATCCCCAGGGCGCTGCTGGTCATGCTCGTCGCCTGGCTGCTGGTCATCTTCGCCAGTCTGGGCTATCGGGCGCCGCGCAACGCCGCGATCGGTGTCACCTTCGTGGCGTCCGCCGGCCTTCTCGCGGCATCCATCTATCTCATCCTCGACATGGAAAAACCGTTCGCCGGAGCGATCCAGGTGTCGTCGGCGCCGTTGCAGCGCGCGCTGGCGGAGATACAGGCAAAGTAGGGAAATCGCCGTCGGTAGCTTGCGGCCATCCGTGCAGCGCTTGTGGATCGAAGGACGCGTCGACAAGGTCCAATTGGCCCTCTGTGGCGAACAGTTCAATGGGAAACGGCAGCGGCGCACGGTCGACAAAGAGCGACCCCCGCGCGGTTTGACTTTTCGCGCCGAAAAGCCTATGTATCTCAAATCGATGTTGCTAGCCGATTTTGTCTATCAAGCGCTGCAGAAAGCGCGCTCTGGCGAATTCTTCTCCAAAATCGATCAAAAATAATCCGGCGTGCACCTGCTCGCCGGATGATATTTCTAGAACGATTGAAAGGAATCGTCATGAGCACAGGTACTGTCAAGTGGTTCAACGGAACCAAGGGTTTCGGCTTCATTCAGCCCGACGAGGGTGGCGCGGACGTGTTCGTCCACATCTCCGCCGTCGAGCGCGCCGGAATGCGCAGCCTCAATGAAGGCCAGAAGGTCAACTACGAACTCGTTCGCGACCGCAAGTCCGGCAAGATGTCGGCGGACAGCCTGACGGCTGCCTAATATCCCATCTCGCATGGTGACCGCGGACGTACCGGCACCGAAGCGACATGGAACGGGAGGGTCGGCTGGTCCGGCCCTTTTTTATTTTCGGCGATCAGCGCCGACAGGTGTCGGAGGCCAGGCCATGAGCCAGAAAGACAACCAGGACCGCGCGGCCCGTACCACGGTGGCCGCCAGGACAATCATCGATGCGGAGACGAAGGCCCGCAATGCCAAGACCGATCGCCTGCGCAAGCTGCGCCTGGCGCAAGAAGCCGTGACCGCACCGGAGGCCAAGTCGGCGGGCGGGCGGCGGCGTACAAAATAGCCGGCGCATAGCCGCGCCTGACCGATTGATCGCGCACCGTTCCTCTGCCAGAAATTAGCCGGGGCATTCTTCTGGGCATCTCCATGCGAGATGGGGCGGGCGGGCATGACATTTCGAAGAAGCGCGCCGGCGGCGTTGATCGCTGCGGTGGTGGTGGTTGTGACGGCCTTGACGATCCTGTCGGCGCGCCTGTTCAGCGGGCTGACCGACGCGGTCGAAAAGAGCCAGTTCGAATTGATGCAGGCGATCTTCGACACGGCGCTCGCCGACGCCGAGAACAAGGCGCTGGCGCGCGCCGAGATGCTGGCCTCCCTGCCCTTGACCCGGCAGGCGGTGGCGGCAAAAGACCGGCAGGCGCTGCTCGACAACTATGCCGCCATGTTCGAGGGACAGAAGGAGCGGCACGGCGTCGACCAGGTGCAGTTCCATGTGCCGCCGGCCACCTCGCTGCTGAGATTGCAGGATCCAAAACTGTTCGGCGACGACCTGACGCGTTTCCGGCCGATGGTGGTTGCCGTCAACCGCGACCATGTATCGGTCAAGGGGCTGGCGATCGCCCGCACCGGGCCAGCGATCTTCGGCGTCTCGCCGGTCACCGACATGCAGGGCAACCACGCCGGCAGCGTCGAGTTCGGCCTGGATTTCGGTCCGATGCTGGTGGCGATGAAAAGCGCCTACGGGCTGGAATTCACCTTCTTCGTCGAGGAAAAACCGCTGCGCGACTTCGCCTCCGGGGTCGACCCGGCGGTGTTCAGCGAGCAGAACCGTGTCGGCCGCTTCCTGCGGCTTGAGACGACCAACGGGGCGCTGATGAGCGATCTGGCCGGCGACGCCGACATATCGGTGGTCAACGAGCCGGTGACCTACGCGCGCGATTCCCAGGGCGTGCCCTACGGGGTGCTGCTGATCCCCTTGCGCGACCGTGCCGGCCAATCGCTGGGCGTGATCGCGGCGGCTCGCGACTTTTCCGGCTCGCGCGCCGCGGCGGGCCGTTCGCTGGTCTGGCAGGCCTGCCTCGCAATCTTCGCCATCGTCATCCTGGCCGGCGCCATCATCACCGTCATCCGCGGCTTCCTGCTGCGGCCGCTGCAGGTCGTGGTCGATCGTTTCGTCGGCCTGTCGAGCGGTGGACAATCCGGCCCGGTCGCCGGCTCGGAACGTTTTGCCGCCGAACTTCAGCCGCTGGTCGAATTGCACAACCGCGTGGCGGCCAAGCGCGCCGGAAAGCCGGCCGAATGAGAACGCTCCTCTTCGCGTTGGCCGCCTGGCTGCTGGCCTTGGCGGGACAGGCCGCCGCAGATGCCAGCCTGCCGATGGACAAGGGTCTGCCGGTGCGCGTCAAGGCGGCGATCGGCTATGTCGGGGTGTCGGGTTTCGACGAGAACGCCGCGAGTTTCAAAGGCGTGGTCGACATACGCCTGCGCTGGGAGGATCTGCGCCTGCGCCGTCCCGCCGCCGAGGCGAACGACCCGCCGCGTGTGCTGCGCGGCGACGAGGCGCTGGCCGAGGCGAAACGCATCTGGGTGCCGGACACGACGATCGCCAATCAGGTCGCGGAAGCCGCCCCTGCCGAGATCGGCCTGCGCATTTTCCCGGACGGACGGGTCGAGATGCTGAAGCGCGTCTCCGGCGAATTCTCCACCGACTACGACGTCTCGCGCTTCCCCTTCGGCAAGCAACAGTTGCAGGTGCGGCTGGCGCTGCGAGCCGAGACGGCCAATCAGGCGACGCTTGCCTTCGACCAGGACGATCTCGACTTCAGCCGGCCCTCGGCGGAAGCGAGACTCGACGGCTGGACGCTGCGCTTCGTCAACCTGGCGGTCAGCGCCGAGCCGGGCTGGTACGGCGCGGCACACGCCACCATGACCGCGTCGCTGGAGGCGGTACGCCATCCCGGTCCGGTCATCGCCTCGATCTTCATCCCGCTGCTCGCCTCGCTGCTGATCCCGTTGCTGGCGGTGTGGCTGAACCGGGTCGAGGACGGCGCCTTCCAGATCGAGACGTTCGAATTGGTCAACATCATCATCGGCGGGCTGTTCGCGGTGATCGCACTGAATTTCACGGTCAATTCGGTCTACGAGGTACTGGAATCCGGCGACAATCCGATCAACCGGCTGTTCGCGCTGAACTATGTGACGCTGGCGATCAGCCTCGCCGTCAACGTGCTCTTGTTCCGCTTCGGCGTCGTCGAGCGGGCCTTCGGCGCCTACGTGCAGGAGCAGTTCTATCTCTTCCTGGTCTGGGCGATCCCGCTGCTGGTGTTCACCACCGCCGCCTCGATCATCCTGGTGGCGCTGGCGTGACATCTGACATCCGGAGGACCGGCCGCGCAGCGAACGAGCCGGGCGGCGGCGGTCGAAGCCGTCACCGTCGGGTCAGGAGAACAGCGTCCTTTCGCGTTCGACCGCCTGGGCGATAAACCCCGCTACCGCCTGGATGCGCGACAGGCCGCGCATCTGCTCGTGATAGACCAGCCAATAGGCGCGGCGGATCGGCGCGATAGCGGCGACAGACACGAGTTCCGTCATGGCGCGGGCGACGAAGGTGTGCAGGATGCCGATGCCGGCGCCCGCGCGCACCGCCTCCGCCTGGCCGAGCGCCGACGAGATTTCGAAACCCGCGTTCCAGTCGCGACTGAACTCGGCGGCGTAGTCGAGCGTCGGGTTGATGACGAGGTCATGCACGTAGCCGACCAGCCGGTGGGCGGCGAGATCGGCGGTGTTTTGCGGCAAACCGTGCTTTTCCGCGTAGGTCTTCGCACAGAACAGGCCGAGCGTGTAGTCGACGAGTTTTGCTGCCACCAGCCTGCCCTCGCTCGGACGCTCGGTGGTGATGGCGATGTCGGCCTCGCGCCGCGACAGCGAGAACGAGCGCGGCACCGGCACGAGCTGAATCTTCAATTCCGGGTACAGTTCGGTGACGGCGCCCAGCCGCGGCGCCAGGAAGGCGACGCCGAACCCGTCTGGCGCGCCGATGCGCACCGTACCCGACACCGCGTCGCCCTCGCCGGCCACCTCGGCACGGGCAACGATCATCTCGGCTTCCATGCGCTCGGCGACTGCAAGAAAACGCTCGCCAGCCGGCGTCAACTCGCTGCCGGTGGTCAGCCGGCGGAAGAGTTTTGTCCTCAGCGCCTCCTCGAGCGCCGCGATCCGGCGCGACACGGTGGCGTGATTGAGTTCAAGCCGGCGCGCCGCGCCGAGGATCTGCCCGGCGCGGGCGACGGCCAGGAAGATGCGGACGTCATCCCAGTTCATGGGATGGTGTCGGATGGAAAGGATTGCGCTCCTTCGCACCCCCCTCTGTCCTGCCGGACATCTCCCCCTCCAGGGGGGAGATTGGCAGTTTCGCTCCCCCCGCCACTCCTGCAACGTTGACGACTGGCGAAACCAAAGTGGCAAGCCAATCTCCCCCCTTGAGGGGGAGATGTCCGGCAGGACAGAGGGGGGTGCGAAGGAGCGCAAGCATCAAATCCGCTATATGCGAAAATTCGCAACCGATCAAAGTGGTCTATTATTTCCTGCACAACGGCTGCGATTTCCCTCGCGTTGCCATTTGCCTGCCGAAGCGTGACAATGCGGCCATACCCCAGGGAGAGAAGCCATGATCGAATACGGGCATTTCATCGGCGGCAAGCATGTCGCCGGCACCAGCGGCCGCAGCCAAGACGTCATGCAGCCGATGGACGGCACGGTGCGCGGCACCGTCGCGCTGGCCTCCAAGGCTGAATTGCGCGCCGCCGTCGAGAACGCCAAGGCCGCGCAGCCGGCCTGGGCCGCCACCAATCCGCAGCGCCGCGTGCGCGTGCTGATGAAGTTTTTGGAGCTCGCCAACCGCGAGTACGATTCGCTGGCCGATATTCTGGCCCGCGAGCACGGGAAAACCATCGCCGACGCCAAGGGCGACATTCAGCGCGGGCTGGAAGTCGTCGAGGTCTGCATCGGCGCCCCGCACATGATGAAGGGCGAGTTCACCGACGGAGCCGGCCCCGGCATCGACGTCTATTCCATGCGGCAGGCGCTCGGCGTGGTCGCCGGCATCACCCCGTTCAACTTCCCCGCCATGATCCCGCTGTGGAAGATCGCCCCGGCCATCGCCTGCGGCAACGCCTTCATTCTGAAGCCTTCCGAGCGCGACCCCGGCGTGCCGCTCAGGATCGCCGAACTGTTCATCGAGGCCGGCCTGCCGGCGGGCATCTTGAACGTCGTCAACGGCGACAAGGAGGTGGTCGACGCGATCCTCGACGACCGCGACGTCAAGGCCGTCGGCTTCGTCGGCTCGACGCCGATCGCCGAATACATCTATTCACGCGGATGCGCGGCCGGAAAGCGCGTTCAGTGCTTCGGCGGCGCCAAGAATCACATGATCATCATGCCCGACGCCGACATGGACCAGACGGTCGACGCCCTCATCGGCGCCGGCTACGGCTCGGCCGGCGAGCGCTGCATGGCGATCTCGGTGGCGGTGCCGGTCGGCAAGGACACCGCCGATCGCCTGATGGAGAGGCTGATCCCGCGCGTCGAAAGCCTGAAGGTCGGTCCCTCGACCGACAGTTCCGCCGATTTCGGCCCGGTCGTCACCGCCCAGGCGCTGGAGCGCATCAAGGGTTATGTCGACACCGGCATCAAGGAAGGTGCCAAACTGGTCGTCGACGGCCGCAACTTCAAGATGCAGGGCTACGAGAACGGTTACTATATGGGCGGATGCCTGTTCGACGACGTGACCGCCGACATGCGCATCTACAAGGAAGAGATCTTTGGCCCCGTGCTGTCGGTGGTGCGCGCCAAGAATTACGAGGAAGCGCTGCGCCTGCCAAACGAACACGAGATGGGCAATGGCGTCGCCATCTTCACCCGCGACGGCGACGCGGCGCGCGACTTCGCTTCCAAGGTGCAGGTCGGCATGGTCGGCATCAACGTGCCGATCCCGGTGCCAATCGCCTATTACACCTTCGGCGGCTGGAAAGGCTCGGGCTTCGGCGACCTGAACCAGCACGGGCCGGACGCCTTCCGCTTCTACACCAAGACCAAGACCGTCACCTCGCGCTGGCCGTCGGGTGTGAAGGAAGGCGCGGAGTTCGTCATCCCGACGATGAACTGACCGGGTCATTTGACGGCTCGCCAACGAGTTGTTCCCGATACAAGCCACATTTTAATCGCCGGAGCCTCACCGCTCCGGCGTTTTCGTCTCGGACAGATCGCCGACGTTCACGCAAATGTGCTTGCGCGCATTTTCGCCGCATCCCATATATTGGACATAACGGGAACATAGAGTTCTCGCTATCGAGACAGAAAGCGCAGGGGAGAGCGCGATGACGATGTCTAAGCCGGCCCAAAACGCTTCGGCGGGGTGAGTTTCCTCCTTCCGCCGTGCGAGGGCGGCCAAAGGAGGTGCCTTATGGCACGGGTGGTCGGTTGGACGAAGGCGCTGCTTGCGGCAGCCTTTATCGCGGTAGGCACATATACGGCGGACGCGCAGTACGTGTTCTGCACCGGGCACGGCAACCTGGTCGCGCAACTCGGCGAAAAGTTCCAGGAAAAGCAGCTAGGTGTCGGGACAATCGGCCAGGTCGCGGTCATGGAGATTTTCGTCGCCGAAACCGGGACATGGACGATCGTCATCACCGATGTGACCGGCAGAAGCTGCATTGTCGCCGCGGGCGACAATTGGGAGAATTCGGTTGTCTTGTCCGGCGACGATGTTTGAAGTCAGGCGCACAGCGCCAACGGCGACGCACGTTTCGGTGAACAGCAGCGGATGCAGGCACTGAATTTGCCCTCCAGGCGTTTCGCCGATACGGCCGCGCAAGCCATCTTTGGTTTGTGGAAGCACCCCTTCGCCTCGTCGGATCATCAGTTTCCATCGACCGGTTCGGCTTGCCACACGCCCTTTCTCCCTTTGCGGGCCTCTTCCTCCTCGGCGCGGTAGCGGTCCTTGCCGGCAGGTGTCAGCGCATAGCCGGCGGCGGCAAGCGTCCCGCCGAGATCTTTCTCGTTGCGCACGCATTCGACCAGCATGAAGCCGTCCTTCTCGCCGAGCGGCGCGCAGCGGATCGGCTTGGCCCTCAGCAGCCGGCTGAGCGCCACGCGTGCCTTTAGCCCGCACGCCCAGCGCTGGCCATCCGGGTTCTTGCAGGTTTTTGCCGCGGGCACGGGTTCGAGTTCGGCGAGGCGGTACTTCTTGCCTTCCTGCACGAAGCTGACGCTGTCGACGACGATGTAGGGAAGCGTGCGTTTCAGACGCAGCGGATAGCGGGCAGCTTTGGCCTCCGCCTGCCGGGCATTGGTGTCGGGCAGGCGTTCGAACCGCTGACTGCCGCGGTCGATCCGCTTCGGCGCATCGGACCACAGCGGATCGGACGGATTGGCCGCGCTCTGCGCCACCGCCGGCGAGGACGCTGCGCCCAGGTACGCGGCGACAAGCAGCAGCCCGGCAAGATAGTGCGTGCGCGGTATCGGTTCGGGGCAATTCATGATGAACCCCATGACCGCGGTTGCGGGAGGATTTTTGCTCACAAGTTCGTCTTCCCGACTGTCGTTTTTTCGGGACGTGTTTTCGCCATGGTCGACCCGCTGGCAATGGGCGAACAATAGCAAACGACCGGCGCCGGAAGAAGGCGCGCCGAGGCGATCCGCGGCTTCAACTACGCCGAAACTTTGGCGGGCCGGAAATCCGTCGCTGACATCGCTTCCGATTTTCAAGAAAAATGCGTCGCTCTTGTCGCACTCATACGGCCAATCACGCCATTGCCCTCGCGGCATGATTTCGCTATGTGCCGGGGAGACCTTCGGAGGGACAGCATGGCCGACCAAACCCCGACCGGACCGCTCGAGCTGGGCGCCAAGATGGAATATGCCGAGCACGAAAAGACCTACAGGTTGTTCGTGCAACTGGCGAAATGGAGCACGATCGTCTGCGTCGCGCTGCTGGCGGCAATGGCCTTCGGCTTTTTTGCCGGCGGCGGCTTCTTCTCTTCGCTGCTCCTGTTCATCATTCTCGTGGGCGGCGGCGGATATGTGCTGCGCGACATGCCCGCGCATATCACCTGACAAACCCGTTCCCGCCTGACGATTTCGTCCGCGGCCGATCGTTTCCGCCGCATGGAGGGGCAACGTTCCAACCGGAGGGATTGAGGCGGTGGGACAAGTCATTTTCGTACCCAAGGAAGTCGACGCGGCGGAACCGCGTGTCGGAGCTTCGCCGGATACGGTGAAGCGGCTGACGGGATTTGGCTTCGAGGTGATCGTCGAGACCGGCGCGGGCCTGGGCTCGCGCATCCTCGACGCCGACTTCCAGGCTGCCGGCGCGGCCATTGGCAAGGCGGCCGACGTGGCCAAGGCCGACGTCGTGCTGAAGGTCCGCCGGCCGACGGCTGCCGAACTCAAGGGCTACAAGCCCGGCGCCGCCGTGCTGGCGATCATGGATCCCTACGGCAATGACGCTGCCCTTGCCGACATGGCCAAGGCCGGCGTGACCGGTTTCGCCATGGAGCTGATGCCGCGCATCACCCGCGCCCAGGTGATGGACGTGTTGTCCAGCCAGGCCAACCTCGCCGGCTACCAGGCGGTGATCGACGGCGCCGCCGAATACGACCGCGCCATGCCGATGATGATGACGGCGGCCGGCACCGTGCCGGCGGCGAAGGTCTTCGTCATGGGCGTCGGCGTCGCCGGTCTGCAGGCGATCGCCACGGCGCGCCGCCTCGGCGCCGTCGTGACGGCGACCGACGTGCGCCCTGCGGTCAAGGAGCAGGTGCAGTCGCTCGGCGCGAAATTCCTGGCGGTCGAGGACGAGGAGTTCAAGGCGGCCGAAACGGCGGGCGGTTACGCCAAGGAGATGTCGAAGGAATACCAGGCCAAGCAGGCGGCGCTGACGGCCGAGCACATCGCCAAGCAGGACATCGTCATCACCACGGCTCTCATTCCCGGCCGCCCGGCGCCGAAACTGGTCTCGGCGGCGATGGTCGCCTCGATGAAGGCCGGCTCGGTGATCGTCGACCTCGCGGTCGAGCGCGGCGGCAATGTCGAGGGAGCCAGCCCGGGCGAGGTGGTGACGACGCCGAACGGCGTGAAGATCGTCGGCCACCTCAACGTGCCGGGCCGGGTCGCGGCATCCGCCTCGCTGCTCTATGCGAAAAACCTGTTCGCCTTCCTGGAGACGATGATCGACAAGGCGAAGAAGGAGCTTGCCATCAAGCGCGACGACGAACTGGTGAAGGCGACCATGCTGACCGATGGCGGAAAGGTCGTGCATCCGAACTTCGTCAAGGCGGTAGAAGAGCCGCATGTCGAGCCGCCGGCGATCCCGGCGACGATTTTGGTCGCCGAGGCAAGCGACAAGCCGGCACGGGCGAAGAAAGCCGCGTCGAAAAAACCCGCCGCGCCCAGGAAGCCTAAGACCGGGGGGACCGCCTGATGGACGCCTTGCAGAAAGCCCTCGAACAACTCGATCAGGCAAGCGAGGCGGTGAAGCTTGCGGTTCAGGATCTCGCCAATGCGCCGGCGGCGGCCGATGCGGCTGGCGACGCGGCGCATGCGCTGTCGGGCGGGGCAATCGACCCCTTCGTCTTCCGCTTCGCCATCTTCGTGCTGGCGATCTTTGTCGGCTACTACGTCGTCTGGTCGGTGACGCCGGCCCTGCACACGCCACTGATGGCCGTCACCAACGCCATCTCCTCGGTGATCGTGGTCGGCGCGCTGCTGGCGGTCGGCATCTCGGCATCGGGGCTCGCCAGCGGTTTCGGCTTCGTCGCCCTGATGCTGGTGTCGGTCAACATCTTTGGCGGCTTCCTGGTCACCCAGCGCATGCTCGCCATGTACAAGAAGAAGGAGAAGTGACGTGAACGAGAACGTCGCCTCCTTCCTCTACCTCGTCTCCGGCATCCTGTTCATCCTGGCGCTGCGGGGCCTGTCGCATCCGACCACCAGCCGCCAAGGCAATCTTTACGGCATGGTCGGCATGACCATCGCGATTCTGACCACGCTGGCGCTGACCCTCGACACGCTGACCGCCGGCGGGGCCGGTCTGATCCTCGTCGGTCTCGTCATAGGCGGCGGTGCAGGCGCCTATATCGCCCGCCGCATCGCCATGACGGCGATGCCGCAACTGGTCGCCGCCTTCCACAGCCTCGTCGGTCTGGCCGCGGTCATGGTGGCTGCCGCCGCGATCTACTCGCCGACCAGTTTTGGCATCGGCGAGATCGACGACATCCATAGCCAAGCGCTGGTCGAGATGAGCCTCGGCGTCGCCATCGGCGCCATCACCTTCACCGGCTCGGTCATCGCCTTCCTGAAGCTCGACGGCCGCATGTCGGGCAAGCCGATCCTTTTGCCGGCGCGCCACGTCATCAACATCCTGCTCGGCGCGGCGCTGGTCGCCCTGATCGTGGCGCTGGTCGTTACCGAGAGCACGACCATCTTCTGGCTGATCGTGATCGCCTCGCTGGCGCTGGGCGTCCTTCTTATCATCCCGATCGGCGGCGCCGACATGCCGGTGGTAGTGTCGATGCTGAACAGCTATTCCGGCTGGGCGGCGGCCGCACTCGGCTTCACGCTGGGCAATCTGGCGCTGATCATCACCGGCGCGCTGGTCGGCTCGTCCGGCGCCATCCTGTCGTACATCATGTGCAAGGGCATGAACCGCTCCTTCATCTCCGTCATCCTCGGCGGGTTTGGCGGCGAGACGGCGGCTGCCGCCGACGACGGCATCGAGCGCACGGTCAAGCAGGGTTCGGCCGACGACGCCGCCTATCTGATGATGAACGCGCAGAAGGTGATCATCGTGCCCGGCTATGGCATGGCAGTCGCCCAGGCCCAGCATGCGCTGCGCGAGATGGCCGACAAGCTCAAGGCCGCCGGGGTCGAAGTGAAATACGCCATCCATCCGGTCGCCGGGCGCATGCCCGGCCACATGAACGTGCTGCTCGCCGAGGCCAACGTGCCTTATGACGAGGTGTTCGAGCTGGAGGATATCAACTCCGAGTTCGCGCAGGCCGACGTGGCCTACGTCATCGGCGCCAACGATGTGACCAACCCCTCGGCGCGCGACGACAAGTCCTCGCCGATCTACGGCATGCCCATCCTCGACGTCGACAAGGCTCGCACCTGCCTGTTCGTCAAGCGCTCGCTCGGCTCGGGCTACGCCGGCATCGACAACACGCTGTTCTACAAGGACGGCACCATGATGCTGCTCGGCGACGCCAAGAAGATGACGGAAGAGATCGTCAAGGCGATGGATCACTGACCGGCTGACAAGCCGAAATCTATCAAAACAGCCCGGCCACCGCGCCGGGCTTTTTGTTGTCATTGCGTGAGACCGGACAGCTTGTATATCCGCTATGGCGGATATACATTTCACGATCGTGTATCCAAGGAATTCGTCGCATGAAAGTCTCGCGATGGGGTAATAGCCTTGCGGTTCGCCTACCCGCCGCCGTAGCCGAGGCGCTCGACCTCAAAGAGGGTGATGAGATCAAGTTGTCGGTCATCGACGACCACGAACTCGGTGTAACGCGCAAGCCCCGCAAGGAGGAATTGCTGGAGCGCTTGCGCGCCTACCGCGGTTGGCTCCCTGCGGACTTCACGTTCGACCGTGAAGAGGCCAATGAGCGGTAGTTTTTTCGACACGAATGTTCTGCTTGGCTTAGCATTCCGGGAGGAGCGAGACGCGTCGAAAGTGCTCGGTCTCCTCGCCGGCGGCGGTTTGATCAGCGTTCAGGTTCTGAATGAGATCGCCAACGTTTCCCGCAAGAAGCATCGAAAACCCTGGCCTGAGATCATCGATTTTCTCGGGCTCGTTCGTGAGTTTCTGACTGTGGTGCCCGTAACCGTCCAGATACACGAACAAGGTCTCGAACTCGCCGAGAAGCACGGCTTTTCCACCTACGACGCCATGATCGTCGCAGCGGCGTTGACCAACGATTGCGATACACTGTGGTCCGAGGACATGCATCACGGGATGATGGTCGCGGGCAGGCTCCGGATATCCAATCCGTTCAAGGACTGATTGAGGCGCCTTTCTATCGCTGCGCCTCGGTCGCCATCCTGTAGGCCAGCCCGGCCAGCACCGTGCCCATCAGCCAGCGCTGCACCAGGATCCATAGCGGGTTCCTGGCCAGGAACAGCGCTATCGAGCCGGCCGCCAGCGCGATCATGGCGTTCACGGTCACGCTGATGACGATCTGCGTCGCGCCCAGCGCGAGAGACTGCAGGAACACGTTGCCCAGCGCTGGGTCGATGAACTGCGGCAGCAGCGACAGGTAGACCATGGCGATCTTCGGGTTGAGCAGGTTGGTGATAAAACCCATCATGAACAGCCTCTTCGCGCCGTCCCTGGGCAGGTCGCGGACCTGGAACGGCGAGCGGCCGCCGGGCCGGATCGCCTGCCAGGCCAACCACAGCAGGTAGGCCGCGCCGGCTAGCCGCAGGGCGTCGTAGGCATAGGGCACGGCGAACAGCAGCGCGGTGATGCCGAAGGCGGCCGCGAGCATGTAGAAGACGAAACCCAGCGCCACGCCGCAGAGCGAGATCAGGCCGGCCCTCGGCCCCTGGCTGATCGAGCGCGACACCAGATAGATCATGTTCGGGCCGGGCGTCAGCACCATACCGAGCGCGATCAGGGCGAATGCGACCAGGTTTGTCTGCTCGGGCATGAAAATCCTTTCAGGAAGCGGAGGTCGGCGGCAGCCGCCAGGCGGCGACGCACCCGACCACGCCGAGCGGCAGGAAGGCAAGGAACAACCATGAGGCCACGCTTGCCGCCGTCTCGCCGCTGAGGCCTTGCGAGAAGCCGGATGCGTTGGCGACGATGCCGCAGGTCGCGGCGCCGACGGCATAGCCGATGCGCTGCATGGTCGGTATGGCCGAGGAGGCGATCGTCTGCTCGGACGGCGGCGCGGAGGCAACGATGATGCGCGTCACGAACGGCCAGGCGATGCCAAAACCGCCGCCTTGCAGGATGGCGCAGGCGAGGATCAGCGGGATGTTGCCGGCCGGCACGGCGTAGGCGAAGCCGGCGACGCCGCCGGCGATCATCAGCGCGCCGGCCAGCACGATGCCGCGCTCGCGCTCAGGCGGGGCGTTGGCGACAAGGATCGACAGCACCGACCAGGAGATCGATTCGGCGGCGATGATGTAGCCCGTGGTCAGCACCGGTATGCCGTGCAGGCTGGTCAGGATCAGCGGCCCATAGACGCCGAAGGAGCAGGTGGCGACCGAAAACGCGGCGACCATGATCAGGCCGTTGCCGAGCGGCGTCTTCAGGTTGAACGGCCGCGACGGAAAAAGCCGAGCGGCAGGCAGCCTTGCGTCGAGCAGGAAGAACAGCGCAATGCCGCCTAGGCCCGCCCCAAGCAGCAGCGACGAGCGCAGCGGCTCGACCTTCACGCCCGCCAGGGCGATCAGCACGACGCTTGCCGCCATCACGGCAAGGGCCGCGACCGGGAAACGTGGCAATGCCATGCCGTCCGAGCGGCGACGCGTCGCCGCCGGGCCGCGCAGCACGACAAGGCTGGCGAGCGCGGCGACGAGGCCGCCGATGACGAACACGCCGAAAGCCCAGCGCCACGAAAGGTACTCGGAAAGCAGCGCGCCGAGCATCGGCCCGCTGAAGGCGGCGACACCCCAGATCGCGGAAATCACGCCGAAAAGCTGCGGCCAGATGTTTTTGGGGAACAGGCGCTCGACCGAGACGAAGGCCAGCGACACCAGCGCGCCGCCGCCCAGACCCTCGACCACACGGCCCGCGAGGAAGATGGGCATGGACGGCGAGGTCGCACAGATCAGCGCGCCGGCGGAATAGAGCAGCGCCGCGACGACCATGTTGGTGCGCAGCGAGACATAGCTGGTCATGCGCCCGGCCGCGGCGCCGGCGGTGATGGCGCCGATCTCGTAGACGGCGAGCGACCAGCCGACCAGTTCCACACCCGACAATTCGCCGACCATGGCCGGCATGACGGTCGCCACCATCGTCTCATTGGTGGCGTGAAGGAGAATGCCGAGGCAGATGAAGCAGAAGCGGGCAAGGTCGCCGCTCGCCCACAACACCCGCCAGTCGACTCGTACCGCCGTGCTCTCCGCCACGTCTTGCTCCCTGTCAGTGCGTCCCGCCGACGCAGTGACGGGCTGATAGGACCTCAACCGGAGTTGAGGTCAAGGGGCTGAAAACGGCTCTCGATTGTGGCAGGGCGGGCGGACCGATAACAGCGGCCGTCAAGGTCGGCCGCCCTATGGCGCCTTCGGATCCCCATCGAGGGATCGGAGCTCGAACGGCGCAAACGCCGGGGACAGTTTACTTAATTCCGCCTGCGCCAGTCTTGAAGCGCCGCGTCTTTCCGCGGAATTAAGTAAACTGTCCCCTGTATGCAGCCGCCTTCGCCGCCAGGCCACGAAAAAATCCGTGTTGGCCGTCAATCCTTCGCTTTTCACCTCCAGCAGGCGTCATTCAGGACGTGTCAGGCGATTCCAGCGCGTAGACGGCCAGCGCGTGGGCATGCGACAAAATTTCGTCGATCTCGCGGACGTTGCGGGGATGGACGGCAGTCGGATCGTAGCGGGACAGCCGGCCGCCAGGCGGACGCCCGCGCCGCAGCGGCGAGACGCGCCGGAACCGGACCGTGCCGGAAGCTTGTTTGTCTCCCGCGGCGCGGGTTTCCCTGTCCCGCGCACGTGCCGCCTCGTTGCGCGCCTTCCAGCGGGCGAACCGTTTGGCCTGGCCCGGCAGGTCGTCGAGAGCGAGGCCCAGCGCCTCCAGCCGCAGGGAGAGCCGCGCCGCGTCGACCGGGTCGTCGGGCGATGGCGGCGCAGGCAGCGGGCGGTACTGCGCGTCGAAATCCAGCGACATGATGCGCGGCACGCTGCGTGCCGGCACATGGCGGCGGCGGACACGAAACGGATTTTTGAGCGGATCGAGCAGCGACAGGTTTAGGACGCGCGGGCGGGCGGCGCGTTTGGCGGCGGCTCGCTTCGCCGCTTCGGCGCGAGCATGATCGGCATTCGACATGGTGACGGCGATGCCGAGGCTGCGCAGGATCGGCTCCACGGATTTGGACTTCGGTTTTCGCGGGCGAAACGGCGGCAGGGTCACGACGAGTCCCCGGGCCGCAGCGATGATCAGCCGTCGCGCCGCGGATTCGGCCGGACGCAGCAGTTTGAGGATGGCGCGGTGGAGATGGCGGGGCAGGCTAAGCGCCGGGTTAAATGCCGGGGACAGTTTACTTTTTTCCGCCTGTGCCTGGTTCTGAGCTCCCGCGTCCTTCTGCGGAAACAAAGTAAACTGTCCCCCAGCGCCCAGTCCAAAACCCAGTTCGGCCATGCCGACAAGCATGGCCAGCAAGCGCTTCAGCGCCTCCCAGTTCTTGTCGATTGCCGGACTTCTCTCCATTGCCGCCGCCTCCTTTCCTGCACACAGGCGACGGGAATTATGGCTCCGTCGGGAGGGAGGGAGGGGGGATAAGTCTTGGGAAAATAGTCTTGAAGGATGCTGACAATGGCCGCTCTGTCGAGCTTCAACAAGCGGTTGCCCCTCTCGCTCCCCAGGCGGACCGGACGTGTTTGCGCAAGCCGTCAGGCCGGTTGCGTGATCATGCAGGAACGTAGGTCAACCTGATCACGCCCTCGCCTAGGCGATCGCCGGCCACAAGGCGGAGGGACGGCCGGGAGCCGGCGAAGAATGGCTTGCCGCGACCAAGCACCACGGGGTGGAAGTAGAGTCGATACTCATCGACAAGGCCAAGCTCGGTCAGGCTTCGTGCGAGTTCCGGTCCGGAAACCGCAATCTCCCCGACGAGTTGAGCCTTCAGGCCACGGATCACCGCCACGATGTCATCCTCGACAAGTGTGGCGTTTGGGCCGACCGACTTCAACGAGCGCGACACGACCCACTTCGGTTGGCGACGCCACGCCGCCGCGAACTCGTGTTGTTCTGCACTCCACTCAGGGCGGTCCTCGTCCCAATAGCGCATGACCTCATACATGCGGCGGCCGTACACACTGCCCGCCAGGCCACGAACGTGCTCTATCCAGTGCCGAAAGAGCGTAGGATCAGGCGCAAATCCCTCGTGGTCGACATAGCCGTCCAGAGACTGGTTCATTCCGAAGACGATCTTCGCCATGCTGCAAAACCTCCATCCCAGATTCTTCAAAATAGCTTGAGCCGCTGTGACACGGAAAGGAGGCCGGCACAAACTGCGGCGCGAACAGTCGAAAAGCAGTCGCTGGTATCAGGGCTAGGCCGCGATTCAGCCGGCGCGAAAACCGGCTTCGATATTGTTGCCGTCGGGGTCGAGCACATAGGCGCCGTAGTAGTGCATCTCCTCCGGTCCGCGCGGGCCGGGAGCGCCGTTGTCGACGCCGCCATTCTCCAGCGCAGCCTTGTGGAAAGCATCGACAGTTGCCTTGTCCTTCGCCTTGAAAGCCAGGTGCAGCGGGCTGTTCGAGGTACGGTGGCCGGCCCGCCAGAAGGTGGGCTCGTCCGTGCCGATCCAGACGCACGGCGCAAAGCCGACAGACGCCCGGCAGGCGGCGGATTTGAGGCGGGTTCAGCCGGCGCGGACGCGGGCCAGGCCGTCGCGGGCAGGCGCGTAGTTGGGGTCGATCCTGACCGCCTCGGCGTAGGACTTCGCGGCCTTCTGCCTTTCGCCACGCTTTTCGTAGACCAGCGCCTGGTTGGCCCAGCTCTCGGCGATGCGGCCGTCGAGCTTGATCGAGGTGTTGAAGTCGGCGAAGGCGTTGGTGTCGTCGTTCATCGCCAGATAGGAAAGGCCGCGGCCGTTGTAGGGCTCGGGCGAATCGGGCGCCAGCGAGATGGCGGTCGAGAAGTCCTCGATGGCGAAGGCGTGCTGGCCCTGGCTCTGATAGATCAAGCCGCGATTGTGGTAGGCGCGCGGGTCGGTGGTGTCGAGCTGGATCGCCTTCTGGAAATCGTTGAAGGCCTGCTGGGTCTGCCCCGCCTTGCGGTAGAGATTGCCGCGGCCGATATAGGCGGCGTCGTAGTTCGGGTTGAGCTGGATGGCGCGGTTGTAGTCGCTCAGCGCCGCCGACTGGTCGCCGAGGAACCGCTGGATCAGCGCACGGTTGGAATAGGCCTGGTAGAAATTCGGGCGCAGCTCGATCGCCTTGTTGAAGTCCTGCAGCGCCTCGCGGTAGCGGCCGCCGCGGCCATAAGCGGAACCGCGCACATTATAGGCTTCCGGATCGTTGGGGTTGCGCTGGACGACGGCGCTGAGCGAGGAGATGTTCTGGCTGGAGCCTTGCGCCACATCGACGGCAGCGAGTTCGCCGCCCGGCACGGTGTCGCATCCGGCAAGCGCCACCGCCGAGAGCACGGCCAGCATGGCGGCGAGGCCGCGGGCCGAAATCAGTCGGTGGCCGGAGCGTTCATCCATCCCGAAAATTTCTCCGTTTTCCCATGCGGCCCGCAAGCGGGCAACACTCAAAGCAAAGGAGGCGGAAGCGATTCGCTCGCCCCACCTCCCGCTAGTTCCCGAAAGAGACGAAATATTGGCGGATCAGCGCGCCGGGCGGCCCGCACCGGCGCCACCCGGGCCAGCGGCAGGAGCCGGACGCGGCGTGGAGGGCAGCAGGCCTTCGCGCTGGGCGCGCTTGCGGGCCAGCTTGCGGGCGCGGCGCACCGCCTCGGCCTTCTCGCGGGCGCGCTTCTCGGAGGGCTTCTCGTAATGTCCGCGCATCTTCATCTCACGGAAGATGCCTTCACGCTGCATTTTCTTCTTCAGCGCACGAAGCGCCTGATCAACGTTGTTGTCGCGGACGAGTACCTGCACGTGCAATCCTGTCTTTCGGTTTGAATTCAACGGACAAGCGGAAATACCCTCTTGTCCTCGCGGCGGCATCCGTCGCGAATTGTGCCGGCTGATAGCAGAATCGGGCGGGCTTGTCCACAGGCCGGATCACGATAACCGAGCCGAACCAACACCGTAGCGGCGAAGTGAATGGCGGCCGGACGCATTTGCCCTGGCCGGCCCGGCAAAGCAAGCCGTATGCGCCGATTCCGGGTCGACAGGATGGCGCCTCTGGTGTAGCGGACCCCTCCCCGCGCGTGGCGGGAGAATCCAGCACAATCGAGGCATGCCATGAAGCCGGACTTCGGCGGGATCGATTTCGGCACTTCCAATTCCACTGCCGCGCTGTTCGAGAACGGCAAGCCGCGGCTGGTGGCGCTGGAGGGCGGGCACGTCACCATGCCCAGCGCGGTGTTCTTCAACTTCGAGGACGACCGCACCTATTTCGGGCGGCGCGCCATCGAGGATTACACGGCGAATTCGGAGGGCCGGCTGCTCAGGGCGCTGAAAAGCGTGCTCGGCACCTCGCTGATCCGCGAAAAGACGCGGATCAAGGCGCGGTCGATGGCCTTCACCGACATCATCGGCGGTTTCGTCGCCTATCTGAAGGAGAGGCTGGAAGAGGACGCCGGACGCGACATCGACAAAATCGTGCTGGGACGGCCGGTGCATTTCGTCGACGAGGACGAGGCGGCGGACGGCCAGGCACAGGCCGAACTGGAGAAGGCGGCGCGAGCCAAGGGATTTCGCCACATCTCTTTCCAGTTCGAGCCGATCGCGGCGGCGCTGGACTATGAACAAGGCGTGCAGAAAGAAGAGCTTGCGCTGATCGTCGATATCGGCGGCGGCACATCCGACTTTTCCATCGTGCGGGTGTCGCCTGAGCGTGCGAAGGCGGCGGACCGCAAGGACGACATCCTGGCCAATGCCGGCGTGCATGTCGGCGGCACGGATTTCGACCGGCTGCTGTCGATCGCCGCGGTGATGCCGGAACTCGGCTACGGGACGCAGACCAAGGACGGCAAGCGCAACCTGCCGGTCGGCTATTTCTTCGACCTCGCCACCTGGCAGCGCATCAATCTGCTCTACACGTCCAAGGCGATGAGCGATTTGCGCCAGATCCGCTACGAGGCGGCGCGGCCCGACCTGGTCGAGCGGATGATCGACATCGTGCGGCACCGACAAGGCCACGCGCTGGCGGCAAAGGTGGAAATGGCGAAAATCGCGCTGACCGACGAGGCGGTGACGCGCATCGAACTCGACATGCTGGACGAAAAGCTCAGCCTGCCGGTTTCGGCCGCTGACCTGGCGCGGGCTATCGCCAATGCAGTGCAGCGAATTGCCGATACGGTGACGCGGACGCTGCGCGATGCCGGCGTCGGCGCGGAACGCATCGACACGCTGTTCCTGACCGGCGGATCGACCGCGATCCCGCAGGTGCGCGAGGGAATTCTCGCTATGTTTCCGAAGGCTTCGGTGGTGCAGGGCGACATGTTCGGCAGCGTCGGACTGGGGCTGGCGATCGACGCGCGGCGCAAGTTCGGGTGACGTGCGCAAGCCGCGTGAAGTCCGGAAGTTCTTTGATTTTCCGAGGCTTACCGGGAATGGTCGTGCGGAAAGCTGCAATCGGCTTGATTCGGACCCTCAAAAACCGGGTTTTTGACTGTTCCTTCCGGCAATGAGTGTGGCGGCAGGGCGCGCGTTGTTGCGGGATTTTGAAGCAATGCGCACCACTCCATCGGACTGTCCGCGCCGCCCCTGATATGCCTTCCGACCCTTCTCGCGTGAAACGGGCAGAAGGACGATCGCACTACTCCGCCGCGTCGCGCTGGGTTTCGTCCGGTGCGTCGGGGTCGCCGGGTGCGGTCTCGCAGCCAAGGTCGGGGAAGGCGAGTACACGCTTGCCGTGGAAATCGGTTCGCGCCACCAGCAGGCCGCGCTCCTCGAAATAGGCGAGCAGGCGCCGGGCCCGGCGCGGCGAGTGGCTGCCATAGGCGCGGGCCAGCGTGGCGTCGGAGGGGCAGGCGTCGCGATTGGTCGCGGCGCGCGCCACCATCAGGAACACGCCCTGCAGATCGTCCGGCAGCGCTTCGGACAGGCTGAGCGCGGTCGCCCAGGCCTCGCCGTCCGGCGCGCGCTGGTCGACGCCGGCCCGCGCCACCGCCAGCCGTCGGCGAAAACCGGAGAGCGGCAGCGGTTCGCCGGGCACGCGGCGGATGCGGCAGCGGACGAGGAAATCCTGATAAAGCACGGCATCCGATCGGAAGGCGGCGTCGGGGTCTTCCAAAATCTCGCGCAGCACCGTGTCGATGCCGGCTTCGCGCTCCGCCTCGTCGATTATGGCGAAGACCGGCTGCTCCATAGGCATCGGCGCCGGCTTCGGCCGCGCGAGTTGCGCCAGTAGGTCGGCGGTCGGCACCGGCGGTGGCGGCGGTTTTCGCACCACGGGCCGCACTTCTTCCGGACCGGGTGTAAAGATCAGGTCGCGGGCATCTTCCGGCGCGTCGGGCAAGGGCGTCAATTTCGGGCTGGTCGAGCGTGCCGACGTCTCGACCGAGCCGATGGTGATCGGCAGCGGCCGCCGCGACAGGGCCGGTCCAAGCGCGACGAAATGCCCGCGCGCCAGGTCGCGGAACATTTCCGCCTGCCGCCGGTCCATGCCGAGCAGGTCGGCGGCGCGCGCCATGTCGATGTCGAGAAAGGTGCGGCCCATCAGGAAGTTGGAGGCCTCCGCCGCGACGTTTTTTGCCAGCTTGGCCAGCCGCTGGGTGGCGATGACGCCCGCCAGCCCGCGCTTGCGGCCGCGGCACATCAGGTTGGTCATGGCGCCAAGCGACAGTTTTCGCGCCTCGTCGGAAACCTCGCCGGCGGCCGCGGGCGCGAAAAGCTGCGCCTCGTCGACCACCACCAGCACCGGATACCAATGGTCGCGCTCGGCGTCGAACATGCCGCCGAGGAAGGC
Organism: Mesorhizobium sp. LHD-90; assembly: GCF_030929505.1. Taxonomy (GTDB): domain Bacteria; phylum Pseudomonadota; class Alphaproteobacteria; order Rhizobiales; family Rhizobiaceae; genus Kumtagia. The sequence continues at coordinate 37,583 of NZ_JAVFVV010000001.1, read as the reverse complement.
TGCCGCCGCGCGCATCTGCTGCTCGACGTCGAGCCCCTCGAGATTGAGCACGACCGAGACGCGGTGCTGGCGCACCCGGCCGGCGATGCGGGTGAGTTCCGATTCGGTGCGGGCGGCGTCGACCACCTGATGGCCGAATTTGTCGGCCAGCGTGACGAAGTCGCCCTCGGGATCGACGATGCATTGCTGCACCCAGGGCGCGCTCTGTTCCAGCAGGCGGCGCAACAGATGCGACTTGCCGGACCCGGAATTGCCCTGCACCAGCAGGCGGGTCGCCAGCAGTTCCTCCAGATCAAGATCGGCCGGCTTCCCGGGGGAAGCCAGTCCCATGTCGATATTGACCTTCATCCGGCGCCCTTGGTCATGATGCTGTCCTTAGCATCCGGCGCAGCGCGGCGCGAAGCGCGGGCGGCGAGATTCCCACAGGCGCGATGACGCGGGCTGCCTCCCGCCGGCGCCCCCTCACCCGCCCTCCGCTTCGCTCGGGCGACCTCTCCCCGCCGGGGAGAGGAGGTTTTCAGCGCCGGCGCCAGCCTTGTGGCTTCAAACGGGAAGGCGAAGGCGGTTGACGATCTCCTCTCCCCAGTGGGGAGAGGTCGCCCAAGCGAAGCGGAGGGCGGGTGAGGGGGAGGAGATTTCAGTGCGATACCGCCCCGTTACGTCCGGTTGATCGACACGCCGCCGTCGGCGAACAGCGCCGCGCCGGTGGTGAAGCTCGCCGCATCGGAGGCGAGATAGAGCGCCGAGGCGGCGATTTCTTCCGGCCTGGCGATGCGCTTCAGCGCGTGCAGATTTTCCACGAAGGCGCGCTCTTCCGGCGTCTTGAAGGTGGCGGCAGGCGTGTCGGTGCCGCCCGGCAGCAGCGCGTTGACGCGGATTTTTCGCGGTCCGTATTCGGCCGCCAGCACCTGCGTGAGGCCGACCAGGCCGGCCTTTGCCGCGGCATAGGCCGCCATGCTGGGCATGCCGGCGGTGACGCCGACAAAACTTCCGGTGAAGATCAACGAACCGCCGCCGCGCCTGAGCATCGCCGGGATCTGGTGTTTGGCGGCAAGGAAGGCGCTGGTCAGATTGGTGTCCAGCGTGTCGCGCCAGCCTTGCGGCGAGACCGTCGCCGTCTCGCTGATCTCGCCGGTCCAGCCGGCATTGTTGAAGGCGACGTCGAGCCCGCCGAAGCGGGTTTCGGCCAACTCTACCAGCGCCTTTGCATGGGCTTCGTCGCGCACGTCGCCGGCAAGCGCCGTGGCCGCGCCGCCGTCGTGTTCGATCTCGGCGACGAGTTTTTCCAGTTCGTCGGCCCGGCGGCCGGAGGCGACGACAAGCGCGCCGTGCTCCGCGAAGAGTTTTGCCGCCGCGCGGCCGATGCCGGACGACGCGCCGGTGACGATCGTTACCTTATCGGTGAGGTCGAACATTTTTTGCTTTCCTTCCTGCCTGGCGTTTGATGCGCCTCATGTCGCAAGAGGAAGCTGGTCCGGCCACCCGAAACCGGCATGGTCGTTGAGGACTGTCATTGCAGAATCCTCCTGGTCTCGCCGGCGATCCGCGCTCCCACATTTTTTCGGCTGCGGGGGGTGGAGAAGGGCGCGGAGCGAAGCCGTGGCGCAAAGCGGCAAGGCCCGTCGCAATCAGTGCAAGGGTGACAGCGGGTTTTCGCTAGTGGTACATCTCGCGCGCCGGGCGCATGAAAGCCTGGCGCGCAGCTCCATCCGATGGTCATTGCGGGCTCTGGAACGTGAAAAAATACTCGGTATTCGCCATCGCCCGCGAGGCCATGCGCGGCCACAGGGGCTGGCCGGAGCAATGGTCTTCTCCGGAGCCGCGCTCCGAATACGACGTCATCATCGTCGGCGCCGGCGGGCACGGATTGGCGACCGCCTATTATCTCGCCAAGGAGCACGGCGTCACCAATGTCGCCGTGCTGGAAAAAGGCTGGCTGGGCGGCGGCAATACCGGCCGCAACACCACCATCATCCGCTCCAACTATTTGTATGACGAAAGCGCCGGCATCTACGACCACGCGGTGAAACTGTGGGACGGGCTTTCGCAAGATCTCAACTACAACGTCATGTATTCGGCGCGCGGCGTGATGATGCTGGCGCACAATGTGCACGACGTGCAGGTGTTCAAGCGCCACATCCATGCCAACCGGCTGAACGGCATCGACAATGAATGGCTGACGCCGGAACAGGCCAAGGATTTCTGCCCGCCGCTGAACATTTCGCGGGAGGCGCGTTATCCGGTGGTGGGCGCGGCGCTGCAGCGGCGCGGCGGGACGGCGCGCCACGACGCGGTGGCCTGGGGATATGCGCGCGGCGCCAATGCGCGCGGCGTCCACATCATCCAGAATTGCGAGGTCACCGGCATCCGCCGCGCCCCGGACGGCCGCGTAACCGGCGTCGACACCTCCAAGGGTTTCATCGGGGCGAAGAAGGTCGGCGTGGTGGCGGCTGGGCATACGTCGGTGCTGATGGACATGGCCGGCGTGCGCATGCCGCTGGAAAGCTATCCGCTGCAGGCGCTGGTATCGGAGCCGGTGAAGCCTGTGTTCCCCTGCGTGGTGATGTCCAACACCGTGCACGCCTATATCTCGCAGTCCGACAAGGGCGAACTGGTGATCGGCGCCGGCACCGACCAGTATACTTCTTACTCACAGACTGGTGGGCTCCATATCCTCAACCACACGCTCGACGCCATCTGCGAGATGTTCCCGATGTTTTCGCGCATGAAGATGCTGCGTTCGTGGGGCGGCATCGTCGACGTGACGCCCGACCGTTCGCCGATCCTGGCGAAGACGCCGGTGAAGGGGCTTTACGTCAATTGCGGCTGGGGAACGGGCGGCTTCAAGGCGACGCCGGGGTCGGGCCATGTCTTCGCCCATACCATCGCCCGCGACGAGCCGCACAGAATCAACGCGCCGTTCACGCTGGAGCGGTTCAGGACGGGCCGGCTGATCGATGAGGCGGCCGCGGCGGCGGTGGCGCATTGATGATGACCACCATCCGCCTTCAAAACAGTCCGTTTGCCGGCTTCCGAGAAGCCGTTGTGCTGGACGTCGAGACGACGGGGCTCAATCCGCGCGTGGACCGGATCGTGTCGATCGCCGCGCTGCGGGTCGATTTCCATCTCTATGCGTCGCCGACCGGCTGCGAGGCGGTCACGTTCAAGGCGCGGGTCAATCCCGGCATCAGTATTCCGCCCGGGGCGAGCCGCATCCACGGCATTCGCGACCGCGACGTCATCGGCGAGGAGCGGTTCGACGGCATCGGCAAACAACTGCTCGATTTCGTCGGCGACCTGCCGATCATCGCCCACAATTGCGAATTCGACGCGCGTTTCGTCGATGCGGAATTGCGCCGCCACAAGGTGGGCTCGCTGGAGGGGCGGACGCTGTTCTGCACCATGCGGCGGGTCTGCCATCACGAAACCCGGCAGGGCCGCTACCGCACCCGCATCTCGCTTGCGGACGCCAGCTTGCTCTACAAGACCACGCTGAAGCGCGGCCGGCATCACGACGCCTTCGACGATGCTTTCGCCGCCATGCAACTGGCGGGCGTGCTCTACAAACTCGACAACGGGATCGCCTGATGCGCGTCCCCGCAACCCGATCGCCCAAAGGCTGACATGCTTCTCATCCACTGCCCGTATTGCGAGGAAGAGCGTCCGGAACTCGAATTCCGGCACGCCGGCGAGGCGCATGTCGCCCGCTCGCCGGACATCGCTGCGATTTCCGACGAGGATTTTGAAAAATTCTTCTTTATCCGTTCGAATCCGAAGGGGATCGTGTTCGAGCGCTGGCGGCACGTGCATGGCTGCGGCCGCTTCTTCAACGCGGCGCGCAACACGGTGACTGACAGGTTTTTGACGACCTACAGAGCGGGCGAGACGAAGCCTGAGATTTCGGTCGCGGAGACGGGGCCGGCTGCATGGGCGAATCGGGAACCGGCGGAACTGAACGAGAAGACGGCGGCAGGGGCAAAAGAATGATGGCGCACTCCGTCCCACCCCCCTCTGTCCTGCCGGACATCTCCCCCTCAAGGGGGGAGATTGGCAGCTTTGGCGATGCCACTCTTCCGGCGACGTCTGCGATTGGCGAAACCGATGCGGTCGGAGCAATCTCCGCCCTTGAGGGGGAGATGTCCGGCAGGACAGAGGGGGGTGGGACGGAGTGCTGTCCGAACCATATTTTCATGGGTGCCGCATGACCCAGCCCTTCCGCATCGCCGGCGCCGGGCGGCTGACGCCGGCCAAGACCGCGCGCTTCACCTTCGACGGCAAGCATTTTTCGGGACTGGCCGGCGATACGCTGGCCTCGGCGCTGCTTGCCAACGGCGTGCATCTCACCGGCCGCTCGTTCAAGTACCACCGGCCGCGCGGCATTCTCTCGGCCGGCGCGGAGGAGCCGAACGCGCTGGTCGGCATCGAGCGCGACGCGGCGCGCAAGACGCCGAATGTGCGCGCAACCGTGCAGGAGCTCTATGACGGGCTGGCGGCGGTCTCGCAGAACCGCTGGCCGTCGCTGAACTTCGATGTCGGGGCGGTGAACGATTTTGCATCGCCGCTGTTTTCGGCGGGTTTCTATTACAAGACCTTCATGTGGCCGAAGGCGGCGTGGAAGAGCTTTTATGAGCCGAAGATCCGTGCCGCCGCCGGGTTGGGCGTCGCGCCGGACCAGCCTGATCCGGACCATTATGCTTCGCGTTTCGCCCATTGCGAGGTGCTGGTGCTGGGCGGCGGCGCGGCGGGCCTGGCGGCGGCGCTCGCGGCGGCCGAGAGCGGGGTGCGCGTCATCCTTGCCGACGAACAGGCGGAGTTCGGCGGCGCCCTGCGATACGAGGTGGGCGCGAAAGTCGACGGAATGGACGGCTGGGCCTGGGCGCAAGGCGCGGTCGCGAAATTGGCCGCGATGGACAATGTGCGGCTTTTGCCGCGCACGACGGCTTTCGGTTATTACGCGCAGAATTTCGTCGGGCTCACCGAGCGGGTCACCGACCATCTGGCGCGGCCGGACAGGCATGCGCCGCGCGAAAGACTGTGGCAGGTGCGCGCCAGGCGCGTGGTACTGGCCACCGGCGCGATCGAGCGGCACATGGTGTTCGCCGACAACGACCGGCCGGGCGTGATGCTGGCTAGCGCCGCGCGCGCTTATCTCAACCATTACGGCGTCACCGTCGGCAGACAAGTCGGCGTCTATACGGCCAACGATTCCGCCTATTACGCGGCCATCGACCTGAAGAAGGCGGGCGTGAGCATCGCCGGCATCGTCGACCTGCGCGACAATCCGGGCGGTCCGGCGGTGGACGAGGCTCGGGCGCTCGGCATCGAGGTCAACCATGGCCGCGCCGTGACGAAGGTGGGAGGAAAACTGCGCGTTTCCTCCATGACCATCGAGCCGAAGAACGGCGGCGGCGGACGCACGGTGGCCATCGACGCGCTGCTGACCTCGTCGGGATGGACGCCTTCGATACACCTGTTCTCGCAGTCGCGTGGAAAGGTGGCGTTCGACGAGGCGACGAAACGTTTCCTGCCGGGAACCTACGCGCAGGAGTGCGTGTCGGTCGGCGCCTGCAACGGCACGGACGGGCTGGAGGCGACCGTCGCCGAGGCTTTTGTGGCCGGCGAGAAGGCGGCGAAAGAGTCTGGCGCCAAGAGGTTCAAGGCGCAGAAGATAAAAGTGGATGCAGGCGAGACCTGGGCCGGATCGATGCTGGGCAGCGGGCCGGGCGCCGGAGCCGGCACGACGGTAAAAGCCTTCATCGACTTCCAGAACGACGTGACGGCAAAAGATATCCGCCAGGCGGTGCATGAAGGCATGCGCTCGATAGAGCATGTGAAGCGCTTCACCACCAACGGCATGGCGACCGACCAGGGCAAGACCTCCAACATGCACGGCCTGGCGATCGCAGCGGAGACGCTGGGAAAGCCGATCCCGGAAGTCGGGCTGACGACGTTCCGCGCACCCTATACGCCGGTGACGTTCGGCTCGATCGTCGGACATGCCAAGGGCAAGCTGTTCGACCCGACGCGGCGCACGGCGATCCACCCCTGGGCGGAAAAGCATGGCGCGGTGTTCGAGGATGTCGGGCAGTGGAAGCGCGCCTGGTATTTTCCTAGGGCCGGCGAGGACATGCACGCCGCCGTCAACCGCGAATGCGTGACGGTGCGACAAGCCGCCGGCCTGTTCGACGCCTCGACGCTGGGCAAGATCGAGGTGGTCGGGCCGGACGCGGCGAAATTCATGGAACTGCTCTACACCAACCCGTGGGAGAAGCTGGACGCCGGCCGCTGCCGCTACGGCATCATGCTGCGCGAGGACGGTTTTATTTACGACGACGGCGTGGTCGGCAGGCTGGCGCCGGACCGTTTCCACGTGACGACGACCACTGGCGGCGCCGCGCGCGTGATGAACATGATGGAGGACTATCTCCAGACGGAATTCCCGCATCTGAACGTCTGGCTGACCTCGATCTCCGAACAGTGGGCGGTCATCGCCGTGCAGGGGCCGAAGAGCCGGGACATCATCGCGCCGCTGGTCGAGGGCATCGATATGTCCGACGAGGCGATGCCGCACATGTCGGTGCGCGAGGGAAAGATCTGCGGCGTGCCGACAAGGCTGTTCCGCATGTCGTTCACCGGCGACCGCGGTTTCGAGGTCAACGTGCCGGCTGATTATGGCGAGGCGGTGTGGGAAGCGCTGTGGGCGGAGGGTCGAAAGCACGGCGCCTGCGCCTACGGCACCGAGGCGATGCACGTGCTGCGCGCCGAAAAAGGCTACATTATCGTCGGCCAGGACACCGACGGCACGGTGACGCCGGCCGACGCCAGCGTCGATTGGGCGATCGGCAAGAAGAAGAAGGATTTTGTCGGCATACGCGGGTTGACGCGGCCCGATCTGTTGGCGCCGGGCCGAAAACAGCTCGTCGGGCTGAAGACGCGCGACCCGAAGATCGTTCTGGAGGAAGGCGCACAGATCGTCGCCGATCCCAAGCAGAAGGTGCCGATGACGATGATCGGCCATGTCACGTCGAGCTATTGGTCGGAGAATTGCGGCCATTCGATCGCGCTCGCGCTAGTCGTCGACGGCAAGTCCCGCCACGGCGAAACGCTTTATGTGCCGATGCCGGACAGGACGATCGAGGTCGAGGTGACGGGCATGGTGTTCTACGATCCGAAGGGGGAGCGCCTCAATGGCTAAGGCTGCCGCCAAGGTTTCTTCCGGCGGGGCGGCGCGAAAATCCGCTCTGGCCGGGCGCGAGTTCCACACCGGCGCGGTGCGGCTTGCCGTGCTGCCGCCGGCCGAACGCATCTCGCTGCGCGCGCCGGCCGGTTCCGTCGCTGCGCTGTCGAAGGCGCTGGGGCTAGACCTGCCGACGAAGCCGAAGGCTTCGGCGTCAAACGGCGGCCGCACGGCGCTGTGGCTGGGGCCGGACGAATGGCTGGTGATCGACCAGACCGGCGACCCTCTGGCGAATTGCTCCGAGGTGAAGGACCTGCATTCGGCGGTGGGCGTATCGCATCGCAACGTCGCCTTTTCGGTCTCGGGAGCCGGCGCGGAAGCGACGCTGAATGCCGGCTGTCCGCAGGATCTTTCGCTGGAAGCCTTTCCGGTCGGAGCATGCTCGCGCACCATTTTGGGCAAGGTCGAGATCGTGCTGCTGAGGACCGGCGAGGATGCGTTCCGGGTCGAGTGCTGGCGGTCGTTCTCCGACTATGTGCATGATTTTCTGGTTGAAGCGGCGGCGGACACGGGCGGCTGATCGCCAGCTTCACCGTCATGCTCCGCCCGTTGCCCAGGTAACGGGTTCAAGGCTACTGGACAAGCTTGCTGCCGCGATCGACGGAGATGCCATCTTCCGCATCCGACGCCAGGCCGGAGGCACCGATCCGCGCTTCGGGGCCATGCAGCAGTTGCAGCATGCTTCCTTTCCTGAGCGACGCGGCATAGGGGCCACTCCATCTGACCTTCGACAGATCGGCTTGGTAGATGTCGGCGCTGATCGCTACGAGGCCGTCGCCTGACGACTCATAGCTCCCGACAAAGCTGTCAAGGCGGGCGCGCTGGTCTATCGCTACCTTGGTTCCGGCGGGAACGGATGACGGCAACGGCGTTGTGACCAGGTAGGCGGCGCCGTTCTGGATCAGGGCTCGCGATTGAACGGTCAATCGCGATCCAACGCGGATCGTGTTGCCGACGAAGACGTCCGTGGCCGCGCCTTTGTTTGTGGCGTCGAACGGCATGATCGGAATGATCGTGTCTCCCGCCTTCGCGTCCGCCGACGTGGTCGTTTCGAGCATCCTGCCTACCACCGACACAGCGCGCGCTTCGCCGGATACTCTCGTTGACGATTCCAGTATGCGCCCGCCTTGTGAAAATTCATGCAGCAGCGCGCCATCCCCATCGACGTAGGAATAAAGGAGATCGCAATTGCTGTATTCGTTTTCGACGGCTCTTGGTGCGCCAAAGGTCGAAACCTTGCCCAGATCGACCCTACCCAGGCAGCTTTGCACCCATATGCCGCGTTGGGCGGGTGGCGCCGTCCTGCCGGAGAATTCGAGGCGAAAACCTTCGCATTGCACGTCCCAGATCAATTGCCGCGAGACCTGGATGTCGGTCCCGTCATATTGATCGATCGATGATTTGCTTTCGCCTCGTCCCTTGACAAAAAACCCGCAAAAGCTCGCCGCTTTCGTCGGATTGCAATCCGTCCCCGTTGCGAAACCGATCCTTATTCCCTGACCGACCGCGCCTTTCTGCCACTTGATGGTATAGGCGTCGCATACGTCGCCGCACGTAACCCATCCAACCGACGGCAGGCCTTTCGTCTTGACCGGCCCGACGGTCGTCCTTCCCGTGGACGCGATCTCATAGGGCCTCTGGAAATTCCATCCATCGGCGTTGTCGAACTCGGTCAGGAACGAGATATCGAGATCAAGTCCGTGATAGGTTTCCAGGATCGTGGCGCTCGTCCTGTCCAGTTGCCCGCGGTCGATGGAAGCGGGGTCGTATCGCGCTCCCCAGTGAACCAGCACCGCCATCAGCGAGCTGACATTTGTCTTTCCGTGGACGCCAACGGCGATCCTGCAGTCCTCCACGTGGCCCACGTAGGACATCATGATCGAGGGATGCGAGCGTTGCTTGCGCGCGATGTTCGCGGCCCGGCATATCAGAACCTCGGTGTCCACGCCGGAAATCAGCGGCTGCCGCTCCTTCGTGTAATAGTCTCCGACGGTAATCGCATTGCCGAGTTGTCCGTTGCCGCTCGGCTTGAGGCCTACGGCATCATACTGCGCGATCACCTTGACGCCGATCAGACCGGAGGCGGAGGAGTTGAAGCGGATTCCGGATTCCAGCAGTCCGTATCTCAGCCAGATGCACGAGCTGAACTTCTCCCTGCCGATGATCCTGGCTGTCGCGCGGAACTCGCCATCGATAAAATACTGGCCGTCGACAAAAATGACACCCGCGCCTGACGCGGCGGCGTATTCGTCAGCCAATTGAAAGGCCGGCAAGTCATTCGTGCCGGCTGTCCGGACAAATCCTTGCCCGACACCGCCACCCTTGGTCTTCACGTCCTCGAGCTTAAACCGCAAGTCACCCAGAGCACCGAAATGTTCAACGTGAACATCGCCGTGAGGCAGAAGACCGGGAAGGTCGGGCAGAACGGTCGCGCCTGGCGATCCGACATACGGATAGCCGCCAGCGACATGAATTTCGCCGGATGATGGTTTGAGGCCAGCGCGGACCGCGGCAACGAGCTCCTGGCGGCCATCGTAGGAAGACTCAGGCGTAGACTTGGCCAAGGCCGGGTGGAGTGCCGGCCCATTGAGCGCTATCGCCCCAAAGGCAAGGAGAACCGTCCGGCGGTTGGGACCCCTGACCGGTTCAGACGCGACGCGAGGCCCAGGCGATTGCTTCGGATCGAATTGATTGTCCAGCACAGGTCGGCTCCTTCGCCCACTTCCAGCGAATGACGATGTCATGTGCCTGCACGGCAAGAAGGTAAGCTATCCCCGGCGCTTATTCCTCTTCCGGCTGGATGAACGCCAGCGTCAGCCAGCGCGCCGTGAGTGCCGGCTTCAGCGATCCCTCGATCTCGATGGTCACGTCATGCTCGATCTCGATCCAGCCGGAAGGACGCGCCTTCAGTTTCGCCAGCACGAAGCGGGTGCGAATGCGCGCCCCGGTCTTGACCGGGGTGACGAAACGCAGCGTGTCAAAACCCTGGTTGATGCCAATGTCGGCGCCCTCGATGCGCGGCACCGTCTCGAACGCCATGGCCGAGAGCAGCGACAGCGTCAGGAAGCCATGCGCGATGGTGCCGCCGAAACTGGTTTCCCTGGCCGCCCGTTCGGGGTCGCAGTGGATAAACTGATGGTCGTCGGTGGCGTCGGCGAACTGGTCGATCATCTCCTGCGTGACGACGCGCCACGGCGACACGCCGGCCTCCTGGCCGACGCCCGCCTTGGCCTGTTCGAGGGTGATTGGGTTCACGACACTTCCTTCCGGAAACAAAATTGCCGCCGAGCGGTGGCCACACTGATACGTGAAGGAAAAGTTGTTGTCATTAGGGTTGCTGGGTCAAAGGAACGGAGACGACTACCTGACCTAAGTGCTTTCAGTCTGCCGTTTTTAGGTGATAGGTTTGATGATTGGCGAATGACAAATATCTCAGCGATGCTGTTCAACTATCGCATCTTCACATCTGAATATTACCTTATTTTGTCAGCACAGCTTAACGCCTGTCACGGCGCTCGCATTGCCAATTGCCTCTTCCCAGAGAAGGGCGGCAGATCGAGAGTCTAATCCAGATTGACTCTATGAACCGTAGCTAACAACGATAGTATCTCGTCGACGCTTCGTCGGTTCAAATGTGCCGTCAGCGATGCCTGCTTCGATGTAGACATCGAAGATCGTTGTACCGTCATCGAAATACGTTCGACCGGCTTCGATGTCAAACATCGTATACTCCAGGTCGATGCTTTTGCCTCGTCTAGCTAGAACTACCGCCGGTGTTTTCATGAGTCGTACTCCGCTCTACGCAAAACATAAGGAGTGGTGACGAAAACTCTGGTATCCCTTCCCGTTGCATTTTTCTTGTAACGGCTTTGCTATCTCCACCTTCGAGGCTTAGGATTCTAGCATCCTTTGCTCTGATTCGCTCGCTTGCGGGACGGCAAATGACAACAGTTTTTGGTGTCCCCGCTAGCAGCACCCCTACTCCGCCGGCTCGGCGGCGATGTAGGCGGCTTCCTGAAGCTCTCGCTTCAGGCGCGCCTCTTCATGCACCTTCGGCGTGATGAAGCGGCCGAGCAGCAGGTAGGCAACGGGCGTCAGGAACAGCGTCGAGACAGTGGCGAGGCCCAGCCCGCCGACGATGACCCAGCCCAGCGCGATGCGCGCCTCGGCGCCGGCGCCGCTGGCCAGAACCAGCGGCACGCCGCCGAGCACGGTACAGATCATCGTCATCATCACCGGGCGCAGCCTTATGTTGGAGGCCTGCTCGATGGCTTCCCGCACCGAGGCGCCGCGGTCGCGCAACTGGTTGGCGAATTCGACGATCAGGATGCCGTTCTTGGCCATGACGCCGACCAGCAGCACCAGGCCGATCTGGCTGTAGGCGTTGAGGCTGGTACCGGTGAGGATCAGCGCGAAGATGGCGCAGGCGAGCCCCAGCGGCACGGTCGCCATGATGATGATGGCGCTCATGAAACTCTCGAACTGCGCCGCCAGCACCAGGAGAACGATGACCAGCGCGAAGCCGAAGATGGTGATCATGCCGCTATTGGTCTCGCCCAGCGTCGCGGCCTCGGCCAGCGGCACGATGCGGCTGCCGGGCGGCAGCAGCGGCTCGGCGATTTCCTCAGCAGCGTGCAGGGCGTCGCCCAGCGCAAAATCCGGGCTCAGATTGGAGGTGATGGCGACGGAAGGCTGCTGCTGCTCGCGCGTCAACTGCGGCGGCACGGCGCGCTCGGTCAGCGTCGCGATGGTCGAGACCGGCACGTAGCGCCCGTCGCCGGTCTTCAGGAAGACGTTCTCGAGGTCGGTCGGGTCGTTGATCGGATTGGTGGTGGAGACCAGCTTCACGCCATAGGCGCGGTCGCCGATATAGACGTCGCCGATGTCGTTGCCGTCCAGCATGGCCTGCTGGGTGTCGGCCAGGCCGGTGATGTCGATGCCGAGGTCGGAGGCGCGCTCGCGGTCGATGGCGACGGCGAGCTGCGGCTGGGTCGGGTCGACGGACAGGCGCGGCTGCACGAAACGGGAATCCTGCTGCATCCTGTCGATGATCTGGACTGCCGCCTCGCTCAATTTCTGGCGGTCGTTGCCGACCAGCGCGAATTGCAGCCCGTTGCCGGCGCCGCGGATGCCGAGGCTGTTGGGCTGCACCGGGAAGACGCGCACGCTCGGCACCTGGCGGACGAGGCGCGACACGTCGGCCATGATCTCCTGCTGGCTGCGCTCGCGCTGGTCCCAGGGGGCGAGCGTCATCACCATGAAGCCTGAATTGTACTGGCCGTTCTGGCCCGCATTCTCGAAGGTGCTGATGATCTCGCCGGAATCGCGCAACGGCTGGATCAATTCCTCGATGCGGCGCATCTGCTGGCTGGTGTAATCAAGGCTGACGCCCTGCGGCGCGCTGATGCGCAAGAGCACGGCGGAGCGGTCCTCGCTCGGCGTCAACTCCTGGCGGATGCTGCCGAACAGCGAGAAGGCGACGCCCGCGAACAGCACGGCCACCAGCACGACGATCAGCGGCGCTTCGAGGCAGGCATGCAGGCAGCGGCGGTAGAGCGTACCCAGCGCCGAGCCGATGCGGCCGCCGATGCCGCCCGGGCCGTCATGGTGCAGCGAATGGGCGGTGAGCATGCGCGACGCCAGCATCGGGCAGAGCGTGAGGGCCACCACGCAGGACAGCAGCACCGACATGGCGAGCACGAAGCCGAACTCGCGGAACAGGCCGCCGGCCTGGCCGGGCAGGAAGGAGATCGGCACGAACACGGCGACGAGCGTCGCCGTGGTGGCGATGACGGCGAAAAACACCTCCTGCGTGCCGAGCACCGCGGCGGCGCGGGGCCCGAGGCCCATGTTGCGGCGGCGCACGATGTTTTCCAGGACGACGATGGCGTCGTCGACGACGAGGCCGGTGGCGAGCACCAGCGCCAGCAGCGTCAGGATGTTGATGGAGAAGCCGGCCAGATAGATGGTGGCGATGGTGCCGATCATGGCGACCGGCATGGACAGCGCCGGGATGAGGGTGGCGCGCCAGTCGAGCAGGAAGACGTAGATGACTATCAGCACGATCGACACGGACAGGGCGAGCGCGATCTCCACCTCGTGAACGGCGCCCTGGACGAAAACGGCGTCGTCGCTGGTGATCTTGATGTTCATGCCCTCCGGCAGGCCCTTCTGGATCTGGGCGACGGCGGCCTTCACGCCTTCGGAAATGTCAAGCGTGTTGGATTCGGCCTGACGCACGATGCCCATGCCGATGCCGGTCTTGCCGTCGGAACGCAGCGACGACTGGCCGATGTCGGGCCCAAGCGTGACGGTCGCCACGTCGCGGACATGGGTGTCGCCGCCAATCACGATCGCCTCGAACTCCTCCGGCGTGGTGACGTCGGCGGTGGTGCGGACGATCAGGTCCTGGTTGTTGGTGGTGATGGAGCCGGAGGGGCTGTCGAAAGCGACGGAGGCGAGCGAGCGCCGCAGGTCGGCCACGGTGTAGCCCTGGCTCGCCAGCTTGCTCTGGTCGACGTCGATACGAAAAATCTTGTCACGGTCGCCATAGACCTGCACGTCGGCGACGCCGGGCACGGCGGCCAGCGTATCCTCGATCTGGTCCTGCACGAAGACGGTCATGTCCTGGATGGACATGGTGTCGGAAGTGACGGCGAGCCGCATGACGGCGTCGGAATTGGCGTCGGCCTTGACGATGCGCGGCGGATCGGCCTTGTCCGGCATGGCGTTGGCGACGCGACCGACCGCATCGCGCACGTCGGAGGCGGCGACGTTCAGGTCGACGCCGTCGTTGAACTCGATGGTGACGCGACTGCGGCCGAAGGAGGAGGTGGACGAGATCGACTTGACGCCGGAGACGCGCCCGACCGCGCCTTCGACGACGTCGGTGAGTTCACGGTCGACGGTCTCGGCGGCGGCGCCGTCGAAATCGGTGGTGACGGTGATGACGGCGCGGTCGACGTCGGGCAGCTCGCGGATCTCGACGCCATAGAAGGCGGCGAGGCCGGCGACGGCGATCAGAACGTTCAGCACGAAGGCCAGCACCGGCCGGCGGATGAACAGGGCGGTAAAGCTGTCGTCGGCCTTGTTGCTGTCGACTTCGGTCATGCGGCGCTCCCCGTCAGGTGCCGCTGGCGTCGGCGGCGCGCGGCGGCTCGTCCTCGCCGGCGATGCGCACCGCGCCGCCTTCGCGCACGCTCTGCACACCTTCGGTGACGACCATCTCGCCAGCCTTCAGCGGGGCCTCGACGAGAACGGTCTCGGTGTTGCGCTGGACGATGCGCACCGGCATGCGCTCGACCTTGCCGTCCCTGACGGTCCAGACGAAGGCGCCGTCGGTGCCCCACAGCACGGCCAGCGGACTGACGGCGGGATAGGTGTCGCCGGGGAAGCGCATGGAGACCTGGAAGGACATGCCGGCGCGCAGCGAATCGGCCGGATTGGCGATGCGCGCCTGCACCCAGAGTGTGCGGCTCTTGTCGTCGATGCGGTTGTCGACGGCCGAGACCGCGCCCTTGTAGCTTTGCTTGGGATTGGCGAGCGGTGTGGCCGAGATTTCCGCGCCGACCTTGACGGCGGCGGCGAAACGCTCCGGCACCCAGAAGTCGACGAGGATCGAGGAACGGTCGTCGACTGTGGCGATGGCCGACTGGCTGGTGACGTAGTTGCCGGCCTCGATCGGCAAAATGCCGACCACGCCGGCGATCGGCGAGATCACCGAGCGGCGGTCGAGCGCCAGTTGTGCGTCATGAACGGCGAGGTCCCCGTTGCGAAGCGCCAGTTGCGCCTCGGTGAGTTGCACGGCGGTGGCGGCGTTGGATTTGCGCAACGCCTCCATGCGCGTGACCCTGGCAGCGGCGTCATCGCGGGCGATCTTGGCGCGCTCCAGCGCGATCTCCTCGGTTTCGGAATCGAGGGTGGCGATGACCTGGCCCTTCTCGATATGGGCGCCGGATTCGACCAGGAAGGCGGTAAGCCGGCCGGAGGTATAGGGGTTCACCGTGACGGTGGCGTTGGCGCGGCCGGTGCCGATCGCCTGCAGGCGGTCATTGATGGTGGCGGCGCCGACCGGCTCCGCGCCCACCAGCATGCGCCCGCCGGATCTCTGGCCCTCTCCCTGGCGGGCGGCGTCCGGCTCGGGCTTCGCCACCGCGGCCACGGCCCAGTCCATACCCCAGGAGGCGAGTACCCGGTCCGAACCTGGGAAAAATTTCACCCACGCCGCGGCGGCGGCCACCAGGACCACCAGCGAAAGGGCAAGCTGTTTCCAGACGGACATTCGTTACCCCGGACCCGAGCGCGGCAGCGCCGGACGTATCCCGAAAATACACCGGCGCCGCCCAAATGCGAAATCAACCAAACGACAGCACACAAGTGGCGCCGATTTGCGGCTGTTTGCCAGATCGCGGCGGCAGATTGACATTAAATTTGTGTAAGGTAGGCGGCAAAGTGTTGGAGCGCCGGGCTTTTTTGCATCGCAATATCGCGATGCTCGCAGCGATCGGACCGTTAGGGCTGACGCAGACCTTCCATGTCGCGGATGCGCCGGGCGCTCTCCGCCTCCAGCGCCCGCGTCAGGCCGCCGATCAGCGTCTCGGCCACCACCATCAGCGCGGCCGACGAATCCCAGGGCGAGGGCACACCGGTGCGCCCCGGCACGACATGGCGGGCGAAGCGCGAGATCGGCGACAGCCACTGATCGGTGAACAGCACGATCTGCACGCCGCGCTGGTGCGCCTTCTCGGCGAAGCGCACAAGGCTATCCTGATAGCGGCGGATGTCGAAGACCAGCAGCACGTCGCGCTTGCCCATGTCGATCAGGCGGTCGCGCCAGTTGCTCTCCTGCCCGGCGAGATGGAAGACGTTGGGGCGGATGATCGCCAGATGCGCCGCCATGTAGCGGGCAATCGGATCGGTGAAGCGGCCGCCGACCAGATAGGCGCCGGCGCGGCGGTTGGAGAGCAGGGCGACGATGTCGTCAAGTTGACGCGCCGGGATGTGGCGAAAGGTTTCGCGGATGTTGTCAAGCGTGGCCTCGACCATCGGCGAGGCGCCGCCGGCGTCGGCGCGGGCGGGACCGCCGGCGCGGGAGGCCGGCGACTGCAATTGCTCGGCGAGTTCGTCCTGGAGAGCAGCCTGGAACTCCGGATAGTTCTGGAAGCCGAGGCGGGCGACGAAACGCAGGATCGTCGGCGAGCTCACCCCGGCTGTCGCCGAAAAATCGGCGACCGTCTTCAACCCGATCACCGGATAGCTGCCGATCAGCGTCTGCGCGGCCCGCCTTTCGCCCGCCGGCATGTCGCCGATCCGGTCCGCGATCAGCTCGGCGACGCTGCTGCGCATGCTCGACCCCTCCCCTCACAGCGCGGCGGAGGCCAAACCCGCGCGCCCGGCAAAAGCCGTTTGACAAAGCCCCCCGGATGCGTATCAAATCATCCATAGGAGCGAAATGAAATACAGAAAGTAATTTTAGATACACCGCTCCGGGGGACTGCCGACGAATGGGACAGGCGAGCGCAACAGCCGCGCCGAGGCAGCCGGTGGATGTGTTCAACGGCGGTGGCCGGGGGCGCATCGTGCTTGCGTGCGACCATGCCTCCAACTTCATTCCGGCCGACTACGGCACGCTGGGTCTCGAAGCCGCCGAACTCGAACGGCACATCGCCTGGGATCCGGGCGCACTGCCGGTGGCGCGGCGCATGGCCGAACTGCTCGACGCGCCTATGGTGGCCTCATGCATTTCGCGGCTGGTGATCGACTGCAACCGGCCGGTAGACGCGCCGGACCTCATTCCAGAGACCAGCGAGACAACAAAAATTCCCGGCAATGCCGATCTCGACGCCGCAGAGCGCCGCCGCCGCATCGCGGTGGCGCACCAGCCGTTCCATGCGGCGATCGACGCGCTGCTCGACCGGCGCGAGCGCGCAGGGCTGGAAAGCTGGCTGGTCTCCGTGCATTCGTTCACACCGGTCTACAAGGGAATGCCGCGGCCGTGGGAGATCGGCATCATCCATGACGAGGACGAGCGGCTGGCGGCGCCTTTCATTGAGAGGCTGCGGGCGGTTCCCGGCCTGACCGTCGGCGTCAACGAACCCTATTCGCCGGCCGATCGCGTCTACTACACGCTGGAGCGCCATGCGCGTGCGCGAGGCCTTCCATGCGCCATGATCGAGATCCGCAACGACGAGGTAAACGACGAAAGAAAGCAGCGGAAATGGGCGAAAATGCTCTCGGGTATACTTTCTGGGCTCGTCGTCGCCGGCGATCAGGCGGCGATTGCCGGAACCCGCACCACCGGACGTGACGTTTCAACAAAAATGGGGACACTCACATGACAGGGCCTGGAAAAATGGATGCCGAGAGAAGCGAGGACGTAAAGATCCTCCACTCGATGGGCTATGCCCAGGAATTGGCGCGCCGCATGAGCGGCTTCTCCAACTTCGCAATCTCGTTCTCGATCATCTGCATTCTTGCCGGCGGCATCACTTCCTTCCCGCTGGCAATGGCCACCGGCGGCGGCTTCCAGGCGACCATTGGTTGGATCGTCGGCGGCGTATTCGCACTTATCGTGGCGGCTTCACTCGGCCAGATCGGCTCGGCTTATCCGACGGCCGGCGGCCTCTACCACTGGTCGTCGATCCTCGGCGGGCGCGGCTGGGGCTGGGCGACGGCCTGGATCAACCTGCTCGGCCTGATCTTCGTCGTCGCCTCGGTGAATGTCGGCGTCTTCCTGCTTTTCCGCGACCTGGTCTGGTCCGGTGTGTTCGGCAACGACGTGTCCGCCTGGGGTTTTCAGCAGCAGGTGATCGGCGTCGTCATCATCACGGTGACGCAGGCGCTGTTCAACCATTTCGGCATCAAGATCACCACGGCGCTCACCGACTTTTCCGGATACCTGATCCTTGTGGTCGCGGTGGTCCTGACCTTGATGTTCCTGGTCTGGGGCGCAAGCTGGGATTTTTCGCGGCTGACGACATTCGTGAACAACACCGGCGAGCCGGGCGGCGGCTATGTCCCGGAGGCGCGCACCGCGCTGGTCGCGTTTCTGATCGGCCTGCTCTATCCGCTCTACACCATCACCGGTTTCGACGCGTCGGCGCACACGTCGGAGGAGACCCACAATGCGCGGGTCGCGGTGCCGCGCGGCATGATCCATTCCGTCCTGTGGTCGCTGGTCTTCGGCTTTGCCATGGCGGTCTCCTTCATTCTCGCCAGCCCGGATCTGGCGGCAACGGCCAAGGATGGCGGCGCCGCCTGGTTCAACCTCTTCAACAATCTGCCGGCTCCCATCTGGCTGAAGAGCATCATCGCGATTGCCATCGTGCTGGCGAACTACATTTGCGCTCTCGCCGGCCTGACCTCCACCTCGCGCATGATCTTCGCCTTCGCGCGTGACGGCGGACTGCCGGGCTCGTCCGTATGGAAGACGGTCAGCCCGACGTGGCGCACGCCGGTGGCGGCGATCTGGCTGGGCGCGGTGCTTTCCATCGCGGCGACGCTTTATTCGCCGGCCTTCGCCGCCCTGGCGGCAGGTTGCGCGCTTTTCCTCTATGTTTCCTACGCGATGCCGGTGGCTGCCGGCCTTCTGGCGGAGGGCAAGACCTGGACCGACTTCGGGCCGTTCAGGCTGGGCGTATGGTCCAAGCCTTTCGCCGTCATCACCGTCCTTGGCGTTCTGGTTCTCATGTATGCTGGTATCCAGCCGCCCTTCGACATCCTGATCAACTATGCGATAGGCTTGATCGTTCTGTTGCTGGTGCTTTGGTTCGGCATCGAATCCCGGCGCTTCAAGGGGCCGCCGATCGGCGCCGACATCGCCCGTCGTCAGGCGGAGATCGCCGCCGCGGAACACGCCGTCGGCGAAACCGGCGCCTGAGCCAAAGGCCTCAAATGCCGTGGCCGGTTCTGCCGGCCACGGTTTCGTTCGATAGAAATCCCAACCCTGTTCAGTCGGAGTGCGCAAAGAATGGCCGGAAATCTCAGCTTCGATCAGCTTAAGAAAGCAGTTGCCGACGGCGAAATCGACACCGTGCTCGCGGCTGCCGTCGACATGCAGGGCCGGCTGATCGGAAAACGGTTCCTGGCAAAATATTTCGTCGAGTCCGCCTACGACGAGACGCATGGCTGCAACTATTTGCTCGCCAACGACATCGATATGGAGCCGGTGCCAGGCTACAAGGCGGCAAGCTGGTCGAAGGGCTATGGCGACTTCGTCATGAAGCCCGACCTTTCGACACTGCGGAAGATCCCTTGGCTGGAAAAGACGGCGCTGGTCCTCAACGACCTCAAGGACCACCATACGCACGAGGACCTGCCGCACTCGCCGCGCGCCATCCTGCGCAAGCAGGTCAAGCGGCTGCAGGATCGCGGCTATCTCGCCTATTTCGCATCCGAGCTCGAGTTCTACCTCTTTTCCGAAAGCTACGATTCGGCGCGGGCAAAGCACTGGCAGAACCTCGAGACCGCCTCGCCCTATATCGGCGACTATCTTATCGGCGTCACCACCAAGGAAGAGGGCGTGATGCGCCGGCTCAGGAACGAGATGGAGGCGGCCGGCATCCCGATCGAGAACTCCAAGGGCGAATGGGGGCCGGGCCAGGAGGAGATCAACGTCCGCTACGCCGAAGTGCTGGAGATGGCTGACCGGCACGTCATCCTGAAGAACGGCGCCAAGGAGATCGCCAGCCAGATGGGCAAGTCGATCTCGTTCATGGCGAAGTACAATTACGGGCTGGCCGGCAATTCCAGCCACATCCACAATTCGCTGTGGAGCGCCGACGGCAAGACGCCGCTGTTCTTCGACAAAAAGGGCGCCTACGGGCTGACCGAGCTTGGCCATCAGTGGTCGGCCGGCCAGCTCAAATACGCCAAGGAATTCACCTGGTTCCTGGCGCCCTACATCAACTCCTACAAGCGCTTTCAGTCCGGCACCTTCGCGCCGACCAAGATCATGTGGAGCGAGGACAACCGCACCGCCGGCTTCCGCTTGTGCGGCGAGGGCACCAAGGGCGTGCGCATGGAGTGCCGCATCGGCGGCGCCGATCTGAACCCGTATCTCGCCTTCGCGGCGCTGATCGCGGCGGGGCTGGCCGGCATCGACGAGAAGCTGGAGCTGCAGAAACCTTTCGTCGGCGATGCCTACCAGGCCTCGCGCCTGCCCGAGATCCCGAAGACGCTACGCGATGCGACCGAGACCATGGCGAAGTCGAAGATGCTGAAGGAGGCGTTCGGCGAGGACGTGATCGAACATTATGTCCACACCGCCCGCTGGGAACAGTTCGAATACGACCGCCGCATCACGGACTGGGAACTGCATCGGGGATTCGAACGGTACTAAAGCTGTAATCCGTATTGTTGCCAAGCAGATAAAGCTGTAATGGTGGCTGCTTTACGGAGGCCAAAGATGGGCAAGTATTCACCGTTGCGCACGTTTCTGGAAACACAAGGCGAGGACCGGATCGCAATGTCGTTCGATGAGATCGAACGGCTGCTCGGCGAAACGTTGCCGGCCTCGAAGAAATATCCGGCGTGGTGGAGCAACAACCCCAGCAACAATCCAATGACAAAGGAATGGCTCGCGGCGGGTTTCGAGACCGGGGACGTTGACGTGGCGGGCGAGACGGTCACGTTCCGCCGCGCGGAACGCGCGATTGCCATTGACGGCTTTGCGGAGAACCCACAAGCGGAATATTCCGAGGCGGCGGTCAAGCACCCGCTGTGGGGGCGTCTCAAGGGTGTGATCAAGATACCGCCCGGGGTCGATCTGACGGAGCCGACATTCCCTGATTGGGATGAATATCTGGACCGAAAATACGGGAAGGAAGCCCGCGAGGATGAATAGAAACATTCTTCTCGATACTTGCGCCGCGATGTGGATCGCGGATGGCGCCCGGCTGGAACCGGAAGCCGTGCAAGCGTTGAATGAGAGCGCTGCGCAACGAGTGTCCGTCATGATCTCACCAATCACCGCCTTGGAGGTTGGGCGCCTTGTCTCGCGAGGACGCTATCCAACCACCATGACGGTGAAGGGCTGGTTCGACAGCCTCGTCGTGCCGCCTTACTCCGCGCTTGCCGAATTGACATCCAACGTTCTCATCGATTCGTCGTTCATGCCGGGAACGCCACCGAACGACCCGGCCGACCGGATCATCATCGCGACGGCACGCGAGCACGGCTACCGCATCATGACACGCGACCGCAAAATCCTCGACTACGCCGAACAGGGCCATGTGCAGGCGATACCCTGCTAACAAAAACAACCGGAGACGCCAATCGTGGAAACCATCAAACTCAAATCCCCCATCGACGGCTCGATCTATGCGGAGCGGCCGGTCGCTACCGACCAGGCGGTGAACGCCGTCGTCGAGAGGGCGAAAGCGGCGCAGGTCGGCTGGGCGCAGACGTCGATCGCCGAGCGCTGCGGCTACATGCTGAAGATGCTGGAGGCGTTGGTCGCAATGACCGACGAGATCGTGCCGGAACTCGCGTGGCAGATGGGCCGCCCGACCCGCTACGGCGGCGAGTTCGGCGGGGTGAAGGAACGCGTCGCCTACATGGTCGAGATCGCCGAGCAGGCGCTGGCGCCGGTGATGGCGTCTAACCCCAAGGAGGGTTTTCGCCGCTATGTGAAAAAAGACCCGCTCGGCGTCGTCATGGTGATCGCGCCGTGGAACTATCCGTATCTGACGGCGGTCAACACCATCGTGCCGGCGCTGATCGCCGGCTCGACGGTGATTTTGAAGCATGCGGCGCAGACCTTGCTGGTCGGCGAGCGTTTTGCGAAAGCGTTCGAGGCGGCGGGGCTGCCGAAGCATGTTTTCCAGAACGTCGTGCTGAACCATGCCCAGACGGAAAGGCTGCTTGGGTCCGGCAAGATCGATCATGTGAATTTCACAGGTTCGGTGGCCGGCGGGCGGGCGATCGAGAAGGCCGCGGCCGGCACCTTCATGACGCTCGGGCTGGAACTCGGCGGCAAGGACCCGGCCTATGTACTGCCAGACGCCAAACTCGACCACGCGGTGGCCAATCTGGTCGATGGCGCGTTCTACAATTCCGGGCAGTGCTGCTGCGGCATCGAGCGCGTCTATGTGCACGAGAAGGTCTATGACGAATTCGTCGAGGGTTTTGTCGCCGAGACGAAGAACTATGTCGTCGGCAATCCGCTCGACGCCGGCACCACGCTGGGCCCGATGGCGCAGGCGCGCTTCGCCGACCTGATCCGCGAGCAGAAGGCCGAGGCGCTGCGCAAGGGGGCGACCGCGCATATCAATATGAAGGTCGACAAGGATGTCGCAAGCTCGCCCTATCTGGCGCCGGAAGTGCTAACCAATGTCGACCACCAGATGTCGGTCATGCGCGAGGAGAGTTTTGGCCCCATCGTCGGCATCATGAAGGTGCGCAATGACGAGGAGGCCATCGCGCTGATGAACGACAGCCCCTACGGCCTGACCGCTTCGATCTGGACTGTTGACACCGACCATGCGGCGGCAATCGGCGACCGCGTCGAGACCGGCACGGTGTTCATGAACCGCTGCGATTATCTCGACCCGGCACTGGTGTGGACGGGCGTGAAGGACACCGGCAAGGGCGCGGCGCTGTCGGCCATCGGCTATGACAATCTGACGAGGCCGAAGAGTTTTCACCTGAGAGAGGCCACCGCGCCGATACCTGAATGACAATCGCCCCGCCCCAAGTGCCAATAGACGAGCCCAAAGGTCTTGGGGGCTGGCTGATTCTGGTTATGATCGGGTTGATGACCGCGCCGCTGACCGGCCTCGCTCATCTCGATGTGTTCGTCGCCTTCATGAAGGAGATCCTGCCGAAGTCGCATATCGACTTTCTCGGGGCTGAATTCACGGCATATGTCATCACGTCAATTCTGTTTCCGACCGGCCTTTTGATCCTGATGTTCACAAAGGATCGATCCTTTCCGGCTTTTTATGTGGTTTGGGCGGCCATCAACATCGTTGTCATTGTCGTACACGTGATCGCCGCCAAGGTCCTTTTCGGAGACCTGCTTCACACGAGAGCGATGTCACTGTTCGGTGTCGTGTTGAACGGTGTTTGGCGAGCCGTCGGGCTCTTCGGCATTGGAATCCTGTACATGCTAAAATCCAAGCGCGTTCGTAATACCTTCATCAACTAACGAGAAAAGAAGTGACCAACCTCGTCTCCAAATGGAACTACCCGACCACCGTCCGCTTCGGCGCCGGACGCATCAAGGAATTACCGGAGGTGCTGGCCGCCGCCGGCATCAAAAAACCGCTGTTCGTCACCGATCCGGGGCTGGCAAAGCTGCCGGTGGTGGCGAGTACGCTTAAGATCCTCAACGATGCGAAGGTGCCGTATGCTGTGTTTTCGGACGTCAAGCCGAACCCGGTGGAAGCCAACCTCACTGCTGGCATCGCGGCCTTCAAGGCGGGAAAACATGACGGCGTGATCGCCTTCGGGGGTGGCTCGGGGCTCGATCTCGGAAAACTGATCGCCTTCCAGGCGGGGCAGACGCGGCCGGTCTGGGATTTCGAGGACATCGGCGACTGGTGGACGCGCGCGAACTCGGACGCCATCGCCCCGATCATCGCCGTGCCGACCACGGCCGGCACGGGGTCGGAAGTCGGCCGCGCCGGCGTGCTGACCGACGAGAAGACTCATACAAAGAAGATCATCTTCCATCCGAAGCTGTTGCCGGCGATCGTGATCGCCGATCCGGAACTGACCACCGGCATGCCGCCCTTCATCACCGTCGGCACCGGCATGGACGCGCTGGCGCATTGCCTGGAGGCCTATTGCGCGCCCGGCTACCATCCGATGGCCGACGGCATCGCGCTGGAAGGCATCCGGCTGGTGCTGGAAAACCTGCCGAAGGCCTACAAGGACGGCAACGACCTGACGGCGAGGGCGCATATGATGGCGGCCGCCGCGATGGGCGCCACGGCGTTTCAGAAGGGGCTCGGCGCCATCCACTCGCTGTCGCATCCGATCGGCGCGCTCTACGACACCCATCACGGCATGACCAACGGCGTGTTCATGCCTTACGTGCTGGCCTTCAACCGGCCGGCGGTGGAGGAACGGCTCGCCCGGCTCGCCGCCTATCTCGGCATCGACGGCGGGTTCGA
The DNA here is from genome assembly GCF_030929505.1 of Mesorhizobium sp. LHD-90. Lineage (GTDB taxonomy): Bacteria > Pseudomonadota > Alphaproteobacteria > Rhizobiales > Rhizobiaceae > Kumtagia. The sequence continues at coordinate 13,229 of NZ_JAVFVV010000001.1, read as the reverse complement.
CGGGTTCGCGAAAGCCATCCTCAAGCTGCGCGAGGAGCTCAAAGTGCCGCACACGCTGCCGAACCTGATCAAGGGGCTCGACATGGATGCCGAGCGGAAGGACTTCATCGCGGTGTCGGCGGTGGCCGATCCCAGCACCGGTAGCAACCCGGTGCCGTTTACCAAGGAGGCAGCGCTCGCGATTCTCGACGCATCGATCAAGGGGACGCTCTGAGAGATATCGGCCGGCGCGGGACCGGCTGTAACCAAGCTGACAGGGAGGGTGTTGTTTAGCCGGAAAAACATCATGGCAACGATTGCTAGCGCAATACAAAAGTAGTTAGGTTTTTGCGCCTCGGAGGGGTTGGGCAGTCGGGCTTCATCCGACTGTCATACGACAAGAATAACCGCAGCAGGGGCGTCGAACGGCGTCAACTCAACGGAGAAAATCATGTTCAAGTTCACGGGAAAGGTACTTTCCCTCGCGGCCGCGTCGCTGATGGTGACGACGGCGATCGTGTCGGCCGAGCCGTCGGCCGAGCTGGTCGCGGCGGCCAAGGCCGAAGGCAAGCTGACCACGATCGCGCTGCCCCATAGCTGGTGCGGCTACGGCGACGTGATCGCTGGCTTCAAGGCGAAATATCCTGAGATCGCCATCAACGAACTTAATCCCGACGCCGGCTCCGCCGACGAAGTGGAGGCGATTCGCGCCAACAAGGACAACAAGGGCCCGCAGGCTCCGGACGTCATCGACGTGGGCCTGTCGTTCGGTCCCGCCGCGAAGTCCGAGGGTCTGCTTCAGCCGCACAAGGTCGAGACGTGGGATTCCATTCCCGCCGACGCCAAGGACGCAGACGGCCACTGGTACGGTGACTACTACGGCGTGATGGCGTTCCTGGTGAACAAGGACCTGGTTCCGAACCCGCCCAAATCCTTCGCCGATCTCCTGAAGCCGGAATATGCCGGCCAGATCGCACTCGCCGGTGACCCGCGCACCTCGAACCAGGCCATCCTCGGCGTGCTCGCCGCCGGCATGGCGCAGGGAGCCGAGCCGGGCGCTGCGGCCGCACAGGCGGGTCTCGAATTCTTCAAGAAGCTGAACGAGGCCGGCAACTTCGTCCCGGTCGTTGGCAAGGCGGGCACGCTCGCCCAAGGTACCACGCCGATCATCATCGCGTGGGACTACAATGCGCTGTCGTGGCGGGACACGCTCAACGGCAATCCGCCGGTTGACGTTATCGTTCCCTCGGACGCGGCTCTCGCGGGCGTCTACGTCCAGGCGATCAGCGCCTACGCGCCGCAGCCGAACGCGGCGAAGCTCTGGATGGAATATCTCTACAGCGACGAAGGACAGCTCGGCTGGCTCAAGGGTTATTGCCACCCGATCCGCTTCAACGACCTGGTTTCCAAGGAAGCCGTTCCCGCGGAGCTGCTCGCCAAGCTGCCGCCGGCGGAAGCCTACGAGAAGGCGGTGTTCCCGAGCCTCGACGCCGTCAACGCCAACTCAGCCGCCGTGAAGGAAGGCTGGGACAAGGTCGTCGGCGCCGATGTCGTGAAGTAGCCATCGACCGACGGATGCGGGCCGCCTAGGCGGCCCGCATCCGTCCTCCTGCGGGGTCACGGAACGCATGTCGCAAGCCACGTCTCTCTCGCGCCGCCTGCCAACGCAGTGGCTTGGCGTAGTGCCGTTTTTCCTGTTTGCCCTGCTGTTTCTCATCTTGCCCGCGCTTTCGATCGTAATTGGCGCATTCCGGGGTCCAGATGGCGGCTTTACGCTGGCTAATATCGTCGGTCTCAACACGCCGACGATCCGCAACGCCTATTGGGTATCCATCTACGTAAGCTTCTGGTCGGCGCTGCTTGGATGCGCGATTGGTTTCGCGATGGCAGCCGCGACCGTTCTTGGGGGACTGCCGCGCTTCATCCGCTCGCCGCTGCTGACCTTCTCGGGCGTGGCGTCGAATTTCGCCGGCCTTCCGCTCGCTTTCGCCTTCATAGCTACGGTCGGTCCGGCGGGCCTGATCACCGTCTGGCTGCGCACGGAATTCGGCATCAACCTGCGCGCGGCGACCGGGTTCAACCTGTTCAGCACGACGGGCCTGATTGCGACTTACCTGTTCTTCCAGGTGCCGCTGATGATCCTGATCATCACGCCGGCGCTCGACGCCTTGCGGCGAGAATGGCGCGAAGCGGCGGAAATCCTGGGTGCGACGGGCGCGCAGTATTGGCGCATGGTGGCGTTCCCGATCCTGCTGCCTTCCCTGCTCGGAACATTCGCACTGCTCTTCGCCAACTCATTTGGCGCGGTCGCCACCGCCTTCGCGCTGGCGGGTCCACAGCTCAACATCGCGCCGATCCTGCTGTTTTCCCAGATACGCGGCGACGTGCTCGGCAGTCCGGGGCTCGGATATGCGCTGGCATTCGGCATGATCGTCATCACCGGGCTCGCCAACGCGCTCTATCTGTGGCTGCGCGCCCGCACCGAGCGGTGGCAGAAATGAAGCGCGCGATCGCATGGACCGCGTTCCTGCTGGGATCGCTGATCTTCATCCTGCCGCTGGTCGGCATGACAGAGTTCTCGCTGTCGATGCGGCGCGGCGTCTATTCCTTCGATGCCTACGCTTCGGTCCTTGCGGACCCGCAGTTCCGCGAGACCTTCACCTATTCGGTGGTCATGGCGCTGTTCACGATCGTTTTCGGCGTGCTGCTCGTCGTGCCGACGGCCTATTGGGTCCGGCTCAAGATGCCTGCTCTTCGGCCGGTGGTGGAGTTCATCACCCTGATGCCGCTGGTGATACCGGCCATTGTCATCGTCTTCGGCTATATCCGCCTCTACAACACGTCGAGCTGGCTGCCCTTGACGGGGACCGCGATGGGCACAAACGTGCTGCTGATGTTCGGCTACACGGCGCTGGCCCTGCCTTACATGTACCGGGCGGTGGATACCGGCTTGCGGGCCATCGACATCGCCACGCTGACCGAGGCGGCGCAGTCGCTCGGCGCCGGCTGGACAACCATTTTCGCCAAGGTCATCCTGCCGAACGTGTTCGTCGCGGTGCTGTCCGGCGCGTTCCTCACCTTCGCGATCGTCATCGGGGAGTTCACGCTCGCCGCGCTGCTCAACCGGCCCGCCTTCGGCCCCTATCTCCAGCTTGTCGGCGCCAACAAGGCCTACGAGCCGTCGGCGCTGGCGGTGATCTCCTTCGGCATCACCTGGCTCTGCATGGGCCTCATCCAGATCGTGGCGCGGCTGGCACCCAAGCCTCCGGCGCAATCGCACTGATTTCCGGGACCGAAAATGACAGATCCCTTTCTCCAGATCGAACACGTCCGCAAGAGCTTCGGCCCGACGACCGTCGTCGAGGATTTCAACCTCGATGTCGGACGCGGCGAGTTCGTGTCCTTCCTCGGCCCGTCGGGCTGCGGTAAGACCACCGTTCTGCGCATGGTCGCAGGTTTCGAGGAGCCGAGCTCGGGGCGCATCGTCATCGGCGGCAAGGACGTGACGCATCTCAAGCCCAACCAGCGCAACATCGGCATGGTGTTCCAGGCCTACGCGCTGTTTCCCAACCTGACCGTTGCGCAGAACGTGGCATTCGGGCTGAAGGTGGCCGGCGTTCCAAAACCGGAGACCGAAAGGCGCGTCGCCGAAATGCTCAACCTGATAAAACTGCCGGAATTCGGCGGCCGCTATCCCTACCAGCTCTCCGGCGGCCAGCAGCAGCGCGTGGCGTTGGCCCGCGCGCTGGCGCCGAAGCCGAAACTGCTGCTGCTCGACGAACCGCTGTCGGCGCTCGACGCCAAGGTGCGCGTGTCGCTGCGCGACGAGATCCGTTCGATCCAGAAGGAACTCGGCATAACCACCATCTTCGTCACCCACGACCAGGAGGAGGCGCTGTCGATCTCCGACCGCATCGTGGTGATGTATGGCGGCAAGGCCGAGCAGGTCGGCACGCCCTTCGAGATCTACAACCGCCCGGCGACGAAATTCGTGGCGAATTTCGTCGGCACGCTGAACGTGCTGGAGGGCGTGGTCAGCGACGCCGCCTCCGGCAAGGTGCGCATCGACAGCCAGGAGCTTTCGCTGAAGGGAAAACTCAACGGCTCGAAGGCCGGCGACCGGCTGTCGCTGGCGCTCAGGCCGGAGACAATCGCGCTGGGGCCGAAGCCCGGTCACGACGCCAGCCTGCAAGGGCAGATCGCCGACGTGCATTTCCTGGGCTCGGTGATCCGCGTGCGGGTCGGGCTGGGCGGCGGCGTGGTGTCGCTCGACACCTTCAACAATTCGAGCACGCCGCCGCCGACCGTCGGTGAGCGCGCGGAGATCAGCTTTTCGTCCAACGACCTGCTCGTGCTGCACTGAGAGTTTTGCGGGACGCTACCCCCCTCACCCGCCCTCCGCTTCGCTCGGGCGACCTCTCCCCAAAGGGAGAGGAGATCGTCAAGGTCGGCGCTCCGATTTTCATCGGTGCAAGGATTTGCGCAGCTGCGGCAAACCTCCTCTCCCCTTGGGGAGAGGTCGCCCGAGGCAAGCGGAGGCGGGTGAGGGGGAGCCAGATCGTAGACGATCCAAGTCGGGCGGCGCGCCGCTTGCGCGGCCGCACGCGGCTGTGCAGAGTGCCATCATGGAACAGCGCGACGTCGAGAAGATAGCCGCGTGGCTTGCGGCCAAGGGACTGGAAGGCGAGACGGAGGTCGCGCTGCTGCACGGCTTCTGTGAGCGCTGCCAGGCCGCCGGCATGGCGATAGGCCGCGCCATCGTGATCATCGACACGCTGCATCCGGTCTATGAAGGCCGAGGCTTCCGCTGGCGTGAGGACGAGGTTGACGAAAACCCACTGCTCGAGTTCAAGCGCGAGACGGACGGCGCCACCTCCGAGGGTTGGATCAACAGCCCGTTCCACCACCTGCTCCAGAAGGGCGGCGGCGAGTTGCGCTGCCGGCTGCATGAAGGCGAGACCGCGGGTTTTTCCGCGATCGAGGATGTCCGTGCCGAGGGGCAGACGGACTACTTTGCGACGGTGCACATGTTCGCACCGGACGCCGTGCTGGGCGAGATGGACAATATCGGCTCCCGCTGGACGACCGCGAAGCCAGACGGCTTCAGCGATTCCGAGATCGCGGCGCTTCGTTTCCTGACGCCGCTGCTCGGTCTGGCGATCAAGTCGGCCTCGCTGGTGCGCGTATCGCAGGCGCTGGTGGAGGCCTATCTCGGCCGCGACCCCGGCCAGCGCGTGCTGAAGGGCAAGATCGGCCGCGGTCAGGTCGACAAGATCAACGCGGTGCTGTGGTTCTCCGATCTGAAAAGCTTCACCACCCATTCCGAGACGATGGAGTCCGGGCAGATCATCCCGTTCCTCAACGACCATGCCGACGTCGTCATCTCGGCGATCCAGGCGGCCGGTGGCGACGTGCTGAAACTGATCGGCGATGGCATCCTGGCGATCTTCGGCGGCGTGAAGCCGACCGACGCGGCGATGGCCGCCCTGCGCGCCGAGGCGGACATGCGCGTGCGCCTGGCTGAACTGCACCAGCGGCGGATGGCCGAAGGTGTGCCGGTCGCCGACGTCTATCTCGGCCTGCATATCGGCGACGTGTTCTACGGCAATATCGGCAGCGCCGAGCGCCTGGACTTTACCGTGGTGGGACGGGCGGTGAACGAGGTGAGCCGCATCGCCTCGATGTGCGGCTCGGTCGACCAGCCCGTGCTATTCTCGACCGCCTTCCACGAGACGCTGCCGATGGAAGAACGGGCAAAGCTGGTGTCGGTCGGCCGCTATGCGCTGCGCGGCGTCGGCCGTGCACAGGAACTGTTCACGCTTGATCCGGAACTGGTGGCAGGGCGGTGGGCGGGCGGTTGAATTTCTTGATGCTGATGCCCGCCAGTCGCTGACCGATATCTGGTATCTGGCGGCTGAGCGTGGCCCCGTGACTACCGGGATGCCGACAACGGGAAATGCGTCAATCGTTGTCCCCGAATTCGTTCTCCCAGTCCATGCCGCCGTAGAATACGCGCAAGATCACCACGCGTTCAGGCTCCACCATGAATGCTACGCTTATCCGACGCTCGAAGCCGACGACACGAAGCCCCGGCCGCAACTCGTCGCGCCGGGTGCCCCGCTCGGAGCCGTATTCGAGCTTTTCGCAGAATGCTCGGACGCGCTGTACATAGTTGAAGGCGATCCTTGTGCCGCCAACTTCGGCGACGGTGCCATAGATCCAAGCGAAATCCCGATTGGCGCGCAGTGAGTAATCAACGGTCCTTCGTCTCACGCTTCCCTCTTGAGGCGGATGGCATGGAGTTGGCGGATGTTTTCAAGCAACTGCTCTCCTGAAATCACCCTGTCCGGGTGGGCCTTGATTTCGTCATAGGTCGGTACGACTTCTTCGCGCAGCCAGCGTTCCACTGCCGCGTCGCGTTCCTGCAACGCGCGCAGGCCAGCGCGGATCACCTCGCTGCTGGTCGCGTAGGCTCCGGATTCGACGAGACGGTCGATGAAGGCAGCCTGCTCGGCGGGCAGGCTGAAGGTGCGCTTTTCGGTGGCGGACATGATTCCTCCTGCTAAGATCAGTGTGAAATTATCATACCTAGATCGGAATAGCATCGGATTCCGTCAGCGGGGCGGCCCGAGCAACATGCGCAGGGAGATGACTATCTGGTCACTGCAGGCGCCGGCGCCATGGGGTGATCCTTCCGTCCTCAGCAATTGGGGTCAAAGCCCGGAAACAGGCCAAAAATCTTTCCACTTGACTTGTCTCATCCCTTCAATCATTTCTGGTCAATCGGTCAGACCAATTTACCGGAGAGGGAGCCGGGTCTGACATCGGAGGACACGGCAGCCATGCCGATCGAGACAATCGTGCCGCGCCGGCTCTACCGGCAGGTCGCCGAGCAACTGCGCCAGCTTTTCGACAGCGGCGAGTTCGCGGTCGGCGACCGCCTGCCGCCGGAGCGCGAGCTTGCCGAGCGCATGGGCATCTCGCGGCCGACAATCCGCGAGGCGCTGATCGCGCTGGAGGTCGAAGGCCGCGTGCGTATCCGCGTCGGGTCCGGCATCTACGTCACCGAGCCGTCGCGCATCCCCCCCAATCCGACCACCGACGAGGGACCGTTCGAACTCTTGCGGGCGCGCGAATTCGTCGAGGGCGCGGTGGCAGAGGCGGCTGCGCGGCTGGCAGCACCGGCAGACATCGCGGCGCTGGACGACATTCTGGGCCGCATGGAAGGCAAGGCGCATCCCAACCACACCACCCTGTCGCTCGACCGCGCCTTCCACACCACCGTCGCCTCGATCCTCGGCAATGCTGTGCTGGTACGCGTCATCGGCGACCTGTTCGACCAGCGCATGAATCCGTTCTTCGAGCGGCTTTCGAGCTATTTCGAGGACCCGACGACCTGGGACGCGGCGCTGCGGGAGCATCGGCTGGTGCGCGACGCCATCGCCGCCCGCGACCCCAAGGGTGCGAAGCAGGCGATGCAGGACCACCTGCGAAAATCGCAGGAACGGTTCTCGATCAGTTTCCGGGACATGGCGCCGGTCGCGCCCGCGTCGGAGAGCAAAGAGGCGGCGTCCGGCCACGCCATCTGACCGGCCGGTATTTTCGCAGATCAACTTCAGGAGGAGAGAAGTAATGAAATTCCGTCTTGCAGCAGCCCTCGGCGCGGTCGCCGCGCTGGCGCTCTCGGCTTCCGCGGCGCTCGCCCAGGAAACGCTGAAATGGGCGCATGTCTACGAGACCTCGGAGCCGTTCCACACCGAGTCCGTGTGGGCGGCCGAAGAGATCGCCAAGCGCACCAACGGGCGCTACAAGGTCGACGTATTCCCGGCCTCGCAGCTCGGCAAGGAGGCCGACATCAACCAGGGCCTGACGCTGGGCACCGTCGACGTCATCATCTCCGGCTCGTCCTTCGCGGCACGCGAGTACAAGCCGATCGGCGTCACCTATTTCCCCTTCATCTTCCGCGACGCCGACCATTTGCTCAAATACACCAAGAGCGACACCTACAAGGCGCTCACCAAGGGTTATGAGGACGTCTCCGGCCATCACATCACCGCCACCACCTATTACGGCACGCGCCACACCACCTCGAACCGGCCGATCGAAAAATGCGCCGACATGGCCGGCCTGAAGATGCGCGTGCCCGACGTGCCGGCCTATCTCGCCATGCCGCGCGCCTGCGGCGCCAACACCGCGCCAATCGCCTTCGCCGAGGTCTACCTGGCACTGCAGAACGGCACGGTCGAGGCGCAGGAGAACCCGCTGACCACCATCGATGCGAAAAAGTTCTTCGAGGTGCAGAAGCACATCGTGCTCACCGGCCACATCGTCGACCACCTCAACACCATCGTTTCGCAGTCGCGCTGGGCCTCGCTCTCCGACGAGGACAAGCAGATCTTCACCGAAGTCATGCAGGAGGCGGCCGCCCGCGCCACGGAAAAGATCGTCGCCCGCGAGAAGGAACTTGTGCAGGTGTTCAAGGATCGCGGCCTCACCGTCACCGAGGTCGACCGCGCCGACTTCGAGAAGAACGTCATGGAAAAGGTGACCTTCGAGGAGTTCGGCTACAACAAGGCCGACTGGGAAGCGATTCGCGCCATCCAGTAATCTTTCCCTGGCCCGGCGCCCTTCTGGCGCCGGGCCATCTTCATCCGCACAATCCGTCAATCGCCAGCTTTCGGAGTGCCAGCCGATGGCCGAGGAACATCACACGCAGATCACCGCCGAGGAGATCGCGCATGCCTTCGAGGAGGAGGCTGCGCCGGTCGACCTCTCGCATCACGGTTTCGAGGACTGGATCACGCTTGCCATGTTCTGGGGCATGGTGGTCTGCGTTTTCCTGCAGTTCTTCACCCGCTATGCGCTGAACAACAGCCTGGCCTGGACGGAAGAGATCGCCATCAACGCGCTGGTGGTGGTGGTCTTCCTCGGCTCGGCCATGTGCGTGCGCCTGTCGCGGCACATCCATGTCGACGTGCTCTACCATTACCTGCCGGAGCGGGCCGGGCGGGTTCTGGCGCTTTCCGTCGACGTCATCCGTATCGGCTTCTTCGCCTATGCGAGCTGGCTGATGTGGCGCTACGTGGCGATCGTGGCGCGCGAGCGCATGGTCACGGTCGACCTGCCGCGCCATTGGTTCTTCTATCTCGTCCTGGCCGGTTTCGTGCTGATGCTCATCCGCTCGATCCAGGTCGCCATCGGCAATTACAAACGCGGCTATTCGGTGCTGGAGCGTCCCGGCGCCTTCGAAACGGTCGGGGAGAATTGAACCATGCTGCTTCTCGTCGGAGGCTTCCTTGTCCTGATGTTGATCGGCGTGCCGGTCGCCGTGTCGATGGCGGTCGCATCGGTGCTTTACCTCGTCATCTATGGTGTCGCACCCGACATCATCGCCGCGCAGCGCATGATCGCCGGCGTCGAAAGCTTTCCGCTGCTGGCCGTGCCGTTCTTCATCCTGGCCGGCAACCTGATGAACATCGCCGGCGTCACCGGCCGCATCTACACCTTCGCGCTCGCCCTAGTCGGCTGGATGAAGGGCGGCCTGGCGCAGGTGAACATTATCGGCTCGGTGATCTTTTCCGGCATGTCGGGCACCGCGCTGGCCGATGCCGCCGGCATCGGCACCATCGAGATCAAGGCGATGAAGGACCACGGCTATCCGGTCGAGGCGGCCGTCGGCGTCACCGCCGCCTCGGCGACGCTCGGGCCGATCTTCCCGCCGTCGTTGCCCTTCGTCATCTACGGCATGATGGCCAATGTCTCGATCGGCGCGCTGTTCATGGCCGGCGTTTTGCCCGGCGTGGTCATGACGCTGCTGATGATGATCACCGTCGCCATCTTCGCCTACAAGCGCGGCTGGGGTTCCGATACGCCTTTCTCCATCCGCAAGCTCGGCGAGGCCGGGCTCGAGATCGTCGTGGTGCTCGCCTTCCCGCTGGCGGTCTACCTCTTGGTGCTGGCCGGCCTGTCGATCAATGTCGCTGTCGGCATCGCGCTGGTGATCCTGGTCGCCCTCGACTGGTTTTTCGACTTCTCCGCGGTGATGGCGCTGATGACCCCGGTGATCTTGATCGGCGGCATGACCATGGGTTGGTTCACGCCGACTGAGGCCGCCATGGCCGCCGTCATCTGGTCGCTGTTCCTCGGCCTGGTGCGCTATCGCACCATGACGCTGCGGGCGCTCGCCAAGGCCAGTTTCGACACCATCGAAACCACCGCCTCGGTGCTGTTTATCGTCACCGCCGCCTCGATCTTCGCCTGGCTGCTGACGGTGAGCCAGGCCGCGCAGGTGTTCTCGACCTTCATCTTCGCGCTGACCGAGAACAAATGGGTGTTCCTGATCCTGGTCAACATCCTGATGCTGGTGGTTGGCTGCTTCCTCGACACCATCGCGGCGATCACCATCCTGGTGCCGATCCTCTTGCCTGTTGCCGCGCAATACGGCGTCGATCCGGTGCATTTCGGGCTGATCATGACCCTCAACCTGATGATCGGGCTCTTGCATCCGCCGCTCGGCATGGTGCTGTTCGTGCTGTCGCGCGTGGCAAAGCTGTCGGTCGAGCGCACCACCATGGCGATCCTGCCCTGGCTGGTGCCGCTGCTGGTGGCGCTGCTGCTGATCACCTTCGTGCCCGCCATCGCACTGTGGCTGCCAACCGAAATGGGCCTGATCCGATGAGTGCGACCGCAATCGCCGCCACCCTGTTCGCGCCGGAGGACCTGCGCGTCGTCGAGCGCGACCTCGGACAGCTTTCGCCGGGCATGGTGCGGGTGAAATTCGGCGCCGGCGGCATATGCGGCTCCGACATGCATTATTTCCGCCACGCCCGAACCGGCGACTTCATCGTGACCTCGCCGCTTATCCTCGGGCATGAAGTCGCCGGCGAGATCGTCGAGATCGCCGGCGATGCGCCCGGCCTTTCGGTTGGCGACCACGTTGCCGTCAATCCGTCGCGCTGGTGCGGACACTGCAAGCGCTGCCGCGAGGGTCGGCCGAACCTCTGCGAAAACATCTACTTCATGGGCTCGGCGTCGAAGACGCCACACATGCAGGGCGGTTTCGCCAGCCTGTTCGACGCCATCCCCGCGCAATGCGTGAAGGTCCCGAAAACTCTTGCCCTGTCGTCCGCAGCACTTGCCGAGCCGCTTGCGGTTGGGCTGCATGCGGTGGCGCGCGCCGGCGATATAGCTGGCCGTCACGTGGCGCTGTTCGGCGCCGGGCCGATCGGCCTGCTGGTCATGCTGGCCGCCAGGCTGGCGGGCGCCGGCCGCATCACCATGATCGACATCGCCGCCGCGCCGCTCGCCTTCGCCAAGGCGCTCGGCGCCGACCGCGTCGTCGACATCAGCGGCGGCACGGCCCCTCTCGACGAGGTGACGGCGGCCGATCCGGTCGACGTCGCCTTCGAGATCTCCGGCACGCCGGCCGGCCTCGGCTCGGCGATCCGCACGGCGCGGCGCGGCGGCACGGTGGTGCTGGTCGGCAACCTGCCGGGCGGCGACGTGCCGGCCCCGGCCAATGCGATGATGGCGAAGGAACTCGATGTCAAAGGAACCTTCCGCTTCGGCGAGGAGTTTTCGCGGGCGGTCGAACTGATTGTGTCGGGCGCTGTCGATGTCGAACGGCTGGTCACGGCCAGACGGCCGCTACACGATGCGCCAGACGCTTTCCGGCTGGCGCTCGACCGCAGCCGCAGCGTAAAGGTCGTGCTCACGGCGGACTGACTGGAGCCCGTCATGTGTTTTGGACGGGCTGCCTCATCTTGAATTCTTCTCCCACCGGCAACGCGGCGGCACGTCTCGGCATCGCGATGATGATCGCTGGCATCCTGCTGTTTGCGCTCAACGACGTGCTCGGCAAATGGCTGGTCGCGACTTATTCCGTGGGACAGCTCCTGCTGATCCGCAGCGTGGCCGCGCTGCTGGTGCTGGCGCCTTTTCTGTGGCGGAACGGCCTGCGGCCGATCGTCAGGGTCGAGCAGCCGGGGCTGCAGACGATGCGGGTCCTGCTGTCCTCCGCCGAAGTCTACGCCTTCTACTTCGCCGTCATGTACATGCCGCTCGCCGACGCCATGACCTATTGGCTCGCGGCGCCGATCTACGTCGCGGCGCTGTCGCCGTTCCTGCTCGGCGAAAAAGTGGGCTGGCGGCGCTGGACGGCCATCTTTGTCGGTTTCTGCGGTGTGCTGATTGCGCTGGAACCGTCGGCCGCGACGTTGACCGCGCCCGCCTTGATCTCGATCTGCGGCAGCCTTGCCTTCGCCTTCATGATGATCAGCGGGCGGGCGCTGCGCGGCACGCCGGACATCACGCTGGTGTTCTGGCAGATGGCGGGCGCCGGCCTGCTCGGACTGGTCACCGCGCCGTTCGGCTGGGTTACGCCTACCGGTTTCGATCTCTTCCTGCTGGCCTTCCTCGGCGTAGTGGCGATGGTCGCGCATGTCTGCGTCAACCGCTCGCTCAAGCTTGCCGACGCCGCGACCGTGGTTCCGTTCCAGTACACGTTGCTGTTCTGGGCCGTCCTTTTCGGCTGGCTGGTCTTCGACGACGTGCCGCGCCTGAACATGCTGATCGGCGCAGCCGTGATCATCGCCGCAGGCCTGTTCATTTTCTTCCGCGAGCAGAAGCTGAAGCGGCCTGCGACGGACGTCATGGAGGTCTAGGTGTGGGCTTTCAGAAGGTTGTCCATTCGGACCTGACCGAGGAGACTGGAGTTACCACGCTTCAGATTCGTCGGAGGGTCCGAATGAACATTCATAAGAATGCCCGTCTCACGCCGCTGCGTCGAGAGGAGATGGCGCTTGCGGTCATAGAAGGCGACCTTTCCCAAGCCCAGGCAGCGTTGCAATTCGCGGTGACGGTGAAGATCGTGAAGCGTTGGGTGGAGCGCTACAAGGCGGAAGGCCGTGCCGGCATGGCCGACCGCCCGTCGCGGCCGAAGTTCAGTCCAAGGCAGACCAAGGCAGAGATTGCGGACGAGATCGCGACGCTGCGGCGCCAGCGCTTCACGGGCAAGCACATCGCCAGTGTGGTCGCCGTGTCGCCGGCAACGGTGAGCCGCGTGCTGAAGCGCGCTGGCCTGTCGCGGCTGAAGGACCTTGAGCCTGCCGAGCCGGTGCGTCGCTACGAGCACGACGCGCCGGGCGACATGATCCACATCGACATCAAGAAGCTCGGCCGGTTCGACCGCGTCGGCCATCGCATCACCGGCGATCGGCGCCAGGGTGAGACCCGCGGCGCCGGCTGGGAGT